>DCPU01000009.1 GCA_002323245.1 Mariprofundus sp. UBA1536 | reverse complement strand
CAATGCTTAACCGGACAGTAGTGGTGCAGGGTAAAACAAACCAGCTAAACGCTGCTTTTAGCAGGCTAGGTAGTTCCTTTTTATAATTCGCTATCGTTAGCACTTTTCTTTCGTATAGTGCCGCGCCATGCGTATATCATTGATTTTATTATTTTTATTTTTAAGCCCTTGGCATGCTCTGGCAGCAGGAAACACTTCGGGCACCACCTTTTCACAATCGAAGAAGATTTTGCAAATGCAAATCTATAAAGCGCATAGAACAACGTTTTATGGACACTGTGCTTTTGATGCCAAGAAAGTGGTAGATTGGGCTTCTTGTGGTTATACGCCTCGCAAACAAGCCAAGCGCGCCAGCCGAGTGGAGTGGGAGCATGTGATGCCTGCGTGGGAATTTGGTCATCAGTTGCAATGTTGGCAAAAGGGTGGGCGTAAAGCTTGTAAGAAAGATCCTATATTTAATGCCATGGAATCCGATCTACACAATCTACAACCTGCCGTGGGCGAGATGAATGGCGATCGCTCAAACTTCAAATATGGATTGATTGATGGCGAGCTTCGCGGTTATGGAGCTGTGGATTTTGAGGTTAATTTTAAGCAGAAGATTGCCGAGCCAGCAGAAAATATTCGCGGCGATATTGCCCGCACTTATTTTTATATGGAACAAGCTTACGGCATTCGCATCAGTAAAAAGCAGCGCCAATTGTTTACAGCTTGGTCCAAACTAGACCCAGTGGATGATTGGGAGCGAGAACGAAACAATAAAATATCCAGCATTCAGGGCAATCTTAATGGTTTTATTCAGTAATATTACTGCGTGAAGAAGCTGAAACTGGATTACGAATCAAGTTTGTCGCGAATCATTTTGCTTAATTCGCTCACGGCATAGGGCTTTCGCACAAACATTTCTTGTTTGTGGTGAACTTTGTCGGAAAGGTCATTGCTCTTATCATATCCAGTGGCGAAAATCACTTTCACATCAGGGGATAGGGCTCGAATACGGGCAAGGGCTTCAACGCCGCCCAAATTGGGCATGACTACATCAAGAATCAATAAATCGATATCGGCTTGATGCGCCGTATACACATTGACAGCTTCGACGCCATCTTTTGCAGCGAGCACACGATAGCCAAGTGATTGTAATACTGAGCCTAAGGCAGTAAGGACGGCTGGATCATCATCGGCAAGCAAGATGGTTTCACCCTTGCCATGGATGATGGTTTGCTCGTTGCTCGGGAGCGGCGATACAACCGCCTTTTTTCCCAGAGGCAGGTAGATGGTGAAAGTGGTGCCTTGTCCGAGATGTGATTCCACCCCAATCTCACCGCCATGCGAGCGCACTGCGTCAAATACCATGGAAAGGCCAAGGCCAGTACCTTTGCCTTCGGGTTTGGTGGTGAAAAACGGCTCAAAGATATGTTCGATGTCCTTTGGTTTTATGCCCTGACCATTATCGCTGATAGTAATGCAGGCGATATCATCGGCCTTGATTTGAGGATATTTGTTTTTAAAGGCTGAATCTGCTTGTTGTTGCTTGAGTTGAATTGAAATCTTAGGTGCAGTGGCGTGTTCTAATGCATCTCTGGCATTGTTAATCAGGTTAATCAGGGCTTGCTGGAGTAAATTAATGTCACCATTGAGTGTTGGTATGATGTTATCAATATCATAAGTTAATTTAATGTTTTCAGGCACAGTGACCTCTTGAAGTTTAATCACTTCTTTTAAAAAAGGTGTGATGGAGATGGGGTTCATCTGCAGTGTTCCTTTGCGTGAGAAGGTAAGCAATTGACGAATCATTGCCGCGGCTTGAAAGGCAAGTTTTTCAATGTCGCTTAATCTGCTTACCACTTCGGGTAAGTTGCTGGCACTCATTTTTGCCAAATAAAGGTTGCCGGTGATCCCGGCCAAGGTGTTGTTGAAATCATGGGCGATACCGCCTATCAATGTGCCCACAGCCTCCATCTTTTGTGATTGGTAAAACTGCTCGGCTAAACCTTCATAAGCAGTTAAATCCTGCTGAATGGCGATGAAGTTACAAATGGTATGATTGCTATCAAACATCGGAGATACGGTGAGTAATGCGGGATAAAAGCTGCCATCATTTTTGGCATTGATAAGTCTATCCTGCCAAGTTTCGCCGCGGTTAATGGTCGCCCATAATTCTTCATAAAAAGATTGTTTTTGCTTATCGGTTTGCAACACACTGATGTGCTGGCCAAGCATCTCAGCAGAGCTGTAACCCGTTAAATTCAAAAAAGCATTATTCACATATTCGATGTGACCGGTTTTGCCTGTCATCAGAACGGCTTCGCCCGCTTGCTCTACAGCCATGGACACTTTTTGTAAGTTAAGTTCGATAGCTTTCCGCTCGGTAATATCACGGCTGATACCAATAAGGCCGATGACTAGGCCGTTGTTATTTAAAAATGGAGTTTTTACGGTATCCATCAATCGTTTTGTGCCATCAGCATTGGTGACCCACTCATCACTATGTGTGGTAAAACCTGATTCAAACATTTCGTGATCTTTGCTGCGAAAGAGGTCTGCCATATCGCTGCCAAACAAATCATAATCGCTGCGACCAATCACCTCAGATTCATTTTTTTTGCCGATTAAATCACAAAAGGCCTGGTTACAGCCAAAATAGATGCCTTCGTTATCTTTATAGAAAATCAGATCAGGAATGTTGTCACGCAAACCTTTTAGTAAGTTCGTGGACTTCTCCAGGGCAATATAGGGCGCTTGCAAACTGATGCGAACAATCGAATAAAGAATCAACCAAAAAGAAAACAGCTTGAAAATATGACCAAGGATATTGGTTGGGCCATAGAGGCTGATATAGCTGGTGAAGGCCAGCTCTGCGAAAATGGTCAATACGATAGACATGGCCAAGAAAGGGAAAATGGCTGATTTGAGTTTATCTTGATAACGGTAGAGGTTATAAAGGGCTAGGCCAAGAATGAGACAAATGATGTATTCACTGTAAATTTTAAAGTCGGTAAGACCCTCGCCTTCAATATATGCATCGGGAAAAATACCACTGATAATGAGCAAATAACAGACGGTAGCTATTGCTCCAAATACGATAAACTTGGATGTGTTGCCAAGCCAACGACCACAAAAGATGGGAGCGCTAAGTAATAAGAAGGCTTCAAAGTAGCGATTGGCAATCCAAAACTGTGTGGCGTGTTGCACCACTTCGACTTCAGCAATGGCCATGCCTTTATAAAGCAGCGTATGAATCAAATCCATGGCGGCAATCCAAAAGTAGCCGATACCAAGGTAGGTGACGAAATTGTCTTGGGCGTATTTATAGCTAAACACTGCAACTACAAACATCAGTACACCGACAATCACAGAGAATAACTCAGCCAAAGTGTGAAAGAGAAGGTAGCTATAGGAAAGACAGACCATCAAAATGATCGTAAGGATGATTGGTGTAACCCACACTTTCCAATCATAAATGGCAGGTAGTTGCTCTACGTTTCTGTTTGGCATTTTTTTCCTTTTGGGAAGTTTCAGGCTAACCTGAAAAACTAGCACAACTCATGCCAATGAACATGTCAAACTTACGCCGTATTTTTGTAGGTGGTGTTATAGAAATGGTTGGTGGCATCGACAAACCCTTCGACACTGCCGCAATCAAAGCGTTTGCCTTTGAATCTATAGGCGATGACCATGCCTTTCTTGGCTAAGGCTTGAAGGGTATCGGTGATTTGTACTTCACCACCTTTGCCCGGTTTGGTATGGCGCAATACATCAAAGATGTCTGGGGTGAGGATATAGCGGCCGATAATGGCCAGATTTGAGGGTGCATCTTTGGGGTCTGGCTTTTCAATCATTTCTTTGATCATCATATGTTGCTCGTCAATGGCTTGGCCGCTGACAATACCATATTTATTTACATCTTGTTCGGGCACTTCTTCCACAGCAACAACACTGCATTTGTATTTGGCATACACCTTGGCCATCTGCGCCATCACACCTTCATCATCGCCAATACCATCACCAATGCAGAGGTCGTCTGCGAGAATCACACCAAAGGGTTGCTGACCAATTAGCGTTTCGCCGGTGAGAATGGCATCGCCAAGGCCTGCCATGTGCGTTTGACGGGTATAGGAGAAGGTGCAGGCTTCGATGAGCTCACGAATACATTCAAGTTGGCTCTCTTTGCCCGTGCCGCGAATCATGTCTTCCATTTCGTAGCTGATATCAAAGTGATCTTCGATGGCGCGTTTGTTGCGGCCGGTGACAAAGGCAATGCCTTTCATGCCCGCTTCCAATGCTTCTTCGACGCCATACTGAATCAGCGGTTTGGTAAGCACAGGTAACATTTCTTTGGGCTGGGCTTTGGTGGCGGGTAAAAAGCGTGTGCCATATCCAGCCACTGGGAAGAGGCATTTTGTAATCATTGGAGACTCCTTTTTCATGCTGATAACCAGTAAAAACTCAGCGCGGGTATGACGATATGTTCGTCTTCAATCGTTGGACTTTTGCCTGAATAAACGTCGGTGAAATTGGTATGTTGGAAAAAGCTAGTTTTTTTGATGTTTTCAAGGTCTAGCGATTGTGGTTGCTCATCGAAGTTGGCAATGACCAGAATCCTTGCACCATTGCTTTGCGGATCCGAACGCATAAACACAAACAAATGCGGATTGGCGACTGTGAGCAGTTCACGGTTGTTGTAATCGGCAAAGGCTGGGATTTCGTGACGCAGTGAAATCATCCGCTTCAAACCATGAAAAATGCGCTGCTCAACACTTCCTACTTGGTGGCGAAGCTCAGCTTTTTCCCAATTGATGGTCGGGCGATGCAGCCAGCGGCTATCGTTGCTGCGGCTGTCATCATCAAGATACTCATAGCTGTTCAGGGTGCCGATTTCATCACCATAATAAATCAGCGGAATTCCACCAAATGCAAAAATCATGCTGTGTAACAATAAAATACGCTTGATAGCAGCATCAACGGCGTCGGCATCGCCAGCATCCAGCGCGCTTTCCAGCCCTGCCAGTGAGGCTAGGGAGCCTGCAATGCGGGCATCACCATTCTTTTCATTTTGGCCAAAGGGTTTGCCTCTAGCGGGCGAGGTATCAAACTTGCCAGTAAAATAATCGAGAATAAATCGGCGGTGGGCAAAGGCTTGATAACCTGCTGCATCAATATCACTGTCGTTAAAGCCCAAACCAATATCATCATGGCAGCGCACATAATTCAGCCAAGTGGCTCTATCCAATTTGTCAGGTAAGTTGCTGATGCCAATGGCCAGCAGCTTGGCTTGTTTGGTGGCGATGGCATCCCACATCAGAGCCATAAATGTAGCGTTGTAGGCAATCTCACATTCTTTGGCATTGATGGCATCTTCACCAAAATATTTGGTGATTTCCGCAGGCGCTACAATGGCTTCTGCGATAAAGAGCACGCCAGGCGCCGTCACTTGGCAGCAGTCTTTCATCAATTGCAGCAACAAATGCGCTTCGCGCTCGTTTTGGCAGACGCTGCCAATTTTTTTCCATAAAAAGGCCACAGCATCCAAGCGCAAAATATCCGCGCCCTGATTGGCCCAAAACAGAATGATATCGACCATCTCGATGAACACGGCTGGGTTGCGGTAGTTCAAATCCCATTGGTAATCGTTGAATACAGTCATCACCCACTTGTTCATTTCAGCATCCCAAGTGAAGTTGCCTGGGGAAGTCTCAGGAAAGATTTCTGGCATGCTTTCCTCAAACATGTCGGGCGTCTCTCTATCGCCATACACATAATAATAATCTTGGTACTTTTTCTCGCCCAAACGGGCTTGGTTGGCCCATTCATGTTCATTGGAAGTGTGGTTAACAATCACATCAAGCGTTAACAACATCCCGCGTTTTTTTAAATTTTCTGAAAGTTTGCTGATGTCGCTAAGGGTGCCGATGCGCTCATCGACTTTCCTGAAATCGCGGACCGCATAACCGCCATCGCTTTTACCCGGCGGGCAATCAAGCACAGGCATGATGTGCACCATATTGATGCCCAATTCTTGAAGATAATGCAATTTTGTTTGCAGGCCCTTGAGGTTACCAGCAAAGCCATCGCTATAAAGCGCCATGCCTGCCCAATGCTGGCTTAAAAACCAGTTGTGATCTTTTTCGCGCGCCAGATCCGTCTTTTTTAAAGCCGGCGAGCGTTTGATATATTGGCGCGCAAGTGTTTCTACCAAGCGCAGCATTTGTTGCTCAAAATCAGGGCGGTTGCCATAGAGCACATGAAACAAGGAGTGGATGGCATAAAAATTCGCACCAAGGCGGGTGTAGAAATGTTGTAGCCGCTGATTTTTGATATCTGGTTTCAGCGCAATCAGAATATCATTGAGCAGCGAATGAGAAATTTGTTCATACATAAATAATGGTCCTAATCACGCCATGCATCTAAAAAGCGTTGATAAAATTTGGGGTCGGTGCTGGTTGCGCCGCGAATGCCCACCACGGCGCTGGCAAAGTCTTGTGCGCGGGTAATCGTCATATCCAGCGGCCAATCGCGGATGATGCCAGTAAGCAATACACTGCAAAAAGCATCACCAGCGCCAACGGTATCGACAAAGTTGGTGGCATGTTGCGGCACGATTGTCTCGGTTTTTTCTTCTGAAATGAGCGATGCGCCTTTACTGCCTCGGGTGAGGGCAATAAAACCACCATGTTGGTTGGTGAATGTTTGGTTGCTGTAGGCATTGCTCTCTGGGGCAATAAGCTTGAATTCATCGCTGTTGAGCTTAATCCAATAGGCATGGCTGAGCATTTGTTTGATGCGGCCCATGTCCCACCACGGCTGGCGCAAGTTCACATCAACAAACACTGGCGCTTGGGTGCGGCGGAAAACCTCGGCCAGTGCAGCCGTTGAGGTTGTATCACGAAGCGCCAATGAACCATGATAAACAAGGAAGTTGTCCGATAATTGGGGCAATAATTTGCTATCAATAAAATCAAAAGCCCTTGGAAAGACGATATCGTATTGTGGCTCGCCATCTGAGAACGACACATCAACATTGCCCGTGGCATGTTGCGTATTGGTTTGTAAACCATCTACATCCATGCCCCAAGTGTGCATGGCCGCTTTGATTTGTTCGCCTTCAATATCATCCCCCACGCTTGATACAAACAAGGGCGCGTGGCCAAAGGCTTGCAGATGCCATGCCACATTAAATGGAGCGCCACCAAGCACCTTGCTGCCGTCTGGGAAGTGATCAAAGAGCACCTCGCCGAAAATAAGTGGGCGTAGCTTGTTTTTGTTCATGAGGCTTGTTCCTTGAGCCAGTTTCCAACATCGGGCAGGTAGTGGCTTACACCTTCAAGGATGCCTGCGCTGTAATTGCCATTCATGCCCAAATGATTGCCTTTAGCCTGATAAAGGCTGCTGGATAAGTTTGCCTTTGCAACGATAGCCTTTACCTCACTACTGGCGTTGGCCACCAACACAGCATGAATTGGGCTGAGCAACACGTCCAAATCGTTGCCGCTATCACCGGCAAACACAGTGGTTTCGATAGTAAAGCCGCGCTTTTTCATCAGGAATTCAATGGCGAGCAATTTATTGGCGCTTGCTGGCAGAATATCCAGCAGACCAATATTGGCTTGTTCATCAATGCTCCAAATCAAGTTGGCTTGGATATCATGCTCTTGCAGCCTTTGATGCACAGTATTGAGAATTGCTTTCTCATCAGCTGTCAGCACTGTGTAATAACTGAGTTTGTGCCTGCTTTGCTTTTCAGGCTCTTGCAAGGTTAATGCTGGCAAATCGGCAAGTAGCATGTGCAACTGTTTTGTACTTTTTCCCTTCCAGTCGGAATCTATTGCTTGGCTCCACTCATCCCAAGCGCTCCAGATACCATCATTGACCTCATAAATCGTTGCGCCGACATCAGCGATAGCGAAATCAGGTGAAGGCAGTTGGAAATCATGAATAGCTTCTTGGATAAGCGTTTGGTGCCGGCCAGTGACGTAAACAAGCGTTGCCTGCGGCTGCTTGGCAAGTTTGGCAAACAACACTCTGGCGCCAGCCGATTCGTATTGGGCGCCATTGGGGATTAGTGTGCGGTCCATATCGGTGCAGAGAAGAAAATTGTTCATGCTTTTTTCTCGTCCAGTTTCAAATCGAGAAAATTGTAGTGGGTCATGGCTTCGGTAATGCCTGCGGCAAAACTTTGCTCTGCATAATAAATTTGTTCGATATCACCCAATTCAGAAAGCTCTTCGTGGTGGCGGTTGGCCACAATCACAGCCATGGTGTTGCCGCGCATCATATCTTCATCGGCACCTGAACCACCAGCAGCAAGGATATTTTCAAGCGGGATGCCCAGTTGCTCAGCGCACCAGCGCAGTGCCAAACCCTTGGATGCGCGAATAGGCACCACATCAAGGTATTGGCCGAAGGAAAAGATGGTGTTCACGGTTTGATCATCTTGCAACAACAGTTGCCTGATTTCTTGGATATCGGGGGCTTGGTTGGTATCGATAAAGTAGCTGATTTTAAATTGCCCTTGGTTTTGTTTGTCTTGCAGCTTGAGTTCGGGCAAGCCATCAAGGGTTTCTCGCACAGCGCGAGCGTTCCAAAGGTGGTTGATATGTTTGGCCCAAACCATGTCTTTGGTCAAATTCGGGGCGTAATGAATTTCAGTGCCTAGGCTGGAAATCAACACATCGGGTTGCGGGATTTGATACTGGCGCAGAATCGGTAAAGCGCTATCCAAGCGGCGACCCGTGGCAATACCAAAACTGATTTTCTTCTGATGTTGGCGGACGATGTTCAAGAATTCGGTCAGCGCCTCCTTGTTGCCAAGTAAGTTTTGATCCAAATTGGTAAAGATGGCTTGGTTGCGGTAGAGCGCTGGGCGGCGCGATAATTCCATGCGGTGAAGGGGTTCGCTTTGTTCGATCAGGGGGCGAATCACATCCAGATATTTTTCCGCATGGGTTTGCCATGCATAATGATGGCGAACACCTTTGATACCGTTGTCGGAAAGCTTCTGCCACTTAGGTTTGTCAGACAGGGTCTTGAGTAAAACATCAGCCATGGCTTCTCTATCCAGTGGGTCAATGAGATAGCCATTGTTGCAATTACCAATAATATCAATGGGGCCACCATCTTCGGTGGCCACAATGGGTAAACCGCAGGCTGCGGCTTCAATGAGCGTCAGGCCAAAAGGTTCGGTAAGGGCGGGGTTGATGAATACGCCTTTGGATAAGGCTGCAAGGCGGTAAAACTCAGGCACATCATCGGGGGCATGATGTTTGGGATAAGCAACCTTGCCATACAAATCAAACTGATCGATGCTTAATAGGATGTGATTTAATACATCCTGCGCGCCGCTCTCCATCATGGTGATATCATCGCGGTTGCCTGCAATAATCACCAAGTTGGCTGCTTCCTGCAGCTTGGGTGATGTGCCGTATGCTTCAATCAGGGCGAGAATATTCTTTCTTGGATCAGGCCGAGACAGGGCGAGGATCATGGGTTTGTTGGGCACGTTTAAAAAGCGGTGCAATTGTTGCGCCAATGGGCTGGAAGCCTCATTGCCTGTTGCGGGGTAAAATTTATCCAAGTCTGTGCCCGGTGGTACCACTCGCATTTTTTCAGGTTGGTAACAATCATACAGGCCATATTGCTCTTCAATTTCTTGCTTGGTGCTGGTGATAACACGCGCAGCCACGCCCAAGGTGATTTCTTCAGCTTCGATGCGGCGCGCCATGGTGTAAGTCGTTTCGATGTTTTCGCGCTTTACGCCATTGGCGAGCAGTTGCTTGCGTTTGCTGCGGCCAAGTGAGTGACCCGTATGCACCAACGGAATAGCAAGTTGATGCGATAAACGGGTGCCGACATAACCTGCATCGGCGTAATGGCTGTGGAGGATGTTGGGGAGTCGGTTTTCGCCGTTGAGAAAAATAAGTGCATTATCTGCAAAACTATCCAAATAATCCCAAAGAGACTCCTTGGGCAAATAAACATCTTCTCCACAAGCGATGCGGATAATACGGGCTTTATCGGATAGTTGTTCGATAGGAGCTGCGTAGTCGGCACTGACCCTGGGATCAATGACCAAGCGGGTAAGTAAATCTACTTTTTCTACTTCAGGCCGCTCAGCCAAAGCGCGGGCGAGTTCGACCACATACTTGGTTTGGCCGCCGGTATCGGCATCGCGGCCGAGCTCAAGATTGTCGCCACGGATAAGACCATGCACGCTGATAAGCACTATATAGCTTGGGAGAGTGGGCGTGTTCATGAAGCTTGGCGTTTCTTGTGTTGAGATACTGCTTTAAATAATCGCATTAAAAATCTTCTAACCAATTTTCCTTTGTAATTCAAGGTTTAATTTCTTTAGTTAAAGTTTTAGGTCAATGGTAGTGGGTTGGTTTTTATAGCTTTTTCACCATAAATCTACGCATTTTGTCCCATGTTTCCCATTGCAATAAACATTAAAATAAGTATATTACGATAATCTAATAAGTGACGTTCTGAAACTTAGAAAGCGCCCAAGGAAGAATCCATGAAAATTATTATTGTCGGCGGTGTGGCAGGTGGAGCGACTGCTTCTGCACGACTGCGCAGAAACGACGAAACAGCAGAAATTATCCTTATCGAGCGTGGCCCATTTATCAGCTTTGCCAACTGCGGCCTGCCTTATCATATCTCGGGTATGATTGAAGAGCGTGAGCAGTTATTGGTAACCACGGAAGAAGGCTTTGAAGCAAGGTATCGCGTGGATGTGCGCAGCCTGACTGAAGCAGAATCGATCAACCGCCAAGCAAAAACCATTCGTTTGCGCGATTTAAAAACAGGTAAAACATACGATGAATCGTATGATAAATTGCTGCTATCTCCGGGGGCGCAACCCATTCGCCCAAATCTTCCTGGTATTGAAACAGGCCGCATCTTTGGTCTGCGCAATATCCCTGATTTAGATCGTATCATGAAACATATTCACGATGTTTCGCCGCGCCGCGCTGTGGTGATTGGGGGCGGGTTTATTGGTATTGAGGTGGCGGAAAACCTTCATGATAAAGGCATATTAACTACCCTAGTTGAAGGCGCTGAACAAATCCTCACACCGCTGGATTATGAAATGGCGGCCATTGTGCATGCCCATATGAAGGACAAAAACGTTGAGCTTTTCTTGGGAGAGAAGGTTGAGCAGTTTGAACATAAGGACGATCACACGCTGGTGTATTTATCCAGTGGCCGTCGCATCCAAGCGGATTTGGTCATTCTGGCCATTGGCGTGCGCCCTGAAACTACGCTGGCGACAAGCTGCGATTTGGCGTTGGGTGAAACAGGTGGCATTAAGGTTAATGATTATCTACAAACTTCTGATGAAGATATTTACGCGGTGGGTGATGCCATTGAAGTCACCCAATCCATTGGTGGTTTTCAAACTTTGATTCCGCTGGCTGGTCCAGCCAATAGGCAAGGGCGTATGGCGGCCGATAATATGGTGTTTGGTAACAAACAAAAATACAGGGGCACCCAAGGCACTTCCATTCTCAAAGCCTTTGATTTGGCGGCTGCCACTACGGGGTTGAATGAAAAGCAACTGACCAAAGCAGGCATTCCGTTTTTAAGCTGCATCACCCATAGCGGCTCGCATGCCAGCTATTACCCAGGCGCCAAACAAATCAGCATAAAGCTTTTGTTTACTGATGATGGCACGATTTTAGGCGCGCAAGCTGTGGGCGCAGATGGGGCGGATAAACGTATCGATGTGATTGCCACTGCCATTCAGGGTAATTTAAAAGTTCACGATTTAGCGGAATTGGAATTGGCCTACGCACCACCCTTTGGCTCTGCCAAAGATCCTATCAATATCGCAGGTTACGTGGGCATCAATGTGCTCAATAAATCCCATGAGCTCATGGAATGGAAGACACTGCGCACACATCTTGAAAACAAAGATGCCTTACAGGTGATTGATGTGCGCACAGCCGATGAGTTTGGCTTTGGCTCCATCCCAACAGCCAAGAATATTGATGTGAATCTCTTACGCGAACATTTGGACGAGCTGGATAAAAATATCCCCATTGTTTTGTTCTGCCAAATTGGTCTGCGTGGCTATCTGGCTTACCGCATTTTGAAACAATCTGGCTTTACCAATATCAAAAACCTTTCTGGTGGTTATAAAACCTATGCTTGGGCTGTGGATAAACAGGCCAACCCCGATATTTTTGATTATGAAGATATCAAACTTCGCGACCCTGAAGATATTGAAGCAGAGCGGGCTGGCAGCTGCGCTGTCAGTGCAGCGATGGTTGCGCCGGGTTCTTCGGGTGAGGTGCATGTTATCAATGCGGTGGGGCTGCAATGCCCAGGCCCAATTATGAAAACCTACAAAGCCATGGAAGCTTTGGATGCGGGTGAATTGCTGGAAGTGACAGCTTCTGATCCAGCCTTTGGCCGTGATATTTGCGCATGGGCAAAAAAGACTGGGCATGCGCTTTTGTCGGTTAAAGCTGAGAAAGGTTTGATTATTGTCTTGCTGCGCAAGGTGGCTGAAGTGCCAGCGGCGGTGAACACAGCCATGAAGAAATCAGATAAACTTACCCTTGTCGTATTTTCCGATGATTTAGACAAAGTAATGGCGAGTATGATTATTGCCAATGGTGCTTTGGCCATGGGTAATCCGGTGAGTTTGTTTTTCACCTTCTGGGGGCTGGATGTGATTCGCCGCCAAGATGCGCCGCATCTGGATAAACCGATGATGGATAGAATGTTTAGCACCATGCTACCCAGCGATGCGGATCATCTCACCTCCATCTCAAAAATGGATATGCATGGTTTGGGTGCGAAAATGATTCGTAAGGTGATGCATGACAAGGGCGTGGAAACACCGGGCAATCTGTTGCACAGCCTTGTGGATGGCGGTGCGCAGCTGATTGCCTGCCAAATGTCGATGGATGTGATGGGTATTCAAAAAGAAGAGCTGATTGATGGCGTCGAAATTGGCGGCGTGGCGGCTTTCCTTGGCGAAGCTGCAGATTCAGGCACCACTTTGTTTATTTAACACTGCCAACTATCGACCACAGCCTGAATCGAACATAGGGTTCAAGCCATGAGTGATGAGCCCTACATGGCATTGAAAAAATTAGGATTTGACGATTGGTTTGTAGACCATGCCAAGCGCTTATGCGGGCAGGGGCAAAGCTTGGGCCGCGTGATGGCAGTGGATAGAGATCGCTTGGTTGTACACGATGGAGAAGAAGAATTTTCCGCCGAGTTATTGGGTAAGTTTTTCTATGCCGCAGAGCGCGCCACTGCTTTTCCTTGTGTGGGTGATTGGGTGTGTTTAGAGCATCATGATTCCGATCAATTTGCCAGCATCGATAGCGTGTTGCCGCGCAAGTCGTTGATCAAACGCAAAGCTTCCGGTTACAACGACGAGTTTCAAATGCTGGCGGCGAATATTGATGTCGCCTTTATTGTCATGTCTTGCGATTACGATTTTCATGTGCGCAAGCTCGAACGCTTTTTGGTGCTGGTGAATGAAGGGCGGGTGAAGCCTGTTTTGATTCTCACCAAAACCGATTTGATGGATGCTGAAGATTTGGGAATGATGCAAGAAGACATTGAAGATGCGGGTATTACGATTAAAACGCTGCTGGTCAGTAATAAGACAGGTGAGGGCTTAGACGCTATCAAACAGCTGATGTTGCCGCAAAAAACTTATTGCCTGCTTGGTTCTTCTGGTGTGGGTAAAACCTCGCTGATGAATTTAATTCTTGGTGATGCAAGATTTGAAACCCAAAGTGTGAGTGCATCCGGTGAAGGTAAACACACCACGGTGCGCCGCCATTTGTTGCTGCTGGAGCAGGGCAGCATGTTGATTGATATGCCTGGCATTCGTGAGCTGGCGATTGCTGAAGTCAGCGAGGGTATCCAAGAAAGTTTTGAAGATATTCTTGAAATTGCTGCATTGTGCCGATTTTCCAATTGCACCCACGGCAATGAGCCCGATTGCGCCATTGTTGCTGCCATTGAAAATGATGAGCTGGATATTGAGCATTATGATAATTATCTCAAAATTCAAAAAGAATCGAGCC
The DNA here is from genome assembly GCA_002323245.1 of Mariprofundus sp. UBA1536. Taxonomy (GTDB): domain Bacteria; phylum Pseudomonadota; class Zetaproteobacteria; order Mariprofundales; family Mariprofundaceae; genus Ghiorsea. The sequence goes on along the minus strand of DCPU01000009.1, from coordinate 48,850 downwards.
ATAAAAAAAGCGGCACCATTGGTGAGCGCCGTAAAGGAAAAAACGCCAGTCGTTTGGCAGCGTCCAAAACACGCAATAAGAAAAAAATAGTCTCTGAAGACTAAATATATCGGGGGCTGTTATCGCTGTTACACCTTATACTTTACTTGATACCGTGAATGAACATGGCGCGGCCATGAAATTATTTCAGCGTGGTAGCGAATTTTCCATTTTTGTTGAAAAAGAAGGCGAGCTGATGAACAGCCGCGCCCACAATTCTGAAGATGTGTTGGCTGAAATTGCTTGCAAACATGTGGCCAAACTTAAAGCCCCGCACTTGTTGGTGGGTGGCTTGGGCATGGGCTTTACCCTTCGTGCAGCGCTTAATCATGCCAATGCCGATGCCAAGGTTTCGGTGGCTGAGCTGTTGCCTGCCGTGGTGCGTTGGAACCGCGAATACCTTGGGGCGCTGGCAGATTTTCCGCTCAATGACCCACGCGTTGAAGTGCTTGAATTGGATGTGGGCAAAGTGATGCGCCGCAACAAACAAACCTTTGATGCCATCATGATGGATGTGGACAATGGTCCCGATGGTTTTTCCCGCGAAGATAATGATGCCCTGTATGGCTACAATGGTTTAACGCTGGCTTATGATAGCTTAAAGCCTGGCGGTATGATGACGGTTTGGTCGGCAGCTTCGGATAAATATTTTACTCAGCGTTTGGTCAAAGTCGGCTTTGATGTGAAAGAGCAAACAGCCCACGCGCTGACCAACAAACGCGGCAATCGTCATCATATTTGGATTGCGGTGCGTAAGGCTTAAAAACTGGTGCGGAGATAGGCATGCAAACAAATTTGAGTGGTGATAGTGATTCCAATGTGGTGGTGCGCGCCAGAGATGTAAGAAAATTCTTTGCTGAGCGCGAAGTTGTTTGCGGCCTTAATTTTGATGTGCCACAAGGTATTTGTTTTGGCATTTTGGGCCCCAATGGTGCTGGCAAAACGACGTTGATGCGGATGTTGGTAGGTTTATCGCCTGTATCTTCAGGCGAATATTCGTTATTTGGGCAAGATGTGGCTGATGCAGCTTTGCATCATCGCATTGGTGTGGTGCCGCAACAGGATAATCTTGACCCAGATTTTTCAGTGTTTAAAAACCTGATGGTTTACGCCAATTATTTCAGCATTGATAAAGACACAGCGCAAAAGCGCGCTTACGAATTGTTGGAATTTGCTTCGCTTTCGGCCAGAGCCAATGATGGGGTGATGAGCCTATCTGGCGGCATGCGCAGGCGTTTGATGATTGCCCGTTCGCTGGTGAATGACCCAGATTTGGTGGTGCTTGATGAGCCAACCACTGGCCTTGATCCGCAAGCGCGTCATTTGATATGGCAGCGGCTTCGCTCGCTGAAAACGCGTGGCAAAACATTAATTCTTACCACCCACTATATGGAAGAAGCTGCCGAGCTTTGCGATGATATTATGGTGCTTGATCACGGTAAAATCCTCGATAGAGGCACGCCGCGAGAACTGATCAATCGCCATGTGGAGCCAGAAGTGGTGGCGATTCGCGGCCTCAACACAGAAGCTGATACCAAGCTGCTTTGCGCTGATTTGGAGGTGCGTTTTGAGCAAGTGGGCGATACTTGGTTTTGTTATATGCAAGATGCCAGGAGCTTGGTAGCGCGCTGCGCCGAAGATGCCTCACTTACCTTTATCCATAGACCAGCATCATTGGAAGATGTGTTTCTCAAACTCACAGGCCGTGATTTGCGGGAGGAAGCGTGATGGATATCTTAACACTTAATCCACGCCATATTTGGGCCGTTTGGTATCGCAATTATTTGGTTTGGCGCAAATTGATTGTGGCATCGATGCTTGGCAATTTTGGCGACCCTTTTCTTTATCTGCTTGGTCTTGGATACGGCCTTGGTATGTATATTGGTGAGATGGGTGGTATTCCGTATATGGCTTATCTTGCCAGCGGTATTTTATGCTCCAGCGCTATGAATACAGCCACATTTGAGGGTTTGTATTCGGCCTTCACGCGCATGAATCACCAAGGCACATGGGAAGGTATGCTGGCTACGCCTGTGCGTGTGCAAGAAGTGGTGGCGGGTGAAATTGTCTGGGCGGCAAGCAAAAGCTTGATTTCAGGCACAGCGATTTTGTTGGTCGCAGGCATCCTTGGTGGGGTGCAGGATTGGAGTACAGCTTGGATGGCCGTGCCCGTGATTATGCTTATTGGTTTGGCTTTTGCAGGACCTGCGCTGGTGATTTGCGCCATTGCCCCGAGTTACGACTTTTTTATGTATTATTTCACGCTTGTGGTTACGCCGATGTTTCTTTTTTGCGGCGTGTTTTACCCCGTGGATGCCTTGCCTGAGTTTGTGCAATGGTTTGCCCAAGTGCTGCCGCTCACCCATGCCGTGCAACTGATTCGGCCATTGCTCACTGAATTGCCACTTGTGAATCCTCTGCTGCATATCTCGGTTTTGCTGGCGTATGCCCTGGTGGGTTATGCCATCGCCGCCAATTTGGCGCGCAAAAAATTGATTCGCTAAAAACTAACGACTTAAGGGAATAGATAGTGCAGTTGAATGAGATAGACATTTACGCCGCTATTGGGAGTGGAAATGCCACCATTGGACACATGGTGGGCGCGCATGAGCAACCGCCATTCTGGTGTTAGGACGAGACCTAAACCCAACAGCGAATTAAATTCAAAGGCCGTGCTTAAACGTCTTGTTTTTCCAGGTCTTGAAATCAGGTGTGGGCCAAAACCTGCTTCGAGAAAATACGAGCCAAATGGTGTTGTAAGTTGGTCGCTGCGCAAAAGTATAGTTGCAGATGAGTGATAGGCAGTGGCGCCTGAAGTTTCCCAGTTGGACACTGCCAAACCAATATCAATATCTGAGTGTAGAGGTAACCCTTCCAACGCATTGAACGGCATGGGCAAAGGGCGAATCAAATCAAGCTGGGTCCAAGATGTGGCATCAAGGCCATGGCCATAACCCAAACCAATTTCATCAAGCATATATTCACCAGCTTGTGCAGAATTATGCATCACCATACTGAGCAAGAATCCAGCTAGCCAGAACCTAAAAGTGTTCATTTGAAAATTCGATAACAACATGCTTTGTTGTCGCTGTTTGAAAGTCTTTCTTACACCTTTGGCCAGCTAAATTTTGTGGAAGTCCCATTTTTTTCGCTGAGCATATCCAAATACAAAGCTTCAACTTTGGCTCTTGCCCATGGTGTTTTGCGCAGGAATGCCAAGCTGGATTTAATCGAAGGATTGTTGTTGAAACAACGAATTTTGACATGGATGCCCAATTCACCCCAACCATAATACGAGACCAAAGCTTCAAGAATCATGGCTAAAGTCATGCCATGCATGGGATCTTGTGTGGGTGTTTTTTCTGTCATGGCAGTTCATCCTTTGATTGGGTTGTTCAGCGTGGTGCATCTTAGGTGAAATGGGGCCTGTAGTGAAATCTTATACTTTGGGTGCTTAACAATTTGATGTACGCTGTCACCTACTGCTCAGGCTTTGATGGGAGATATGATGCGTAATATGGATGAAAAGTGGATGCGTTTGGCGCTTGTTGAGGCTGCCAAAGGTATTGGACGAACCCATCCCAACCCACGTGTGGGCGCAGTGATTGTGCGCGATGGTGAGCTGCTCGCCACTGGCTTTCATCACGCATGTGGCAGTCATCATGCCGAAGTGGATGCTTTGCTTAAAGTCGATTCAGCTAAGGGCGCAACTATTTATGTCACGCTTGAGCCTTGTGCAGCAGTGGGTAAAACGCCGGCTTGCTCCAATGCGATTTTAGAGGCGGGAATCTCGCGGGTGGTGTTTGCATCCAGCGATCCCAATCCAGCGATGGCAGGGGGCGGGGTGTTGCTGCAAAAGGCTGGGCTAGAAGTGAGCTCGGGTGTATGCCAAGAAGAAGCAGATGCTTTAAATCGCCCATTTTTTCATTATGTAAAAACCAAACTACCTTGGGTGATTGCCAAAGCTGCCATTTCATTGGATGGCAAACTCGCTACGCATACCAATCATTCGCAATGGATTAGCGGCAAAGATTCGCGCCAACATGCTCATGCTTTACGCGCTGAGTGTGATGCCATCGTTGTTGGCGTGGGCACACTGTTGCATGATAACCCATCACTCACCATTCGCGATGCCAAGCTGATCCACGGCGCGCCTTTGCGGGTGGTGATGGCCAATATGGCGCCACATTTTTTTGCTGATTGTAAGTTGTTGTCCAAAGAAGCCAAAACGCGCTTTTATGTGACCACGGAGACCAAGGAAGCGGATGTCTGGCGTCAAGCTGGTGTGGATGTGGTCAATTGCACCGATAGAAAAGCATGCTTTGTGCATTTGGCCAGTGAGGGTTTCTTACAGATTTTGCTTGAAGGCGGAGGTAAATTGCATGCTGAATGTTTTGAAGCGCAAATCAGCCAAGAAATTGTGCTCTATCAAGCTCCACTGCTGATTGGCGGCAAAGAAGCAGTTGGTTTCTGGCATGGTGTGGGCATCAGCACCATGGCTGAAGCGCCAAAGATTTCTCATATCCATTATCAGCCCCTTGGTGCTGATATGCTGATTCGCGGAGATATTAGTTACCCTGCTTAATGCCTTAAATCTGCGTGGGCTGCCGTTGTTGCTGCCAACGCTTGCTCTGCTTTTGGGTTTGTTGATTTCATTGTCCAATACCATCGGCCTTTTTTTCAATATCAGTGTGATGGTGTTGGTAAGCCTTTGCTTTTGGCGTTGGCGCAAGACTTGGCTGTTGTTTCTGCTTGTTGGTCTGCTTTATGGGCTGATTACGTTTGCTTGGTTGGTTTGGCAAGTGCAGGTTCCGCCGAATTGGCTTGATAAAAAGATAACGATTTCTGCCCAAATACAGTCGGTGAAACAAACGCCGCAATACACCAAACTTCGCTTGGATCATGTGCAGCAGCCATCTGGCGAATTACTTCATGGTTTGGCTGATGTGTTTGTGTATCAAAGCAAACAACAATTTCTGGCTGGGCAATCTATGAAGGCCACTGCCAAATTTCATATGCCGCGTAACAAACAAAATCCCGCCACATTTGATACCGAGGGTTATGCCTTTTTAGAACATGTCGCTTTGGTGGGTAGCGCATCCAATATCACCATAACCCAAGCTTCAGATGCATGGTTAGCCAAGCAGCGGCAACACATATTCGCAGCGATGGATAGCCTGCCTGCTGCACAAAAAGGCATTTTGGCAGCATTGCTACTGGCCGACCGTTCGGATATTCCATTGCCTATTGATGATGCTTTTGCAGCTAGCGGGGCAACGCATTTGCTGGCCATATCTGGGCTACATATGGGGTTGGTGGCAGGTTGGGGCTTTTTCTTGAGTTGGTGGCTGCTGACGCGGCGCGAAGATTGGATTATTCATTTGCCTGTGCGCGGGCTCTCGCTCGTTGCGGGTTTATTGCTGGCATGTGCGTATGCCACGTTGGCGGGTTGGCCCATTCCTGCCCAACGCGCTTTTTTGATGCTGTTGGCAGCTGTGCTGGCATGGTGGCTGCGCCGCAAACAATGGCCACTCAATACCATGCTGGCGGCATTGCTGCTGATTGTGCTGCTTGATCCCACTTCGGTGTTATCGGTTTCGCTTTGGCTTTCCTTTGTGGCCACATCAGCGCTATTGATTTGGGCCAGCGCCCCAGCTACCCCATCTGAATCAAAGGCTGATCAAATCAGAAGTTGGTTCAAAGCTTTATTGTTGGTTTCACTTATCGCCGCTTTGGCGACATTGCCGATGATTGCTTACGTTTTTGGCCGATTACCTGTTTGGAGTTTGTTTGCCAATGTGGTGCTTGTGCCCATCTATGCCCTGTGGGTGTTGCCGCTGGCTTTGCTGGGTGAATGGTTGGTGGTGCTGGGTTTGCGTGATTGGGCAACGATGTTGTTTGAAGTGTCCGGGTGGGGTTTGCAGATGAGCAACCAATGGCTGCTGACATTGTATGATTGGCCTTGGGGTAGGTTGTGGCTACAAAGCTCGCTGATGTTGAGTGTGTTCTTGGCTCTAGCTTTGTTGGTTTCGGGTTGGTTGTGGATAAAGCAAAAGCAAAAAACAACGCTGCTTACTTTATCAATGTCGCTTGTGATGTTCGTCGGTTTGAGCACACAAGCAGCTCAGCCATCGATTGCATCTTTTGCGGTTTGGGATGTGGGGCAGGGTGCTTCGAGTTTACTGCGTTTGCCCAACTTTTCATTGCTTGTTGATACGCCAGGAAAAGATGGCAGTAAATTTAATGGTGGCTCAGAAGCTGCCGCAAATTTACGCGCTTTAGGCGCTCTGCAACTGCATGCTTTGCTGCTGTCCCATGCCCAATCGGATCATGCAGGCGGTGCTGAGCGTTTGTATGCTTCGCTTAATGGCGTGGATGAATTGTGGTTGGCAGATGTGCCTGCCAATCGAAATTATGTAAGCTTCCAACGCCTTTCGGAAAAAGTTATCCAAGATGGTGGTTCGGTGCGTTGGTTAAAGCAGGGTGATGTCTGGTCGCTTACTGATGGCAGCCAATTCGAAGTGTTGTGGCCTCCCAAAGATTACAAAAATAAAAATGATAACAATACATCGTTGGTGCTGCTTGTTCGTTTGATTTCAGGCGAACGTCTTCTTTTGGCAGGTGACATTGAAGCTGAAGTGGAGAAGGTTTTGCTGCCAAGCTTACCTAAAGTGGATGTGATGCTGATGCCGCATCACGGCAGCAAAACTTCCAGTACATCACCTTTTGTAGAAAAGCTTCAGCCCAAAATCGTCATTGCCCAAGCTGGGTATGCCAATCATTTTGGTTTCCCCAAAGTTGAGGTGGTGCAGCGATATGCCGCGGCGGGCAGCACGATATTCAATACCTCAAATGGGGCTGTGTTTATTGATTTCTCAGCGCAACCGATGACGGCTACACAATATAGACTTTTAAGCGCGACGAAACGCCAACAAATAAATCATTATCTTTTTAAGACGAAGTTGTGATGTATTGCTTATGGAGTGCGAGTACGACCTCTTGAATAAGAGCTAGGGGCATAGGCTTATTCAGAGGGAATGTAAGGTTGCCTTTTTTATTGCGGTAGGGGCCTAGTTTTTCGATAAGCTCTTTGTTGTTGGTTACTGGTGGATAGATGCCGATATGGTGTTTGAATGCGGCAAAGTAGATGAATGTTTTGCCAACTTTAAAGGCGGGTATTTGATAGCTGATACATGCTTGGGCATCAGGAACAAGTTGTTGAATGGTTTCGCTAAGCTGCTGTATCACAGCTTGGCTCGTTGGCGAGAGCTGCTCTAAATATGCTGCTATGCTTTCAATTTTTACTGTGTTGGTCATGGTGAAGAGACTTAAGCCATTGAATGCAGGCCAAGCATATTGCCCTCGGTATCAGTGACCAAAGCCATAAATCCATTCTCACCCAACGACATTTTTGCTTTTTGGATTTCTCCGCCTGCTTGTTTGGCTTTTTCGGCAGACACCCCGCAATCTGCGCAACTAAAGTACACAAGCACGCTGTTACCGCCAGAAGGAAAACCAGGCATTTTCACCAACGCGCCGGGTGCACCGTAAGTTTCAGGGTTCATGGGAAAGGTAAGCATTTCCATATCCATGCCTGCTAATTTTTCTAGCTTCACATCAAACACAGCTTCATAAAAATCCTGCGCTCTGTTGATATCATCCACATAAATCTCAAACCAACCCACAGCATTGCTCATCAGATACCCCCAAAATACAAGTCTGGGAAAGTGATTTCCCCGAAAGCTACCTTGCAGATACAGTGCTGTAGCGTCAATGCTTGCTTGTGTGCGGTGGGAAATATGGCATGTGATAATTGTCCTGTCTTTTTGTTCAGCAACATCATTTAATCACGCAGATTTTTAACGGAGGTGGGGCAATGAGTGTGTTAAAAGAATTTAGGGATTTTGCAGTCAAAGGAAATGTGGTTGATATGGCCGTGGGCATCATCATTGGTGGGGCATTTGGCACCATCGTGAAAAGTATGGTCTCCGACATCATCATGCCACCTATTGGTTTGTTGTTGGGTGGTGTGGACTTCTCCGATTTGTTTATCACCCTCAAAGACGGCGCAAAAGTGGCGGCGCCATATGCAACGCTTGCCGATGCCCAAGCCGCAGGTGCAGTCACTATGAATATTGGCTTGTTCGTCAACGGCCTGATTAGCTTTGCGATTGTCGCGTTTGCAGTGTTTATGCTGATTAAAGGCGTGAACAAACTCAAACGTGAAGAAGAGGCCGCACCTGTAGAAGAAAAAGAACCAACCACCAAAGAATGCCCGCATTGTTTGAGCACCATCGCCATCAAGGCGACGCGTTGCCCCAACTGCACCAGCAATCTTGAGTAAAGAAGAGCTCAAACGATGAAGTAAATGGGTCAAGCAAATGCTTGGCTCATTTTTTTTAAGGGTGGTGAAGAGTAGCCTGCCTGAACAGTTACAAAATTGAATTAGAGCTGTGTTGCATTAATGAGGGTGAATCTGCATCGGAAGCGGCCCTTCAAAATCATCGGGAACCGACTTGTGTCTTAAGCGTTACTATTTTTCGCTTCTATCCATCGCGACATAAATTCTGTGCTGCGGTTGGCATGATAGCGCAACATGCTGCCTATAAAGTTTTGTTTTCGGTGTTGGGCTAAATTTTCTTGGGTGCTCGTAATCTTTTTCATCAAGTTTTCGCCATTGGTCTTTTTATCAAACACGGATTTGAGAATGGTGAAGCCAGCTTCTTGGGCTTGTGCCCATGCTTGTGAGTCTTGGTGAAGTTGCACGGCGGCATCAGCAAAGGTTTGGGGTTCATCGGTTATCGCGCCGCCCCAGGGTAAACCATAAAACATACCTTCAGCGCCAATGGTTGTGGTTACGGATGGGGTGCCATTGGGCATGGCGTCGGCAAGTTTGGTTTTGATGCCTGCGCCAAAGCGAAGCGGGGCAAGGCATACACGGGCTTGTTGCATCACTTCATTGACATCATCCGCGCGATCTTTGATGAGAAAACCTTCTTTGGCGTTGTGTAAGGCTGTGGCTTTGGGTGGGGTGTAGGCCCCATAAATGTGTAGCTGGGCTTGTGGAAGTTGCTGGCGAATCAAGGGCCAGATGCTTTGTTTGAGCCATAACACAGCATCCCAATTGGGTGCATGGCGGAAGTTGCCAATGGTCATGAAGTGTTGGCGGGTATCAAAGTTTGGTAGGTTGTCTGTGTGCTTGGCAGCGTCCAACATAAAGGGGCAAACATGGAGTAGGGAAGCATCGACCTTGAAATGATTAACCAGCAAATCCATTTCATAGTTGGAAATCAGCACCGAAACATCACTGCGGTAAATGGACGCGATTTCACGTTGGGCGGTTTCGGTGAAGACATCAAGATTTTCAAAGCTTGAGCCCTGCTTGAACGCTGCATGCCTTGCTTCGCGCAAGCAATGCAGGTCGATGGTTTCAATCACGCGTAGAGCCTGAGGGCAGTTTTTTTCCACGCGCCAGCCAAATTGCTCTTCCATCAAATAACGATCAAATAACACCACAGTGGGTTGAAGCGCAGTGATAAAAGCATCAAAGCTGCTGCTGTTGACTTCAATGGGCTTACATTTCACGCCCATGGATTGTAAATCAGCCATATGCTCAGCGGGTGCAGCGGCGCTGACATAGGTGATAAGCCAACCTTTTTGCAGAAACAAATCGACCCATTCCATCATACGCACGCTAGCGCCTGTGGAAGTGGGCTCAGGCCAGACATAACCGATGATAAGTAATTGTTGGGTTGAAGATTGCAAGAGCTCTCCTTGGTTTTTCGATAAAAGATATAGCGAATCAAGGCGGAGATTGAAGCAAAGGCATCGACAAGCAAGTTTCTTTTGCTAGCTTTGCCAGACTATTTCTGGAGGTCATTATTATGGCTCGCGTTACCATCGAAGATTGTGTCCGTTATTACCCTAACCGTTTTGAAATGGTTGTGTTGGCTTCTCGCCGTGCTCGTCAACTGCAAGCAGGCATGCCGAGCGTATTGGAAGAAGAAGGCCACAAACCAGCAGTTCAGGCACTAAAAGAGCTTGGGGAAGGATACGTGTCTTGGGAAAATGTGTTTGAATTGGAAGAACAAGAACGTCAACACAACCAAGCATCAGCAAATTTCGCTTAATATTTGATGGCATCTCAGCATGGTGGTAATACTTCATCTATTGTTGGGATGCCTTCTTTTTTGTGGCTCACATTTTAATTTTTAGGATTACCATTTTCTTATGAGCCAGACTTTATGAGTCATATCTACGAAATCACCGAGCAAATCAAGGCATATATGCCCAAAGCCGATATTGACCTTGTTAATCGCGCTTTTGTATTTGCCACTCATGCCCACTCGCGCCAGCGCCGAAGTTCGGGTGAAATGTATATCACCCATCCGTTGGCAGTGGCTCAGAATCTGGTCAACTTAAAGCTGGATGTTCCTTCAATTATTACAGGGCTATTGCACGACACTGTCGAAGATACGCATGTTACACTTGATGATATCAATCAGCGTTTTGGCAAAGAAATTGCCGAGCTTGTGGATGGTGTAACCAAAGTGGGTAAAATCCACTTTAGAAACTCTGAGCATCAAAAAGCTGAGAACTTTCGCAAGATGATTATGGCCACAGCGCAAGATTTGCGGGTATTGATCATTAAGCTGGCTGACCGTTTGCATAATATGCATACCCTCAATTTCGTGCCTGATCATAAGCGCCTTCGCATTGCTGTAGAAACCATGGAAATCTACGCACCACTGGCGCATCGTTTGGGTATCCATTGGGTAGCTCAGCAAATGGAAGACTTGTCGTTTCGATACATCGAACCAGAAGCCAGTCTTGCTTTGGAAGAAAAGTTGGCTGATAAGCTTAATTTTCTGAAAGAAACCCAAGTGCGTTTTGAAGACATGTTACAGCAAGCGCTAAGCCGTCAAGGTATTGATGCACGTGTGCAGGGGCGCATGAAAAATCTCTATAGTTTGCATCAAAAAATGCAGCTTAAGAGTATCGATTTTGAAGAAATTTACGACCTGATTGCATTCCGTATTATCGTACCTGATGCCCCGGCTTGTTATCACGCTTTGGGTATTATACATGGTCTGTATCATCCCATTCCAGGCCGCTTTAAAGATTATATCGCGCTGCCCAAAGCCAATGGTTATCAATCGTTGCACACGGCGGTGATTGGCCCTGATCACTTTAAGATTGAAGTACAAGTCCGCACCGAAGCTATGCATCAGTATGCTGAATTCGGGGTAGCCTCACATTGGTTGTATAAAGCCCGCGATCCCAAATCCAATAAAGATTTGGAAGGTTTTAAATGGCTTAAACAAATGACCGATATGTTTCAGTCGGTGGAAAATCCGGGTGAGTTTTTAGAAAACGTACGCTTGGATTTGTACGTCAAAGAAGTGTATGTGTTTTCCCGAGATGGTGATTTGGTGGCTTTGCCTCGCGGCAGCCGTGCACTTGATTTTGCTTATGCTGTGCACACCGATGTGGGTAATCACTGTATTGGTATTCGCGTCAATGGTGTGCCGGCGCCTTTTGAGCAAAAGCTGGCTAATGGCGATCAAGTTGAAGTGTTAACCAGCCCGGAGCAAACGCCATCTCACAAGTGGCTGCAAATCGTAAAAACATCCAGAGCCCGCCAACAAATTAAATATTGGCTTCGTGAACAAGAGAAACATGAAGCGATTCGTTTGGGCGATCATCTGTTGGCTGGTGCCATTGGTGATAAGGTTGTGCTTCACGACCTGCTGCGCATCACCAACACCAATTCTGATGAAGAACTCAAAGAAAAGCTTGGTCGCGGTGATTTGGATGCCTCAGTGATTCGCGCTTATGTAAGCAAACACGCTACAGAACTGCCTGGACGCGATCGTTATTCGGAAAAAACCATGCAGGCCGCATCGTGCTGTTATCCCATTCCAGGCGACCCTGTCTTTGGGGTGTTTGAAAAAGGTGCTGGTTTTATGATTCATCATGCCCATTGTAAAAAGGTGGTCGACTTGCCTGCGGATAAATGCGTGGAAGTGGACTGGAAACCTCAAACTGATAAACTTTACAAAACCACTATTGAAGTGTTCTGCCAAAATGAGCGAGGTTCCTTGGGTAAAGTCACTTCACGCTTGTCTGAACAAGGTGTGAATATTGAGGATATTCGTATTGAGCAGCGTTTGGGTTCTTTATCCTCACTTTTTATTCTGGTTGAGGTTGAGGGTAGGCTGCACTTATCGCGTTTGTTTAAAGCTTTAAAGGGTTTGCCGCATGTTGCTCGTGTACAGCGCAGGAAAACACCGAAAGTAAAAGTGGATATGGCGAAAAAATCAGGGTTTAGCGCCATGATTCGTGGTGTTTCCAGTATTGGTAAAACCATGTTAAAACTATTCTCACGGCACGATGCCGAGAAAAAAACGAATAGAGGAAATTAAAGTGACGAATCTTAGTTATATCCACTCCGAACAAGCGCCCAAAGCTGTTGGGGCTTATAGCCAAGCCATTGTCTGCCAAGGTATGTTATACACCTCTGGCCAAATTGGTTTGGATCCTGAAAGCGGTAAAATGGTGGCTGATGATGTGGAATCACAAGCCAAACAAGTGGTAGATAATCTTACTGCAGTGATTGCCGCAGCTGGTGGCAGCCTGAAACAAATCCTTAAAGTGACCATCTTTTTGCAAGATATGGCTGATTTTCCAGTGGTAAATCAAATCTATGCAGATTGGTTGGGGGAGCATCGCCCCGCACGCTCTACAGTGGCTGTGGCAGCATTGCCTTTGGCTGCGAAAGTAGAAATGGATTGTATCGTGAGTCTGGCTTAAAGATTGCAAGTATTTCAGCGAGTTAAACCATGATGGTTGAAAGTACACCAACCACAGCATTTGTGATTGCCGTGTTGATTGCGGTGGGCGCACAAGTGATTGCGTCCCGTTTAAAATTTCCATCCATCATTATTTGGTTACTTGCTGGCATGGTGCTTGGAACCCAGGGTTTTAATATTATTCACGCCAGTCAACTGGAGCCCGCGCTACACACCCTCATTGAATTGGGTTTGGCGGTGATTCTTTTTGAGGGCGGCTTAAACTTAAACCTCAAATCGCTTCGTGAACATGGCTGGACTGTGGGCAGGTTGGTCATTCTCGCACCATTCCTCACCATGATATTGGGCGGTGCTACCGTGCATTTCCTCATTGGAATGGACTGGCCAATTTCATTTTTGTTTGGCGCATTAGTGGCCGTGGGCGGGCCAACAGTGATTACGCCGATTGTGCGTCAAGTCCGTCTTGATCGTGATGTGAGCCATATTCTTAGCAGTGAAGCCATGTTGGTGGATGGTGTGGGTGCTATTCTTGCTATTGTGGTGTTGCAAATTGTTTTGTTACCCGAGCTGGATGCCCTGCATAGCTTTTTGGATATTCTCACCAAGTTTGGCGTGGGTGCAGTTATTGGTGTGCTCGGTGGTTGGTTGCTTGGTTTTGCCCTTCGTCACAACGTTGCCCAAGGTACAGAGCAGCGGGTTGTAGTCAGTCTTGCGGGTGCCTGGGGTATATTTCTGCTTGCCGATCAACTCAGCTCACAAGCTGGATTGTTGGCAGTATTGGTTGCAGGGGCTGCTTTGCAACGTCAAGCTATTCCCGATATTCAAAGCCTGAAACATTTTAAAGGCAGCTTATCTATGTTGCTGATTTCCGTATTGTTTGTGTTGCTTGCTGCCAATCTCAATTTGCATGTGATGGTGAAATGGCTATGGCAGGGTGTTCTTGTGTTTATCATTCTGGCCGTGGTGGTACGCCCGCTGGCTGTATGGGCGTCATCCATTGGTGGCAGCCTGAGTAAAGGGCAGGTGGCTTTTCTGGCGCTGATGGCTCCGCGTGGGGTGGTGGCTGCTGGGGTAACTTCGTTGTTTGCCCTTATTTTGTGGAATGCTGGCAACCCGCATGCCGAAACGCTTTTGGCCTTGGTATATATCATTATTATTATTTCTGTATTTATTTATAGCTTGCTGGCCAAACCTTTGAGCCGTTGGTTGGATGTTACGGGTGGGGATGACCGCTCGGTACTGATTGTTGGCGGCGGGCAAGTGGGTGCTGAGCTTGGACGCTTATTAAGCGAAGACAGGGAAGTGCGCTTTTTGGATTTAAATAGCCAAGTGGTGCGCAATTTGCGCAATGGTGGTTTTGAAGCCGTGCAGGGTAATGCCCTTGATCCTTTGTACATGGAAGTAATTCACGCTGAGGAAATCGATTCGGTGGTGGTGATGACAGGCTCCTCTGACCACAACCTGCACATCGCCCGCTTGGCCATGGAACAATTTCATATTCGTGAGGCTTTTATCACCCTTGAAGAAGGGGATGAAAAGAAACACAGCGCTCTGATTCATCAATTGCAGGTGAAGCGCTTGTTTGCCAAACCTTATACCTTTAGCTACTGGCATGACCAAGCCGTGCGCAAGCGTTTGGTGTATGAAACCTATGAAATCAAAGAAGATTCTGAGTTGCTCGGTTTGAAGATGAAGGAATTGCGTATTCCTCATGGTGTGCAGCCTTTGGCAGTAAAACGCAAAGGGCATTCGCATATCATCCATGATGATTTAGAACTGGAACTCGGTGATGAGATTTATGCTTTGGTGCGCCCTGAACGCATCGAAGAAGGTCAGCCTATATTTGATGTGGTAGCAACTGTAAAACAAAGCACGATATGAGCTTACGCTCGCGTTTTGCCCCTTCACCAACGGGTCTACTGCATATAGGCAATGCATATTCAGCGCTGCTATGTGAGGCTTGGGCGCAGCAGAACGATGCCGAGCTATTGCTGCGTATTGAAGATATCGACTGTACCCGTTGCCGTACTGAATTTTCAGCACAGATGCTTGATGATTTGGCGTGGTTAGGTATCGCATTTGATGGTGATGTGGTGTATCAGCAAAAGCGATTGGCCTTATATGAACAGGCTTTACAAACCCTGATTGGTATGGAGGTGGTATATCCTTGTTTTTGTACCCGCAGCCAGATTGATGCAACGCTGATTGATGAAGCTATGCACCATCAGCGCTTGGATACCAATATGCTGGATAACTACCCGAGAAAATGTGCAAATCTATCCCATGATGAGCAGCAACAGCGTATGCATATTGAACCTTATGCTTGGCGGCTTGATATGAGCAAAGTGGTGGCCATGCTGGGCGATAAGATGTCGTGGTTGGGCGCTGATGGTTTTGAGCATAGCTTTATGCTTTCATCCATCGGTGATGTGATTGTTGGGCGCAAAGATATTCGCTTTAGTTATCATTTATGCGTGGTGGTGGATGATGCCTTGCAGGGCATAACACATGTGATTCGCGGCATGGATTTGCTCACATCAACACCAGTGCACAGGGTGCTTCAAGTGTTGCTTGATTATGTCTCACCACAATATATCCATCATGATTTGATTCAGGATGAGCTAGGCCAGCGTTTGGCCAAATCCAAACAATCAGTGACCTTAAAATCCTTACGTGATCAGGGTCACAGCCCCGAAGAGCTGCGTTTGTCGCTGATGAATACAAGTAGATTTTAGCCCAAAAAAAGAGCTGCTTAATCAGCTCTTTGAATACATCAGTGGCCGGTTGTTAACCTAAGGTGCCTGCCAAGATATAATAGAAAATTACGGCCAGTGTCGCACCTGCTGGTAGCGTCACAATCCAAGATAAGAATATCGTTTGAATGACACTCACATTAAGCGCACCAATACCGCGTGCTAAGCCTACACCGAGCACCGCGCCAACCAGCGTATGGGTGGTCGAAATTGGTAAACCTGTGCCTGAAGCCAATACCACGGTAGTGGCTGCACCAAGCGTGGCCGCAAAACCCCGGCTTGGCGTAAGTTCAGTAATACCTGAGCCCACAGTGGCAATCACTTTATGACCGTAGGTGACTAAACCAAGGATAATGCCGCTGCCACCCAAAAATAAAACCCAGATTGGCGTGGCTGACTTTGAGGCAATTTCACCAGCATTTTGTACAATGCCGACTATGGCAGCAACGGGACCAATGGCATTGGCCACATCATTGGAACCATGCGCAAAAGCCATGGCCATGGCGGTGAAAATCATCAATACGCCAAAAATCTTTTCCATATTGGTATAATGGAAATGTTTATCTTCTTTGGGATCAAAGGTAAGTCGGCGAATCAGAAGTGTACCGATAACCATAAGTACCCCGCCCAATAATACAGCAACACCCAAACACTCATTAAAGGTTAAGTTTATGCCTACATGTTTTAGACCCTTGACCATAGTGACCATGGAGATGACTAGACCTACAAGGAAAATGTACATGGGCACATATTTTTTGGCATTGGCAACTGGATCTACAGTGTTGATGACCAGCGATTGAATGCTGCGGAAGAGGAAATAAGAAATCACACCAGCTAAGAGCGGTGAAATCACCCAGCTCATGGCAATGGTGCCCACCTTATCCCAGCTGACTGCGTCCATGCCAATGCAAACAGCGCCAAAACCTACAAGCGCACCCACGATGGAGTGGGTGGTTGATACTGGCCAGCCTTTGCGCGTGGCAATGAGTAGCCATACACCAGCAGCAAGCAGCGATGCCAGCATACCATGTACCAAAATTTCGGGCGTGCCGCCCAATGAGGATACATCAATAATACCCTTACGAATGGTTTTGGTGACTTCGCCACCAGCGAGTACAGCACCTGCAAATTCAAATACAGCAGCGATAATGACGGCTTGTTTGAAGGTGAGGGCGCCGGAGCCAACGGAAGTGCCCATGGCATTGGCCACATCGTTGGCACCAATGCCCCAAGCCATAAATAAGCCAAAAATGACGGCCAGCGCGATATAGATATCCGCATTTGCGATAATGATGGATTCCATGCCTTCTCCTAGCGCGCCAACAGCAATTGCAGGCGTGAGCCCACACGTTGTGCGATATCAGCGAGTTCGCCTGTCCAATCAATGATTTGATATAAAAACATCATATCGATAGACGGATAGTCTTTCTCAATGACAAAAAGCGCATGGCGGATTTGCTGTTCATGTTTATCGGAGGCATATTCGATTTTGTTGAGTTTGGTAATCAAATCGAGCACAAGGTTTACTTCGCCGCCTCGAAATCCGGTTTCTACGAGTTCATCAAGTTCATTCACCGCTTCAAGAGCTTGCTCAACTGCTTCAACACTGCTTTTTAAAAACATTGTATAAATTTGGCTGACAGGCTCAGGAATTTGCATTTTCCGACCCATCATAATGCCGGCAATATCTTTGGCTTTGTTGGCTATGGTGTCTTGGATAGTAACGATTTCAAGAATCTGACCGCGCGGCATGGGCATAAACAAGCTGTTGGGCAGATTGTTGCGCAGCTCGTGTTTAAGGCGATCAGCTTCATTTTCTAATTTGGATATTTGTTTTTGGATGGATTCAGCTTCATCAAAAGTTTGTGTCGCCAATGCTTGCACAAAAGAGGGCAGCAAACTTGTACATTCGAAGACTTTTTCCATGTGTTGTTGCAGCGGATGAACAGGCGATCCCGCAAACATACTGGTGATAGCACTCTTATGAATCATATCTCCCTCCTCTAGGCGAGGAGGGTAGATTAAATGTTTTTTAAGGTCTGGTCACCCTTCGCTATTGGTTTTATTTTTATTCTTTAAATCACCAGCAAGTATCACTTTAGCAGCATCGTGATCCACATGGCGAATATCATGTCCAAGCTTAGAATAAATCACCATTTCAGCGATATTGGTAGCGTGATCAGAGATGCGCTCAAGATTTTTACCGACATTGGTAAGTATGATAGCGTTACTAATCATGCGTGGGTCTTCCATCATATAGGTAATCATTTCGCGATACATGCGTTTGTAAAACTCATCTATACCCGAATCTTTTTTAATCACTTTCATGGCCAAATCAATATCGCCACGAGAAAATGCATCCAGGGCGCGATTGACCTGACGCACAACTTTCTCTCCCATAACTTCAATGTTAGAAAAATTGCGCGGAGGATTGTCCTGCGCACGAATCATGCCTTTAGCAATACCTGCTGCCAAATCGCCCATGCGCTCCAGATCAGTAACCAGCTTGATAATGGCCATGATAAGGCGCAGGTCACCGGCAGCAGGCTGGCGTCGCACCAGCATAGCGCGTGTAAGCTCATCACACTGTACTTCTAAAGCATTGATGGCCTTATCACGCTCCACAGTTTGAGTCGCTAATTCAACGTTTTGTGTAAGCATGGATTCTATAGCGTCAGCAATAGCACGCTCAACCATTCCACCCATGGCTAAAATTAAGTTTTTTAGTTCTTCAAGCTCTTCATCGAATCGTTTTAAAGTATGTTCCATGTGTTTACTCCTTACTTACCCAAAGCGGCCGGTAATATAATCTTCTGTACGTTGGTTGCCTGGTTTGGTGAAAATCATTTCAGTGTCGCCAAATTCAATTAAATCACCCATATAAAAGAAAGCTGTTGAGTCCGATACGCGAGCAGCTTGTTGCATGCTGTGCGTCACGATAATGATTGTAAACTCTTCTTTAAGCTCATCAATCAATTCTTCTATTTTAGCTGAAGCGATGGGATCCAGTGCAGAGCAGGGCTCATCCATCAAAATCACTTCGGGTTTAACTGCAATGGTGCGAGCGATACATAAACGTTGTTGCTGACCACCGGAAAGGGCAGTGCCTGGCTCATGAATTTTATCTTTTACTTCATCCCAAAGGCTGGCTCTGCGTAACGCTGATTCCACCAATTCATCCATGGCTGCGCCTTTATTGGCAATACCGTGAATGCGCGGGGCATAAGCAATATTTTCATATATACTTTTTGGAAATGGGTTGGGCTTTTGAAAGACCATACCCACATGCGTACGGAGCTGCACCACATCCACTTCAGGGGCATAAATATCCTTGCCACCGATGGTGATGGCGCCTTCGATGCTGCAGCTGGAGATATGGTCATTCATGCGATTTAAACAACGCAAAAGTGTTGATTTTCCGCAACCTGACGGGCCGATAAATGAAGTAACTTGTTTGTCGGCAATTTCCAAATTGATGCCATGTAAGGCTTCATTATCGCCATACCATAACTTCAGGTTCTGAATGCTAATGTTTGATGCTTTCATGCTACCACCTAACTTCAAATTTCTTGCGTAACCAAACAGCTAAACTGTTCATGCTTAGTAACACTGCGAGCAATACCATAATGGCTGCGGCCGTGCGCTCTTCATAAGCGCGAATCGACTCCCCGGCCCAGGTGAAAATCTGAGCAGGTAATACCGTTGCAACTTCGGTAAAACCAGTTGGGGTATCAGGGATATAAGCCATCATACCTATAATCAGCAAAGGAGCAGTTTCGCCCATTGCTTGTGCCAAACCAATGATGGAACCTGTTAAAATACCGGGTAGAGCTAAAGGCAACACATGATGCGATACAGTTTGCCACCGTGATGCGCCAAGGCCATAGGCTGCTTCACGAATACTGCCAGGCACTGCGCGCAGCGAAGCTCTGGTTGTAATGATAATAACGGGCAGAGTCATTAAAGCGAGCGTGAGGCCGCCCACCAGCGAAGAGGAACGTGGTACACCAAAGAAGTTAATGAAAATAGCAAGGCCAAGTAAACCAAACAGAATTGAAGGGATGGCAGCAAGATTGTTGATATTAACTTCAATCAATTGAGTGCCACGGTTATCAGGAGCGAATTCTTCTAAATAAATTGCGGTCATTACGCCAATCGGCAGTGCTACCAAAATGGTTACCAGTAATACATAAATCGAACCAACCACAGCTGACTTGATACCAGCAAGTTCTGGCATTTTAGAATCGCCATTGGTAAAGAAATTGGTATTAAAAGCCAGGCGGACTTTGCCTTCTTCCTGAAGCTGGACGATATATTGTATTTCTTTGGCTTTAAGGCGATTGGGCTGGCCTTTGAGGTATTGATCCACCTCAGAATCGGCGGTTAACCATTCCGATCGGGTTGTGTTCATTAATTCCGGATGCGCTTCCATATACAAGGGAATTGTGCGTAGTACGCCGCGACTAATAACTTTGCGCAAAGGCTTATCAATGGCTTTGTTATAGTTTTTGACAGTAGCTTCATTGTATTGCACATCAGCTAAAATTTCTGCTTGTTCAAATGCAGAATAGCCAGTGGATATGATGTTATAGAAAAAGAAAATGAGAAAGCAAGCAGCTAAACTTAATGCTAAAACAGCTGAACTTTTGAAAATCTTTTCAAAGCGATAGCGACGTTTCAATCGCTTGTTCGGGGTATGATTATTCATAGTTTTTCCTAAAGCGACGGGTAATATAGATGGAGAATACATTCAACATCAGCGTGATGACCAGTAGGACTAAACCCAAGCCAAATGCCGATAATGTTTCAGGGGAATCAAAAGCCTGGTCGCCAGTAAGCGCATCAACGATACGTACGGTCACTGTAGTCATGCCTTCTAGCGGATTCCAGGTGAGGTTAGGGCGAAGTCCAGCTGCCATCACTACAATCATGGTTTCACCAAGGGCGCGTGAAACACCGAGCAAGATGGCGGCAATAATGCCAGGCAGCGCAGCGGGTAACACAATCTGAGTGACGGTTTCTGCCATGGTGGTGCCCAGGGCTAATGAGCTATCACGCATGCTGCGCGGCACAGCGCGGATCACATCATCTGATAGCGATGAGATAAATGGAATAATCATAATACCCATCACAATGCCGGGCGTTAAAGCGTTGGTGTAATCAGCTTGCAAGCCGACGCTTTCAGCAAACGATACCACCAGCGGGCTGACGGTAATAGCTGCGAAGAAACCATACACCACGGTGGGTACACCAGCTAAAATTTCCAGCCCCGGTTTCGCGGCATTACGGACGTGCTCCGAAGCATATTCAGACATATACACTGCTGATAATAAGCCCACAGGCACAGCTACCAGCATAGCAATAGCCGTAATCATAAATGTGCCGGCAAAAATAGGGATAGAGCCAAACATGCCTTTCGTGTTGCCAGGAAAGGCATCATCAGGCGCCCAGTGTGTACCGGTGAGGAATTCCCACAGACTTACGATTTCAAAGAATTGGATGGCTTCAAAAATAATGGCCATCACAATGCCGATGGTGGTGAAGATCGTAATCGAGGCGGCAACGATTAAAGAAATACGGATTGATTTTTCAACATATTCGCGAGCACGATAGGTAGGTTGAAATGTTTGTTTGGCTTTAAAAAGGCCAAAAGCCAAAGTGAAGGCTGTGATAACAAAAAATATGTAACTGTCTACATCATAAAGAAAAAAAAGATGGATGCCTGTAACACATGTGAAAAAGATGATTGTAGGAGCTAAGGTGGCGATGGAGGCTGCCCAGGCATAAGCGCCGGGGCGAGAGTGCCAACGGCTTTCGTGGCTAGCGAGTAGTACGTGCCTGTAGATCAAAAGACTTCCCAGTGTAACGATAGGCATCAGAATGAGTAAGGCATTGAGCATGATATCAAAAGTGTTCAAATTAGACCCGTTGGTGAAGTTTTTTTTGAATCGTGTGCAACATTAATACCTAAAAAAAATAGTGCCACCCGAAATAAAAAACAGGTGGCACATTTTTTATTGGTTGAAGCCAATAGTTTTATTTATTTTTCAAGTCTTCGAGCGTGAGTTTGGTGTGTTTAGCAAAGCGAGCACGAATCTCATTGCGATTCTTTTCAGGCAAAGCAATCAAACCGATTTCAGTAAGGTTTCCATCATCACCAATCATTTTTTCGTCGATAAAAAGTTTAACATATTCAGACATACCCTTTACTTTCTTCAAATGATCGTTTTTGATGTAAAAGAACAATGAACGCGACACAGGGTATTTGCCTGATGAAATCGCTGCTGGCGCAGGTGTCACGCCTTCAACCGTTGCAGCAGATACGCGGTCTGAGTTTTCTTCCAAGAATGAATAGCCAAAAATACCAAATGCATCTTCATTTGTAAGTAATTTTTGTACGATCAAGTTGTCATTCTCGCCAGCTGGAACATACACGCCATCTGTACGGATGGTTTTATATTTTTTATATTTTTTATTCGCTTTTTCATCTTTTTTGTACAAGTTGGTGTACACATCCATTTTTTTTGTCAAGGATTTCATCACCAAGTCTTCGAATGCGTCACGTGTGCCAGAAGATGTTGGTGGGCCATAAAAAATAATTGGACGGTGTGGTAATGAAGCATCGATTTCATTCCAATATTTATAAGGGTTTGCAATCAGAGCAGTTCCCGCTTTGTTAGGCACTTCAGCAGCGACAGCCAATAAGATTTGTTTACGTGTGAAGTTAACCGCTTTGTTGGTTTTTGATTGTGCAATAGCGATGCCGTCAAAACCAATTACAATTTCAGTAATGTCTTCCACACCATTTTCATTACAAAGTTTTAATTCTTTGTCTTTTATGCGTCGTGAAGAGTTGGTGATATCTGGTGTGTCCATGCCGTTGCCAGCGCAGAATAGTTTCATACCACCGCCAGATCCTGTCGATTCAATCACAGGCGTGTTGAAATTGGTGGTTTGCCCAAATTCTTCAGCAACATAACTTGCAAAAGGGTATACAGTTGAAGAACCCACGATGTGGATACGATCTTCAGCTGCTTGGGCGGTCATACCAGCGAAAAAGCTGGTTGCTGCCAAAGCAGTAATAGCGATCAAATGTTTTTTCATCAATGAACTCCTATGTTCACAAAAATTTGACGAAGGCTTGCACATCTTTGTGACACGAATATGACAGGCCACCGAATAAAAAAACCGCCAGCTTTAATACTGGCGGTTTAAGAATAAATTCAAAGGCTCAACAACTTAGAATTTAAATTGTGAATACATGCCTATAGAAGTCTTTTTCGCGCCAACTGCACCAGCTACGTTAGAGATTGTGTCTGATACCAATGACAATGTTACATCTTTGGTTGCAAAGTAATCTGCTGATAAAAGCAAGCGTGTTTCAGATTTTGGTGCAGCATCAAATGAAGTGTTTTCAATACGTACAAAACCACCCAATTTTCCCTGGCGCGCGGCAATCCACATTTCTTGTGCAGAATCTGTTGTGCTTGCACCACCGGTTGGTGATTTCTTGCTGCTAATGAGGTTTAGGCCAGCACGGTAGTTTAAGTTACTCACTTCGTTGCTGTAGGTTGCCAACACTTGGAATAGGGTTGATTTGGTTTCAGAAGCGCCGCCCTTGCTACCTTTATAGCCGTTGCGCAAACCCACGTCCAGAGTGATGTTTTTCTCAATATTCATGCCAATGCGAGCATTGATGTCTGTAGCATCTGTAGCTGTTGTATTGCCATAACCGCCGCCATTCACCATCACCACATCATAGCTGACCAGGCCATCCATGACCTTACCAAATGCACCAATACCAGCATCAGCAGAAGCATCCAGGCCGTGGCTATCGACATAACTTTTTGCTATGTAACGGTGACCATTCAAGCCATCAGCGTAACCAATCCATGGCGTGCCAATCATGCCCAATTTGATATTCGCTTGATCTGAAAACTTACCCGTAAGTTGGGCTATTTTTAAAAATACCTCATTCTTTTTGCCTGTAGCTGTTTTGTTCAGTGCTGAGTCGAAAGTGACTTTTGCCGACCAGGTATCATCAAGCTTCTTAGCAGCAGTCAGATAGGTGCGGGTGATATCACCACCGGTTGACTTCACACCATTGTTTTCTTTGGCACTGTAATCAAAAAATATCTTGCCGCTGAAGTTTATATCTTCGGCATGCGCAGTGTTGGTGCCAATTGCGGCCAGCAATGCTATTGCTGTCAGATTGATGTTTTGTTTCATCATGAACTCTCCCATCCATAAAAATTTGGTGCAGTTTGTCATGGGAAAGTGGGGATGGGTAGTTTTTAGAAAGAATATGTGGGTAAAAAAAAACCGCCGACCCTGAGGGATCGACGGTTTATAATGAAAGAAAGCCTGTGAGGAAGCTTAACTTAGAATTTAACTAAAGAGTATACACCCATTTTAGTTGTTTTTGCTGAGCCGGTTTTTTCGTTGTCGTAAGCAAAACTCATGGTCAAGCCTTTGTCCATGAAGTAGTCAACACCGATAACCTGATGGTCAGTTTTTGTACCATTGTTGTCCATTGATTCAACTTTAGCGAAAGCACCGAATTCTTTATTGAATTTCGCAGTGCCCCAGATTGCTGTAGCTGTACGGTCATCGCCTGCTGCAGTTTTAAGGTTTTTCACTGAAATGGTGTTTGCGCCAATACGGTAGCCGTCTACTTTATATGAAGCCATCAATTGCGTCATAGTATCTTTATCCGCAATGTTGACTGTGCTGGTCGTTTTCTTACCTTTATAGCCAGTACGGTATTGCAATGAAACATCCAAACCATCGATGGGCTTGATAGTTACACGGCTGTTGATATCAAGTGCGCCAGTTTGGTTTGGTTCACCATAACCACCACCATTGGTAGCTGTTACCCAGTATTCTACCATTTTATCAGCCAATTTACCTTTCAAGCCAACACCGTAGTCAGCAGAAGAATCAAAACCAAAGTGGTCAGAAGTTACTTTAGATACAAAACGATGACCCCAAAGCCCTTGCTCATAATCAATCCAAGGTGTGTGTGACAAACCCAAGCGAAGTTGTGCAGCGTCTGAGAATGAACGCTCAATGTATGCGTATTTCAGGAATACGTTCATATTGCGTTTTAAGTTTTTAGTATCGCCATTTGAGTCTTTTTGTGATTGTTCGTTATTTACATCAGTAGTGATGCGCGCATACCAATCATCTTTTTTGTATTTTGCCTGGAAGTAAAAACGATCTACGTTGCCGCCCAAAGTTTTAGTTCCTGATTTATCTACTGATTGGAAACCCAAAAAAGCTTTGCCGCTCAATTCCAATTTCCCATCATCTTTCTCAGCTACAGTCATACCAGCGAATGCTGAAGTTGCGGTAAATGCAGTTGCCAAAGCAATTGCAGATAGAGTGACTTGTTTTTTCATTGTTAAATACCTCTAGGTAGTTTTTTAGATTTTGAAATGAATCTTGCGGCGAAGTATGCAAATATTTGTGACACGTTTATGACATCGGTGATATTTTTAAGTATTTAACCATAGCTTTAGTAATGTCATATCCGTGTCATAGTATCTATATATAGTCTTCCTAACTTTATAAAAAAAGAAGAAATAATAAGAGTAGAAAAGAGAAGAGACTATGATGAACACAGCAAAGCAAGTGATGGACGAAGTGGTTTACACATCCATGATAGAAAGCAGCAATGAGTTTCAAACATTCAATGAATTGCCACTGGTGAGTGAAATGGATCCGAAAGCCGCCATGATGATTTTTAGCTGCATGACCAAAAAAACATTTGCCGATGATGAAGTGATTTACGAAGCAGGCACATATTCAGTGAGCCAAATGTACTTGGTGCTCGATGGTAAAATTAATGTTAAAAATGAAAGTGGTTATAAATATAATAGTTTACGTAAAGGTGATGTGTTTGGTTTGTTTTCATTTTTGGATGAAGATCGCAAACACTCCGTCACTGCAAAAGTAGAAACAGCCGCTACAGTGCTCACACTGGATCGTGCATACTTTGATTTGATTTGTATTGAAGAGCCTGTCTTGGGCAACCAATTGATGCGTTTTATGTTTCGCTTGTTAAGCGAAAAGGCATTGAAGTTTGAAGTGGAATATGCGCATATGCATAACTTTGCTTTCGGAGGAAAAGTGTGAATGGACGCAAAGGCTAAACATATACTTCTGGTCGAAGATGATGTGGCAATCGCTAGATTGATTGAAATTCATCTGCAACGAGAAGGGTATCAAATCACAGTCTGTGGTGATGGTTTGGATGCCCAGGCTTTAATGGCTGAAAACCCCTACGATTTGGTGGTGCTTGATCGCATGTTGCCCGGGCGCAGAGGGCTGGATGTGTTGCGCTGGATTCGTGGCAAAGAAGGCATTGAAACTTTGCCTGTATTGATGGTTACTGCCTTAACCATGGCTGGTGAGCGTGTGCGTGGTTTAAATGAGGGTGCTGATGATTATCTGGGTAAACCATTTGAACCTGATGAACTGGTGGCAAGGGTAGGGGCGTTACTTCGTCGTTCCAGAAGCTTGAAAACTGAAACTTTCGATAGCAAAGCCATTCAATTAAATCCTGAAACCATGGATGCAATGATAGATGGTCAACCCGTTTCGTTGCGCTTATTAGAGTTTAAATTGCTGCAAACGATGATGTCTAAACCAGGTTTTGTATTCTCACGAGAAGCGTTGTTGGATAAAGTTTGGGGCGTGGATACTTTTGTAGATGAGCGTACTGTGGATGTTACGGTAAAGCGCCTGCGTAAAGAACTTGCTGCGTATGGCCAGCATGAGAATATACAGACTGTGCGTGGCCTTGGTTACCGGTATCGAGAAAAGGCATGACCATAACTTTACTTTTTCTGTTTTTTATTCTCATTATTGTCCTTCTTTTTCGCGCGCAAGCTTCGGAAACAGAGCTGGCGGATGAAAGAAGTGCGCATCAAAAAGTCAAAGAAGAACTTTTGGCATTGCAGTTGAATTTGGATATTCGCGGTCAGCGGATTGATCATTTATTATCCATGTTTTCTGAAGTTATTGTGCGCTTGGACAAACACGGCAGCGTGCTTGGTGGTAATAAAGCTGCCTTCAAACTCTTTGAGTTTGATAAGTTTCCTGACTTGCCGCAATCGATGCTGTTGTTTTTCCGAGACCACGATTGGCTGTTTCATTTTCATCAAGGGCTACGTCAACTACCAAGCCAGCATGAGTTGCCCGAGATGCACTTCAAAGACCGCATCTTTTTGCCTCGCTTAGCTGCCCTTGGCGAAGATGAAGTAGTGATGTTATGCCTAGATGTCACAGCTTATGTGCGCCTGCAAAAACAACAAAAATCGCTGCTTGCCAATCTGATGCATGATTTAAAAACACCACTGACATCACTGCTGGGTTATGCGCGTAGCATAGAAACCTTTATGGATGATGCTGAGCTTCGTCAGGAAGCTGCTGCTGTGATCGCCAAAGAAGCAAAATATCTGAGCCAGTTAATGAATAATATGCTCACCCTTGAACAACTCGATTTTCAGAATAAACGCACAGATGGTGAATCAGATGTGATGTTGGTTCTCAAAAACATTTGGACCTCGCTAGAATTTCAAATGCAGCAAAAAAATATCAGTTTAGCCATGGCCATTGAGCTTGAAAGCTATATCGTCAATATGGATGAAGAAGATTGTTATCGAGTGTTGA
The DNA here is from genome assembly GCA_002323245.1 of Mariprofundus sp. UBA1536. GTDB lineage: Bacteria > Pseudomonadota > Zetaproteobacteria > Mariprofundales > Mariprofundaceae > Ghiorsea. The sequence goes on along the minus strand of DCPU01000009.1, from coordinate 21,570 downwards.
TGAATCTTGCTGAAAACGCCATCAAATATGGTCCTGCCAATGCCAGCATTTATTGTAGTATTGTTAGCGTGAACGGCGATATTAAAATACTCATCGAAGATGAAGGTCCAGGTATTGCTGATAAGCATCTCAACAGGGTTGTAGAGCGCTTTTATCGTATTGATGATGCTAGAGGGCGCAATGCCATGCAAAAGGGGCATGGTCTTGGTCTAGCGATTGTAAAAGAGATTCTGGAACGTCATGGCGGGAAGTTGGAACTAAGCAATCGCGAAGAGGGTGGCCTTGCCGCGCTGATTACTATGCAAGGTATGCATTAAGAGTTATTCGTTTACGTTTATTAAAAAATGGTCGGGACGGCAGGATTTGAACCTGCGACCACCACACCCCCAGCGTGGTGCGCTACCAGGCTGCGCTACGCCCCGATTGGTTGCTTTGATTGTTACTCTTTTTGAGGGTGAGGAAGAGTGTATTGTTTTCGACTAAAAGTCTAAGATTTTTTTGATGCTTTCCAATTCCAGCTTGATGCTGTTTAAGCTGATGGTTTCATTCATATGCTGGGTATCCACGATATCCGTAATATCGCCCCCAGAGAGGCGTTTTTTAGCACCACGAATGGTGAAGTTTAAGCCATAAAGCAGGTGTTTGATTTGTAGTGCGATATAAACATCTCTATGGCGATAGAAACGGCGGTTGCCGCTTTTTTTCACAGGTTTAAGTTGCTTGAATTCGGTTTCCCAATAGCGCAGCACATGCGGCTCGATTTCGCATAAGTCACTGACTTCGCGTATCGAGAAGAACAATTTGTCGGGTAGTGTCGGTATTTCAACGCCAGCATTACGCAGGATATTGAGCTGATTGGTGCTGGCAGTACTCATGGGTTACGAGGCATCTTTAATCTTTTTGGAGTTGATCTTTCACCAATTGGCTGGCGCGGAAGGTAACAACTTTACGTGGCTCAATAGTGATACCTTCACCTGTTTTTGGATTGCGACCACGTCGAGAATTTTTGCTGCGAACCATAAAATGGCCAAAGCCAGAAATTTTAACGTCCGTACCACTTGCCAGCACGTTTTTGATTTCCTCAAGCACAATTTCAACGATTTCAGCAGATTCTTTTTTCGATAGACCAACACGGTCACAAATAATAGATGCAATCTCAGATTTTGTCATAATTCCCTCAGAAGAACTGAAAAAAATTTGTTTTTAGGTCGCCTAAACTAGAAACAGTATTAGGGACAGTACTTAAAGCCGTTGTTTTGTCAAACCTTTTTGCCGTTAGACCAATACAAGTTTACGATGAATCAATCCATATTCTTTGTCACAAATACTAGCCAGCGCTTTGCTATGGGTCACCATGACCACCGCTACATTGTGTTGTTTGCAAAGGTTAAACATCATTGTGAACACCGTCTGAGCTGTTTCCTCATCCAGATTACCAGTGGGTTCATCTGCCAAAACCAATCGTGGTTTGTTGATGATGGCGCGTGCTACGGCAACACGTTGTGCCTCTCCGCCTGACAAATGTGCAGGGATATGCTCCAGGCGGTGATCAAGACCAAGGCTTGCCAGTAACTCAGTTGCTGCTGCCCGAGCTTTACTGTCACTGATGCCTTGAATGAGCTGGGGTAACATCACATTTTCAACTGCTGTCAACTCTGGGATAAGGTGGTGGGATTGATAGACAAAGCCAATATGTTTATTCCGCAAGGTTGCAAGTTTGTTTGGGCTGAGTTTGGTGATGTCTGTATCGCCCATAAAAATTTCCCCTGAGTCGGGAACATCAAGTGTGCCAAGGATTTGCAGTAGGGTACTTTTACCTGAGCCCGATTCGCCGACAACAGCGACAAAACTACCTTGGTCTATATCCAAGGAGATATCGTCGAGCACGGAAATGTCCCCATGTGGTGAAGGAAAAGACTTGCTAAGATTTTTGACGGAAAGCACGTGGTTCTAGCTGTTGGCTTTGAGTGTTTGAATAGTATTCATCACGCGTTGTTTAACGTACGCTTCAACAACCTTTTGCACTGAAGGGTGTGATTTGGCGATTTCATTAAATTTATCACGTGAAAGTGCTAACAGTTCTACTTTACCTTTAGCAGTTACAGTTGCTGTGCGTGGTTTGTTGGTCAGCATGGAAACTTCACCAAAAAATGAACCTTCACCAAGTTCACCCAACACAACATCGTTGGCCGCATCATTTTTGTTTTTGGTGCTAACAATGACATGCCCAGAACGAATTAAGAAAAATGAGTTTTCAATCTCACCTTCACGAATGATGGTGTCACCATCTTGAAAGAAGGCGAGCGTAAATTGTTGGGCTAAGGGTACACGAGCTTCTTGTGAGATACCTTCAAATACAGGTGTGATAGCCAAAATACGCGCCAATACACGGCGGCGATAAAAATCTTCAACAGTGTCGTTGATGGCAGGGTAAGTTTGTACCCAGTGATCAAAAATATCGCGGGTAATAATGAGTAAGCTCACGTCTGAATCGGCAATGGCAGAGTCCACGTGTTCTGTACCACTCATAAAAGCAAGTTCGCCAAAAAAGTCGCCTTCACCCAAATGAGAAAAGACTTGGTTTTTACCACGCACGCTTTGTGCTTCTAAGCGCACAGCGCCCATGCCAATCAGATATAGTTCATCGCCAGGTGTACCATTGGCATAAATGCTTTCGCCTTCTTTAAATTCTTTAAGTACCAAAGAATCAATAAAATCATCCAATTCTTTGCCGGCCAGGCCTGATAACAGTGGCGTGCGCTCAAAAGCGAGCTTGGCCTTATCAAGAGGTTCAGCGGGGTTGCCAGTGTCGGTAAACTGTGGGGCAATGGTGCTGATTGCCCAATCATCACCACGTTCGGTCGATAAATCACGTAATCGTTTTTGAATTTCAGTTTGTTCAGGGTCTAAGCGTAAAATGAGTTTGTTGATGGCGATGGCTTGCACCACAAATCCATCGTTGGCATACGCTTTGGCAATTTCAGTGTAGGCAGCGACGGCACCTTTGACATCACCTGTTTTTTCTTTCATTTCTGCAACTTTAGTAAAAATACGAAGGTCGGTTTTGTCACGGTTATGGATTTCCAAGAATAGCGGCAAAGCGGCGGCATATTTGCCGTCTAGAAGTGCTTTTTTAGCTTTATTCTTCAATGCTTCCACTGACATCCATCCTCCAATTTATTCATAACGCAGCGCTTCAGCAGGCGGAATTTGAGCCGCGCGCCAAGCAGGGTATAAGGTTGCTAGGAACCCCAAGATTAAACTGGCGCTTACAACCATTACAATCGACGCCGGCTCCATGATAGCAGGCACATGGTCAATGTAATAAACATCACCAGACAAAAACGTAGTCTTGCTGACTTCTTCAAGCCAAGCAACAAAGCTTTCTAAATTTAATGATATAATGATGCCTAACATCGCCCCAACCATGGTGCCAAGTCCGCTCAAAATCATGCCCATAAGCAAGAAAATGCGCACGATGGATCCATGGGAAGTGCCAATCGTTTTTAAGATGGCGATTTCTTTGCGCTTTTCCATGACTACCATGACCAATGACGAAACCATGTTAAACATGGCCACAACAACAATAAGAAATAAGATGATACTCATGGCTGTGCGTTCCATTTTTAGCGCTTCAAAAAATGATTGGTGGCGGCGCTGCCAGTCGGTAATCCAAGCGTTGTAGGGCAGGGCTTGCTTGGCCAGATTGGCAACCAAACGCGCTTGGTCGCGATTATCCAAGTGCAGCTCAATGCCAGTTACTTCATCACCCAAACGATTTAAACGTTGCACAGACTGCATAGGAGCGAGAATAAGACCAACATCATATTCGTAGAACCCAGAATCAAAAATGCCAACCACATCAAAGGCGCGCATGCGTGGTGACGCACCCATGGGGCTAATGCCCGATGAAGGTGAAAGTAGGCGCAGACTATCGCCAGTTTTCACGCCGAGTTTATGCGCTAAATCTTTACCAATAACCACTTCAAATAAATTATTGCCTTGCGCTGAGTCTGGTGAAGTAAGAAAGCGTCCCTCACTGATATGAGCCGCAATCACTGTATCTTGTGCAACATCAATGCCTTTGAGGATAGCGCCAGCAGATTTGCTGCCATGGTTGGCTAGGGTTTGCGTAGAAATATAGGGAAGGGCTGTTTTGACATGGGGCAGTGATTGCACCACAGCCAGCCAGTCACGCCATTCGGCAAAAGTATCGCCAGCACCTTGAATTTCTACATGGGATGAAAAGCCTAAAATTTTATCGCGGATTTCAGTGGCTACACCATTCATCACCGAAATCACCACAATAAGAGTCATCACGCCAATAGCCATACCAATGGCTGAACTCCAACCCACCAATGAGGCGAAACGTTCACCACGGCGCGAACGCAAATAACGGCGCGCTAAAAGAAATTCAAAGCGTTGAATCAAGCGAGATAACGCAAGTAGATATAAAGATGCGAAACGCCAATGCTCATAATCATCAATAAAAAGGCATGTTTCATAAATTGGAGGAAATAGATGGGATGTCCTGCACGTTGAGCAAAGCCAGCTACAATTAGGTTGGCTGAAGCGCCAATTAACGAGCCATTACCCCCCAAGCATGCGCCCAACGCCAATGCCCACCAAATCGGTTGAATCGCTTCAGCACCACCAAAGGTTGGGGCCATACTGTGAACCAATGGAATCATGGTGGCTACAAAGGGGATATTATCAATCAAAGCCGAAGCAATGGCTGATACCCATAAGATTGCCCCTACAGTGGCATTAAAATCACCATCAGTAAGTTTAAGTGTTTCTTCGCCCAGCATCGCAATCACGCCTGTGTGTTCTACGCCAGTAACAATGATAAATAAGCCAACAAAGAAGAAAATGGTAGTCCATTCTACTTCAGACATAATGCCTTCATAGGCGTGGTCTTTTTCATGCACGCTTTGTCCCCATGTTTGGAGCAGCAATAATACGGCTGCGCCAAACATAGCGATGGATGCAGGCTCCAGGTGGAAGGTGTGCGCTACCGAAAAGCCGCCAATGACGCCGAAAAGTACAAACAAACTTTTCTTCAATAGTGGAATGTCTTTGAGCGCTTCATTTTCATTGAATTGCATAATCAGCGCTTTGTTTTCTTCACTGGCCGAGAGGTCGCGGCCAAACATGAACCAAACTGCGCCCAGGGTGATGAAGAAGATAATGGGTGTAATAGGAGCAAGATTCAGTAAAAAATCCATAAAGCTTAAATTGGCTGCTGAACCAATCATGATGTTTGGTGGATCACCAATCAGCGTGGCAGCGCCACCAATATTGGATGCAAAAATTTGGGCAAATAAATAAGGATAAGGGCGTACGCCTAAGGCATCGGTAATCAGTAGGGTAACGGGCGCGATGAGTAAAACGGTAGTAACATTGTCCAGGAAGGCGGAAAACACGGCGGTCACCATAGAAAGCATGACCAAGATACCCCATGGGTTACCTTTCACAATTTTCGCCGCCTTGATGGCAACATATTGAAACATCCCTGTTTTTTGACTGATAGCCACAATCACCATCATGCCCGTGAGCAAGCCAATGGTATTAAAGTCTACGCCGGCAACAGCTTGTTGCTGGGTGATAACACCGCAAAGAATCATCAAGCCAGCACCCAAAAGGGCAAGCACAGCTCGGTTGAATTTCTCGGCCATAATGACGGCATAAACAACGAGTAAAAGCGTAACTGCAACCCAAGTAGGATCCAGCCCGAAAATTACGCTTGCTTCATGGGTGCTAACATTATGCATGGTTCGCCTCCAATGCGCCTTCTAGCTCTTTTTGTTTGAGTCTGCCCAAAATGTCGCCAGCAGAAACAATGCCAAGCAATTTTTTCTCTTTATCGACAACCAAGGCATATTCATGACGACCATGGCTGCATAAGTCAGCAGCAACTGATAACAAAGCATCTTCAGGACGGACAAGTAGTGGCGAAGGATTCATGACTTCAGCCACTGTTTGGGTGCGAACAGTAATGAAGTTCCGTTTTAAAATACCCATGTCGGGCGCATATGATATTTGTTTGAGATCACCTGAAGCGACATAGTCAGGGACGATATGTTCTAAAATATCAAAAGTTGACACCACGCCGACAACATGGTGCTCATTATCAACAACGGGCAGCATGCGTAGTTGTTCAGCGCGCATTTGCGTGAAAACATCTTCAATCAGTTGATCTTTTTTAGCGAACCGGATGTTGGTAACCATCATTTTTTCAGCAATCATATTCGCCTCTTGTACTTAAAGTTTTGGGTTTAAGCTCACTCTGGTCGCATATGGGGGAAGAGCAAAACATCACGAATGGAATGCTGTTCTGTAAACATCATCACCAGTCGATCCACACCAATGCCCACGCCTGCAGCAGGAGGCATGCCAAATTCTAGTGCACGCAAAAAATCTTCATCCACGCCCGTGGCTTCAGCATCACCAGCCGCTTTGGCTTGTGCTTGTGCCACCAAGCGTCCGCGCTGGTCGTCGGGGTCGTTGAGTTCTGAGAATCCGTTGGCGATTTCACGGCCAGCGATAAACAATTCAAACCTATCGGTGACTTTTTCATCGTCATTGTTTCGGCGCGCAAGCGGCGAAATATCGACAGAATAGTGGGTGATAAAAGTAGGTTGGGTGATAAACGGCTCTACCAACGCTTCGAATAAAGCCAGGAGGTAGTGGCCAGCTTTCCAAGTAATCAAAGGTTTGATATCTGGAATCACTTGCAGGCAAACAGTGGCCAACAAGGCTTTGTCGTGAGCATGGCCGCGCAAGTCTGGGCGATGTTCAAATACAGCCTCATCCATGCGAATGCGTTGGAAAGGTTGCGAGAAATCAATTTCCACGCCTTCCCAAGTTACATTTTTAATGTTCAATGTATTGGCAATATCACGAATCAAAAATTCAGTGGTATCCATAGCATCATTAAAATCTGCGTAAGCTTGATAAAACTCAACCATGGTAAATTCAGGGTTGTGGGTGGCATCAGTGCCTTCGTTGCGGAAGTTGCGGTTGATTTCAAACACGCGTTCAAAGCCGCCAACCAGCAAACGTTTGAGATACAGCTCAGGCGCAATGCGCAAATAAAGCTCCATATCCAAATCATTATGATGCGTGGAGAATGGCCTTGCTGCTGCACCACCGGCTTGGGTTTGCAACATCGGTGTTTCCACTTCCATAAAACGTTTGGCCTCTAGACCCTGACGCAAAAGCGACACGATTTTAGAGCGTGTTTTAAAGGTATGGCGCGATTCAGGGGCCACCATCAAATCAACATAACGTTGGCGATAGCGGGTTTCGATATCCGTGAGGCCATGCCATTTTTCAGGCAATGGGCGTAAGCATTTGGCAATCATTTCGATATGCGAAACTTTGACCGAAAGCTCACCAGTTTGGGTTACAAACAAGGTGCCTTTTGCACCAATGATATCGCCCAAATCCCATTTTTTGGTGGGGTCATACACTTCGGCGCCGCCTAGCGCATCACGATTCAAGAAAAGTTGGATTTCGCCATCTTCATCACGAATTTTGATAAAGCTTGATTTACCCATTACGCGGTGCGCCATCAAGCGACCAGCAACAGATACTTCTACAGCCAGTTCTTCAAGTTGTTCTTTGCTTTGGTCTGCATACTTAGCATGCAAATCAACAAGCAAAGCATCGCTACGCCAAGTGTTGGCGTACGCGCCACCCAACTCACGAAGGGCAACCAACTTCTCGCGGCGAACCGCGATTTGTTCAGGAACAGGTTTAAGCGGGCGAGCAGGCGAAGCCGAAGTTGAATCCACCATAGTGATTAAGCGCGGCTGTTTAGGTCGAGGTTTGAGAAGAAGAAATCGATTTCGTTTTTAGCGTTTTCTTCAGAATCTGAACCATGTACTGCGTTTGCATCAATGGATTCAGCGTGATCAGCGCGGATTGTGCCTTCTTCAGCTTCTTTAGGGTTGGTAGCGCCCATCAATTGACGGTTCAAAGCTACTGCGTTTTTGCCTTCAAGTGCCATGGCCAAGATTGGGCCTGAGCTCATGAATTCACATAGGTCTTTGTAGAAAGGACGCTCTGCATGTACAGCATAAAAACGGCCAGCTTGCGCTGCGCTTAGGTGAGTCATGTTGGTTGCGATAACCGACAAACCATTTTCTTCGAAACGACGGATGATGTCGCCGATGACGTTTTTAGCTACTGCATCTGGTTTGATAATTGAAAGTGTACGTTGAACTGCCATGATAAAACCTTTCCTTTACTTACTTTATTTTCACTCAAAAGAATGAGCAGGGAGCGGCACTATAGGAGGGCTGCACCCATTCTGCAATTACGAAAAAATATCAGGATTTTTGCGCTTATTTTTCTGCTTTCCAGCTAATTATTTTCGATTTATTGTCGAGGCTTGGAAACATGCCAACAAGAATGTTTAAGCTGGCGGGTTTTGTGATAACCAGCGTTCTACGTCCAGTGCTGCTTTACAGCCTTCGCCAGCAGAGGTGATGGCTTGGCGATAGACAGGGTCAGCAACATCACCAGCTGCAAACACGCCAGCAATATTAGTGGCAGTGCTTTTGCCCTTGGTGATAATATAACCTGTGTCATCCATATCCAATTGGCCTTTCACAAAGCTGGTGTTGGGTTTATGGCCAATAGCGATAAACACACCGTGTACAGCCAATTCGCGGGTGGTGTTATCTACAGTTGAGCGCAGGCGCACACCAGTTACCCCTGAATCATCACCCAATACTTCATCAAGCGTAGAGTTCCAGCTAACGGTAATGTTTGCAGTGCTAAGTAGCTTGTCTTGCATGATTTTTTCAGCACGCAACTCATCGCGGCGATGCACCAGGGTGACACGCTTACAAATGTTGGATAGATAAATCGCTTCTTCCACAGCGGTATCACCACCACCAACCACAATGACGTCTTGGTTTTTATAAAAGAAACCATCACAAGTGGCGCAAGCAGACACGCCGCGGCCGTTAAATGTTTCTTCAGAAGGTAAGCCCAAATACATGGCCGTTGCACCCGTGGCGATAATCAAAGCATCGCAAGTGTATTCAGCTTCATCGCCAGAGAGTTTGAACGGGCGTGATGATAAATCAGTGCTGTTGATATGATCCCAGACGATTTCAGTGCCAAAGCGCTCAGCTTGGGCTTGAAAATCCTCCATCATCGCTGGGCCTTGGACGCCATCTTTATAACCTGGGTAGTTGTCCACATCGGTGGTCGTGGTGAGCTGACCGCCAGGTTGAATGCCTTGGATGATGACGGGGTTTAAGTTGGCGCGGGCTGCATAAATCGCAGCGCTATAGCCAGCTGGGCCCGAACCCAAAATGATAAGGTGATGATGAATTGTAGCTTTGCTCATATTAGAAATCCTTGTGATACTTAAAATCGGTTATTTGAAGCGAAAAGGAAAGACGGTGGCAAGCTTAACGAAACTCTTCATCCTTTGAAATAAGCGATTAGCTGTTGATGATTTTTTCAGCGGCCTTGAGTCCATCCACAGCCGCGCTAACAATGCCGCCAGCATATCCAGCGCCTTCGCCAGCAGGGTATAAGCCTTTTAAATTGAGTGATTGCATATCTTCGCCGCGATTGATGCGAATGGGTGAGCTGGTGCGCGATTCAATGGCGAGCATATTGGCATGTTCGGAAACAAAGCCTGGCATTTTGCGATTGAACGCTTGTAAGCCTTCTGCCAGCGGTTTGGCCAACCAATCGGGAATAATATTCCACAAATCCACAGCTTCGGCGGCAGGTTTAAAGCGAGAATGGGCCAGTGCACCAGTTGCTTTTTTATTGATGAACTCATCAATACGCATGGCAGGCGCCGCATAAGCTTGCTGGGTGGCCTCAAAGGTGCTTCGCTCTAATTCCCGCTGCAAACGAATACCCGACAAGGCATCATCGCTAAGGCCATGACGCTGGATATCGACAGGGGTGACTTGCACCACAATGCCAGAATTTGCATAGGGGCTGCTTCGTTTGGCATTGCTCATGCCATTGATGGCCATATGCCCAACTTCGGTAGGCGAAGGCACAATCAAACCACCCGGACACATGCAAAAGCTAAATACACCGCGTTTGCCCAAATGTGCATCTGGCACTTGATGGGTGAGACTGTATTCAGCAGCGCCCAAAGCTGGATTTTTGGCCTCGCTGCCAAATTGACATTGGTTGACCCAATCTTGTTCATGCTCGGTGCGCACACCTACAGCGAAATCTTTCACTTCCATGCTGATGTTGAGGCTTTGCAAATGTTCAAAGGTATCCCGCGCTGAATGGCCAATGGCCAATACCACGGCTTTGGCATGAATCTCTTCACCAGAAGCGGTGCGCACGCCACATACGCTTCCATTGCTGGTGAGAAGGGCATCCACCCTTGTTTCAAATTGATAGTTCACACCTTGTTCAATCAGATAATGGCGAATGTTTTTAATCACACTCACCAAGCGATCGGTGCCTAAATGGGGATGTGCTTCAATCAGGATTTCTTTTTTGGCACCAAAACGCACAAATTCAGCCATCACAAAGCGCACAAAGGGATGTTTGATGCGGGTATACAATTTGCCATCGGTATAGGTGCCAGCGCCGCCTTCACCAAAGCAGACATTACTTTCAGTGTTGAGCTCACCCTTGCTGCGCAACATGCCGATATCGCGCATACGTGTTTCCACAGGTTTACCGCGCTCAAGCAGGGTCACTTCTTTGCCTGCCTCAATCAAAGCCAAGGCAGCAAACAAACCCGCAGGGCCAGCACCAACCACGATGATATGATCTTTACTGGATTTGGCTGTTAAAACTTTGGGTTTTTCAATGGCAAAGCTGGATGATTCGATGGCCACAACTTGTGCAGAGAGTTTAGGTTTGGCTGAATCACTTAACTCACATTCCACACTGCACACAAAATGCACATCACTACGTTTGCGGGCATCAATGGCTTTGCGGGAAATTTCCCAGCCAAGCAAATCTGAAGACGATACACCCATAAAATCGCCAATACGCTTAGCGATTTGGGCCTCAGGCTCATCAAGTTGGATATTAAAATTGCTGATTCGGATGAGCATGGGTTAAGAGTTCTCGTTGAATGTTTTGTTTAAAGGTTTGTTTGAAGATTTGGAATTTCGCCAAACCTAACAGATGCAAGGAGTCGCGGGTAGTTTAGGAAAAGTTTATCGTCAATGCGCAGCTTATTTGCCTTCGATGAGCTCAATGGCATAACCATCGGGATCTTTCACAAAAGCAATGACTGTGGTGCCGTGTTTCATAGGGCCTGGTTCGCGCGAAATCACGCCGCCAGCTTGGCGAATATCTTCGCATACTTGATAAATATCTTCAACGCCAAGCGCCAAGTGACCGAAACCATTGCCCAAATCATAAGTGTGAGTTTCCCAGTTGTGGGTCAATTCAATCACCGTGTTGCTGTCTTCTTCACCATAACCGACAAAGGCGAGTGTGAATTTTCCTTCGGGATAATCGCTGCGGCGAAGCAGAGACATGCCCAAAATGCGGGTGTAAAAATCAATGGATTTATCCAAATCGCCAACGCGGATCATGGTGTGTAACAAACGCATGCTTTTCTCCTGCTTTTTCCAAACGAACACAAAACATAAGCGCAGTTGTCTAAAAATGAAGTCTTTCATGCTTTGGCTTGTTAGCTTGGCGTCCATGAGTCCATCAGATTTGAAAACCGAGACCAAAGAAGCGCAACTTACGCAGTTAGCCAATGCCATTCTTTTTGAGGATTCGCGCTTTGTGGTGATCAACAAACCATCGGGTTTAGCGGTGCATGGTGGTAGCGGCAAAAGTTTTGGGGTGATTGAAGGTTTGCGGGCGCTGCGCCCCAATGCGCCGTATTTGGAGCTGGCCCATCGCTTGGATAAAGACACCTCGGGTTGTTTGCTGATTGCCAAGCGCCGCAGCGCCTTGCGTGCTTTTCAAAAGCAGCAAGAGCAGGGCGGGGTGCATAAGTTTTATTTGGCATTGGTCAAAGGTAAATGGATAGGCGGCAAACGAAAGATTGTGGCTCCCTTATTAAAAACTGAGTATAAATCTGGCGAGCGTAAGGTGTTGGTCGATGATTTGGGTAAGTACGCAGTATCACTGTTTACGCCCGTCAAAGTCTTCAATCATGCCAGCTTGATGCGCATCAAAATCATCACAGGCCGCACCCATCAAATTCGTGTGCATGCTGAGCATATCGCCCATCCGCTGGCTGGTGATAGCAAATATGGTAATGAAGATTTTAATCGTTTGATGGTTGAATCATATTTACAGCGATTGTTTTTACATGCAGAGACACTTCATTTTACCTTGCCCGAATTACCAACTTATGAATTTCAAGCACCATTGCCAGCGGAGCTTGAAGACGTGCTCACCCGCCTTTAAAACGACCAGATTAAAGCAATCTCACTGGCTTTAACCGCCATGGACACTTTACCCACCCATTCGGGTACACCCTCGCCAAATAATCTATACGTATCGATAAGTGCTGGCAGAAGTGCCATGGCCATCAATTGATGGCTTGAGCGACCAGAAACTTCAGATGCGGCATAAACATCGCTGGTAGTATAATCTTTAAGGCCTGCGGCATAAGCAAAGGTGATGGCTAAGTGCGAGGTGATGATGCCGATATGATGTTGCTTTTCCAAAAGGGCGTTCTCGTTTTCTGAATTCAGCGACGCAAACGACCATTCGGATAATAACCATTGGGTTTGATAACCTGCAGTGCTCACGCGAAGCAATTCTTTTTGTGAGAAATGACTATTGGGGTAAACAATGCTGCCTGCATGAAGCTGCGCGCGTTGCCCATATGCTGATGCCAGCGCCACATGCCCAAGTTCATGGGCAACGATACCACCAGCGAAACCTGTCCAAAATGCGCTGTTATCAAGTTCGATTGGGGCTGAGTCGAAAGCTGATGCTTGTGTAGGAAGGGTTAATAGATAAGAAACCATGAAGCAAAGCAGCATGTTTTTTTGCTTGGGTTTGTACAATCTGATTATGACTGGCTCTCTTCTTTAAGCTGTATGGGCGTAACATTTTGCGGCACTTTAGCTTGCGTACCTGCGTAAAATGCGCGGATTTTGTCCATATCTTGTTTGGCATCACCAGTGGGCATAAATGTTAAACCAATGCTTGCAGTTTTGCGGCCATAATCCAAAACGCCGCAAGCAATGGGCACTTTCGCTTCAAGCGCAAGCCAATAAAATCCTGATTTCCAGCGTGGGGCCTTTTTTCGTGTGCCCGATGGGGTAATTGCAATCACGCAGCGTTCCGATGTTTTGAAGCTGTTGGCCATTTGTTGAACCACGCCGTTTGGACTGCTCCTATCAATAGAAATGCCACCAAGCCAGCGCATAAACCAACCCAAAGGATGGTTAAACAACGCATCTTTGCCTGCCCATGAAACCTTGAGCCTAAAGATATACGAGGCGGCCAAGCCAATGGGGAAATCCCAGTTGCTGGTATGCGGGGCAGCGATAAGTACAAACTTCTTATACTCTGGTACCTTGCCTGTGACATCCCAGCCAAAAAACGCCAGAATCAATCGGCCAATCCAATAAGCAATAAGGCTAGTGGCTGGTGCATCATGTGACAGCTTTGGACTCAGCATCCCAACCCCTAGGTGTTTTTTTTGCGCCGTTTTGAGCGGTAGTCAGGCGCTTTTCAGAAACTTAGCATAGCCCCAAGCATCAGCAAGTGCTTTGGATTAATAAGCAAATCGGGGAAGGAGCTTTGCCATGAAAGTTGGAATTGCGGGCGCAGGCGCAGTGGGATGTTTTTATGGTGCGATGTTGCAACAGGGCGGCGTAGACACTGTTTACCTTACCCGAGGCGAACATTTAAGAGCACTGCAAACCAATGGTTTGTTGGTGGTGTCGTTTGGCACAAGTAAGCAGATCAACGTTGCCGCAAGTGATGATGCGGCATCGCTTTCAGATTGTGATGTGATTCTATTGGCTTGCAAAACCACGGGTTTAGAAACCATGTGTGAGCAACTAAGCCAAGTCGTATCCAAAAACTGTATGTTGCTAACCATGCAAAATGGAGTGGAAGCGCCTGAAGTTGTACAGCGCTATTTCCCAAAACATGCAGTCATCGCAGCTTCCGCTTTTATAGGCGTGCGCATTGAAAGGCCAGGGGTTATCAATCATTCAGCAGCAGGGCATATCCGTTTGGGTCGATATGAAAATAAAGATGAAAGCGCAAAACAGGTTTTAGATGATTTGATACAGACATGGATAAAATCCGGCGTTGATGCTGCCGAGCCAGAAGATGTACACGTCATGCTTTGGCATAAGATGATGTGGAATTGTGGCTTTAATGCCATCACCGCCTTAACGCGCCGCTTTGCCAAAGATATCGCCAACGAACCTGACACTGCCAGATGGGTAAGCGATGTCATGTTGGAGACACTACATGTCGCTAAAGCAATGGGTGTGGCATTGCCCCAAGAAGTGATTGCGCAACATATCGCGCTCACGCTCAAAGCTGGCGAAGTTAAAACCAGCATGTGGCAAGATATGGAACACGGCAGACCCACCGAAATCGCGGCGATGAATGGTTATGTGGCCAAGCAGGCCAAGGCTTTGGGTATAGAGACACCTGTGAATGACTTGCTTACCTCTTTGATAAAGGCAGCAGATATTAGACTGATGTGACCAGCTCTGAAATTTCGTTAAAAAGTGGTCGTTGGTTAACGTTTTCCTGAAGGCAGCGCGTTGCAAGTAGTTTCAGCTGATTGAGAGATTCGCTGGGCTCAGTTGAATCTACGCGATCTATCAGTTCTTCAAGTAAACAACCGAACGCTCTGACCTCGAGCTGCTCAAGTCCATGTTGCATGGTTTGGTTAAGGCTGGTGTATTGGGTGGCGGCGCCAAAGTCGCCGAGAATACAGTCGGCTTGGGGGTTGATGAGGATATTATGGCCGTAGAGGTCACCGTGTATGATGGCTTTGTCGTGAAGATGGGCGGATACTGAGGCGATGGCGCTGATGATGTGTAACACGTGCTCTAAGCTAAAGGTTTGGCCTTCGGCGTAAGTGTCTCGGGTGCAGGAGCTAAGGCTTGGCGGGCCAGCTAAGTTGACAAAATCATCGGCGATGAGTGAGAGCAATAAGCCATCTTTGTTTTCTGGGTGACCAGTAAGTTTGCCGACCACATCGACAAGGTTTTTATGCTCGCCTGCTGCAATGGAAATTGCCATTTCATCTTCTGGCATACCATCGCTGGTGATGTCGCCGCGAAATGCTTTTAAAGCCACATCAAAGCGCTCTTTCCATAAAGCTTTGGAGATAATGCCTGATGCGCCAGAGCCAAGCTCATGGCTGATTTGCAATTCATCCCAGTGGATTTCTTCTAAGTTTTGCTCGGCTGCTTGGCTTGGGCAGCATGGGTTACCTGCAAACGCCAACCACGATAAACGGGGTAGGGTGATGATCCAATCAGGTAAGGATTCCAATTGATTCGCGGATAGGCGGCATAGTTCGAGGTTGCGACACATTGCCATGCTATCGGGCAACTTAGTGATGGCATTGCCAGCGAGCATCAGCTTTTGCAGCTGTTGATGTCTGCCAAAGGATTTGGGTAGTTGGGTGATTTTGTTATCCGTTAAAATTAGCCAGCGGATGTATTCGGGCAGAGCATATTCTGGAATATATTTGATGCGGTTGGCCTTAAAACCAACCATGGTCAACGCAGGACACCTCGCTAGCACTTCAGGAAAACTTTCAAAGTTGTTATCGGATAAAAATAGAATTTTTAAGTTTTGAAAGCGATGGAAATCATCGGGAAGGCTACTTAACTTGTTGCCTGATAGGTCTAAAATTTCCAGGGTATCTGCAGCTTCATACAATGACTGAGGAAACTCGGTTAAGTTGTCTTTGATGTTGATGCGTTGGGCATGACTGAATGAATCTGGTGTTGTTGACACTTGTATTAGGCTTCAAGCGCCATCGCTGCCATTTTCATGGTACTTGCGAATGATCTTGAACCTGCGATAAATAAACCATTGTGGCAGAACATGGCATCATCAATACCAGTCACTTCTTGCAGTGCTGCATCGGACAAGCCAGCCCAAGATGCAGGTAACGGTTTTCTGTTTTCGAATGAGCCATGCTCAGTTGGCACCGTTTGAATGCGCCATTCTCCGGTCTGCGCAGGATAAACCACATACAAAGCTTGTTCGGATAAGTTTACCACTGTCTTTTTCCATGGGGTATATTGTTCCAATACAATCACGCGCGGATCTTCAGCGTTTTCAATGGCTTTGGCCACAATGGCTTTGGCGCTGATGCCGCCGCTGGCAGCTGCGACAAAGCGCGCCAAAACACGTGATGCAAAAACAACGGCTTCATCAAAACAGGCATCCACATGGTTATCTTCTTCCCAAGTGGGGTTAAACATACCAATGGTTTGGCTTAAGCTAATGCCTTCTTGAACCCCTTGGACATGACCGCAATCGACAGCATCAATCGTGGATACCAGCCCGCCATCCACCGCATTGGCAATATCTTGATTGCCGCCGCAAATTTGTGCGCCATATTTTTTCCAAATGATACCAAATGAAGAGTAGGGGATGCCATTTTCACGTTCACCTGCACCACCGCGCTGATGATGATCGAAGCGGTTGGTTTCAGGGTCGTAAATGCCACCCACATCAATCACCACATCGGCTTTGTTGATAAGCTCTAAATCGCGTGTGCGAACCAGCTCAAATGTTGGGAAGATGTATTTCATGGCTGCGACGCTGAAAACATCATCTGCATGAAAATTGCCGTTGTGGGTTGCTATGGTTGTTTTATTCATTTGTTTTAAGACCGTTTTTGAAAGGGGAGTAGTTGCCGTATGGGTTGTACACAAGCTTAGTAGGTCGCGGACTTTATACGAAGCCAAAAAAAATGGCATATTTTAAATCGCCCCAAACCATAAAAGGGTGTTTGCCATCGGCATAATCCGATAACGTGTGCGCTCGATTTATTAAGCCCCATCGTTGATAAGCAGGAGCAAGCCAAAATGTTTAAACATGCAAGCTTCCATAAAGATTTTCCAGCGCTGCAAGAGCAGATGCAAGTCTGGCGCAGGCATTTGCACCAACACCCTGAAACAGCATTTGAAGAGTTTGAAACTTCAGCATTTATTGTTGGTATCCTCAACGATTTGGGTTTAACCGTGCATCAAGGCTTAGCAGGCACAGGCGTGGTGGCCACGCTTAAAGCTGGCAACAGTGATGCATGCATTGCCCTGCGCGCCGATATGGATGCGCTGCCTGTGCAAGAGTTGAATGACATCCAACATCGCTCGCAAACAGCAGGGAAAATGCATGCTTGCGGCCATGATGGGCACACAGCCATGCTGCTGGGCGCTGCCAAACACTTGGCTCAAAACCCACACTTTGATGGCACCGTCTATTTTATTTTTCAGCCTGCTGAAGAAAGCTTTGGTGGTGCAGCTAAAATGATTGAAGATGGCTTGTTCGAACGTTTTCCTGCGCAACGCGTGTTTGGGATGCACAATTTTCCAGATGTGCCCCAAGGGCAGTTTGCGGCCAAAGCCGGCGCCATGATGGCTTCGTTTGATACCTTCGAAATCATTTTGCATGGCAAAGGCTGTCATGCCGCCAAACCCCATCAGGGGCATGATCCGCTGCTTGCTGCCTCACAATTGGTGGTGGCATTGCAAAGCATTGTCAGCCGCGATATTGCCCCGTATCAACCTGCCGTGGTCAGCGTTACTCAAATCCATGGTGGCACCACTTGGAATATTATCCCGGAAACGGCACAGATTTGTGGCACTTTCCGCTGCCTCAATGATGAAGTGCGAGCGCAAATCAAACAGCGCATTGAAGCGATTTCGACTTCTGTTGGCGCGGCGATGCAGGTCAAAGCCGAAGTGCGCTTTAATCCTGGCACGGTGGCATATCCAGCTACCATCAACAGCATTGCGGAAACCGAACAGGCGCTTGATGTTGCTGCCAGTCTTGTGGGCGAAGAAAACATCAACAGAGAGCCGCAGCCCAGCATGGGCGCAGAGGATTTTTCCTTTATGCTGCAACAAAAGCCGGGCTGTTATATTTGGCTTGGTGGCCATACAGCGGAAACCAAAGGATTGCTTCATCATCCGCAATATGATTTTAATGATGCCATTCTTGGTGTGGGTGCTGCTTACTGGGTTCGGTTAGTGCAAACGTTGATGCCAGCGGTTTGATAGAACGAAACAATTAGTCCGCTTTTTTCGCTTGGGGTCTTTGTCATCGGATTTAATAGCAAGTTGTGCCAACTTTTTTACGCCACTGAATGAGAGATCCATATCGGTTGCTTCTGGGAAAATTAGCACTTCATTGTAAGTGATGAGATTGGCTTGGTTTTGTATGTTGTCTTGATAGAAGGCTAGGGCTTTGAGCATGTCTGCTTCGCTGGTTTTCACACTGATACAGGTGGTCACAATCAGGCGATTTACATCGTCGATATGGTGGTAAAAACCATGATTCATATTCGCATTTATTCTAGCGTGCATTCAGCGCCTAACTCCAACTTTAAAAATCGCCAAACCATAGTGTCATCGATAAAGATTTATCAACTTTGAACGTCATATTTTGGACATGATTGTTTGCCTGCTCGATTCCATGATGCCGCCACTGCTTTTCCAAGTGTTTTTGACCTATCATCAGTTATAGTCGCCCCTATGTTGACCCAGCCCATCCATGATGCCCTGCCTATTCATGAAGTATTAGACGACATCAAAGATAAACTCACCAGCCACAACAAACTTGTGCTGCAAGCCCCGCCAGGGGCAGGGAAAACCACAGCTGTGCCGATTGCGTTGCTTGAGCAAGCTTGGTTGGGGCATAAGCAAATTGTGATGCTTGAGCCGCGTCGCCTCGCTGCTCGGAATGCAGCAGCGCGTATGGCCTTTTTGCTGGGTGAAAAAGTTGGCGAAACTGTGGGCTATCAAATTCGCCAAGATAGTTGTGTGAGTGATAACACCAAAATATTGGTGGTCACCGAAGGCATTTTGACGCGCAAACTCCAAGCAGACCCTGAGCTACAAAACACAGCGTTAGTGATTTTTGATGAGTTTCATGAGCGCAGCTTACATGCCGATTTATCGTTGGCCCTGTGTTTACAAAGCCAGCAGATTTTGCGTGAGGATTTAAAAATTCTGGTAATGTCGGCCACGCTGAATACCCATGCTGTGGCAATGTTGCTGGATAACGCACCCATCATTCAAAGCCAAGGGCGCAGTTTTCCCGTTGAGCATCAATACCTCGATACAGTGATTCGCCAGCACAACTTGAATCCTCAGCAGCAGTTGATGATGAATCTGACCAACGCCGTAAAAACATTTATCCAACATCATCAGGGCAACTGCCTTGTGTTTTTGCCCGGTGTGAAAGAAATCAATCAGCTTTCCAAACACATCAAACAAGTATTGGATAACGCTTCCATAAGCAACGTAATCATCGCGCCACTGCATGGCAGTTTGAATAAACAGCAGCAGGATTTGGCGATGCTTTCTCCCAGCGATGGTAGCCGTAAGATAGTGCTCGCCACCAATATCGCTGAAACCAGCATCACCATTGAAGGCATCAGCTGCGTGATTGATTCGGGGTTAGAACGTATCCTCAATTATAGCCCAGCCTCGGCGATGAATAGGCTGAATACCCAATCCATTTCACAAGATTCCGCAGCGCAGCGCAGCGGCAGAGCAGGGCGCTTATCTGCAGGTGTGTGTTATCGCATGTGGACCGCCGAGCAACAAGCCCATTTGGCCAAACATGCCGCACCCGAAATTTTGCACAGCGATTTATCCTCCTTGGTGCTTGAGCTGGCCAATTGGGGCGTGAGCAAGGTGGATGAATTACAGTGGATGGATGTGCCCCCAGCCAGTGCCACGGAACAGGCTAAAGCGCTGCTGCAAAAGCTGGGCGCTGTCGATGCACATGGCGGTATTACAAAACATGGCCGCGATATGCTTAAGCTGGGCACGCATCCGCGCTTGGCGCATATGATGCTAGCTGCCGTGAAGCTTAATCAAGCTTATCATGCCTGCCTGATTGCCAGTGTGCTCACTGAAAAAGACTTTCTCACGCATTCGGATAAAAGCGCTGATATCTTTGATAGAATCAACATCCTTGTGCACGGTAGCGCCCAAGCTCGCGGCCTTGATGGCCAGCAAATCAAACGCATTTTACAAACTGCCGATGATTTTTTTAAGCGTCTCAAACAAAACACGACAAGCAATGTCCATAAAGAGAAAGTCGATACGCATCAAAGCGGTGTGTTGCTGGCTTATGCCTATCCCGATAGAATCGCCAAACAGCGTAGCCCCAACGAAGCGCGCTATTTGCTTAGCAACGGCAAAGGCGCAGTGATTCCTCCATTTTTGCAGCATCATTTGCATGCCTACATCGTGGTTGCCAATCTCGATGCAAAACAGGGCGAAGCCTGCATTTATCTGGCCGCAGATATCAGTGCAGCGCAACTTGAAGCATATTTCAGCAAGATGATTGCGAATGAAGAGCGCGTGGAATGGAATGAAAGCGCACAGCGCGCCGAAGTGAGGCAAACCAGCAGCATAGGTAAAATCCTGCTTTCCGAATCCCTGCAACACGAAGCCAAAAGCCCAGCCACGCAAGCGGCTATTCAACAGTGTTTAATGCAGGCCATTCAAAGTAGGGGGCTTACTTGCCTCAACTGGAGTGATAAGGCGTTACATCTTCAGCAACGTGTATTGTTTCTAAATCACCATGTTGCGCACAATCCCGCGATGCAAAAGGAGTATGCCAAGCTACCACTTCCTGATTTTTCAGAGCAGGGATTAATCGACACCATGGATGTTTGGCTGCAACCGCACCTAAGTCATGAAAATAGTCTCAAGCAATGCCAAAAATTGGATATCTATCAGTTACTACTCAATCAGCTTAGCTGGGAGCAACAGCAGCTACTCAATCAATTGGCCCCAGAAAAAATCAGCGTACCCAGCGGCTCGTCTGTGAGTATTGATTACAGTGACCCTATCCAACCCGTACTGGCTGTCAGGCTGCAAGAAGTCTTTGGTTTATATGACACACCAACCCTTATCAATGGTCAGTGCAAACTGATGATGCATCTCTTATCACCCGCACGAAAACCCATGCAAATCACCCAAGATTTAAACAGCTTCTGGAAAACTACGTATCACGATGTAAAAAAAGAGCTGCGCGGAAAATACAAACGCCACTACTGGCCCGATGACCCCTTCACCGCGCAAGCCACCAGTAAAACCAAGAAACAAATGAATAGGGCATAGGCAAACCATGAGCCCATTGGACACATCGGATACATCTGAGCCCTCGGAAAAAATCGAAACAACCGAAACATTGGAAATTATTTATCAGGATGAATATTTGGTGGCAGTCACTACTGTCCGGTTAAGCATTGAGTAGATACATCTGCCGCTGATTACTTACTGGTTTTCTTTTTGGTGGAGGTGAAGGTTCACCTAAAAGATCAATGATATTTCTTCGTTGCATCAGGGTTGTTGTGAGAAGCCTAGCCAGTTGTTGCATTGTCTTTTTCGTGGGCAT
>DCPU01000020.1 GCA_002323245.1 Mariprofundus sp. UBA1536 | reverse complement strand
ACGAGCAATCGTGACGCTTTTTTTATGTCGCCCCATATCAGCACTCACCTCATTTACCTAACCAAAGTTGTGCGTATGAACAAAGAAAAGCCCATGCATAACTTATTCAATGGGTATAGGCTTTGCTGACACAGCTTTTCATGCTATCCGACCAAAGAGGGCATATGTTTCGCTTAAACCATACACATACCTTACACGCAAATTTATTGTCCTGCTTGTTCGCTTTACTTCTAATCTTTCCTTCAACACAAGCC
Source organism: Mariprofundus sp. UBA1536 (assembly GCA_002323245.1). GTDB lineage: Bacteria > Pseudomonadota > Zetaproteobacteria > Mariprofundales > Mariprofundaceae > Ghiorsea. Next base: position 121,534 of record DCPU01000020.1, on the reverse strand, counting down.
CAAGCCATTGAGGTGAATGAACTCATCCGCCACATTGATCAGCTTTGGCGCGGGGAGACTTCGCAAGCGATGATGACCATGAGCGTAAAAACGCAGCGTTATGAGCGTACCATGGCTTTGGAATCGTGGTCGCGGGGTAATGATTATTCATTGGTAGTGATTCGTGAGCCCATCAAAGATAGAGGCGTAGCAACGCTGAAGGTGGAAAACAACATCTGGAACTTTCTGCCCAAGATTAATCGGGTGACCAAGGTGCCATCGAGCATGATGTCGGGCGCTTGGATGGGCAGCCATTTTACCAATGATGATTTGGTCAAAGAAAGTTCATTTGAAGATGATTTTGATGCGAGCATCACCTTCGAGGGCGAACGCGATAACCACAAGATTTATGAGCTGACTTTTATTCCCAAACCCGATGCACCTGTGGTATGGGGTAAGGTGGTGATGCTGATTGACCAGCAAAGCTTAGCCCCCTACCGCAGCCTATATTTTGATGAACAAGGCGCCTTGATTCGCACCATGGTCTTGGATGAATTCAAAACTATAGCCCATCGCACCATCCCTATGCGCATGACCCTGCAACCTGAAGATAAGCCCAATGAATCAACCGTCATCACCTATGAAAGCATTACGTTTGGTGTGCCGCTTGAAGCTTCATTTTTCTCACTGCAAAACTTAAAACAAAGACGTTAGGCAAGCCATGCACACGCGCAGCCAAACCCATACCAGCCGCCAGTTGCCCATGCTGTTTTTCATTGCTTGGCGCAATATTTGGCGCAATCCCATACGCAGCGTGCTAACGATTTCGGCCTTGGCCAGTGGCTTGATCATGGTGGTGTTTTATTCAGCCATGATGGAGGGCATGTTGCGGCAAATGGTGTATCAGGCCACCGCTATTTCCACAGGCCATATCCAGATACACAGGCAGGCTTATATCGATGATCAAGATATGTATGCCACCTTTCCATGGCCGTGGCTGGATGCCATTGAGCGTGATGTGCCTGGGATTAACGTTGCCCCGCGTTTGTATGCCTCGGGGCTAGCCAGCACCACAGAAAGCTCTACGGGCGTGATGCTCAAAGCCGTGGACCCAAAGCGCGAACCCACCGTCACCAAAATGCTGACACAAGTGCGCAGCGGCACACTCAACCTTGGTTTGGCTTCAGATAGCGCTGAAGGATTACCCCGATTTTATGTGGTGGTTGGGGCGCAACTGGCAAAAAACATGCACTTAATTCCTGGCAGCGAATTAATCTTAGTGACACAAGCTGCCGATGGCAGTGTAGGTAATGGTCTTTTTGTAGTCTCTGCCATTTTAAAGCCGCTATCGCCCAACTTCGACCGCATGGGTGTATTGATGTCAATTTTGGCTTATCAGCAATTGATGGTGTTAGACGGTGGTTTCCATGAACTGGCTATTCATGTGGAAGATGCTGAGCACATGCAGGCCGCTGAAGCCTTACTAGTCCATAACATAGACAAGCGTAATCAAGCGCAGCCACTGGATGATTTGGGTGGCAAAGCTGTGTTACGCAACTGGCGCACCCTAAGCCCCATGATTTCCGATATGCTGGAGATGAGCAAAACCATCAACTTTATCGTTGGTTTTATTGTTATTTGTCTAGCCTCGATGGGCATGCTCAACACCATGCTGATGGCAGTGCACGAGCGCAGCCATGAGTTTGGCATTTTGATTGCCATTGGCATGAAAAGGCGATGGTTGTTACTTATGGTGATGCTTGAATCACTACTTTTAGCTTTGGTGTCCGCCTTGGTTGGCGTGATCATCGGCATCAGTGGTATCAGCGCTTTTGGCGAACGCGGTATCGATTTAAGTGGCACCATGCCTGATGGTTACGATTGGGGTGGTCTTGTCTTTGAGCCATATATGCAACTTTATATCGACCCCATCAACATACTCAGCGCCTGCGTATTGATGGTGGTTATTACCCTGCTCGCAGCTGTGATTCCTGCATGGCGCACCGTGCGCCTAGACCCAGCTGAGGTGATGCGATGATAAGCAAGCAAAGTCATCTGCCCGTAGCCATACTTATGAAACTGGCTTGGCGCAATATCTGGCGCCATCGCAAACGCACACTCATTACCCTCAGTTCCATTGCTATCGGCTTTGCTTTGGCGGTGTTGATGATTGGCCTTGGCGATGGCGGGCACAACTCATTGATTCGCAATGCCATCAAACTGGGTGAGGGGCATATCACGGTCCAACCCAGTGACTATCAACAGGCACCCGGCAACCATAAATTTTTAGCCCATGGCGCCAGCCTGAGTGCACAACTTCAAGACCTACATATCCCTGGCAGCATTGAGCCCCGCATTGCCTTGCAAGTGCTGGCCAGCAGCGCCACCAATGCTATTGGTGCTGGCCTTGAGGGTTTAGGCGCAGGTATTGATCAGCGCGCCTTGATGCTGCAACCCAGCATAACCCATGGCTATTGGCTGGAAGCTGATGATATTCGCGGCATTATCATTGGCGATGGCATGGCCAGAAAACTCAAAGTCAGCATTGGCAGTAAAGTTGTCATCATGGCGGGCAAACAAGGCGGCGATTCTCAATCCCAATTGGCGCGCGTACGCGGCATCTTTGATTCAAAAATTGAGGCCCTTGATGATTATCTGATGCTCTGCAATATCAGCTTGGCGCGGCTTTACCTGGTGGGTGAAGGGGCGGATGCCAGCTTAGAACCAGTCACGCGTTTTGCCTTGTATTTAGATGACCCTAACACCATGGAACATGTAAAACATCAGCTGCAAACTGCGCTGGAAGATAAACATACAGTGGTGCTCGATTGGCAGCAAATGATGCCCGATTTGGTGCAATTTATTATTGTCGATGATGCTGGTAATTATGTATTTCTGATGCTGATTCTTATCATGGTCGTCTTTGGCATTCTCAATACTGTATTGATGAGTGTGTTGGAGCGCACACGCGAGTTTGGTCTACTACGTGCTTTGGGGCTTAGCCGGCGCTATTTGCTGCTGTTGGTATTTTGCGAGTCTCTGCTCTTAAGCGCTGTGGCTGTTGGTTTGGGCTGGCTTTTTGGCGGCGCGGTCCACCTCTGGTTTTCAACCTACGGCTTGGATATCACCGCCATGATGGGCGGCAACACAGCCATGATGGGCACCTTTATGGACCCTGTGATTTACACCGAACTATCGTGGTCGCGCATTACCCAACTCACCCTTATTATTTTTACCGCCACCCTAGGCAGCGGCATCTACCCCGCCATCAAAGCCGCGCGTGTGACACCTGTGGAGGCATTACGCTGATGCTGAAATTTTTAGGCAGGGGCAAAGGGCAACAGCGATTCTCAAGTGGGAGCAGACCATGGCACTACTGACCTTAGAAGACATCACCAAAACCTACAAACAAGGCGAGCTTTTGGTGCACGCTTTGCAGGGCATCCATCTGAATGTTGAAGAAGGTGAGTTTGTGGCCTTAGTTGGCCCCTCTGGCTCGGGCAAAACGACCTTGCTCAATATCATCGGCGGTTTGGATACACCAAGCGCGGGCACGGCCCAACTCCAAGGCACAGATATCGCCAAACTTAAAGAAGTGGAGCGCTCCGACTTTCGCTTGTTTGAACTCGGGTTTGTTTTTCAAGCCTACAATCTCGTGCCCGTGCTAAGCGCCCTAGAAAATGTTGAGTTGGTGATGGTTTTGCAAGGGTTATCGGCTGCAGAATCGCGCCAGCGGGCAGAGCATTATTTGCAATTGGTGGGCCTAGAAAAAGAACAACAACGCCGCCCATCGGCATTAAGTGGCGGGCAACAACAACGTGTGGCCGTAGCCAGAGCTTTGGCAGCTGGGCCGCGCTTGGTCTTGGCCGATGAGCCCACAGCCAATCTGGATTCTGAAAATGCAGGAGCGCTGCTTGATTTGATGCATCAACTTTCCCACGAAGAAAAAACCACCTTCATCTTCTCCACCCACGATGAGCGCGTGATGGCGCGGGCTGAACGCATCATCACGCTGCAAGATGGTAAAATCATCAGTGATGTACGCACCAATAAGCATGACTAAAGGGTTCTTTTTCCTTCCACTGCTCTGCCTATGGCTATTTACCACAGCCAACAGCGCACAAGCTCTGGACATGACCGGGCGAGCCTCGATTGTCAGTTTGGCAGCCATGCCAGCTTCGGGTGATGCTGGTTATAAAACTGGGCAACATAACTTGCTGGCCAACCAAGCTAGTCTGCGTCTGATGTTTGATGACACGGCTGCGCAAAGCCAGTGGTCTATTCATGCGACCAGCACCTACCAGCGCTCGGATGGGCTGCCGCTATCGAATTTGCATTCCAGTGATTTGTTTCGTTACCGCCCCCTGGCTGGTAACTGGCACGATACAAGCAGCGCCAGTGATACCAATCGGCTTGGTTACGACATCGACCGTCTGGTTTACAAACGTAATTTTGACAACATCAGCTTGGCTTTGGGTCGCCAAGCCATGGATTGGGGCAGTGGCCGCTTTTGGCAACCACTGAATGTGTTTGGCGCTTTTGCGCCAACCGATTTGGATACCGATTATAAGACAGGCATTGATGCGGCTGTGCTCGATTGGTATCCCTCGGCATTTTCATCACTCACTACTGTCTATATCCCCAAATCAGATGAACATGGCGATAGCATGGCCATCTATGCTCGCAACCAAGTTGGCGAAGCGGCAGAAGTGAGTGTTCTTGCTGGTCAAGTGCTAGGCAACAAGGTGTTGGGTGCTTCGATTGAGAGTGAGGCGCTGGGTATGGGCTGGCGCTGGGAAGGATTACGCTATGAAACCCAAGCACAAACCACAGCCCTATTTTGGATAGCAGGTTTGGATTACCAATTTGAAAATGGAACATTGTTGGCAACCGAGTGGTATCACAATAGCGCGGGCGCTGATAACGAAGTCTTACTCGCGGCCAGTCAAAGCAATCCGCGTGTGATTTACGGGTTACAACAACACTTGGGAAAAAACGTCTTGGGCTTGGCGCTCAATAACGACATCACAGCGCTTTTGCATGGCAGTTATGCCTTATTCACCAGCTTCTTACAGGATACAGCTGGGCGCAATGCATTTTCATTCCTGCACCAAGCCAGCCTGAGTTACTTGATGAGCGATGAGTCAGACTTGTTATTCTCTGCTTTGATAGGCCAAGGCAAAGGATTGGATACTTCTCTTGCTCCGCAATCCGAATTCGGGCACTTGCCCAGCAGTGTAACATTAAGGTATCGCCGCTACTTCTGAATTCACTTCAAAAGTAGCGGGCAATCACTTTTAGGCTTTGGGTTTAAAGACCACGGCAGAAAGCGGCGGCAACGTCATCACAATCGAATGGGGTTGGTTCATCCAGGATTGATTGTCAGCAACACAACCACCAGCATTACTAAGGTTTGAACCACCATATTTTTCAGCATCGGTATTCAAAATTTCTTCGTATGCGCCCGGCTTTGGCACACCCAAACGATAATTCTCACGTGGTACTGGTGTGAGGTTGAGCACCACCACCACTTCCCCGCCATTTTTATCGCGGCGCACATAACTCAAAATAGATTGCGACGAGTCATTACAATCCAACCATTGGAAACCGCCACCTTCAAAGTCGACTTCATGCAAGGCTGGCTCATCTTTATACACATGATTCAAATCGCGTTGCATCAATTGCAGGCCGCGATGCGGCATGAAGTTGGCTTGATCCCAAGACAACGAAGCATCGAAATTCCATTCTGGCCATTGCCCGTATTCTAGGCCCATAAACTGTAGTTTCTTACCTGGGTGGGTAAACATAAAGGCATAAAGCAAACGCAAATTGGCAAATTTCTGCCAGTCATCACCCGGCATTTTTTGCGGCATCGAGCCTTTGCCATGCACCACTTCATCATGTGAAAATGGCAATATGAAGTTTTCAGTGAAGGCATACACCATCGAGAATGTTAACGCATGGTGATGGTAAGAGCGGTGCACTGGATCTTCCTCGAAATAAGAAAGCGTATCGTTCATCCAGCCCATATTCCATTTCATGGTAAAACCAAGACCACCCAAATACACAGGGCGAGACACCATAGGGAATGATGTGGATTCTTCCGCCATGGTCACAGCGCCAGGAAAACGCTCGTGGACCAACACGTTGAACTGCTTGAGAAATTCCACTGCTTCTAGGTTTTCGCGGCCGCCAAATCTGTTTGGCACCCACTCACCCTCATTGCGTGAATAATCCAAATACAGCATAGAAGCCACAGCATCTACGCGTAAACCATCCAAATGGAACTCATCAAGCCAAAATAGCGCCGAAGCGGTGAGGAAGTTGCGCACTTCATTGCGACCAAAGTTAAAAATATACGTGCCCCAATCTTTGTGCTCACCAAGACGCGGGTCTTCATGCTCATACAATGGCGTGCCGTCAAAACGCGCCAAACCGTGGGCGTCTTTAGGAAAATGGGCAGGCACCCAATCCAAAAACACACCGATATCATGTTGATGGCAGTAATCGACAAAATAACGGAAATCATCGGGCGAACCAAAACGGCTGGTCGGCGCAAAATAACCCACAGTTTGATAACCCCACGATCCATCAAATGGATGCTCAGTCACGGGCATTAACTCAATATGGGTGTAGCCCATCCAAGTGCAGTATTCCACCAATTGATGCGCCATATCTCTGTAGTTGAGGTAAGTGTTGTCCGCTCGGCGCCAAGAGCCAGGATGCACCTCATAGATGCTCATGGGTTTATCGGCGGCTTGTTTGACGGGGCGATTTTCTACCCAAGCTTTATCACTCCAAGTGTAGTGTTTGGGATTGTGCACAACACTGGCAGTGGCAGGGCGCAATTCCATTTGTTGGGCATATGGATCTGCCTTGCTGAACACATCACCATTTTTAGCGCGAATTTCAAATTTGTAGGTTTCACCTTCACAAAGGCCGGGGATAAAGAGCTCCCAAACACCTGATGAACCACGCACTCGCATTTGATGTTCACGGCCATCCCAATGGTTGAAATTACCTACCACACTGACGCGATCAGCTGCAGGCGCCCATACTGCAAAACCTACACCCGATAAACCTTCATGCTCACGCACATGCGCGCCCATGACGCGGTATTGTTCATAGTGATTGCCTTCACCAGTGAGGTGTAAATCCACTTCGCCAAGGAAAGGCGAAAGACGATACACATCTTCTTCTTCCCACTGGTGACCCTCATGATTTTCAATGCGCAAACGGTAGTTTTTCTCGAAATTACCACCTTTCCAGTGCTTCTCAAAAACATCCGTACCTTCAATGCGCTTCATCGCCTGCGCTTTGCCACCTTCTGGCAACAACCAAACTTTTTCTGCGCGCACTTTAAACACACGAATGCAAACGCCGCCATCGGCATGCTCATGTCTTCCCAACCAAGCAAACGGATCATGGCTCCGCGCTTCAATGATTGCCCATGCTTGTGGTGATAAAGTTGGTTTACTCATGTGAATCCTCGTGTTTACTTCGTGTTGGTTGGGCCATGTTAGATCAATCGCGAATCAGGTAATCACTGTTGGCGCTTCTCGTCCCGTTAATTCGCGCAATTTTGAAACCGCATCGGCGGCGGCAATCATATCTGCCAGCGCGACTTGAGCATCCAAACCATGATGATCACTATTGGCTTCATACGATTCCAGATAGATGCGCACAGTGGCGCCGCTTGTGCCTGTGCCTGATAAACGGAAAATAATGCGTGAGCCATCTTCGAAAAGAATACGCACGCCTTGATTGGTGCTAACGCTGCCATCAACCGGGTCGGTGTAGGCGAAATCATCACAGATGGAAATCACACGCCCAGCCAAGGTGGTGCCTGGCAAAGTTGCAAATTGATCGCGCACATTTTGCAACACTTGCGCAGCGGCTGCTGAATCCACACCCTCGTAATCGTGGCGTGAATAATAGTTGCGACCAAAGGTTTGCCAGTGGTCAACCAAAATACCTTCCACGGATTCCTGGCGCACAGCCAAAATATTTAACCAGAACAATACAGCCCACAAACCATCTTTTTCACGCACATGATCAGAGCCAGTGCCAAACGATTCTTCGCCGCAAAGCGTAACCTTGCCAGCATCCATCAAGTTGCCGAAAAACTTCCAGCCTGTTGGCGTTTCATAACAGTCCAAACCCAGCGAAGCTGCGACGCGATCAGCTGCTGCTGACGTTGGCATTGAGCGGGCTACACCGCTAATACCTTTGGCATAACCCGGAACGAGCTTGGCATTAGCCGCCATCACAGCCAGTGAATCACTAGGTGTCACAAAGAAATTGTTACCCAAAATCATATTTCGATCGCCATCACCATCAGATGCTGCACCAAAATCAGGCGCATCGTCGGCATACAGAATATCTACCAATTCATGAGCATAAGTAAGATTAGGGTCAGGATGTCCACCACCAAAATCTTCTTTGGGTGTGCCATTGATGACCGTGCCAGCTGGTGCGCCAAGCTTGCCTTCAATAATCGCCTTAGCGTAAGGGCCTGTCACCGCATGCATAGCATCAAAAACCATGGAAAAATCATCCGCAAGCAAGGTGCGAATGGCGTTAAAATCAAAAATGGATTCCATCAATGCCGCATAATCTTCCACAGCATCAATCACTTCCACCTGCATATCACCCAGATATAAAGCACCAATGGTATCAAGATTAACATGGTCACATTCGGCAATGTGGTATGTATCAATCGTTAAGGTGCGCGCATACATCGCTTCGGTCACACCTTCAGGGGCTGGACCACCATTACCGATATTATACTTGATGCCAAAATCTTCATCAGGGCCCGCAGGATTGTGGCTGGCAGACAGAATCAAACCGCCATAGGCCTTATATTTACGAATCACGCATGATGCGGCTGGTGTAGAAAGGATACCGCCTTGCCCGACCAACACTTTACCAAAACCATTGGCCGCAGCCATTTTGATGATGATTTGAATGGCTTCTCGATTGAAATAACGACCATCACCGCCAACTACCAAGGTTTGGCCTTTAAAGTCGCCAATCGAGTCAAAAACTGATTGTACAAAGTTGGCTAAATAGTGCGGAGATTGAAAAACCTTAACTTTTTTACGAAGCCCTGATGTGCCTGGGCGCTGTCCGTCAATGGGCTGGGTGGAAACGTGTTGAATACGCATGAAATATACTCCTCCTCTCTGCCGCCATGATAGACGTTATGGCAAATTAAAACCACATAGCAAATGCATGCGTATGCTGTTATAGTGCGCTTCCACGTTCGATTGATAAGAGGAGGATCTCACAATGGTTCTAAAAGATGAGGATTATCAAGGTCCACACATGGAACGCAACATCAGTAAATTAACCGCCAATACCATCGCACTTGTGCTGGCTGGCGGTCGAGGCTCACGCCTTAAAGCACTTACCGATTGGCGCGCAAAACCAGCAGTACCATTTGGTGGCAAATTCCGTATTATCGACTTTCCGATGTCCAACTGTATCAACTCAGGCATCCGCCGCATCGCAGTACTGACCCAGTACAAATCACATTCCTTACAACGCCATCTTCAACGCGGCTGGAGCTTCATGTCTGGTCAGTTCGGTGAGTTTGTTGAGGTGCTGCCAGCCCAACAGCGTATGGGTGAAGGCTGGTATGCAGGCACAGCTGATGCCGTATTCCAAAATCTCGACATTATTCGTCACTACGACCCCAAATATGTCATCGTGCTTGCAGGCGACCACATTTACAAAATGGATTATGGTAAAATGATTGCCGCACATGTGGCGAAAAAAGCTGATATTACTGTCGGCTGTATCCCAGTACCCTTGGAAGAAGCCAAGGCATTTGGTGTGATGGCTATAGATGCTGAATCGCGTATCGTTGAATTTGCCGAAAAACCAAAACAACCCAAACCGATGCCAAATGATGCGTCGCAAGCGCTTGCTTCGATGGGTATTTATGTATTCACAGCAGAATATTTACGCAAACGATTGATTGAAGATGCTACGCAAGCGGGTTCTGAGCATGATTTTGGCCACGATCTCATTCCTCACGCTATCAACAATGCCAATGCGTTTGCTTTTCCATTTACTGAAGGAAACACTGGCACATCAGCTTATTGGAAAGATGTAGGAACCATAGACTCATATTGGGATGCCAATATCAATTTGGCTGAGATTGAGCCTGATTTGAATTTGTATGACTCACACTGGCCAATTTGGACCTATCAAGACCAACTGCCACCAGCCAAATTTGCATTTGATAGCGAAAAACGCCGCGGCATGGCAGTGGACTCTCTTGTGTCGGGCGGCTGCCTGATTACTGGTTCTACCGTTCGTCACTCTGTGTTGTTTTCCAATGTTCGCGTTCACTCATATTCAGTGGTTGAAGATGCAGTTATTTTGTCGGATGTTGAAATCAATCAAAACTGCCGCATCAAACGCTGTGTGATTGATAAAGGCACCATCATTCCAGAAGGCACTGTCATTGGCGAAAACCGCGCTGATGATGAAAAACGCTTTTATGTGTCTGAAAATGGCATCGTATTGGTCACGCCTGAAATGCTAGGCCAAAAGCTGCACGAGCTGTAATTTAATCTAAGGCTAATGAAGCCAACTTAAATTCCACATAGCGTTTAAACCTGCTGCGCTCGTCTTAAACAGATTGAGCGCAGCTTTGTTTTGAATCGTGTACAAATAAAGTTCCTTGGAGAACATCATATGAGCCAACCACTTTCCGTCGTTTTTTATTGGCATATGCACCAACCGTTTTACCGTGAAGCAGATACTGGACGCTATCATTTGCCATGGGTGTATTTGCATGCCATGAAAGATTACACCGATATGGCTGAGATTTTATCGCAACTTCCGCGTGCAAAAGCCGTGATCAACTATGTGCCTTCACTCACTGCCCAAATTCAAGATTATGCTGTGCACTTGCGCGACTTCCTTGATGATAATGTCGATAAACTCAATGACCCTTTATTGGCGGCTCTGGCTGATGACGAAGGTGGTTTTGATAAAGACACCCGTGCTTATCTTTTAGAATCATGCTTCCGCCTCAATCACGAGCGTAACCTTTTCCCATACCCTGCCTATGCTCGCCTTTTCCACTTAGCAGAGCATGCAAAACATAACAAAGCAGTGTCTTATCTTGGCGACAAATTTTTCACTGACCTCGTTACTTGGTATCACTTGGCCTGGCTAGGTGAGACTGTACGACAACACAACTTTGTTGCCCGCCGCTTAATAGAAAAAGGTCGCGGCTTCACCCTGCAAGATCGCCGCGATTTACTTACACTCATTGCAACACTGCTTGCCGATATTCCAGCCATGCACCGTAAACTTGTGAAAGCTGGCAAACTTGAGTTAACCACCACGCCTTATGCTCACCCAATCATACCTTTGATGCTCGATTTCAAATCAGCACAAGAAACTGTACCTGATGCTTTGATTCCCAATGAACAATACCCTGGCGGTGAAGCACGCGCTTTGGATCACATCCATTTGGCGCAAGAAAATCATAAAACATTGTTTGGTCATGATGCCCAAGGCTGTTGGCCGGCTGAAGGTGCAGTCTGTGATGGCACCTTGGCCTTGCTTGGCAAATCAGGCTTTAAATGGTGTGCGACCGGTGAATCAGTACTACATCATTCGTTAAAATACAATTTGCGTGAGCAACAAGGTAATCGTGATCTTTACCATCCATGGGTGATTGGCAAAGGCGATGAGGCGATCACCTGCTTCTTCCGTGATGACCGTTTATCAGACCTGCTTGGTTTTGAATACAGCAAGTGGAATACTGATGACGCCATCAGCAACTTCATGCATGAATTGGCGAATATTCGTCACCGCACCCAGGGCATGAAAGCCCCTATCGTGGCTATTATCATGGATGGTGAAAATGCATGGGAACATTATCATCAAAATGCTTTGCCATTCCTGACCAAATTATATCAAGCCGTTTCTGAACATGATGAGTATGACCTCACCACGTTTAGTGAGTACTTGGCTAATCATCCTGCCACTGAAAAGCTAGATCACTTAACACCAGGATCCTGGGTATATGGCAATCTGTCAACTTGGATTGGCGATCATGCCAAAACAAAAGCTTGGGAATTGCTCATTGCCGCCAAGCATGAATTTGATGCTAAATATGACAAACTAAGCCCTGCTGACCAAGCGGACGCCATTGAGCAACTTCGCATCTGTGAAGGCTCAGATTGGTGCTGGTGGTTTGGTGATTACAATCCTGGCGCTGCTGTTCGTGATTTTGACCAGCTCTACCGTCGTCATTTGAAAAAACTGTATCAATTGTTGGGTAGCCCAGCGCCGAAGTCTTTGGATGAAAACATTTCATCTGGTGGCGGCGATGCTGAAGGAGGCGGCACCATGCGCCGTGGCGGAGCCGACGCTTAACATCATAGCTTTTGCTAAAGCTGCTTTGTCTGGGTCAACCTTGCAGAGTAGCTCTAGCTCAGCTATACCATTCCCGTAGCTATAATAATTTGGATAATCACTATGAAACCCTGGATAGACCAGCGCCGCGCGGCAGTACTTTTACACATAACTTCCTTACCGGGGCCTTTTCATAAAGGTGTGCTGGGGCAAGAAGCCTTTGATTTTATTGATAGCTTGCGCTCGGGTGGCTTCACCGTCTGGCAATTTTTACCCCTTGGCCCTACCCACGGCCACGGCTCTCCTTATGAATCGTTATCTACCTTCGCTGGGAACCCTGAACTGATTGATTTGCGCCAATGCGTCACACTTGGCTGGTTGGATGCTGCTGATTTGACTGAAAAAATGGATGCCAGCGCTCACGCTAAGCTGCGCCAAAAGGCTGGTGAAAAGTTTTGGGCTAGCATCGCCAAGCAACCAGCACTTAAAAAAGAAATCGCCGCATTCCAAAAACAACAAGCTTATTGGCTCGATGATTACAGCTTGTTTTCGGCCATGAAAACCGTGACTAAGAACCATGCTTGGTGGCAATGGGGCGACAAGCTACGAGACAGAGACCCACAAGCTTTGGCCCAAGCCAAAAAAGAACATGCAACACTGATTCATCAAGTTGTATTTGAGCAATTTCTATTCAACCGCCAATGGCAGTCTGTAAAAGCCTACGCCCATGAAAAAGGCGTACAAATGTTTGGTGACTTGCCCATTTACGTGGCGCATGATTCTGCCGATGTTTGGGCCAACCCCCAATTTTTCACCATCAATCACAGTGGTTTATGCACCGAAGTTGCTGGTGTTCCTCCCGACTATTTCTCCGAGACTGGTCAACGGTGGGGCAATCCTTTGTACCGCTGGAAAGAAATGCAACATGATGGTTTCGCTTGGTGGGTAAGCCGCGTTCGCCGTCAGCTTGAGCTTATGGACATGCTTCGCCTCGACCATTTCCGTGCTTTGGAAGCCTTTTGGGTGATCCCTGGCAACAGCGAAGATGGCGTGATTGGCAAATGGCGCAAAGCCCCCGGTAAGGCCATGCTGCAAGCGCTCACAAACAACTTAGGCACCTTACCCATGATTGCTGAAGATCTTGGCATTATCACCGATGAGGTCACTGCCCTGCGCCAAGACTTTGCCCTGCCCGGCATGAAAATCTTGCTTTTTGCTTTTGGTGGGGGCGACGATAATCCTTATCTTCCAAACAATCATGAGGAAAATGGTGTGGTTTATACGGGCACCCACGATAATGATACCACCATGGGCTGGTTTACTTTGGCCGATGAGAATACCAAGCAACATGCGCTAAGCGTACTTGATTGCAAAGCTGAAGATATGCCATGGGCGCTTATTGAATGTGCCTTAGCTTCGCCTGCCAAAATGGCTGTGATTCCCATGCAGGATTTATTGGCGCTGGGCACTGAAGCAAAATTTAACACACCCGGCACATTGCATGGCAACTGGGCATGGCGATTAAATGCCTTGCCAGCGCGGCAAGCTGATTGTTGGAAAAAAGCCGCCGAGCTCATCAAAAAGCACCAGCGCTAAAAGCAGGCACTGGTGCCATCGGGTCATAACACCTATAAAGTTCGGCTTGTTTTATAGTAATTCATAAGCCCATTGGTGGATGCATCATGGGCTGTGACTGGTTCATCACCATCAAGCTGAGTAAGAATCCTTTGCGCCAATTGTTTGCCCAGCTCCACACCCCACTGGTCAAAGGCATTGATATCCCAAATCACACTTTGCACAAAGATTTTATGTTCATACATGGCAATCAAGCTGCCCAACGTTTTGGGCGTGAGCTTTTGAAACAAAATGGAATTACTTGGATGGTTACCTGGAAAAACTTTATGTGGCAAAAGCATGGCGATGTCTTCTTTGCTTCTGCCTTGTTCTTCTAACATCGCTTTCACTTGCGCTTCAGTTTTGCCAAGCATCAAAGCCTCAGTTTGAGCAAAGAAATTACTTAGTAAAATGGAATGATGCGTGCCAATCGGATTACATGTCTCAACAGGCGCAAGGAAATCACTGGTCACCATTTTGGTGCCTTGATGCAAGAGCTGGTAAAAAGCGTGTTGACCATTGGTGCCAGGCTCACCCCAAATGATTTGCCCCGTGCTGTAGTTCACAGCCTTACCATCTCGCGTAACGCGCTTGCCATTGCTCTCCATATCACCTTGCTGAAAATAGGCGGGGAAGCGATGCATGTATTGATCGTATGGCAAAATCGCATGCGTATCAGCATCAAAGAAATTATTATACCATACACCAAGCATGGCCAGATTGACAGGGATATTCTCTTCCATTGGCGTTTTTCTAAAATGTTCATCCATTTCATAAGCGCCCAAAAGCATGTCTTCAAAAGCATCCATACCCAAGAAAAGCGCAATGGATAAACCCACAGCGCTCCACAGCGAGTAACGACCACCCACCCAATCCCAAACCTCAAACATCATATTGGTATTGATGCCAAATTTATCGACAGCCTTGGCATTGCTCGATACCGCAACGAAATGCTTAGCCACTGCCTGCAACGTGGAGCCACGTGTGAGAAACCATTCACGTGCAGTTTCAGCATTGGCAATAGTTTCCTGGGTGGTAAATGTTTTGGATACGATAATAAACATCGTCGTTTCAGGATCTAACTTTCGCAGCGTTTCAACAATATGGGTGCCATCTACATTGGAAACAAAATGCACATTGAGACCATTTCCAAAAGGCTTGAGCGCTTCAGTCACCATCAGCGGCCCTAAATCTGAGCCACCAATGCCAATATTGACGATATCAGTCATAGGTTTGCCCGTGCTGCCTTTCCATTCACCAGAGCGCACAGCTTCAGTGAAGATGCGCATTTGTTTAAGCACCTTATTCACGCCAGGCATCACATCCACGCCATCAACAAAGGTGTCGCGATTCCCTCGGTTACGCAGAGCCACATGTAACACTGCCCTATCTTCAGTGTTGTTAATTTTCTCGCCGCTAAACATACGCTGAATAGCTGCAGGCACATCGCGCTCTTTGGCCAGATTCATGAGGGTGGCGTGGGTTTCTTCATTGATAATATTTTTCGAGAAATCCACCAAGATGTCATTTAATTGCAGCGAAAATCGAGAGAAGCGGTTGGCATCTTCAGCAAATAAATCACGCATATGCACTTTTTTCATGGTTTTTGAAAGCGCATGCAGCGCTTTCCATGATGTTACTTGAGTCAAACCTGACATAACCCCTCCCCCTAAAGCCTCACTGTTGCATGTGCTCAACCCTTGACTGGTTATTCAAGATAGAAAGCAAGCACCATACGCCATCTCACTCACCGGCGAGCTTACAAGTTAACTCGAACCATGCCACAAAAAACAAGCGGATAAAGCCATCTTAACCTATTCAATTCGTTCTGATAGCTTCGCCCACGTTCAATCGGGAGGGTGACTCATGGTCAAACTAAATATTGTATTTGTTGCATCCGAGGCCGCGCCACTGGCCAAGACAGGCGGCTTAGCAGATGTGGCAGGTTCGCTGCCCCATGCTTTGCAACACATTGGCCATAAAGTCACCGTCATCATGCCGTTTTATCGCCAACATTTGGCCGCCAACAACATCAGTACAACACCTTTAGATAAAACCATAGAAATGTGGGCTGACGGCAGACCAAGATATTGCCCGCTACATGAAGCTGTGGTCGATGGCTTGCACTTTATTCTCATTGAGCAAGACGATTTATATGCCCGTGAAGGTCTGTATGGGCCCACTGGCGGAGCCTACGATGACAACCTATTACGCTTTGTTTTGCTCGACCGTGTGGCCTTGGAAGTAGCAGCCCAATTGGGTCAACCTATCGATATTCTCCATTGCCACGACTGGCAAACTGGCTTGGTTCCATTGTTACTCAAAACCCAGTACCAACATTATGCCTCACTATCCAAAACAAAAACTGTCTACACCATTCACAACTTGGCTTACCAAGGTGTATTCCCCGGCGAATGGGTGGGGAGACTTGGCCTGCCAAGTCATCACTACCATCCTGGCGGATACGAATTTCATCATCAAATCAACTGCATGAAAGGTGGCATTCAAGCAGCCGACGCTATCACCACTGTAAGCCCAACTTACGCCGAGGAAATCATGACGCCCGAATATGGCTGTCATTTGGACGGCTTCTTGCTCAACCATGTCGATCGTTTGACTGGTGTGGTCAACGGCCTTGATATTGAAAATTGGGACCCACTAGTGGATAAGGTGATAGCTGCCAACTACGGGCCGGACAATCTCGATGGCAAAAAAGCCTGCAAACATGCACTGCAAACGATGGCAGGACTCACAGTGGATGCAGATATCCCCTTACTCACCTTAATTTCGCGTCTTGCCGAGCAAAAAGGTATTGATTTGTTATTGGCCAATGCCGAATCATGGCTTAATCGTGGGTATCAGCTGGCAGTTTTGGGTTCAGGCGATGGTTATAGCGAACACGCATTAAGTGAGCTTGCTGCCCGATACCCACAACGCATGTATTTTTATCGTGGCTTTAACGAAGATGTTGCCCGCCAAATCTATGCCGCAGGCGATATGTTCCTCATGCCTTCCCGCTTTGAACCTTGCGGCCTTGGCCAATTGATGGCAATGCGTTACGGCAACGTGCCCGTGGTGCGCGCCACTGGCGGATTGAGTGATACAGTGATTGATTACACGGTAGACCCCAACGGCGCTACTGGCGTGCATTTTGAAGAAGCGCGGCCAGAGCCTTTTGATGAGGCAGTCGAAAAGGCAATTAGCCTTTACCGCAAACCACGAATTTGGGCAAAGATATGCAACAATGGTATCAAACGGAATTCATCTTGGGATGCATCGGCGCAAACCTATGCTGAACTTTATGGACGCTTGCTGGGGGCTTAAGCCATGATAACAACACCATACATTCTTGCAGCCGATATTGGCGGCACCAACATCCGTGCCGCACTTGTTGCTGCCGATGGCAGCATTGCTGAAGAACAACGCACACAGATTGACCTTGGTGATCGCAATATGACCGAATCACAATTGGTCGATAAACTCACCAACTGCTTTGCTGAAATCATAAAAGCGCATCCACAAATTAAAGCAATTGGCGCAGGCTTCCCTGGTTTTTTTCTCGGTGACACTGGCGTGTTGGCAGCTTCGCCCAACTTACCCAAGCTTAAAAATGCGGCGCTGGCGAGTCAGCTCTCAAATCATCTGGGTATTTCGGTAACCTTACAAAACGATGCACTGTGCGCAGCCATGGGTGAAGCCCGTTTTGGTGCAGGTAAGGGTGCAGACAATCTATTGCACATTACTTTAGGCACTGGTGTAGGCGGTGGCCTAGTTTTAAATCAAAAAGCTTACACGGGTGAATTTGGCATGGCCATGGAGTTTGGCCATTTGCGCGTGGTGCGCGGCGATGGCGCTAGACAATGCGGCTGTGGCGGAAAAGGCTGCGTAGAAGCGTATGCTTCAGCTACGGCAGTGGCTTTGCGTTATGCCGAAGCCACGGGCCATTACACCGATGCGAAAGGTGTATTTGAGCGCGCCGAAATTGGTGACCAAGATGCAACACGCATCCTTATCAGCGCAGGCGCCTATTTGGGCGAATCCATTGCTGAGGCCATTAAACTTTTGGACGTGCACACTGTCACCATCAGTGGTGGTTTGATTGGCGCTTGGTCGCTGTTACATCCAGCCATCATGGCATCGCTTGAAGCAAACCTCATTCCACCGCTTAAAGGCACCATCCGTGTGCTGCCATCCACACTTCGCGACAATGCTGGTTTGCTTGGTGCAGCTGCCCTCGTCAAATAAACATCATTTTTGAGGCTTACTCACGGCTACTTGTCGACTAAATTCTAACGATCAACTACGCCGAATCCTCAAGACAAAAATGGAAAATATTGAGTCAATTCAATATCTTTTTTTCCTGCGCCTGAAACCAATGGCCATCACAAAAAACAAGAAGCTACCGTATGCTATCATTTCGCTTGCTTCTCTGATTTCTGCAGATGTATATTGCCTCGCTAGTGGGTGAGGGTATCCATATATTTTATGTATAGGAGAGATTCATGAAAAAGTCTCTAATCGTTGCGGCAGTAGCTGCAATCGCAGTAAGCTCAATTTCAGTATCAACTGCATTCGCAGGCGCTGAATCAAAATGCAAAGCTTGCCACACGTTTGAACAAGGCGGCAAAGACAAAACTGGTCCAAACTTATTCGGTATTGTTGACCGCACAGCTGGTTCAGTAGATGGCTTCAAATATTCTGAAGGCTTAGCTAACGCTGGCTTCAAATGGGATGAAGAAAAACTTCGCGCTTGGATTGCTGATTCAAAAGGTATGATCAAAGGTACCAAAATGCCATCGCAAAAAGTGACTGGTGCAAAAGCTGATGAAACCATCGCTTTCTTGAAAGGTTTGAAATAATTTAACCCTTCGTTCACTGCAAAAAGGGGTGGCTTTTTAGCCGCCCCTTTTTTATGCATTTTTTACAAGCTAACCCACACAAAAAAGGCGAACCAATGGCTCGCCTTTAAAGGTTGAGAAACATCAAACCAACTTATTTCTTTAAGATGACTGGTTTGAGTTTCCAAATATCACGATTGTAATCTTCCATGGTACGGTCGGTGGAGAATTTACCACTGTAAGCTGTATTGAAGATACTCATACGTAACCATTTCTTCTGGTCTTGATAAGCTTCTGAGGCCCGTTGCTGAGCATCGACATAAGAGCGGAAGTCAGCCGCAACCAACCAAGGGTCATTGCCACTACGAATCGCTTGCGTAATTACTGAGAACAAACCTGGCTCAAATTGGCTGAAATGGCCGCATTCAAGCAATTCCATGACCCGCTTGAAGTCTTCATCAGCAGCAATGATACCATTGGGGTTGTAATTGGCCAAAGTTGGTTCCACTTCATCAGCAGTTAAGCCAAAGAGGAAGAAGTTCTCTTCGCCCACCTCTTCACGAATTTCAATATTCGCACCATCAAGCGTGCCGATAGTGAGCGCACCGTTCATCATGAACTTCATATTGCCCGTACCCGAAGCTTCTTTACCAGCAGTCGAGATTTGTTCCGACAAATCAGCCGCAGGCGCAATCACTTCCATGGCAGATACACGATAATTAGGGAAGAAAACCACTTTGAGTTTATCACCAACATCAGGATCATTATTAATCACATGTGCTACATTACTCACCAATTTGATGATTTGTTTTGCCATGTAATAACCTGGGGCAGCTTTACCACCAATCAACACACAACGCGGTGTCCAATTGGCTGTGTCACCACGCTTAATACGATCGTACAAATGAATCACATGCAATACATTGAGCAACTGACGTTTGTATTCATGGATACGTTTTACTTGTACATCAAACATCGCATCAGGGCTAAAGGTCACGCCGCATTCTTTTTCAACCACGGCAGCAAGACGCTCTTTGTTTTGACGTTTACAAGCAGCCCATTGCTTACGAAATGCAGCATCATCGGCCAAAGGCGCAAGCTTGCTCAATTCATCAAGCTTGGTAATCCAGCCTTCACCAATATTTTCAGAAATCAATTTGCTCATGGGTTTGTTGCAAAACGCCATCCAGCGGCGTTGGGTCACCCCATTTGTTTTGTTGTTAAATTTCTTCGGCCATAAAGCATAGAAATCAGAAAATAAGCCCTCTACCAGCAAATCAGAATGCAATTGCGCTACGCCATTGATGGAGAAGCTGCCAACAATAGCTAGGTATGCCATGCGCACTTGTTGCACAGGACCCTCTTCTATGATGGACATGCGACGTTGACGGTCGGTATCTCCAGGCCATTTACGCGCCACTTCAGCAAGGAAGCGAGCATTGATTTCATAAATGATTTCCAACACACGTGGCAACAGATGACCAAACAATGAAACAGACCAACGCTCCAAAGCTTCTGGAAGTAAGGTATGGTTGGTATAGGCCATAGTTTTAGTGGTGATTGCCCAAGCTTCATCCCATTCGAGGTGGTACTTGTCCATCAAAATACGCATCAACTCAGCAATCGATACCGTGGGATGCGTATCATTCAGTTGGAAAACATTTTTCTCAGCAAACTTGCTGAAATCATGCCCATATGTATCCACCCACTGACGAAGTACGTCTTTGATACTGGCGCTGGCTAGGAAATATTGCTGACGCAAGCGTAATTCTTTGCCGTTTTCGCTAGAATCATTGGGATAAAGCACCATTGAAATATCTTCAGCCGCATTTTTTGCCGCTACAGCTTCGGTGTAATCACCAGCATTAAACTCAGCCAAGTTGAATTCATCTGTAGCTGCAGATTTCCATAAACGTAACGTGTTTACCGTGCCA
This sequence comes from Mariprofundus sp. UBA1536, assembly GCA_002323245.1. Taxonomy (GTDB): domain Bacteria; phylum Pseudomonadota; class Zetaproteobacteria; order Mariprofundales; family Mariprofundaceae; genus Ghiorsea. Next base: position 100,785 of record DCPU01000020.1, on the reverse strand, counting down.
TTTTTATAACCTGGAATAGGCAAATCATAAGGAATTGCCAACACGTCTTTAGAATCCACCAAACGCGCCCGAGCGATACCTTTGTCATCTTTATAATGTTCAGTACGACCACCAAAATGAATATTTTGGATATATTCAGGTCGTTCAATTTCCCAAATATTACCATTACGCAACCAATGATCAGGATCTTCAACTTGGTTACCATTGACGATACGTTGGCGGAACATGCCGTATTCATAACGAATACCATAACCTGTTACCGGCAATTGTAAGGTCGCACAGCTATCCACAAAACAAGCTGCCAAACGTCCCAAACCACCATTGCCTAGACCTGCATCTTGTTCACGCTCAATTTTCTCTTCTAAATTCATGCCTAAGTCATGCAGCGCTTTTTCAGCCTCTTTATCCATACCCAGGTTCAAAATGGCATTACCCAAAGCACGACCCATCAAGAATTCAAGAGACAAATAATAAGCGCGCTTGCTGCCGGCTGCTTGGTAAGCATCTTTAGTATTCTTCCATCCTTCCATCAAATGGTCACGCACACTGTAGGCTGTGGCTTGATAGCGATAATGCAGCGCATGACTGGTTGAATGCTGGCCTAATGTACGTAAAAAGTGACGCTGAATGCCTTTGATCAGGCCATCTGCAGTTTTATCTAGCGGGGGCACATCGGTGATACTTACGATTGGTTTTGATAATTTTGCCATTGTTAAAAACACCTTGATACAAATTTAATGATTCGCAGGGTGTCCAAAGCTACCTTACAAGTCAAATCACAGCCTTTTTATGCAAGAAAATACTAGGTTTCGTTTCACTAGAACCAACTAAAACTAACGCAAATGCTCTCCATTGTTAGCAATATTGACCAAGACTTGGCTGAGTAGTTTGAAATCGCTCTCGCCATGCTTGGACGGGTTATTTCTCGCCTGAATGGGATGCAGCAAATAAACGGTGCGTTTGAATGTTGGTGCATTTTTCACTGGAAACAGCATGTTTGAAGCTATATAGGGTGCGACCAATGATTGGGGTAAGTAAGCACTGCCGCCATTTTTGAGCAACCATTGTAAACCCAACCAACCCACCGAAGTTCGGGTCATTGGATGTGTTTTACTGGCTGGAATTTCCAGAAGCGATTGACCTCTATTTTTTCCCCAATCCACCTGCACAAAATGCTGCGCCATCGCCTCAGATTCAGATGCCAATGGGTTTGTAGAGACTAAAATAAATTGAATATCACCAATGACTTCACCCTGAATCACCGGCAAATCTGGTGCCTCAAAAATACAAATAGCATCCAAACTACCTTCAAGCACTTCGCGGGTAAGGCTTTCCGCTGTACCCGTTTCCATGCGCAGCGCCAATGTAGGGTCGTGCTGCTGCATTTGTGATACAGCATCAAGCAAGATGGCCTGCCAAATCGTATCGGTTGCCCCAATGGCTAGCACTTTTCGTGCTTGTTTTGGAATCACCACGTCTTTACGGATACGATTCCATGTCGCCAGCATGTCTTCGGCATGATCTAGCAGACGCTCGCCCGATAAAGTAAGGTGTGTCCCAAACTGGCCACGTTCAAATAATTGAGCGCCGATTTCATTTTCCAAGAGGCGAATACGCGAGCTAATTGCGCTTGGTGTAAGAAATTGTTTTTCGGCAGCACTGCGGAAGCCACCCTCTTTGGCTACCAGTATAAATGTTTGAAGAAGGTTGATGTCCATAGTGTGCAATTTCCTTAACCAGCCTGATAGAAACATTCTGCTTTACCGTATTTTGAAAGCAAGTGATTTTTCGTTCAATTCTACGGTGGAGACCAATGATGAAACATAAACGCAAATCAATAGCTGAAGAGCTAAGCCCAGAAAACTTAGAGCCAAAACGCTCTAAAAAAGACGAAAAACGCAAGCATAAAATGATAGATTCCGATGAAGACGATGACGATTGGGGAAATGAAGATTTTCCGCATTTTGATGACGACTTTAATGAGGACTCATTTAGCCGCTATTAAGCGAGCCTTATGAAAAATTTGTTCGATTCAACATTCACCTTCACGGCCCTTGCCTTGCTCCTGTTGGTCTGCAGCGCTTGTATCAGCATACCATCACAAGCTGCATCGGTTGCGGATTATGCTGAATTTAATGATGAACAAATACTTGATGGTGAGCAAAACTACAGCGCTGCTGATGACTATGATTTGCAGGGTGATATCCCTGATGACCCCTTAGAGGGCGCACAAGATACCGCAGCAACGCAACACTAACGATAACTCCTCACAGTTGTCGCCAAAGAGCCGGGCTTCATATGAAGCCCTGTTTTTTATCTAAAAACAATTTTATTGGCGTTTTTAGCAAGCTTCATGGCAGTATCGGCCTATGGAGATAAGGCGGCTCGTTGAAATCACCAATAATTTTGAAGAAGGCGCCTTAATCGCTGCGATTGATGTGGGCTCGAATGCTATGCGCATGGGTATTGCCACCTTTGATGCAACAGGAAACACGCAAATGATTCAGCGCTATCGTGCGCCAGTTCGCTTAGGACACGATGCCTTTACCACAGGTAAACTCAGTGAACAGACCATGGACAATGCACTTGAAGCATTTCATGAGTTTCGCGGCCTTTTGGATCAACATCATATTACCAAATATAAAGCCATCGCCACCAGTGCCATGCGAGATGCCAGCAACGGCAAAACCCTGATTGCGAAGATTTTACAAGAAACAAACATCGAACTTTCGTTGATTTCAGGCGAAGAAGAAGCCCGTCTTGTACAATATGCCATTAGCCAGCGCCTTGATTTATCTGAAAAATATGCTCTGCTCATTGATATGGGTGGCGGCAGCGTTGAAATCTCACTCACTCGAAATGGCAAAGTACTCACCGCCCAAAGCTTCCAGATTGGCACGGTGCGCTTGCTGGAAATGCAAAACCAAGCAGAAGATTTCGCTTTAGCATTCCAAGAGCGATTCTTAGATATCGCCCAAGTCATTAAGCGTAATATGAGCAAAGGAAAGCTCGATTTTTGCGTGGCAACTGGCGGCAATGCCGCTGCTATTGGTGAGCTTGCAGTACAACTTGGCTTATCGGAAACAGCAGACTCGATTTCGCGCACTGGTTTGGGTGAGCTCATTACCCTACTCAACGAAAAAACGTTTGAGGAACGCATCAGCGAACTGGGCTTACGGCCCGACCGCGCCGATGTGATTGTGCCTGCGGCCATGGTTTTCCATCAAATCATGAAAGTGGCCAAAGCCAAAACTATGATGATGCCTGATTCCGGCTTGCTCGATGGTATTTTGCTTGATTTGATGGATAGCAAGGAAGAAATGTTTCAGACCCAATACGGCAATTTGATTGCTATGGGCCAAAGCATTGCCAAGAAATTTCACGTGGATCGCAAATATGCTGAATGGGTTAATCAAATGGCCCTGCTCATGTTTGATTTGCTATCAGTGAAATTTGCGCTGACAACGCTAGATAAATTATTACTACAACTGGCAGCCTCTTTGCACGAAATGGGCATGTATATCAACGTGCGTTCCCATCATCATCAAGCTGCCTATTTGATTACCGCTGTGCCCATGTTGGGATTATCTGACCGTGACAAACAAGTGCTATCGCAAGTCTTACGTTATCAACGTAAAGCTGCGCCCAGTGAAGATCATGCGGATTTCGCATCGCTTAGCCCTAGCGATAAAAAGAAGGTTTGGCAGCTAAGCGCCTTGCTGCGTTTGGCTATTGCCCTCAACCGCGAACGCCGCAATCGCGTCAGCAAATTGCGATTGGAAGTGGATAAGAAATGCGTACATCTGATGCTAAATGGTGCAGGCGAATTATTGCTTGAGCGCTGGGCAGCCATGCAAACTGCCGATTATTTTGAAAAAGCTTTTGATTTACCGCTACAAGTGGGGTTCAACCCAAGCAACCCCGAAGACATCACCAAATAAACGCTTGGGCGTGAGCGCACTTATTTTTTCTCCAATCTCCCCATATCTTCCATCAGCTCCAATTGTGCAGAGCGTGACTTGGCTTTGGAGCGAACCCGCTGATAAGCACCATCGCTTTGCAGATTCCAAGCCCCAGTATTATCAGAGAAATAGGGTTTAAGCGCGGAATTGACCACATGCACAGCCAGTTTGGGATCATTGATCGGGAAACATGTTTCAATGCGGTGATGCTGATTGCGCGTCATCCAATCAGCGCTTGAAAACATCACTTCAGGCTCGCCACCATTAAAGAAATAGAAAACGCGGGTATGCTCTAAAAATCTGCCCAAAATCGAGCGCACGCGAATATTCTCCGACACCCCTTTGATGCCAGGACGAAGACAGCAAATGCCGCGCACAATCAAATCAACTTTCACACCCGCCATGGATGCTTCATACAAAGCACGAATCATCTCTGGCTCTTCCAAACCATTCATTTTGGCTATAATGCGCGCTTTGCCACCCGCTTTGGCATTGGATGTTTCAATTCTAATATATTCAAGCAGCCCAGAATGCAGGGTAAAAGGCGCCTGCATCATCGATTTCAGCTTGGTGGCTTTACCCATACCTGTAAGTTGCTGGAAAATCCTGTGCACATCTTCACCGATGTTGGCATCGGCCGTCATCAAACCAAGATCAGTGTAAAATCTTGAGGTCACCGTGTGATAATTCCCCGTACCCAAATGCACATAACGGCGTAGCTTCTTACCCTCGCGGCGCACAATCAGCATCATTTTGCAATGGGTTTTATAGCCCACCACGCCATACACCACCTGCACACCAGCAGCAGATAAACTATCGGCCAAGGCGATATTATCTTCTTCGTTGTATCGCGCGCGCAACTCAATCACAGCAATCACTTCTTTGCTGGCGCGGGCAGCCTTAATCAGCGCATTTACAATCGGTGAACCTGGCACCGCGCGATAAAGCGTTTGTTTAATCGCCAACACATTTGGATCAGCCGCAGCTTGATTGAGCAACTCAACCACAGGCTCAAAACTTTGGAAGGGATGATGCAGCAAAATATCTTTATCGCGAATAGCGCTAAACATACAAAGTTCATCTTCTTTTAAAACTTCGGGTAACCCCGCCTCAAATTTAGGAAATTTTAAATCAGGGCGATTGATTTCATCCACCACGGGCGACATGCGATACAAATTCACAGGACCTTCCACACGGTACAAATCCGATTCCTGCAAGTTGAACTGGCGCAACAAATAATCAGTCAGCTCTTGCGGGCAACGGTTGGACACCTCAAGTCGCACCGGATGGCCAAAACGACGCTCAAGCAGCTCGCCAGCAATGGCTTGCTTAAGGTCTTTAAACTCTTCATCCAAATCAATTTCACTATCACGCGTAATGCGGAACTGATGGCACGATTTGGCGCGCATGCCTGGGAACAAATCATCGACGTTTTCATGGATTATCGATGATAAAAACACATAACAGTGTTCGGAAGTGGCAATGTCTTCGGGCAAACGAATCACGCGCGGAATGGAACGCGGTGCTTGCACTACAGCAAATTTTGAATCGCGACCAAATGCATCTTTGCCTTCAAGTGAAATCATAAAGTTTAAGATTTTACTCAGTAACCGTGGAAATGGATGAGCAGGGTCCAAGCCAATGGGTGTAAGCACAGGCAACAATTCGTGTTTGAAAAAGCCGTTAATCCATTGCTTTTGCTCATCAGTCCATTCATTGCGATGCAGGAAACTAATGCCTTCGCTACGCATAGCAGGTAGCAAATCATCATTGAGCAATTGATATTGGCGGGTAACAATCTCATCCACACGGCTACGGATGCGACTTAAGATTTCACTGGCCGTCAATCCATCTGCGCCAACTGCCAGAGAGCCCAAAGCTTGTTTCTGGCGCTGCACAGCCACCCGCACTTCAAAAAATTCATCCATATTGGATGTGCAAATACAAAGAAAACGTAAGCGCTCAAGCAAAGGCACGCTTTGATCGCAAGCCATTTCAAGCACACGCTGATTAAATTCCAGCATGCTCAGTTCCCGATTAATAAAATTCTCGGGCAACGTTAATGCGCTTAAATCGACGTCTTTCATGGTTATCTCACTTTGAATCGGTGTGTGGAGCATATCAGCACAGAAAGTACTGACCAAATGGGGCAAGAGCATGACACGGACGCAACAAAATAGGCATTAATTTTTTCTAGGCATAAAAAAAGGCGACCTCCAAAGAGGTCGCCTTAAATTTAGACGTGGAGCAAATTGCCATGTGGCAATGTTACATGCCCATGCCGCCCATACCACCCATGCCGCCCATATCTGCGCCACCAGCTGCTGGTTCTGGAATATCAGCAACCATGCATTCTGTTGTGATCAATAGACCAGCAATTGAGGCAGCGTGTTGCAATGCTGTGCGTGTTACTTTGGTTGGGTCAATTACACCCATTTTCACCAAATCGCCGTACTCTTCAGTGCCAGCGTTGTAACCGAAGTTGGCATCTTTGCTCTTGGATACTTCATTCACAACCACTGAAGGCTCACCGCCGCCATTGGCAACAATTTGACGAAGTGGTGCTTCAATTGCGCTGCGCACAATGTTGATACCAGCATCTTGATCAGCGTTGTCGCCTTTGATGGTGTCCAAAGCTTTACGCGCACGAATCAAAGCTACGCCGCCACCAGCCACGATACCTTCTTCAACTGCAGCACGCGTTGCATGCAAAGCATCATCAACACGGTCTTTTTTCTCTTTCATGGCAACTTCAGTCGCTGCGCCAACTTTAATCACAGCAACGCCACCAGCGAGTTTCGCCAAGCGTTCCAACAATTTTTCTTTGTCGTAATCAGAAGTGGTATCTTCCACTTGTTTGCGAATCAAAGTCACACGACCTTCGATATCAGCTTTAGCGCCAGCGCCATCTACAATCACAGTGGTGTCTTTGGTGATTTGAATGGTACCTGCATGACCCAAGTCTTCCAAAGTCACGTTTTCCAATTTCAGACCCAAGTCTTCAGAAATCACTTTACCGCCAGTAAGTACAGCCATGTCTTCAAGCATCGCTTTGCGGCGATCGCCAAAACCAGGTGCCTTCACAGCTGCAACAGTCATCACGCCGCGCATTTTATTCACAACCAAGGTTGCCAATGCTTCGCCTTCGATGTCTTCAGCAATAATCAACAATGGTTTGCCCGAACGCGCCACGGCTTCAAGCATAGGCAACATATCACGCATGCTGTTGATTTTCTTTTCAAACAACAAAATGTATGCGTCTTTAAGTTCAACTTCCATGCGATCCGCATTGGTCACGAAATAGGGTGACAAATAACCGCGATCAAATTGCATGCCTTCAACCACATCCAACTCTGTTTCCAAGCCTTTGGCTTCTTCCACAGTAATCACGCCTTCTTTGCCCACTTTTTCCATGGCATCAGCAATGATTTTACCAATTTCAGCATCGCCGTTGGCAGAAATAGTGCCCACTTGTGCGATTTCTTCTTGGTTTTTCACTGTGTTTGAAAGGTTTTTAAGCTCAATGGTCAATGCCGCAACAGCTTTATCGATGCCGCGTTTCAAATCCATTGGATTCATACCAGCAGCCACAGCTTTATTGCCTTCTTTGGCAATGGCTTGCGCCAATACTGTTGCAGTGGTGGTGCCATCGCCTGCGATATCCGCAGTTTTAGATGCCACTTCTTTCACCATTTGTGCGCCCATGTTTTCAAACTTGTCTTCAAGCTCGATTTCTTTGGCCACAGATACACCATCTTTAGTGATGGTTGGTGCGCCCCATGATTTTGACAACACCACGTTTCGGCCTTTGGGGCCTAATGTTACTTTTACTGCGTTTGCCAGTTTATCCACGCCCACCATCATTTTTGCGCGCGCGTCTTCACCGAAAATAATTTCCTTAGCCATGTCAATGTCTCCTAGGTTTTTTGTTTATCGTTTGTTTGGGGATTGGCTTACTTGGTAATCACACCGAGGATGTCGTCTTCACGCATCATCAAGAATGTATCGCCATCCAATTTGATTTCTGTTCCAGCGTAAGTTGAAAACAAAACTGTTTCGCCGACTTTAACGTCCAATGCGCGAAGATCGCCATTGTCCAAAATTTTGCCTTTGCCAACTGCAATCACTTCGCCTTGAAGTGGTTTTTCTTTGGCTGAGTCAGGAATAATGATACCGCCTTTTGATTTTTCTTCTTCGCCTAAGCGACGAATAATTACACGATCATGTAGTGGACGAACTTGTGTTGCCATGGTTGTTACTCCTATCAAAATAAGGTTTTGTGTACGCTATATAGGAACACCCAAATCCAAGTTCAACCCCCCTTCTAAAAAAAGATAAAAAATATAGCGCGTCAGGCAGCGCATTCACCGACTGGCCTCATTTATGGTCTATATCTTGCTTGCATAAAAAGCGCGTAATCATCATGCCTTGGCAGCATGCATGGCGACACCCAAATAAAGGACTGCAGATGAATCGTAAACCTATCCCTCTCTTCATCTTGCCCCTGCTCTTTATCTTGGTTTTTTCGAGCGCTTGCACCCAAACACCACAACCCCCATTCAAGGTCGCAAGTAATGCTTGGGTCGGTTACAAACCTTTATATTTGGCAAGAAACCTTGGTCTTTACGACGATAATCGTATCAAATTGATTGAAATGCCATCGGCAACCGATGTGTTTGATCTGCTTCATGAGGGCACAGTCGATGCCGCCGCCATTACCTTGGATGAAGCACTTTCGGAAATCGCTAACGGCGCCGAACTCTCAATTGTGCTTGCCTTTGATTTTTCCAATGGTGCTGATGCTTTATTGACACAAACTGACATCAAAACATTGAAGGGCTTACGCGGCAAACGGATTGGGGTTGAAACCTCAGCCGTGGGGGCGATTTTGGTTCACAGCGCCTTAAAAAAAGCCGGTCTTCGCCCCGATGAAGTGGATATCATTCATCTCAATGCTGATGTACATATCAAAGCATTTGAGAACAAACGTGTAGATGCTGTCACCACATTTGAACCTACAAAATCAGCCTTGTTGGCACTCGGTGCCAATAGCGTTTTTGATAGCAGTGAAATTCCAGGTTTGATTGTGGATGTACTGGCTGTGCGCAATGAAGCTTTGCGAAGCCAAGCTGCCAACATTCAATTGTTAATCGATGGCTATTTTAGCGCCCTCACCCATATGCAAAAGCAACAATCAGCGAAAACAACCCAAGGTGCGGCTTCACCCAAAGATGCACTGATGGTGAGTGATGATGGTTTGTATTTCTTAACCCGCGCAGACAACAAAAAATTCCTGACCGGTTCACCGTCGCAATTGCAAACCCGCGCCACGGAATTGCTTGAACTGATGAATGCCAGCAATCTCTTACGAAAACCCGTGCCTCTGGATGGTTTGGCCAATCCCATTTTTGTGAGCGGCAGCCAGCCATGATTTGGGGGCATTTAAGGCTGCGTACGCTGCTGCCCTTGCTGGTAGCTTTGGTTATTTTTCCTTTTGGTTGCCTTGTTATTTTTGTTGTTTATCTCGATGCCAATCAGCAACTCTTGGACGCCCGCACCGCATCATTTGAACGCACCATGGCCAGCTTATCAGTTGAAATCGAAGCCCATTTGCGTCGCGGCGAGCTCGCTGAAGTCAAACACATACTCTCTATTCAAGGTGTGGATGAACATCTCAGCCATATCTGTCTTGTGCAAAACGACGGCATGATATTGATGTCCACGCGCTACGAGTGGGAGGGGTTTCAAGCAAGCGATGTTATCGAACATTTTGATGCCCAAGCTGCCCTAGAAATCACGAGTCATAAGCAGAAAAGCATTTTCCAGCATGATGAAGCTACACATACCATTTTTGCCTATCGCCGCGTGCAAATGCGACATTCCGGCTTATTGCGCGAGCAAGAAACAGCCGTGCTTATCAGCGCCTATCATTATGCGCCGCAATATCACGCCCTTCAGAACACGTTGTTCAAGCAACTATCCTTTTTTGCCATTGGCCTAATTCTCTTTTCTCTGCTTTTGGTTTACCTCTTACGTCACTGGGTACAAAAACCACTCAACCAGCTTTTGGCTTTTGTAGATGACATTGAGCATGGCAACTATGACAAGAGCATCAGTATTGATGCCGGCAGTGAACTCAATCAGCTGGCAAGAAAGCTCAGCACCATGAGTAAGCAACTCGGGCAATCCCAAGATAAACTCATCGAAGCCCATACCCTTATGGTCAATCTGATTGATTCCGTGCCCGATTTAATTTTTTATAAAACCAAATCAGGAACTTTCTTGGGTTGCAATCAAGCCTTCTGCAGTTTGGTTGGGCTATCGTCGCCAGCAGAAGTGGTGGGCAAAACAGATTTTGAGCTTTTCGATTATGATACTGCCACCTTCCATCAAAGCCAAGACCAAACCATGTTTGCCTCTGGCAAAGCACTCCGCTACGAACAAACCATGGCCTTTGCCGATGGCAGCAAGATTTTGATGGATATTCTGAAAACTCCCTACTTGGACAAAGATGGACAAGTGATTGGTATGATTGGCGTAGCCCGCGACATCACCGCCTTTAAAGATTTGGAAGAGCAATTCCTTCAAGCCCAAAAAATGGAAGCCGTGGGCACTCTGGTGGGCGGTATAGCGCATGATTTTAACAATATGCTGGCGGGCATCTCTGGTAATTTATATCTAAGTAAAAAGAAGTTGCACCCAGTGAACGATGCTTATGTTTACAACAAAATTGAAAGCATGGAATCGCTGGCCAATCACGCAGCCAGTATCATTAAGCAACTACTCACTTTTGCTCGCAAAGGGCAATTGACTATGCATCAGATTGATCTTCCGCCTTTGATTCACGGCGCATTATCATTGCTACGCAGCTCGGTGCCTGAAAATATCCATATAGAAGAGAACATCACAAACGAACCCCTCAACATTCTCGGTGATGATACGCTGATTCATCAAATTCTGATGAACCTCATCAATAATGCACATCACGCCCTTGATGGAAAAACCCATCCTGTCATTGGCGTTACGCTGCAAGCAACAACCCTTGATGAAGACTTTGTCGCTGCCCATGTCGGCGGCAAAGCCGGCAGATATGCCCAACTCAGCATTTCAGATAATGGCATCGGCATCGACACCAAGCATCTTGACCGTGTGTTCGAACCCTTCTTTACCACCAAATCCCAAGGCCAGGGCACGGGCCTTGGTTTGGCCATGGTGTTTGGTGCAGTACAGAGCCATTCGGGTTTAATCTCGGTGAAATCAGAGCTTGGCACAGGCACGACATTTGATATTTATTTCCCCATCAATGAGCCGCAACAAAACCCCATACCGCAGCTTCCCCCCAAGCGTTCAAGCAGCGTACGTGTAGCAACAATCCTACTCGTCGATGATGATGTGATGGTGCGCGAAACGGTGGCTGAAGCCTTAGAAACACAGGGGTACATCGTGGTTCAAGCTGAAAACGGACAAGTGGCGATGAATCTCTTTGATGTGTACCAAGATACAATTTCATTGGCTGTTCTTGATGCTGTGATGCCTGTTTGTGGCGGCAGTAAAGTAGCCGACTACATCCACCAAAGTTTTCCTGATTTCCCGATTGTGTTTATGACTGGTTACGATAAAGATCGGGTATTGGCAGACCAAAAGCACCACAGCAACACTGTAATTCTCAATAAACCTACACCGCTCGATGAATTGATGATAACAATCGAACAGTTGATTTAGGGCTCACATATCCTTGCCCGTGCGCACTGTAAATTGCACTTCATACTTGCCAACACCTGCCTTCTCTCCTGGATTTTCAACAAACAACCCAATAATACCAAAAGGGATTGTTTTGCCCCGCGGCATTTCATGATATAGCCCGCTACCACCTTCTTCCCACCAACCCGCCGTAGCGCCACGCATGCGTATGGGCCCATCGGGTGAAATCCCGGTCACCTGAATAGAAAATGCCTGACCCACTGCCGCATAAAGCATACTCCATCGGTTGCCTTTGATGATTTTCTTTCTTGTTTTGATTGCCAAAAGCACGCTCCTAACCATGAAAAAATAGGTAAATACCTTATTTAGCCTAATCTTGGGGTTATCGCAACGTGAAACGCCCGATTGCTTGTGTTCACACACCTTTGTCTGCACACTTTTGACCCATGAATACACCTATTGCCAACACTTTGCCCGCTTTTGACACTATCAATCCCGCAGCATCCATAACTGCCCTTAGCGAAAGCATCACCGCTGCCAAACAAGACATCACCGCCCTCTTGCAGCAAGCCGATTTCACTTGGGGCAACCTCATGCAACCCTTGGCTATCATTGATGAAACGATTTCCCGATTATGGGGGCCAGTATCGCATTTGAATTCGGTGTGCAGCAGCGAAAGCATTCGCCCTGTGTACCAAGAAGGCGTGAGTCTGATGACCGAATGGGGCACTTGGATTGCTCAGCAAGAAGCCCTTTATCAAGCTGTATTCGCTTTATCTGAATCCACTGAATTTGCCGCATTAAGCCAAGCACAACAAACGGCCATCACCCACACCCTGCGTGATTTTCGCTTGGCAGGCTCCGAGCTGAAAGGCGAAGCTAAAGAACGCTTTGCCGCCATCAAAATGGAAATGTCTAAGCTCACCACTACTTTTGGCGATCATGTACTCGATGCCACCCAAGCCTTTACCATGTTACTTACCGACCAAGACGATTTGGCAGGTTTACCTGAGTCAGCCGTGGCGGGAGCTGCCCAACGCGCCGAAAAAGCGGATAAAAAAGGTTGGTTATTCACCCTCGATATCCCTTCGTATATGCCGTTTATGATGTATGCAAAATCAAGCCCACTTCGCCAAAAGATGTACACCGCCTTTGCCACCCGCGCCAGCACTGGCGATTGGGACAACACCCCCGTGATTGAAAAAATCCTTACCCTGCGACAAGAATGCGCCGCATTGCTTGGCTTTGAACACTACGCTGCGTATTCACTCGCCGATAAAATGGCCAATAGCGTGGATGAAGTGACTAGCTTCTTACGCGATTTGGCGCATAAGTCCAAAACCATGGCCAAACACGATTTGGCTGAAATCTATGCTTATGCCAAAGACAAATTGGGCATGGATAAGGTGGAGGCTTGGGATATCGCTTATGTATCCGAATCCTTACGCCAAGATCTTTATGATTTATCGCAAGAAGCCCTCAAACCATGGTTTCCAGAACATCACGTGAAACAAGGTTTGTTTCACTTGGCCGAACAGCTTTATCATATCCGCATCAAACGCGGCGAAGCGCCTGTGTGGGCAGACGCTGTTGAATATTATGATGTGTTTGATGCCCAAGGCCATAAAAAAGCAGGATTTTATCTCGACCCTTATGCCCGCGAAGGCAAACGTGGCGGCGCTTGGATGGATGAATGTCTGGTGGGCTGGCGTTTTCCTGATGGCAGCCTGCAACATCCTGTTGCTTATTTGGTATGTAATTTTGATGCGCCTGTGGGCGATAAACCTGCGCTGTGGACGCATGATGAAGTCATCACCCTATTCCATGAGTTCGGCCATGGCCTACATCATATGATGACCAATATCGAAGTGCGTTCGGTGTCGGGCATCAACGGTGTGCCTTGGGATGCTGTGGAACTTCCCAGCCAATTTATGGAAAACTTCTGTTGGGAGCGAGCTGTGCTTGATTTGTTTGCCAAACATTACGAAACGGGCGAACCACTGCCGCAAGCCATGTTTGAGAAAATGACAGCCGCCAAAAATTTCCATTCGGGCATGCAGATGCTCCGCCAAGTGGAGTTTTCTTTGATTGATTTGCTTTTGCATAGCGCCTTTAAAGCTGAAAGGGGGCAATCAGTGCAAGATGTGATTGATGATGTGCGCAAAGAAGTGGCTGTGCTCACGCCGCCTGCTTTTAATAAATTTCAAAACAGCTTCACCCATGTCTTTGCAGGAGGTTATGCTGCCGGGTATTTCAGCTACAAATGGGCAGAGGTACTCTCATCGGATGCCTACGCAGCCTTTGAAGAAGCCGCCAATACCGAGCAGAGCATCATCAACCATGATGTGGCCAAACGCTTCCTTGATGAGGTGTTATCACGCGGTGGCAGCCGCGATATGATGCAAAGTTACCAAGCCTTCCGCGGCCAAGCCCCCACGGTGGATGCCTTGCTAAGACACAGCGGCATCACTGCTGCCTAACGCACAAACCATCCGTTTGCTGTTTTTGAACCGCGGAGGGCGCGAAGTTACACAGAGGTTTCAGGGCAAGCCCGCCCTTCGTGCGCCCAAATTCGCTCTCCTGCGGATTTCTTTGCTAATTACATGCGTGTGATTAAGCGAACGGATGCAGGTGATTCGTGTTCATCCAATGTAATCGCGAACTTGCCGCAGCGATTGTGTACAACCGGTTCGCATACCGATATTTCACGCAACTGTTCATTAAAATCAATAATGACAACCCACTCTTCATGGGTTTGTTGGCAGAACTCAATGTGCATATGCTCCAAATCAGGCCAGCCACCCGCTTCACACATCTCCAGCAGCGGCGCATGTTGAATCAGCCAATCAATGAGCAGTTTATTGTCCATATCAACGCCAAACTCGTATCACGAGGGATTATAAACCCGAGCCAAAGCCATCTTTTTAATAGTTTTGGCAAAATCCTCATATTTCACCATCAGGTCCTGAATCGCGATGGCCGGAAAAATCACAGCGCTTAATTCGCCTACAGCAGTCACACTGGCCAAGGGCATACTCGTGCGCGACACAGAAATCTCACCAATAATTTCCCCATCACTAATCACAGCCACTTGCGTGCCGTTCATCACCACCCGGGCTTTGCCTTCAAGAATAAGAAATAAGGATAAATTTGTTTCATTCTCATGAATCAATTCCTCTCCATCTTCAAATTTTCCTACGATGCCCTGCACACAAATATCAGCCACCGCATCCACCGGAAGCGATTGAAACAATGGTTGTTTTGCTATCTCAAACGTGAAATCACTTGCTTGTTGCTCCTGCATACTCCCCCCGTTTAACAAATTAAGCATAGCTGTGTAACCTTCAATTTAAAACCAAACGATAAGTACACTGCGTCACTTTCCACCCCGATAATAGCCAATGTGCAAATCCTAAAAATACTTTCCGTCATCATTGATGCTGTAATTAAGTAAAATTAGGATCATCTAAAGGGGACAGGTCTCAGAAAGTTTGACACCAAGCCTCCGCCGACTATGATGCGCATCCTTTTTTGAATTAGTAGGAGTTTCACATGAGTTTTACATACAAACCTAGCCGTATCCGTCGCGCACGCACTTGTGGTTTCCGTGCCCGCATGGCAACCCGTGGTGGCCGCGCAGTGATCAACCGTCGTCGTGCAAAAGGTCGCAAACGTTTATCTGCATAATCAATTTCCGCGTGCTTATCGGCTAGTTACCAAGGCTGACTTTGCTCGTATGAAACAAGGCAAACGTTTCACCATTTCAGGATTGAATCTAGTGATAGCCCCAAACGATTGCTCTCATGCGCGTTTGGGGCTTGCTGTTTCTACCAAGTACGGCAATGCAGTAACACGGAATCGGCTTAAACGCTGTTTACGTAATGCTTTCCGCCAACATGACATCCGGTTTTCAACCATGGATATTTTGGCAATCCCCACCGCTAAACTTCAAGCAGACGATGTATGTGAATCATTCATAAGCACATGTTTGGATACGCTAGCCAAACGTTTACCCGCTTAAATCGATGAAGACTGTATTGATGGGGCTGGTGAAATTTTACCGCTACTTTATTTCACCCATGCTGCCTGCACGCTGCCGATTTATACCTACTTGCTCGGAATATGCGCTTGAAGCTTTGCAAAAATATGGGGCAATCAAAGGAAGCTGGCTGGCACTGAAACGCATTCTCCGTTGCCATCCTTTCTCATCCTGTCATGGTTACGACCCGCTGCCATAAACTGCATATTTTAATCACTTTTATTTTTAGGGAATAACCAAATGGAATCGAAAAATCTTATCTTAGCTGTCACGCTCTCCATGGCTGTTTTATTGGGCTGGAGCTGGATATTTCCGCCACAACCGAATGTGACGCCGCAAAACACCGAACAAGCTGCCAGCAACAACGTTGCGCAAAATGCATCAGCAACTTCCACCCCATCAGCAGATGGTGTAGCCGCAACGCCAGCGCAACCAGCAAGCATATCTGCTTCTGGGGAAGTACTTTCAACTGCAGTGGTCAAAACCTTCGGCAACGATGTACTCTCAGTGAGCGTGAATGAACGCGGCTGGTTGACTGATGCAGAGCTTAAGAAATACCAACTCTCCCTCGACGATAAAACCAAAGTGGAAATGCTCACCACGGGTCAATATCGCGAAGCTTATGTGGGCAGTGGTGTGTTGGGCAAAAAACTAGTTGAACCCTTTAAATTGGTTTCCTTGGACGAAACCGCTAGCCAAACTGTGGCTACCTTTGAAGGTATGCTTGATGGCGGTGTGAAATGGATTCGTGTTTACACCCTTAATCAAGGTTCTTACTTGTTTAATGTGAAAGACCGATTGGTTGGCGGCGCTGGCCTTAAATTATATCGCCAAGTGGTAGAGAAAAACCCCCTCACCGAAGGGCTGGATACCTACAATGAACACAATGGTCCTATCAGCCTGTTCAACGATGAGCTAAAGCTTATCACTTACGATGAACTTAATGATACCAAACCACAATATGCTATGGGCGGCTGGACGGGCATCATGAGTCGCTATTTCATCACTGCCATTTACGGTGCCAACCAGGAAGAAAGCTACCGCTATTACTACAAGGGCGATGGGCGCACTTACCAGGCGGGCTATTTCACCGATGGTTTCCTAGATCAATCCGACATGGTTTTTGACAACAATATTTACGTGGGGCCCAAGGAATCAACAGGTCTCAAAGCCACTGGCGTAGAGCTTGAACGCAGCGTTGATTTCGGCTGGTTTGCCTTTATTGCCAAACCATTGCATGAAGTCATGTTATGGATGAACCAATATATCTCCAACTTTGGTGTGATTATTATTTTGATGGTCATTGCCATTAAAATTATCCTGTTTGTGCCTACACAAAGCGCTTATCGCTCCATGGCATCTATGCGCAAGCTTCAACCTGAAATGGCGCGCCTTAAAGATAAATATGGTTCTGATCGCGCCAAAATGGGCCAGGAAGTCATGGCCTTGTATAAAAAACATCAAGTAAACCCGCTTGGTGGCTGCTTACCCATCTTGCTGCAAATGCCTATTTTCTTTGCTTTGTATAAAGTATTATTGATTTCTATCGAACTACGCCAGGCACCATTTTATGGCTGGATTGAAGATATGTCGGTGCAAGACCCGTTTTTCATTTTGCCAATCTTGATGGGTATTTCGATGTATATTCAAATGCAGCTTAACCCACAACCAACCGATCCAATCCAAGCTAAGGTAATGAAATTTCTGCCGATTATGATGACGGCATTGTTCCTCTTCTTCCCAGCTGGTTTGGTATTGTACTGGGTTGTGAACAACGTTCTTTCCATCATCCAACAACGTATGGTGATGAAAAGCATGAATGTTGATTAGAGCCCGTTAGCATCCTTTCTCATTAAAGCGCTGCTGTTACAAATGATCGCTATCAAGGCATATGGAGAGCAATTTGATTGTTTCAAATAAGCGACATATAACGCTGAGAGCGTTCATTTGGGACGCAGCCCATAGGGAAATGCTATTTTTGCACATCACTTCGTTATTTCCCGCGCGCGCACAAGCAGTGCGCTGCGCTGAAAATGCCTTGCGCTTGTGCAAAAATCGCTATTTCGCTTTGAATGAGAAAGCATGTTAACTGGCTCCACTATCTCTGCGATTGCCACCCCCCAAGGGCGGGGTGGCATTGGCATTATCCGACTTTCAGGCCCACTGGCTTTAAGCATCACGCAAACCCTATGCGCCACCAAAACTTCGTTTACACCCCGCCATGCCTATTTCCAACACTGGTATGATGCCAATCATGAAACCATCGACCATGGATTAACCCTTTATTTCAAAGGCCCCAACTCCTATACAGGCGAAGACACTGTGGAGCTACAAGGCCACGGCAGCCCCCTTTTGTTACGCGCTCTTTTTGAGCGCACATTGGAACTTGGGTGCCGCGCTGCTGAGCCCGGTGAATTTACACGCCGTGCTGTGGAACATGGGAAAATCGATTTATCCCAAGCTGAAGCTGTGGTGGCTTGTATTGATGCCGCCACCTTGCGCGCAGCACGCCAGGCGCAAAAGCAACTCGATGGCGCTTTTGGCCGCCGTATTCATCAGTATATGGATGACCTCACTTCTGTGGTGGCGCATGTGGAAGCCTGTTTGGATTTCCCTGAAGATGAAGTGCCTAGCCTGTTTTATGATCAATTGCGCAAGCGTGTTGAGCTGGAATTGATTCAACCCATGCGCGCCCAGTTAAAATCGCAACTGGGTGAGCGCCTCTTTGAGGGCGCAACGGTGGCGATTGTGGGCGAACCCAATGTGGGCAAATCAAGCCTGCTCAATGCCCTCTCAGGGCGCGACAGAGCCATTGTGACTGACATTGCTGGCACTACGCGCGATGTGCTGGAAGTGGATTTTGAAATTCATGGTATCCCCATCCGTTTGGCCGACACTGCAGGCCTGCGTCATAGCGATGATGTGGTCGAGCAAGAAGGCGTGCGCCGCGCCAAAATCGCTGCTGAATCAGCAGATTTGGTGATTTTTGTGGCTGATGCTGCCCGCCCTGAAACCTGGGATGCCAAAGCCCATTTCTCTGATTTACATTGTGATATGTTTATCATGAACAAAATGGACAAAGCATCCATTGATTTACCTGTTGGTTTTGTGCCTTTATCCATCAAAGGTGACATCGGCTTACAAAGTATTGTTGACACTATTGGTGCGCAACTTGGCGATATCGATTTGGCCGATGAAGGTGCGATGATTACATCAGCGCGCCATCGCACTGCTATGGCCACTTCACTTGAATCTATTGAAAAGGGTTTGAGCATGTTGGGCCGCGAAGAGATGATTGATTTAACCGCCATGGAATGGCGCAGAGCTTGGTCAGCTTTGGGCGAAATTCTCGGTATTGGCGATGTCGAATTTATTCTCGACAAGGTCTTCTCCGAATTTTGTATCGGCAAATAACCCCTTAAAACAAAAACGCCCTGATTTGCATCACAAATCAAGGCGTTCTTAGCTTTAAAATTCTGCTTTCTTTTATTGATGCGAGCCTTCGCTCACATTGGCATAATAGGCTACGCCATCTTTCTCATCTTCTTCCAGCAAAAACCAACCCTCAAAACCCTGTGTGGTATCTGGAATATTGGTATGCGGAATCACCGTAAGGATACGCTGATTCATACCACGGCCCACACGGATAATTTTACAAAGGCCGCCTAGCAAATAGGAATAATCAGTACCCACGCTTTCGTCTTTAAAGCTAAGCTGACAATCAGTACCAAAATCGCCAAGTGAGCCGGCTTCATCGCGCAATACGCTGGTTTGCACTGTAATCACATCACCATCCACTGCATTGGCGGTGTGCGCTAATGCTAGCAATTGCGCGCCTTTCATGGCCGCAATAAAATCACTGAACTTGCCTTCAACAATCGCCTCAAATTCAAACTTAGG
The DNA here is from genome assembly GCA_002323245.1 of Mariprofundus sp. UBA1536. Taxonomy (GTDB): domain Bacteria; phylum Pseudomonadota; class Zetaproteobacteria; order Mariprofundales; family Mariprofundaceae; genus Ghiorsea. Next base: position 81,183 of record DCPU01000020.1, on the reverse strand, counting down.
ATCTTCTTTTTGAAATACCGCAAAATTCACATTACGCACTTCTGCTGCTTGCAGCAATGATGGCGCTAAACTTGCAGCCAATAACAGCACCAAACCAAACATTTTATTCATATTCCACTCCCTCTCTCAAAAGCAAATTAACACCCATAACATCGCATACAAGTTGTTTTACAGCCAGCGCACCCTGCGCCCCTCAACAGTAAAGCTTTGGCTTAAGAGTTTAGCAACTGTTTGTGGATAAATTTTATGCTCTTCTAACTGAATGCGCGCATGCAGCGTCTGCCAATCATCATCTTCAAGCACTGGCACAGATGCTTGCGCCAAAATCGGGCCACCATCCAAGTCTTCAGTCACCAGATGTACGGTGCAGCCGGCCACTTTCACGCCGTGTTTAAGCGCATCGCCCACGGCATCACCCCCAACAAATGCAGGCAACAGGGATGGATGAATATTGATAATGCGCCCTGCAAAGCGGCTTACAAAATCTGCCGATAAAATGCGCATATAACCAGCCAGTACAATCCAAGCACAAGCTGCATCTTCAATGGCTTGGGCGCAGGCTGCATCATAGGCTTCGCGATTGGCATAAGCTTTGGGGTCGATAAACAAAACTTGCTGGACACCCGCATCTTTAGCGATGGTCAATGCATGCGCATCGGCCTTGTTGCAAATCACCAAGGCCACCTGCCCTGGGCAAGCACCACTTTTAATCGCATCTAACAAAACTTGCAGATTGCTGCCTTTTCCCGAAGCCATCACGGCGATATTGCTTGCTTTGATTTCCATATTACTCACTCATTCATCCACAATGTTTTTTTGCAAATATTTTATCATAAAAAAACTCATCACACAGGCTGAAAAGCTTGAGGCGACAATCATGTATAAGACCACAAGTTGCGCGGTAGCTGCTGCAAAGACCGTGCTACCAGCCAAAATCATACCCACAAAAATGCCTGGCATATGCACAATACCAACCACTTTGAGTGTATTAATCGGCGAAATCATAGCTGTACGCAGCCCCTCTTTAACATCGACAATAGCCGCACCGACATCCTTGGGAGATAGCCTATCAAACATAATAGCCACAGCATTCATGCTATTGGCTGCCACCATACTGCCCATAGGAATAAGCGTGCGCGCATTATCATCCAGAGCGCCGGTGAGCACCAACCATGGCAGGGTAATGGCACATGCCACCATCAAACCCACGCTGGATGCAATCCAAGCATGGCGGAAATTGCTGTGATGCGACGCTGCTGTCTGCCCTGCAAAAATACAAAACAGAGCAATAATGCCTGCTTCGGCCCAATGCGATTGGATATCAAACAACCAATGCAATACAAAAGCCAGGAGCAACAGCTGCAAAGGCGCACGCACCGAAGCGATAAGCATGGCTTTGGATAAACCAAGCTCTTGGCGATACGACCAAAAACTCACTCCCGCCAGCAGCATCCAAGCCGCCATGAGCGTGGTGATAATATCCATGGTCGCCATTCGTCGGTACTTAGGCTTTTTTCTTTAAAACTTTAACTTTAACGCGAACTACGCGACGCGGGTCAGCCTGTAATACTGTGATTTCTACACCAGCCACTGTCATTTTCTCGCCCATCATCGGAATACGACCCAAATGGTGTGTGACCAAACCACCAATCGTGTCGTATTCGCCATAAGGCAGCTTGCGGTTAAGCGTTCTGGATAAATCTTCAACATGCACCAAGGCCAATACTTCATAACTACCATCCGATCTTGGCATGATACCGGCATCAATTTCTTTCGTGCCTTCATCAATGGAACCCACGATTTCTTCAAGTAAGTCTGAAAGTGTGACCAGACCAGCTGTGCCGCCAAATTCATCTTGTACAATGGCGATATGACTGCCTTCGCGCATTTCTGAAATAAGACCCGTCACACGCTGCAATTCCGAAATTTTCGGGCATGGGCGCACCATATCGCGCAACACAATGTTTTCGCCTCGCACCTTAGCAGCAAACAAATCCCACAAATGCACGACACCAACAATATGGTCAAGATCACCATCAATCACGGGCAAGCGGGTGGAGGTTGCATCAAGGATTTCTTGTTCTAATTTTTCAGCGCTGATATTCACATCGATAGCTTTTAAGTGCGAACGCGGGGTCATGATTTCACGCACACGTGTATCATGAAATTCCACAGCCTGAATCAGCATACGCCGTTGCTCATCGGATTGAATGCATTCTGCGCGTTTGACCAAACGCAGCAATTCATGCTCAGTTTGACCCGGACGCAACCAATTCAGAATCTTCATGCGCCAACGTTGTCGCAATGTTTGTTTCATGTGTTCCCCACTATCTTCTCATCAATGCTTGTAAAGCTATACGGCTGATGCAATCCCAATTGCAACATCACCTTATTTTCCAACTGTTGCATCACTTCGGCTTCATCATCGTCAATATGGTCATAACCCAGCAAATGCAATGTGCCATGCACAATCAAATGCAGCGCATGGTCTGCTGGGCTTAAATGTAAGCGCTTGGCTTCTTCGCGCACAAACGGCTCAGCCAAAATAATATCACCCAAAAATTCTTCATTGTTATCGTCTAACGCTGCCAGCTCATCAGCGTCTAACATGGGAAACGATAACACATCCGTCACCTTATCTTTTTCGCGCCACTGGGCATTGAGCTGCTGCACCTCATCATTATCGGCAAAGCGAACACATAATGAAGGCTGGTTTAAATGTTTCGCCAAGCTGCATGTGAGTGCAATCGCCTCGGCGATACTATCTTGATCACCGAGTATTTCAGCATTTTCATCGGCAAAAATATCAATCATGTTTATCATAAGCTTTAACAATACGCTCCACCAACCGATGACGAATCACATCTTTGCTATTGAGCCTGCACACACCGATATCTTTCACGCCCTCAAGCACATGCAAGGCATGCAGCAAACCGCTATCGGATTCTTTGGGCAAATCCACTTGCGTCACATCACCTGTGACCACCATCTTTGAGCCAAAGCCCAAACGGGTGAGAAACATTTTCATTTGCGCGCGAGTGGTATTTTGCGCTTCATCAAGAATCACAAAGGCATCATTGAGCGTGCGGCCACGCATATATGCAAGCGGTGCAATTTCAATGGTGCCTTGCTCCATAAATGCAGCCATTTTTTCCGCACCAATCATATCTGCCAAAGCATCAAAAAGCGGGCGCAAATACGGATCCACTTTTTGCTGCAAATCACCAGGTAAGAAGCCCAGCTTTTCACCTGCTTCAACCGCAGGGCGGGTAAGAATAATCTTCTCCACCTGATGGGTTTGCAGCGCCACCACAGCATGCGCCACGGCCAAATAGGTTTTACCACAACCTGCAGGACCAATACCCAGCGTGAGGGTATGGTGTTGAATATCGCTGATATAACGACGCTGATTGGGCGTTTTTCCTTGAATACTTCTACGCCCTGCGGCCAAGGTAATGAGGTCTGATTCATTGTCTAACTGCATATCTTGGCTCCGAATTTCGCGCATAACATCGTCAATTGCCCTAGGGTTTTGTTGTTTGGCCTCAGCTTTTTCTTTGAGCGCCTGCAAAGCCACCAGCGCCAACTCGGCCTTTTCACCCACCACTGACCACTGGCCAGCATGGCCATGAATTTGCACATGGAAATCAGCTTCGATGCGTTTGAGATTACTATTATTGGCCCCGCCAATCATTAACAAAGCTTGGGCATCAAGTTCTGGGCAAGCAAAAGAAAGTGCAGGTTTAATCTGCAAGAACAAGCTCACCACGAAGCGACATACCAAACGCTTCGACCACTTTCACGGGAATGGTTTGCCCGATTAAACGTGGGTTGCCCGCAAAATGCACAAGACGGAAATCCGGGGTGCGTCCTTGCAAATCACCATCGTGTTTACCCGCGCGCTCAACCAACACATCCACAGTTTTGCCAACTTGGCGCTCCATGCGTTCTCTTGATTGCACGCGCAACTCATCAAGCAAAATTTGCAGACGCGCATCTTTGACATCTTCTGGCACATTATCCTCAGCTTTGGCTGCAGGTGTACCTGGGCGCGGCGAGTATTTGAAACAAAATGCAAAGTCGTAACCCACGCGGCGAATCAAATCGAGGGTTTGCTCGAAATCTTCATCGGTTTCGCCTGGGAAACCAACGATAAAATCCGATGACAACGAAATATCTGGCGTGTGCAAACGCAATTCATCAATAGCTTTGAAATAATCGTCACGTTGATGGCTACGATGCATGGCGGTGAGAATAGCATTTGAGCCCGATTGTACAGGCAAGTGAATCGATGGCATCAAAGCAGGAATTTCAGCAAAAGCTTCTGCCAAATCGGTAGTCATTTCCATGGGATGGCTGGTGGAAAAACGCAAACGCTGCATGCCTTCGAGCTCACCCACTGCATACAAAAGCCGTGCAAAATCCCAGGTCTCGCCATCCGTGCCTTCACCGCGATAACCGTTTACATTCTGACCCAGCAAGGAAATATCTTTAGCGCCAGCGGCAATCAACTGCTCCACTTCCAGCAAAATATCGGCTGCAGGTCGTGAAATTTCAGCGCCACGCGTGTAGGGCACAATACAGAAGGTGCAGAATTTATCGCAGCCTTCCATGATGGTGACATAACCTGTAATACCTTCCACTTTAGGAATAGGTAGATGATCGAATTTCTCAATCTCAGGCATATCAATTTCAGTGATACGTACCCGATCACGGCGAATGCTTTTCACCATTTCAGGCAAGCGATGATAAGTTTGCGGGCCAAACACTATATCCACATAAGGGGCGCGTTTTTGAATGCGCTCGCCTTCTTGCTGACCCACGCAGCCACCCACACCAATAATCAAATCGGGACGTTTGTCTTTGATTTGTTTGTAACGGCCAAGATCGGAATACACTTTCTCTTCGGCTTTCTCGCGAATCGAACAGGTGTTCATCAAAATCACATCGGCAAGCTCTGGGTCATCTACAATACGCAGGCCATAGGCTTGTTTCATCAAATCACTCATGCGCGAGGAGTCATACACATTCATGGCGCAGCCAAATGTTTTGATAAAAAGGGTATCTAAGCTTTTGAGTGGTTTGGTATTCCCATCTTCAATCGGGGTGACCTGTTTCGCCGTTGGCGCAGGTTGTTTATCTATTTGCATGTGCATAACCTAAAAAGCATAACGTGTTTGTGCAAATTTGTTGGTGGGAACAAACGCCAGATCACGCATTAATTTCGAAAATATGTAACAATCAAATGAAAACCAAATTGGCTTTTCACTGGCCCGTGCACTTGATGCAAAGGCTTTTTTGCAATCACCTGCTCCACCGACTTCACCAACTGCCCAGGATAAATCTCACCCAAATCACCACCGCGCTTCTTGGACGGACACAACGAAAACTTCCGAGCCAAAGCCGCAAAGTCCTCACCTTTATCCAGCCGCCCTTTCAATTGCTCAGCCTCTACCTTGGTTTTCACCAAAATATGCTTCGCCATCGCACTTCTCATAGTTTGTTTTTGTAAAACAACACATGGGTAGCAGGGTGTGCGATATCAAGGCGAGCGCCGAAGCCCATAGCAACGCTATTGGCAAGGCAAAAAACGCAGATAGCGAGCATCCTGCTGCTCATGACTAGGAGACGCCTTGGGTTCGGAGATATTCTTCGTATGTACCCTGGTAATCGTGAATACCCTCAGGCGTAAGCTCAATAATGCGCGTGGCCAACGACGATACAAACTCACGGTCATGGGACACGAAAATCAACGTGCCTTCATACTGCTCCAAAGCCATATTCAAGGATTCAATAAACTCCATATCCATATGGTTGGTAGGCTCATCCAGCAACAACACATTGGGGTTTTTGAACATAAACTTACCAAACAGCATTCGTCCTTGCTCACCACCGGAGAGTTGCTGCACTTTTTTGCCAATGGCTAGGGTTGAAAACAACATCCGACCCAAAGCACCGCGAATTTCTTGCTCGCCGTGTTCTGGTTTTTTCCACTGTGCCATCCAATCGTATAACGTGACATTTTCTTTAAAATCAGCTGAGTGATCTTGGGCATAATAACCAATCTGGGCATTTTCCGACCACTTCACTTCGCCGCCATCAATGGCCAAATCACCCGCCAAACAACGCATCAGCGTACTTTTACCAATACCGTTGGGACCAATCACCGCAATACGCTCACCCACAGTGACCGTAAGACTCAGCTTTTGAAACAAAAGGCCATCATCAAAACCTTTTTTCACATCTTTAAGCTCAAGCACCACGCGGAACAATTTCTTATCTTGCAAAAAGCGCATAAACGGACGAATGCGGCTGGATGGTTTGACCTCATCCAATTGAATTTTATCAATTTGTTTGGCGCGCGATTGGGCTTGTGTGGATTTGGAAGCATTGGCCGAGAACCTGCGCACAAACGCTTGCAACTCTTCGATTTTCTCTGATTTCTTGGCATTACTTTGCAATAGTTTTTCTTGCACCAAGGTAGAAGCCACCATGTAGGCATCGTAATTGCCTGGATACAAACGAATTTCGCCGTAATCCACATCAGCCATATGCGTGCATACAGTGTTTAAGAAATGCCTATCATGCGAAATGATAATCATGGTCGCATTTTGCGCCATAATCACAGTTTCCAACCAGCGAATGGCATTGATGTCCAAGTTGTTGGTTGGCTCATCCAGCAAAATAATGTCAGGGCTACCAAACAAGGCTTGCGCCAGCAGCACGCGCAATTTTGAGCCCGGCGCAATGGATTTCATCAAACTAAAATGATCTGCTACTGGAATACCCATGCTAATGAGCAAATCGCCAGCGTTGGCTTCAGCGCTATAGCCATCTAGCTCTGCAAAGCGGCCTTCCAGCTCACCTGCACGCATGCCATCATCTTCATTAAAATCTGGCTTGGCATATAAAATATCGCGCTCCACTTTGATTTTCCAAAGCTCTTCATGCCCCATCATCACCGTATCAAGGACGCTGAACTCTTCAAATGCGAAATGGTCTTGGCGCAATTTACCCAAACGTTGGTGTTCACCAATTTGCACCGAACCCGAGGTTGGCACCAAATCGCCGCCAAGGATTTTCATGAAAGTCGATTTGCCGCAGCCATTGGCGCCAATCAAACCATATCGATTGTTATCGCCAAATTTAACCGTCACGTTTTCAAACAGGGGCTTTTGCCCAAATTGCATTGTAATACCAGTTGTAGAAATCAAGGTGTTGTCCCGAAAATATAGATTCCCTGCTTTTTGCCACAGGGTAAAGATTGAAATATGTTAAACGTTGGTGTTGTTAAGCAACCATACCCACGTGTTGTTTAAATGCTGTGATGGTGTTGGCCATAAGCATGGTGATGGTCATGGGTCCTACGCCGCCAGGCACGGGAGTAATCCAGCCTGCGCGCTTGGCTGCTTCTTCAAAATCGACATCGCCAGTTAACGAGCCATCTTCCAAACGATGAATGCCCACATCAATGACAATCGCGCCTTCTTTGATCCACTCGCCACGAATCAAGCCGCGTTTACCTGCTGCTGCCACCACCACATCTGCGCGCTGAATGTGTGCGGCCAAATCTTGCGTGAATCGATGTGTAACCGTCACTGTTGCGCCTGCCAACAACAATTCCAAAGCCATAGGTCTGCCCACGATATTTGAAGCGCCCACAATCACTGCTTCTTTGCCGTGCAAATCAATGCCTGTAGTTTCCAATAGCTTCATGCAGCCATAAGGTGTACACGAGCGCAGCGCGGGCTGACGCACCGCCAAGCAACCCACATTGTAAGGGTGGAAGCCATCCACATCTTTATTCGCATCAATGGCGTTGAGTACGCGCTCTGCATTAATAGCAGCAGGCAATGGCAACTGCACCAAAATGCCATCCACGCGCGGATCTTTATTAAGCTCGGCAATCAAACCCAGCAAATGCTCTTGCGTAGTGTCTTCACCCAATTCATGCGAAAATGATCGGATACCCACTTGCTCACAGCTTAGTTTTTTGTTTTTTACATACACATGCGATGCAGGGTCGTTACCAACAATAATCACGGCCAAACCTGGGGCGCGGCCAAAACTCTTGGCCAAGTCAGTCACTTCAACCTGCATCTCATCTTTGAGCTGCTTGGCGAGGGCTTTACCATCAATAATCTTTGCCATGACTAAACCACAAACCCCTCGATACCACGGCGCATGCCCACAGGACCAGTACGCGTGATTTCGATAATGTTTTTCTCACCAATATCTTTAAGGAACTGATCAATCTTTTCAGTTTTACCCGTAAGCTCAGCAATAAAGTAAGAACCTTGCTCATGGTCGACAATCTTCGCTCGCGCTTCATCAGCCAAGGCAAGTGATTCATCACTATCTTTCACTTTCACCATCAACATTTCGCGCTCAAGATGCACCATAAAGGAGATATCTTCAGTTTTAATCACGGGGATAAGTTTGTTGAGTTGCTTTTTGATTTGCTCAATCACCTTCTCATCACCACGGGTCACCAACGACACACGGCTCACTGTTTCGTCCATGGTAGGTGCCACGCTCAAGCTTTCGATGTTGTAACCACGCGCAGAAAACAAACCCGCAATACGCGTTAAAACGCCAAACTCATTTTCCACTAAAATTGTAATTGTATGTCTCATGACAACACCATCTCATTCAATGCAGCCCCTGCAGGCACCATTGGGAATACATTCTCTTCTTTGGCCACCGCCACATCGATAAATACAAAGCTTTCTTGGGTAGAAAAGGCTGTTGCCAAAGCCGCATCCAATTCATCCAGCGTATCAGCGCGCAAGCCCACACCACCATAAGCTTCTGCCAACATGGCAAAATCAGGCAATGAATCAAAATACGAATGTGAGAATCTTGACTCATGGAACATTTCTTGCCATTGGCGAACCATGCCCATGTAGGCGTTGTTGAGCAGCACCACAACAATCTTTTGGCGATATTGGTAAGCCGTTGCCAATTCTTGGATACACATTTGAATCGAGGCATCACCTGTGAAACACACAATAGGCTCATCAGGTGCAGCCATGGCCGCACCCACAGCTGCAGGCAGGCCATAACCCATGGTGCCTAGGCCACCAGAAGTGAGCCAACGATGGGGTTTCTTAAAGCCATAATGTTGCGCCGCCCACATTTGATGCTGACCAACGTCTGTAGTCACAATGGCGTCACCTTTGGTGATTTCGTGAACCTTTCGAATCACAGTTTGTGGTTTGATTGGCCCTTCATTGCTTTGCTCAAAGCCCAGGCTGTTCACTTCGCGCCATTCCACAATTTGCTGCCACCACAATTTCAAAGCTTCAATATTATGCGTTTTACCTTGATGGCTGATTTCATCCAAGATTTGTTGCAACACCACAGCCACATCACCGACAATCGGCAAATCAGCATGCACATTTTTCGAGACAGACGTTGGATCCACATCGATATGAATAATTTTTGCATCCGGCGCAAATGCATCAAGGCGGCCAGTAACGCGATCATCAAAACGCGCACCCACAGACACCAACAAATCACAATGCGACACTGCCATATTAGCCTCGTAAGTGCCGTGCATACCAAGCATGCCCAAGAAGTGCGAGTCATCGTAAGGAATACCACCCAAACCCATCAAGGTATTGGTCACAGGGGCATTCAATTGATGGCAAAGCTTGAGCAAAAGTTCCGCAGAGCCGCGTGCATTCATCACGCCACCACCCGAATAAAGCACTGGGCGCTTGGCTTTTAACATGGCTTTTACGGCCTTTTTCACTTGGCCAGGGTGGCCTTCAACCACAGGCTGATACGAGCGCATGGCCACAGACTCAGGCCAAACAAACTCACAAGAAGCCAAGCCAACATCTTTTGGTATATCAACAACCACAGAGCCTGGGCGACCTGACGTGGCAATATGAAAGGCTTGGCGAATAATTTTGGCCAAATCTTTGACATCTTTCACAAGGAAATTGTGTTTGGTGGCTGAGCGCGTGATACCAATGATATCCGCTTCCTGAAAAGCATCTGTGCCAATCAAGTAAGAAGGCACTTGCCCTGTAAAACAAACATTGGGAATCGAATCGGAATTGGAATCAGCCAAACCAGTCACCGCATTGGTTGCGCCAGGGCCAGATGTTACCAGCGACACACCACATTTGCCGGAAACACGAGCATAACCATTGGCCGCATGCAATGCAGCTTGCTCATGGCGCACAAGAATGTGTTTGAAATGGCTTTGTTGGAAAATAGCATCGTAAATGGGGAGCACCGCGCCACCCGGATAGCCAAAAATGACCTCAACGCCTTCGCGCTTCAGGCATTCAACAAATATTTCCGCACCGGTCATTTTCATGGGGGTTCATCCTAAAAAAGTAGTTTCATCAAGAGGCAGCAAGCTAAAAGCCGCTCACCCTAAGTCAACGCCTAGTATAACCCTTTAATTTATTGGGTTTTTAAGATGTTTTTCCAATTTTTACCGGGGGTAATTTGGCCACCGCAGACATCATTCTGGGCACCAGTGACTGCGGCGAGGGTGTTGGTTTCGCCGCTAAGTGTTTGCGCAGCGAGCATGGCAAAAGCCACAGCTTCCACAGCATCGACCGACAATCCTTTGTCGGTGGTGGTTTGCACCACAGTCGGTGCGAGCAATTTGCTCAGTCTGTTTTTAAGGTGTTGGTTATGCGCACCACCGCCGCAAAGCAGGCAACTTTCGGGTACGTCAGGCAAATAAGTAAAACTTGAAGCGATGCTCTGCGCCGTCAGTTCGGTCACGGTGGCGATTTTGTCAGCATCGGCAATATCCACAGCCATCACCTTTTCGAGCAAGACCTCGCCAAAATCTTCGCGGCCTGTGGAGCGGGGTGGTGTTTGTTTGAAAAACGCATGTCCCAGCAAAACATCCAATAGTGGTTGATTTACTTGCCCAGTAGCAGCAAGTTCGCCATTTTTATCATAGGCAAAGCGGCCATCTGTCATGGTCTGCATCAAAGCATCCATGAGCATATTGCCCGGCCCTGTATCAAACCCAAGCACCTGACCATCTGCCCCCAAATAAGTGATATTGGCAATGCCACCTATGTTGAGCACAGCGATATTTTTTCCTTTTTCAGCAAACAAACGCTGATGCACAAACGGCACCAGCGGCGCGCCTTGACCGAAGGCGGCGATATCACGACGCCTAAAATCAGAAACAGTGGTAATGCCTGTTTTCTCAGCAATGGTGGCAGCGCAACCCACTTGCAAAGTAAACGCATGCGAATCACTTAATCCATTTGGTCGATGACGAATCGTTTGTCCGTGCGAACCAATAGCAGTGATGTGTTCGGGTGTTACATCGGCTTTTTTGATGATATCCAGAGCCGCTTGAGCAAAAGCATAACCTAATGCCCTATCAAGCATGCCCAACGCATCAATTTCATCAAATCCTGGCGCATTTAAGCGTAAAATCGGCTCTTTTAGTTTGTTTTCAAGCGGATATGTAGCAAACGCCATCAAACGAATATCATCACCATCCATAGCTATGACTGCGGCATCAATACCATCCAGCGAGGTGCCAGACATCAAACCTACATAATATTTGCTTTGTTTCATGGCCAAGATTCAATCTCCGCAGTTCAGCTAAAAATCATAGCGCATAGCTAAGCCCAGCCCTTCTGGCAGCAGCAGTGGTGTCCACTGTATGGCATTGTTAACCACAGCACCACTGCCCATAGCATTACTTTCTCGTAAGCCCCGTTCATAAGCCATGGTACCGAAGGTATAACCCAAGGCGATAGCCAACGGATAATCGCTGGCCCAGTGCACACCATTGTTCATCATTTGAAACGATAACATACTCAGCAATGTGCTACCCACAGGCACAATCCAAGGATTATCAGGATAATTTTTGGCAATCACCGTCAGGGTCATGCTACCCACTGCCAAATGCCCCGATGGGAATGCATCATAACAAGGCACACAATCAAAATACGCGCGCTGATTGGGAAAAAAGTCCCATCGGCCACCCGGTTTACTGGCATGATCAGGCGTTTCATGGCCCGTGATGTGTTTCAGTGTTTGCGTGGCAATCGTGGTGGAAATCATACCTTCAATCAGCTGATAGCCTACATTGTACGCTTTTTCGTTTTCGCCCCATGTGCCCACAGCCAAAAAGCCGGCAGCAATGGATGCGTGCGTCCAACCATCACCGATAAAATACATAAATGAACCTGTATCGCGGGGTAAACGCAGAATCGTAACGTCCTTATAAGATGCCACTGTTGTGGTGCGATCCTTCTCAGAAAGATGCAATTTACGGCCTAGTCGTTGCGATTCAGCAATCCATTTATCATCGGTCGCCAACAACGCAGCAGTGGATAAACCCACAGCCCACCAATAAGGCGCTTGCTCCCAATCGAAAACGCGATCGTAAGCGTTGAGATAATCATCATAAATGATTTCAGGCAAACTCAAGAGCTCACCATAAGGCGGCATTTGCTTTGGTGCCTCTTCAGCTTGAATTGGCGCAGAAAACAGCATGAAAATACCGAAAATCGCTATGAATTTAAAAAAAGATGTTAATGTGTTGGTAATGCTTGCCACTGCTGCTCAGCCCTCTCGCGTGTGTTGGATAATAATTCGACTACGGTTTTGTTGGTTAAATATTCCACAATCCAGCCCAAGCCAAACGGCACTTCGCCGGGGTCGGTTTCGGTATGGTATGTCAGATGGGTTTCATTTTTCTTGGCTGTCGGCCGCATCAACCAATAACCAGAAGTAAATTTGATGGTCTCTTCAGGCTCTAATTCTGGCCAAGGCTGAATGAGCCATGTCATCTGCTCTGCTCCTTGACCAAATTCCTTGTCAGCCTGCCCATAATTCAAAAATAATCGGTAGCGTTTTTTGACGCCGAATGGCAAGGCCAGCTCAAAATTGACCAAAGCACTATTCGCCGATGATTCAAGCACATCAATGCGCTCCAAATTCGGGGTATACTTGGGTAATTCGGAAAAATCCGTAACTGCCTTTAGTAAAGCCGCTGGCGGTGTTTGCACCAACATATAACCATTAAGCGCATGCATATGTTCATTTTCATGCTTTAACTTTTGAATCACCACTTTGCCAGCAGCCAAATCATGTTGTTGCTTAGCATCCAAATCAGAAACAGATGTGCTGGCCACCATAGGCATCAATATTCCAAGGAGAAAACAACCCACCTTTTGTTTTAAAACCACAGCAACACCTTTGCACTGACACTGGCATCCAGCCATTGCAAATCACCCATATATCGCGCTGCAACATTGCTGTTGCGATCAATCACGATACTCGCGGGCAAGCCGCGCACGGCCAAAGCTGACATATCGCGCATGTTGGCCATATTGGCTGGCAAATTCATGCCGTGTTGCTTGAGAAAGGCTTTTGCATCGGCTTGGTCGTCATCCAGAGAGATAATCACCACTTCAACATTGGGATTTTCTTTCATCCACTGCACCAAATCCGGCATTTCGCTTCGGCATGGTGGGCACCAACTGGCCCAAAAATGCAGCAACACAGGCTTACCCTGATACGAAGCCAAACTTTGCGTTTCACCCGCCTCATTTTGCCATTGAAATTCCACACTTTGCGCGGCCATAGGCAGCAGCAAAAAACACAACAGACCAAGACAATGAAAGTGACATAACCGTTTCATGATGGCTACTTACGCACCTAGATCGCGGCAAGCGGCTTCAATGAGTGCTTCACAATCGCTCAGTAAATCATTGCGCTTGCCAGCTTGCACATCTTCGGCAGAAATAGCTGGCAACACCCGTATAGTGATGGTGCCCGGATATTTTAGAATGGTGCCACGCGGCCAGCATAAGCCAGCATTGTGGGCAACTGGCAAAATTGCCACCTCTGCTTTTTTCGCCAACATCATCGCGCTTGGCTGATAGTTGCCTGTCTCGCCCACATCTACACGCGTACCTTCTGGGAAAATCACAATAAAGCGGCCCGATTTGAGTTGGGCTGTGCCCTTTTCAATCACTTGTTTGAGTGCATCGCGTGGGTTGGAGCGCACAATGGGAATCGCGCCAAGGGCATACAGCGCCCAACCAAAAAAGGGGATGGCCATCAATTCTTTTTTCAGCACCCAGGCAAATGGTGGCAACACCACAGGCAATGTTGTGGTCTCCCATGTGGATTGATGTTTACACACCACCACACAAGGTGTTTTAGGTACGTTTTCAATACCTTCCACCACAAAATTAATACCGCAAAAAGCGCGCAATAATTTATCCGACCACCAACCCCAAAGCCGGCTCACCCACCATGAAAAATCGCGGCCAAACAAACGACCGAGTAATACCAACATGGCGATAATAATCGTGCTTGGCGCAAAAATGAGGTAATACAACAACGACCTGATATAAATCATGCGCCTTCTCCAAAGTTCTTAAGTAACAAGGTTTCCACATAAGAAGCCAAGTTGTCATACATCTTGATACCTGGCTGCAAAGCTTGCGCCTTTTGCCATATACTTTGCGCATCACCATAACCGCTGCTCACCAACACAGCAGATACACCTGCCGCAATCGCCGCCTGCACATCGCGCAAAGAATCGCCCACCATCACAGCTTCGTCGGGGTTCACCCCAAGCTCACGCAACACTTGCAACAAAAGCCCTGCTTTGGGCTTACGACAATCGCACCCTGCTTCGGGATTGTGAGGGCAATATGAAATCACATCAAAGCTACCGCCTGCGGTTTGGGTAGCCGCCACCATCTTATTTTGAATCGCTTCAAACATGTCTTGACTCATCATGCCACGACCCAATCCAGACTGATTGCTACATATCGCCACGAACAATCCCGCATCTTTAAGCAAAGCAATAGCTTCAAGACTTCCCGGAATGGGCTGCCACTGATCCGGGCTTAAAATGTAGTCGGGCGAATCAAAATTAATGACCCCATCCCTATCCAAAAGCACGAGTTTAAGTTTTTTCATCGCGACACCATACGCAGGAAGTGCCTGGGAAGAAAGTTTGAAGCGGTTTAAACAGGGCTAGTTCTTGGATGATGCAACATCTACCGCTATTCTCGCCAACATGAATTCATCTTTTCGACCCTTCGATACTCCCTTGCAATCCGGTGAAGTCGCGCTTGTAGGCGCTGGCCCTGGTGATGTTGGGCTGCTCACTTTAGCAGCGGCCAATCTTATTCAAGATTGTGATGTGATTGTTTACGATGCTTTGGTGTCCGATGCAGTCATGGCGCTGGCATCAGTTCATGCCGAAAAAGTCTTTGCAGGCAAACGCGGCGGCAAACCTTCTGCCCAGCAATCGGATATTT
This sequence comes from Mariprofundus sp. UBA1536, assembly GCA_002323245.1. Classification (GTDB taxonomy): domain Bacteria; phylum Pseudomonadota; class Zetaproteobacteria; order Mariprofundales; family Mariprofundaceae; genus Ghiorsea. The sequence continues at coordinate 65,896 of DCPU01000020.1, read as the reverse complement.
GCGATACTTTGGTATCTCTGGCGCAAGCAGGTAAACGCGTAGTCCGCCTCAAAGGCGGCGATCCTTTCGTGTTTGGCCGCGGCGGTGAAGAAATTCGCGCTTTGGCTGATGCCAACATCCCCTTTCGTGTGATCCCTGGCATCACCTCTGGCATTGCAGCGCCGGCCATGGCTGGCATTCCTGTCACCGACCGCACCGTCAACGGCGCTTTGGCTTTTCTCACGGGCCATGAGGCTGCCGAAAAATCACGCATGGATTGGCAAGCCCTTGTCGCTGCCTTCCCTGTATTGGTGATTTATATGGGTACCAAAAATCTACCCAGCATAGCCGAAAACTTGGTCTGTGCAGGTATGCAAAGCAGCACACCAGTTGCCATCCTGCACGCCGTCAGCACGCCCGAAGAACAACAAGATTACGGCACGCTTAATGATGTGCTTTTAGGAAACCTGCAAGGCATTTCCCCTGCGATTGTAGTGATTGGTGAGGTTGTAAATGAGCGCCGTGAATGGCGATAAACCTTACCCTCAACATTAAGTACGGGGACACTTCCAGATGGAGGCATCCGAACTTTCATCAGTTTGTACTCTGCTATACCACAAAACAGCACCGCAACTGACCCTGACCTAGCAAGCCAAGAAAAGTCTTTCATGAAAACACTCACCACAGCAGACACAACTAAAACTGCCCATGCCGCAATAACCAGCCTATTTCCTTGCTTTATCTTTTCCATAACCTCCCTCCTTTCATCATCTTAGAACTGCTCTATTTGCGAATTACCCTGTGTGTTTTAGCTAACACTTTAATGATTTTTGAGGCGACCCCACAGCTTTGCTCATGGTTAAGCATGGCTAAGAAATGTCGCTGCCAGCGAAACTTGAGTTTTTGATTGATGCTTTCTACGGGTTTCCCACGGCGATTAAGACTACTGGAAAGCAATAAACCACCACTGATGTTGGCCAGCCTGCGCACTTCCGGGTTGGCATCGACGCGCACAGCGATGGTGCGCTTTTGATAGCAGGCTTCATGCAAATGTTTGCGCGCGGGAAACACCAAGGTCACGGCCCCTGGCCATGATGAATTGGCCAGTTGGCGCAAGGCTTTGGGTAGCCAGATGGCTTGTTTTAGCGCCGTGCGCTTGCTATCGGCCAATAATAAAAAGGGTTTGCGGCGCTGCTTAAAAAGCTGGGCTTTGCTTACAGCTCTGTTGTGGCCTGGTAAGGCGGTGATACCTGCCAGAGTTGATGTATTGTGTGCCAGCAGCCCACCCTGGTGGAGCTTTCGCCCCGCTTGTAGTGTTCGCAACTTCGCACGTGTATCAACACGGCGGGACATCAGCTTTATTCGTCTTCTTTGAGAATAGCTTCGGCTTGTTGGGCGCGGTCAAAGCGAATCTTGTGGGCAATTTCCGCATCATTTTGCGCCAATATCTGCGCTGCCAAAATCCCAGCATTACGGCCGCCATTGATGGCCACTGTCGCCACAGGCATACCCGGAGGCATCATCACTGTGGACAGCAATGCGTCTTGACCATTCAGCGCGCCTGAAGCAATCGGCACACCAATCACAGGTTTAATGGTTTTTGAGCAAACCACACCCGCCAAATGCGCGGCCATACCAGCTGCGCAAATAAACACTTGGCAACCTGCAGATTCAGCTTCTTTAATCGCTTCAACTGTGGCATCTGGGGTGCGATGCGCGGAGCGCACCAAAGTTTTATAAGCAATGCCAAATTCATCAAGCACAGCTTCAGCTTTTTGCATCACGGACATGTCATTTTTACTGCCCATCAAAATCAAAACTTGGATTTTTTCCATGGTTCTATCTCTCCAACAATTGAAAAAATTAATTTAACAAGCTGCACACCATAATCATGGCCTGTGCAAATGTCTTGTTATGACTGGGAACCGCGCTTGAACAAGGGTTTTAGTAGCTCAGGCTGGATGTACTCTTCCAAAGCATCAGCAAGCAAATCCAATGAGGCCATGACCCGTGCTTCGTGGTCGGTATTGTCGGCCTGCTTTGCACCCATAGCGAACAACCAAGCTTGACGGAAATCGCCGCTTTCAAATAAGCCATGCACATAAGTGCCCCACACCGCATCATCACTGGAAATATGCGAAAAAGGGAACAGCTCCTCATCTTCAGGGCCATTTCCATAATGAATTTCATACCCCGTCACCCAAACGGGTTTGGGCCAAATCGCTTGCCGGGCTAGGCGTTTGAGCGTTTTGGTAGCTTGTAGCTTGGTGTGAATCGGCAACAAGCCCAGACCCGCCACAAGCTCACCTTGCAAAGCGCCAGCTTCATCCACCAAGGTTTGCCCAAGCATTTGCATGCCGCCGCAAAGACCCAACAACTTGCCGCCATAGCGCAAATGTTTGTTGATGGCTTGTTCAAACCCCATTTCCCGCAACCATGCCAAATCGGCAGCTGTATGCTTGGAGCCAGGCAGAATCAACACATCCGCAGGCTGCAAGTCTTCCGGGCGATTGATCAAACGCAGCGCTACAGAAGGTTCCGCGGCTAGCGGATCGATATCATCAAGATTGCTAACCCGTGGGTACATCAACACGGCAATCTGAAGCGTGGCTTGGCTTTTGGCTTGCGGCTTACCCAAACGATACGGCGCATCTTCTTCAGGCAATTGTAGAGGCAGCCAAGGCATCACGCCCGCCACTGGTTTACCCGTAGACTGCTCAAGCCAAGTCAGTCCATCATCAAGCAAGCTGCGGTATCCCCGAAAACGATTAATCAATAAAGCCTGCACGCGCGCCTGCTCTGAAGTTGATAAAATAGCTAAAGTGCCTGTGAGTGATGCAAACACACCACCGCAATCAATATCGCCAACAATCCAAACGGGAATATCAGCCGCCTCAGCAAAGCCCATATTGGCAATATCACCAGCACGCAAATTGGGTTCTGCAGGGCTGCCTGCACCTTCGACAATCACCACATCGTAAGCGGCACGTAATGCCGCAAATGATGCTAGCACCGTAGCCAGCCATTGCTGCCTGTCTTCTCGAAAGTTGACCGACTCCAGCTTGCCCACCACTTTGCCTTTCACCACCAATTGCGAAGTGCAATCACCCTCGGGTTTGAGCAACACTGGATTCATATCCACAGTGGGCTCTATGCCAGCAGCAAACGCCTGCAAGGCCTGGGCTCTGCCAATCTCGCCGCCATCAACAGTCACGGCAGCATTATTACTCATGTTTTGCGGTTTAAAGGGCGCCACACGCACACCATTGCGCGCCAGCAAGCGACAAAGCCCAGCCACCAACACGGATTTACCCACGCCCGAAGCTGTGCCCTGAATCATCAAGGCATTCATCGCAGTTTAAACACCACAGGCAAACGATATAAACCATCGGTCATCGGAATGCTTGCTGATGCCACCGCTTGAAATGCAGCATCATCCAAAGCGGGATAACCCGAGGATGAAAACACACGCAAGGCCTCTACAGCTTGGCTACGCACCGCAAATCGCAATTCAACTTCGCCTTCCCAGCCTTTGCGCTGCGCCAAATAAGGGTAGCGTAAATGTTGCAGCAGTTGTTGACTGTATTGGGCTGGTGTTTCCTGAACAGCTGGCATATCCGCAGCTTCAGCAACTGTCTGCTTAGCTTCAGCGATTTCAGCCACTTCGTTTTGTTTTAACATTGTTGGTGTTTCTAATGTCTTGGGTTGCACCACTTGCTTCAAGCTATGCTCAGCTTGCCTCACTTCATGGTTTGCCTGGTTTTTAGTGCTTAAAACAGCAGCGGTTTTCGCAACTGCAACTTGGGTAGCAGTCTTAGGGCTTGATGGCGCTTTGGCTTGTTGCTGCTCCACCCAAACCACATCCACATGATTTCCTGCAGATAAAACCACATGATCTTTGCTTTCAAACAAAAAAACGAAAATCGCCCCATGCACTGCCAATGCAGCAGACACTGCAATCAGCCAAGAAACACGTGGCGAAAAGTTCATTAAAAGATTGCGCTTACGCCAACATAAGACGTGCGGCCAGCCGTGGCATAACCAGATACTTCTTCGTAAACCACATCTTTAAAGTTGTCGATGCGGCCATGCAATTTCCACGAATCCGTCATCGCATAAGCCAAGCGCAAATGATAAGTTTTGTAAGCATCCAGCGCCGTTACGTTGGCATTATCGTTAAAACGTTTGCCCACCATGTTCATTTCGGTTTCAAGGTGGAATCCGCCAAAATCCGTACCCAAAACCACATTACCTGATTTTTCAGCGCGACGTGCCAGCCAGTTGCCCGTGTCATCATCGGTTGCAGAAAGCGTGGTGTAATTGCCGCGCACAAAACCCCATGAGCCACGGTAAGCCGTTTGCCACTCCAGCCCCTTGCTGGTGGCTTTGTTGACGTTATTAGGGCTAAAACCAAACGTGACAGGGTCCATTTCCCAAGCGATGAGTTGGTCGTAACGTTGCTTAAACCACACCACACTCAACAGCGCTGCATCACTCTTGTATTCCAAACCAACATCCCAGCTCTTGCTGGTTTCAGCTTTCAAATTCGGATTGCCTTTGGTGCCGAAGCCATCATCAGGAAAATACAAATCATTCAAACTTGGTGCTTTAAAGCCCGTGCCATAATTGGCAGTAAAGCGCATGGCATCAGCAAGATGCCACACCATACCCAATTTGTAGGTGGTTTCATTGCTTGAGGCTGAGTTTTTATCATAACGCACAGAAGCATTCCATTGCGCAGAAGAACCATCGGAAAGCATGGACATAAACACACCATGTTGGGTCATGGTCTCATGCAAACCTGCACTGTTGCTATCACCCTTGCTGGTATGGGTATCGTAACCCAACACCATGCTGCCATCTGCAGTATCATATTGATTCAACCATGTGATTTGGTCTTTGGTGGTTTTAAAGTCGGAGTTATTTCGCAAATTCACAGGGTCGGTGGCTACCACATCATCAATGACCCGCGAAAATTGAATGCTGGAGTCATATCGATCCGACATATGATCCGTAAACTTAATCGCCGCAGTGGTTTGAGTGTTGTTCAGCTCATAGTTTTGAATATCACCAAAGGTAAACGTCACCGCATCATAACCATCCACGCCAGTGGTTGCATCGCTACGACGCAGGTTGATGGCCGTGTCGATTTTTCCGGAACTAAAATCCATTTGTGCACCAAGTGTGATGCGCTTATTGGCATCAGCCTCGGTGCCATTGCTGGCCGCTGAAAAACCATCCGTGCGATAATCTTCAAAGCTAACGCCGTAGGTTGCGCCCTTAGCATCGCCACTACGCACAGCGATATTTGTTTTTTTGGTGCCATACGTGCCAGACTCAAAACTTGCCGTGCTTTGCATACCCAATTGACCTTTACGGGTAAAAATTTGAATCACACCACCCATAGCATCCGCACCATACAGTGATGATTGTGGTCCTCGCACAATTTCAATGCGCTCAATATCACTGGTAGAAAAGTTGCCCCAATCAAAGCTGCCCACTGTGGCCGAACCAACGCGCATACCATCAAGCAATACCAATGTGTGGCCACTATTGCCGCCACGAATAAATACCGATGTATTGCCACCTGGCCCGCCGCTTGATGCCACATCCAACCCTGCTTGTGAGCGCAATAACTCGGCCACATTGCTCGCCTGTGAAGCTTCAATCTCTTGGCGCGAAATCACGGTCACGTCAGCGCTGGCGTTGCCTGGGTTGGTGGCCATTCGTTGCGCTGTCACCACCACGGGTGCCATGGTGTTGGCAGCTTGTGCTGTTGGCAAAAGCGCCAAGCTCGTTAACATCACAAGGGATGCCCTACATATATGTTGTTTGAATTGTTGTTTCATGAAAGTTTTCTCCATGCGCCCGCCGCGCAAATGCTAAATTTTGATTCGGGCATGTTGGGTATGGAGAAGGGAAGAGCAGATATCTGGTGAGAAAAAATCAGAGACCCATCGACCAGCCTCCCACCGAAGCATTATCCGATTTGAAACCAAAAATGGTTTCTGATTTAGGCCGGTCTCCTGGCTTGCCTTCATTCGCAGCTGCTTTCCTTCCCGAACAGCGTTCAGTGGCGTTTCAAACAGCGTTGTCTGGCTTACAGTAGCGGGGGCTGCGTCGGACTTAGGATTGATATCCCGCACCGACTTCCCGTTTCACTTTGAAGATGGACTTCATCTTCTTAGCACCTAAAACACGCCACATGTTAGGGCTGAATTGAAGTTTGTCTATACGTTTACGGATTGTGAATCGATAAAAGATGAGAAATAGCTTTTAATAACAATGGGTTAGCATGCAGTGGTGTACCAAGCTGAATCTGACAGCCAAATTGGCTCATCACCACATCCATGCTCAATTGCGCCTTAACCTGCCACGCGCCTCCAAAAATAAAGTGCGGCACAATCTGTATCTGTTTCGCCCCAGCTTGGGCAACATGAGTCAGGGTTTGCTGCAAGCTTGGCTCACCCATGGCCAAGGCAATGCTGCAAGGCCGCTGGGTGCGGGCTTCAAATGTTGTCGCCAAAGCTTGGATGGCTGCTTGCGCCTTGGCGCCACCGGCGCCATGGGTAAACAATACCATATGCGCGTTCTGTAAATGTTCGTTGGCACATGATGCTTGCAACAAGTCGGCCATGACCTGCAAATTAGTCAGCGCCGGCAGCATATGCACTTGTGTGCCCGAAGCTTGGGCAACGGCCAACACATCTTCTCGGTAGTGTTTACCCTCATGTAAAAATAAGGGCATCACCAATATTGGCTCTGTCAAAAGCTGCAACACGTCAGCGAACAAGGGCTCCATTTCAATATAACTCAACTGCGCGTCCATACCCGGATAGTTCAACTGCCAAGCCGCCAAAAAGGCTTCTGCTTCAGCGCGATAAGCTGGCGCAGGTGAACCGTGGGCAACAAACAGCAGCGTCATTTAAAACTCAACGCCTTGTTCAGCCATTATGCCTTTATCAAAGGCATGTTTGATGGGCTTCATTTCAGTGACCGTATCGGCATAAGCGATCACTTCGGGCGCAGCATCGCGACCGGTAAACACCATATGCATCCAAGACGGGCGATGTTCTTGCAAGAAATCAACAATCTCTTGCCCATCCAACCAGCCATAACCACAGCAGTAATTGATTTCATCGAGCACCACCAAATCAAATTCATGCGATGCAATTTTTTCTTTGGCAAATTCCCAAATCTCACGGCTGGTTTTGATATCCTGTTCAGGATTTTTCGTATCCCAGGTGAAACCATCACCCATGGCATGCCATTCAATATTATCAAATTTAGCAGCGGCACGTTGCTCGCCTGTTTTCCATTTGCCTTTGATAAATTGAATCACACAAACCTTCATGCCCCAACCCGCAGCACGAAAGGTCACACCAAAAGCCGATGATGATTTACCTTTGCCTTCGCCGGTGTGCACCAGCATCACACCCTGCCGGCGATCACGTGTTTTCATTGTTTTTCCTCAAAATACATCGGCATTAATAATTTCCCTTCACCCTGAATCTGTACCCCAAAGACTGGCATCAAATGTTCAGGCGTGAGCATTTCATTGGCCACACCGACTTCAGCGCCGCCATTTCCATCTAAAAGAATCACCGTATCGGCCACAGCTGCAGCCTGCTGCAAGTCGTGCAGCACAGTGATAATCAAACGCCCTTGTTGGGCTTCTTTTTTCATCAACTGCAAACAATCCACTTGATGTCTTAAATCAAGATGTGCAGTGGGCTCATCCATCAACCAAATCGGATTATCCCGCACCATAGTGGCGGCGATTTCAACGCGCTGGCGCTCGCCGCTGGATAATGCATCCAAAGCCCGATGTTTTAGCTTAGCTAAGTCCATCAAAGTCATGGCTTGCTGGTTTTTCGCTTCATCTGGCCCATTGGCCGAAAGGTGCAAACGTTGCGACACGGTGAGGCCAAACTCACTTGGTGGCAAATCGCCCTGCCATGTCATTTTCTCGGCCAAATCTTGACGCGAGCATTCTGCCACAGCTTTGCCATCGATAGTGATGCGGCCTGCCGCAGGCGTAAACATGCCCAGCATGCTTTGCAGCAGGGTGGATTTACCAGCCCCATTTGGCCCCAATACCACCACCACTTGCCCAGCTGTAAACTCAGCATAAAGCCCACTGAGCAAGACCTTCTTACCACGATGCAGGGTTAAATCTTGAATCACTAGCATTTAACGCGCCCTCAGCAGCAGCCACAAAAATACAGGCACACCAATCATGGCCGTGAGCACGCCCACGGGTAACTCCGCAGGTGTAATCACTGTGCGCGCGGCAGTATCGGCCAAGATTAACAATATACCGCCGCCAAAAGCTGAAGCGAGCAAGACAGCGCGGTGCAAGCTGCCAAGCAACAAACGCATCAAATGCGGCACAATCAAACCAACAAAGCCAATGGTGCCAGCCGCAGTGACCGCAATCGCAGTGACCGCTGAAGCCAACAATAACAAGCCAAAACGCAACTTGCGCACATCTACACCAAGTGCTGCCGCATGTTTTTCACCCAATAATAATTTATCCAGCGACCTGGCCAGCACCAATCCTGCCAGCAAAGCACCACCCCAAACCAGCAGCAAATAAGGTAACGCTATGTCCGAGCGCGACAAATCGCCCATCATCCAAGCATACGCTAAAGCCACGCCACGTTCAGGCATCAGGGCCAGTAACAACATCAAAATCGCCGACCAAAAGGCTGCCAACACCACCCCAGCCAGCAACAAACGGGTTGTGCCCAAGTGGGCAAACATCAACACCGAAGCAATACCAATCCATGCACCCGCAAAGGCGCCCAGCGACATTGCCCAGATGGTTTCAGGAAACAACATCATGCCTGCTACAGCACCCACAGCCGCACTGCTGGCCACACCCAACACATAGGGCTCAGCCAGAGGGTTACCCAGCAACACTTGAAACCAAGCACCCGCCAAAGCCAGCAGACCTCCCACAGCAAAAGCAATCAACACCCGCGGCAGCCTCAGCTCCCATAAAATGCGCGAATCCAGCTCACTCGCCGGGGAAAATGGCGAAATCCAATGACTGCCAATTCCCAGAGAAACCACCATGACTACAGCAGTCAGCACCAATAAACTAAGTAATAAAGGCCATGTTCTTTGATCGTTCATAAGGCCTTCACCGTTACACGTTCTGCGGTTTTTTCCTGCCACTGAAGCAGTAGCGCACGCATGCCTTCAATCAAACGCGGGCCAGGGCGGTGCAACAAATCCGGGTTGGCACGCAACACCATCACATCATCACCCAACCATTGTTTCCAAAATAATTCACGGGCTTCCACATCCCTCTTTTCAGTGGGTACCACCACCACTTCGGGTTTAGCTGCCAACGCAACTTCCATCGGTATGCGCAAAGAATCCATATGGGCATCAGCAAAGACATTTCTCATGCCCATCTGCTTCATCACATCATGAATAAAAGCCTTACTGCCAATGGTGTAAAGTGGCTGATGCCAAACCTCATAAAATGTGGGTACGGATAGATTTGCAGTTTCCGCCCTGATTTTGGCCAGTTGCTGCTGCATCTGAGCAACCAGGGCTTCTGCATCAGATGTATGCCCAGTCAACGCACCTAAGAATAAGATATCCTGCATTACGCCATCCACCGAATTTGGGGCACTTAACGCCACTTTTACACCCAAATCACTCAAAGCCCGAATCGCAGCTGTGTTGGTATCCGTAGTAATAACCAGTGTGGGCTTGAGCGCAAGCGCAGCTTCGACATTGATATGGTGAAATGCACCCAGTTGAGCCTTGCTTTTGGCTTCCTCTGGAAAGTCGCAATAATCCACCACCCCGACCACTTGATCTGCTGCGCCAATGGCAAACAAGCTTTCGCAAACATGCGGAGCCAGCGCCAAAATTCGCTCAGCTGCATAAGCAGGGCTAAGCCAAAACACACAAAACAGACTCAAGGCCAACTTATTCAAATACAACTCCTAGATAACCAACGCGGCCTGCAACCGTAATCATCATGCTAGCGCTTGTCTAAGTACAGCTGGTTTCTCAGAGATTGCCCCGCCCTTCGTGCGCATAAATCCGTTATCATGTGGATTTATGGTTCGTTTGAAGGTGAATGCGAAGCATGAGAAGCTCCCCTTGGGGATTGGCTGACCAAAAATGAACAATCAACCTCCAAACTTCTTTACAAGCTGACCATCTCATACGCATTGATTTTTTATGGTTTTTCGACTACTTTAAACGCGCATGAGTCATCGTGTTTTTTTGTCTCATGCTTGGAATACGCTATGACAAAACTCAAACAAGACGAACATCTTCACGGCCATCAATGGGGGCTTCGGGTTGGCTCTGAAATAGTGGCCTCGACCATGATAGGCCTCACCATCGGTTACTTCCTTGATCTATGGCTGCATACAAGGCCAATTTTTTTATGCATTTTTGCTATTTTTGGTTTGATGGCAGGTTTTCTCAATCTCTATCGTTTGATGGTGATTGATTTAGATGCCAAACATGCTGATAAGAAGGACGAGTAACCATGAGCTTGGATATGGCGGGCACCATCAATCACTTCAAAGTGATCGTGTACCAAGATATCCATATAGGAACCATTGATTTATCCATTTCCAACACAGTTGTATTTATGCTGCTCGCCATCGCTACTGTGGTCATACTACTCAAGTTGGCCTTTATTCGCGCCAAAGTCATTCCAGGTTACGGTCAACTTTTGGGCGAAATGCTCTACGAATTTATCGCCAAACAAACCACGCTGAATATCCATCAAGATGGTAAAGATTATATCCCGCTGATGTTTACGATGTTCACCTTTATTTTAGGCTGCAACTTGATTGGCTTGCTGCCTGGCGCGTTTACGCCCACCTCGCAACTGGCTGTCACAGGCACCCTAGCTGTCGGCATGTTCGGCTTCGCCATTTGGCTGCGCTTTAACAAACATGGCTGGGGATTTTTCCGCGCTTTCTCACCGCAAGGTGTGCCCAAAGTGTTGCTGCCTTTGATGGTACCCATTGAAATTATCTCTTTTTTGGCGCGCCCCGTCACTTTGGCTTTGCGTTTGTTTGCGAATATGACGGCTGGGCATATGGCCTTGGGCGTGTTGGCAGTGCTTGGCCTTGCAGCGCCATGGTTTCTGCAATGGTTGCCACTTGGGTTCACGGTGATTCAAATTGCCCTTGAAATAATGATTGCGTTTATCCAATCCTATATTTTTGTTATTTTATCATGCGTTTATATTGATGACGCATTAGCAGAGCACTAAAGGTTCTGGTATAAAAGGAGGCTAGATATGGACCCCACAGCAATGGTACCCATCGGTATGGGCTTGGCAGCAGCAGGTATGGGCGGTGCGGCGCTCGGTATTGGTATGATTTTCAGCAAAATGATTGAGTCGGTAGCGCGCCAACCCGAATCTGAAGCTAGGCTTTCCAAATATGCGTGGATTGGTTTTGCACTTGTAGAAACCATCGCTTTATACGCTTTGGTGATTGCCTTTATCATCATGGGGCATGGCCAGACATAAGGTAGTCAATCCATGCCACAATTTGATAGCAGCTTTTTTCAGTCGCAAGTGTTTTGGACGCTTATTTCCTTTGCGCTACTCTTCTTCATGCTCAAGCGATGGGTATTGCCGGTGATCGAAGCTACCCTAGCAAAGCGCCAAGCCATAATCCGCGAAGACTTGGCCAAAGCTGAAGATGCAAGGCGTGAGGCTGCAGCTTTTCAGGCCAAATATGCTGCCCAACTGGCAGAAGTGGATGTGGAAATCAGAAAGCGCGTCATCGCCGCCGAAGCCGATATCAAATCACGGCATCAACACCGCAATCATACCTTCGAACAAAACCTCAAACGCCGCAAAGAAGGATTTCTTGCTGATGAAGCATTTATGCACCAGCAAGCCATCAAAGAAATTCAACAGCAATCCACAGCCTTGATTGTCGATGCCGCCGAGCGGTTGGTGCACCACACATTCAACGAAGCAGATGCCCAGCAAGCGCTAGAAGAAGCATTAGCCGATATCAAACACGATTTCCCCCCATCATCCAAAACCGACTAAGGCCAAACGCGCTGAACTTGATGATGTTTGATACATAAAAAGCATGTGGAACAAATGCCCTCTGCGGCTTGATACAGAAAAAATATAGCATCAACTTAAGCTTCTTTGGCATCGTAGCCGCGACTCTTAGCTATGGCCAAGGGCTAGTAAGGAAGCACTAAAAAGACTACATACCGTCAAGTTGCTGGCGCTGGCCAGCTTCTGGTTTCCAGCTAAGAGCTGAAGCAACCCCTGCAAGTATAAGCGCATCTCTCGCCTCTAGGGAAAGGTTGGCGGCTAGTCGCATATGAGTATCTCCATGGGTCTGCACAACAGCAACTACTGAACTGCCCTCATAAAAGAGGTAACCGAATGGTATCGAATTTTCCATAGAGCCGCCGGCCTCGCTCATATGTATAGATTGAAAGGTATAACGATGTTTTTGCATTTGTACGTGTCCATGATGCCGTTCAATCAGACTAAACGCTGCTGCGTTACTTTGGGTGACGAGTACAAACTCGCCAACTGCTTTACCCTGTTGCGCTATCTGACAGCGAAAAGGTTCTTCTTCCACCCGCTTTTCTTTGTTACGAATCTCGCCCACACAATCTAAATCCCATTGCTCATTTGATGCATTTCGAATCACTTCAGCTTCAAATGTAGCTCGGCTTATTGTAATCATTTCACCCAATACCGTTTCTTCACCAGTTTCAAGTAATCGCTTAAATTTGCCATGCAATTCATCGGCTACATCAAATGTGCCTTTCTCCCTAAAATCAATGACACCGCCATCGCTGACAATGTTTAAAAGCGGCTGCTGCTTTAAATGCTCAGGCGTCTGTATCGTGGTTAGTGCTGCAAAACTGGCACAACCACTTGATAGCGACAGCAAAATAAAAATCATGATAAGGTTCATATTGATATCCTCCATTGCACCAATGTATGGGTTCAACTGGAGTGCTAAAGCCCCCCAAATACTTAATGGACAAGAAAACTATTACATCCTCAGCTACACTTCACCCATGAAAAGCAGTGAGGGCAAGTCATGAATGGAACATACAGACCACTTTGGCTCAATGAATCGGGGGATCTTGAGGTCATCGACCAACGTTATTTACCTTTTGAAAACCGAGAACGTGTACTAAAAACGGCCAGCGATGCCTGCGAAGCTATTGCCGATATGACGGTGCGTGGCGCGGGGGTGATTGGCAATGTGGCGGCGTTTGGTGTGTATCTGGCAGCGCGACAGTTTCCCAATGACAAGTCTGCGATACATGCAGAAGCTGCGAAAATAAGAGCATCGCGACCTACCGCCGTTAATCTCATGTGGGCTGTTGATAGAATGCTGAACGTTGTTAAATCCAGCGACGATGTGGTGGCGGATACCTTGGCCGAAGCCATCGCTATCTGTGATGAAGATGTGCTTCGCAGCCAGCGCATGGGCGAAATTGGCTGCGATATTATTGAGAGCATCATGCAAGAAAAAGGTCTGACATCTTTCAATATCCTCACCCATTGCAATGCAGGCTGGTTGGCGATTATTGATAATGGCTCAGCACTTGCCCCGATTTATGAAGCCAAGCGCCGTGGTATTGATATCCATGTTTGGGTGGATGAAACACGCCCCCGCAACCAGGGCGCCAACCTCACCTCGTGGGAACTGCTTGATGCAGGCATCAAACACACCATTATCCCTGACAACACTGGCGGCCATTTGATGCAGCATGGCTTGGTGGATATGGTGATTACCGGCGCAGATCGCGTTACCCGCCAAGGAGATGCCGCCAACAAAATCGGCACCTACCTCAAAGCCTTGGCCGCCAAAGACAATCACATCCCCTTTTATATCGCTTTGCCGCTTTCCACCTTTGATACAGGCACCAAAGACGGCATCACCGAGATTGAAATTGAGCAACGTTGCGAGGATGAAGTGCATACCGTGCGCGGCATCAATGAAAACGGCATTCCGCAAAACCTCCGCATCACCCCCATCGGTAGCAAAGCCGCCAACTATGGTTTTGATGTCACCCCCGCCCGACTGATTTCTGGCCTTATCACCGAAGCTGGCTGCATCCCCGCCAACGAAGCCGCAATTATGGCAAAGCTATGCTAGATGGCGTCATTAAATATCATGTGGAACACAGCAACATCGCTGCGCCAGACTTTGTTGATTTTGAAAGTTTAGAAGCAACGCGCACCCGCTTATTTGCACTGGGTCTCATTGGCGAAACCGCCGAGGGCATTGGTTATGGCAATCTTTCCATGCGCAGCAGCGCTAACACCTTTTTTATCACCGCCACCCAAACTGGAAAGCTGCCTGCCCTAACTAAAAATCAATACACCTATATTTCAGGCTACAATTTCAAAACATTCTCCGTCTTTTCCCAAGGCCCCTACAAAGCCAGCAGCGAAGCGCTCAGCCATGCCATGATTTACGAGGTGCACCCAGATATACAAGCCGTGATTCACGTACACTCTCATGCCCTGTGGCAATTCATGAAAACACGTGGCGACCTCGCCACCACTGCCGAATACGGCACCACCCAAATGGTCGAAGAAATCGCCGACCTCTATCAATCCAACAACCCATTCAACCGCAATGCCTTCGTCATGTTCGGCCACGAAGACGGCATCATCACCTTTGGCCGTAATACCGCAGAAGCAGAACGCTCGCTTTATCAAATTGTACAAGATTACTTATCAAAACCGTGAGTCATTGTAGTATTTTTGAACCGCGGAGTACGCAAAGTTTTTGGGGTTCTCCCCCTTGTTATAGCTGCGCCGGAACGTCAGACATAACAAGGATTAGCGCAGTATCACGCCCCCTTTTTATGGCTGTAAGTGAAGGATAAACGCAGCTATGTAAGTGGCAGCTTTTGATTCGCGCCATCCATGGCGCTCAGGGCAAGCCCCGCCCTTCGTGCGCCTAAATCCGCTGTCCTGCGGATTTATGGTTCGTTTGAAGGTGAATGCGAAGCATGAGAAGCTCCCCTGGGAGATTGGCTGTCCAAAAATGAACAATAAATACCTCGCAATATAATAATGGAGGCAACATGCTTGCAAAATTCGAAGCATCAAAAATTAAAACCGAACTAGAAGCATTAAACCAAACAAGTCATAAGCCTTGGGCCATCCAAGATGAAAAACTAAGCAAGACCTTTATCTTCAAAGACTTTGTCCAAGCCTTTGGCTTTATGAGCCAAGTGGCGATATTGGCTGAAAAGCAAAACCATCACCCCGAATGGAGCAATGTGTTCAACACTGTACACATCCACCTCACCACCCACGAAGCTGGCGGCATCTCACAACGCGATTTCGATTTGGCCAACGCTATTGAGCGCATTCACCCATAACGCTGCCAACGGCATAACTCTTCCTTGAGCAATAAACCTTCCACCTTAGAGTGCCACTCGCGCAATGTGCGCTTTAAGCAGGAGCAGGATTGAATATGCAAATGAATCTCGATTTTTCTAAAGTTAAGCCATTGGATGAAATGGTAGGCAAAAACAAACAAGAAACAGCATCGTTTCAAGCGTTTGCCGAAGAGGCGATGGATTATTTAAATGAATTCAGCTGGCTCACTGGCATTAAGAATGCCTATTTCGGCATTGGTCTTGGCGATATTTTTGCGGTGTTTCTTTTTGAAATCGACCCGGCCGATGAAGAAGCCGATGATTTTGTGTGGGTGGTCGTTGGCGATATTCCGCCTGCTTATATCACCTGCGAAAACGCGCCCAACCCCGCTACTGCGCTTGATGGTTATATAGATGCTATGGCTTTGTGGGCAGAGGCTGCATTGGCTGGAAAAAGTGTGGATACATTGATTCCTGTGCCCGTTCCTGCCACCAAAGAGGCCGGCTTGGATTTACAAAGCAGATTGGAGTTTCTTAGTGAGCATGTGCTGTCGTTATACGAAGCTGATCTCAAAGTGGCACCATCAACGCACACAACACATTCTCGGTGAATGTTGTTTGTACGGTATGGCTGTTGCATTCGATGGGCTTGAGTAGAACATCAGCGCTGCTTTATGCTTATCAAGAAAAGGAAAAACATGATTAAAAAAATATCGCTTGCTGTGTTGATCACTTTTTTCGTGGCTGTTGGCATAGGCATTGCAGTTGTAAAATATAATCAACACCAAAATTTAGCTTTGATGTTTGCAGAAGGCCTCGATGGCCGTTTGATTGCGCATAAAGCAAACCATCAAGGAAAATTAGAGTCCATTTTTGCAAGTGGCGCGCGATCTTTTGAGCTCGACCTTGTTTTTAGGCAACAAGAGAATCAAGGGTATTTTGAGGTTGGCCATGATGAAGAAGAATGGGAAGGCAAGACGTTTGAGTCTTACTTAAAACGCGTTCATAGCTATAAAATAAAAAAAATATGGGTGGATATTAAAAACATCCAAGACTCCAATATGGCGGCGGCGCTTCACCGATTGGAGTATCTTGATAGCATTTATGGCATTAAAGCTATCCTTGTACTTGAATCGTCCACAACAAGTGCTGGTTTTAAGGCATTTAGCGATGCGGGCTATCATACCACTTACTATTTACCCACTGAGGCCATAGAAAAACTGCTTCAGCAAAACAATAAGCAAGCCATCGCCTTAGAAGTTCAGCGCATTCATGATTTATCGATTCAACAATCGCTGCGTGCGGTATCTTTTACTGCCTCACTGTATCCCTTTGTGAAAACATACCTGGAACCTGCTTTGGCGAATCAAATCGTTTATCACACTTGGAATATTATTAAATTTAAAGAATTCCATGCGCTTGAGAAGCTGAAGGAAACGGCAATTTTTAAAGACGCTAGAGTAAAAACGATTATTTATAGCTATCACTATATCTATTAACCCCCTGATGAGGTTGTGTTTGAATTGTGACCCTTGCTAAGTAGGGTCGCATCATTTTATAAGTAAAGGCTGAAGGGAATGTGGTATGTTGCTGAATAGGTGGGCTTTAGCTGTTATTTTCTTAACATTCGCGACGTTATGCTACCGCTTTTCTTTTGCTGTCTACCACCAGACGCTGTTTTCTGAATATAACCTTTGGGATCAAAATTTCGCCCTGTTTTGGGGTCTTCGCTTTGATATTGCTGTGGCCATGCCCATGGCGCTTTTATCGCTCATCATGTATCGGGTTTCGCGCTTTTTTGTTTCATCATCCTGGCACTGGTATGTACTGCTGTGGCTGCCGGTGTTTTTTATCATTCATACGGGTGACACCCTTTATTACCAAGACTCAGGAAGACATATCGGTCATGAGGTTTTATCCGCCAATGGTGATGTGATGGAGCTGATTCAGCATGCTTTCCATACTGGCTTCGCTTTAATTCTTTCAAACATCGTACTCCTTGGTCTGCTTGCATTGCTGTGGGTCAAATATACTGGAAAATACTTCCAAGACGCGATACAGATGTCGTTAATGAAACAAATCGCTTTTTCAGTCGTGATGTTGCTGGTCACGGTAGTCGGCGTTCGTGGCGGCGTGTCGGGAGTGCCACAATCGCCTATCCACGCTTATAAAATCGGTGATGCAAACCTTGCCATCATAGCGAGTAATCCTTCCTATATTGCACTGGCCATCTTGAGCACAAAAAACAAAGGCATCAGCCAAATAGCACTGCCCCCATCAACAATGCAACCCGATGAGCTATTGTTGGCGCTTTATCCAGAACCCCATCGCGTTGCACACGATTCACCTGAGCCATTCAATATCATTTTTATCTTTTTAGAGAGCTGGAATGCAGCATTTATGCAAAGCTACAACAGCCAAGAAACGTTGGCGGTAACACCCGTTTTTGATGCTTTCAGAGCTAATGCTTTAACTTCCGACATCACCTTAGCTGGCGGGCATCGCACAGTTGAAGGTGTTTTTGCGAGCATGTGCTCCTTGCAAAACCCCTTGGGCACGAGCATTGCAGATAGCCAATTGCTTCATTTACCCTACTTATGTTTTCCTGAAGTGCTCAACAAACAGGGTTACTTCACCTCATTCATGCAAGGTTCCTACCGAGATACGGCAAGTGTTGGCTCATTTGCGCAACGCTTAGGTTTTCAAGAAAGCCTCGGTAAAGTTGAGCTACCCAAAGGGAAAATAGCCCATAACTCTTGGGGGCTACAAGACGATGATTTGTATGATGCCCTTTTGGATAAAGCATTATTGCAAAAAGAGCCGTTCTTTTTTGCTGTAAACACCACCTCTACCCATGACACTGTCGTGCCGCCCCATGCTACCCCACTTTTAGACGCAAGAACCAATGAAGAAAAACACAAAAATGTCATGCATTATGCCGATGAAGCGTTTGGACGGTTTTTACAGCGCTTTCATCATAGCCCTTTGGCTAAGAACACCATTTTAGTGGCGATGGCTGACCATACAGCTCAAATTCATAGCAGTTATTTGCATGAGTATATGGTGCCTATGGCCATTCAAGTGCCGCAAATGAAAGCCAAGCGTATTCCATATGCCACATCGCAGCGGGACATCGCACCCACCTTATTAGAATTGTTACAACTCCCTCCAGAACCAAGCTTCTCAGGCAAGTCGCTTCTCTCATCCGATGTGTTTTTTGCTGATTATTATCATCATCAACACTTGGGCTGGATAGAGGGCGATTACCTGCTGAGCTTGAATTTGACCAATGGGGATGAAGCCTGTTTCCTTTGGCGCCAAGACCTAGCTCTGAATCAGCCTATATCGTGCGAGAAAAGCCAACATATGAAGCAACGGGGCTTGGGCTTCACATCAATGATGCAAGAGCACCTTTTTTCCGGTACTACAAAGCAATTTTTAGAGCGTAAACAACCATAATCTTGGGGCTTGTTTCTCCAGCTTTGTTATACCTAAACGTTAGCAAGTAGCCATGGATTCGCAGCAAATACTTAAAGCGCAAGCTCGATGCGAAGCTGACCCAACCAGACATGAGCAAGCGAAGCATCACCAGATGGATGGCTAACATATTGCACCGCAGGGTGAATACGCGCATGGTCGTTGACGCTGAGATTGTAGGTGAGCTCATAGGCCGTTTCAGCGGAAGCCGAATTGTAGATGCTTTGATAACTTGAGCTAAATCCAGCGCGCCAACGCAAGGCCGATGGTATCATCAGCGCGGCCAAAGAAGCCACCTTGATGCACAAATCCCAAGCCCAAATAATTGGCAATATCATTACGATCAGCCTGGGCAAAGCCAAGCTGCAAGAACACACCATGCCTGCCATCCAAATCTTGGTTGATAATGGCATAAACACCCGTATCAGAGGCAAACGTTTTACCATCTGGCGCGGTCTTTTCAGCGCTGTGCTGCCAAAGTCCTGCTTTGTAAGCTGTGTCCTCTTCTTGCCAAGCTGCTTCTGCAATCAACATCAGTCCTTCCAAATTTTCAGCCCATTGGCGCGTGGCTGGATCGCCATCATACACAGCTAGGGCATAGCTCAAGTCGCCTTGTTGGACACAACCGTGCGGACAAACCTGCTTCTGGAAAAAGTGAAGTGGGCACGTTGCCTGATATTTCAGGGCCAATACCAAAGGATGAGTTGAGGAACAACGCTGCATAATCAGAAACATAAAATTCAGCGTTCAAATCATGCCAACCGAACAACACCGATGTCGTTTCATTCAAACGATGTTGATACCAAAACTGCTGCAAACGCACACGCGAAACATCAGCCTAGACGTCTGCTCTGGTCCGAAATGACCAGAGCACGTGATAAAAAAATTAGACTTTGCCTTTGCTGCGATCAGTTGCCAGCAGCATATACATCGCTGGCACCACAAACAGGGTGAACAAGGTACCAATCGACAAACCTGTGAAAATCACAATACCCATCGACTGTCGACCTGCCGCCCCTGCACCACTGGCTAATACCAGCGGCAACACGCCAAGCACCATCGCTGCCGTGGTCATCAACACCGGGCGCAAACGAATGGCTGCGGCTTCTTCAATGGCTTCGCGCTTTTTCTTGCCGGCAATTTGCAAATCGTTGGCAAACTGCACAATCAAAATGCCATGTTTACTGATCAGCCCCATCAGCGTCACCAGCCCTACCTGCGTATAGATGTTCAGGGTGGTAAAGCCGATATTGATAAAGAGTAATGCCCCCATCAAAGCCAGCGGTACAGTCACCAAAATCACGATAGGATCACGGAAACTGTTGAATTGAATCGATAAGGCCAAGAACACAATCACGATGGCAAACAGCATGGTGTATACAAAACCACCAGACTCTTGCTTGAACTGACGTGATTGGCCGGAGTAATCGATGGTATAACCGGCAGGAGCTACCTCATACAAAGCCTGCTCCATAAAATCGAGCACCTGCTGCTGAGAAATACCTGGCGCATAAACCCCTTGCACAGTCGCAGAGTTTAACTGCTGGAAGTGGTTAATGGATTCAGGCACCACTTCATGGGTAATACTTGCTACCGTAGAAGCAGGTATCACCGTGCCATCACCTGCACGGATGTAATAATCAAGCACCTGCTCTGGGTTTTGCCTGTCTTCCTGCAACACCTGCGGAATCACGCGGTAGGAACGGCCATCAATGGAGAAGTAGTTTACATAACCACCGCCCAAAGCTGCACCCAATGCCTGACCCACATCTTGTTGGGTTAAGCCAAGTGTGCTGACCATATCCCTATCCACGCGCAAGGTGGCCTGGGGTTTATCAATTTTCAAATCACTATCAATAAAGAAAAACATGCCCGAAGCCTGAGCCTTAGCGACAACTTTCTGAGCCACTTCATTTAAGTTTTCAAAACTATCGGTGGTTTTGATAATAAATTGCAGCGGCAAGCCTTGTGCACCAGGCAACGGCGGAAATTGAAAGGCTGCAATATGCGCGCCAGCAACCGTATTCCATTTTTCTTGCAACACATTCTGCAATTCTTTGGCGCTACGATCGCGCTCATCCCAAGGTTTAAACATCACGCCACCAATGCCTTGGTTGATAGTGGGCAGACCCGTGAGCTGAAACATTTGATCATATTCTGGCAATTCTTTGGCCAGCTCATGCACCTGATGCGAATAACCCAACATTTGTTGCGATGTTGCATTTGGCGCACCCTGAATATGAGCCGCCACAATACCCTGATCTTCTTCAGGCGCCAATTCAGAAGCCGATGTGGCAAACAAGAAGATGGTGCCAGCCAGCAATAAGGCACCCATCACAATTTGCACAGGCCATGTTTCCAATGAACCATGCAAACGGCGCTGATAACTGGTATGCAGCTTATCAAACAGACCATCAATCTTGTGCACCAACCAAGTATTATCTTGATCCGCCCGGAAAATTTTCGCCGCCATCATCGGTGATAAGGTCAAAGCAATTACCCCAGATACGGTAACAGCTCCTGCAAGCGTAAAAGCAAATTCAGAGAACAAGGCGCCGGTTAAGCCACCTTGATAACCAATGGGCAGATACACCGCAATCAACACAATGGTCATGGCTATAATCGGGCCACCCAATTCGCGTGCACCCATCAAGGCTGATTCAAGCGGTGTTTTGCCCTCTTTCATATGCCTGTCCACATTCTCAACCACAATAATCGCATCATCCACAACCAAGCCAATGGCCAGCACAAATGAAAGTAACGTCAGCAAATTGATGCTGTAGCCAAAGAATTGCATCACCGCAAATGCGCCAATCATCGACAATGGAATCGCCACCAGCGGCACAATCACAGCCCGGAAATTACCTAGGAAAATAAACACCACAAAAGCCACTATCAGCAAGGCTTCAGCTAATGTTTTGACCACTTCATCAATCGAGCTGTGAATGAACTTGGTGCCGTCATATACAATCTCGCCCGTCAGGCCAACCGGCATTTGCGCCTGCATTTCAGGGAAAGCAGCTTTCACTCTATCAATCACTTCCAGCACATTGGCATCTGGCGCGACATTGATACCAATAAACACAGAATCACGACCATCAAAAGCAGTAGTTAGATTATAATCTTCAGCACCCAGCACCACATTGGCTACGTCTTCCAAGCGCACAATGGCATCACCATCTTGGGCAATCACCAGCTGCTTAAATTCATCCACCGAATGCAAATCCGTTGCCGCTGTCAGCGCCACGCTCACCATTTGGCCTTTACTGTTGCCAAGGGCTGTAAGGTAGTTATTGCGCGCTAAGGCAGCATTCACGTCAGTTGCTGTTACATGAAATGCAGCCATGCGCTGCGGATCTAGCCAAGCACGTAAGGCAAACTGACGGGCACCAAAAATTTGTGCCTGCTGCACGCCTTCAATACCATCAAGCTGAGGTTTAATCACCCGCACCATGTAATCGGTGAGTTTATTGTTGGGTAGGTCTGTACTGAAGAAGCCCATATACATCGCAGCAACCGTCTCGCCCACGGCAACCGTAATCACTGGCTGCTGCGCCTGCGCTGGAAGCTGATTGAGCACCGCATTTACTTTCGAACTGATATCGGTCAAAGCGCGATTCGAATCATAATTTAAGCGCAAGGTGGTGGTAATGGTCGATACACCACTGATGCTTACTGACGACATATAATCAATGCCACCAGCTTGGCCAATGGCTGATTCAAGCGGCTGGGTGATAAAGCCCGCCACTGTTTTTGCATCTGCGCCATAATAGGCCGT
Source organism: Mariprofundus sp. UBA1536 (assembly GCA_002323245.1). Lineage (GTDB taxonomy): Bacteria > Pseudomonadota > Zetaproteobacteria > Mariprofundales > Mariprofundaceae > Ghiorsea. Next base: position 43,272 of record DCPU01000020.1, on the reverse strand, counting down.
GCTGACTGTCACCACAGCATTCTGTGTTTCAGGATATTGGCGCACCTGCAACATGGAAATGGCCTGCAAACCAAGCACAAGGATGAGTAAACTCACTGTCGTTGCCAGCACAGGCCGACGAATAAAAATATCAGTAAAATTCATGGTGAACCCTTAACCTTCCTGAGGTGTTGGCGCTTGTTCGTTGGCGGGTTCGTGCGAATTATTAATGATCAACGGCGTGCCGTTTTTCAGCTTCATTTGACCACTGGTCACCACTTGCATACCCGCTTCAATGCCACTGACAATAGCCACTTGATCCCCTCGCGTTGCACCGGTTTGAATAAAGATTTGTTCGGCTTTGGGAAGACCCATTGTACCATCTTCAGCCGCTTCACCTGCTTTGACCAAGAACACCGTTGCACCATAAGCATTAAAGGTAATCGCAGTTTGAGGTAGGGTAAGGTAAGACACGCTTTCGCCAGCTTTCACCTTCACTTCTGCAAACATGCCCGGCACCAATTCACCGTTTCGGTTATCCAGCTCAGCTTCAACTCGTATATTGCGTGTATTGGTGGCCACAACAGTGTCGATGGCTCGAATTTGCCCAGCAAAACTTCTTCCTTCGTAGGTGTTGGTTTGCAAGGCAACGCCTTGACCCACAGCCACAACAGCCAATACTTTTTGGGGCACACTAAAATCAATCAGCATTTTCTCAGTATTTTGCAGCGAGGCAATCTTTTCACCGACTTGCATCAACTGTCCGACATTGATATTGGTTACGCCCAAACGACCACTAAATGGTGCTCTGATTTCAAGTTTACTCACCACCGCTTGCCATTGCTTCACATAAGCCTGTTTGGCTTTTAAATCCGCTTCATCCATATCCAATTGCGCTTGCGAAATGGCTTTGACTTTCAATTGGGCTTCATCACGTTTCAACGTCTGCCTGGCCAGCTCCAAAGCTGCCATTGCAGCATTTAATTGGGCTTTTTCTTCAGCACTATCCAAGACCAACAGCAACTGACCTTTTTTGACCACGTCACCGGAATGAAAAAGAATTTTCTCAATGGTTCCTGCACGTTCCGTCACAAGGTCTATGCCTTGCACAGCGCGCAACGTACCCACAGCCCGCACTTCCGTTTGCCAAGCATCAAATCTTGCTTCTATCGCCGTCACCGTTGCAGGTGGCTGACAGTTGCCCGCGAGCCATTGGGCCATCATGGTTGCTTTAAATTGCTGGAATCCTGCGACACCGCCAAAGACCACTGCCACACTGATTAACATGATAATCATTCGCTTTTTCATGCTTATTTCTCCGATGCCGCTACGGGCGCTGTATTGTTTTCGTTGTTTTCTAATGCTTTGTTTTGATTCCACCAGCCGCCGCCAAGGGCATGTATCAACGCTGCACTATCTGCCAATTGGCTTGCTACAGCCCGCGCGCTGCTTGCTTTGCTTTGCATATACTGTTGATTGGCGTTAAGCAGCTCGATGCGGTTGACAGCGCCTGCTGCAAATTGCTCCTGCATCAAAGCCAGCAAAGAAGCCGCTGCTTGCTCACTATCACTGGCCAAGCCTACTTGTTGTCTGTCGGTATCTAGCGCTACAAGGGTGTCGGCGACATCACGGAAAGCTTGCAACACCACATCACGATAATTGGCCAATGCTTGATCATAAGCTGCTTCTGCTGCCCGTTTTTTCGAGCGTAATTCTCCGCCGCTGAATATCGGCTGGAGCAAGCCTGCACCCAAGCCCCACACCGCACTGCCAGCCCCAAACAAGTCGCCCACTGTGGCGCTTTCTGAGCCATAACTGGCCGATAAGGTCAGGCGTGGATAAAGATTGGAAGTCGCCACGCCGACATTGGCGCTGGCCTGATGCAACAATGCTTCTGCAGCGAGAATATCGGGGCGTTGACGCACCAGTTCCGATGGCAGGCTAAGAGGCAAACTTGATGGCAAATGCAAATCAGCAAAGGTAAATTCTGGTATATCATTAGCCGATGGTAGTTTACCCACCAACACTTTGAGCAAGTGGCGCGTTTGTGCCAGTTGCTGTTGCAATCCTGGCATGGCTGCTTTGGCTTCGGCCAAAGCAGCTTGGCGCGTGAGTACAACCCACTGCGTTACCGCGCCCAAAGCATATTGCTGCTCTGACATCAACAATTGCGATTCACTATCAGCGATCAATTGCGCAACAGCCTCGATTTGCGCTCGTAAGGAAGCTTCATTGATGGCTGCTGTTGTTATATTACTTGCCACGGTCAGACGCGAGGCTTCAAGTTGATACGCAGCGTAGTTTACCTGCGCCTCTAAACCCTCAAGATAACGGCTGCTACCGCCAAAAAAGTCCAGCGTGTAAGAAGCGTTCACGGAGGCGTTGTGTACACTATATAAGCGCGGGGGAGTGCCAAAAGCAGCGCCAGAAATTTTTTGTCTGCTGCTTGATACCTTCGCATCAATAGATGGATAAAGCGCAGAGCCTTCTTGGGCACCAAGGTTTTCCTGCATTTCTTTCAAGCGCGCATCAGCAGCAGCGACGGTAAAACTATTGGCCAGCCCCTGCTCTAAAAGTAGGTTGAGTTTATCCGAGGCAAAGAGTTGCCACCACTGGGCAGGCACATCTGCGCCAAGCTGTAGTTGCTGGGTGCCTGGGCTTGGTTCGGCAGACACATCCAATAACATTTCCATCTTAAGCTCAGTGAATTGTTCAATTTTCACTGGTTCTTGTGGTTTAAAGTCGGGGCCAACTGTGCAACCCGCCAGCAAACTGATAGCGACAAGATTCGCCCCTGTAATCTGCCTTAAATTCATGCTTTCAACCCCTGATAAATTAACGATATCAAACCATCAAGTTCGGCTTGCAACACTTCGATGGGCTGATGCATATATGTTGGAATGCAGTATTTAAATGTTGCTACACGAATCGCAGCCGCCGACTGGGCAACATCCATATCACGCATTTCACCCGAAGCTATGCCGCGCTCTAGAATGGATTCAATTGCTGCTTGCACGCGCCCATCATATAGCTGCACGACTTCCTGGTGACGCTCAGTGATCAACCCAACCAGCTCATTCAAATGCGGACTGTTGCAGGCCATACCATGGGTCATAGCAAGGCGTTGATGGCAATAACTTGCCAACTGCGTGACTGCGGCGTCATGGATATCCACAACTGCTTCGCAAGCTGATGCTTTTTCTTCCATTTTTTGTTCTGCGCCTGCCAAAGCAATGGCCTCTTTGTTGGTGAAAAAGCGATACACATTACCCACGCTCATCTCGCAATCCGCTGCAATTTCGGCAATGGTGGTTTTACTATAGCCATAATGGGTGAAGCGTTTACCGGCAGCTTCTAAAATGAGTTCTCTGGTTTGATCAATCATGGCGGCAATCAAACGCAACTGAATAATGAATGCAAGTACATTATATTCATTATTCAATTATGGTTATTACTGTATATGATAGTTCAGCCTTACCACCCATCATCAAAGTTGCACTTACAAGTTGAATCCGTGTGTATTTAGTAAACTGTCACCGTAATTTTAGCCATAGACCTAACATTTCATTTGCATTTCAAGATTCAAGACCTGACACCTTTTCTCAAGACCTGACACCTTTTCTTCTAAGTTGAGTTAGAAACGTGCACAGTAGGGGCAAACTGAGGCCTGCGACAAATATAATTAAACTCTCATGTTGTTTAATTGTATGAGGCATGTGTATTGGCCTATCGCCTCAAACACCGGCGCAGCTTTGCTGCGTCCGCGTGCTTTGACTTGTTATGTGCTTTTTATTAGAACTCAATTGCGTCAATCTCTTTCATCAATCTATCCGTTTCTGAAAGTGCCACAATGATTTTTTGATAATGCAAAATGTCGTCAAACTCCAATTTGCGGTCTTTACGGTCTTTGAGCCATTTTTGGGCTGGTTGATAACCACCAATGTAAAACTCCCAAGCTACTTGCGGAACATTGTCAAAATACTGTGTGTCGTTGATGTAAACTTTACCGTCTTTGTATTTGGGTTTACCTACCACATTATCGCCATCCATTGGGTATTGCGTAATGTATTGCTCCACTTTTGGACTTTCCAATAAGTGTATATGGCGTATTTCTCCGCCCAATTTTACGAATGCCCAAAAAGTATTTGAATCCTTTGGATATGGTATTTTCGGGAAGTCAGTTTTTAAAAATTCTTTGTATTTGTTGCGATAGGTTGGCGAATGCAGAATCGCATAGATGTAATCTACAATGTCAATTGGGGCAAAGGTTGTTTCGTTAGGTTGCTTTTCGTTTGAAAAATTCAAACCAATTTTTGTTGCTATTTCATTGACTAATTCAAGATTAAGGTTTGGTATTCTTTCAGTTGTTTGTTCTATTGTTTGTTGTCCTGAATTTTCAGGATATAAATAAAGTGGAAAAAGGTTTACTCCACCACGTCTAAACACATTAGCGTCAACGGGATGCTTTGAAACAGTGGTTAAGCACCAATCTATAGCGCCAACGGCTAAACCTTGCCTACCAATACCCAATAAAAGATTTTCTTTGTTTAAAACATTCTGAATCAATTCCTTTCTTGGGTAGTCCATCATTACATAACTAAAATAGCAAGGTCTATCGTCAAAAGGTCTATAACCACAATGAACTACTTTGTTTTCCCAATTTATATCAGTTTGAATCTCTTTTCTTGCTTTTTCAAGTTTCCAATCCCTATTGTCCTTAATTGAATACTTTTTGTATAGTTCTTCGTTGGATATTTCTTTATTGATTAAGTCTGATGCTCTTGATTTTATATTTTTCGAATCAAAATCTACAGCAAAACTATCTCGGTGAGTTTGAAAACCCATTACATTAACTTGAAACAGATTTGTTGGATTGATGCCTTCGTTATATTTCAGATACATTCTTTCATCAATGTTCTTAAACAGATAACTGTTTTTGAATGGAACAAAATTGTTGAAAGCAACTGAATTTAGATTATTATTTGATAGGAAGTCATATTTTAAATCTCGTTTTCCGAATAGGTCGTAATGAAATAGTTGTCCTAATTCATTAGGTTTTTTCTTCCCTGTTTTTACGAAGATGTTAATTGAAACTCCTTGCTCAATATCAAAAACATTTACATCTACTGAACCGTCTGGGGCAGTTTCTTTTTTCTTAGCATTACCGTGTAAATCAATCGTATAAATTTTGTCATAAGTTTTAAGCAAATGCCAACGCATACCCCTAAAAGTTGGATTATCTAAGAATCCGTGTGGATTGATAAAAGCCAAAACACCACTTCCATTTTTTTCAATAAAATGCTGGCCATATCGCAAAAACTTTACATAATCGTCATTCATGAATTTTGAATTTTGTTCTTTGAGTTTTTCTTTTCCGCCTGGTTCTTTTTTGTAATCATCCATTAGGCTCATAATCCACTCGCCTTTATTGGAACTTTCTCCGCTGTATGGTGGATTTCCAATTACACACATTACAGGTGTATCTCGTTTAATGTGGTTAGCTTCATTGGCTTCTGTACTCAACCAATTGGCAAATAAAGTTCCTGTGTCTTGGTGATGTTCTTCTAAACTGTTGGTCAAATAAACTTTAAATCGTTGGTTGGATGTTGGTTTAAATCCTGTTTCGGTCAATAGTAAATCCAACTTTAAATGTGCCATTGCATAACTCGCCATTAGCAATTCAAAACCGTTCAAGCGTGGCAATAAATGGGTTTCTACATAATTGCTCCAAATACCTTGTTGTCCTTGAAATTTTTTGTGAATGTGTTTTACCACTTCTGCCAAAAAAGTTCCTGTTCCTGTGGCTGGGTCAAGAATCTGTACTTTGTGTACTTCTTGCTCCATTTGTTTGTAGCCTGTTACCGAGCGCTTGTCAGGTGTTTGGCTATCAACTTTTATAGTCGTTTTACTAGTGTCGGCTAGACCTTGTGGCAAATCGAATTCTGTTTTTAGAATGTCGTCAACTGCCCGAACAATAAAATTGACTACGGGTTGTGGTGTGTACCAAACGCCACGTGCCTTTCTTAACTTTGGGTCGTATTCGCTTAGGAACGTTTCGTAAAAGTGAATTATTGGGTCTTCCATTTTGGTGGATTTCCCGTAGTTCTTTAAAATTTCTTCTACGTTACAAGCCAAAAAGATTTCTGTAAGGTTTTCCACTACCCATTTGATGCGGTCGTCAATGTCTGGTCCGGCAATGTAGCCAAAAAGCTTTCGCAAAAACGGATTTGATTTTGGAATCAATTCAGCTGCTTCTTGCCGACTAAACGTATCTAATGTTGGATCATGTAACCGCGCTGCAAACATTCCATAAGCAATGGTTTGAGCATAAACATCTGCAAATCCTTGTGGCGTGATGTCATGTATTAAAATCTCCTTGAACGCCAACATTTGCTCTTTCAGCGTACTGTTTTCTTGATTTTCTTCATCACTGGTTAACGACTTTTCAATAATATCAGAAAGAAGGCGGGCTTTGCCCGCCATCATTTCGGCTAATTTCTTTGGGCTTTTTATCGTTTGTCCAACGTGAACGCAAAAGTCTTTGATTAGATTTTCAAAGTTGCCAAAGTTGTTAGGCAGCGGAACGATAGTTCCGTTTTGTATTTCAGCAATTGCAATTTTTGTAATAAAAATTCCGTCAATGTATAAGTGGAAGTCTAAATAGTCGGTAAAAATTAAATTGTTTAATGAAGCTTTATAACGGTCGAACTGTTCTTTGTTTCCCGTTTTCTTTGCTCCTTCAAGGTCTTTGTCACCAATGTCCTTAGCTTCAATAAAACCTACTGGGAGTTCTTTTTTTGTCAGAATGTAGTCGGGTGCTCCGCAAGATTGTCTTTTGGGTTCGTTGGTCGCTCTTATTTCTGGCACCAAACTTTCTAACAGTTGTTGCAAATCACCCCGATAAGTATGCTCAGTGGCATTACCAAGTTTGTATCGTTTATTTATGTTGTTTAGGTAATTAGTAATACTCATTGGCTTCCTTACTTAGGTTTGATAGGAGACGCACATAACGTTTGAATTAAGGGGCGCCGTTAGGCGTCCCGCTTGAATGATGGGTTAGGTGGCATTTACCACCAGACTTATTTATTTTTGGATAGCAAGGTGAAAAGGATTTGTCGCTACGAATGGATAGTTCAGTTTCTTTTATTGATGGATATTCATTAAGTAACCATTGAATAATACTTTCGGCCTCAGCTTGCTCTTCGGAACTATATCCACTAATTAGATAACGCACTTTTCCTTGGTATATCCGCTTCGCTAACAGAGGGGCGATGTTATTCAGAAGAGGCCCATGATTTTCAAAAAGTACGAACTTTTCAAACTCAACTAATAGCCCCCAACCATTGGGGTGTTTTGTTTTTTTAGGATTAAACCCTATCCAATTAACCTTTCCATCAATATCGTAGCTTTTGGCTTCATTTCCTACGCCACCTACTCCAATTACAGCATCAAAATCATGATTTCGAACTTGCCCCATACAATCATTGATACCGAAACGCCCTGAGATGTCTGGGTCGCCAGTGTGTGTACGTTTATAGGTTAAAATTTTCATGTGATACCTAACTAGGTAATACGTGTACTTGCTTTTCCATGTATTACCCTCCTATATACGCCCTGACTTTCCGCAATATTGCATATTAAAGAACAAACACGGACTTTATGTTAGTTCCATGACGTGAGTGTAGCAGACAGTATCACGGTTGGCGAATGACCGTCGCTTTCTGCCCTTCAACTTTTGGTATCAATGGGGGCAGACTCGATTGATTTTTATCGCTATCAATGGGGTCAGACTCGATTGATTTTTATCGCCGTTCAACACTAGAATTTTACACTATCACCACTGGCAAGGTCACAACCGTAATGGGAGGCTACTTTGAATCAGAATCAGTGGCTAAATTCACTGCAATACACAATCACAAAAGAAGGTTTGTTATTGGTTATTTTAGATACGCATGCTTAATTTTGCGAAGGCTAATGAAAGCTTTGCAGCAAAGATGCCGTAATCAAATGCCAGCCATCGACAAGCACAAACAAAATGATTTTCAGCGGCAGCGAAATCATCACGGGTGGTAGCATCATCATACCCATACTCATCAACACTGAAGCAACGACCAGGTCGAGCACCACAAACGGAATATAGATTAAAAAGCCGATTTCAAAGGCTGTGCGAAGCTCTGAAATCACAAAAGAAGGAATCAAAACATGCATCGGGGTATCGGTGGCTAATGCAGGCTTTTCCATATTTGCGGCGTTGATAAAGAGAATCAAATCATCTTCGCGGGTTTGGCGCAGCATAAAATCACGAAGCGGTGCTATGGCTTTATCCAAGGCAGCTTCCTGCTTAAGCTCTTCATTCAAATAGGGCGTAAGCGCTTCAGCATCAATCTTATCCCAAACGGGCATCATGATAAAAATGGTCATGAATAAAGATAAACCGACCAATATCTGAGTCGGCGGGCTTTGCTGGGTGCCCAATGCTTGGCGCAAAAAGGCAAAAACAATCAAAATACGCGTAAACGAGGTCATCATCACCAAAATGGATGGCGCTAATGCCAACACCGTGAGGCCAGCAAGAATTTTTAGGCCGGTAAACCATGCATCCGGATCTTCAGATTCTCCCAAACTGATGGATAACGTCGGCACATCGGCTGCTGCCAGCTGTGGCAACATCAGCAACAATAACAAAGCCAACCATCTAAACATCGCTTTGCTCAACTTTTTCGGGAATTGTCGTCTTGATTGTGCTTTGCTCAATATCTGCAATCTTATGGATGCCGCCTTGGCCAACACCCAATAAAAAATGTTGGTCGCCATAAGCAATTTCAACCACTGAATTTTTACCATCCAAATGCAGCCGTTGCACCACTTGCATGCGGCCTGCCACACCTGCTTTCACTGGCAACTGAAATTTACGAAAAAACCAAACCAGACCAGCAAACATAGCCAAAACCAAGGCCAAGGCGCCAATGGACTGAATCAGTAAGGTGGCAAAGCTGGCTTCTCCCATGTTGATTTACGACAAGCTCTGAATGCGATCGCCTTGCGGCACCACTTCAATCACACGAACGCCCAGTTTTCCATCGGCAGAAACCACTTCTCCGCGCGCGAAAACCCTGCCGTTGGCCAGAATATCCACGGCAGCATTGGCCTCTTTTTTCAAATCCAACACCATGCCCCTATGCAATCTGGCCACCACATGCAGCGGCAATTGCACCCGCCCTAGCTCCACGCTCACATCCAGCGGCACATGCATAATCGCTTCCATATTCACTTGCTGGGGGGTGCCGCGATTACCATCCCCTTTGCCACTGGCTGCATCTTTGATGTGTTGCTCTTGATTGGAATCACTCATGATTTACTCCCTATTCATCCTGCGCCAGATGCACTGTGAGCTCAGCAGCCAACATGCCATCTTTGCTGCCTGGCATAGCCCGATACATGGGCGTGCTGCTGACCCAAAGGGTGGATGGTTCATTTTCACTTTTGCTCAGCGGCAAAAAATCACCCGCGCGCAAAGCTAAGAATTGTTTGATGTTTAATGTGCACTGCCCCAGCTCAAGGCGCACAGTAAGCGGCACTTGCTCCATGCTTTTATGCAGGGCGCGCTCCCATTCCTCATCCATCGCTGCAGGCTCTTCAGAAATCGCTGCTCGCAAATTATCCAAAATGGGCTCAAGGAATGTGCGCGGGTAATGCATACTGATATTGCCTTGCAATTTATCTGAGACTTGCACTTGAAATTGCACTGAAAAACAAATCTCACTGCTTGGTGCCACAGCCAGAAATTGCGCGTCAACATCAATCTTAGCTAGGGTATAACGCATACTCATCACTGGCGCCCACATACCTTGCAGCAGCTTTTGTAGCGATGCGGCGATACGTGTAGATAAGCGCATTTCAACAGGCGATAACACTTCGGCATCATCATTAAAGCTTTCGCCCTGACCACCGAGCATGGCATCCACATAAGCAACAACCAGCTGCAAATCGTAGGTCACCATCATTTTGCCAAAACCTTCGACGTCGTACACAAAGTAGACTTGTGGCATCTCCACATCATCTTTTAGGATATCTTCATAAGTTCTGGGTTTTATACCATCAGCGACCAATCCTACTTCGCGCTGAAACTCTTCCGACCACTGCTCCTTAAGCGCCTCAGTAACACGCTGCTGCAAGTTTTGAAACAGCGGGTAACGCTCAGGGCCGTTATCAGATTCTTCGGAAAACTTAAACTCGCCAACTTCCTTGGGCTGCTCAATCGGCGGCAACGTCGCGAGCATGGCATGCGCCTGTTCACTGGGTGCCAGTGTTTGCATCAACGCTTCGATTTCTTCGGGCGCTAAAATAGGCTCAGTCGTACCCCCTGCTTCTGTCGCTGCACCTGCTGCCGCAGGCGTTGAATCAGCCACGTCACTCATTGCGATACAAAGTCCGTAAAGTATAGATTTTTAATCGGTTTACCTGGCACCAAACGGTTGATGCGATATACCAAATCTTCTTTTAAATCGTATTTCCCCTGGGGGGTGCGGATTTCAGCAAAGGTTTTGCTCGATAAGAGGGTGATGACCATATCGTTGATTTGCACCATATATTGCTCAATCACAGGCGTGGATTCTTCGCTGCGCAGCTCCAATTTGATTTTGGCGCGCAAAAAGCGGCTCACATCGGCATCAGCCAAGTTGATGGTAATATCGGCAATATCAACAAACACTGGAGGTTTGCTTTCATCTTCTTCATCTGGCACTGGCATTTCTGTTTCCGCGGGGCTACCTGCTGCGCCTTGTTCAACAACTGGTGGTTGTTCCATTTGCACCATTTTCCAGGCAATAAAGCCGCCCACACCCAGCACCAAAATCAAAAGCACCAAATTGATAATAGGTAATAATCCGCCTGATTTCTTTTCAACGACTTCTTCTTTATCTGCCATGACTCAAACTCCCTTTCAAACTGTTCACTTACTGATACACCACAATATCTACGCGGCGGTTGGTGGCGCGGCCCATCACCGTTGCATCGGTTGAAATTGGCCGTGATGGCCCATATCCTGCCAACGACAAACGATTGGCGGCTACGCCTTCTGATTCGAGGATATGCAAGACTGATGCCGCTCGCGCCAAGCTTAAGCGCCAAGCATCAGCAAATTGCGCCCCAAGCACGGGTCTATCATCGGTATGACCGTTGACACTGATAAGTCCGGGCGAGGTCGCTAACATCTTGGCCAAGCGGCGTAAGGCCTCAATATGCTGGCTTTTGAGTTGCGCCGAGCCCGCTTCAAAAAGAGCGGCATCATCCATGCGCAAATACATTTTATTTTGCACAATCAGCGCCCGCACATGGTGTTCCAGGGTGCTGGTTTTTAAGACAACGTTACTATTTTGACGCATCGCCAACATCAACTCGCGCGGCGTGGCAATACGCTGCAATTCCAGCGGACGAATGATGCTGATTTCAGTGCCTGAACCTGCGTTGAGCACCGATACTGCCGAAGAGAAATAGGTAGAAATATCTTGTAAGCCCGTTTTATCCAAGGTGGACATCGACACCAACAAAATAAAGAAGGTCAGCATCAAACTGATCAAATCAGCAAAGGTGGTCATCCATGCTTCTGGATCTGGCAGCACTTCGGGTTCAATTTTCTTCTTTCTGGCCATTAAAAACTCTTGCTCGGCGGCGCTGTCAAACGGCGCTGTGCCGGCTCTAGTGAGACTTTATTATCTTGAACCTCTGGGGTTGCCGTCACTGGTCTAAATTGCAACACAATTTCAACGCGCCGGCTTAGTGCAGGCTGCCCTTCAACAGGGTGCTTATCACCCATACCGGCCACTACCATGCGCCCTTTGGCCACGCCGCGCTCTTCAAGCTCATGAAACATACTCATCGCTCTTGCAGCAGAGAGCTCCCAGTTGGATGGATATTTGGAACCACGGGTTGGCGTATCGTCGGTATGACCCTCAATACGAACTTCAGTCACCTCAGGTTTGGTAAAAATATCCGCCAATTTATCCAACAATGGGTACAAACTTTTTGAGATATCAACATGGCCTGTGGCAAAGGCAATGTTTTCTGGAAAACGCACACGCACCGAGTCTTGATCTAGCGGCAATGCGCTGACGGCATCGCCCAAACCCAGCTCTTTGGCTACGTCTGTCAATTCTTTGGCGGTGCGCTTGGGTGCAGTACGACCTTCGACAATATCTCGGGCAGGCATGGAGGGGCCATCACCTTGGGTAATATTGGCGCCATCTGGTAATGGGCTAAATGTGCCCGCCAAGGAGCCAATGGCTGCCAGCCTGCGCTCATCCACAATCGTCGCGATGGACGTCAGCAAAATAAAAAATGCCAGCATCTGCATCATTAACTCCAGAAACAGCGCCGCTCCAGGATCTTTATTGGGCGGGACAGGAGCTGGTTTCTTTTGACGTTTGGCCATGACTATGACTCAGCTTAATCGAACGATGACTTACGATCTTTAGGCGGCAAATAACCCAAAAGTTTTTGTTCCATCACACGCGGATTCTCGCCTGCCACCAAGGATTGGATGCCCGATAAAATCACTTCGTGCACCAGCAATTCTTCTTTGCTTCGTGTTTTTAGTTTGGCAGCCATCGGCAAAAAGATGATGTTGGCCATGAGTGCGCCATAAAAGGTGGTTAATAGCGCCACGGCCATAGAGGGGCCAATGGAGGAAGGGTCTTCCATGTTGGCAAGCATCAACACCAAACCAACAAGCGTACCAATCATACCCATAGACGGGGCAAACGTGCCCAGCGCCGTCATCATATCGGCGCCTCGCATATGCCGTTCGCCAATTTTATCCATTTCCATGTAGAGAATATTTTCAATTTCAGAAGGTTCTTGGCCATCAATAGCCATTTGCAAACCCTTGGACATAAACGGGTGCTTGATGTCACCCACCCTGCTTTCCAGCGCCAAAATTCCTTCTTTGCGCACTATTTGCGCCAATTCAATCAATTGGGTGACAATGGCATTGCCCGAATCGGGTTTGTTAAGGATGGTGCGCAGAATAATTTTAATCACACCAATAGCGTTGGACATGGGGTATGCCACCAAAAACACACCAAATGTGCCGCCGATTACGATGGCAATCGAGGCCGTATCAATAAATCCTGTAACCGCATCGCCGATGGCAAACAACACCAAACCAAAAGCGACCACAATGCCGATAATAGTTGCAATATCCACAGCTCTTCCTCCTGAAAAACGCGTAAACGAAACGCGGCAATCAAGAGTTAAGCGAAAAGCATGCCAAGTTTGGCCTAAAGTTTATAAATCGGAAAAATAGGTGCCCATAGATGTCTACGAACTGCGGCGCACATCCAAATAATCACGCAAAGCATCCCCGCCGATATTAGCGGCCATCACCAACAAAAATAGCATCAAACCGGGCCAAAACACCTGCATGGGTGCAACCAACATCAATTGCGAACCTTCACGAATCATGGTACCCAAAGAGGCGGCTGGAGGCTGAATACCAATGCCCAAAAATGATAGTCCCGCTTCGCCAATCATCACTGCCGCCAAACCAAAACTGGCCTCAATTAATAAAGGCGCAGCGATATTGGGCAGCAAGTGTTTGAAGGCGATATAAGGCGCGGTTTGCCCGCTGGCGATAGCCGCTTCCACATATTGGGCATGGCGCAGTGACATCACTTGGGCGCGCGTTAAGCGCGCAAAACCCACCCAACCCACTGCCGATAAAGCAATAATCAATTTATCCACGCCAGGGCCAAGCACCGCCGCCAGCGCAATCGCCAATAAAATGCCAGGGAATGACAACACAATATCGACAAAACGCATCAACAAACTATCCACCCAACCACCCAACCAAGCAGAGACCATGCCCAAGCTGATACCAATCACCGCACAAAGGCTGATAACACTGATGGCAACTGAAAATGACAACACCACACCTTCAGCCAAACGCGCCAAGATATCGCGACCCAAAGCATCCGTGCCCAAAAGATGGCCGCTGCTGGCTGCGCTTAACACCTGATGCAAATCAACGCTATAGCTGTCCACCGACAATACCGCTGCCACCAGCACACACATCAGCGGCGGCAGCAAACATACATACACACTTTTTGGAATAGCTTTGAATACAAACATCAGCGGCTTCTCTGCCTTGGGTCTAGCCAAAGATTAAGCAAATCAGCCAATAAATTGGCGCTGACATAAAACAAAGCAATCAATAATACGCAGCCTTGTACCAGGGGATAATCGCGGCCCTGTATCGCTTCAATCGTAAGCAAACCCAGCCCCGGCCAATCAAACACTGTTTCAGTAATCACTGCCCCGCCCAGCACCGCGCCCATTTGCAGGGCAAACATGGTCACCACAGGAATCGCCGTCATACGCGCGCTGTGTTTCCACCACAAGGTACGCTCAGAAACCCCCATGGCTCTGGCGGTGCGAATGGCATCGGTTTGCATGGAATCCAGCCAACTGGCTCTGGCCATGCGTGAGAGTACTGCCGCTAGGGCTGTGCCTAAGGTAATCGTTGGCAACACCAAAGAACCCGAGGCTTCCATACCTGAAACGGGCAACCAACCCAGCAACACCGAAAACAGCAACATCAGCATCGGCCCCAGCCAAAAATTGGGGATGGATACGCCCAAAAGCGAAAAAGTCATCGCCGCCTTGTCTTGGCTTTTTCCTGCAAAGCGCGCAGCCAAAGCGCCCAAAGGTAGGGCCAAAAGTAGCGCTAAGAACAAGCTACTGCCTGCAAGCAAAGCCGTGGCAGGCAAACGCTCAGTAATCAAACCCCAAATATCGCGCTGGCTGATAATCGATTTGCCCCAATCGCCTTGCGCAATACCACCAAGATATTGGGTGTATTGGCTCCACAGGGGCTGATCCAAATGCATGCTTTTGCGCAGCACTTCTTTATCGGCGGCCATAGCATTTTCGCCAAGCAAAGCATCCACAGGATCGCCCGGCACCAGATGCAGCAAAAAGAACACAAGCGTCACCACCCCCAAAATGGTGGGTAGGGATTCAAAAATCCGAAATAAACTCAAGCGCAAAAGCATGGCGAGACGTTAGCTTGCAGCCAGATTGATGTCACTTGCGCAATGGAAGCACCCTTCTAAGATAGCTGCGTTATCACAACATGGGAGCGCCATCATGATTGACCATCACATTTTGCCAGCGCATCACCTGATATTGGACATTATTCACGGCGAAGTTCCGCCAGAAGAACTACAAAGCTTAATTTCGGGTCTATTGCAGCTGCCCAATGACGGTACACCGATGATGGGATTAAGCGTGATTTGTGACAATGCGCGTATTCATACTGATGCGCACACTGTGCTACAATCGGGTTTGGTCATGCAAAAAGCAGCCTTTAGGGACATTGCTGGCGGCAAATTGGCGCTTGTGTCGTTTTCAGATTTGGGCTTTGCATTTTCACGTATGTATCAATCCAGCATCGAAAACCCTATGAAGGATGAGGTCCAAGTGTTTCGCGGTGAGCGCCTAAAAGAAGCAATTGCGTGGCTTGGGCTCAGCACTATCGAAGCGGAATTGCTTCAAACCATCGCGCCACTTCAAGCCAATATTCAACGCAGCTAGCCTTAAAGCGCTTCATCTGCTCACTTCATGGCCAAGCATGGCGTGACATTTGCTTGCTTCAATCACGACATCGCATAGCCGCAAGCAAGTAAAACGAATCAAAGGTCTACCCATGAATATTCAAGCTTTAATCCAAACACTACGCCCCTCTTTTTTGGTTATCACGCCCGTCTGCGTGTTGCTTGGTACCGCTCTGGCCTACAACACCCATGGTCATGTTGAACTATCCATAACCGCTCTGGTTTTACTCGGTGCATTGATGGCGCATATCAGCGTTAACACACTCAACGAATACGATGATTTCAGAAGTGGCTTGGATTTAAACACTGTCAAAACTCCTTTTAGTGGCGGCAGCGGTGCTTTGCCGAGCAGCCCAGAAACTGCCCCGCAGACCTTATTCATTGGCGTCGCTTCATTACTGATAACCGTAGCTATCGGCATCTATTTTATTCAGGTCAGCGACTGGGCGATTTTGCCCATCGGTTTAGCTGGCATCGTAGTGGTCATCACCTACACACGTTGGATTAATCGTCACCCCCTTTTATGTTTGCTCGCGCCCGGCTTTGCTACTGGCCCTTTGATGATTGGCGGCACCTATTTGATGCTTACGGGCAGCTATTCTCCTCTGCTTTGGCAGCTGACCTTGGTGCCATTTTTCCTCAACAATAATCTACTCTTACTCAACCAATACCCCGATATCCAAGCCGATCAAAGCATAGGCCGCAAAACATTCCCCATCACTTTTGGCATAACCTTTAGCAACTTGGTGTATGGCTTATTTATGACTGCTTCCTACGCCATCATTCTGGCCTTGGTGATGTTCCAGGCGATTCCAAGCTTAAGCCTTATCGCGTTGCTTCCCGCTTTTTTTTCATTGCTTGCGCTTAAAAGCGCCTTGGATTTCTCGCCCGCTGCAGATATCGCACCGCAACACTTATGGGCGAATGTAGTGGCCGCCATTCTCACTCCGCTACTCTTAGCTATCGGTCTATTACTGGGTTAATTTTTTGATTTTCCTTCCATCTTAAAAACCTTTATTCAAGATATGAGACAAAAGCGCATGTTTTCTCTATGATGCGCAGTCTTTTATAATGCGCGAGCATGTTTTGCTGCAATCACCAATGCAGATGGCTCGACAGAAACAATTGGAGTAACACACCGTGGCAGACGATAAAACCCAAGATTCCTTTGATTACAAACATTCCGTTTTCCTGCCGAAAACCGATTTTCCTATGCGTGGAAATCTACCTGCGAATGAGCCTAAATTTTTAGCACAATGGGAATCTTCCAACCTTTACCAACAAATTCGCGACGCCCGTAAAGGTGCGCCAAAATTCATTCTTCATGATGGTCCGCCGTATGCCAACGGTAGCATTCATATCGGTCATGCCGTCAACAAAGTGCTCAAAGATATCGTGGTTCGCTCGCGCACCATGAGCGGTTTTGATGCCCCATATGTGCCAGGTTGGGATTGCCATGGTCTACCGATTGAATTGAAAGTGGAAGAAGCGTTTAAAAAGAAAAAACGCAACAAAGAAGACATTTCCGACTCTGAATTTCGCGCTGAATGCCGTGCATATGCCAAAGGCCAAATTGATATCCAACGCGAAGAATTCAAGCGCCTTGGCATCACTGGCGATTGGGAAAACCCATACATCACCATGGATTACAATTTTGAAGCGAATACCGTTCGCGAAATTGGTCGATTCCTTGAAAATGGTGGTTTGTATAAAGGCGCTAAGCCAGTGCATTGGTGTGTTTCTTGCGCCACGGCTTTGGCCGAAGCTGAAGTGGAACACGAAGACCACACCTCACACTCCATTTATGTGAAATTCAAAGCTGGTGAAGATTTAACCGACATCAACCCTGTTTTGGGCGCCAACACCGCTGTGGTGATTTGGACCACCACGCCGTGGACCATTCCTGCCAACTTGGCCGTGTCCGTTGGCCCCGATTTGGACTATGTGGCGCTTGAAATCACGTCTGCTCGCGAAGATGGCAATTTGGTGGCTGGCGAAATCATCATTTTGGCTGAGGGTCTGGCTACAGATGTGCTTCATGCCATTGACGCTGAAGCAAAAACCATCGCCCATTTCAAAGGCGCAGCTTTGGAAAACCGTAAATTCCGTCATCCTTACCTTGACCAAGATGCGCCGATTTTGGTTGGTAATCATGTTACCCTCGATGCAGGTACGGGTTGCGTGCATACCGCACCTGGCCATGGTCAGGAAGACTACGAAATCTCTATGAAATACGGCATCAAAGCCTTTAATCCTGTTGATGATAACGGTATTTTTGAGCCCGCTACCCCCGTGGTGGAAGGTCATCATGTGTATAAAGCCAACGCCATTATGGTGGAACATTTACAATCTTGCGGCGCATTGCTTGCCACCAGCCAAATCCGCCACTCATATCCGCATTGCTGGCGCTGCCATAATCCATTGATTTTCCGTGCCACACCGCAGTGGTTTATCTCCATGGATAAAAATGATTTACGCAACAAGGCTTTGGCCGCCATCAAAGAAACCGTGTGGACACCCGCATGGGGCGAAAATCGTATTCGCGGCATGGTGGATCAGCGCCCAGATTGGTGTGTATCGCGCCAACGTAACTGGGGCGTGCCTATCACGGCCATTCGTTGCGCTTGTGGCTCGCATGCTGTGACCACGCCCAAAATGGTGGAAGGCATTGCCAAACAAGTGGAAGGCGCAGGCGCTGATGTGTGGTTTGCCAAAGATGTGTCTGCATTTTTACCAGCTGACGCCACTTGCCCCGATTGCGGCGGAAATGACTTCACCAAAGAAACCGATATTTTGGATGTATGGTTCGATTCAGGTTCCACGCATGCTTGTGTGTTGGAGCAGAGAGAAGACCTGCAATCACCTGCTGATTTGTATTTGGAAGGCAGCGATCAACATCGCGGCTGGTTCCAATCTTCCTTGCTTGAATCCATTGGCACCCGTGGCGTAGCGCCGTTCAAAGGTGTGCTCACCCATGGTTTTGTGGTGGATAAAAACGGTAACAAAATGTCCAAGTCCAAGGGCAATGTGGTGGCACCACAAAAAATTATCCAACAAATGGGCGCGGATATTTTGCGCTTGTGGATTGCCTCGGCTGATTATTCTGCCGACATCCGTATTTCCGATGAAATCCTCAAACAATTGGCTGAATCTTATCGCCGTATTCGTAATACCATTCGCTTCTTGCTTGGTAACATCGATGGCTTTGATGGTGCAACAGCTGTGCCGTTATCCGAACGCACACCGCTGGATTTATGGGCTATGTCGCGTTTGGCTGAAGTATCGACCAACGTTAAAGATGCTTATGAAAACTATCACTTCCATCAAATCCATCAGGAAATTCACAATTTCTGCTCGGTAGATTTGGGCGGCTTCTATTTGGATATTATCAAAGACCGTTTGTATTGTGATGCCGATGACGCACAACGTCGTTTGTCAGCGCAATCTACCCTGTATGATATCGCCCACACTTTGGTGCGTTTGATTGCGCCCATTGTACCGGTTACCGCTGAAGAAATGTGGTCTTACTTGCCAGGCGCAGATGATAAGAGCATCCATCTGCAAAGCTTTAACGATGTTACACCGGTGAGTATTGATAACGCCGCTTGGGATGCGTTTTTCGCGATGCGCGAGCAAGTGAATACAGCGATGGACGTGGCCAAGAAAGATAAAGTCATTGGTTCATCCATTGCCGCGAAAGTGCAAATTCCGAATCTTGATTTGGATTTCGCCGCAGCCCTTGGCGAAACGTATGAGCAATTGCTCATTGTGGCCAAAGCTGAAGCTGGCAGCAGCCTGACAATCACAGCAGCCGATGGCATCAAATGCCCACGCTGCTGGAATGTAAGCGCGCCAAAAGACGCATCGCATGCTGAACATAATGAGCTTTGCCCGCGTTGTTTTGATGTGGTGGTAAAATAATCGCCCCATGAAAATTATTCTGATTCATTTCGCTGAGCTCACCCTCAAAGGTAAAAACCGTCATTTGTTTGAAAAGCGTTTGGCAAAAAACTTAAAACAAATTCTGCGCCCGATTTCGGTCACTGTGGAACAAAGCCGCATGGTCATGGAAATGGCCGATGTAGATGCTGAAACCATCAAACGTTTGGCCCTCATTCCTGGCATCAGCAATTTTGCTGTGGCTGATATTTGTGAACCCACGGTAGAATCCATGCAACAGCAAGCTGCCAAAACTTTGGCTGCGGCTTTTGACCATGTGGAAGGCAAACGTTTTGCGGTGCGCACCAAGCGCGCAGATAAGCAACACGCCATGATTTGTACTGAAGTGAATTATGAAGTGGGCGGTTACCTAAAAGAGCATTTCAAACTGGTTGTGGATTTGAAGAATCCAGAATTCACAGTGTTTGTAGAGCTGATGCGCGGCATGGCTTTTGTGTATACCGACAAAATCAAAGGTATTGGTGGTTTGCCTGTGGGCACATCAGGTCATGGTGTGGTCTTGTTTTCCGGCGGCATCGACAGCCCTGTGGCTGCCTACACCATGATGAAGCGCGGTATGCAGGTCACATTGGTGCATTTGTACAACAGCACCATCAACCGCGATTTTAGTAAAATTGAATCCTTGGCCAAACAACTCTCCTTATATCAAGGCCGTGTTGAGCTAATCATGATTGATTTGGAAGAGTTTCAGCGCCATGCCATTGCCTTGGTGCCAGCACCATACCGTATGATTATTTATAAGCGCCAAATGATTCGCAGCGCCGCTTTGGTCGCGGAGAAGTTAAACGCTTTTGCTTTGGTTACTGGCGATGCCCTGGGGCAAGTGGCCAGCCAAACGCTGGAAAACATCCACGCCATTTATGATGCCAGCACCCTACCTTTATTGTCACCATTGCTGGGATATGACAAAGAAGAAATCATCGCCATCGCCCGCCGCATTGGCACTTATGAAATCTCTATTGAAGCCTATTGCGATATTTGCTCCTACTTGATTGCCAAACACCCTGAAACCAAAGGCAAACGCGATATGGTCGCCAGCTTTGAAGCTGATTTGCCCACCACTGGTTTAGCGCTCATTCAACAAGAGCGTATTTTCTTTAATGGTGAAGTACGTGTAAAAAAAGTTGCCGCTGAAACAGCCAATCAAGAAGCACTGGTTTAAAAACGGATATATGACGATGCCACCAACACAACAAACAGCTGAGCCAACCGCAGCCCATGAGGCCGCCGCATCAAAAGCTAGCAACCAAGGCCGTTTAATGCGCCTGGCCACTTATGCTTCGGCATCGGTGGCTTTTGTGCTTATCATCGCCAAATTGGTGGCATGGATGTGGAGCGATTCGATCACCTTGCTTGCCACCCTGATTGATTCATGCCTTGATGCTGCTGCCTCACTGATTACCATTTATGCCGTGCATCATGCCTTACAACCTGCCGATAAAGAGCATCGATTTGGTCATGGTAAAGCTGAAGCTTTGGCAGGCTTAGGTCAATCCACTTTTATTGCTGGTTCAGCTATGTTCTTGATGTTGGAGTCCGTCAATCGCCTGCTTCATCCCAAAGACTTGCATGTGGTGGATATCGGTATTTATGTGATGATTTTATCCATTGTGCTCACCACCTTTTTGATTGTGTTCCAAAATTATGTGGTCAAACAAACAGGTTCCACAGCGATCAAAGCCGATTCGCTGCATTATAAAACCGACTTACTGGTTAATGCCGGCGTCATTGTCGCTTTGTTATTGGCAGGTTACGGCTGGCCAGGTGTAGATCCGCTGTTTGCCATGGCCATTGCCGTTTATATTTTACATAGCGCTTGGGAAATCGCTGAAACATCCATTCATGAATTGATGGATAAAGAATTATCCGTGGATGAGCGCGCTGATATCAAAGCCATTATTTTTTCCCATCCAAAAGTCAAAGGCATGCATGATTTACGTACCCGCAAATCAGGCACCACCTATTTTATCCAGTTTCACTTGGAATTAGACCCCAAGTTAAACCTGTTAGAAGCACACAACATTTCCGATGAAGTTGAAGCCTTGGTCACCCAAGCTTGGCCCGATTCCGAAGTGATTATCCATGAAGACCCGCACGGGCTTAAAGAGCCGATGCCAGAATTTAACACCAAGGAACCCCAATGATTTCTCGATTTATCGCCAAAATTAAAGCCAAGCTTTCCAGCAACAAAGCCGTGCCAGCTGCACCCTTAGCCAGCAAAGCACCAGCCGCAGTAACCCCGCCAACAACCCGACCAGAGCGCAAGCGTCGCCCGCCACGCAAAGAGACTACTGGCACAAGCAACGGTGAGAGCAGACCACGCAATAAAAAGCCTGCCGCTGCGGAAGGTAAAGCGAGCAAACCTGTGCATGAGCGCCCTGCCAAAAAAGTCATCACCGAGGCTGGCCCCATCACTACCCAAGATGATTGGACACCTGAAAAAACGACTGAATTCTCAGATTTAAATTTACCTAAAGCTTTGGAGCACGCTACCCACGATTTGGGTTACGACACCCTCACTTCTGTGCAAAAAATTGCCTTCCCCATCACATTGGCTGGCAACGATATTGCCGGCCAAGGCCGCACAGGCACAGGCAAAACAGCTACCTTTTTGATTACCGCCATCAAACGCCTGATTGAAACCCCGGCCAAAGCTGGCCGCAAAACCAATCAGCCTCGCGTCTTGGTGATTGCGCCCACCCGCGAATTGGTGATTCAAATTGCCAGCGATGCTGTCAACCTCACCAAATACACCAATATCAATGTGCATGCCGTGTATGGCGGCGTGGATTATGAAAAACAACAACAACCCTTTGAGACGGGCGTTGAGATTTTGATTGGCACACCTGGCCGCCTTATCGATTTCCATAAAAAGAATTGTTACGACCTGCGTGCTGTTGATGTGATGGTGCTTGATGAAGCCGACCGCATGTTTGATTTGGGCTTTATCAAAGACCTACGCTTTTTGCTCAATCGTTTGCCCAAATATGATGAGCGCCAATCATTGATGTTCTCGGCCACCCTTTCCCATCGCGTGATGGAATTGGCTTATGACCATATGAACAATCCCAAGAAAATTCGCGCCGAAGAAGGCGATTTAACAGCGGCCACCATTGTAGAAAGCATGTATCACACGGCCATGGAAGAAAAACTGCCGCTATTGATTCATTTACTTAGAGAAGTGGATGTGCAGCGCGGTATGGTGTTTATCAATGAGAAACGCACTGGCGAGAAATTGGCGGCTCAGCTAGCCAAATATGGCTTTAAAGTGGGCATTATTTCAGGCGATGTGCAACAGCGTAAACGCATGAAAATCCTTGAAATGTTTACCCAAGGCGAGCTTAAATTGTTGATTGCTACCGATGTAGCCAGCCGTGGTATCCATGTCGATGGTGTTAGCCATGTATTTAACTACGATTTGCCAGAAGATGCCGAATCGTATGTGCATCGTATTGGCCGCACGGGCCGTGCTGGCGCAGCGGGTATTGCCATTTCATTTGCTTGTGAGCGTTATTGTTTTGAAGTGCCGGCCATTGAGGAATTCATCAAACACAGCATTCCGGTGAAAGAAATTACACCAGATATGTTGGTGCTCGGCGAAATGACCGATAAAGATGCCAAAGCTGAAGGCCTCAAAGCTGGTGATGCATTGGCGCCACGCAAACTTGCAGGCGGAAAAACAGTGGGCGGAAAACCGACAGGGGGCAAGCCTGCGCAAGGCGTGAATCGTCGCCCGCGCCGCAAGCCAGCATCCAAACCAAGCGTTTAATAACAAACCTGAGAAAGGATAGACCATGAACATTCAAGAACAAATGCAATTGCTTACGCGTGGCGCGTTGGAAATTTTGCCTGCAGGAAGCCTTGAAGAAAAACTTAAAACAGCCGCCAAAGAAGGCCGTCCGTTGCGTGTGAAAGCAGGCTTTGACCCCACTGCTCCCGACTTGCATCTTGGTCATACCGTGCTGCTGGAAAAGCTGCGTCAATTTCAACAATGCGGCCATCAGGTTATTTTCTTGATTGGTGATTTCACGGGCATGATTGGCGATCCCACGGGCAAAAATGAAACGCGCCCACCGCTCACCCGTGAAGACGTAGCGGCCAATGCTGAAACCTACAAGCAACAAGTGTTTAAAGTGCTTGATGAAAGCAAAACAGAAGTGCGTTTTAACTCGGAATGGTTGGGCCAACTCAGCGCAGCCGATTTGATTCAAATTGCTGGCAAGGCCACTGTGGCACGCATGCTTGAGCGCGATGATTTTGAAAAGCGTTACAAGGGAGGTCAATCCATTGCCATTCATGAGTTTTTGTACCCCTTGGTGCAAGGCTATGATTCGGTTGCTTTGGAGGCCGATGTGGAATTGGGCGGCAATGATCAGAAGTTTAATCTCCTCATGGGCCGTCAATTGCAACAAGCCTATGACAAACCCACGCAAGTGATTCTCACCATGCCATTGCTGGAAGGCTTGGATGGCGAAAACAAAATGAGCAAATCGCTCAACAATTATGTGAGCATCCAAGAGCCTGCCAAAGAGCAATTTGGCAAAATCATGTCGGCCAGCGATGTATTGATGATGCGTTATTATGAATTGCTTACCGATTGCGATTTGGAAGCCATCAAAGCCATACATCCCATGGAGGCCAAGAAACAATTGGCAAGTTTGATTGTGGCTCGGTTCCACGGCGAAGAAGCAGGTAATGCCGAGCGTTTTGCTTTTGAAAACCAATTTGCCAAAAAAGAAATTCCCGAAAATATCCCAGAAAAAACCATGGCCGCTGAAGATGGTGGTGTTTGGGTGGTTAAAGCGCTGTCTGAGGGCGGCTTAACGGCTTCTAATGGCGAAGCCATGCGCATGATTAAGCAAGGCGCCGTGTCTATCGACGGTGAAAAAATAAGCGATAAAGATTTGCAGCTGAGCCAAGGTGAATACCTACTCAAAGTAGGCAAGCGTAAATACCTACAACTCACGGTGTCTGCATGAAGCCGCATTTGGTTCGGCGCGGATTTGATTTGGGTGAAGTGCCCGAGCTAAATCGCCCTGAGTTCCCAGCCCAACAAACCATTATCGATGCTTGGCACCAAGACACCGCCATTTTATTGCCGGGTTTGTTAAACAACGACCTGCCAAAATACGCCAAAGACATCGAAAATGCGCAAACCTTGATGGAAAACGTGCTCGAAAATGAAGAAATCGCCCGTTTTGTTGAAGCCGAGCCTTATCTGGAAGCCTTGAACAAAAATTTCTTTATCGTCGCTACATCCGCTGAAGAACACGATAAACAAGGCATTGAAAAGCTTTATGCTGATGCTTTTTTACCGGAAGATGATGTGGTTGAAGGCGCTGTTGCCGACGATGACCTTATTGTTGCGGAAAATCTGTGGTGCAAAGGTTCATGGCTTTCCTTCCATGATGGTGATGCCTCACTACGCTTTCGTTTTTCATGGGGCATGGAAGGTTTTGAGGATGTGGCCGCCGATCCTGTGCAACAGGATTGGGCAGGCAAGTTTTGCGATGTGATTTTCCCAGAATCTGCGATTATCACCGAAAATGAAACTATTTTATCGCTTTTAGACGACATTCTTGGCAAAAACCCCTCATTTGTAGAACGCATTGTCTATTTCAACGCACCCAATGGCGGCGCACAAATGCATCACGATGTGGAGCGCGGCCATGCTGGTGTGGTTTTTGCTCAACTTAGCGGCAGCACCTTCTGGTTGGCCATATCCAAACCCAAACTGATAGATGCGCTGATTGGTTTTGTGGCAAATGCCGACAACCAAGCCTCTATTGCCAAGGTGTTGCCAAGTAAAACTTCGCAAGAAGAGCTGCGCCAGCTTTGTGGCAGCAGAGAAAACTTATCCGAATACATGGAAGAGCCCGATCACGAGTTGGTTGAAGCCATTTTGGATCGTTGCCCCGCATTCGTACAGCAACTCAGCCGCGATGGCTTTGCCCATCGCCTAGAAACTGGCGATGTGTTGCTCCTACCCCAACGCGACATCGACAACTGCGTCTGGCATGCCGTCTTCACCCTAGGCGACAATCCCGGCGAAGCGCTTTCATTCGCCGTTCGCTAACCCGCACAATATTTCAATACCCTCCCCAGCATTATCAAAGATTTGAACCGCGAAGCACGCGAAGTGGCGCAAAGTTTTTTCTGCATCCTCTTATCACTAAAGTTGACCTACTTGGTCTACTTGGGCATGATGGGTCTATAAAGATGAGGTGAATCCAATGATTGTAAATATATCTGAAGCTAAAGCGAATCTTTCGAAACTGGTCAACATGGCCTTTCACGGCGAAAAAGTCGTGATTGCCAAAAACAATTTACCACTGGTTGATTTGGTAGTGCATAAGCCCGAAGGTAAACGCCAACTTGGCCTGCTTACTGGCAAGTTTACTGTGCCCGATGACTTTCTCGAAGAAGATGAATCCATCAATGCCATGTTTTATGGCGAAAACAAATGAACATCATCATTGATACACATATCTTTCTCTGGGCACTTGCTGATCCTCAAAAGATATCCGAGACCAAGCGCCGCGAACTCGAAACTGCAACAAACACTATTTATGTCAGCGCTATCAGCGTGGCTGAAATGATGTTAAAATCATCCATTGGCAAATTGGACATTAATTTTGATGTGGTCGATATGGTAAAGCAAAGCGGCTTTGAGCTATTGGACTTCTCCGCCGAAGATGCCGTTGGCCTAAAAAACCTTCCCTTTCACCACAAAGACCCCTTCGACCGCATGCTGGTTGCACAAAGCTCATCACGCGGATTTGCCCTAATGAGTGAAGATAGCAAACTGAGCTTATACAATTGTCAGGTGATTTAACGTCTCATAGATAGGAAAGGGTCGCGCCCAGCATTTCTCGTTGCCTTAATGCCACTCAGTTGCATTCCGAAATATTTAGCAACTCTACATGCTTCTAACGTCACTGTGTTATTTCTATCGTTTTTTATGAAATACCCTAATGGGGAAATAAGAACCGGATAAACCTGCAATGATTATAGAATGTCCCAACTGTGGCTCTGACCACGTACAAACTTACCAAATGGTTTATGAAGGTGGTGTAGCAAATGTTACAGCCAGTTCAAACAGCCTGGGAGCTGGGATTTCCCGCAACGGAATAGGCTTGGGAGCAGGAAACACAAAAACTCAAGGCGTAAGTATATTTGCTGCCGAACCTGAACCGCACCGCCTGCACCTAGAGCTTTACCTCAGGGGCAATTACTTTTAATGCTTCTACTCATGCCTCTTTCCTGGATATATCTGCTTGCCTACTCAATAAAAAATATAATGCTGAGCAACACCCTAAATGATATGAAGATTGGCTAAAAAAATGGTTATGCCATAAGTGTGGAAGCTCATTTCAAAGGTAGGCTCCTCGTTTAACTTTTCCTGCACATCAAAGCCATGCAAAGCCCCGAAGGTTAGAGCTTGCCTCATGGACTTCATCCCAGATGATAAAGTGGTGACACTTGTTGGTGCCACCCCCCCTTTGCTCAACCAAATACAAACTACAAGTTTATGCGCATTGCTTTATGCTATCGCCAATGACTTCGCCGCGCCTAACCCTTCAACATATCCGCATCCTGAATCTACGCTGCCATGAAAGCTTTGAGTGGGAATGCGGGGAACATTTGAATTTGATTAGCGGCGATAATGGCTGTGGCAAAACCACGATATTGGAAGCCGCCTTTATGCTCGCTTATGGCCGCTCGTTTCGCCAGGCCAAAGCCCCTCAACTTGGTCGCTGGGGCAGCTCCAGTTTTCATGTGCAGGCCTCGCTACAGCGCTATGGACCACTGCATATCCGTATTGATGGCGCCAGAGGCAAAGTGGATATGTCGTTGCAGGGGCGCAAGGTGAGCAAGCGCAAAGATATCTTTGATCATATCGCTTTGGTGGTGGATGCGCCGCAAGGGGTGCGCCTTATCGACGGTTCACCGGGCGAAAGGCGTAAGTGGTTAGACAGACTCGTTATCGCCACTTCACCATCGTCCTACGCCGCTTATCAGGCCTATTTGCGCGCCATGATGCAGCGCTCTCGGCTAGTGCGCAGTTCAGGTCGCATATCAGAGCTGGAAAGCTGGGAAAAACAAATGGTGGAGCATGGCAGCTTTATCAACCAAAGACGCAACGAAATCATGGATGCGCTTAATCAACAATTAGCTATTGAAAACAAGTGGTTAGACCTTCCTTTTCATCTCGATATCAGCGGTCAATCGTTTGTCGATAAAGCCGCCTGGATGGCATGGCTGGGCGAGAGGCGAGAGGAGCATCGCCGCCTTGGCCGCATCACCCAAGGCCCGCATTGTGATAGGCTGAAAATCAGTTATGATGGGCGGGAAGTTCGTGTGTGTGGCTCGCGCGGCCAACAAAAATTATCAGGCATTGCATTGCGCTTGGCAGAATGCGTTGTGTTGCAAGAACACAAACGCTTGATGCCCATTTTATTGCTTGATGACTGCCTAGAATCACTGGACACTACGCGCGCGTTACGATTGATGACGCGACTGGTGAGCCATCCGGGGCAAGTGCTGATGACAGCACCCGGCCAAGTGGATGAAGCATTAAGCAAACACGCGAATGTATTGAGTTTGAAGAACTGAACATCAGAAGTGAGGATTTCAAATGGCTGACGAACAAGCAACTGAAGTACAAGCACCGGTAGAGCAAACCGCATACGGCGCCGATAGCATCAAGGTCCTTAAAGGCCTGGATGCCGTGCGTAAACGCCCTGGCATGTACATTGGCGACACCGATGATGGTACGGGCTTGCATCACATGGTCTATGAAGCAGTGGACAACTCCATTGACGAAGCACTGGCTGGTTATTGCAACAAAGTTGAAGTGATTCTCCATTCCGATGATTCCGTCACGGTTCGTGACAATGGTCGCGGTATTCCTGTGGATATGCATGAAGAAGAAGGCCGCTCCGCTGCCGAAGTGATTATGACCGTCTTGCATGCTGGCGGTAAGTTCGACAGCAATTCATATAAGGTTTCTGGTGGTTTGCATGGTGTGGGCGTATCAGTGGTGAATGCCCTTTCCGACTATTTGGAGCTCACTATTCGCCGCGCTGGCAAAATTTACGCATGCCGTTTTGAACGCGGCGACACTGTAGAGCCCATTTCCGAAATTGGCACGGCTACAGGCACAGGCACTGAGGTGCGCTTTTTGCCAAGTTTGGAAACATTCTCTCATCGCAATATGTCGTTTGATACCCTCTCCAAACGTCTTCGCGAACTTTCATTCCTCAACTCTGGCGTGCGCATTGAACTCACCGATGAGCGCACGGACAATCATGTGGTGTTTGAATACGAAGGCGGCATTACTGCCTTTGTGGAGCATTTGAACAAAGCCCGCACACCATTGCACCCTGGGTGCATTGATATCAAAACTGAAAAAGACGATGTGGGTGTTGAGCTTTCCATGCAGTGGACAGATGCCTACCAAGAAAACGTGTACTGCTTTACCAACAATATTCCACAACGCGATGGTGGTGCACATTTGGCCGGCCTAAGAGCTGCCCTTACCCGCTGTATCAACAACTATGCCACGACCACGGGTTTGCTGAAAAAACACAAAGTCGCACTTACTGGTGATGACTGCCGAGAAGGTTTGACTGCTGTACTATCGGTGAAGGTCCCTGATCCCAAGTTCTCATCACAAACCAAAGACAAGCTCGTATCTTCTGAAGTGCGTCCGATTGTGGAAAGCAAAGTGAATGAAAAGCTTGCAGAATGGTTTGAAGAAAACCCCAAAGAAGCCCAAGCTATCATTGGCAAAGCTGCTGAAGCGGCTATGGCGCGCGACGCTGCGCGCAAAGCCCGTGATTTAACCCGCCGCAAAGGCGCACTCGATGTGTCCAACTTGCCAGGTAAATTGGCTGACTGCCAAGAAAAAGACCCTGCACAATCTGAACTTTACCTTGTGGAAGGGGACTCTGCGGGAGGCTCGGCCAAACAAGGCCGCAACCGCAGAACCCAAGCCATTTTGCCGCTCAAAGGTAAAATCTTAAACGTGGAACGCGCTCGCTTTGATAAAATGTTATCCAGCCAAGAAGTGGGCACCTTGATTACCGCTTTGGGTACGGGTATTGGTAAAGAAGACTTTAATATCGCCAAGTTGCGTTATCATAAAGTGGTCATCATGACCGATGCCGACGTGGATGGCGCGCACATTTTGACCTTGCTACTCACCTTCTTCTATCGCCAAATGCCAGAAATTATCGAGCGCGGTTATCTCTACATCGCCAAGCCGCCGTTGTATCGCGTGATGCGCGGCAAAAAAGACAAATACGTGGCTGATGATGCTGAGTTGCAAGAGTTTTTACTCGAGCAAGGCATTGCCGATAAGACCTATCATGAATCAGCGACGAAAGAAGCCATGACCCCAGAACGTTTTGTCACATTCTTGCGCAGTATTCATCGTTTGCACGCGCTCACTGCCCGTTTGGCACAACGCCTGGACAAACGCGTGCTCAAATTGCTGGTGGAAGGCGATAAAATGTCGGCCAACATGATGCGCGACAAAGCGCGCTTGGAAGCCCATTTGGAAACCATTGGTGATGCCTTTAAAGTGGGTGCACGCACTGATGAGTCACTCAAATGGCGCGTGTATGAAGATAGCGAGCAAGATACTTGCTGGATTCAATTTGAGCGCCGCGATCATGGCCGCACCAAAATCTCACGCCTCAACCGCGATTTGGTGGCCACCTCAGAATTTAGCGAAGCGCAACAACTTTGCAGCAATGCCCAAGCCCTGATTGGCGAAGGCGCGCATGTGTTGGGAGCCAATGACAAACGCTGGGATATCACCACCTATGATGATGTGGCCGCCGTGATTGATGCTGAAGGCCGCCGTGGTTTAAGCATCCAGCGCTACAAAGGTTTGGGCGAAATGAACCCTGAACAACTTTGGGAAACCACCCTAGATCCAGTGAATCGCACCTTCTTAAAAGTCACCCTTGAAGATGTGGTTTCTGCTGATGAAACATTCTCCACCTTGATGGGTGATGCTGTTGAGCCTCGCCGTCTGTTTATCCAATCTAACGCTCTGAAAGTAAGGAATCTCGATGTCTAACCAAGCCCCACAAACACAGAAACAACAAATTAGCTATGCCGATTGCGGCGTGGATATTGATGCTGGCAATGCGTTTGTCGGTAGAATCAAAAATGCAGTAGGCAGCACCATGCGCCCTGAAGTACTCGCTGGCCTCGGCGGCTTCGGTGGCTTATTTCAGCCTAACTTCGCTGGCATGACTGAGCCTGTGCTCGTATCGGGCACCGATGGCGTAGGCACCAAGCTATTGCTGCTACAAGAATACGATTTGCCGCATGTGGCAGGCATTGATGCTGTAGCCATGTGTGTGAATGATTTGGCCGCCTTAGGCGCTGCCCCATTATTCTTCCTTGACTACTTGGCTACAGGCGCCCTTAAAGGCGAAACTTTAGCAGGCGTGGTTGAAGGTATCGCCGATGCATGCAAGACCTGCGAATGTGCCCTGATTGGCGGCGAAACAGCGGAAATGCCTGGCATGTACAGTCCTGGTCACTATGACATCGGCGGTTTCTGTGTCGGCGTTGTTGATAAACCCAAGATGGTGGATGGTGCCAATATCGCTGATGGTGATGTGGTGCTTGGCCTTGCCTCAAGTGGCCCACATTCGAATGGTTTTTCCATGGTTCGCAAATTGTTGCAGCTTGGCAACGCCGATATCCGCAATGATGTGTTATCGGATGGCAGTAAAGCCATTGATAAAGTGCTTGCCCCTACCCGTTTGTATGTGCCTGCCATCAATGCCTTGATGCAAAGCGGTATCAAAGCCCATGGCTTCTCGCATATCACTGGCGGCGGCATGTTTGATAATCTTGAGCGCATCCTCGCTGAAGATTTGGCTGTCACTGTGGACGTAAGCTCTTGGGGCGTTCCACCCGTATTCGAATACCTACTCAACTTTGCTGATGTGGCGCGCAACGAACGCTACCGCACCTTCAATATGGGCATTGGTTTTGTAGTCATCCTCTCTGAAAGCGATGCAGATGCAGCCACAAAGGTACTCGAAGCCGCTGGCGAGAAAGTCACCCGCATCGGTCATATTCATCAACGTGATGGAGAGCCCGTCACGCTCATGGGTTAGACCAACTTGGAAATGAAAAGCAAACCCGTTGCTGCAAGCGAAATCGAAGCGCCCCAAAACAAAACGATTTACCCGGCACCTTTTGCACACGTGGTGAATGGGCGCAGCAAACGAAAAATCGGCGAAGCTTTTGGCTTGACCAATTTCGGCGTTAATTTCACCACGCTTGCTCCCGGCGCTGCTTCTGCATTACCCCATCACCATAGCAAACAAGACGAGTTCATTTATATTGTAAACGGTACCGCCACCCTCAAGTTGGGACATGATGAGTTTATCATGCACAAAGGGGATTGTATGGGCTTTAAGGCGGGCACTGGCCTCGCACATCAACTCAGCAATCAAAGTGCGTTGCCTGTTACCTACTTAGAAATCGGTGACCGCACCGAGGGTGACGAAGTTGATTATCCTTTTGATGACCTGAAAGCCACCCAATTGGCTGATGGTGTGTGGTCGCTCACCCATAAAAACGGTTCACCATACACATCATAGGCTTCAGTAAATCATCGCTGCATGCCTCGGGCATTTTCAACCGCATGGTTGCCAGAGTATACACCTTAGATATACTTCTTTTATGTTTATTCAAAAACTTATTCGTGCCTTACAAAGCTTTGGCGTGGATTACGCTCTCGTTGGTGGTTATGCCGTGGCATTACACGGTGCTGTTCGCGGCACCGTAGATATTGATTTGATCGTTCAAATTGATGAACAAACATTTGTGCACGCGGAGCAAGCCATGCTAAAGATTGGCCTTGCTCCGCGTTTGCCCGTTAAAGCCAGTGATGTTTTTCACTTCAGAGAAGAGTATATCAATAGCCGAAATATGATTGCCTGGTCATTTGTAAATCCTAACAACCCGGCTGAAATGGTTGACATTATTATCACAGAAAATCTTGCCAAGCTGGCCATGGTGAGCAAACAAGCCTTTGGTATGCATGTGAATGTGCTGGCAATCGCCGACTTAATCACCATGAAGCGAAAGGCTGGCAGAGCGCAAGATCTCGAAGACGTGAAAGCACTGGAGCGATTAAGATGAGGCCAGTTCAATATTTCAGCGATGCGTATTTAGAGCGCTGCAAAGGCATGAGCACTGAGCAAACTCTGGATTTTCTGGAGTCATTTCGCCGCATGCAAGAAAAACCCGAGCGCAGCATTTCCATTAGCATCAAAATCCCTGAACCCATGCTCAACACCTTTAAACAACGCTGTAAACTGGAAGGCACCAAGTATCAAACCAAAATAAAAACACTGATGCAGCTCTGGCTAAACTAGCGTCTCGCTGCTGACATCCTGCTCAAGCATTGCATCAATGGTGATATCGCAAACTTGCTTTGCCTGGCATTTCTGCGAAGCATTCGCTTGACTTCACAACTATAAAAACAAGCAGGGGAGAGCTGTATGTTACGAATGGTACTCAAATTATTTAAGGCTCTAAATTCTGAAGCATCGCCTTGGCAACTGGCTTTTGCCATTGCTTTTGGTTTGGTGGTGGGCTTAACGCCGCTGTTGAGCCTACACAATGTACTGCTTGTTTTGATGGTCTTTATGCTTCGGGTCAATCTCTCAGCTTTCTTTTTAGCGACGGGCTTTTTTACAGGGCTAGCTTATTTACTTGATGGTGTTTCCGTATCCGTAGGCGAAGCCATCTTAACCAACCCCAGCATGCAAAGCTTTTGGACCAGCTTGTACCAAAGCGAATTCTGGCAACTCACCCACTTTCATCACACCTTGACCCTGGGCAGCCTGGTAGTTGCGCTTATTCTTTTTGCGCCTGTTGCCATACTGAGTAAATATTTGATTGTCACCTACCGTCATCGGGTGATGGCTTGGATGGGAAAACTCAAAGTGGTGCAAATGCTCAAAGCGACTAAATTTTATGGCCTTTATGGCGCATTATCGGATTAAGGTGGCCTCTCATGAATACATTTATCCGTTGGCAAGGTCTACTTGGTTTTATTGTTTTTTCTGCATTAATCGCTGGTATTTGGCTTATTATCGCCCCTTTTGCCATCAAATACGCCATTGAGGATTATGGCAGCAAGGCTGTAGGTGCCAAGGTAGAAGTATCCAGCGTGTCGATAAGCTTTAATCCGTTGGGTTTGGTCATCCAGGGCTTACAAATCGCTGATGCCAGCCAACCCATGCAGAATGCGGTGGAAGTTTTCAGCATTCAAACCCATGTGGCGCTAGGCCCTTTGCTGCAAGGTAAAGTGATTGTGAAAAACCTTGAAGCCACCGGTTTGGCCTTTGCCACACCGCGCACCACTTCTGGCACACTGGTCAAAGAAAAAGACTCCAACGAGCCAAGCAGTAAAGAAGCTACAACGCCGTCAACATCACTACTTAGTGATAAACTCCCAAGCGGTGCTGAAATTCTCGCCCGTGAACCTTTAAGCACCGTCGCCACAGGCAAAGCTTTGCAAGATGGCTTGCAACAAAGCCAAGCAGACATAAAACAAATCAAAGCTGGAATGCCAACTGCAGAAACCATCAACCAATACAAAGCCGAGATGGCCGCCATCCAGAAAAATGATGCAAAAACCTTGGCGGATTACCAAGCCAAGCAAAAGCAACTTTCCGCACTCAAACAAAAAATGCGCGCTAATCAGCAAGCCATCAATCAAGCCGCGCAAACCGTTCAAAGCAGTAGAACCACATTACAAAACCAGTTCTCAGCGCTCAAACAAGCACCAACGCAAGATTTTAATACGCTTATGGCCAAATATCAGCGCAATGGAAATGGCGCTGCCAATGTCAGCCAATTGCTCTTTGGTGATGATGTCAGCTATTGGGTGAAACAAGCCGTGGCATGGCATAAAAAAATCAGCCCTTATCTGCAATCCGCCAAAGCAAAAGCCAAGGCTGAAGAAGCGGCCAAACCAAACCGCCTTGAAGGCCGCTTTGTGGCGTTCCCTACTGCATTTCCCACCCCCAACTTCTTGGTTGAAAAGGCATCGCTTTCCATTCATCTGCCGCAAGGCGATGTGGTGGCAAGGCTTAACGATGTGACCAACGAGCAAGATATCACCAAACGCCCAACCACCATCAACATCAACAGCAATGCCCTTCAAGACATGAAATCCTTGGCTATCGATGGTGTTTTCGATTTGCGTCAGGAGCCCGCACAAAACATTGTGAATGTGAACATCGATGACTGGCTGGTGAACAATTATAAGCTGGGCGGTGAAAGCCTCTCGCTGCAACAGGCCAACACCAAAGTTGTCAGCACTATCAAGCTCAACCCAACTGGGCTAAACGTCACTGGCTCGGCCAATTTTGCGCAAGCTAATTTTGCGAGCAAAGCCGAATCCAAATACGGTCAATCATTGGCGAAAATACTTGCCAACATCCACAGCTTTGAGCTGGCAGCTCAGGTGTCTGGCGACATCAATCAGCCAAGCATCCTAATCAAATCCGACCTGGACAAACAAATCAAATCGGCGGTCACCGCACAACTGAACACCCAAAAAGACAAACTCGCCAAAGAGCTCAAAGCAGGCCTCAACGAAAAAATGCTGAGCTATGCCGGATCGTACGAACAACAACTGCGCCAGCTAGACCTACAAAACGCATCCATAGCCAGCGCCAAAACGGATATTGAAAACCTGCTTTCGTCGGAACTTTCCGCCTTCAAAGATGAAAAAACAACTCAAGCCAAAGACAAAGCTGCGGATAAGGTAAAAGGTAAACTCGGTGGTCTGAAGCTATAGCCTTCTCAGTCCTGCCCAAACAAATCGCGGCTGTAAATTTTATCCGTTACATCACGTACGTCATCGGTGACTCGGTTGGCAACAATGACATCAGAAACAGCCTTAAATTCAGCCAAATCATTGATAACCTTTGAGCTAAAGAAGTGGTCTTCATGCATGGTGGGTTCATAAATCACCACCTCAATACCCTTGGCTTTGATGCGTTTCATAATGCCTTGGATGCTGGAAGCACGGAAATTATCGGAGCCTGCTTTCATGATTAGGCGATAAATGCCCACCACTTTGGGGTTGCGTCTGATAATACTATCGGCGATAAAATCTTTGCGGGTGGTGTTGGATTCAACAATGGCATGAATCAAATTTTGCGGCACATTCTTATAATTCGCCAAAAGTTGTTTGGTATCTTTGGGCAAACAATAACCGCCATAACCAAACGATGGATTGTTATAGAAATTACCAATCCGCGGATCCATGCATACGCCATCAATCAAGGCTTTGGGGTTTAAGCCATGCGCTTCGGCATAGGTGTCTAGCTCATTAAAATAGGAAACGCGCATCGCCAGATAGGTGTTAGCAAAAAGTTTGATGGCTTCAGCTTCGGAAGAATCGGTGAAAAGCAGCTGCGTATCGGGCTTGAGGCCGCCATCGCGCAAGAGATTGGCAAAAATTTCAGCGCGCTCAGAGCGCTCACCCACGATAATGCGCGAGGGATACAAATTATCGAGCAATGCTTTGCCTTCGCGCAAAAATTCAGGTGAAAACAAAATATGATTGATGCCCAAGGTTTTGTTCAACTGCGCTGTGTATCCCACAGGCACCGTCGATTTGATAATCATCACCGCGGTAGGGTTGATGGCCAACACATCACGGACAACCGCTTCAACGGAGCTGGTATCAAAATAATTGGTTTGTGGGTCGTAGTCGGTAGGCGTGGCGATGATAACATAATCGGCGCCAAGGTAGGCTTCGTTTTTGTCCATGCTTGCCCGAAAATTTAGTGGCTTAGTGGCGAGGTAATCTTCAAGCTCAGCATCAACAATGGGTGATTTTTTGGTATTAAGCAGGGCGATTTTTTCAGCTACGATATCCAAGGTGACCACTTCATTGAGTTGGGCCAGCAAAATCGCATTGGATAAACCCACATAACCCGAACCTGCAACTGCAATTTTCAAATCAATACTCCCGCCACCTTCATTCTTAACACCGCTTATGATGAAACGTGCTGCGTTTGATGCAACAAAGATTCATCGTACCATTCGGTCATGTTGTCGTACATATCGCCTTTGGCAATATAATAGGGCGACTTGTGATAAATCAAAACATCATGGAATGGGTCTGTAAGAATTTTTGTGAACCAAACTAGGCCAGGCTGTACGCCCATCAAGAAGAACAAATGAAAGGTGCGGAACAACAACGCGCCAATGCCAGTCGCCAGCCATATGAGAGCCAAATGATGCAAGAAACTTTGTATGTCTGTTGCCGGTGTAAACCAACCGAACATAGCCGGTTGCAAATACAACAACACTGCAGAACCAACCCACACCGAAATCAACACTATTTTCCGCTTCAGATTGTAACCCACTTTGATGCTTTCTTTGTGGTCATGTGAGGCTGCATTCACTTCATCATAGGTTGTGGGTTCAAAAAAGAAGTGCCCTATTTGGCGCAAGACAAAGGCCAGCATCCAGCCGACAAACACAGCGATGACAGGGTCGATAAACAACATGACATAACTGACTAAAAAACAGCAAGCGCTTAATAAATGTAAAACCTGATTAATACGATTGTGATGATAAAAGCGATGGTCATCCCAGCGCTGTTGACGCAATTCTTCCATAAATGTCATGGTGGTTACCTCTTTCAATGATATGAAATCAATATGATGAAAATTTATGACACCGGTGTGTCAGTTTTAGCCGAGCATGGGCGCGCTAGACCGCAAACATGAGCGGCTCGCCCATCTTGATGCGATGGCCAATAGAAATGCTCTCATGGAACACAAAATTTGCCGAGGCAAACAAAATAATCGTGGAGCCATGCTGGAAATAGCCCATCTCGTCACCCTTTTGATAGCTGGCATCACATGGTAAATGATTTTCGCCGCGATATTGAAGATTTAAATCAAAGTCCAAACACAAAAAACGCATGCTTGCCACCAAAACGGCGGCTACGGGAACCAAGGTGATATGCCGCGTTGCATCAGAGAGCTTGAGGTCAACAACGGCACGTTCATTGCGGCAATAAAGCTTTTCCACTCGTTTTAAAGCCACTGGGTTCACATTCCATGTGTCGCCTGAAATATAATTAATTTCTTTGATTTCACAGGCTACGGGTGCATGAAAGCGATGATACATACTTGAGGTGAGGCGCAGGGTGATATATTTGCCATTTCTGTATTTGGCCTGCAAGTCGGCATCGGGTATCAATTCACTTAGCTCATAGGGAAAACCCTTGGCTTGGTAGACTGTGCTGCCCTCGATATCCCCAAATTGACCCACAATGGCATCACATGGGCTCATCACCACTTCTTCGCGCATATCCAGTGGCCGCGCCCCATCTTTGAGCTCGCGGGTAAAGCAAGCTTGAAGGCTTGGAAACGATTGTTTTTTTGCTTCGGATAAATCCAAATCGTTGGCAAAAAAGCGCCATATGAAAATATTCAACTTCGTCAGCCAAGGGCTTTGAATGCCGCTGTACCAACCCATCCATTGGGTGAGGGCTTTGCGTGGAATACGATTGGTGAGCAAAAAATTGATTTGCTCATGTTGCGTGAATTTACGGACGATGTTGAACAAAGGATAACCTCTATTGTTTTATATTGATGCAGTTTACGCGTTGGTTTCAGCCCAGCCCCATATCCTGCATAAACTGACGCATAATCGGCTCTGCTTGATAAGCTTCGCTGCGCTTCATGGCGCCTTTTTTCATCGTATCTCGGCTACTTTCCGTGAAATATTGCAGAATGCATGCGCTCATCCCCGCTTTATCTTTGGCCAAATACCCGCTTCTGCCATGTTCGATAATATCCTTAGGCCCCTTACAATCATAAGCCACCACAGGCATACCATTCACAAAGGCTTCGAGCACCACATTACCAAAAGTGTCAAACTGCGAAGGAAACACGAACAAATCCAACCCAGCATACAAGGAAGCGAGCCCTGCTTTATCCATCCAGCCCGTAAACAAGGCCTCGGGCATGAGCTCCTGTAACTCTTTTCCAGCAGGGCCAGAGCCCGCAATCACCACTTTTAAATTCGGCAATTGCTCTCGCACAGATTTGATGATGTCAGGCAAATCAAACAAACCCTTTTCCTTACTTAAGCGTCCTGCATACATCAACACAGGTGTATCTTCTGTGGCATCAGGAAACAAAGCAGTTTTAGACACTGCTTGTATGTTCTTTAGGCGCGGCTGGGTGTGATGGGCGGTGAGCAGCACTTTATCATCATCAAGTTCCATCTCGTGCCCGGTCAACCAATGTTTATGCTCATTATTGAGCACAAACACACCATGATATTGCTTATAAAAGAAGCGCAAAAAGCGGCGAATCCTATCCCGCTCATGGCTAGATAAGTCGGTGGTATGTTTGATGAAATCAATCCAGTCGGTGTGCATAAAGAAATAGCTGGGCACATTGAACATATACTTGATAAGGATAGACACTGCCGCCATCGGCCCTTCGGTTGAGCAGACGATGCGGTCATAGTCGCCCTCATAAAAGATACGCGCAATCTCCATCACATCAGGGACACGAAACTCTTGTTCACCAAAAGCGGGCATCGAAAAGCTTGTGATGGGTTTAACCACATGCAAATGAGGCTCTGGTGCAACATCAGCATGACAAATGAGGAAGTCTACGGGCAAATTTTGCCGCTGAATTTCTATGAGTTTACCGCTTAATGAATGGGATACGCCATTTTTATCCCGCAAGGTATCGGTCAAATATAATGCCCGTTTGGGATGCTGATGATTACCAGTAAAAGCTGCAAATTCATTAAGAAATTTGCGGTTGGAATACAACAATCTGGTGCTGGCAAAGGTGGTGCCCACCAGCATCAAACTCACCAAAGCTGGAAAGGAAAGATTGTCGACCATTTTACCGACATTTACACCACTCAATTCCCCATGCCCACCATCCAAAAACAACGCTGTAAGCTGGCTAGGGATTTCAAAACGTTTGGCAATTTCCTCGGTGGAGAAACAATCTAGGGTGATGGCTTCTTTTTTCTTCTTGGAATGCTTGATGCGCTTCACCATCAAGGTGTTTAAGCCATGAAACAATTGCGGAATAGCTTGATTGACTGCGTTGAGAAACACTTCTGGTGATTGGTGTTTGGCCTCGGCAATTTGATCAAGATAGTTGATACAAAAGCGGTAATCTTTATTCGCCGACCACTTGAGTAATTTGCTCACTTTCTTGCCACGCAAAGCCCCATGAATAGATTGGAAAAACTTTTGCGTATTTTTGCGCTTTTTCATCTCCAGCAACAAATTGCTAATGGCAAGGCAGGCCAATTTGTCGGTCACTTCGCCGCGATGCAACGCAAGGCGCAATAAACCAGGATCATTGATGTTAAGCGCCACCTGGGTGAAATAATCAAGCAGGGCGATATTGAGTTTGTGGTGTTCGGCGACATAACCAAACGGGGTCATGCGCCCTGCTTTGATGGCCTCAAGCGCCAAAACCGATGCGGGTGTGGTTTGTAAGCGCGCCTGCAAATCAGGCACATACAAATAGGTGCCGCACTCACCCGCAAAAATACCCATATGATCATCCGTACCGCCGGTAAACACCTTGGGCTTATGTATATCAATGCCAAACTCTTGCGGCTGAAGTTTATGTTTTTCTGCAAACCTCTGGATTTTCTCCGGCGTGAGGCTTTGCAACCATTGCAGCGTCATCACGCTTTGCCATTGATCGCGTTGCCCATTCAGCACTTCAAAGCGTTGAAACAACACCGCTAGCTTCTCAAACAACTCCATGTGAATTTTATCATTTCGCGCATACAAATATAGCGGATGTGGCAACACCACAGGAATATCGTATTTGGCCACATAACGTAAAAAATCATAAATGTTGCTGCGTTTTTTATTCAGCACCACTTCTTGCGCCGATGTAAATCCGTAGGTTAAAACATGCACAAACAAATCGTATTCGGGGAAAAAGCAGGTGAACTCCGCGCCCACCAATACATCTTGCCCCTTTTCAAGCAATTGCCAGCAGGAACGCGCATTGTTGTGGTTGGTGATGGTGACCACATCAGCGTTGTTGCCCTTCAAACATTTGAGCAAGTCTTTGGTTTTTAGCCAGGTTTCCGGCAAGCCAAGTATGCGCCCCCACAATTCATCAGGCACATCACTGTTAAGATCGTGGCAATGCATATCCAAACGCAAACAATTATCCAAATCCAGCTTGGCTTTCTCTTCATCGAGAAAGCAGGTGAACTTTTGCTGCAATTGTTGCTGAAAATCGCCCATATCACGGCTTAAATACATTTGATTCAACACCCACCTCCCAACCATTGGTTCATCTTATTACGACCACAAGCGGGCAAGCCGAGGAAAGTGGGTTTGTAAAATGTCGCGCTTCATCGATTTTTTGATGGTGGCCTGAGTCAACCGCTCAGATTGCCACCACCAGCCATCTGCCTTCATCTGACTGCCAGCCTCGACAAAGCGCTGCACCACATCATCAAACTCAGCATCAGAAAAATTGTAGCTCATGATCAACCGGCCCGTGCCCACCCAGCTCAACCAAATGCCAGCTTGGCGCAGGTAATATTGATACATCCAGTTGTAACGTGAGGGTTGAGTGTAAACCACCGTCAAGATTGATGATAAATGCTCAATACGCACAGGAAGATCCGCTTCGAGCAACCGCGAATTCATCAAGCTCACCCGACTCTCCCAAACGGCATCGGCGGCTTGATACATACTTTGGTATGGTTTGGTGCTTATGCGCGAAAGAAATTCATCCATGCAGGCCATCACGTAGGGATGGGCATTAAAGGTACCGCGCGCAAACGAAATATTGGCAGGCTGATGCGCTTTAAAGCGTTTCATCAAAGCATGTTTGCCGCACAACACACCCACAGGCATGCCGCCGCCCAAAGTTTTGCCATAGGTCACCAAGTCGGCCTGCACCTGATAAAATTCCTGAGCTCCGCCATAAGCAAGGCGAAAGCCTGTAAAGACTTCATCAAAAATCAGCACAATGCCTTTTCGGGTGCACACATCGCGCAATTGCTGCAACCAAAGTGTGTAGGTTTGACGATTAAAATGTGCTTTGCGGTCGCTGCCAATCAAGGCGCCATCGCTGGAAGCATTGGCATTGGGATGCAGGCCCTGTAAGGGATTCACCAAAATGCAGGCAATATCTGTGCGCGTTTCAAGCACGCGTAAAGTATCGCTGCTTTGGTCTTTGAGCATATACACATCATCGGTCTGTCTATGGCCGCCAACGCCTGTGTGCACACCATCCCACCAACCATGATAAGCACCGCAGAATTTCACCAAATGCGTTTTACCCGTGTGATACCGCGCCATGGATACCGCTTGCATGACAGCTTCCGTGCCCGACATATGAAAAGAAACTTCATCCAAGCCTGAAATGGTTTTTAGCCGCTCAACATTCGTTTTAATCAATGGGTGATAGGGGCCCAATACTGGGCCAAAGTCTTTAACCTTCTCCCATGCCGTTGCCATACAGCTTTTATAAAAGTCATAGCCAAATACATTCACGCCATAAGCGCCCGTTAAATCGTAAAACCAATGACCATCCAAATCTTTGATTTGCACACCCTTGGTTTGATCAGCGACCACGCCCATTTTGAGATGTTTTTTCACATAATCACGATACGGAAACGGCACCCGATAATTGCTTGTGAATTCAGCATCTGACACGCCGTCATACAACGACTCCACCAGCCTAACACTCTTGGGCGAAGTGGCTGGCAATCCATATTTAAGACGCTTAAATCCAGCCTCACGCTGCTTAACCACGTCATCTGGCGCCCCATCACTATGAAAAAATTTGTGTTCATCATAGGCAAAAAAGGGAATCAGCTTGGCCGCTCTTCGACTGAGTTTAGCGTGCCCATGCAGGGATGCATGTTTGGCTTTAGAAAGCTGAAGGCGAATCCTCAACTTGAACAAAAACCAACCCATAATGAGCAAAAGAAGCCATAAATAAGGCGAAGTGAGCGAAAAAAAGGAGCTATCAAGTGTGTTCATGAAAAATAGCTTATCGGCCAATTGTGACACGATTGTTTCATCTTTTTTTCTATTTTCAAAAAACACCCTTACGATGGTGATGATGAATGAAATGAAAAGCTCATTTGCGCAAACGTCATGTGGTGAAAACAGGTGCAACCCATAGCGACCATTCGATGACGAGTTGAATCCGCAGCCGAAATTAGACTGTCAGATAATCATACCAACAGGGCTTTTTGAATCATATTGGCATGGCATTTTACAATAGTGAGCTGGCTTTTTCATAAGAATCTACAGCTGATTGCTTAATAGGCAGATGTTAACTATAACCACATATAAAGTTTTTTTGTCAGGGTGGAGGAATTGGTGAGTATATTTGCAATAGTAACTATTATTATCATTTTGGTAGTGTTGGCGGCGTTTATTCAGTTAAAAGTATCAAAGACTAAAGGAGAACTACCCTACGAAAGGAAAGGCGTATTGTTTACGCCAGCTGAGCGCTCCTTTATAGGTGTTTTAAAACAAACCGTAGGTGATCAATATGAGGTGCTGGGACAAGTTAGGGTCGCGGATTTACTCGTAGTTAAAAAAGGGCTGGATAAAAGCTCCCGACAAAGCTTTTTTAATAAAACGCGGATTCAAGTACCAAGTGCA
>DCPU01000021.1 GCA_002323245.1 Mariprofundus sp. UBA1536 | reverse complement strand
TGCACTTGGTACTTGAATCCGCGATATTATTAAAACCTGTATAAAGGTGTCGAGGGAGAGTCTTTTGAGACTACAAAATAAGACTATCATTATATCAAGAATCCTAAGTGTCATACTTGGTTTTTTGGCTGCACCATCCTTGGCTCAGGATTCGTCTGCAGTGGCATCAATTGGCACTAAAGATCAAGCACAAAATGAGATTCTTATCGTTGGGAGTGAACAGGACTATCCTCCTTTTGCCACAGGAATGACTTCCGATGAAGCTGGAGGATTTACTGTTGAACTATGGAAAGCTGCGGCAGATGAAGTTGGCTTAAATTATACAATTTATGTGCAACCTTTCCGCGAAATTCTTCAGGATTTTAAAGAAGGAAGAACGGACGTACTCATTAACCTAGCATATTCTGAAGAGCGCGATGAATTTGCTGATTTCACTGTTCCCCACGTCATTGTCCATGGTGCGGTTTTTGTGCGTAAAGGTGAATCTAGTATTCTTGCAGAGAGTGACCTGACAGGTAAATCTATCATCGTTCTTAACGCTGATTTGGCGCATGATTATGCGTTAGCACAGGGTTGGGGTAAGCAGCTTATTCTGGTGGATACCACAGCAGAAGGGTTTCGTTTGTTGGCATCAGGAAAATATGACGCATTACTCATTGGAAAGTTACCAGGAATACAGACCATTCAAGCTTTAGGATTAAGTGATATTGAGGCGCTAAATTTTAAGGTTGGTTTTTCTCAGAAGTTTGGGTTCGCAGTCCAACATGAGCATTCAGAACTTTTGGCAAGAATAAACGAAGGGCTAGCCATAATGAAAGACAATGGAACTTACGCCACATTGTATGAAAAATGGTTTGGTATTTATGAGGACAAAGAAGTTGGTTTGCAGGATGTGCTTAAGTATATCTTACCCATAACATTGCTTTTTTTTATGTTTGTAGCCTTTTCCTTTTACCGCCGCCAAGTCGAGCTCAGAGTTTTTGAAAAGAAACTGCAATTTATTACCGATCATGCGCCAGTATTTCTTGCTCACTATGATCAAGAAAAGTGTTATAAATTTGTAAATTTATCTTATGCCAAGCTTTATGGGCGTGAGCCAGATGATTTGGTTGGGAAGCATGCGCAAGAAATTCTCGGAGACGAGGGTTTTGTTAAAATTAGCCCATTTATGGATGATGCACTTTTAGGACGGGAAGTTGAATTTGATACATCTTTTCCTGCAACACCAAACAAGTCAGGTATCTACTCCGTTCATTATTCGCCGGAATTTGATGAGACGGGTCAAGTTGTTGGGTTTATTGCTGCTATTTCTGACGTGACCAAACGTAAGCTTGCCGAAGTTGAGCTTCACAAATTGTCTCAAGCGTTAGAACAAGCAGGTGAATCGGTAATCATTACAGATAAAGAGGGTGTGATTGAGTACGTAAACTCGGCGTTCACGAGAATCACAGGCTATTTGCCAGAGGAGGTCTTAGGGAAAAATCCTAGGATTCTTAAAAGTGGACATCAGGA
Organism: Mariprofundus sp. UBA1536; assembly: GCA_002323245.1. GTDB lineage: Bacteria > Pseudomonadota > Zetaproteobacteria > Mariprofundales > Mariprofundaceae > Ghiorsea. The sequence goes on along the minus strand of DCPU01000021.1, from coordinate 41,415 downwards.
AGACAAATATTATGAGATGCTTTGGAACACAATCTCCAGCGGTGAACTTTGGCATAGTGCAATCGTTGATAAACGTAAGGACGGATCAAATTACCCTGCTCTGATGACGATATCACCGATATTTGATGACGCAGGTCTGATTACGCATTACGTGGGCATTCAACAAGATATGACTGCTCATGAAATTCTAGAAGATAAGTTACGGCAAGCACAAAAGATGGAGGCTATGGGGCATCTCATTGGGGGAATCGCCCATAATTTCAATAATATACTGGCAGGTATGACGGGTAACCTCTATTTAGCTAAACAAAAGGTTTTAAATCAACCAGATGTTGTTAAAAAATTAGATGCAGTAACCAGCCTAAGCTTTCAAGCTGCAGAAACCATCAAACAATTATTGATTTTTGCCAAGAAAGATCATGTTGAAATGAAACGCTTTGGATTAACTTCTTTTATCAGAGATGCATCTAGGCTTAGTGAGTCAAGTATTCCTGCCAATATTACGTTTAGCAGCGACTTTACTGATGATGAGCTCATTATTAAAGGTGATGCTTCTCAAATACAGGCCGCACTATTGAATCTTCTAAATAATGCCAGAGATGCAGTGGAAGATGTGCCTGCACCTAAGATATCTTTAGTACTTGAAGGGTTTGAAGCTGATGATGACTTTATGAATGCTCACCCTGGAATCAGTGAGCGTTTGCTTGCACATTTGGTGGTTAGCGACAATGGATTAGGGATTAGTAGTGCTAATAAAGACCGTATATTCGAACCTTTTTTCACGACCAAAGGTGTTGGTATAGGCACTGGACTAGGCCTTTCCATGGTTTATGGCTGTATTCAAAACCATCATGGCATCATAGAGGTGGAGAGTAGGCTGGGGAAAGGAACATCGTTTCATGTTTACTTGCCACTAGAGGAAGTTCTAAGCATTGCCCTTGTTCATGAAGATCCAGAGCATATATTGGAAGGTCATGGTGAATTATTGCTAATCGTTGACGATAGTGCTGAGGTCAGAAGTACTAGTAAAGCGGTGCTGCGCAGTCTCGGTTACCAAGTGATTGAGGCTTCAGATGGTTTTGATGCAGTGGAGAAGTTTACCGAAAGGAAGAGTGAAATATCCCTTATTATTATGGATATTATCATGCCACGGTTGGGGGGAAGGTCAGCTGCAGAGCGCATTTGGGGAATCGCTCCGGAAGTGAAAATTATTTTTGCTACCGGTTATGATAATGATGAAACATTCAAGGATACCCATTCACTTGCTGAAAATGCAGTTGTTTCGAAACCATACGATATTGTTAAATTAAGCCATATGATAAGAGATATGCTTGATTCTTAAAATGGAAACATTCCATTCCTGTCATTAACTTTAGTATCTCGTGAGACTGACTTGCTCTGTGATAATGAAAAAAATGATAAATAAAGAACTAGAAACAAAGTACTATGAAGAATGAGTGTGTAGTAGGAGATATAATTATGGCTAGGCCATTGAAGGCATTTATGCGTGGCAAGAGTATTCGTTTGTTGCAGGAGGTTTTGCGGCGGCGCGGGTATGTGATTGATGATGCCGATGGTTTGTTTGGGGTGATGACACGCGATGCAGTCAAAAACTTTCAGAAGCAGCATGGTATGAAAACCAGTGGGGAAGTGGATGCGGAATTGATGAACCAATTGCAGCAAGGCAGTGTGCTGCCTGCTGTGAAGCCTGAACCCAAGGCTGAGGTTGCCAAAGCTGTTGAAGCGATGGTGCCGCAAAAGGATTTTGATGCCTTACTGCGTTTGTTGCGCAAGAAGGGCGTGATTGAAGATGGGGAATTTGAAGCGGAATTGGCGCGTTTGGTGCCTAGGAGTTTGTAAGTCATGTTGTTGCGCCCTGAATTTACCAAGACCTTGGCTGATGATTTAAGCCAAGGCAAAAGTATCAACCTTATCAGCGCCCACGGCCTTGGTCGCCGTCGTACCTTGCTTGATTTGCATATGGTGTTGCCAGGTGGCCTTGAAGTGTTGCAGATGGATGTGAAGCGCTTTATTGGCGAGAAAGCAGCTTGGATTAAGCAGACATTGAAACAAGTGGCTGAAGCTGAACATAAGCAGCTGATTATCATGCATAACTTTGATTTGCTTGAAGATGAAGCTTTGGTGCAAAACTTTAACCAAGTTGCTGATTTGCCCTTGTGTGCTTTGTTGTGTGTGTCTGAAAGCAATGCCCATCCCTTGTTGCAAGCTGAAGTGAGAATGCTGCCAGCGCTGACCAAGGAACAATGCGAAGATGAGATCAAACGTCGCAGACTGCCCATAAAGCCCGAAGATATGCAGGCTTTTGTCAGCTTTTTAATGGAACATCCAACGCCATACACTTTGCTTAAAAACTTTAACGATGTTTGGTATGCCAAAGGGCTTTGGAAAGCTTAAGAAAACAGCGAAAAATCATCCATGTGGATATGGATGCGTTTTTTGCATCCGTTGAACAACGCGATTTTCCAGAATATTTAGGCAAGCCGTTAATTGTGGGCGGTAAGCCCGATAGTCGCGGGGTGGTGGCAGCTTGTAGTTATGAAGCGCGCAAGTTTGGCATTCATTCTGCCATGCCTTGCTCGCAGGCTTATCGCTTGTGCCCCGAGGCGATTTTTGTGAAGCCGCGCTTTGAAGCGTACAAGGAAGTCTCCCAGAAAATCCGTGAAATCTTTTGGCGTTATGCCAGCCGCGTGGAGCCTTTGTCGTTGGATGAAGCCTATTTGGATGTGACCTATACCGCCGATTATGATGGCTCAGCCACGCTTATTGCCGAGGCCATTCGCCGCGAGATCAAAGAAGAAACAGGGCTTACAGCCTCCGCAGGCGTTTCCTATAATAAATTCCTCGCCAAAATTGCATCCGATATGAATAAGCCTGATGGTTTGTATGTGATTAAACCCGAAGCGGGTGAGGTTTTTGTGGCAGCGCTGCCTGTGGGAAAATTCTTTGGCGTGGGGCCAGCTACTAAAAAGAAAATGCATGCGGCAGGCTTTTATACTGGCGCGGATATCAAGGCGAAAAGCTTGGAAGAATTGCAGCAGGTTTTTGGCAAGTCTGCCTCGTATTATTACCAAATAGCGCGAGGTATTGATGAGCGCGAAGTGCGCAGCAGCAGGGCGCGAAAATCGCTGGGAAAAGAAACAACATTTACTACTAATATTTTGGATATAACCAAACTTATTGAGCACTTACAATCTTTGGCGAAGAAAGTGTATGAACGCTTAGGACAAGAAAACCTTTACGCTAAAACCATCACTATTAAAGTGAAATATGCCAATTTTCAGCAAGTGACACGTTCCATGACTTTAAGCCATGCGATTACCAGTTTTAGCGAAATTCAGTGCCATATTCCAGCACTGCTCAAGTTTACCGAAGCAGGTAAAATGCCAGTGCGTTTGGTGGGCTTTTCAGCCAGTGGTTTTGTTAGTGAAGCTGAAAACAATACATCAGCGACTGACCCACAACTGGCCTTAAAACTATAAAATTAAACCTTGGGTTTTAGGCTAAAGCGCAATACCAAGTAGCCAACCACACCCGATACGATAGAGCCAAGAATAATGCCTAGGCGTTCATCAAAGAGCAGATTCATACCCGTTTCTTCAAAGGCCAATGAGCCGATAAACAAGCTCATGGTAAAACCAACCCCGCATAAAGCGGCAGTGCCATAAAGTGATAACCAGCTCATGCCTTTGGGTAAGGCTGTCCAGCCGAGTTGAATCACCAGCCAGCAAAAAGCAAATACACCCAGTTGTTTACCAATAAACAGGCCAAGGGCAATGCCCAGCGGCACGGGATGAAGAAGTTCCTCAACACCTACACCTGCCAAATTGAGTCCTGCATTGGCAAAAGCAAACACGGGCAAGACGAAGAATGTTACCCAGCTGTGCAAATCATGCTCCATCACCTTGAGCATAGATGGTTGTTCATTGCTGGCTTTGATGGGAATAAATATGGCCAGTACCACACCAGCTAATGTGGCATGCACGCCGGATTTGAGTGTGGCTACCCAAAGCACAACACCAAGCATGATGTACACGCTTTTGCTGGTGACACCAAAGCGATTGATCAGGAAAAGCACAACGATGCTGATGGTAATGACGATTAAAGAAACAGCGGAAATATCGGCAGTGTAAAAAATAGCGATGATGATAATGGCACCGATGTCATCAAAAATAGCGAGGGAAGTGAGAAAAATTTTGATGCTAGTTGGCACACGCGAACCAAGCAAAAATAGAATGCCCAATGCAAAGGCGATATCAGTGGCTGCGGGAATGGCCCAACCTTGAATGGCGGTCGGGTCATTTTGGTTGAAATACAAATAAATCAGGGCAGGAACTACCATGCCGCCCAAGGCGCCGACCGCGGGTAAGATAATGTTGCGCTTATCGGCCAGCTCGCCTTCAATCAATTCGCGCTTTAATTCCAAACCGACCAGAAAGAAGAACACGGCCATCAAACCATCGTTGATCCAAAGCAATAGGGGTTTGGCAATGTGTAAAGCGCCGATGCGCACTTCAACAGGCGTATCCAGCAGCAAGGCGTAGTAGGTGCTGAGCGGGCTGTTGGCAATGATAATAGCCAAGAGGGCGGTGCCCATCAAAAGGATACCAGCAGCCGATTCGCTTTTGAAAAAATCAGAAATGAAAGTTGGCTTTGAAACGACCATAAATCCCCTAAACTTGCTTTCTTGCGCTATTTATGCGCTTGCGGCTGAACCCTAACATGGCTTCAATCAATGGAAATACTTCAGCGCTATCATCGAAGTAAGATGCCATGCTGGCAAGCCACCTTCAGTCTTATTTCAGATTCTAACGATAAGCTCGCACTTCGATGCTAAAGCGAAAAAAATTTAGGCAACAAAGGGGCAAGTCATGAAAAAACAACCATTGATCATAGGGTGGATAGTAGCAACTGTTGTTTTGGCATGTGTGACGCGTGTGTATGCCGATGAACATGGCAAATATGGTGAACATGAACGGAGCCATAGTGTGTTGCCAGTGAATAAGAGTGATTTGTACCAATCCGAATGTGGCTCATGCCATTTTGCGTATCAGCCGGGTTTGTTACCTGCGCGCTCATGGCAGAAAATGATGAGCGGTTTGGATGACCATTTTGGTGATAATGCAGAGCTTAGTGTGAAGTCGAAGACCGAAATTTCGGCTTATTTGCAGCAGGGCGCTGCTGATGAGCAATATGCTCGCAGAAGCGACAAATTTATGCGCGGTATCTCAAGTGGTGATGTGCCATTGCGTATTTCTGAGTTGCCCTATATGCAAAGAAAGCATGACGAAATCCCAACACGCTTTATTTCTGGCAATCCGCAAGTAGGCTCACTTGCCAACTGTGTGGCTTGTCATACCCAAGCCGCACGTGGCAATTTTGATGAAGATAGCGTGCGTATTCCAAATTACGGGCGCTGGGACTAACGCTTATGGGAAAAGTAATATATCGCTACATGCTGCTATTGGCTTTGTGTTTACCATTTGCGCAATCGGCTATGGCCAAAGACTCTGATAGAGCGCTTGAATTGCTCAAAAATGGTGAAATTCTTTCGCTCACAGAAATCCTGCAATTGGTTGGTAGTAAAGTGCACGGTAAGCTGGTGGAAGTAGAGCTTGAAGAAAAGCATGGGAAAGTTGTATACGATATTGATTTCTTGGCGGAAAACGGTGTGGTGATGGAAATGCTTGTGCATCCCAAAACAGGTGAGATTTTATCATTAGAGGAAGATTGATTGCGTTTATTATTGGTTGAAGATGATCAGGCACTTGCGGCGGAAGTGGGTGCGCAACTTAGCAAACAAGGGTATGCCGTCGACAAAGTGTTTGATGGGAAAGAAGCGTTGTTTATGGGTGAAAGTGAACCCTATGATGTGATTGTGCTGGATTTGGGGCTGCCGTTGATGCCGGGTCTTGAAGTGTTGACCACTTGGCGCAGCAAGGGTGTAACGATTCCTGTGTTGGTATTAACAGCCCGTGATGCATGGCATGAAAAGGTGGATGGTTTTCGTGCTGGCGCTGATGATTATTTGGCCAAACCCTTTCATATCGAAGAGTTGCTGGTGCGGCTGGAAGCTTTGATTCGACGCACCAAAGGCGTGAGCAGTGCGCTGATTAGCTGCGGCGGGCTGACGCTGGATGAAGGTAGCCAAGCTGTGAAACAACGCCAAGGTGACAAAGATGTGCATATTGAGCTTACCGGTGTGGAGTTTCGTTTGCTTCGTTATTTGATGCTGCAGCCAGGACACGTCTTTAATGAAAGTCATTTGCTTGAGCATGTTTACGATTATGACTCTGAAAAAGAAAGCAATGTGATTGAAGTGTATATCAGTAAATTGCGGAAAAAGTTGGGGAAAAACTGCATACTCACGCGGCGCGGGCAGGGTTACTGCTTTAATAGCGAAGCGATATGAAATCCCTTAGCCGACATTTAACCATCAGCCTTGCCGCTAGTCTGATTGTTTTCTTTTCGGCGCAAGCTGTGTTGGTGGGCTACGAAATGCGTGAGCACACCGAAGAGAGTGTCATCGCGCATTTAAAAGATGATGCCCAAGGGATTTTGAGGGCTTGGCTTGAGCAGTCTGCGCTCTTGGACGTGGAACAACTTCAACATATTCCTGAAGTGTTTACGCGCCCATTTTCGGGCCATTATTTTCAAATTTATCAAGATGACAAACGCGTTCGCTCACGTTCGCTGTGGGATGTGGAGTTGCCCGCATTGGAAGTGGGTGTGCATCGCGGTTTGGTTGGGCCTGAAGAGCAGCCTCTATTGGCTTTGTGTGAGCAATATGTGGTGCATGGTAAATCGATGGTGCTTTGTGTGGCTGAAGATACCTCTGCGTTGGAAGCCATAACCTTGTACATTCAAAAACGCATGCTTGCCTTGTCGATGGGGGCATTGCTGCTCTTGGTTTTGATTCAAGTTTGGGTGATTCGAAGGGGCTTAAGGCCATTGTCGGCGGTTCGGCAAGAGTTGCAACAACTTGAGCGCGGTGAGATTGATAAGCTTCATCAAGCTGTGCCTGCTGAAATCAGCCCGTTGGTACAAGAAGTGAATCACCTTTTGATTGTTTTGCAGCAACGCTTGCAGCGCTCAAGAAATGCGACAGGTAACCTTTCCCATGCCTTGAAAACGCCCTTGACTGTCATTTTCCAAATCCTAGAGCGTAGGCGTGATGACAAGGATTTTGCTTCGCTGTTGCATCAAGCCAAAAATATTCAGGCCCACATCAATCGCGAACTCGCTCGTGCCAGAACCGCAGGCCAATTGCCCGGTGGCCATTGGGTTCATCCCGAAAAAGATGTGCGCGATTTGGTGGCCACGCTCTCGGCTGTATACCAGCAACGCATCCATATCGACCTACAAGTTGAACATATTCAGCAGATGCCAGCTGATCGTGAAGATATGATGGAGCTATTAGGCAATCTTATTGATAACGCCTGCAAATGGGCAAATGGGCAAGTGACTGTGCGTATGTTTGAAGTAGATGGCCTGCGTATTATTATTGAAGATGATGGGCCGGGTATGGATGAAGAAGCGCAATTACTGGTGCTTGGCCGTGGCGTACGTTTGGATGAAGCTAAGCAGGGGCATGGGTTGGGTTTATCGATTGTTCGCGATATTGTTGATGCGTATCACGGTGACGTTGAGCTTGGGAATTCTGCTGCCCTGGGCGGATTGCGGGTGACAGTGAATTTGCAGCTTCAGCACCCCGAGGTTTGATGATCAATCGAAAAGCTTGACCAAAAAACTGCTCCAAAAGTAAAAGGCCTGCCGCAACTTGGATGGTTGGGGCAGGCCTTTGTGTTTCTAGCGCTGGTATTTAAGCATTTTTGCGACGGGCAAAGAATCCTAATCCCAATAAAGCAAACAATATCATCAAAGGTGTGGTTGCAGCTTCAGTCATACATCCATTGGATGTAGTAGTGGTTACAGGCGCAGGTGTTGTGCGTTCTACAAATACTGTTGGTGTTGCGCTGGCTGGGGTGAATGTGAGGCTGCCAGAGCCATTCACAGTTGGGGTAATCACAGTTGCATTGCCCACTTCGTAGACACGCACAGTTCCTGATGCTGCATCTTCATAAGAAATGGTCACAGGTCCGGCAGTGCCCAATGTTAGGGTTGCGCTTACGCCGCCTAAAATCTCTTGGCCAGATGCGAGTGTGATGCCCGCTGCAGTATACAAATCTGTGCCTGTAACAAGGCTAAGGCTGACGGCAGAAACACTAGAGCCCGATACAATCACATCACCCGCAGTACTGGTGGCTTTGATGCCGCTGACCGCATTGCTAACATTCACATCCGTTGCAGTGCGGAATTCAAGGATGTTTTTAATGCCATCACTATCGGAATCCAAACCTTCAAGGGCAATCATCGTAGAAAGTGTGCCGCGTTTATCGCCGCCATTGCTTTTGTATTGGCTACCAAATGCAGTCATCGATCCTGGTGAGCCTGTATGGCAGACAAAGCATGATGCGCCGCTGTTGGGGTATTGGGCGGTGAGCATGGCGTAAGCTTCAGATTTTGCGCTTGCAGTTGTGGCGCCAGAAGTGATAGCGCCAAGCAATACGGCTATACCCATGATTTTTTTCAGTTCCATACAAAACTCCTTTTCGCCTGTGGCGCAGAAATCAATAAGCATCTCAATTGGAAACTATCAAACATGCTTATTTTGATATGCGAATGCTAACTACTAAAGCTGAAAGTAGGCTTAAAGGTTACTTAGGTTTGTTTAGCTCAGCTTTATGGATTTTTGTTTTGAGTCATCGGTTCATCATTAACGATTAAGAAATGTCGGATTGCAAGACTTTGAAGAAAAAGGTGTCAGGTCTTGAATCTTGAATCATCACCCCTTCAATTCTTAATAATCTTACTTACCAGAGAGTAGTGAATCACATACCTTGCGCCACTCTTTTGCCACGCACTTGCTTGAATCAGGAACCAATATCCGAGTGGTTCAAAAGCTACTAGGTCATGCCAATGTCAAAACCACTGAAATTTATACCCATATATTGCAACAAAACCTTGGGGCTGTGGTTAGCCCTTTGGATAAGCTTTAATATGACATATTTAGGGCTTGATTCACTTGTGCATTGATGAATTTTGCATCGATATAATCAATAGCTATTGGTATGGCTTGATTGTTGATTAAAAGCACCAAGCTTGGAAATCCTGTGACGTTTAAAGTTTGGGCTTGTTGGATGTCTTTAAGCAATTGCTCTTGGGTATGCGGGTCATGAAGGTCTTTCTTAAACTGCTTGGCATTTAAACCAATGGCTACTGCACAATCAATCAGGGTATTTTCTTCCGAGGGATTCTTCGCCTGCAGGTAATATGCTTGCTGGATGGCAAGAATCATGGCGTCTTCTTGGGTTGGGTCTTGTTTTTTTGCGGCTAACACAGCTCGGCAAGCAGGGTAGGTGGAGCGCTTGGGCGTGTTTAATGTCCAGAAATCAAAGTTGAATGGGGTGCCTGGCACGCGCTGAATGATGGTGTGCCAGTGATGTTGAATCATATCTTGGGTGGCTTGATCCATGGGTGTGTCGGTATCAGGTGCTAAGCCGCCAACTATGTATTTTACGTTTATATCGGTAGGAAGATTGGCTAACACTTTGGTGAGAGTGGGGCGAAATGCCCAACACCAGCTGCACATGGGGTCGTGGACGTAACAGAGCGTTTTTTCCTCGCTCATAACACCATGCGGGTTTCTGGGTGGGCAGTGACCTCACGATACAGATTATCCAGTTGCTCTTGGCTGGTGGCAGTAAAGGTGATGTTGAGCGCCACGTAGGTACCATTGCGGCTGGGGCGTTTATCCAAGACCACATCACCCAAATCAGGCACATGTTTGCGCAGCATGACGATAAAATCGTTTTCAAATGCAGCTGTATTCATGCCCATGACTTTAAATGGAAAGTCACAAGGGAAGGTGAGTAGGGGCTGAATCTCTTCTTCGATATTGCCTTGGTCGCTCATGTTTTATTATACCTTCCGTTTGGTCAGCGCCCGTTTGATGTCGCTGATGGCTTTGGTGGGGTTAAGCTCTTTGGGGCAGGTTTCCATGCAATTCATGATTTGATGGCAGCGGTAGAGTTTGAATGCATCTTCAAGTTCATCCAAACGCTCACCTGTGGCCTCATCACGTGAGTCTTGAATCCAGCGGTTGGCTTGAAGTAAAGCAGCAGGGCCTAAGAACCTGTCGCCATTCCACCACCAGGATGGGCAAGATGTGGTGCAGCATCCACAAAGGATACACTCATACGAGCCATCAAGTTTGGCTCTGTCTTCCGGGCTTTGTAGGCGTTCGTTCTCAGGTTCGGGGCTTTTGCTTTGTAGCCATGGTTTGATTTGGCGGTATTGGTCGAAAAAGTGGGTCATATCCACAATTAAATCACGAGTGACGACCATACTTGGTAACGGACGAATTTGAATAGGCTGCTTCAATCCCTCAAGGGGTGTGATACAGCCAAGACCATTGACCCCATTGATGTTAAAACCATCCGAGCCACATACGCCTTCCCCGCAAGAGCGGCGATAAGAGAGGGTGCCATCTATGTTCCATTTAATATAATTGAGCGCATCAAGAAGCTTCATGCCTGGCTTTTCAAGCGGCACTTCAAAGCTTTGCATATAAGGCTTTTCATCGGTTTCCGGATTAAAGCGGTAGATTTCGAGTTTGATTAGTTCGCTCATCTTAATACACCCGTTTTTTCGGTGGAAAGGATTCAACTGTCATGGGCACTGTGCGCACGGGTTTGTAATCCAGTTGCACTTGGTTATCCACGATGGTGGCAAGGCTATGCTTCATCCAAACCGCATCATCACGCTCAGGATAATCATCGCGGGCATGGGCGCCGCGCGATTCTTGGCGAGCAGCTGCACAAGCGGCTGTGGCTCTGGCTAGGCTCATGAGGTTTTCCAGCTCCAAGGCTTCCACCAGCTCGGTGTTAAAAATACGATTTTTATCGGTGATGCTGGCTTTGCGCATGTATTGGCTTAAATCTTCGATGGCCACCACGCCTTCTTGCATCACCTCTTCAGTGCGGTACACGCTAAAGTGGCTTTGCATAATATCTTGCATGTCAGCGCGAATCTTGGCGATAGGCTCCACTGCCGCAGCATCAGATGCCAACCAACGCTCCACACGATTAAATCCATCTTGCCAAGCATCAGGGTTGATGGTGTTGTGGTAGGGGCGGGTTTTCAGCCACTCCAACACTTGCTTGCCGCAGGCTTTGCCAAAAACAACAATTTCAAGCAACGAGTTGCCACCCAGACGATTAGCACCGTGAACGGATGCGCAAGCAGCTTCACCAATGGCAAACAAACCATCGACACTGACTTCAGTTGTGCCATCTTTGCCGGTGTTTTTGACCACTTCGGTAAAGCGATTGGTAGGAATGCCGCCCATGGTGTAATGCGCTGTGGGCTGTACAGGAATGGGCTCTTTGGTGCAGTCTACGCCAGCAAAACGTAGCGCCAGTTCATGGATATTGGGCAGTTTTTGTAAAATTACATCTTCGCCCAAATGATCGACTTTTAACAACACATGATCTTTGTTTTTACCGCAGCCGCGGCCTTCGCGAATCTCAATGGCAATGGCGCGCGATACCACATCACGCGACGCCAAATCTTTGGCTGTGGGTGCATAACGCTCCATAAAGCGCTCACCTTCACTGTTGAGTAAATATCCGCCTTCGCCGCGCACAGCTTCAGAAATCAGTGGACCAACATATGCAATGCCAGTGGGGTGAAATTGGAAAAATTCCATGTCTTCCACAGGCAACCCCGCATCCAAACAAAGCGCGCCGCCATCACCGGTACAAATATGGGCATTGGTGGTGGCTTTAAAAATTCTGCCAGCACCTCCTGTGGCTAAAATAACAGCCTTGGCTTGAAACAAATGGTATTTGCCTTTGGCGATATCCCAAGCCATCACGCCATGGCAGGCATCATCTTCCATAATCAAATCAAGGGCGAAAAATTCTTCAAAAAAGTGGGTGCCCGCTTTGAGGTTTTGTTGATACATGGTATGCAAAATGGCGTGCCCTGTGCGATCTGCTGCTGCGCATGTGCGCAGAGCTTGGCCGCCTTCACCAAAGGCTTTGGATTGGCCACCAAAAGCGCGTTGGTAAATTTTACCATTATCCAGCCGCGAAAATGGTACGCCTTGGTGCTCAAGCTCTTTAACTACGCGAGGTGCAGCCCTGCACATAAACTCAATGGCATCTTGATCGCCCAAATAATCTGAGCCTTTGACGGTGTCATACATATGCCAATGCCAATGGTCTTCACTAACATTACCCAACGCTGCATTCATGCCGCCTTGGGCAGCCACCGTGTGCGAGCGAGTGGGAAGCACCTTGCTGACCACAGCTACGCGATGGCCTGCCTCAGCCAATTGCAAAGCGCAGCGCATACCAGCACCGCCAGCGCCAATAATGACCACATCAAAAAAATGATGTTCTACATTTTCATTGGATAAATAGGGCATGATTACTTCGCTCCTGTGCCGCATGGGATACAAGAAAAGTGGTAAGCCACTTCAGCCCATATATTGTACATAAAGTATAAACCCACAGCGATTAAGCCGATAAGGATGATATTGAGAATCACCAATCGTCCTGCGGAAAAGTGGATATAATCTTCGAATATGACTTTGAGGCCGACCCAAATATGCAGGCCAAGGCTTAAAACCAAGATAGTCGTCAGGATTTTACCGATGGGATGAGTAAAGAGCAGGTTGAGGGTGTGGATATGGATGCGGCCAGCATAGGTGAGCAGCAAGATTGCAAATAACGATGTGAGTAACACCAAGACCACAACAGCACTGATACGTTGCCAATACCAATCATCAAAACCTGTGCTTGCTGCGCCTAAATCTTTGGGTTTAGAGATCTGTTTTTCACTCATAACCACACCGCCAGCAACACAGCAAAAACAACGGTAATCGCAAGAACAATCTTGGCCGATAATTTCATCATCTCGCGTGAGTCTGTGTAGCCAATATCAAGGAGTAAAAAGCGAATGCCATTACAAGTGTGATAACAAAGGGCTGTGGATACCAACCATAAAATCATCATCCCATAAGTGCTGCGCATCCAGGTGAGGCCGTAAAAATACCCGATATGCCCGTGAGCCATGGTGAGCAGCAGCCATAAGGCTAATGGCACACCCAAGATAAGTAATACACCACTGGCGCGGTGCATAATGCTGGCCAGCATGGTGAGTCGCCAACGGTAAATGCTGATGTGTGGGCTTAGCGGTAAGGGTTTACTGGTTTGGCCTGCCATGCTGATTACCTCGTTTTTTTATCTGAAAAATCTAAGTATCATTTTCTTCATCAAGCAAACGGCAATATGCCATTAATGTATCCATATGTTGAGGAAAAAAATGTCCGGCATCTTCAATGGTCAATAATGTAGCTTCTGGATGCAAAGCAGCCCAATCTTTCACCGCATCAAAAGGCACGATTTCATCCTTGGTGCCTTGGATGATGGTAAAGGGTCTTGTTTCACCGAGCATAAAATCAAACGACCATAAATTCACAGCCGGAGCGACGGCCAACATCTTTTTAATGCGTGTATCTTTGCGCGCAGCTTGCAATCCTGCGTAGGTGCCAAACGAAAAACCTGCAAAATATAAGGGGGAGCCAGGGTTGGCCTTACTTAACCAGTCAAAAGCTGCGCTTACATCATCGGCTTCGCCGATACCATCAGCCCAAACACCTTCGCTTTTTTCCACACCACGAAAATTAAAACGAAGCACAGAATAACCCAAATCTTCAAAAGCTCTGGCCATCCAATACACCACTTTATTGCGCATGGTGCCGCCATATAAGGGGTGGGGATGACAAACGACAATGGCGGGTTTGTCAGCTGCGCCTTGATGATACAATGCTTCTAGCGCGCCGGCTGGGCCAGCGATGGTTTGTTTTTCGTTATGATAATCCATGGTTAATTGGAAAAGGCTGCTTGATAGTCTGCTTCTTTAAAACCTACAAGTAGTGTGCCATTACCTAGCGCCAACACGGGGCGTTTAATCAGCGATGGATGTGCGGCCATTAGTGAAATCGCTTTGGTTTCGTTCATGTCCGCTTTATCGGCATCGGATAACTTGCGCCAAGTGGTACCACGGGTATTGAGCAACACTTGGAACCCCGTTTGTTGGCACCACGATGAAAGTCTGGCTTCATCAATGCCTTGTTTTTTATAATCGTGAAATGAAAAAGTGATATCTTGCTCAGTGAGCCAAGTGCGTGCTTTTTTGATGCTGTTGCAATTGGGAATGCCAAACATGGTGATGGTGCTCATGGGTTGATTTCTACCTTACGTTTGTCTTGGTCGGTATCATCCAAACTGATGCGAATAACTGTGGTGTTTTTGGGAAGCACCTGCGGCGCGCGTTCTGTCCACTCAATGAATGTCAGCCAAGGTTTGTCAAAATACTCATAAATGCCAAGGGCTTCGATATCGTGTTGACCTTCAAGCCTATACCAATCCATATGCGCGATTTTTAAATCGTTGGCAGCTTCATATTCTTGAATGATAGCAAACGTAGGGCTGGGTAAGGCCTCATCAGTGACGCCCAAGGCTCGCATCATTGCCCTGGCTAAAAAACTTTTGCCCGCACCCAAATCACCCTGCAAGGCAAAACATTGCCCAGCCTGGGCTTTGCTGGCCAAATCTTGAGCAAACTGGGTCATTTCAGCTTCATTGTTGATGCTGAAAATCATAAAAACATATCTTCCGCATCAGGGCTGATGGCCTGCAGGGTTTTGCGCCATGAGCGGCGAATGGGGTAATGGTTGCGATAATGGCGAAACCAAGCTGCAAACGTTTCAGGTGTTTCGGCTGCTTCTTTCATGGTGTTGCTATCTTCTACTATGGGATAAAATTGCTTGATTAAGTCGCTGCGTTTGTTATTTAAATCAATGCTTTTTACATCAATTTCAGGCAGGTCTGCGTCAATATCCCATTGGTATGATACTTCAAGGAAATCACATAACGCATTGTAAACAAATAAAGTATTCGCCGCCTTCCCATCAAGGGAATGACCAGCAATATGCGGAGTGGCAATAACCACTTGCGGGTGAGTAACCAGCGCCAAATCAACGCTAGGTTCACCTTCCCAGCAATCAAGAATAGCAAAACGCTTGCTATCCTCATCCAGCCATGCACGAAGCGCTTGGTTATCCACACAAGGCCCGCGTCCAGCATTGATAATGCCGTTGCCATGAAAACGTGAGAATACATCCGCATCCAAAAGGTGCACGGTATTATCTTTGCCATCACGAATCAGTGGTGTGTGCAGGGTGAGTACATCAGCGTATTTGAGCAGGTATTCAATATCCTTAAATTTACGAAGCTCTTCTTCGCGCTGGCGTGGTGGATCATTAAGCTCGGTTTGTAGTCCTAAAATTTCGCAGCTTTGTTCCAATAAACTGCCGATACGGCCCACGCCAATAATGCCAAGGGTATCGCTATCAAAGTCTAATTTTTCCATGGTTTGCAGCTGATATAAACAAGCCAGCATATATTCCACTACTGATTCGGTGGAGCTGCCCGCAGCTGAAGCAAAAGCGATGCCTTGGTCTTTTAAATAGGCCAAATCCACATGGTCATCACCAATGGTGGCGGTGCCGACGAATTTGACTTTGCTACCCTTAAGCAAGGCTTCATTGACTTGAACGCTGGAGCGCACGATCAAAACATCGGCATCTTTGATGCTATTCGCATTCATGGCTTGGGCATCAAGAATGTCTAGAGTGATTGCATAACCATCCAAGGCTTTGAAGGCGCTTGCTGCGCCCCAAGCATTGCTATCGGCGATAATGTGTAGGGTGCTTACTGGCTTGGTATTCACTTCAAGGTTACAGGCGTTTTTTAGCTTCAGCTGCAAGCTTATGCTCAGGGTAGGCTTGTACCAATTGGCCATACAATACCTTGGCTTTTTCTTGGTTTTTCTCTGTTTTGTCAACGTATTCAGCCATATCAAACAAAGCGATAGGTGCTTCATTGGAAGTGGGGAAATCGCGCACGATTTGCTCGCGCAGGGATAGGGTTAAAGCATCATCTTTAAGTGTGCGCTCAGAAATTTTGATGGCATCGCTTAATGCATCAGTGGCTTCGTATCCTTTAAACATCATGGCCAGTTTGCGCAAAGTGGTCACAGCTTCGCGGGGTTGATCGGTTTTTTTGGCTTGTAAGCGCGCCATGGTTTGCAAGGCTTCTAAGGCAGCTTTGTCTTTGGGGTATTTCTTCACGATATCACCCAGCACCACAATAGCTTCGGGGTAATCACGCAAATGCTCGTTTAAGGTCAGTGCTAAATTTTGGTAAGCAAGCTTGCTCAGCTCATGATTGGGGAATTCAGCAATCAAAATGCGATAATTACTCGATGCCTTTTCATAAGCTTTTAGGCGCAAGCGCTGTAAATCGGCAATGGCCAGCATGGCTTCGGGGCGGTAGCTGCTGTTGGGATACAGCGCCAATACCTTTTTAAAACCGAAAATGCCGCCTTCTGCAGAGGCTGCACCTTGGTTGTGGGCCAGCAATACTTGCACTTCATCAGCGTGAGCATCATCTGCAAAGCGTTTGAGAAAGCTCACCTGTAATTGGGTCAAAGCTTGGCTGAGTTTGATGTTTTCTAAGGGATAGAGTTTGTTAATCAGATAATTCAGGCGGGTAGGTGCATTGCCTGCGGGGAAATTGGCAATGATGCCGTTCATCACTTCATAGAAATGTTTTAAATCTCCAGCAAGGGATAACTCAATATCGGCTTGGGCTTTGCGCGCCGCACTGGATTTAGGGAATTCAGCGATGGTCTGCAACCAGCTAACCAAAGCAGCCTCTGGTTGATCGATTTTTTTATAAATTTGACCACGCAAATGCATGCCTTCAGCGGCGATAGGAAGATCTTGGTAGATGGTGGTAAAAATATCCAAATCTTGCAAAAGCGTGGCATTGATGGGGTCATCCGATGCAAAGATAGCGCCGAAAAAACCTGTGGTTTCAACGTTTTCGGTTTGTTCGCGAATGATACCAAGGTGCAGGGTAGCATTATCTTGTCTGGATAGTTTGGGTGCATGCAGCGGAGCGCTAGCCAGAGGTTTGTCGCTGCTGGCTTTAGCATAGATATCAAAAGCAGGCTCATCAGCGCTGGCTATCATTGGCGCAAGCAAAAGCGCCAATAGCAAGGTAGATTGGTTTATTATCATTTGTTTAGGGGTCATTGTAGCTTCCTTATAGGGAGGGCAGGGTGAGTACATCCACGCCATCTTTGGTCACGGCGAGGGTATGCTCAAATTGGGCGGAAAGCGATTTATCTCGGGTCACCACAGTCCAGCCGTCACCAAGTACCTTCACATGTGATTTGCCTGCATTGACCATGGGCTCGATGGTGAAAACCATACCTTCTTTAAGCACCATGCCCTGGCCAGCTTTACCATAATGCACCACTTGCGGATCTTCATGGAAGACGCGGCCAATGCCATGGCCGCAATATTCGCGCACCACACTAAAGCGATTGCTTTCTACAAAAGTTTGAATGGCAAAGCCAATATCACCCAAGGTAGCACCGGGTTTGACGACATCAATACCAATTTGCAAAGCTTGGCGGGCAACTTCAGTGACTTTTTCTGCGCGCAATTTGGGTTTGCCAACAAAAAATGTTTTGCTGGTATCACCATGCCAGCCATCAATGATGGTGGTAACGTCCACATTGATAATATCACCATCTTTAAGGCGTTTATCATCGGGAATACCGTGGCAGACCACGTGATTAACCGAGGTGCATACCGATTTGGGAAAACCGCGATAATTGAGTGGGGCAGGGATGCCGCCTTGCTCAATGGTATAGTCATGGACAAGCTGATTGATTTCGTTGGTGGTGATGCCAGCTTGGATATAAGGCTCAATCATCACCAAAGTGTTGGCTGCGGCCACACACGCTGGGCGCATGGCTTCAATATCTGCAGCACTTTTTAATTGAACCATGAATGTTCCCCTGTAAGCTCGGCAACTCATTGCTTCACTGTCCATCATTATGTTTTTACACGTGGGGAGAACCATACATGCGAATTTATCTAGTTCAACACGGACAAGCGGTAAGTGAAGACGAAGATCCCACTCGGCCGTTGACCAGCCAAGGCAGAGAAGACATTACCCGAGTGGCTGGTTTTTTAAGTTTGTTTGAAAAACCAAAGCCGAAAAAAGTGGTGCACAGTGGTAAGCTCAGGGCCAAACAATCAGCACAGATGTTTGCAGAGGCATGGCAGGTTAGTCACATCGAAGAAGATGGTGATTTATCACCCAATGCTATGCCTGAAATATGGCGTGATAGGCTGGCAAACATGGATGAAGACATCATGTTGGTTGGGCATTTGCCGCACTTGGGTAAATTGGTGTCGCTGTTGGTGCAGCAAGATAGCGATAAGGCCACTGTCTTATTTCGTAATGGTGGCTGCTTATGTTTGGAGCGCGCTGGTGATGCCTTTCACATGCTTTGGCATATCAACCCCACATTATTTTATCCCCACGATTTGGAGCTTTAAGCCTTATGCCACATCGCGTTCGTGATTTAACCAACCCATTTGACCGCTTGGATACGTTGATGAAAATTCTGCGCGTGGAATGCGATTGGGACAAAAAGCAAACCCTTGCTTCGCTGCGTAAATACACGCTAGAAGAAACCCATGAAGTGCTCGAAGCGATTGAAAAAGCCATCAACACCGATGAGTGGGATGATTTGAAATCCGAACTGGGTGATGCCTTGATTCAAATTGCCTTTTATGCCCGCATCGCAGATGAGCAAGACAAGTTTAACCTTGAAGATGTATTTAACACCTTAATTGAAAAAATGATTTATCGCCATCCGCATGTGTTTGCTGATGCCACACCCGATGATGTGGTCAAACAATGGGAATCGCTGAAAGATGTTGAATATAGCGAACGCAAGAGCCTGATGGATGGCATTCCACCCATGTCAGCGCTAAGTGTAGCTACCAAACAACAACAGCGTGCAGCCAGAGTGGGTTTTGATTGGCCAGACTTACAAGGTGTGACTGATAAAATCCACGAAGAAATCGATGAATTGGCTGTGGAGGTGGCAGCAATTACCAGCGACAAAGAGGATGCAAAATATGGTGATGAGGCTAATCTGCGCCAAGTTGAAGATGAGTTTGGTGATGTGTTGTTTTCGCTTGTGAACTATGCGCGAAAACTTGGCATCGATCCTGAGCAAGCCTTGATGCAAACCAACCGTAAGTTTGACCGCCGCTTTCGCAGCATGGAAAAACTTGCAGAAGAGCAAATGCTTAACTTAAATGAAATGCACATAGACGCGCTTGAAGATTTGTACCAACAAGCCAAAGCAAAGGTGAAATAGAGATGGCAGAGAGCAAACAAAACATTCAGGAATTACAAATCAATATGCCCCAAGAAGTGCAGCGCGGTGTGTATGCCAACCAGATGCTGGTGGCCCATACCCAGGAAGAATTTGTGCTTGATTTTATATTGGCCACGCCGCCGGCAGGGGTGGTGAATGCCCGTATTTTGGTTTCTCCTGGCCATGCCAAGCGTATTGCCACGGCCATGCTTGAAAATGTAGCCAAATATGAAGCTTTGTTTGGTGAGATTCAAAGCAAGGCGCCGCAAATTTCTGCCAAAGTGACAGCCCATTAATCGTGAGGTCTTCACTGGGTAAAGCAGAATTACTTATCATCAAAAATAAGGCGCTTGCTGAAAGTATTATTATTTTATTGGTTTGTGTTTTTACCTATGCTGTATCCGTTGAATATGATGTTCTGGAAGCCATTGTTGCATTTTCGGCCAAACACGAAAACTGGGATGTGGATGAGCTGCTAACCGTGGGCATTGTATTGTCATTTTGTTTGTCGGTGTTTTCACTGCGGCGCTGGAAAGAATTATCAGTCACCCATAAAACCATTCAACGTATTTCAGATGTTGATAGCCTGACCCAATTGTACAATCGCCGTAAAATGACCGCGTTGCTGCAAACAGAAATTGAGCGTGGCAAACGTTATAATCGTGATTTCTCAGTGATTTTGTTGGATATTGATCAATTCAAATCCGTCAATGACACTTGGGGACACCAAGTGGGTGATACCTTGCTTTGTGAGTTTTCAAAAGTGTTGCTGAGTAACATTCGTAGTGCAGATTTTGTGGGGCGTTGGGGTGGTGAAGAGTTTTTGGTAATTTGTCCAGAAACCAACCAGGAAGAAGCTTTGATTCTTGCAGAAAAGTTGCGCGCTAAGATTCATCAATATGATTTTACGCTTGTGGGTTTTAAAACTGCCAGCTTTGGTGTGGCAGGTTATGTAGGAGGCGGCGAAGAAGCTATTCTTCACGATGCAGATTTGGGGCTTTATGCAGCTAAAGATGCTGGCAGAAACTGTATCCGAACCAACCATAGCCAACTGACCGCCACACCTTTTCATGGTGATATAGAACTGATTGAAACCTGAGATAAATAGCAAAATTGTAATTTTAAAAGCGCAATAATGGGTTGATGACGAATGATTCAGCCGGGGCTATTGTGCGCATCATTAAATGAGGCAGGAAGTTATTGTGCCCCAAAATCACGCAATAAAGGATAGTAAACATGGCAAGAAAGTTTAATTTCAGTGCTGGGCCTGCAATGTTGCCAACAGCAGTTATCGAGCGTGCGCAACAGGAAATGTTGGATTGGAACAACACCGGCATGTCTGTGATGGAAATGAGCCATCGTGGTAAAGAATACATGTCTATCGTGGCAAAAGCTGAGCAAGACTTACGCGATGTGATGGCAATCCCTGAGAATTATAAAGTGCTTTTCCTTCAAGGCGGCGCATCGTCTCAGTTTGCTATGATTCCATTAAATCTATTGGGCCATAAAACCAGTGCTGATTATATCAACACCGGTATTTGGTCTGAAAAAGCCATTGATGAAGCCAAGCGTTATTGCACGGTGAATATTGCTGCTGACACTTCAAACACTGCTTATACCACGGTGCCTACGCAAGCAGAGTTGAAGCTAAATCCTGATGCGGCTTATGTGCATTACACGCCCAATGAAACGATTGGCGGGGTGGAGTTTGATTATATTCCTGAAACCAACGGTGTACCGCTGATTGCGGATTTGTCTTCAACCATTCTTTCACGTCCGATTGATGTGACGAAGTTTGGTATGATTTACGCTGGCGCACAAAAGAACATTGGCCCTGCGGGTTTAACGATTGTGATTATTCGCGATGATTTGTTGGGTAAAGCCTCAGCAATGACCCCAGTGATGTTTAACTACGCCATTCATGCAAAAAATGATTCCATGTATAATACGCCTGCAACATACAGCTGGTACGTGGCTGGTTTGGTGTTTGAGTGGCTCAAAGAACAAGGCGGCCTTGAAGGCATGGCTGCAGTGAACAAACGCAAAGCTGATAAATTGTATGCTGCTATTGATAGCACTGATTTTTATGGCTGCCCTGTGGCAAAAAACTGCCGCTCATGGATGAATGTGCCATTTACCTTAGCTGATGAGCGTTTAGACGCTGCATTTCTTGCAGGCGCTGCAGAGCGCGGGCTGATTACCCTTAAAGGTCATCGTTCGGTGGGCGGCATGCGCGCAAGTATTTACAATGCTATGCCAGAAGCTGGTGTGGATGCTTTGGTTGCCTATATGAAAGACTTTGCGGCAAAACAGGCTTAATTTTCTTTAAGGTCGTTGTTTAACAAAGCCCTCTGTGAAACAGGGGGCTTTTTTATGGGTGATATTGAGTGCAAAAGTTGCGAAGTTGTGTGTTTCAACGCCCCAACGATGGCAGCAAAATGCAGTGTTTATTTGATGCCTTGAATTTAGTTTGACCTATCAGACCAAGCTTATAGGTTCTCGCCGCAATCCGTTGCTGATTTTTGTAACCATGATAGGGATTGCACTAGCCTATTTTCACCGCAAACGGAGTCCCATTGATGAACACATATCGTCTTTTTAGCTCAATTTTTGACTCTGTCAGCGCGTTTTCTAAAATTTAAATCTCATGTCTATTATCCCTAAAGTATTAATTGCTGACAGCATGAGCCAAAGAGCCAAAGAGGTATTTATCTCTCGAGGCATTGAAGTGGATTACAAACCCGGTTTATCCGTTGAAGAACAAATCAAAATCGCTGGCCAATATGATGGTATTGCTGTGCGCTCATCGACCAAACTTAAAGGTGACCTTCTAAACGCTGCCACGCGCGTGAAAGTGATTGGTCGCGCTGGTATTGGTGTGGACAATGTCGATGTGCAAGCATGTTCTCGACGCGGCATCGTGGTGATGAATACCCCATTTGGGAACACCATCACCACAGCTGAGCTTGCTATCGCTCATATTGTGGCCGCAGCGCGTCAAATTCCCCAAGCCACGGCTTCGACTAAAGCCGGAAAATGGGAAAAGTCGGCATTTATGGGTATGGAGCTAACTGGCAAAAAAGCAGGTGTGATTGGTGCGGGCAATATAGGTGCGATTGTTTGTGATCGTCTCAAAGGTTTGCATATGGCAGTGTATGTCTACGACCCCTTTATTTCGGATGAACGCGCTGCTGCCATGGGCGTGACCAAAGTGGAGACCGTGGCAGAGCTTGCAAGTATGGTGGATATTTTAACCATTCATGTGCCACTTTTGGATGTGACCCGCAATCTGATCAATGCCGATATTTTAGGCCGCATGAAAAAAGGCTCGATTCTGGTCAACTGCGCTCGCGGCGGCATCGTCGATGAGCAAGCACTGTATAAAGTCTGTAAATCGGGGCATTTGCGCGCAGCAGCTTTGGATGTTTTTGAGAAAGAGCCCGCCACAAATAGCCCTTTATTTGAACTTGATAATGTCACTTTCACGCCGCATATCGGCGCATGTAGTGATGAGGCCCAAGAAAATGTAGCAGTACAAGTGGCTGAACAAATGGCCGATTTCCTGCTCACTGGTAGCATTAGTAACGCTGTAAATGTGCCATCACTTACCGAAGAAGAAGCCAAGCTACTGGCGCCATTTATGGGTCTTGCTGAAGCCATGGGGCAATTCTTGGGGCAGGTGATGCGCCCAGGTTACGACACGATTTCGATTGGTTTTGAAGGCAAGGTGACCAAGCTCAACCGTCAACCGCTAAAAAATGCGATTTTGATGGGTTTGTTATCAAGAAGTATGGATGAAGTGAATGTGGTTAACGCGGTGATGCTTGCCAATGAGCGTGGCATTGCCTTGGAAGAATCGTCAAAAGATAACTCGGATCATTTCTCAAGTTTAATTCGTTTGGAAGTGACTGGTGATGATGGCACACGCTCGATTACAGGCACTGTGTTTGACGGTAAAAATCCGCGCTTGGTCAGTATGGATGGGTGTGAGCTTGAAATTACGCCCACTGGTCGCCTTTTATACATTGAAAACAATGATAAGCCTGGGGTGATTGCCGGTTTGAGTACCATTTTGGCCAATGCGGGTATTAATATTGGTGATTTCCGCTTGGGCAGAAAGCTTGGCCAATCGGTGGCAGTGGCATTGGTGGGTATTGATTCTGAGCCAACGGCTGAAGTGTTGGCCTTATTGGAAAATTTAGAAAATGTAACAACGGTGCGCTATGTGGCGCTGGAGGCTTTGTGAACGCTATTCGACCCATTATTGGTTTAGATGATTGCTTTGGTGCGCGTGCCAAAGCCATGCGTTCGCTGCAACATCGTTTGTTTGAAATTTATAATGATGCTGGCTTCTCTGAAGTCATTCCGCCTTTGCTTGAGCGCCCCGATGCTTTGAATTCTGGCGCGGGCAGCTTTTTATCCGATCAAACCTTGGTCTTTACCGATCCTGCTGATGCAGGCTTGATTGCTGTGCGCCCCGATATGACACCGCAAATTGCACGCATTGTGGCCACACGTATGCGCCATGAAAAAACAGTCAAAATCCATTATTCGGGTCAAGTGATGTTGGCTCGACCTGATGCGTTGTCTGGCTCACGCCAACAATGGCAGACAGGCGTAGAAAGCATGGGCACAGCTGGCCCGGAAAGTGATGTGGAAGTGATGCATTTGGCGGCTTTGTCGATGGCTGCGGCAGGCTTTACTTCACCAGTGTTGCAAGTCGGGCATATCGGCTTGATGCAAGCGTTGGTGGGCGCTGATAAAGCCTCGCTAGCCACATGGGTGCAGTTGCTATCGCGCCATTCGCCGGAAGATATGAAAGTTTATCTGGATCAAGCAACATTGCCCAAACCTGTGGCAGATGCCTTGATGGTATTGGCAGCAGGTAAGGGCAACGTGGCATGGTTGCGCCAAGTGAAAAACAATATCAATGCAGATTTTGAAGCAGCCGCTGATGAGCTGCTGAATCTGGCCGATATGGTGAGCAATCGTTTATCCGGTGAAGTGACTATTGAGGTGGATGCGGCAGTGACGCCACGCTTTTTGTATCATAGCGGTGTGGTATTTACAGGTTTTGCCATGGGTTCGCCCAAAGCATTATTGCATGGCGGCCGATATGACAAAATGATGGCAGCATACGGCAGGGATATGCCCGCCACAGGTTTTTCATTTGATTTATGGGCTTGGTTAGACAGCATTTAATGCGTAGTAAGACAAACATACGATTAGGGAATTTGAGGATTTTATGACAAACACAGTAGCGATTGGCATTCAGTGGGGCGATGAAGGTAAGGGTAAGATTGTAGACTTGCTTGCGCCACACATGGATGTGGTGGCGCGTTTCCAAGGCGGCCCCAATGCTGGCCACACGTTGGTGATTGGCAATCAAAAAACTGTGCTCAATCATATTCCTTCGGGCATTTTGCATGGCAATATCCTCAGTTTGATTGGCAATGGCACGGTGGTGGATCCTTTCCGCCTGGTTGAAGAGCTGGATATGTTGATTACAGCTGGTATTCCTGTGAATGATAGGTTGCGCATCTCTGATCGCTGCCAATTGATTCTTCCTTATCACCGTGCTTTGGATGCAGCCCGTGAAGCTGCCAAGGGTGAAGGTAAGATTGGCACCACAGGCCGCGGCATCGGCCCTTGTTATGAAGATAAAACTGCGCGCCGTGGTATCCGCCTTGTGGATTTAACTGCAGATGATTTGGATGAGCGCATTGATGAGAATCTACGTTATGTGAATTTCATGCTTACCGAATTTTTGGGTGCAGCAGCCGTAAGTAAAGCGTCTGTGGTTGAAGCCCTTGATTTGGCGCGTGCGCGTTTGTTGCCATTGGCAGCTGATGTGGCGTTGATTTTGCATGAGCGCATCAAAGCAGGCGATAATATCCTTTATGAAGGTGCACAAGGCTCGATGCTGGATGTGGATCATGGTACTTATCCGTTTGTAACTTCTTCAAACACTGTTGCAGGCGCTGCTTTAGCTGGTCTTGGCGTGGGCCCTGGTCAAGTCGATGAAGTGCTTGGTATCTGCAAAGCTTACACCACACGTGTTGGTGCAGGCCCGTTCCCAACAGAATTGTACAATGCTGAAGGGATGTGCGATGCCAAAGAAGCAGGTAAACACATGGCCGAAAAGGGTCAGGAATTTGGTGCCACTACAGGACGTCCGCGTCGTACAGGTTGGTTTGATGCCGTGGTGGTACAACATGCTGTGCGTATCAATGGCGTGACTGGCCTTGCTATCACCAAGCTGGATGTACTTGATGGTTTGGATGAAGTGAAATTGTGCGTAGGTTATGAGCGTAATGGTGAGCGTCTTCAATCGATTCCAGCATGTGCCAAAGCTTTGGAAGAATGTGTACCTGTTTATGAAACCCTTGCGGGTTGGTCTGAAAATACTTTTGGTCTTACAGATATCAAAGCATTACCAGCAGCAGCCACAGCTTTGCTCAAACGCATTGAAGAAGTATGTGAATGTCCAGTGAAAATGCTATCCACAGGCCCAGATCGCGACCATATCTGTCACCTTTAATTTAAGAAAAACACAAATGAACTGGCTTGTTACTGCTTAGGCAGAAGCTAGTCAGTTTATTTTGAATCTTTAGGGCTGCTTGCTGAAATCCTGCATAAGCCAGAAAAATCACAGTAATTGCATGTTTGTTTGTTTTTAGGGGCGATGTCTGCATGACCCTCACAGAAACTATCGGCCAGTTCGTTTAGCACATCCTTCCAATACGTGCCCAATTCAGACCAATCTTGGGGTAAATCCTTTTTGCCTTGATAGGCTTTGAGCTTGGGCAACACATCATTTTCTTGGGCGAAACCTTCAAAAGCGATGTCTTGGTTTCTGATTTTGGCGAATGTCACGGCATCAACTTGTTTGCCCAAGTTTTCTTCAGCGATGAAATAGGCGGGCAATTGAGGAGATTCTGGGCGTTCGCCCATGGATTGGCTGGCTTTGGGTTGCCCAGTTTTGTAATCGATTATGATGCGATTGCCTGCTTTATCCATATCCACGCGATCAAGTTTTAAATGCAGCGATAACGATTGTCGCAGGCCAAGATTTAAAATCGCCCACTGCTCATTTTCCACTACATCAAACGGGTTGCGTGATAATTCAAATTCAAACCATTGTTGAAGTAAGCTTTGTAAACGATTGCTTTCTAAGGATTTTATGCTGTGTGAGAAAGCGCCGTTTAAGCTTAACCATGCTTGATGGATATGTGTTTTGATTTCATCGCCCAGTAAATTATCGTGGTGAAGTTTGCTCAAGTTTTGCTGATTTTTATGCATCTTCCAAAACGATTCTAGGGCTGCATGCAGCAAGATGCCTTGCTCGCGATGATTCAGGCCAAGGCTTGGTTTTTCAAGATTATTGAGGCCCAAACGAAATTGGGCAAACGCTTGAAATGCACATGCTGATTGCGAAGTGAGAATGCCTGTGCCACCGCGAATTTTTTCACTGCTTTGAATGGGGATAGCAGTGTCAAGATATGTGGAAGTCGGGGCTTGATGGTTGATTTGCGTGTTGGCATATCGTGATGACGCTGTGTTTGTTTCTTTTTGGATGGGTTGTCCCCATAAAAAAGGTGAGGCTTGCACTTCTTGCTTATCTTTGTTGGAAGCAAAGCTGACGAATAAATGTGGGGCAAGGAATTGCATGTTTTCCCATACCGAGCTGGCAAACATCCATTCGCGTTCGCTGCTGGCATGTGGTGTTTGAAACTTCACTTGCTCTTGCACAGGAATCAACGGGTGCGGTTTTGCAGCCGGTGGCCAAGCCATATCATCAAGGCCCAAAGCAAAGGCGATATCAAAACGTAAATTTCGTGATTCAAGTAAGCCCATGATTTGGATGTTGGCATGGCCCGGTGCAGGGCGGAAAATATGCTCAAAAGCCTGCTCTTGCATGCGGGTCACGGCTTGGCTCCATGTGATCCATCCTGAATAATCATCAAGGTTTGTGAGTTGTAACATCATATCGCGCCAGTTTTGGACTTGCGCTGCTTCGTTTGCTGTGAGCGTGATGGTTATCTCGGCTTCTTCGTGGTTTTGTTCATACCAAGACCAAGCTTTTAACAGCTTATCGGCCACCATCACCCAATGCGAAATGGGTTGTTTGCCAGCAAAATTTTCTCCGTGTTGTAATTCCAAAATCAGAGCGAATTGTTGCTGTAAAAGGGGTACGGGATGTTGGGCTAGGACTTGTGCGAATCGCAGCGTTGTGATTTGTTCGATATTGTCTTTGCGTAGCTTGGCATCGATGGCAGCACGTGTATTTTTTTCTTGGGCATAACCAAACATATAAGGGCTAAGCAGCAGCTGATGGTAATCTTCTACATTCAAAGTTTGTTTTAAGCTAAGCGACAAAATCGCAAATGCAGTTTGCACCATGCTTTGTTTGGCCAGCGGCGCACCCAGAGATAAGTTGAAATAATCACCTTGTTTGTCCAGATCCATGCTTAAGCTCAAATGTGGCGCCAATTCCTCGCTAAAAATTCGGCTGACCAGATTGGCTTTTTGCTCTAACTCCAACACCAATACACCAATGCGTAATTCGGGAGATTCGCTTAAAAGCTTGCGAATGTGTTGGCAAACTTGGCGCAGCTCGCTCTCTTCATCGGCATAGGCGCTTATGCTGAGTGTTGCTGGGGTTTGATCGGCGACCACTTGTAAAATTTGGCTGCCCTGTTGCTGTAAAAACAACAGATAAGCTTCTTGGGCAGGTGATAAGACATCAAAACCATCAAGCAAGATGGTATCAGGAATCGGTTGTTGGCTGGCTTTGGTCAGTTTGGCCAACACTTGATGTTGAAGGGTATGGGTTGTGGCCTTGCCTACTGTTTTTCCCCAGCGAGCCAAGGCTTGGAATTCTTCACTGGGACGGTCGAGGCAAGAGAGCGGGATAAAATAATCGGCCAAAATCTTCCACGCATCTTTGGCTTGTTTGCTCAAGGCTTTACTATTGAGCACTAGCGTTTGTTCATCTTCAGCAATCACATGCTGCCAGAGCAGGTTTTCTTGCTCAGGATGCAGCCATACACCCAAATCAGAAGCCAACCATTGTTGTTGTAACCATGCTGACCAAGGAAGGATATTGGGCGTTAGCCATGCGGCTTTGCCTGCCGCCAATTGCATCTGTTCATAACCATGCAAACGAAACCGTGATAAACGTTGGTTCGAAGTGAGTAGCACAACATTTTTCTTTGTCGTATTTGCAGCTTGCAAATGATTGAAAATTTGCGATGCATCTATCGATAAAAATTGCGCTGGTGTTTCATTGGGAAAAAAAGATAACTGCTTGTTATCGTCCATGCTGGCTTTGGGCATGGCTGTATTAAACCTTATACAAGCAGCTTACAATCAAGGTGCTGTCTTTTCTTCGTTGTTGGGGTTGATTTGTTGTGCGGGCACAAAATTACCTTCAGCATCAATATGGGCCGGGATGTAGGTTGCTTTGGTGCGTGTGGTATCATCCATATGGTTCATGATATAGGCCGAAGCCCCCAAACCCAGCAGCAACCAAGCAATGATGTATAGGCGATTGCTGTGTTTGTGTGGAATAGGCGTTACGTCAATCACGTCGGGGTGAGCCTTTCGGCGCAAAAGATTGCTGCGAAAGTTGTACCACATGGTGCGCACGATTAATAAAACTAAAGCCGAGCCGAGGAATCCCAATAGGGAGAAAAGCAAATAACGAATCATGCTTGCAACAATACACGCAACTGCGCTGCATAAGCAATCACATCAGGCTCTTTGCCGTAGCGTTGTGATGTATATACCGTTTCGGCAAGCACTTCGAGTATCGCATGCAGTGCATCGTGCCTATCTTTTTTTTGTTCTACGACATAAAGCTCCATCAAGCGGGCAGCTTCTGGCGGATGTTTGGTGGCCAATTGCTCTTCAATGGCCAGATGTAGGGATAAATGCAAGTATGGATTCATGCCATCATCCACTTGAAAATCACGATCTAAAAAGTCTTCCATGTCCAAAAAGAAATGGTGGTATTCTGGATGCATGGCAATCACTCGCACGATGCGCACTTCCAGCGCGTTAAGCGGCAAATCAGCCTGAGCTTTTTGCCATGCATCCCAAAACACTTGGCGGTGGGCGCGAAGCTGCTCTCTGCTGGGTTGGTTGTTGTTTGATTCAGGCGCTGACATGAAAAAATACCTCGGTTGTCTCGTTGCTTGGGTGAAAAAAGCTAGTGGATGTTTGGCAGCTTGTCATACAGTTCATGCCTACACATGGCTTGGGTGAAACAAATCAAACCATGAAAACATTGCTCACAACTTTGCTTTGGTTAAGCTTAGCTCCATGCCAAGTTTAACCGTTAAAGAATCTGAGGTAACCACCACTTACCCCGTGAGCACTGCAGTCTCGATAGGCAGGCACCCAGACTCCAATATCGTTTTGCATGATAAAGCTATTTCCAAGCGCCATGCTGTGGTACGCCGTATTGGCAGTGGTTTTGTATTTGAAGATTTGGATAGCTCCAATGGTTCCTTTTATAACGAAATGCGCTTTAAAAACCGTACCCTAAGAGATGGTGATACCATCAAGGTTGGGCAAGTATTCATCACTTTCCACGATGCAGAGCTCAAAGATGATGTGAGTCAGCTTGTGAATTTTGAGCAGTTTGATACCCAAGCCAGAGAATACAAAGAACGCGTTGATATTGATGATGGCAAGGCATTCCATAGAGAAAGTGAATTTAAAGATTCCAATGCCTTGCGTGTGGATTATGAAAAGTTGCGCATGGGTCATGAGTTGTTACAAAGCGTAGGTGTTGAACGCAATTTAACCACCCTGCTCAATGTGATTTCCAAGAAACTCATTGAAATGTTTTCTGCCGATCGCTGTGTGATTTTATTGATTAACCGAAATGGTGAATTTGTAGCCAAATCTGTGCAAAGTAGCAGTGCGCTGACCAGCCCTGTGAATGTGTCGACAACCGTATTAAAAGAAGTCAGAGATAGTAAATCTGCTGTGTTGCTTGCGGATGCCAATGAAGATGAGCTGGGTCAGCAAGCATCAATTGTTTTGATGGGTGTACAGTCGGTAATGTGTTCGCCCATTTTGCTTGAGGGTAGGGTGATTGGGGCTGTGCATTTGGATATGCGCCAGGGTCAAGGCATGTTTGCTAAAAAAGATTTGCAATTACTAGGTGGTATTGTGGCTTATATTTCTATGGCTGTGGCCAATGCCAGCCTAGAGAAAAAAATTAAGAAAGAAGTCAAAATGCAAGCGCAATTTGAGCGTTTACTCTCGCCCAGCATCGTTGAACAGCTTATTTCAGGAAAACTAACCATCGCCAAGGGTGGCGAGTTGCGGCAAGTGACCATCATGTTTGCTGATATTCGTGGTTTTACACAAATGAGCCAGAAATCATCACCCGTCGCTGTGCTGAATATGCTCAACCAATATTTTGAGCGTGTGGTGTCGATTATTTTTAAATATGGCGGCACCGTGGATAAATTTGTAGGTGATGAAGTCATGGCCTTGTTTGGTGCACCCATTGCGATGCGTCGCCCAGAAGATGCGGCGCTTGCTTGTGCTATGGAGATTCAATCCATGCTCACCGAATGGAATCAAGAGCGTGTTGCTGAACATAAAAAGCTGATTCCCGTGGGTATTGGCATCAATACCGGCGAAGTGATTGTTGGTGCTATGGGCTCAAGTCAAACTATGCAGTATACCTGTATTGGTAACGCTGTGAATGTAGCGTCGCGTTTAACGGGATTGGCTAAAGCAGGTCAGGTATTGGTGAGTAAGGCGACGCTTTCCCAAGTGAAATCGAAAGTGAAGTATACAGCTCTCCCCCCCACAGAAGTAAAAGGCATTGATGCAAAATTGGAGTGTTTTGTAATTGATGAAATGGAGCAGTTTCTCAATACAGACACCATCGGCGAACGCTAAAAGTATGCAAACCCAAGATATGTTGCGTCAGGTACAATATCGTTTGGCCAGACAGGGTATGATTGAACTCGACTTTTGGTTGTCGCCACTGATTTTGGCTTTAAAGGATAATAATGCTGATGTCCTTCAGGCAGCAAACTTATTGTTGGCACTCGAAGCGCCTGTATTGCTTGATATGCAGCTGGGTAAAATTGATATTCCTAAGGAGCTTCAACCGTGGTTAAAGGCCTGAATATTTTTATTTTGCTTGTGGTCGCCTTGTTTATAGGTGGCTGTACGCCAGAAGCTGATTCACCGCAGCAAGCCAAGCATAGCGTCGAAACACAAGTTTCCCTGCCAGCGATGCCACTGTTGCATATCCAGCCAGCTATTTACGATTTGGGTGATATCAAAGAGGGCGAAGCTGCGATTGCAACTTTTATTATCCGTAATAATAACGATGAACCCATTGAAATTGTCGATGTGCAAGCAGCTTGTGGTTGCACAGCTGCTGAGCCTGATAGTTATCTCATTCCATCTGGTTCATTTACTCAGCTTAAAGTGGCCGTGGATACTACGGCTAAACAGCAAGATATTAAAAAAACTGTGCATATCACCGATTCCCTGGGCAATAAGGCAGTGGCCACCTTGAAATTTAATGTCGTTGATAATCCCCATGCCAATAAAGTCATGCAGAGCAAGGGTATTTTTGAAGGTAATTGCGCTTCTTGTCATTTTGAGCCACTGAAAAGCGTTAGCAAAGGCGCTGATATTTACGCCTTGGGTTGTGCTATGTGTCATGGCGTAGATGCAACAGGTGCTTATGCACCAGCATTGCTTGGGCATACGGATGCAGAAGGTTTGTCTGCCATCATCGCTCATGGTGTAGGTAAGCCCCAAATGCCCGGTTTTGCCCAAGAAAACGGTGGCCCATTAAACCCTGAGCAGATGCATGCTTTGGTCAGATGGCTGATGGAATTACCAGCTGAAAAAGACGCTAAAGATTAATAAATCGTAACAAATCCAATGATGCAATCAGTAATTCGCAAGCTATACTGCGTCTTTCGTTAAAACACGCGAACTTATCGCGTGAAGTCCTAAGGAGTGTGCCCATGCCGTGGAATCAAAATCAGGATAATAATCCTTGGGGAAATAAACCCAATGGCTCATCAGGTGGAGGCAACAAGCAAACGCCACCGGACTTGGATGAAATGATGAAAAAGCTCAATGACCGTTTTGGTGGGTTTTTCGGCGGTGGAAATAATGGCAACAACAAAAACGGCGGCGGTGAATTAAGCAAAGGTTTTATCATTACTGCCATGTCCATTGCCGCAGCGATTTGGATGGCTTCAGGCGTTTATATTGTTGCAGCTGATGAAGAAGCAGTGGTGCTTCGTTTTGGTCAACATGCCTCAACCAGCAGCCCGGGTTTAAACTGGCATTTCCCATATCCGATTGAAACCATTGAAAAAATTCCAACCCTTTCAGTCCAGCGTTTAACCGTGGGCTTCCGTTCGTTTGATGATGGTCGTACCCGTAAAATGGATCAAGAAGCGTTGATGTTGACCAAAGATGAAAATATCGTGGATATCTCATTTGTGGTGCAATACAAAATTCGTGAAATTGAAAAATATTTATTTGAAATTGATGCTGCTGAAGCCATTAATACAGTGCGGGATGCTGCTGAAAGCTCAATTCGTGAAGTGATTGGTGCCACATTGATTGATGATGTGATGACTGATAAAAAAGCGGAAGTGGAAATCGAAACACAAAAAGGCATCCAAGCTATTTTGGATAGTTACAATGCTGGTATTGAGATTACCACGGTGAAACTTTCTGATGTACAACCGCCTGAGCGCGTGAGTAAGGAATTTAAAGATGTGGCCAGTGCGCGAGAAGATAAAGAGCGTGCTAAAAACGAAGCCGAAACTTATGCCAACTCCATTATCCCTAATGC
The DNA here is from genome assembly GCA_002323245.1 of Mariprofundus sp. UBA1536. GTDB lineage: Bacteria > Pseudomonadota > Zetaproteobacteria > Mariprofundales > Mariprofundaceae > Ghiorsea. Next base: position 8,147 of record DCPU01000021.1, on the reverse strand, counting down.
ACGTGGTGAAGCTAAAAAAATGATTCTTGAAGCCGAAGCATACGCTAAAGAAGTGGAAGATAGGGCCTTGGGTGAAGCCGATCGTTTTAATAGCTTGTATCAAGCTTACAAGACTGCTCCAGAGGTCACTCGCAAGCGTTTGTATCTGGAAACCATGGAAGACGTGTTAGCCAAAGCTGATAAGGTGATTGTAGATGCATCAGTAGCCAAACAAGTGTTGCCTTATTTGCCGCTGGATCGTTCGAAAGTTGAGGTGAAATAATGGATATCAAACAAATTATCACTGGCGCATTGATTGCTGTTGTTATTATCGTGGTAGGTCGCTGTGCTTTTATTGTGGATCAACGGGACCAGGTATTGGTCATGCAATTTGGTAATATTACTGGCGCTCCAATTACAGAAGCCGGCCTGCACTGGAAAATGCCTTGGCACAATGTGGTTGTCTTTGATAAGCGTCTTCTCTCTAGTGATGACATGCCTAATGAAGTGATCACCAAAGATAAGAAAAAAATTATTGTCGATAGCTTTACACGCTGGAAAATCATAGATTCGCTTAAAGTGTTTCAGGTCGCCAAAACACGTGAACGTGTGGAATCTCGTATGCAAGATGTGGTGCGCGGTAAAGTGCGCGAAGTCTTGGGTCAACACACCTTGCACGAGATTGTTTCTGGCGGGGATGACGGCAGTAAACGCGCCAACTTGATGATTGATATCACCAAAATTGCCAATGAAGAGGCTTCATCATTGGGTATTGAAGTGGTGGATGTTCGCATTAAACGTGCTGATTTGCCGGAAGAAAACTCGGAATCTGTATTCCGTCGTATGAAAGCTGAGCGTCAACGTATTGCCAAACAATACCGTTCTGAAGGTGAGGAAGCTGCCAAAGAAATCATGGCAACTGCAGATAAAGAAAGTAAATTCTTGCTTGCTGATGCTTATAAAGAATCAGAAATTCTTCGTGGTAACGCTGATGCGAAGGCAACGAAGATTTATGCCAAAGCGCATGAGCAAGATCCTAAGTTTTATGCATTTGTGCGTTCATTGGATGCTTATAAAACTTCAATGGCCACCCAAAGCCGTGTTGTGCTCTCGCCCAACTCTGAATTTTTCAGATATTTCGAAAGCTCTAAATAACATCATCAGGTCATGAATGATTTATGGGCCGCAATTGGGCTCGTATTGGTCTTAGAAGGAGCGCTTTATGCGCTCTTTCCGCATGGCATGATTGAGATGGTAAAGAAGCTTCCTGAGCTGCCCATATCGTCCATTCGCTTGATGGGCATTACATTCGTAATTCTAGGTTGGCTTGTGGTGTGGTGGGTGCGAAGTACTTAAGGCCTTGAAATCGGTGCATGTCATCTCTATATAATCATCGCTGCCTACAATAGGCGCCCAAGCAATTCTAAAATCTAGCTAAGAGGTTAAACATGACGAAAGAAACCATGAATTTTCAGACTGAGGTCAAACAATTACTAGACCTGATGATTCACTCCCTTTATTCGAATAAAGAGATTTTTCTTCGTGAATTGATTTCCAATGCATCTGATGCTGCGGACAAACTACGCTTTGAAGCCACCACCGATGATGCCTTATTTGAAGGTGACTCTGATTTGCATGTGTTTGTGGCCTACGATAAAGATAATAAAACCATCACCATTTCTGATAACGGTATTGGTATGAACCGCGAAGAAGTGATTGCCAATATCGGTACCATCGCTCGCTCAGGTACCAAAGAATTTTTCAGCCAACTCTCTGGCGACCAAGAAAAAGATGCTCATATGATTGGCCAGTTTGGTGTGGGTTTTTACTCCTCATTCCTGGTTGCCAACCAAGTTACACTGACCACGCGCCGTGCAGGCTTAACCGCTGAACATGGCGTACAATGGATTTCAGCAGGTGATGGCGAATTTACACTTGAAACCATTGAAAAAGCCAAGCGCGGCACTGAAATCGTGCTGCATTTGCGAGATGAAGCCGTTGAATATCTCAATGATTGGAAATTGCGCAGCGTGATTAGCAAGTATGCCGATCACATCCCATTCCCCATTCGTATGATGAAACCTGCGCAAATCGATGCAGATGGCAAGGTTACCGAACCTGCGGTTGAAGAAACCGTCAACCAAGCATCAGCCTTGTGGGCAAAATCAAAATCAGATTTGACCGATGAAGACTATAATGGTTTTTATCAGCATGTGGCTCACGATTTTGAAGATCCTATCGCCCATTTGCACCAACGTTTGGAAGGTAAATATGAATATACCATTCTCTTTTATGTGCCTAAACGCGCGCCATTTGATTTGTGGCAAGCTGAAGCCAAACATGGTGTAAAACTCTATGTGCGCCGTGTTTTTATCATGGAAGCCACAGAAGATTTAATGCCACGTTACCTGCGTTTTGTACGCGGGGTGATGGATTCCAACGATTTGCCGTTGAATGTTTCTCGCGAAATCTTGCAGCAAAGCCCAGCTATGGATGCCATGAAAAAAGGTGCGACCAAACGTGTATTGAGCTGGCTTAAAGACATGGCCAGCAATGATGGCGAGACTTATCAAACGTTTTGGAATGAATTTGGCAACTGCCTCAAAGAAGGCATCATTGAAGATCACAGTAACAAAAAAGATATTGCCGCGTTATTGCGTTTTGCCAGTACAGAAAATGATGAAGAAGTTACGTCCTTTGCTGATTACATCACCCGCATGAAAGAAGGGCAGGATACGATTTATTATATTACTGCTGAATCGATGGCTGCAGCCAAAAACAGCCCGCACTTGGAGATATTCCGCAAAAAAGGCGTGGAAGTGTTGTTGCTCTCCGATCGTATCGATGAATGGTTAACATCACATTTGTCTGATTTTGATGGCAAAGCCTTGCACTCGATTGCCCGAGGCGAGCTTGATTTGTCAGGCATTGGCAGCGAAGAAGAAAAAGCTGCTGAAAAAGCTGAAGACGAAACCAACGCCAAAGAAGCAAGCCCGATTGCTGAAAAAATGAAAGCTGTGCTTGCTGACCGTGTTAAAGAAGTGCGCGTATCTTCTCGTTTGGTGGATTCACCTGCATGTTTGATATCTGAAGAAACCGATATCAGCAGCAATTTAGAGCGCATTCTTCGTCAAGCTGGGCAAGAGGTACCTGAAATCAAGCCAATTTTGGAAATCAATGCCAACCATATTTTGGTCAAGCGTTTGGCTGATGCCGATGAAGCGAAGCTTAAACTTTGGTCGAACTTGTTATTTGAACAATCCGTACTCGCCGAAGGTGCCTTGCCGGAAGATCCAGCAGGGTTTGTCAAACGCATGAATGAATTGTTTGCGACGCTTTAATTTTACGTGGCTTCTTTAACTTTCGATATTATTGCTAAAGATGAGGGTGGGTTTGCCAGAAGTGGCGAGCTCACCTTGCCGCATGGCAAGGTTCAAACGCCTGTATTTATGCCTGTGGGCACGCAAGCCACAGTCAAAAGCTTAACACCTGCCGATTTAACCGATGATATCGAAGCTGAAATCATATTGGGTAACACCTACCATCTGATGCTGCGACCTGGTGCAGATATTGTTGAAAAGATGGGTGGTTTACACAAATTCATGGCTTGGGATAGACCGATTCTTACCGACTCTGGTGGATTTCAAGTCTGGTCGCTGGGTGATTTGCGTAAGATAGAGCCAGAAGGTGTGCGCTTTAGCTCCCATATTGATGGCTCGAAATGGTTTTTGGGCCCCAAAGAAAGCATGGATATCCAGCGTAAATTGGGCAGCGATATTGTGATGGCATTTGATGAATGCACGCCATATCCCGCGACTTTCGATGAAGCCAAAACTTCCATGGAAATGAGCATGCGTTGGGCCAAAGATTGCCGTGAGCACTTACCCGTGAATGATACACAAGCCTTGTTTGGTATTGTGCAGGGCGGTATGTACCCTGAGCTTCGATTAGAAAGCTTAGAAGCTATCAAAGCTATTGATTTTGAAGGGATTGCTATTGGCGGCCTTTCGGTGGGTGAACCCAAAGAAGAGATGATGGCGATGATGGATGCATTGGCACCACATTTGCCTGAAGATAAACCCCATTATGTGATGGGTGTGGGTACACCCGATGATTTGATTGAAGGCATAAATCGCGGCATTGATATGTTTGATTGCGTGATGCCAAGCCGCAACGCGCGTAATGGAACCCTCTTTACCGATACGGGTAAACTCAACATTAAAAACCTCAAACACCAAACTGATGAAGCGCCGATTATGGAAGGCTGTACTTGTTATACCTGCCAGAATTTTTCGCGGGCATATTTGCGGCATTTGTTTATGGCCAAAGAATTGTTAAGTTCGCGGTTGAATACCTTGCACAATCTTCATTACTATTGCGACCTCATGAAAAGGGCGCGTGTAGCAATACGAGAACAGCGTTGGCCGGAATTTCGCGACAACTTCTTAAAGACGTATAGGAATCAATAGTTTAACCCAGTTTGCTAAATGTAAAACCAACACTCATTTGATGGGTAAAAAAAGGGAAATTAAAGGATAAAGGGAAGAAAAATGAACAAATCAACATTGAAACAATACGGCTCAAATATTTTGGCGGCTTTGGCCTTGGCAGTTTTGCCCGCAAACCTTGCCCATGCTGAGGGCAGTGCAGGTGAAGGATTCGCTTCATTGGTGCCTTTGGTTTTGATTATGGTCATTTTCTGGGTGTTGTTGATTCGCCCGCAACAAAAACGCATGAAAGAACATGCAGAAGTGATTAAGAATTTGAAAAAAGGTGACAAAGTGATCACTGGCGGCGGCTTTTTTGGTCAAATCATTGATGTGAAAGAACAACACCTGGTGATTGAGTTGGCTGAAGGCATTCGTGTGAAAGCCAAACAAGACACCATCATTGATTTGGTAAAAAACGACTAATACCGCTTTAAAAACATCTGCTTAACAACAAGGACTTAACATGCACGCATATGCTCGCTGGAAATTCTGGCTGATTCTCACTGTACTTATCGGCTCTATCATGGGCGCAGCCCCCAATGTGATGACTTCATTACCGTCATGGTGGCCCGCATCCATGAGCCAACCCATGAATTTGGGCTTGGATTTGAAAGGCGGCATTCACTTGGTGGTGGATGTGGATATTGAGCAAGTGGTGAAACAACAGGTTTCTGACAACATCAATGTGATACGTCGTGCATTGCGTGAAGAAAACATTCGTTACTCCAAGTTAGAAAGTAATGCCACGCAGGTGACTGTGGTCATCAAAGAAGTTGCAGATATCAATCAAGCTGAAAAAGTACTTAAGGCTGCGCTTAATGGTTTTACCATGGAAGCTGTGGAAGCAGACACTTTGGTCTTTACGATTTCTGAAAATGAAGTGAAAGATGTGAAATCGTATGCCATTGAGCAAACCATCGAAGTGATTCGTCGCCGTGTGGATGCATTGGGCACCACTGAGCCAGTGATTATGCGTCAAGGCGATCGCCGCGTATTGGTGCAGATTCCAGGTTACCAAGACTCAGCCCGCGCCAAGGCTATTATCGGTCAAACAGCCCAGCTTGAGTTTAAGTTGGTAGACGAAAAAGGTGATTTGGACCAAGCGTTGCAGGGTCAAATTCCAGCAGATGACATGATTGCTTATGGATCTTCAGGTCAGCCTTATTTGCTAAAAAAACGTACTGAGCTTTCGGGTAAAGATGTAGCTAAGGCAAGGGTTTCGATTGATCCACAATACAATGAGCCCGCTGTATCTTTGACATTTAATAATCAAGGTGCGCGCCAATTTGATCGTTTGACCAATGAAAATGTGAATAAGCGTTTCGCTATTCTTTTGGAAGGTGTGGTCCAATCTGCACCTGTGATTCGTGAACGTATTTCTGGCGGCACTGCGCAAATTTCCGGAAGCTTCACGCCTACAGAAGCCCATGATTTGGCCATTGTACTGCGTGCTGGTGCATTGCCTGCGCCGATTAAAGTGGTGGAAGAGCGCTCCATTGGCCCCAGCTTGGGCCAAGACTCTATTGATCAAGGTTTAAGCTCAATTATTTATGGCTGTGTGGCTGTATTGTTGTTCATGGTGGTCTATTACCGGTTCTTTGGTCTAGTGGCCAATATCGCTTTGTTGTTTAACATTGTCTTGATTGCGGCTGCCATGAGTATGCTTGGCGCTACATTAACGCTACCCGGCATTGCAGGTATCGTGCTTACTATTGGTATGGCGGTGGATGCCAACGTGTTGATCTTTGAGCGTATTCGCGAAGAGATTAATAATGGTAAAACGCCGTTTTCAGCCATTGATGGCGGTTACGATAAAGCATTTTCCACCATTATGGATGCCAATATTACTACCTTGATTGCCGCCATTGTTTTGTTCCAATTTGGAACAGGCCCTATCAAAGGTTTCGCGGTGACATTAAGCGTAGGTATTTTGGCCTCGATGTTTACAGCTATTGTGGTGACACGTGCCATTATTGTGTTGTCACACAAGAATCGTAAGAACATCAAAGAATTGAGTATTTAAGGACATATCATGCAAATTATTCGCCCCGATATTAACATCAACTTCTTAGGCGCGCGCAAGATTGCGATGGCCATTTCTGCAGCCGTATTGCTGATTTCTTTGTCGCTGATTTTCTTCAAAGGTCTCAATTTGGGTATCGACTTTACCGGAGGCACCTTGGTTGAAGTGCGCTTCCACCAGCAAGTGGAGATGAGCGATATTCGCAAATCACTGGAGCCTGCAGGATATGGCACTGCTGTATTGCAAGAGTTTGGTTCGCCATCAGATATTCTGATTCGCGTGCAAAACAAGGAAGGCGTTGAATCATCTGTGATTAGCACTGAAATTTTGGATGCTTTGGGCAATTTCTTTAGCCCAGACCAAGTGGAAATGCGCCGCGTTGAGTTTGTGGGCCCGCAAGTGGGCGAAGAGCTCAAATCTGCGGGTATGTGGGCTGTCATTTACACACTGATTGGTATTTTGTTTTATGTGATGTTCCGCTTCCGCCTTCGTTTTGCCCTTGGTGCTGATGCAGCGATTTTGCATGATATTATTATTGTGGTCGGTGTGTTCTCCTTGCTAGGTATGGAGTTTTCCTTGCCCGTGGTGGCAGCTTTGCTAACGGTGCTTGGTTATTCGCTTAACGATACCATTGTGGTCTTTGACCGCATTCGTGAAAACTTCGATTTAAATCGCAAGAAAAAACATCCTGAAGATGAAATCCTTGTCTGCAATCAATCGATTAACCAAACATTAGCACGTACTTTGATGACATCATTTACCACTATTTTAGTAGTATTGGCGTTATATCTGTTTGGCGGCGAAGTGATTCATGATTTTGCATTTGCCTTGCTGGTCGGTATTGCTGTGGGTACATATTCGTCCATTTTTATCGCCACGCCCATCATGCTTTCATTGGAAGGCAAGTTTGAAATGTCCGAAGAAGATTTGAAAGAATTGGAAGCGCGCCCTTAAATGTTAGGCACCAGCATGAAAGGCGATGTGACGCCAGAACTTGAAAGCGGGCAACGCATTTTTCATGCTTATGATGATAACTATTTTCAATTGGGTAGGGAAAAGATTAGCGCTAATTTCTATTTTCATTTGGGTGAAGTGATTCAACCTTGGGCACATAACAGTGTTGAAGCTTTGAAAGTTGCCGACTTTGCTTGGTTAGAAGGCAAACAAGCGCCCGAAGTATTGGTGATTGGCACAGGTCGTCGCACCCAGTTTCCAAACCACGAAGTCTTGGATTATTTGGCATCATTACACATTGGCTTTGAATGCATGGATTCACGTTCTGCAGCACGCACCTTTAATATTTTGGTTGGGGAAGGGCGCAAAGTTGCTGCCGCTATGTTTTTACCCAGCATCAGAGACTAACCACCATGCCTACTTATGAACTCATGACCGAAACCCACTTCTCAGCAGCGCATCAATTGCGCGGTTATCCTGGTGATTGCGCCCGCCTGCATGGTCACAACTGGCATGTACGCTTGTTTGTGAACTGTTCGGAATTGGATGAGTTGGGTCTTGGTATTGATTATAAAATCATGAAAAAAGAGCTTAAAGCAGCGCTTGAGCCTTGGGATCACTACAACCTTAATGATGTAGCACCCTTTGATGTGATTAATCCAAGCAGTGAAAATGTAGCAGCTGAGCTCTACAAAGAAATG
>DCPU01000016.1:65875-181590 GCA_002323245.1 Mariprofundus sp. UBA1536 | reverse complement strand
GTGGGAAGATTTGACTATATTTTTACTTATTCTTCGCCTGATTGAACCCGCTCTTTCTTGGCGCGAATGCGGTCTTTTTTATCTTCAACAGCATGGGCATTGCGCGGCTTGGCAGGATGGCCACGATAAATCTCGATGTGCTCCCTTCGTTCAGCACTTGATCAAGCTTCGCCAATTTGTGGGGAAAATGGGGTCAGGGAAAATGGGGTCAGGCTTCCATAACTTGATATTTCTCTGGGGTTCATCTGAAAAGTGCATCTCTCTTTGTTGCCTTGGCTTATATTCAAGGCAAGGATAGGCAATGTTCTACGAAACAGCAATTTTCATTCTTTTGCAAATAGACATCATCAGAATGCGCTCATCCTACCCTTTATAAATATCAAGTTATAGAAGCCTGACCCTGTTTCTGTTTGTGTACAAATCGGGTGTTGTAATTTCAAGATTCAAGACCCGACCCCTTTCACTCCGAAACAGCAATTTTCATTCTTTTGCAAATAGACATCATCAGAATGCGCTCATCCTACCCTTTATAAATATCAAGTTATGGAAGCCTGACCCTGCTTCTGTGGAAAATGGTGTTTTGAACTGGCCTGCCGATAGTTTCAGCCAGTCGGTTGTCTGCCAGCTGAGTACGGCATCAAGCAGCCCTTCAACGGTGGTATGAGATTTGGCCGGCTTATCAAGCTTGAGAAGTTCAACCATGAGGCGATATCCGATGCGCGCATCAATCGCCCCTCTTGCCCCCAGTCGCACCCGATCGAAGGCGAACTGATGCGGTGTGACCCCCCTGCCGAAGCTGGCACCGAATTGAGTGTAACCGAAGAGTTTAACCGAGGGATAAGTCGCTTCTTCTCCCTTCGCATCTACAGATACTTGTTCCTTTTGGTGTTGTAACTGTTGCTCCAACGATTCGATGCGTTGCTCCAGTTCTTCGTTGCTGGCGGCCACAGCCAAACCACTGTGCATCATGAGCGCCGCACTTGCGGCCAGTAAAAGGGCTTTACCCCGGTTTGCTTGATAGGTTTTATTCATCATAAGCTCCTTGTTATAAGAGCTTCCGGTGGTCCGGTCAGTTCCTTGAATATTAGGTGTTATTTCGAGCCGCCGGTAATCCGGTAGGCGTCATGTCTGTTCTGTTGGAACGGTTCTGTCGTGGCTGATCTCAACCGATGCGCAGCCGCTCCCGGCGCTCGATCTGTACCACGCGCCCATCGTGCACGGTCAACTCCAATGTGCCGTAGCGTAAACCCACCAGCATCTCGCCCACTTTTTCCAGTGGCAGGCACTTCTCTTTCTCTTGCTTCTCACTATGCATTTCCACACTCCTATTCATCGTTCCAGCCCCATACTCTTGATCTGCGCCTGCACCTGCATCCCCTCACGCAGACCGAGCCGCTCCCAGGAGTAGCGGGAAATTCGGGAGAGCAGACGCACCCCTGTATCCCCCGCATCTGTTAACAGCTCAAGCTGTACCAGCACCCTCCCCGGATCGCCCTCGGTATGATCGATAATGCGGGCTGGCAGGATGTTCAGAATCGATGTGCCTTCGGGGACATTGAGGCTAATACTCACCTCGCGCGCCGGAATACGGATGCGCACCGGTGTGTTGGAGCTGGCGCTCAGGCGCGGTGCCAGAATCAGCTGGCCACAAGGCAGAACCAGTTCACTCAGATGATGGGCATCATCATGTTGACGAATCGTCGCTTCGATCAGCGCGCCCGCCTCCTCACCCTCGACGGGTCGCTGGGTAAGACTGGAGAGCAGATCTATCGCGGAGCCCTGCGCCACCACCCGGCCCGCCTCAAGTTGAACAATATAGTCGGCAAGCCTCGCCACCTCCTCCACGGCATGGGTCACATAGATCACCGGGATATTCAGCTCGCGGTGCAGGCGCTCCAGATAGGGTAGAATCTCAGCCTTGCTGCGACTATCGAGCGCCGAGAGCGGCTCATCCATCAACAGCAGTTCAGGGCTAACGAGCAGGGCGCGGGCAATCGCCACCCGCTGACGCTCGCCACCGGAGAGCGATGCCGGAGAGCGATCCAGCATCGCTTCCAGACCCAACCACTCGACCGCCGCATCCCAGCCGATTCGGCGCTGCTCTGCAGACAGACGTTTGTAGCCATAAGCCAGATTTCCGCGCACCGACAGATGCGCAAACAGGCTTGCCTCCTGAAATACATAAGCAATGGCACGTTGATGTACGGGCAGGAATAGACTTTGTGTATCGCCCTGCCCATCGTTTTGCCAGGTCGCATCACGAAAGATCATGTGCCCGTCACAACGATCCAGACCTGCCATCGCCCGCAGCAGTGTGGTCTTGCCGGAACCGGAGTGGCCGAACAGAGCCGTCACACCGCGATCCGGTAGTTGCAGATCCACATCCAGCGTAAAATCACCGCGCCGTGATTGAAAGCGTGCCTGAATACCACTCATGCCCGCACCTGTCTGTCGATCCGGCCATTGACCAGATAGAGACCCAGCAGCACCAGAAAGGCAAAGCCGACCATGCCCGCAGAGAGCAGGTGCGCCTGTGCATACTCCATGGTCTCGACATGGTCATAGATGGCGACAGATAACACCTTGGTCTCACCCGGAATATTGCCACCCATCATCAACACCACGCCGAACTCACCTACCGTATGGGCAAAGCCGATCACCATCGCGGTGAGAAAACCAGGCCGGGCAAGCGGCAGTGCCACTGAAACGAATCGATCCCACGGCGAAGCCCTGAGTGTTGCTGCTACCTCCAGTGGCCGTTGCCCCATCGCTTCAAATGCATTTTGCATCGGCTGCACCACGAAGGGCAGCGAATAGAAGACCGAAGCGACCACCAGACCGGCAAAGGTGAAGGGGAGTGTACCCAACCCCAACCACTGGGTGAAAGCACCGCCCGGCCCGTTCGGTCCGAGAAAGAACAGCAGATAAAAACCGAGCACCGTGGGCGGCAACACAATCGGCAGCGCTACGACAGCACTGATCGCATGTTTGAAGCGACAGGTTGTCTGCGACAGCCACCATGCAATGGGGGTACCGACCAGCAACAACAGCAGTGTGGTCAGCGTTGCCAGCTTCAGTGTAAGCCAGACCGGTTGCAAGATCGGTTGCCAATCCATAGCCACCTCCATATCACTGCACGCCGTAGCCGTAACCAGTGATCACGGTTCTGGCTGTTTCACTCTGTAGAAATTTGAGGAATGCTTTGGCAGCAGAATTGTTTTCACCCTTTTTCAGCAACAGAGCCTGCTGCTCAATCGGCGCATACAGAGCCTGCGGAATATCCCAGACAGTGCCCGCATCACCCTTCCACGCCTTCACTTGTGAGGCTGCGACAAAGCCTGCCTCGGCATTGCCTGTGGCAACAAACTGGAAGGTCTGGGCAATTGAGTCGCCCTGCGCGATTCGAGGCTGTAAAGCTTGCCACACGCCCAAGCCTTGCATCACCTGCTCAGCCGCAAGTCCATAAGGTGCGGTTTTCGGATTGGCTATGGCCAGATGCGCGAACGAGCCACGCTTCAGATACGACTCGACATCGCTCCACGCCGCCGACTTCGCACTCCACAACACCAACTTGCCCATGGCGTAGGTAAAGCGACTGCCGGGTACGGCCAAGCCTTCACTTTCGGCCTTTTGCGGACGTCTGCTGTCGGCAGCCAGAAACAGCTCAAACGGTGCCCCGTTTTCGATCTGGGTGTAGAGCTTGCCGGTCGAGCCGAAACTGATTCTGGCGGTGTGACCAGTCGCCTTTTCAAACAGCGGCGCAAGACCGCGCGCCGCATCGGTGAAATTGGTCGCGACCGCTACACTCACCTCTCCTGCGAAAGTCGATTGAGCAACAGATACAGCAGCACATAGAAGCGTAATGACAAACATGGTTCTCTTAAACATCACATCACCCCTGCACAGCCAGAATCACATCGGAGGCCTTAAAGCAGACCCACACCGGCATCCCCGGCTTTAGATTCATCTCGCTCAAACTCTCAAGTGAAATGGGGTCAGGCTTCCATAACTTGATATTTCTCTGGGGTTCATCTGAAAAGTACATCTCTCTTTGTTCGATTGGTTTATATTCAAGGCAAGGATAGGCAATGTTCTACGAAACAGCAATTTTCATTTTTTTTGCAAATAGACATCATCAGAATGCGCTCATCCTACCCTTTATAAATATCAAGTTATGGAAGCCTGACCCTGTTTTTCACTTCATCAGAATGCGCTCATCCTACCCTTTATAAATATCAAGTTATAGAAGCCTGACCCTGTTTCTGTTTGTGTACAAATCGGGTGTTGTAATTTCAAGATTCAAGACCCGACCCCTTTCACTCTTGGGTAAGAAACCATCATAGGCATAAGAAAACGTGCCCAAATCGGGTGTTGTAATTTCAAGATTCAAGACCCGACCCCCTTTCACATAGAAGCCTGACCCTGTTTGTGTACAAATCGGGTGTTGTAATTTCAAGATTCAAGACCCGACCCCTTTCACGCTGAAAGAGTGGTGCCTGTCAAAAGGCCGTTCTGCGCATCTCTTGAGAGCGAAAGCGCACCGGCACCGGTGAGCAGGCCATCGGCATCATAGGTGTAGTTGATCGGTGTCGCGCCCACTGTTCTTGATACGACACGGAAGTTGGCATCGTAGGTGACGCCTACGGTTCCATTGACCGAACCGCTGACCGCACCCGCGCCGGTCATTTCATCTCCCCGAAATAATGATTAAAATTGGCCATAATGCTAAAACAAAAAAAACTGCACCAAAAATAAGCAGACCCCACGATGCCATTACATACACCTTGTATTGTGCTTTTGAAATGAATTCTCCCGTCAGATCACCTCGGAAAATTGCTTTATGTAAATGCCAACCAATCTTATGGTCCTCACCGCCCATGTCTCCTCCCCGTTCTAGCCAAGATTCCCGGGCTGTACCAAGAATTGATCTATATAGTTCAAAGTCCTTCTCTTTTATTAGAGGTAAAACTATACGGTGCCTTATTATGATAATTGCGTAACAAAGCACGGTAGGCAGGGCAAAAAATAAAGGATTCATTACTCACACCCTTGGGCAACAGGCTTGCCAAATAATTTTTCACTTATCCAATCATTTAAACTCCAAGTGTGCGTAGCAAGTCCGTATGCCGCAAATGGCGTTCCAGCACCGCCTCCAACACCAGTGTACCATCCCGTGTAGCCCTTCCCAGTAATGACACCTCCTTCAACCACATATCCTTCTCCTCCAGATGCTCCAACTTGGCCTCCATTGCCAGTCAAATCTGATACTGAGGAAGCGTTCGTTCTTTCATAGTTAAGAGTCACGCTTCCCGCTGCACCAGAAAACTGACCAACACCGTGAGTAACTTGGACATCAAATCCACCATTATTATCGAATCCGACAAAGACTCCATGTGTTGTTCCAACACCAGCCCCGCCCGTCAAATTAAGTGAAACCCCATAAGTCTCAAGCCCATTCATATCAATCAAATTAACCGGATCACCCAGCACATAGCCATACAGGTTGGAATCACCGCCTGCGAACTTGATCGGATCTTTCGCAGTCCATCTTCCTGTTACGGGGTCGTAATCCCTTGCCCCGAATCTTGTCAGGCCTGTATCCCGATCATAAATACCACCCGCAAATCCAAAAGGCTGGACAGCTCCAATACATCCTGTATCCGCTGCATTGGCACATCCATGTGCGGCAAATCCTGGAGTATCTACATAAGTAATATTTCCCCAATCATCATAATCCATGCGCTGAACCACTGCTCCAGCTGCATCAACTACAAGGCGTGGTGAACCTAAGTGGTCGCTTATGATTCTGTAAGTAGCACCACCCTTAATCATATAATCAGGCACATTGCCTTTTGAGCCATACACAAACCTGCTCACTACATTACCAGCGCCATCAAGCTCGGCGATGGGGTTCAATTGGTCTTTATACAAGAAGCCTTGTGTTAAAGTGCCGTTGACCTTTTTGCCAATCCTGAAATTACGGGGACACAATACTTAATTATCATCTTTGCGCTTCGGGCCAGGCTTTTGCTTGCCCAATTCGCGCCCAACCAGCGATGAAACTCTTTCCATAAAACTTTCCCCTCCCAACGGCCTGCCCGTTCTCTCATGCATACGTACATCGTCAAATAACTTCTGATCACCACTTGCAAGAAGTTCATCCCAGTTACTCACGCGCTCAAGCATCGGTTTCACTTTCACAAGCGGATCGTCTTTCCCTGTCAAATGCGCGGTCGCGCTACTCCACCGATACTCTTCAGGACGTGCGCACATCTTTGCCCTTACCGGGTTCAGCTCAACATATCTGCAAGCTGCCAGCAAGTAATCCTCATCCATCGGAAATGAGGCAAAACGACCTTGCCAGAGATAACCCTTCCAGATCTTCTTGAAGTTGATATGCCGAGTATACCGTCGATGCGCCTCACCAATCCCCTTAGCTAAACTGTCCTCGCTCTCAGGCACTACTATCAAATGCACATGGTTTGGCATCAAGCAATATGCCCACACCTCAATACCAGCAGCATCACACCACTCACGCATTAAACGAAGGTACACCTCATAGTCTTCGTCATCGAAGAATGTCTCCATCCTGCGATTGCCTCGCTGCGTCACATGATGGGGAACTCCCGGAACTACCACTCTTGCTATTCTCGCCATAGCAGTAAAATGACTTTTAATGCCTCAATCGTCAATAATTAAGTATTGTGTCCCCGGAATTTCATTCATATGTGTTTTACCGCAGAAGGAATATGAGATATGCACAAATGACTACCGACAAGAATAACCAACCCCAAATGATTGCCTCCGACCGACTTCTAACTTTTGTAATAAATACTAATGGCTTCGGTATATTTCCATCTTTGGAGCTTCGTACCATCACATAGCCCCAAACAAATATGAAAATTGGGAAAAGAATATTTTTCAGCAGTTCAGAGTGTCCAGATATGCCGATAGCTATCGCAATTGATGAAAATCCAATAAGCAGTGCTATTACTTGATAAGCCTTCATTGGCAAGGCTCCTTGGAGAGCCTCAACGCATCAAAAATATTTCCTATGCTCCACGTTCCGCCAAACAAATCAATGGGGTCAGACTCGATTGATTTCATTGATTTAGTCTGACCCCATTGATTCTTGGTTGTAACGCCCAGTCTAGTTGCAACTGATGCAACCGAGTGGCCTCTATCAACAACCTGTTTTACTGCTTCAATCTTAAATTCTTCTAGGTATCGCTTGCCACTCATTTAAATCTCCTTCGAGCTATTTTGTCACGCTCTTAGGTCTCTGGCAATTCGGGGGCGATTCAATTTAACACTACAGACGCAGGATAAAAGTCACCCAACAGTCTCTAATTCGGATATTTAAATGGATAGGGCAATTCGGCCGTTGTTTATGGATAAACAATATTACTCAGAAATCTTGATGCGGCTTTAATTACAGTCACTTTTTAAGGTGCTGGATTACCACTCTTGGTAGGAATGAATAAACGGTATTAGCATTTAGCTTTCTTCGCTTTGAACCCGCTCTTTCTTGGCGCGAATGCGGTCTTTTTTATCTTCAACTGCATGCGCACTGCGTGGTTTAGCAGGAAGTCCGCGATAAATCTCAATGCGCTCGCCTTCTTGAAGCTCTTGATCAAGCTTCACCAGCTTAGCGAATATACCCACCTTATTTACAGAGAGATCGACTTCAGGATATTTCGAAGGTACAGAAGACATATCAATGGCAGCTTCAACCGTGCAACCATCGGGCACATCCATCTCTTCTATCCACTGCTCATGCGGCATGGCGTATACAATACTAATGTGCATAGGTTCCCCCAATCGACAAGCCCATCATTTATGTTCCAAACTGTGGGCGCG
Source organism: Mariprofundus sp. UBA1536 (assembly GCA_002323245.1). GTDB lineage: Bacteria > Pseudomonadota > Zetaproteobacteria > Mariprofundales > Mariprofundaceae > Ghiorsea. Next base: position 173,730 of record DCPU01000016.1, on the reverse strand, counting down.
GCGTTCGAATGTTTTGACCATGGTTTTGCAGGCTGCACCAAACAAGGGTGAGGCAACCATATCTAAAAATGCGCTTTCAAACTCGAATTCAATGGCAAAAGACACCTGGCATCGCTTCTCAGCCAAAGCTTCAAACGACCACGTGCTTTCGAGAAAACGAAAAGGACCACTAAGCAGCTCAATTTCCACGCGGCTATTAGGTGTGAATCGATCGATGGTTTTAAAGGCGTGTTTTAAGCCAGCCAAATCAATGCCAACTTCAGCGCGTAATTCAGATTCACCCAGTGATAAAATAGTTGTATGTGAAACCCAAGGAACAAAGGCTGGATACGCTTCAATATCCATCACCAAATTGTACATGGTTTGGGCAGAGACATCGATAACCCTTGTTTCCTCGAAGCAATGCATCAGCGGTCTTTTCTGCTGCGTCCCTTGCTTTTGCCTTCGCTATTGCTCTTACCTTCATACGGGTTGTCAGTTTTATCAAAGCGCAAGCGCACAGGCACACCAGGAAGCCTAAAGTGTTGACGGAAATCCTGCTCCAAATAACGGATATACGAAGCTTTGATACCAGTGGGGCGATTGCTGAAAATCTTCAACGTCGGCGGACTGGTATCAATTTGTAAGGCATATTTCAAACGCACAATCGCGCCTTCTGCACTTGGCGCAAATTGTTTTCGCTCAGCAGCTTCTAACCAACGGTTCAACTCACCAGTACTCACTTGGAATGAATTCGACTTGGCTGCATGGATGGCGTGCTGCATCAATTTCTTCACACCTTTTTTGTGTTTGGCTGCAATACGATACACTGGAATTTCAGTCATGCCGCGCATACGGAAATTCAAACGCTCTGCAAAATACTTCCATTCTTCTTCTGTAAGCAAGTCCACTTTGTTGACAGCAACAATCAAGGCGCAACCTTCATCCTGGGCCAATTGCATCAAACGCATGTCTTGTTCCACAATGCCTTCGCCACCATCAAGTACCATCACCGCTGCATCAGCTCGGCGAAATGCTTGCACAGCTTTCACCCTGGCTACAAATTCAATCACATCACTGATGCGACCTGATTTGCGTTGACCAGCAGTATCGACAAGGCGAATAAAGCCATCGCCGTAAGGAAGGTCGGAGTCAATCGCATCACGCGTGGTACCTGCAATCGGGCTTACCACCATACGCTCTTTACCAAGCCATGCATTAATCAATGTTGATTTACCTACATTCGGGCGACCAATCACAGTGATACGGGCAGAAGGTTTAATTTCACTTGGCGCATCTTTGATATCATACCTTGGGATGGCTTTGGCCAGCGCTGCCATCAATGGCAACATACCTTGACCGTGAGCCGCTGAAACAGGCAAAGGTTCACCCATACCAAGCGCAAAAAAGTCAGTGGCTAAGTCTGGGTTTTCAGCTTTGTTCACCACCATAATCACAGGGCGACCAGCTTTGCGTAGCTTTTGCGCAATGGCGTGATCTACAGGGGTCACGCCAGCAAGCGCATCCACAGCAAACATTACCACATCGGCAACATCCAGCGCAGCTTCAACTTGCATATCAATGGCGTATTGCATTTCACCATGCTGCGATTCACCAATACCACCGGTATCCACAAGCACGCAAAGCTCATCACCAATGCGAAATTCCACTTCAAGGCGGTCAACTGTCACACCCGGGCGATCGCCAACAATAGCTTGGCGTTTTTTGATAATACGATTAAACAATGTTGATTTACCAACATTAGGGCGGCCGACAATAGCAATAACTGGTAATACGCGATCAAACATTTATTGCACCTTAACCATGACACCACGTTCTGTGCGAATCACGACACCTTCTGTTGTTACCTGCGGCAAACGCGCGATACGGCCAACAACTGTTGTCTGCGCTTGCACTTCACCATCTGCATTTAAAACTAAAACATTGCCTTGCTTATCAGCAACCCACAAACGCTCTTGCCATAATACTGGACCAAGCAATTCAGTGCTGGATATTTTTTTACTCCAGGCACGAAGTCCCTTATCACGGTGATAGGCATGAATATACCCTTCACTGTCCGCAAGATACATCATACCACCCCATAATAACGGTGAAGATTTGATGGAAGTAGGCACACTAAACAATTCACTGCCGTCGCTGGCGCTGAGCGCATGCAATTCGCCCTGATAAAACGGCACCAGAAGCACATCGCTCACGGACTCGCCATTCATATTTAATGTATCCAACAACAAAGGCGTTGCCAAAGGCGCTTTCATTTCGGTAAGCACTGATGAGTTGTTGGACATTAGCAACTGACGTTTCCACAACAAATCACCACTATCGGCTTTTAAAGCCACGCAATCACCATTGCTTTGAACAGCAAAAATACGATTGCCCGCCACCAAAGGCGTTGAACTCAAGTACAAACTTAACACACTGTTTTGACCGGCATAACTCCACTTCTTCTCACCCGCAGCTGTGAAGTAATAAATAAAGTTATCGTTGGTTTGCACTAGAAAATCATCACCTAAAGCCACAGGCGTATTGGTGAAAGAAGCGGTCAACTGCACTTGCCAAGCCACGACACCCGCAATGGGGTCGATACCATAGATGCGACCATCAATATCGCCGACCACAACCAAACCATTGCTAAGTAATAAAGCGCCAGAATCCGATGGTGCTTCAATAGCAATGCGACGAACATCATCACCTTCTAGATTATAAACATGCACGAATTTATCCCTTGCGGCCAATACCAACAAAGTATCATCTGCCGTGTTCACAACCGCAGGTGTGCTTAATGCAATGGGCGCATTGGGAGGGCGCTGGTCAACATCCACTGACCAAACTTGGTGAATCTCAGGTGATTGGGCAGCTATGGCATCTACAGGCGAAAATTGCGTAATCATGCAAACACCCACACATCCAAGCGCTGCAATAGCATGGGTTAGTTTCACGTTATTGTGCTGCTTGCAGCGAAGCCAATTCAGCCTCTAGTGCTGCTGTTAAATCATTATCATGGGATTCCGCATCCAATGATTTTTGAATCCACTCTGCTTTTTTCGCCGCATCGTTGGTGGTGCGTGACAATAAATAGAAACGCTCTTGTTCGTAATGTTTGCCTACACGCTCTTTTAGTACTTCAGCCGCTTCTGCCAATTCACCTTCATGAATCAACAACTCTGCCAAATCCAATTGTGCTTGCCATTTTAATTCCGGGGCACTTTTGCTGTTGATTAGCAAGGTTAGGCTTTCTTTTTTCACAGCCACGTCTTCAGCTTTGCTTTGTTGCATAGCTGCCAGTAAGGCATAACCCGAATCGGGGTAGTTGGCGCGCACAGCTTCGAGCATGGCATTACGCTCAGTCGCATCTTTGATGTTTGTAGCTTGCATATAGGCCAACGCCGCAGCTTCACGCTGGGCTACACGTTGCTCTTTCCAAAGTGATGCGCCGATAATCACCAACACAAATACCACAGCCCCAGCAATGATTTGCTGTTGGTTTTTGTGTAGCCAGTCGGCAACTTTCGCGCTTTGCATGTCGCGTTTAAGCTCAACGATATCTTCAGCGCTGACTAAATTCTCAATGATGTTTTCGTTTTCTTTCTTTGTCTTCACAGGATTTTCCCTTGCTTAAAAGCCATTAAATTGTTGCGACACGATAAAGAGCGCCGCCCTAGTGTCAATTATCTGCCCATATCCACGCACTTTACGCCAATGCTTTGCGCCTTAGTCTCACTTTTTGCATTTTAGCCTTCACATGCTTTGGCAGAGATAATGCAACTTCCGCCAAAATGTTTCGTGAAACACCTCTGTGACCAAGGCAGTTGCCCCTGATTCTGAGCGCAACACAGAGCGCCTTGCCCATAAATGCTCATAAATGCTCGGGCCTTGAATATGCGCGATACTTAAATCTGTGCGAGAAAGCGACAAACCACGATCCGACAATAAATTTGCCAGCGGCCGCTGCCCTGCTTCAAGCTCCGCCATCAACGTGGTGGGCAATACATCCAAGGGTAATACCGATTCAGCATCAAACATGCTTTCTTTACGAAAAAGCAGCGACACTTTACGGCGCAAACAACGCGACGATGTGTCGATATTCAATAATGTTGCTTCTACGACAGTGGGCGCATCAATAAACTGCTCATGCACAAACACTTCCAAACGTAACTGGTACTTCTTTTCCAAAAATCGCGTCAGCGAGGTGGTTACCGTCAGCACATCACACTGCAAATCCGAGGCAATTTGACCAGTATCTGTCGCCCGCCAGGACGGCGCTTCCAACCAAGACTCACGCGCCAAAATTCCCGACATCAACATGACTGAACTTGCGGACAAAAATTAAAAAGAATGGCGTCTTCAGCGGCCAAGGTTGGCGTTGGGCTGTAATACTTTGGTCGTTTACCGACCTGCGAAAAACCCAAACTTTCGTAAAAACGTTGCGCCGCAATATTCGAAGCACGCACTTCAAGCATCACTACATCATAATCAGCTTTATCTTGAATCAGCATATTGAGCAATGTTTTAGCAATTCCTTGGCGTCGATGCGTTGGAGCTACGGAAATTTGCATCACTTGCACCTCAAACAAAATATCCTGACTGAGCACATAACCCACCAGTGTTTCGCTGTGCCAACACACAAACAAATCATAACCCACTTGTAATGATTGCAGCATGGCTTGCTTCGACCACGCCTCATCAAACACAGTCCGGTTCAAAGCAAATACAGCCTCAATATCATCAATATTGCCTGCGCGAAAATCGAGCTCCAGCAACATACCTGATGTTTCAGATTTAGACTGGAGCTTCAATTTGCTCCTTCCATTTGCATGATTCATTGGCACAAACCAATTCCGTGCCATTACGTTTGGTTACTTTCTCAGTCACAAACGGCGCATCACATTCTGGGCAGCGTTTATCAATGGGTTTATTCCAAAGCGCGTGTTTGCATTTGGGGTATTTCGAACAGGAATAAAACACTTTACCACGGCGAGATTTCTTTTCTAAGAAAGTGCCTTGATTGCACGTTGGGCAAGGGATGCCTGTATCCACAGGTTTTTCCAAGGGCTGAATATTTTTGCACTCAGGGTACGAAGAACAGCCTAAAAATTTTCCGAAGCGGCCAGCTTTGACCACCATGGGAGAATTACACAACTCGCAAATTTCATCGGATGCCTCTGGCTCAGCACGATTTTCATCATCACCATTAAGTGGCTTGGCCACTTTACACTCGGGATAACCCGTGCAAGCAAGAAATTTCCCAAACTTACCCAGCTTAATCGCCATAGGTTTACCGCATTCTGGGCATTTCTCATCGGTTTCTTCATGGGTTACATCTGCGCGATTCACATGCTCTTCCGTATGATCAATACGGGCTTTAAATGGCCCCCAGAATTCACGCAGCAATGGTTTCCAATCGCTTTCACCGCGTGCTACAGCATCGAGTTTGTCTTCAATATCGGCAGTAAAGTTCACATCGACAATATCGCCAAAATAAGTGGTCAAAAATTTACTTACGATTTCACCTACATCGGTGGGCACAAAGCGTTTTTTATCCATGTCCACGTATTTGCGCTCACGCAGCACATTCAAAATTGAGGCATACGTAGAAGGGCGGCCAATACCATGACTTTCAAGCTCTTTGACCAAGGTTGCTTCAGAAAAGCGCGGCTTAGGCTCAGTAAAATGCTGCTTGGGCAAGACTTCAGCAATATCAATCACATCACCAAGATTGAGTGGCGGCAAGGTGCTGTCATCACTGGATGTCGCCGGCTCATCAGTACCTTCAATATAAAGCGTGCGAAAGCCTGGGAAAATCAATGTGGAACCATTGGCGCGAAGCGTGGTGCTGCCATCACTTAAATCAGCGCGCACTTGATCAAGCACTGCAGATTCCATTTGCGAAGCCAGGGTGCGTTTCCAAATCAACTTATAAAGCTTGAGCTCATCAGCTTGCAATGACTGACGCATGCTTTCAGGTGTGCGGGCAAATGACGTGGGGCGAATCGCTTCATGCGCTTCCTGCGCATTTTTACTTTTGGTTTTAAATTCGCGCGGCTTGGATGGCAAATAGTCTTTGCCGTATTTACTTAAAATATGTTCGCGCGCTTCTTCAATGGCTTCTGCCGATAAAGAAACTGAGTCAGTACGCATATAAGTAATAAGACCCACGCGTTCACCGTCCACTTCTTCACCCTCATAAAGCTTTTGGGCAATCTGCATGGTTTTACGGGCAGTAAAGCCCAATTTGCGCGATGCTTCCATTTGAATAGTTGAAGTAATAAACGGAGGTGAAGGAAGCTGTTTGCTTTGTTTCTTCTGAATATCGGCAACTTTAAAGCTGCCTTTGTTGACCACATCCGTAGCTGCGCGCGCAGCTTTTTCATTCACCAGCGAGAATTTGGTTAACTTCTCGCCTGCCAATTCCTGCAACATGGCTTGAAATGGGCTATCTGCTTGGCCCTTGACCGCACAATTGGCTTCTACTGACCAATATTCTTTGGGGCGAAAATCACGAATATGTTGCTCGCGCTCACACACCAAGCGCAAGGCTACCGACTGCACGCGGCCAGCAGATAAGCCGCCGCGAATTTTTTTCCATAATAGGGGCGATAAAGTAAAGCCCACCAAATAATCCAAGGCTGAGCGCGCTTGTTGGGCATCCACCAACGGCATATTTAAAACAGCAGGATGATCAACAGCATCTTGAATGGCCTTGCGGGTAATTTGGTTGAAGGTGATACGTTGCACTTCTCGGGTATCAAGCAAACCACGGGCACGCATTTCTTCAGCCACATGCCAAGCAATAGCTTCCCCTTCGCGATCCAAATCGCTGGCGAGGATAAGTGTATCGGCTTTTTTCAGGGCTTTTTCAATATCATCAAGACGTTTCTTCTTATCGTCGATGACCACATATTTCAGCGCAAAATCGTTTTCAGTGTCTACTGAGCCGTTCTTTTTAGGAAATGCACGCACATGACCATAAGAGGCCAACACCTTGTAACCTTTGCCCAAATATTTCTCAATGGTTTTGGCTTTTGCAGGAGATTCCACGACAACTACAGCACTCATATTAATCCTCTCTGCTTTTTTTGACTTCGCCTGAATAGGTGTAACTTAGCTTAAGGTATAACGACTTCCGGGCAGTTTTTCGATAACACCCTCTAATTCAAGGCGGAGCAAGATGGTAGAAAGCGCTGGCACGGTCAAGCAGCAATCTTCAGCCAAATGATCAATATGCAAAATTTGATTACCTAGCATTTCCAGTAATTTTGCTTCCGTTTCATCACTTGGCTGGTAATGATTTTTAGCACTTCGTTGTGTGTGCCAGCCCATACAGCGCATCACATATTCGGCATCATTGGCCAGCTGCGCCCCATCCTGAATCAGTTGATGACAGCCCGCATGCATATCATTCAAAACTGAACCGGGAACTGCAAATATCTCCCTGCCATAATTCAGCCCTTGCCGCGCCGTGATTAAAGAGCCTGATTTCAAGCCACCCTCAATAATCACCAATGCTTGTGACAAGCCAGCGATGATGCGATTGCGTTGCGGAAAGAATGCGGGGTGCGCCTGTACTTCAGGGGCATATTCGGTGAGTACGCATCCCAAATCTGCCAGCGCCGCAATCTGTTTCTGTTGCTGAACGCTGCCAGCACCAAAACCATAACCCAGCACAGCCACGCCCGCTTTAACGGAATCAAGCGAGCCACCATGCACCGCTGAATCAATGCCTGGCGCCATACCGCTAACCATCACCACATCTTGACTGGAACAATATGCCGACCAACGTCTGGCAATCAGCTTACCCTCTGCTGAAGCTTTGCGTGCACCGACCATGCCTAGAATTTTTTCGTTACCTAAACAATCCAAGTTGCCCTTGGCATACAACACCAATGGCGCATCGCTACAGCCCATCAGATTGGCTGGCCAAGCTTCATCTTCAGGACAAATCAGCTGGATATCTTGTTGTTCACACGTGTTGAAGATACTGGCGATGATGGCTTCGTTTTGCTCTGAAAAAGCAGCCGCTAAAGCTTGAATGAGTTTTGGCCCTACACCCTCAACATCAGCCCACTGCGCTGGCGTTTGCTGCCAAATATTGGCCACCGAACCACAATGTTGAATCAGCAACTGAGCTGTATACACACCCACGCCCGGCACCAAGCTTAGGCGAAGGTAATCGCAAGCTGCCGAGCTAATCGTCATGTTAACGTTTGGGTAGAGTTTGGACGATATCGCCTTTATTGATTGATGAAGAAGATCTGGTCACCAACACAATGGATGCTTTATCTTGCGGGGCAATGACAATCACTTCACCGACTTTCTCTTCAGGCAAAGCTTGGAACACTTCTTCGGAGTAGGCTTGGTCCACCACCAAACGTCCCGAGCGATACAAGCCCAATACAGAACCAGCTTTAAGCCCATCATTGATACCTAAATTAATACCCAACACTTGGCCTTGACCGGCTTCAACTGCATCATTACGCATATAAAGCACGCGGCCAAAGATTGGTTTTTCAGGGTATTCTGGTTTGATATTATAATCTTGTGGTACCGCCCGTTTAAGTCGGTCGGTGCGGCCAATCTCTTCAAATGCTTCAATGATATTACCGCGGTATACGCCACTTTCAACCGATGTCACTTCTACGCGGCCCAAATGATTCACCAAATAACCCACGGGTTTTTCAGTGCTTTCAGCCTCATTAAAAATGGGGTCGCCATTGCGGAAAATATTAAATATATCGCCAGGTTTGGCAGGTTCATCCAATGACAAATACACCTTATCAAAGGCGCCATAATTTAACCGCTCATCTTCTGAATCAAGAATATGACCTTCACCTTCAATTTTGTCAGCGCGAATAAAATCTTGGCGAGCCAAAGCTTTGATCACCATATCATTGTTGATGTCTTTTTCGATGCGCTGAGCTGGTTTGTAAATAATACGTGGGGTAAGGGTTACCACTTTGCGTTCTGGTTCTTTCACCACAGGCTCAAGCTTGATTTTTAACCACAATTCATTGCCAGGGTAAATCAAATCGGGATTGCTCACTTGCAGATTGTGCTCCCAGATTTTCAACCACTTCTCAGGGTCTGCGAAGTATTCATTCGCAATATCCCAAAGCGTATCGCCTTTTTTTACAATGTATGGTTGTGGGAAAGGTTTTACCAAATCCACACTAGCCACTTCACCAGGCATCAAAAAAGCATCAGCCTGCACTTGGATGGGAATCAAAATGACCAGAAAGGCCAGTGTGTAAAAATGAAGTTTCATCGGAATACCCCTGTGTAACTACCTATAAAAACAAAACATATTCAGCAAAATAGTGGCAGATACATGTATCTGCCGCAATAGCCGTGAGGATTTCAGAAATCCGCAAGGCTTTCGATGTCGGCCAACCACGGCAAATATTCAATGAGAAGTCCTGAAATCACCGTAAAGCTACCCAAGAAAATCATGATGCCGACCAAGACCAACAACACACCCGAAACGATTTCAACAGCATGCAAATGACGTTTAAAACGCTTTGACCAATCCAAGAAAGCATTGGTGGCATATGCTGCAGTCAAAAATGGAATACCCAATCCAATGGAGTACATGACCAACAACATCATACCTTCACCAACTTGCCCCTGCATACCCGCCATCGCCAAAATCGCGCCTAAAATCGGGCCAATGCATGGCGTCCAACCAAAAGCAAATGCCGAACCTAGCAGCAAAGCACCCAAACCACTGGTGCCTTTGACCTCAGCAGTATTCAAGCGCGCATCCACCATCAAAAACGGAATGCGAATCAGGCCAGTATAGTGCAGACCAAAAATAATGATGATGATACCAGCCACTTTGGCCAGTGATGCCATATGCGTGAGTAACCACTGGCCTAAAAAGGTTGCTGATGCGCCCAAGGCAATAAACACCAAACTAAAGCCCAAGACAAACCACAATGATTGAATCATGGCCACACGGCGAATTTGGGCATGATCGGTTTGCGAATCATCAGCTTGGGCTTGGCCACGCAACGCATCCACCGAAACACCACTAATAAAAGATAAATATGCTGGCACCAAAGGCAGCACGCATGGTGATAAAAACGATAACAATCCAGCCAGCAGTGCGCCGAACAATGAAACATCAGACATAAATTACCTCAGTGAAAAACGTGTTTAGTTGATTCGTTTGTTTTGTTGCAGTTCAGACAATTGTTTGCGAATGGGCAGGATATTACGGGTACCCATCGATAAGCTGGTCATGCCCACATCCAAAAAGAATTGCGTCCAATCAGGGTTTGCCGCCAGCTCCCCACACACAGAAATCGCGATTTCATGACGATGCGCAGCTTCAGCTGCCAAACCAATCAGCGTGGTAATGGCAGGGTGAAATGAATTGTAAATGTAACCGACTTGCTCATCGGCGCGATCCACGGCCAAGCTATATTGCACCAAGTCATTGCTACCAATCGAGAAGAAATCCGATACTTGTGCCAACTCATTGGCAATAAATACCGATGCTGGCACCTCAATCATCACACCCAAATCAATGTGTTTTTTAAAGCCCAACGCTTCTTGCACTTTGAGCATCATCGCCCGCACTTCTTCCACTTCGGCCACCGTGGTGACCATAGGGATAAGGATAGAAACATGGCCAAAGGCCGCTGCGCGCACCATAGCCCGCAATTGGGTTTCTAAAATCTTGGGTTTATTCAGCAACATTCTAACGCCGCGCAAACCCAAGGCAGGATTTAAACCATCGCAAATACCCTGCAATTCCTCAGCTTTGATAAGCTTATCAGCACCAATATCAAGCAAGCGGAAGGTGACAGGCTTACCATGCATACCTTGCACCACTTGGGCATAATGCTGAAACTGTAAATCCTCTTGCGGCAATTCATCAGACTGCATGAATAAAAACTCAGTACGAAAAAGACCCACTCCTTCTGCGCCGCTATCGACTGCTACCCGCGCTTCTTCGGCAAACTCCAAATTGGCCATCAAGGGCATAAAATAACCATCGGCAGATGTTGAAGCCGCTGTTGCATAAGCTTGTAAGCCCTGTTCGACTTCCAAAAGCGCAAACTGTATTTGTGCATAATCAGCCAACTCATCTTCATGGGGATGCAACACCCATGCACCATGTTCTGCATCCAGCACAAAATCATCACCATCTTCAGCCGCATCAAAGAGCCCTTGCACACCCGACAAGCCTGGCAAGCCAATACTTCGCGCCACAATCATGGCATGGCTGTCTGCCCCGCCCTGAACTGATACAAATCCAGACACACCTGAGCGCCACATAGCCACCACATCCGATGGTGAAAAATCATTGGCCATCATAATCGATGCCGACACATGCGAAATGGGTTCATCATTGGCAAGCATACTAAAAATGCGCTGCCCTACATGCTCCACGTCCGCTTTTCTACTACGCAAATATTGATCACTCATTTGATCAAAAGCTTGCCCAATTTCAGCCAGACATTTTTTCAATGCCCATTCGGCATTGATATGTTGCTCTTGGATCAACAATAGCGCTGCTTCTGAAATGGATGAATCTGTTAGCATCAAACGATGCGCTTGCAAAATAGAAATCAGTTCTTGTGCCCGTTCATGATGCTCAAAATCTAAGATTTCATCATCAAGTTGTTTGCAAGCATCCGCCACAGCTTGGCGCAAGCGTTCACGCTCACTACCAACTTCACCTGCTTCAATAATATATTCGGGGAGAAATTGGTGCCTTGCATCCAGCTTCTGGATATTGCCAATGACAACACCTGAGCTGCCAGCAGCAGCTGAACCAGAAAGCCGGATTTTCTCGCGCTGCTCAGCCACTATTCACCTTCTCCAAACTTATCATCAATCAATGCCTGCAATGCATCCAAGGCTTGCTCCGCGCCATCACCATCCGCAATCAGCTCTACGGTTGTGCCTTTGGCCGCGGCTAGCATCATTATACCCATGATACTCTTACCATTGACCTCAATGTCATCACGCTTGATGCCAATATAACATGCATGACGACTGGCCTCGCCCACAAATTTAGCCGACGCCCTAGCATGCAGCCCCAGCTTGTTTTGTATCACTACACCACGGCGCATCAGATATGAAACATATCCCCAGAAACTTGCTGGGTACCCTTTGAAATATATTGCTTGCCCGCTTGCACAGTAAGGTCGGACAAAGACTGCAAGCTGATCTCTTGATGACGTAATGTGACCGCCTTTAAAACTGCCGGCATATTAAAACCAGTCACCACCTCCACATCTTGAGCCATCACTTTCAGCACAATATTACAAGGCGTTGCTCCATAAAGATCGACCAACACCAATGCCCCACCATCGGCGCTGGCTTGTTGAATGCTGCCCATCATCACTTCCTCTTCAGCGGGAGAAATGTCCGAGCTTGGCAAATCTATAGCCAATACTTTATCCAGTGGCCCCAGAATATGCTCCACAGCCAATTTGGTTTCCGAAGCAATTCGGGCATGACCTATGAGAATAATGGAAATCATGATAACACTCCGAGTTCACGATGCGATACAATCGCTGTGCTCATTTGTTGTTCTTGTAGCCAAGCGGCAATGCGCTCAGCCATATACACCGAACGATGCCTACCACCACTGCATCCAAATGCGATGGTGAAATAGCGCTTACGCTCACTATTTAAACGCGGCCAAACAAACAATAACCAATCTTTTATTTTAGCTTCAGCTTCACTGACATCGGCAAGTGGCGCGAAATAATCAATCACATCTTGGTCACGACCCGTCTGCACCGCCAAGCCTGGTACATAATGCGGGTTGGGCAAAAAGCGTAAATCCATCACCATGTCTGCGCCGGCTGGCAAGCCGCGCTGATAACTAAACGACATCACATTGCAGACAATATGATGGTGTTTGGACAATTCATTCTTTTGTTTTCGCCAAAATGTCTCCACCAAATCTGAAAGCTGGTAAGGGGTGAGATTGGAACTATCAATCACCAAGTCCGCTTGCTGACGAAGGGTATGCAAAGCTTCTCGCTCAGAATCGATTGCAGTATCAAGCGCAATATTCGGTGCATATGGATGACGACGGCGCAGGGTTGAAAACCTACGTTGCAATACCTCATGCTGAGCATCGACAAAAATAATCTTCCAATCCAAAGTGTCGCGAATGTCTTCTAAGGATTGATGTAATAATTGAGGATTTTCTGCGCTGCGAATATCAATACCCACCGCCGCATTACTGCCGCTTTGAATCATTTGCTCCGCCCATTGGCCTAGCATCGTAACGGGCAAATTGTCCGTACAAAAAAAGCCCAAATCTTCCAAGCCGTGTAGAGCTGTCGATTTTCCGGCGCCTGATAAACCTGTAATGATAAGGAGCATATTAATTTCCGTCTTGGATGCGCTGCTGTAAAGCTTGGGTGAAATTCAAGGTGCTATTGATGCCGCGTAATCTCAGCAACTGACTGCGTGCGGCCAATTCAATCAACACCGCCATAGAGCGACCTGGGCGAATCGGCAAATTCACCACTGGCAAGACCACGCCATGTAGCTCCATCATATCTTCGCTATTAAAGCGCTGCTCTTCTTTAAATTCCGACCAACGAATAAGATTAACAATAAGGCGCACCCGCTTGGTATCGGTGATACCAGCTGCACCAAAAATATTGCGAATATCTAAAATGCCTAAGCCTCGAATTTCCATATGATAACGCAGTGATTCTGGGCTTTGCCCCACAAGCACGGATGGTGTTTGGCGCACCAACTGCACCATATCATCGGCAATCAAACGATGACCACGGGTAATAAGCTCCAAACCAATTTCACTTTTACCAATACCACTTTCACCCAGCAAAATCACACCAATACCATATACATCCATGTACACACCATGTTGATAAGCAACAGGCGCCAACGCATGGGATAAAAACACGGTCATATGCGTCATAAAGCTGGAAGAGTCCAAATCCGTTTGAATCAAGGGGGTGTCGGTGCGCTTAGCTGCTTCAAGAATCAGTGGCGGCGGTGTTAAACCGCGCGTAATCACCACACCAGCCAAGCGTAAATCAAAGACGGCATTCACATCTATATGCTGCTGCTCGGGCGTACGTGTTTCTAAAAAATGGAGTTCAGTTTTTCCAATCACTTGCAAGCGATAATCGCTCAAGTTTTCAATAAATCCCGCAAAAGCAAGGGATGGTTTTTGTAATCTGGGGTGATCGATATAACGCTGTAACCCTGCTTCACCCACCAGCAGTTTCATCTTCAGCGCTTCGCTTTGCTGCTCAAGGATTTGAGCGATGGTAATTTGCGCTGGTTTTGCCAAAATCTATTTGCCCAACAGCAGCATAACCACAGCTTCAGCATCTTTGGCCTGACGCAATTGGGTGCGTACTGCATCTTGCTGAAGAAGTCTGGCCAGCTTGGCCAACAACTCCAAATGAACCTTACTATCATCGTCAGGGACAAGAAGCATCACAACGATATGCACCAACGCATCATCAATAGCATCAAAATCAAGGCCTTGCTCATGAATTGCCACGGCAACAACAGGGCCATTTAACGCCTTCATTCGGCCATGAGGAATGGCCACACCGTGACCCATACCCGTGCTTCCCAATTGCTCTCTAGCCATAATCACTTCGAGCACCAAATCGGGATCCATGGACGTCAACATACCAGCCATCTCTGTGAGCAGCGCTCGCTTACTTTGCGCCTCAGAGCCCATCAATACATGATCAGGGGTGACCGGTATGCCGAAAGTCTCATTCATGGTTAGTTGGCCTCACCAGGCTCAATCCAGCTGATGGTGCCATTGGAACGACGATACACCGCATTCAATGCATCGGTTTCAGCATTGGTGAAAAACAACACATTGCGTTCTTCACTTAGCTCAAGCTGCATCACCGCTTCATCAATGCTCATCGGTGCTGCGGCAATCACTTCATGAGTGACTGTGCTATGTGCATGATCTTCAGCCAACTCATCAAAGTCGTTGGATAAATCCAAAACCTTATGTGACACTTTGATTTCACGGCCAACGCGTTGGCTATGATTGCTTTGATGGCGATGAAGTTTTGCACGATAGCGTTTGAGTTGGCGGTTGAGTTTATCCACCACACCATCAATGGCTGCATACAAATCATCGGTCTCATGTTTACCATGAATATTGATGCCATTTGCTGCCATATTCACTTCACAACGCTGACGGTGTTTTTCCACCCCTAAAACCACATGAACATCAACAACATGATCAAATGAATGTTTCAAATGACCAAGTTTATCATGTACATACGCTTTAATAGGGTCTGTTAACTCCATATGGCGCCCTGTAATTGATACTTGCATACACTTACCTCCTGCCTTGAGATAGACTTGCTTCACCAGCTCGTCTTCGTTGGCTGCTAGGTAGCAGCCCCAACTGTTCACGGTATTTTGCTACCGTTCGTCTTGCAATTTCAATGCCTTCAGCTTGAAGGCGCTCTGAAATTGCTTGATCTGATATGGGCCGGCCAGCCGGCTCGGAATCAATAAGCGTTTTCACGCGTTGTTGCACGCGATACACACTCACCATGCCGCCACCACGCGTAGGCAACCCTGCCGAAAAGAATCTACGCATTTCAATCAAGCCCAAAGGCGTTTGCGCATACTTTCCGTTGGTGACGCGTGAGATGGTTGATTCATGCAAACCCACCTCTTCAGCAACATCCTGCAGGGTTAATGGTTTCAACCCTAGAATGCCATGCTCAAGAAACAACCTTTGTTTGCTTGCCAAACACAAACCCACTTTTTTTAATGTTTCGCTGCGCTGATCAAGGGCATGCAGCAACCATTTTGCCTCTTGGCTTGCTGCTTCCATAAAGCTGCGATCTGGGCCTGTAAATTTCGTTCCCGACCATTGCTCGCTGATTTTCAAGCCGCGCCAACCTGAACGTGGCACTTCCACCTCAACCTGCTTATTGGCCATGCGGAAAATGATTTCGGGCTGCACAAAGATATTGGCCTCACCGCGCAAGCCATGACCAGGAAAGGGATCCAATCTGCGAAGCAATGCCCGCGCAGCTTGCAGCTCTTCAAACGAGCATTCTGCCGCAGCCATAATCGCCATATCATCTTTTAGCAAGGCATCGGCATGATGTAATAATAATTGGCGCACAAGCGTTGCCGATGAATCATCATCAGAAATTTGCAGCAATAAACATTCGGTGAGACTGCGCGCGCCGATGCCGGCTGGCTCAAGCTCTTGCACCACAGTTTCCAGCACATGAATCACATCTGATTTTTTCGCACTCTTCACACCCGAAGCTTCGATAATATCTTCAGCGCTGACGCGGAAGTAACCATCGTCTTCCAAGGAATCAATAATAGCATGCGCCAGTTCGCGCTCACCATCAGTCATCGGCTGGCGATTGATTTGTTCATGCAGCGTTTCGCTTAAGCTTTGCTCATCTTCCCATTGCTGATCGGGATCAGGAAGACCATCAAACTGCTGGTTGTTTTGATACATTGATTCCCAACGATCATCACCCTGCTCGCGCCATTCATCTTCACTGATTTGAATTTCTTTGGGCTCATCCGATAAGGTCTCACCTTCCATTTCCAACAACGGATTGGATTCAAGACTTTCTTCAATGTATAGCTCAAGCTCTTGGCAGTTCATAGCCAACACTTTTAAGCTTTGGGTTAGTTGCGGGGTTAGCGCCAGGCGCTGGGTGGCTTTTTGGGAAAGATTTTGGCTGACATTGCCTGCCATTTAGAAAGCTCCCCGAAATGGTGAGCCAATGGCAGAAGTAGAAAAAGTAGTCACAAGCAAAGTTATACTTTCTTTAGACAAATCTAGCAATCGAAATTAAAGCTTACGCCGCTTTCACAAATGGCTTGAGTACATCAGCAAGCTCACCATTTTCGTGCATCTCAGATACGATATCACAACCGCCAATGAATTCTTGCTTCACATACAATTGCGGAATAGTTGGCCAATCACTGTAGATTTTGATGCCTTCACGCACTGCAGGATCAAGCAAGATATTAATCGATACATAAGGCACTTCATGGGCAGCCAAAATTGCGCTCACACGTTGCGAGAAACCACATTGCGGCATTTGCGGCGTACCTTTCATAAACAACACAATGTCGTTGCCTTTAATTACGCTATCAATTTGGCTTTGTACTGAATCAGTCATTTTGAAGCCTCCGTTGGTGTTTGTGTTTTTAATGCCAATGCGTGCACGGCAGCTCTCATATTATCGCCAAGAGCGTTATAAACCATTTGATGACGTTTCACCCGCGACTGCCCTTCAAATGAAGCTGCAATCACAGTCATTTCAAAATGGTCATCGCCCGAATAACAATGCACATCCACTTGCGCATCGGTGATATGTTGGCAAACCAAAGCTTTTAAGTCGTCTGGATTGATATTACTCATTGTCAAACTCCTTCTCGTCTTCATCATGTGCCATAATTTGGTGGGCCCACTAGGACTCGAACCTAGAACCAACCGGTTATGAGCCGGTTGCGCTAACCAATTGCGCCATAGGCCCGTTGCATCAAAATCCTGCAACAAGAGCCGCACGATAGTAACTATGTAGGGCCTAGGCAATGAGTAAATCAACCCCCACAACGGAGATGACATGACAAAACAATCCCTGCCATCTTCAGTGCTTATCTTGGGCTGTGGCTATGTCGGAAGCAAGCTTGCTGCCAAATGCTTAACGCTTGGCATCCGCGTAAAAGCCTCTGTTCGCAATGAAGAAGCCGCGCAACTTCTTCGGCAGCAAGACCTTGACGTTTTCTGCACCGAACACCCCCATCAAATCCCAAGTGCTTGGCTTGAAGATGTTGAGGCCATTGTTGATTCCATTCCGCTTGCCTACAATGCCGCTAGAGAAGGCAAACAAATTCAATCTGATTTTTTACCACTGCTTCTTCAAAAACTACCCGCTTTGCGCTGGGCAGCTTATTTATCCTCCACCAGTGTCTACGCCTGCAGTAATGGTGATTGGATTAACGAAGAAAGCACCAACTTCTCCAAGAGCCCACGCGGCCTAGAGCGCCTAAAAGCTGAACAAGCTTGGCTAAGCGCTTTGGAAAACACAGAAGTGTTCCGACTTGCTGGCATTTATGGGAATGAACGTAATATTGTCAGTAAACTATTCGCAGGTGATTACAAAGCCGTGTCGTGGTTACCCGAACACTTTTCCAACCGTATCCATGTCGATGATATCGTTGCAGCCCTTATCGCCGCCATGCAAAAGCCCGCGCCGCAACGTATCCTCAACCTTGCCGACGACTATCCATGCTCGCATGCTGCCTATGCCGCAGAGCTTGCCACGCTTGTCGGTGCGCCAGCGCCTATGATCTTGAACGAGCAAGAAGCCAAACAACAACTCTCGCCTGCGTTCCTCAGCTTTTTCAAAGACAACAAACGTATTGATAATAAAAAGTTACACGCGGAATTGCTTCCCAACCTGCAATACCCAAGCTTTCGCGAAGCAGCCCCCATCCTGTTCAAGCATTACAAGGTGAACCCATGAATTTAGCTCACATGAATTTGGCTCAAACGGCCAGCAAACTTCTCGATTACGCCAAAACATCTGGAGCTATTCATGCTGATGCCATCGTTGCCACTAGCGTGGGTGAATCCATCAGTGTGCGCCAAGGAAAAGTAGAAAGCATTGAAGGCGAACACGCCCAAGGCATTGGCTTGCGTGGTTTTGTGGAAACAAGCAAAGGTTTGGCTTTTGCATCGGCTAGCACTTCGGATTTTTCGGATGAAGGTTTGAAAAAACTTGCGGCGCAAGTGGTTGAAATGGCCAAGATCAGTGAGCCTGACCCTGATGTGGTGCCACCTGTG
This sequence comes from Mariprofundus sp. UBA1536, assembly GCA_002323245.1. Taxonomy (GTDB): domain Bacteria; phylum Pseudomonadota; class Zetaproteobacteria; order Mariprofundales; family Mariprofundaceae; genus Ghiorsea. The sequence continues at coordinate 154,913 of DCPU01000016.1, read as the reverse complement.
GGCGGGAACCACCCCAACGCCAAAGCCATCAGCGATTGGCAAGATGCGCACCCCCACGTTGCTCATGGTTGGAATACTGAAGCTGCCAAAGCCCAAGCCTTGGCTTGCGAAGCGGAAGCTTTAGGATTTTCAACACAAGTCACCAACAGTGAAGGCGCCATCGCTGGTTTTGGTGATAGCTTCACAGCTTACGCATCCAGCGATGGTTTTATGGCTGAATATGCCAAATCATCAGCTTCATTATCTGCATCAGTGATTGCAGGCAGCGGCGAAGGCATGCAGCGCGATTATGCTTGGCATAGCGCATTTGCAGCATCCAATCTACGCGACGCCAAAAGCATTGGCCAAGAAGCGGCCTCCAGAGCGGTTGCTTTGCTTGGCAGCAAAAGTTTAAGCAGCCGTAGCTGCCCCGTGGTGTTCGAGCCGCGCGTGGCCAGCTCCATTCTTGGGCATTTGCTTTCTGCGATTAACGGCAGAAGTGTAATTCAAAAGCGTTCGTTTCTTGCTGACTCGGTGGGCGAAGCACTTTTTCCAAGCTTCTTTACGCTAGAAGAAAACCCAAACCACCCCTTAGGACTTTCCAATCGATTATTTGATGGTGAAGGCACCATTTGTAAGGCGAGAAACATTATCGAAGCAGGCAAGCTCACTGGCTTTTTAACCGACAGGTATGCCGCCAAACGCTTAAATGTTGCTGAGACAGGCAATGCCAGTCGTGGTTTAACGGGTGACATCGGCATTGGCACTTCTAACCTGTTGTTGGCTGGCGGAACAATGAGCCAAGCGGATATCTTTACTGATATCCAAGACGGTTTTTTCGTCACTTCGCTGATGGGTTTTGGTGTGAATGGCGTGACTGGCGATTATTCGCGCGGTGCGTCTGGTTTTTTAATCGAAAACGGAAAAATCAGCCAGCCCGTGCATGAAGTCACCATTGCGGGCAATTTGAAAGATATGTTTCGAAATATTTCTCACCTTGGCAATGATGTGACATGGTTGGGCTCCACTGCGGTGCCAAGCATCGTGATTTCGAACATGACCCTTGCTGGTCAACAACAATAATTTTTTAAGGAAAGGACTTCTCTCATGGGCATCAATGTTTACGGCGTGGGTAACGCGATTATGGATTTACAAGTACAATGCGATGACGATTTTTTACGCAGCAATAACATCGAAAAAGGCATCATGACTTTGACTGAAGGCCATGCACAACAAGAAGTGCTTAAAGCCCTTAAGGGTCAAAATATCAACTATTGCTCGGGTGGCTCAGCGGCCAACACCATCGTTGGTATCGCCGATATGGGCGGCAGCGTGGCGTATTGCGGCAAAACAGGCTCAGATAATTTTGGGCAACAATACGCCAGCGAATTGCGTGAGCTTGGCATTCATTTTAATGCTGAGGCTAGCCTTGAAACCACTGGCACTTGCGTGGTGCTTATCACCCCGGATGCCCAACGCACCATGCTTACTAACCTTGGCGTGTCGGCCACACTTTCACCGGATGATATCGATGAAGAAGCCATCGCCGATGCTGAGTATGTATATATTGAAGGTTATTTGTTTGCAGGCGAGTCCACCAAAGCAGCAGCCAAGCACGCCATAGCCTTGGCCGCAAAACATAACACCAAAGTCGCCCTGACCATTTCCGACCCCTTCCTGATTGCCATCTGCAAAGACGAATTTCAGGCCTTGGTTGAAGGCCCTGTGGATTTATTGTTTTGTAATGAAGAAGAGGCCGCTGCCCTCACTGGCGAAGCTGACCCTATCGCTGCTGCCCACGCCATTCACAAGCATTGTGAAAACGTGGCGCTCACCCTTGGTAAAAATGGCTCTATCATCATGCATGAAGGCCAAGTCATTGCCATTGAAGGCACAGAAGTGGCCGCCATTGATACCACTGGCGCCGGCGATATGTATGCAGCAGGTGTGCTTTACGGCATCACCAATGGTCTTTCATGGAAACAAGCCGGCCACTTGGGCAGCCATGCAGCTGGCAAAATTGTTAGCCAATTGGGTGCACGTTTGCCAGCACCGTTAAGCCACGCTGAAATCCAAAACTTATTGGCGTAAAACAACATGCGCCAAGCCATCATCGCACTGCTGCTTGTGGGTTGTTGGCTCCCTGCCCAAACTGCGCAAGCAGCCAGCGATGTTGAGGTGGCAGGCGATATCTTGCAGGTGCTGATTCCAAGTATTGGTTTCGGCGCCACGCTTTATTTGGATGATGACCAAGGCCGCGATCAATTCCTGCAATCCTTTGCTAGCACTGTTGTCATCACCCAAGTTCTCAAGTATAGCATCAATCGAGAACGCCCCAATGGCGGAAGCCAATCCTTCCCTTCAGGCCATACTTCCGCAGCCTTTCAAGGCGCGGCTTTTATCCATGCACGCTTTGGGCTGAGTTATGCAATTCCTGCTTATATTGGCGCGGCTTTTGTCGGTTACAGCCGCGTTGAATCTAACAAACATTACAACAGCGATGTGTTCGCTGGTGCCTTAATTGGCAGCCTCAGTGCCTTTTATTTTAGCGACCCCTACAACGGCATCAGCATGCAACCCAAAGCCAGCCAATCAGGGTATGGCGCTCAGCTATCGGTGGCCTGGTAATCCTTTCAAGCCAAGGCGCGTCAAGACCGAACTGTTTTTTTATGCGACATATGCTTATATTGCGCTTCTGCTAAGAAGCAAAGATGGGGATAGTTAAACAGATGATTTCGTTGATTTGGGCTATGGATAAGCAGCGCTTAATTGGCGCTAACAATCAAATGCCATGGCATTTGCCTGCTGACATGGCTTGGTTTCGCCAGCATACCCTAGGCAAAAGCATTTTGATGGGTCGCAAGACTTTCGATTCCTTGGGTAAACCCCTGCCCAAACGCAAAAATATTGTGCTCAGCCGCCAAGCCGATTTGCAGATTGATGGCTGCGAAGTGGTGCACAGCATTGAGCAAGCCCTGAACACCCACCAAGATGAAGAACTGATGGTGATTGGCGGTGCAGAAATTTATGCCTTGGCACTTCCCTTTGCCCAACGCTTATATTGCACCACCTTAGAAGCAGAGTTTAAGGGTGACGCTTGGTTTCCAGCCATTGATTTATCAGCCTGGCAACCTGCCCATCACGAATCTCACCAACCCGATGAAAAAAACAGCTGTGCGTATCATTTCGATATTTATGAGCGCAAGACAACAGCTTAAAAAAAGCACACCAAGAGAACCTATGATGAAAGCCAAAACCAACCGAATCCTATTGCTCATCCTGCCGCTCATGTTGGCATCTTTTGTGACCATAACCCATGTCAGCCAAGCCGCTGATAGTGATGCTTTGACCCAAGTCAAAGAGGACATGGCCGCAGGTAAATACACCGCCGCCTTAGCCAAACTAGACCCGCTGGTCAAAACCGAGCAAGACAACTACGAAGCTTGGTTTATGTATGGTGTTGCCCATGTGCATGAGCAACAATTTCACCAAGCTATCGAGGCTTTTCGTCATGTGATTGAACTGCGCCCGACACTGGCTGAGCCGCACAATAATTTAGCTGCGGTGTACAATGCCTTGGGCGACCCTAAAGCGGCGGTGAACGAACTCGAAGAAGCTTTGAAGAAACGCCCCAACTATGTGGTCGCTGAAGAAAATTTGGCTGATTTGTATGTGAAACTCGCCTTGCAGCATTATCGCAACACCTTGGATCAAGTGGAAAACCCAAGGGTAGAACAACGCTATAATCGATTGCTCAATGTGCGCAACCCCATGCCTTCTGATCAAGACAAAGCACCTGAAAATAATCCTATCACGCCCGTTGCTGAGCCTGTGGTGGTTGCTGCGCTTGAAACTAGCCAAGTGGACTCACCGGCCACCGCAGCACCCGAAGCAACCCCAGTTGTTACGCCAACAGCTGATACCCCGCTGCCAGCCATGCCTGAAGAGGGCCGCACTATTGCTGGTGTGTTGGACGCCCTAGAAGCATGGCGCGCTGCATGGTCAGCGCAAAATGTGGATGCGTATTTTGATGCCTACGATGTGGCCTATCAGCCTGAATCACGCTTTGCCTCTAGAGAGGCATGGAAAGCATACAAAACCCGCGTCATTCGCAGTAAATCGTATATCCGCATCAAATTTAACGATGTGCATGTTGATATGGCCGACAATAGCGTGTTTGCAACCGTCACCGCCATGCAGGATTTCCGCTCCAACAATTACAACAACGAGTCCAAGAAAAAAATCACCATGAAATTTGGCCGCGATGGTTGGAAGATTTTTGCTGAGGAAAGCATCTGATGCTCAAAATCATTTTTTTCGTGCTTTGCTGCATGAGCGGCCAAGCTTTTGCTGAAGAATTTCAGCTGAAAAACGGTTTGGAAGACCGTTTATGGAAAGCTTTGGAAAGCGATTCTGACAACCTGCAAAATGCCAACGAACGCAGCATCCTTGGCGCCACCCTTGCCCTCAAACAAAATGATTTTTCCAAAGCCTTGGCCATGCTGGAAACCGCCGAAAACAATCAAGACCCATTGGCCAGTTTATTGAAAGCTGAAGCCTATCGCCGCGCTGCCTTGCAAGCTGTGAGCTCGGCAGGTGATTACGGCAAAAACAACAAACAATCCGAATTACAATTGGCGCAAATTGATTTGAGCAGCGACCTTTCCGAAGCCGATGTTCGTTTGCAAGCTTTTGCCGATAAAGTGGATGGTGTCACGGGCTTCCCCTTGGATTTATTGTTTTTAAGTGCTGATGTATCCAGCGTGTTTTTGGTGGATAAAGGTCGCTCGCGTTTGTTTGTATATCAACGCGATGCTGAGAACCAATGGCAGCGTGTGGCTGATGAATATGTGGTTACTGGCGCCAAAGGTGGCGATAAAAAGCAGCGCGGTGATGCGCGCACGCCCAATGGCATCTACAGATTCACCGATGTACGCCATGATGCAAAACTTTACTCCAAATATGGCCCCGTGGTCTTCCCTATCGATTACCCCAATGCATTGGACGCATTACACGGCAAAAATGGCAATGGCATTTGGATGCATGGTTATCCCGAAGATGTTAGCCGTCGCCCACCCCAAGATACCCGCGGCTGCTTTGCCCTGCCCAATGCCCAACTGCAGAAAATGGAGCCATTTGTGATTCCGGGTAAAACTTGGGTGGTGATTAGCGAACACATCGCCTTTGGTGAGCGGGAGGCGCAAAAAGATTTGCTGGCTTCGCTCGAAAAATCATTGGTCGCTTGGCAACAAGACTGGCAATCGCTGGATACAGAGGCCTACTTAAGCCATTACCATCATAAATTTCGCTCTGGTCAATATGATTTAAAAGCTTGGAAAAAATACAAAACCAAAGTGAACGGCAGCAAGGAATTTATCCGCGTTGCGTTCTCGCGCTTAACCCTATTGCACGACCCCACCCCATGGGCAGAAGGCGAAGTGGTGGTGGCTGAATTTATCCAGCATTATCAATCCAATAATTACAAAGATGCCGAACGCAAACGCTTGTATTTGGCGCGACCAGATCAAGACGCACCATGGAAAATCCTGATTGAAGAAAAGGTGGAGTTATGAGCGATTCGCCCGTGACCAGCGAAGAAAACAAAGAAGATAACACCTTGGACTTTACCGAACGCCGCATGCAAGCGCTGGCGCAAGAAAACACCCAACTTCGCGCTTATGTGGCCACCATGATGCAGCGATTGCATACCAATGATGAGTTGTTTGGTCGCCTGTTTCAGCTTGAAGCTGCTGTGTTGGCAGCGGGTGACCCAGAAGATATGTGCTTCACACTGTTGCGTGAGCTACGCAGCCAGTTTTCACTGGATTTGGTGCGCTTTTGGTTGTGCCGCGACAGCATTATCGGCACATCGCCGATGAACGCTTTATCCAGCCATGATTTGGTGTGGATAGAAGCGGGTGAAATTGAACATGTTGGCCTAGCCAAACGTGATGTGTATTTGATTCAAGTGGAAAAAGATGGTTTCCCTTGGCTGGAAGAGACTGATAAATCATTAGGCTCTTTAGCCCTTCTTCGCTTGGGTAGCGCCGAAAATCCATTTGGCATTTTAGGCTTAGGTGCTGCCGATGCAGCAAGGTTTTCCCCCGAGCAGGGCACCGACTTTTTGCAACATCTCGCCCAAGTGATTGGCTTGAGCTTGGAGCATGCCGTATCGCGTGAGCGCTTGGCGCGCCTAGCCATTACCGATGCGCTCACTGGCTCACATAATCGCCGTTTCCTGCAACCCTACAGCCATCAACCGCTTTCGCGTTGGTTTGGCAAAGACGTTAGCGTTGCCGCCCTTTATTTTGATTTGGATGATTTTAAGGGCATCAATGATCGCCTTGGCCACCAAGCTGGTGATGAAGCATTAAACCAGCTCTGCGACGCTATTCGCCGTCATGTGCGCACCCAAGACCCACTCATTCGCATGGGTGGTGATGAGTTTTCTTTATTGCTTTCGGGTTGTAATACCGATAAAGCCCAAGAAATTGCCACCAACATCCTCAATGATGTGAATGGTTTGGTGTGCAACAATGAGCAAATTCGCATCAGTGTAGGGCTGGCTTGCTCCGCACCTACGGAAGACATCACCCTCAACACCCTCATCGCCAAGGCCGATAAAGGCATGTATATCGCTAAAGCCTTGGGTGGCAACCGCATCGAAATCGCAGCCAAGGATTAAACGCCTTGGCCAACTCATTATTTTCTCAAACCTGCACCGACTTTCTCGCGGAATTGGTGCATGTGCGTTTGGCATCCAGCCACACCACCAGCAATTACCAACGCGACTTGCAACGCTTCTCCGAATTTCTGGCTAGCAAGTTTCAAAAAGAAGAAGGCAAACTTCTGCTTGCTGACATTGAGCGTCACACCATCCAAGACTGGTTGGTCGCTGGTCACAGCCAAGGTTTAGCCCCTTCCACCCTTGCCCGCCGCTTATCGGCCATCAAAGGTTTATGCGCTTATGCCCTGCGCCAGAAACTGACCACCGACAACCCTGCCATAGGTATCCGCGCCCCCAAGCTGGGCAAACGTCTGCCCAAAACTTTGCCGCCGCATCAAACCCAACAACTGCTTGAAACCACCAACCGCACCTTTGATGAACGCGAATTGGCGCTGATGGCGCTGCTTTATGGCTGCGGCTTACGTGTCTCAGAAGTGGTAGGTGTGAACCTTACTGACCTCACCATCAATCGCCGCAGCAAGCAGGGTGAAGTCAAAGTGTTGGGCAAAGGCAATAAAGAACGCATCGTGCCGTTGCCCGAACTGGCTGTGGATTTGATTCTGGAATGGCTGCAAGCGCGTTTGCAATTAAAACCCACCAATCAGGCTTTGTTTCTCAATCGCTTTGGCCAGCGCTTAAGCGTGCGCAGCGTGCAACGCATGCTTAAAGACAGAGCCTTGGAAACAGGTGCCGATAGCAGCGTCACTCCCCATAGGCTACGCCATTCCTTTGCCACGGATATGCTCGCTGGCGGCGCCAACCTACGCAGCATCCAAACCCTACTCGGCCATGCCTCATTGGCCACGACTGAGCACTACACCCATATCACCCTGCCGCAGCTGCAACAAACATATAACGACGCCCACCCGCGCTCACATAAAAAGGTAGACCAAGAATCATGAGCATTTCTAACGCCCGCGTGCGCATTGTTGCCTTAGCTGTTTTGTTTGAGGTGTTGATTAAAAAGAACAAAGCCAAAGCCGCTATTGTACATACCACCTCCTCGCAATCATGGGAGCCTCGTGATATCGGTTTGTTGCGCGAAATGGTGTATGGGGTGTTGCGCAATTATTTTGCTTTGGAAGCTGATTTCAGCCGCTTTGTAAAACAAAAACCCAGCGATTATTCGCGCCTGGCCTTGCTGCTTGGCACATACCAATTGCGCTTGATGCGTATCCCCGATCATGCCGCTGTGGGTGAAACTGTGGCTGCGATCAAACCCTATGAAACGCACACCGCTGGCTTTATCAATGCCGTGTTGCGCCAAGTGGCCAAAAGCGAAGCTCCGCAAAAATTAAAACCCCATCAACGCGTGGAACTGCCGCAATGGATGTATGCATTATGGCGCGATGCCTTTACTGCCGATGTGGTCAGCGATATTGCGTCGGCCTGCAACACCAGCCCCGATTTATGTGTGGTTGTGTTCAGCGATAGAGAAGCTTGGATGCAGCAAGCCCAAGACCTTGGCCTCGAAGTCAAAGCGGGCTCTTTTTCGCCTTATGCTGTGTTGCTCAATGCCAACACATCGGTGACCTCGCTGCCTGGCTTTGCCGAAGGCGATGTGATGGTCATGGATCAAGCTGCGCAAATGGCCACCTTGTCGGTGGATTTAAAAGAAGAAGATGGTCTGCTGCTCGATTTGTGCGCTGCCCCAGGCGGTAAAACGGCCTTGTTATCTCATCGTTTTCCTAAGGCCAGCATCACTGCCGTGGAGCTCAACCCCCGCCGCATCCCGCGCTTGGAAGAAAATCTCAAACGCTTGCAATGCAGCAACACCCAAGTGCTGCAAGCTGATTGCGCCTTTTTGCCTTACGCCGACAACAGCGTGGATGCCATCATGCTTGATGCCCCATGCTCTGCATCAGGCACCCTTCGCCGTCACCCCGATGCCAAATTCTTACACACCATCGAAGACGTCAAAGCCGCAGGCCAACTTCAACTCATATTGCTCCAAGAAGCCCTACGCGTACTCAAACCCGGCGCATCCATGACCTATGCTGTGTGCTCGATCCACGCAGCAGAAAATGAAGATGTCATCGCCCAAGCTGGCAACATCATCACCAAGCAACGCCTCTTACCCAACAACGAACATGACGGCTTCTTCTTTGCTTCAATCACCAAATAAAAATTTCTTTTCATCATTAAATGGAACCGCGAAGTACGCGAAGTTACGCAAAGTTTAGTAGACGCGGATTCCCTTTGTTCAAGCTGCGCCGTAGTCGTGCTATGGGAGAAGGGATAAAGCGAAAAAACTTTTCGCCCCGCTTCCATAGTGCAGCGAAGGAAACAAGCAGATTGTAAAGGGCAGCTTTTTGGTTCGTTTTTGGCTGCCCAAAAATGAACATCCCACCAAAAGGTCATCAATACTCGTTAACCTAAGCACTGAGAGAGAATGTAAAATAGTGAAGATAGGTCTATAGTCCAAATCGCAAAGCTTCGTCAGAGGAGAAACACATGCGCAAACGTATCATCGGACAGGAACCACCAAAGAAAACACAAGAGAAAAACATTGGTTGGATTTACAATCAATTGCACAGGTGGAGCTCACTTCCGAAGACGAAGCGTTTCCATTCGAGGCTGCCTTGAACCCTGGTGGCGGAAGCTGGCGCGCAGGCGAAGCTGGCGAGCAAACCATCCGATTATTATTTGATGCCCCACAGCATCTAACCCACATCCGTTTAATCTTTCAAGAAGATAATCAGCAGCGTACCCAGCAGTTTTTATTGCGTTGGTGTGATGATGCTAAGTGCCACGATATCGCTAGGCAGCAATACAATTTCAGCGCACCCGATTCAACAATTGAAACTGAGAACTTTGAAGTCAATTTGATGGGTGTTACTTCGTTGGAGTTGTGTATCACCCCAGATATCAGCGGCGGAAATGCGCTTGCATCGCTGGCTGAATGGCGGGTAGCCTAAAAAAAGAATGCCTGCTTCGATAACAAAGCAGGCATTCCGTAATCAAAAAAATAGACTATGCGGCCTTAGAAAGAGGCCTCACTTATTTCTCAGAGAAACATTCTAAGCTTTCCAGTTTTCTTTATCTTTGTCGGTTAAGAAACCTTCTTCTGTGTAAGCTTCTTTATACCAAACAAAAACAGAAAAACCGATGGCCAAAGCTAAGCACAGACCACCGATAATGGTTAATGCCAATATGCCAAAATCGCCTAGAGCAAGACTACCTAAAGTATTCATAAGAACCTCCGTTTTACATAAGTACACCATAAATGAGCCTAGCACTGGATATGTAATGACAATCACACGCATTTGATATGGCTTTTGGAAGCACGCTTCACAGACACCATAAACGATTGGATTTCACTTCGCCCACGCCTAAGGTAAGCCCATGAAAATTGTTAGCTGGAATGTAAACTCATTAAATGTGCGCCTTGAGCATGTGTTGGCTTATCTGGCCGCTGAACAACCCGATGTGCTCGCCCTGCAAGAAACCAAAATGACCGATGACAAGTTCCCCCAAGCTGAAATTGAGGCTGCGGGTTATTTTGTCGAATTCTCTGGTCAAAAAACCTACAACGGCGTTGCCATCATCAGCAAAATGCCCATGCAGGATGTGCATAGAGACATCTCCGATTTGGACGACCCGCAAAAACGCGTCATTGCCGCCACCATCAATGGCGTGCGCATCATTGATGTGTATATCCCCAATGGGCAGGAAGTGGGTTCGGATAAATACAGCTACAAAATGAAGTGGCTAAGCGCGCTTAAGAAGTTCGTGTTAGCTGAGCTGGAGAAACACCCCAAACTCGTTTTATTGGGCGATTACAATATCGCCCCCGCCAACATTGATATCCACGACCCCTCGCGTTGGGAAGGCCAAATCATGTGCTCGGATCAAGAGCGCGCGCACTATCAAGACCTGCTCGACTTTGGCCTACGCGATAGCTTGCGCGAGCTGCACCCTAATGAACCCATGCATTCGTGGTGGGACTACCGCGCTAATGCCTACAGACGCAAATGGGGGATTCGTATCGACCATCTGTTGGTCAGCCAAGCAGTTGAAGTGACTGAAGGCGGCATCCACGCTGAAGAACGCGGCAAAGAGCGCCCTTCCGATCACGCCCCAGCCTGGATTAACATTGCCTGAATGTTGACAATATGAGGGCAATGTCTAATTTAACTAAGCAATCCCACGGAGGTTGAACATGAACAAATTGATTCAAACAGTGATTTTAGCAGGCAGCGTATTATTACTTGCAGCTTGCGCATCCAAAGAGATGCCCGAAGAGCCCAAGGGCATCGCCTACAAAGCCGGTGAGTTGGTGGTGCGTCAATGCCAAGACATCAGTGATTTGGAATTGGCCAAGCTCTTTGAAGAACACGAAGTCACCATTCGCAAACAAATGTCGCCACATCTTTATATCGTCACATGGGAAGATGACGACCGCTCCATTGCCCAAGTGCAACACGAGCTCAAAAGCACCCAAATGTTTTGCGGCGTTGAGAAAAATTTAGCGCAGTAACGCTTAAACAATGCAGATGTTCACAAGGGCAGCGCTTCGGCGTTGCCCTTTTTTTGTCCGCGTTAGCCCATTCAACAATGAACTTAAAACGTAATTTGAAAATCCAAAGGCTCAGTTTCGAGTTGGGTGTCTTCAGTATCCACTGAGGTAACAGATGCTGCAGGCGGGCCATGTTTAAACCAAGACAACATGGCTTGCAGCTGGTCTTCTTCGCCGCATATCAAAGCTTGGACGCTGCCATCAGGATGATTGCGCACCCAGCCCTTTAGCCCATGCCGTTTGGCCTCGCGTTCTGCGTAATAACGAAAGCCAACGCCTTGTACCCCGCCTTGGATGTTGACGTTCAAAGCTTTCATGCGCCCATAATCCAGCGTTGCAACGCGGCGGCATCCATGGCTCCAGATTGGCGGCGCACTTCTCTTCCATCTTTAAACATCATCAAGGTGGGAATGCTGCGAATGGCAAATCGCGCACCCAGTGCTTGCTGCTCTTCGGTATTGACCTTAGCCAATATCGCTTTTGTGGAAAGGGTCATCGCTGTCTTTTCAAATGCGGGTGCCATCATCTTGCAGGGGCCACACCAGGGCGCCCAAAAATCGACAACGACGGGCAAATCATTGTTGGCGATAAAGGCATCAAAATTATCCTGGGTTAAGCTTTTGACATCACCAGCTAGCAATCGTTTTTTGCAACGTGCGCAGTTGGCAACGGATTCAAGCTTGGCCAAAGGCAGCCGATTCACGGCATCACAAGCGTGACAAACAATATGAATATTTTCTGACATCAACATCACCTCCAATCGAACACTAGCTTATGTTGTATAGGGGCAAGCTTCTCTCGATTAAAGGTCGTCAGCTTTCAAGCGAGATTCACGCCGCAGATTGGCGATAACGCTTGCGTAAAAACAACAGCCAAAACACCACCAGCCCCAGCCCCACATAAGTCATCTGTGTCGCAAATATTTCTTGCCCTTTTTTCACAGCCAGAAATGTCTTCTGAATTTCAGCAGCCGACACCAGCGTCTGACCATCGGCCATGATGCCCCACACCTGTTGCGTGGAAGCCACAAACATAGTGATTTCCTTGTGCATATAGGGCTTGAGTCGCTCTTCCCATTCATGCGGCCCATAATTGAGATAGGCCTGCTTGCGTCCATCGGCTTTATGGTAGAGCTGGATATCAACCACGGTTGGCGCTTTGCTCGGGGTCAAATAGGCCAAATGCTCCAGATTGCCTGTAATACTTTTCAATTGCTCAGCGCTTGGCTCCATGAGCCCATCGTAACCTTTCAGGCCAGAGCTGATGCCCAAAAAAAGCAAGCCAAGGCCACAAATCAAAGCGATGGTCGATAGGCGCGCTGCCAAGCTGGGTATTCTGGGAGTTTCTTCCACTTTAGATGCGTATCAAGCCGCTTCCTTCAAATGCTCAGCGAGCCACATTTTTATGATGGACTGACGGGTGACACCCAAACGTTTTGCCTCTTTATCAAGCTGATGAATCAACCACACAGGAAAATCGACATTTACACGCTTTTGTTTCAATTCAGGTCGACGTTTCTTGCTCAAATCTAGCTGTGAAGTGATATCTTCACCATCATCAAAGGCAGCATCAAAATCTTTAGCTTTCATATAAGGCAATCTCCTCTTTCCTAGCGCGACGAACCGAAATAATTCTAATATTTGCATTTCGATAAGTAGCTATCGCAGACCAGATCTTGTTGTCTATCCGACCAATCAACAGATACCGGGGCTAGTCTACAGTTTTCGCTAGGATTTCTAAAATTTCAGGCTTGGGTGCCACCAACGGTGAGCTCATCAATGCGAATGGTAGGCAGACCAACACCAACGGGCACCGATTGCCCAGCTTTGCCGCAGGTGCCCACGCCTGGATCCAGCGCCAAATCATTGCCAATCATTGATACTTTCTTCAGCACTTCATGGCCGGATCCAATCAGGGTTACATCTTTAACGGGATGTTGAATCTTTCCATTTTTCACCAAATAGGCTTCGGAAGTGGTAAACACAAATTTACCCGAGGTGATATCCACCTGACCGCCACCAAAATTGACGGCATAAATGCCATTCTCCAAGGACGCGAGAATATCTTCGGGTTTGTCGTTGCCAGCGCGCATAAAGGTGTTGGTCATGCGCGGTAATACAGGATCAGAATACGATTCCCTGCGGCCATTACCCGTGGGGTTCACGCCCATCAAACGGGCATTTTGTTTGTCCTGCAAATAACCCACCAATACACCATCTTCAATCAGCGTGGTGCATTGGGTGTCGGTGCCTTCATCATCAATATTAAGTGAACCACGTCGCTCAGCGATGGTACCGTCATCGACCACAGTCACGCCTTTGGCGGCAACTTGCTCGCCCATTTTGCCCGCAAACACCGAGGTGCCTTTGCGATTAAAATCGCCTTCAAGACCATGCCCAATGGCTTCATGCAATAAAATACCAGGCCAGCCTGGGCCTAAGACCACAGGCATGGTGCCTGCTGGGGCGGGTTCCGCATCAAGGTTGAGTAGGGCCGTACGCACGGCTTCGCGGGTGAGTCGCTCAGCTTCGCCGCTTTCAAGCAAGCGCGCCAAATCAAAGCGGCCACCGCCGCCTGCGCCGCCGGATTCGCGTTTGCCGTTTTGCTCAACCACCACCGAGATATTCAGGCGCACCAGCGGCCTATCATCACTAAAGGTGCGACCATCCATGCACACGATATGCACTTGCTTAAAGGCTGAAGAAATACTCGCCGAGACCTGCTGCACACGCGGATCAATGCTACGCGCTAATGCATCGAGCTTTTCCAGCAAGGCTTTGCGCGATTGCATATTCACTTGCTGCATGGGGTTGATGGCCGAATAGAGCTGATGTTTGAGCGCTTGGCTGCGAATAGCTTGCGGCGATAAGTCTTTGCCGCTGGCAGCGATGGCGCGTGCGGCTTTGGCAGTATCCATCAAAGCGGCCGTGTCAAAACTGTCGGTGTATGCATGCCCGGAGGCTTCACCCACAATCACCCGAGCACCAATGCCCTGCGAAGTGCTGGCCGAGACATGTTTGACGCGCCCTTCTTCCAGCGCCAACGATTCAGACACCGAGTGTTGCAGATACAAATCAGCATCATCAGCGCCAGCAGGAATCATCTGCTGCAACATCTTGCTTAGCGTCGTTTCTGAAATGGGTAAAGCCGAAGGGGTAGACAATAAGGTTGGCATGGCAACATCGTGTGGAATGCGTATGGTTTGGTCAAGTTTGGGCAGGCCTTACTTTTGGAGACAAGCATGTTGAAGGGAATGACTACATTTTTCGCAGGCTTTGCCATGCTGATTGGTGAAGCAAGTTTACGTCAGGTGCTTTGGCGTATGCTGGGCTTATTACTGGCGGTGATGCTAGCTTTGATGGTTGGCGTATTTTTCCTTGCTGATTATTTAACGGCGCTTTGGATGCCTGAGGGTGATGCGTGGTATTGGCAAGTGGTCTCGGCGGTGGCTTGGTTGCTGGCTGTGTTAATGGCGCTGCTTTCAGGTGTGGTGGGTTTTACGGCCTTGGCTTCGGCGGCTATTGCCCCCTGGCTGGATGAATTGGCCACGCGCACGGAGCGATTGCTTGGCAAGACATCGCAAGAAAACAGCAGCGGTTGGTTGGAACAAAGCATGAGCAGCTTAGCCAATTCTGTCCGCCCTTTGTTTGGACTGTTGGTGTTGGGCATCGTGGCCTTATTATTTTTCTGGTTCCCCCCACTGGCGGCGGCGATTTGGACTTATGCCAGCATTCGTTTTCTCAATTTTGAATTGTTCGATACCCAAGCCAGCCGGGCTGGTTTAAATTTCAAAGATCGTAAAGTTTATATGAAACAACACTTCTGGTTTTGGCTGGGATTTGGCGGTACTGCCCTTGTCTTGATGATGGTGCCTTTGCTCAATATTTTTATTATTCCCGCTGCAGTCGTCGCGCTAGCCCAAAGAGGTTAAACCCATGCCAGTCTTGGTATTACATGATTTACACAAAGCTTTTGGGCCACAGGTATTGCTCGATGGCGTCAATTTGCGCGTGGGCAGCAGCGCCCGTATCGGCCTGATTGGCCGCAATGGCGAGGGTAAATCCACCCTGCTGAAAGTGATTGCTGGGCAAATGGATGTTGATAGCGGCAGGGTGCAGCTCAAACACAATGCTAAAGTCGCCTACCTACATCAAGACCCGTATTTCGAACCTGGGCAAACCGTGTTTCAAGTGGTGGCACAAGGCTTGGGTGAAGTGGCCAAACTATTGGAAGAATACCACAACCTCACTGAGTCGCTGGCTGATAACCCTTCCGATGCAGTGCTCAAACGCCTTGATACCCTTCAACAACAGCTCGAACACACCGGCGCATGGCAACTCCACAATCGCATTGAAACCGCCATCTCCAAGCTGGGCTTGGATACACACAGAGATGTGGGCGAGCTCTCTGGTGGTTGGCTGCGCCGCGTAGCCTTGGCGCAAGCTGTGGCTTTAGAGCCCGATATTTTGTTGCTTGATGAGCCCACCAACCATTTGGATATCGCTTCGATTGAGTGGCTTGAAGATTTTGTCGCCGCCTTTGCTGGCGCGGTGGTATTCATCACCCATGATCGTTATTTCCTGGATGCCGTGGCTGAAGAAATCGTTGAGCTTGATCGCGGTAAGCTCACCCATTTTGAGGCAACTTATGCCGAATACATCGACAAAAAAGCAGAGCTGATGGAAATCGAAAACCGCGACTATAAAAAGTTTGATAAGGTGCTCGCCAGCGAAGAAAAATGGATTCGCAAAGGCATCCAAGCGCGGCGCACGCGCAACGAAGGCAGAGTGCGTGCCCTAGAAGATTTACGTGAACAACGGGCAGCGCGCAGGTTGCGCGGCGGCGATGTGGAGTTGCGCGTGGCCAGCGGCATCAAACCCGGTAAATTGCTGATTGAAGCAGTTGCTCTCAGTCACAACTTTGGTGATTTAAAAATTGTTGAGAAGTTTAATCTCAAAGTGATGGCCGGTGAGCGTATTGGTCTGCTCGGCCCCAACGGCATTGGCAAAACCACACTGCTGAAAATGTTGCTAGGCGATTTGACACCCGAAAGCGGCCACATCAAACACGGCGCACGCCTTGCGCCAGCTTTTCTCACCCAATTGCGCAGCTTAAACCCCAAGGACAAACTCAAAGATGTGCTTTCCCCCAGCGGCTCAGACCACGTGCATATAGGCGGCACAGAGCCGCGGCACATCATCAGCTATATGCAGGATTTCTTGTTTGATAAAGAGCTGCTCAATGCCCAAGTTGGTGCCTTATCGGGCGGCGAGCGTGGTCGTTTGCTGCTGGCTAGATTGTTGCTCGAACCCGCTAATTTATTAGTACTCGATGAGCCGACCAATGATTTGGATATCGGCACATTAAACGTGCTCGAAGAAGCTATCGCCAAATATCAGGGCACTGTCATTATCGTCAGCCATGATCGCGCTTTTATGGATAGGACAGCCACCAAGGTATTGGCCTTTGAGGGTGATGGGAAAATCGTACCTATCGAGGGTGGATATTCGGATTATCTGGCTTGGAAAGAGCGCCGCGCATTGGATGAGAAACCTGAAGTTGTGGTCAAAGCTTCAGCGGCAGCACCCGTAAAAGAAGCACCCAGGAAAGCCCATAAACTGGCTTACAAAGAGCAAAAAGAACTGGATGATTTGCCAGCTAACATTGAAAAATGGGATGCTGAAAAAGAAGCTATCGAAGCACGGTTTTGCGAAACGGATTATTTCACACGCGACCCTGATGGTTTTCAAAAGGATCAAATCCGCTTATCCGCATTGGAAAAAGATTTGGAGCTGGCCTATCATCGCTGGGAAGAGTTGGAAACCAAGCAAGCCAGTTTTTAAGACGTTTTACCATAGGAGGAAGCCAAGTTGTCCAGGCATATTCAGCTGATTAGCAATTTACCCTTCCTCTCCAACAAGCGGAAATTGTCCTTATTTCTGCCCTTCTTTTTGATGCGCGTGAAAGTGATCAAACTTGATGATGATATGCGCAAATTGGAATTGCTGTTGCCACTGAATTGGATGTCGAAAAATGCAGCAGGCAATATGTTTGGTGGTTACCAAGCCAGCCTTGCCGACCCCGTTCCAGCCTTGGTCTGCGCCCAAAAATTTCCCGGTTATCGGGTCGCCACCAAGCACCTCACCTTAGACTTCATCCGCGTCGGCAGCTCCGATTTAACCCTGCACTTAGCGTTTGACGAAGCCATCGAAGCCCAGATTCGCAGCGAGCTTGAAGCTCATGGCCGCTCAACCCCAACCTTTACGATGGTTTACACCCGAGCCGACGGCAAAGTATGCACCGAAATCAAAAACACCGTCGCCATCCGCCCCAAAGGTTACATCGGCAAACACGACTAATATATGCAATAGTCAAAATAATCTGAATGTAAGTAAAGGAAAAACGCAGCTGTTTAAGGGTCGCTTTTTACGTTACTTTTGTGCGCACAAAAGTGACAAGCTTTGTCTGTATGAGTAAAATTACAGCGAATATTTTTAGATGAATCCAAGGTCGATGCCGATGCCACCAAATCCCAAGGCGTAGGCTTGGCTATCATATTCGGTCGACTCTGAATATCCTGTTGTGACATATCTCGCTCCAAATTTAATACTTTCTTCATTTGCGTGCCCAAGCATAAGCACTCATGCCTTGAAAAATTTTCCATAAGGACGACACATGATCCCAGTCTTTTTGATCGTATCGCTGCTGCTGCTTGCCATTATGTATGGTTATGTTGGCTCCCGTGTTTACCAAGCATTCCATGCCAATAAGGCCATGCAAATTGCTATTATCCTTTATTTCTTTACCTGCTGGTTGGCTTCGCCTCTCCCCTTTATTTTGCGCTTCAACGATATGGAAACCAGCTTTGGTGATTCCTTGTCTTGGTTTGTATATATCAATATGGGCATTTTCTCAGTTGTCTTTATTGGCTACCTGCTTGCCGATTTTACCCGCTTCACAGCCAAGAAACTTTGCTTGTTAAAGCAAACGTCTTGCGACAATGCCTATGATGAAGACCGCCGCAATCTGATGAAAAGCACTTTCCACTTTAGCCTGCTCGGTGGCACAGGCGCTTTGGCTGGTTTTGGCGTGCAACAAGCCTTGCAAGATGCCACCATCAAAGAAGTGAAAGTGCCTGTGGGTAATGTACCCCAAAGCCTGCAGAACCTGCGCATTGTGCAATTCACCGACCTGCATATTGGCCCCATGATTAAGCGCCATCATGTGCAACGCATCGTCGAACAAATCAACGCCCTAAAGCCTGATATTATTGTCATGACTGGTGATTTGGTGGATGGCTCAGTGGTGCATTTGCGCCCCGATGTTGCCCCCTTGGCAGAGCTGCAATCCACCTACGGCAAATACTTTATTACGGGTAACCATGAATATTATTCAGGCGTGGACGACTGGCTGGAAGAAACGGCTCTCCTTGGTTTTACCAATTTGATTAATGAACACCGCATCATCAACCACGAAGGCAGCCGCTTGTTGCTGGCAGGCGTCACCGATTACCGCGCCCATCAATATAAGGCTGAGCATTTATCCGACCCAAAAAAAGCGCTTCATAAAGCTGAACAAGCCGATGTAAAAATCTTATTGGCGCATCAACCCAAAAGCATTGATGCCGCCGCCGAAGCAGGATTTGATTTACAAATTTCCGGCCACACCCACGGCGGCCAGTATTACCCATGGAACTTCATCGCCAAAATGGCCAACCCCTATATCGAAGGCCTGCACAAACACCAAGATAAAACATGGATTTACGTCAGCCGCGGCACCGGCTACTGGGGCCCGCCCGTGCGCCTGGGAACTGAACCAGAAATCACACTACTAACCTTGGTTTAAGTTCACCCTCTCATTTTTCCACCGCAAAGGACGCGAAGTTACGCGAAGTTTTTTTCGTCGGAATATATAAGTTGGTAGGGGGATTCACCCTCTCCCTTGTTACAGATGCACCAGAGCGTCAGGCTGAAAAAGGATAAGCGCAGTAACACGCGCTCTTTTTCTGGCTGTAAGTGAAGGACAAACGCAGCTGTTTAAGTGTACGGGTCAGGGACATAAGGTAAGCTCCTTTGGCTACAGACGTGTTTCACCCCGTTTTACAAAAAGCACAAACAAAAATGCCGAACCCTGGGGCTCGGCATTTTCTCAATCAGCTATGATTGGTTTGCTTAGAATTCGCGCGACTGGCGGCTACGAATACGGCGAAGGCGCTTCATTAGGCGCTTACGCGCTGCAGCATCTTTACGTTTTTTCGCCACAGAAGGCTTTTCGTAAGCTTCACGTTTACGGCAATCAGTGATAACACCGCCACGCTCAACTTGTTTACGGAAACGCTTGATGGCCATTTCAATAGGCTCATCATGACTCAATTTAATTCCTGGCATGTAAAAACATCACCCCCTTGGGCAAACCGAAAAAATAACGCTGCCACCAAGGGCAACGAGGGCCTTCACTCAAGCTTGACTATGTGTCTAGCTGTGCAAAGGGTCGCGCATTATGGATAAGCAACCCTCGAAGTCAATGAAGCAAAGCAAAGTGTTCAGAGCTGCGGCGAAAGTCGGCAGCTGGACCATGATTTCGCGTATCCTGGGTTTTGTGCGTGATATTTTTATCGCCAGATTGCTTGGCGCCAGCCCGCTTGCCGATGCATTTTTTGTCGCCTTCAAGCTTCCCAACTTTTTCCGCCGCATGTTTGCTGAAGGCACGCTCACTGTAGCTTTGGTGCCCGTATTGATGGATGAGCGTAAGAAAGGCGAAGAAGATGCCCATGCGTATTTAAATGCTATGGCTGGATTATTGCTCGCAGCCCTGCTGCTTTTCACCATCGCGGGCATGGTGTTTATGCCCTGGCTGCTCTATGCCTTTGCCCCTGGCTTTTATGATGAGCCCGGCCGCTGGAATCAGGCGCTGTATTTGGCCAAACTCATGTTTCCTTATCTGGCACTGATTTCACTCACCGCCATGGCTTGGGCAGTGCTCAATGCGTATCGGAAGTTCTCAGTCGCCGCTGCTAGCCCCGCATTGCTGAATATCGCCATTATTTTTGCAGCAATCATTTTAGCACCCCTTTATGAAAACCCCGCTGAAGCTTTGGCCATTGGTGTGTTGCTTGGCGGTGCACTTCAACTGCTGATTCAATTTCCAGCGCTTAAACGCATTGGCTGGATTCCCAAACCTACATGGAATCCCAAACTGCCGGCGATTGCTGCCACCATGCAGCTCTTTGGCCCCGCCGTGCTCGGCATTGCCGCTGTGCAGTTTAACATTTTGGTCGGCACCATTTTGGCCACGCTATTGCCTGTTGGCGCTGTCTCGTATCTGTATTATGCCGATAGAATTGTGCAGCTACCGCTTGCCCTGTTCGGCATCGCCATGGGCACAGCCTTGTTACCCGCTATTGCTGAACATATGTCCAACCAACGTCTTGATGATGCCCGCGATGATTTGCGCCAAGGGCTCACATGGCTGACATGGATTATCCTGCCCGCAGTGGTGGGCTTGATGTTTATGGCCGAGCCCATTATCCGCACCCTGTTTGAGCAAGGGAAGTTCACCCACAGTGATGCCATCAACACCGCCCATGCCCTGCAAGCTTATGCCCTTGGGCTGCTCGCTTTTTGCTGGGGCCGCGTGTTGTCTACAGCTTGTTTTGCAGGCAAAGATGCCAAAGCGCCGATGAAATATGCTGTGTATTCGGTGGTCGCCAATATCGTCTTGGCTATCGCCCTGATGGGGCCGCTGGGTTATGTGGGTCTAGCATTGGCAACGGCATTGGCCTCGTTTTTCAACGTCGGTTTACTGTGGAAACATCTTCATCAAAAACAAGGCGCCATCTTTGATCTCAAAAGCTCAACCCGTATGGCTTCTGCGGCGCTGGCTTGCCTTCCAATGGCGGCTCTGCTTTATTATCTCCCAGACTATTGGGCGTTTCCAAGCGAGAGCAAAACCATGCAGTTTGTTTGGCTCAGCACTCTTGTCATGGCCAGCATGGCGGTATTTTTTGCCAGCGCCTGGTTACTTGGTGAGCGCAAACTGCTGAAAGGGATAAAAAGGGGGGAAAAACATGCAGCGTGAGATTTTTGTGTATGACATTGAAACAGTGCCCGATGCCGATGCCACCCGACGCTTATTGAATGCGCCTGAATTGGATGATTTCGAAGCCCGAGATGCCCTCTCCGAATATTTCCTGAGCAAGACCGATGGTAAAAATGATTTTCCGCGCCAGCCCTTTCATCAGGTGGTGGCGATTAGCTATGTGCATTTGATGCGTGAAGCAGGCGAAGATGGTTCCGAAGTCATTGTGAAGCGCATCGCCACTGGCGGCAAAGCCGATTCCAGCGAAGCAGAGATGTTGGCTGGCTTTTTCAACATCATCGAATCCCGCGCCCCGCAGCTGGTCAGCTTCAATGGCCGTGGCTTTGATATGCCCGTGCTTAAATATCGCGCCATGGTGCACGGCTTATCTTGCCCGCGCTGGTTTAGCGAAGGTGATAAGTGGAACAACTACGAAAGCCGTTATTCCACCAACTACCACCTCGACCTTTTAGAAGTACTCTCCGATTTTGGTGCCTCAGCGCGCTGCTCCATGCACGAGGTGGCCTCCGCCTTTGGCATCCCTGGCAAGCTAGACACCGCCGGCGATGATGTGCGCGGCATGTTTGAAGGCGGAGAAATCGACGCCATCCGCAACTACTGCGAAACTGATGTCTGCACCACATCCCTACTCTTCCTACGCTGGCTCCGCTTCCGCGGCGACCTCAGCGAAAGCGCCTACGCCCGCGCCATGCTCGGCATGCGCAACTACCTCGAATCCGAAAAAGAACAACGCCCTCATTTCTCTGAATATTTAGATGCGTGGGAAAATGACGGCTTATCCTAACATCCGCTTTCGACCTAGGGTGTTTGAAAACGTGAAGCAAAAAAACAATCTCACCAAATGCCCTATAAATCAATTTATTTGAGTCTATATATGGTGAAAACGTAAGGGAAAATGGTACCAGGCTTTCATAACTTGATATTTTATAAGCAGATCCATTTTAGTTCTCCCAAAGATGGATTTACGAGACAAAACTATGCCATGGGATAATTTATTTGATTATTGGATAAAATTGGATAATATCGGATAAGCGGATAACCAATAATACTGATGAATATGAACTTAACGAACCTAATCATAACCCCTGAACTATTGAGAATCATCTCTGAAATTGATGAATTTAATGGTGGCTGGAAGGCAAAAAACAACCTTAACCCTGATTATCTAACCAAGCTTCGCCATGTGGCTACGATTGAAAGCATTGGTTCCTCTACCCGCATTGAAGGCTCAAAACTTTCAGATAATGAGATTGAATCTTTACTAGGCCAGGTTGGTCAACAGTCTTTTGCCCATAGGGATGAGCAAGAAGTCATCGGTTATGCTGAAGTGATGGAAACTGTGTTTGAGAATTTTGAACATATTTCAATTTCAGAGAATTATATCAAGCAACTTCATATCGGTTTACTTAGACACTCAAACAAAGATACACGGCATAGAGGCGAATATAAAAAGCACTCAAACAGTGTTGAAGCTTTTGATGCGGCAGGTAAAAGTTTAGGTGTGGTTTTTGAAACCACATCAGCTTTTGATACGCCAAAACAAATGCAGGAATTGGTATATTGGGCGAGGGAGTGCTTAGAAGATAAAAGCTACCACCCACTCATTGTGATAGCGGTATTTAATGTGGTCTTTTTGGCCATTCATCCATTCCAGGATGGAAATGGCAGGCTTTCCCGTGTTTTGATTTCTCTACTCATGCTCAAGGCGGGGTATGCCTATATTCCCTACAGCTCATTAGAAAGTATTGTTGAAAAGAATAAAGATGCTTATTACTTGGCTTTGCAAAGAACACAGAAAACGCTGAAGGGTGAAACTGACTGGCTACCCTGGCTGAACTTCTTTCTACGCTCATTAAAACGGCAGAAAGATCATCTCAAAGCAAAAACAGATACCCTAGCACAATACAATCACCTTTCTAAGGAATGTTCGGTGATTCTGCAGCACCTTGATACGCATGGGAGAATCACGATATCTGAGGCTTATGCATTAATCACCAATGTTTCCAAGCCTACTGTGAAGAATAGAATGGCTGAGCTCATAAACCTTGGGCTTATTGAACGTCACGGAAAGGCTAGAGCGACTTGGTATAGCAAGGTTGCCGCATAACTTTCATGCCTAATAGATTAGGAATGCTACCCTCTCTACTTACAAGAAAACCAATGAGCAATGGAGAAATCATGGCGCCTCATGCTGCTGGTAAGAAACACATATCGACGAGAACTTGAATGCGCTTCTATTTATCCTCCTCGAAGCTCGGCGAAAAAGCACCTTTGCTTGCCGAGTTGTATGGCAACGACAGGCCAGTGGCCTATATCGCTAACGCTTTGGATCACGCGGCCGACAAAGGGTGGCTTGAGGCTTGGATTGCAGATGAAATTCAGGAGCTCAATGATGCTGGCCTACGGGCTGAGCATGTTGATCTGCGCGATTTCTTCCAAAAGGGAACCGATTTTAGAGACGTGGCTGCCAAGTATAGCGGGGTCTGGATGAGTGGTGGTAATGTGTTTGTTCTGCGCCAAGCCATGACGCTGAGTGGATTAGATGCTTTCATCTTAGAAAATCAGAAATCAGACAACTTTACGTATGGTGGATATAGCGCTGCATGCTGTGTGCTCTCGCCTAGCCTCAAAGCTTTTGCCATTGCTGATGACCCAAGTGTACTTCCTTATCCTGAGATCACCGAGATGATATGGGATGGCCTTGGGATTCTCGATTTCGCGTTTATGCCGCACTATCAACCCGAACATCCTGATTGGGCGCTTTTCCAAAAAGAGGTCGCGATTTGCTCTGCAAATAACATGCCCTACAGAACGTTTCGCGACGGTGAGGTGCTCGTGTTATGAAAGCTATCGCTTGGACAGCATTTGGCAGACCAGAAGTACTCCAACTCAAAGACTTCCCTACGCCCAGCCCCAAAAAAGGCGAAGTGCTTATCAAAGTATTCGCATCCACGGTGACAGCTGGCGATGCGCGGCTGCGCGCATTGCGGGTGCCCGCAGGATTTAAGCTGCTATCACGTCTGGCGTTTGGTTTTAGTAAACCCAAACGCGCTATCCCTGGTATGGAGCTATCGGGTGAAATCGTGGCTGTCGGCGAAAATGTTAATCAATTTCAAGTTGGAGATGCGGTGTATGGCAGCACAGGCATGAAGCTTGGCGCACATGCCGAATATGTGTGTTTGACTGAAAAAGCAGCGTTGGTGAAAAAGCCAGACAACCTCAATCACGAACAAGCCGTAGCCATTATTTTTGGTGGTTTAACCGCGCTTCATTTCTTGCGCGATTGCGCCAATATCCAGCAAGGGCAGAAAGTGCTTATCAATGGCGCAGCAGGTGCAGTAGGCACGGCTGCAGTTCAGTTGGCCAAGTTTTTTGGCGCTGAAGTGACGGGGGTTTGCAGCACAGCCAATTTGCCTTTGGTGCAAGCACTGGGCGCACATCATCTCATCGATTATTCCCAAGAAGATATGACAACCCACGGAGCCTGCTATGACATCATTCTGGATACTGTGGGCAATCTCCATTGGGCAAAGTGTGAGCCCATGTTAGCCAAGGATGGCAAACTGATTCTCATCAATGCCAGCCTCAAAACGCAGCTTTCTTCGCTAATCAACAAACGCTTGATATGCGGCGTTGCCGATGAATCCAAAGGGGGGCTCAACTATCTTCGTGAGCGCGCTGAGGCTAACGATATCAAACCGGTAATCGACAAAACCTACCCGCTTTCTCAAATCGCTGAAGCACACCATCATGTGGATTCAGGTCATAAAAAGGGCAACGTGGTTATCACTATTGGAGATAGCTTACCGCGCACTTGATGCAAAAACTTGAATCAACACATTTTCAAAGCGTGCTTTCATGGCCGCAAACCGATGCTTACCAAAACCAGTTTTGGATTCCCAGAATTTCTCATGGAAGAAATAAGCCACCGTATTGACCGCTGGCTCAACCAAGGCGATTGCCCCGCCTACCAGTAAACTGCCAGTCATCGCATAGGCCACAGTAAAAGCAATCGTCATGTGCAATATGCCAAACGATATCGTTTTTTTCATAACAACCTCCTGCATACAAAAGCTGTGCTTGACTGCAGTGTATACCTCCGCGATTCATAAATATAATGGGATATATCGATAGATTTGATTCATAAATTAGATGGCCAAGAAGTTGCTGATTAGGGCGTGTTGCTCTTTTTTATGACATGCCTGTTTTCAGCAATGCCTCAAGGTAGGCGATATCTTCGAGGTCTTTGGGGCGGAGGTCATCGCCGAGTTTTTTAAGCTTAATCATGTCAGCTATGGATGGCACAATGAGTGTACCGCTTTCGAGTTGCACGGTTTTGCCGTTGGCTTCGATGGCATCGTATTCCACCAATTCTTTATCTTGATTATATGCCCGTTTGAACAAGAAAAAATCGAACTTACATTCTTCGTAATACGCCACCAAAAGGCCGGGGCGATTGCTGCCAATTTCAAAACCAAGAGCGGTTAGAATCTCTACCAATTCATCGTTGGCAATGCGTACCCACAAATCATAGTCCAGGGAGCGTTGAGCTTTGCCGTATAAAAACAATGCCGCCCCGCCAATGAGCAAGGCGCGGCCATGATGCTGCTCAATGGCAGTCACCAAAGCTACGGCTTGCTCTATCGGAGTGCGATGCCACATAAGCGCTGCTCCTTTTCCTGATTGATCATCGCTTGAAGGCGCTGCTGTGGAGTCAGCGCCAACAACCAAGCTGCATTTTCTGCATCACTGGCAAACAAACCTTGCTGGGTGAGCAAGGCAGCAAATTCGTTGCGTTTATCCTTGCTGATACTGGGCAGCGGCGACAATGCTGGGGCGCTTTGTTGCAACACACTGCCTTGAATATTTAAGCTCAATAACGCTGCAAAGCAGGTGTTGAGGCCAACCGAAGCATCGCCCGACTCCAACTTGCGCAAGGTTGGGATGGTGATATTCAAGGTCTGAGCCAGCTCAGCTTGTTTGATGCCACGAGCTTTTCGCGCTTGGCAAACTGCTTCACCAAGCAAAACAGCTTGTTGCTTGATGGCAGTGGGCAATGGCTTTTGAGCGAATAACATAGGCTTACAATAAAAATAATAATATGTTTATGCAAACAAATAGAAATTATATTTTTCATTTGTTGGCATAGATTGAGCTTCCTGAATAAGAAATTAAGCGCTCCAACCTTTTTAGTTTCATCAACAATCCTAGTCTCCAAGAATGAACGAAGCGCTTAAAACATCTATCGCTGAACAGTTTAGAAACACTACACTTGGTTTTTTGAGGGTTCGGAAAAACTTGGCCATCAATCATTTCTCAGATACTGAAATTGAGGTCTTTTTAAAAAAGATTATTTTATCAACGCCCCTTGATGCCGTAGAAAGTGTAGGGAAAAATTACTATTTCAAATGTCTGCAATACAACGCGGTGTTGACCATCAACAAACACCCGTTGACTGTGATCACAGCAAAACAAATCATTAAAAGAAACAAGCTTAAGGTTGTATGCGATTTAATCTTGCTTATATTGGTTGCAATATGAATTCCGTTTTCACGATATCTAGCCATGTATAACGCCTACTTCGGGTTTAGCGAAAAACCTTTCACCATTGCGCCCAATCCGCGTTATTTGTTGATGAGCGAGCGCCATCAGGAAGCTTTGGCGCATATGCTGTATGGCTTGCAGGGTGAAGGCGGGGTGATGGTCCTTACTGGCGAAGTGGGCACGGGCAAAACCACGATTTGCAGGCGATTGCTTGAGCGTGTGCCCGATAAAACCAATATCGCTTATATCATCAATCCCAAACTTACATCGCTGGAGCTGCTGGCCAGCATTTGCGATGAGATGCACATCAGTTATCCCGCGCAACACAGCATCAAAGATTTAACGGATTTACTCAACGATTACCTCTTGGCGCAACACGCAGCGGGGCGGCACACGGTCGTCATCATTGATGAAGCGCAGAACCTTGATCCCAGTGTGTTAGAACAACTACGCTTGCTCACCAACCTTGAAACCAACGATAAAAAGCTGCTGCAAATCATGTTGCTCGGACAACCCGAACTGGCCGAGCTGCTGCAACGCCAAGAGCTGCGCCAACTCGCCCAACGCATCACCGCCCGCTATCACCTCACCCCGCTGAGCAAGAGCGAGTCACATGCCTACATCAACCATCGTCTCAGCGTAGCGGGATTGGACAAGCAAAGCATCTTCTCCCCAACCATCATCAACTTGCTTTACAAGCATACACACGGCGTGCCACGCTTGATGAATCTGATTGCTGATCGCGCTTTGCTTGGCACTTATAGCTGCGAACAAAAAACGGTAAGTAAAAAGATTTTAAAGCAAGCTGTGCTGGAAGTTTGCGGTCATCACAGCAAACCCCAAGGCGCGAGCATGCTATGGGTTTATGCAACTTCGCTGCTGCTTATTTCCGCTGGATTGATTTGGATGAATCTACAGACATCAACAAGCAAGGTCACTAACGTACACACAACCATCACTGAACCTTTGCCTGTGACCATCACCCAGCAACCTGAACCAGCCCTCCGACAAGACATCGAAGCTGATCCCATGGCTGCAATCATTGCCGAAACACTACCCGAAGAAGTGGCCGTCGAAGCTGTTGTCGCCGAAGAAGTTGTCGCCGAAGAAGTTGTGAGCCAAAAAGCGCAACCTGAAATGCTATCCTTGCCTAATATTCCATCCACTCCCGAGCAAGACATTGCCTTTGAAAGCATCTTTGCCGCCTGGGGCATCACTTATGATGCAGCCCGTGATGGCGCAGCATGCGCGTTTGCCAGCACGCACCAATTGCGCTGCTTGCGTCAGCGCGGCGATATTGCGCAGATGCGCAGCCTCAATCGGCCAGCGGTGTTGACCCTTTCGGATGCCCAAGGGCAAACCACTTTTGCGAGCATCACAGCCCTTTCTGGCACCACTGCCAAAATATTAGCGGCGGGTGATACCGCCCAAGTCAGCCTTGCCCAGTTGGTGCTACAAAGCCATAACGATTTCACGATTTTGTGGCGCGCGCCTATGGGTTACCAAGGCCCTGTGCGCCCCGGCCATGAAGGTAAACTTGTGCAATTGCTGGCTGAAAAAATCTCAGCTGCTGAACACCTGCAATGGATTGGCGCGCCGCGCCTAACATATGATGCAGGTCTTAAAGACCAAGTAAAAAGCTTTCAACGCGGCCAAGGCCTGAACCCCGACGGTGTGGCTGGCCCCATCACTTGGATTCATATCAACAGCTTGGTGGATAACGGTTTTCCAAGTTTGCAAACCACGCCAGCTAGCGAGGCCAAGCTATAAATGTCGTATATTCTCGATGCTCTCAACAAAGCCGAACAAAGCAGGCAACAGCAACAAACGCCCACCAGCCAAACGATAAATACACAAACCAACGCTACTGAACAGCCGTCGCACAACAGAACAACATGGCGCTTTAGCTTTGGTCTGCTTGCTGCTGCCTTACTGCTCTGGTTGCTGATGCCTGAACAACCTGACAAGCAGCTGACATCTGCCGCAACCCAAGCGCCTAATGTCTTGCCAACAACCCAACCTGAAGCCAAGTCGGTTGCGCCTGCACCAGTCGAACCCATCGTAGAAGTAGAGCAATCCATTGCACCGCCGATAAGCGAAATGACGAATTTACCGACCTTAAGCGAGTTGCCGTCTGAAGTGTTAGCTTCCTTACCGGCCATCAACATTTCCGCCCACACCTATGCCGATGACGCGGCCAAACGTATGGTGATTATCAACGACAAAGTGATGCATGAAATGCGCCATGTCAGCGCTGCTTTATTGCTACGCGAAATCACCCCCACGGGTGTGATTCTGGCATACAATGGTATCGCCTTTTCGATGACGGCCTTTGATACCTGGCCGTATTAATCTCTGGCGCAGCACAAGCTTTGTAAGCTTTCGGTAAACGGCGCGACCAAACAACAAATCGAACACTAGAGGCCATGACTTCATGCTGAAAAAAAGTTTACCCCTGCTACTCATTATCGCCCTCACAGCCCTGTTTATCGGCATGGGCTGGCATGAATATCTAAGCTTTGAACAACTTCGCGAACACCGTTTACAACTCAACGATTGGGTGAGCACGAACCCCTTCATCGCTCCGCTGGTATTTATCCTTGTCTACATCGCTGTGGTCGCCTTCTCTTTGCCTGGCGGCACCATCATGACCCTTGCTGGCGGCTTTCTTTTTGGTGGCCTTTGGGGCGGCCTATACACCGTGGTGGGCGCCACCTTGGGCGCAACGGCCATCTTCTTGATTGCCAAATCATCTTTGGGTGATGCCTTATTGGCCAAGGCAGGCAAATACATGCAGACCATGCGCGATGGCTTTAACGATAATGCTTTATCTTATATGTTTGTGCTGCGCCTTGTGCCGCTTTTTCCCTTCTTTATTGTCAACTTGGCTCCTGCATTTTTGGGCGTGCCGTTGCGCACCTACGTGATTGCCACCTTCTTTGGCATTATGCCAGCCACCTTTGTCTTTGCTTTTGCTGGCAGCGGCCTTGGCCAAGTGTTTGAGCAGGGTGAGAGCTTTTCCATTGCAGGTGTGTTGACCCCACAAATGATTGGCGCACTGGCGGGCCTTGGCCTGCTTTCACTACTGCCTGTGTTTTATAAAAAATTCAAAGCATCAAAGGCGGCTTCATGAGCAATCTAAACATCATCAAAACTGATATTTGCGTCATCGGCGCGGGATCTGGTGGCTTATCTGTTGCCGCTGGCGCTGTGCAAATGGGCGCCAAAGTGGTGCTGATTGAAAAAGGCGACATGGGCGGAGATTGTTTAAACACAGGCTGCGTACCATCCAAAGCCTTACTTGCAGCAGGGCATACGGCGCAAACCATGCGTGATGCGGCTGCCTTTGGCATCAAAGCCTCCCAGCCAGAAGTGGATTGGGCGGCAGTGCATGAGCATGTGCATAGCGTGATTCACGCCATTGCCCCTAATGATTCTGTGGAGCGCTTTGAGGGCTTGGGCGTGCACGTGATTCAAGCCGCCGCAAGTTTTGTCGACAAACACACCGTACAAGCAGGCAACACGCAAATCCAAGCCAAGTATGTGGTGGTGGCCACTGGCTCTTCTGCTTTTGTGCCGCCCATTCCAGGCGTTGAACATGTACCCTATTTCACCAACGAAAATATTTTCGATAACAAAGAAAAAATCGACCACCTCATCGTGATTGGTGGCGGCCCAATTGGTATAGAATTGGCCCAGGCCCATCGCCGCCTTGGCGCAAAGGTGACTGTGATTGAAGTGGCCAAACTGCTGATGAAAGATGATCCTGATTTAACGTCGATTGTAATCGATCATTTGCGCGGCGAAGGCATCGCTTTGGCTGAAGGTGTACAAGACCTGCGCCTTGAAAAAACAGCCAACGTCATCACGGCCTTTTACAACCTTGATGGGCAAAGCCAGCAAGTGGATGGCTCGCATGTGTTGGTGGCCACGGGCCGAAAAGCCAATGTGAATAGCCTCAACCTAGAAGCAGCGGGCATTACATATTCACCGCGTGGCATTAAGGTGGACAAGCGCTTGCGCACGAGCAACAAAAAGGTGTTTGCCATTGGTGATGTAGCAGGTCCTTATCAGTTCACACATATGGCGGCATACCAAGCGGGCATCATTATCCGCAACATTTTATTCAAGCTGCCTGCCAGAGTGGATTATTCGGCCGTGCCATGGGTGACCTATACCGATCCGGAACTTGCACATGTGGGTTTATCGGAAGCCGATGCCAAAAAACAGGGCAAAGAAGTGCGGATTTTGAAATGGTCATTTGAAGAAAATGATCGCGCCCAAGCCGAGCGCCGCACCGAAGGATTGGTAAAAGTAGTAACTACGCCCAAGGGATTGATTCTTGGCGCCAGCATTGTGGGGTTGCATGCAGGCGAATTGATTCAGCCGTGGATTTTGGCAGTGAGCCAAAAGCTGAAAATTGGAGCCATGGCCTCCATGATTGCCCCGTATCCGACATTGGCGGAAGTGAATAAGCGCGTGGCGGGAAGCTTTTATACAGATAAATTGTTCTCATCTGGCACAAAAAAGGTAGTGCGTTTCCTTTTGCGTTGGCTTTAAGCAGATATTGTAGCTAAAATTGGGGTAGGTTTCAGAAATCTTCGGGAGAGATGAATGCCAGCTTCGAACGATCCTTCAAATCAACACCCCTCGCATGAGGACATCATCAAAAAGTTGCAAGGCAGCATGCGTTTGCGACAGCATCAGCCTGCTTCAGTATCATCTCCCAAACCCATAGCTGCGCCAAAGGCTGCTGAAGCTATCGCGCGGGCTTCTACACCTATAGCAATCCAAGAATCAAGCCAAACCCAAGGCTTGAGTGCAGTAGAATATCCCTCAAGGGCGTTGTATTTGATTCATGCCTGGCGTATCCATGGCCACTTACATGCCAAGCTCGATCCGCTGCAACAACAAGAACGTCGTCGCAGCCCAGATATGGAGTTGGCCTATTATGGCTTGGACGACAATGATTTGGACAAACCCTTCCCAACAGGTGATTTGATAGCACCCACCACCCTGCCGCTACGCGACATTCTCGATATTTTATCCAAAACCTATTGCGGGCATATTGGCCCTGAGCTGATGCATATCAGCAATACAGCGCGTAAGCAGTGGTTTCAACATCGCTTAGAAAAGGTTCGCTCCACCCCGCAATTTGAAGAAGAGAAACGCAAACTTATTTTTAGGGATGTGATGAAAGCCGAAGAGTTTGAAAGGTTCTTGCACACCCGTTACACCGGCCAAAAGCGCTTTTCACTTGAAGGCGGCGAAACCCTTATCCCTATGCTGAACACCATGATTCAGCATGCTGGCAGCAAAGGCGTGAAAGAAATTATTATGGGTATGGCCCATAGGGGCAGGCTGAATGTGTTGGCCAATGTGATGAACAAATCACTCTCCGACATTTTTGCTGAATTTGAAGGCAATCAATTTTCGGATGCCGAAACGGGCGCTGGTGATGTGAAATATCACATGGGCTTCTCATCGGATATCACCACCTCGGGCGGCGATGTGCATTTATCGCTTGGCTTTAACCCATCCCATCTTGAAATCATTTCGCCTGTGGTGCTAGGCAGCGTGCGCGCACGCCAATGCCGCCGCAACGATGATGCTCGCCGCGAAGTGCTTGGCGTATTGGTGCATGGCGACGCTGCCTTTGCGGGTCAAGGCGTGGTCGCTGAATCATTAAACCTTGGTGATTTGTCAGGCTATCGTACGGGCGGCACTATCCATATTGTGGTGAACAATCAAATTGGTTTTACCACCAATCCCTTTGATGCACGCTCTACGCTCAACTGCACCGATGTGGCTAAGCTGGTGCAAGCGCCAATCCTGCATGTGAATGGTGATGACCCTGAAGCCTGCTGTATGGCGATGGAGCTGGCGATGGACTATCGCCATCAATTCCATGGTGATGTGGTGATTGATTTGGTCTGTTACCGCCGTTTGGGACACAACGAAGCTGATGCTCCAGAAGTCACCCAGCCGAAAATGTATGAGCGCATTCGCGCCCATGAATCCGTGCAACATATCTACCGTAAACAATTGATAGCGGCAGGCATTTACAGCGAAGAAGAAACATTAGACATTGCCAAAAACTTCCGTGAAGCCTTGGATGCCGTGCGCAAGAGCAATCTGGCTTTGCCGCAAACTGAGCCTTCCCATGCCAACAGTCTGAAAGGCCGCTGGGAAGCTTATGTCAAAGGCGATTTTAGTGAGCCTGACACCACATCCACTGCCGAAACCCTGCTCACTTTGGTAAAAAATGCTTGCAAGGTGCCCGATGACTTTTCGCTGCACCCGAAAGTAAAAAGTATTTACGACAGCCGCATTGAAATGATGGAAGGCAAGGCACAAATCGATTGGGGTTGCGCTGAAATTATGGCCTATGCCACCTTGCTTGATGAAGGTGGCTGGGTGCGTTTGTCTGGCCAAGATTCTGGCCGCGGCACCTTTTTCCATCGCCATGCCATTGTCTACGACCAAAAAACTGGCAAAGCTTTTACACCACTTCGCCAGTTGATTAATGGCGAGTTATCACGCTTTTTGGTGATTGATAGTATGCTCTCTGAAATGGCTGTACTTGGTTATGAGTATGGTTATTCGGTAGCTGAACCAAGAGCTTTGGTGATTTGGGAAGCCCAATACGGCGATTTTGCCAATATGGCGCAAGTGGTGATTGACCAATTTATTGCTGCGGGCGAGTCCAAATGGAAACGTATGTCTGGCCTCGTATTGTGGCTGCCACATGGTTTTGAAGGCCAAGGTGCGGAACACTCTTCAGCTAGGCTTGAGCGCTTTTTGCAATTATGTGCCGATGACAATATGCAGGTGGTATGCCCTACCACACCTGCACAATTGTTTCACTTATTACGCAGGCAATATTTGAGCACCATGCGCAAACCGCTCATCATGATGGCGCCAAAAAGCATGCTCAGAAACAAAGCCTCATTCTCCGATTTGGAAGATTTAACAACCAAAAGCTTCCAGCCTGTATTGCCTGAAAAAACGCCAGCAACCAAAGCGTCACGCCGCGTAGTATTATGCACGGGCAAAGTGCATTTTGACCTGCTTGAAGCTAGAGAAGAACAAGGCATTGAGGATGTACACAGCATTCGCCTTGAGCGCCTTTACCCCTTCCCTATGGCTGAGCTCAAAGCCCTGTTACAACAAGAGCCCTATGCATCAAGCAAGGAAGTATTATGGCTACAAGAAGAGCCCTTGAATCAGGGCGCTTGGCGGCAAATCAAACACAGGCTCCGTGATTCATTGTTACCCGACCAAAAAATGTTTGTTTTGGCCAGGCCATCCTTGGCAGCCCCTGCCGTTGGCTCAATCAAACGCCATCAACGCGAAAAAGAGCATCTGGTCAACAGCGCCCTAAGCAAAAACACCGATGCCTTTATCGCCTACAAATTCGGAGCAAGATATGTTTGAGATTAAAGTGCCCCATTTGGGTGAATCGGAAACCGAAGCCACGCTGATTAGCTGGCTGAAAAATGTAGGCGACCCAGTCGAAGTGGATGATATTGTTGCTGAAATTGAAAGTGATAAAATCACCATGGAAATCACAGCCACAGAAAGCGGTGTGTTAAGCGAACAAAAATTTGCAGTGGATGCCACGGTAGAACCTGGGCAAGTGATTGGATTGATTGATACCGATGCAGTGGCCAATGTAAAAAACTCCGCGCCTGCGGCTGAAGAAGCTGAAGCTAAAGAAGCGCCTGCACCAGTAGCTGAAAAAGCAGCTGCCAGAAAAGCAACCACAGCAAAGCCCGAAGTGAAGAAATCATCTTCAAAAACTGGGCAAATGTTTGAAATCAAAGTGCCCCATTTGGGCGAGTCTGAAACTGAAGCCACACTCATCAGCTGGCTTAAAAATGTGGGCGAAGCGGTTGAAGTGGATGATATTGTTGCTGAAATCGAAAGCGATAAAATCACTATGGAAATCACAGCCACTGAAAGCGGGGTACTTAAAGAGCAACGCTTTAACGTCGATGATACCGTAGAGCCAGGGCAAGTGGTGGGCATTATTGACACCTCAGCCTCCCCCGCTCCCAAAGAAGCACAGCCAGATGCCAAGGTGATTACCCTTAAAAAAGAACCTGTGGAGTCCGCGTCTGAACACGACATGGATATACCTGATCGCGAGCAAATCCCTGTGCCCATGACAAGGTTGCGCAAGCGCATCGCCACGCGTTTGAAAGAAGCACAAAACACCGCTGCGATTCTCACCACATTCAATGAGGTAAACTTGCAAGCTGTGATGGACTTACGCAGCAAATACCAAGATGAATTTGTAGCAAAATATGGCTGCAAATTAGGCTTTATGTCGTTTTTCATCAAAGCTTGTGCCCAAGCTTGCGGTCAATTTCCTAGCCTCAATGCCCAAATTGCTGGCGATGATGTGTTGTATCACAACTACATTGATATGGGCGTGGCCGTCTCTACTGATACGGGCTTAATTGTACCTGTGTTACGCGATGTTGGCCTAAAAAGTTTTGGTGAAATTGAGCAGGGCGTACTCGAACTGGCCGGCAAAGCCCGCGAAGGCAAACTTAAACCCGAAGATATGCAGGGCGGCACTTTTTCCATTACCAATGGTGGTGTGTTTGGCTCCATGCTTTCCACCCCCATCTTGAATACGCCACAAAGCGGCATTCTTGGCATGCACACCATTCTAAAACGTGTGGTTGTTGAGCAAGATACCATGGTGATTAGACCCATGATGTATATCGCCTTGTCGTATGATCATCGATTGATTGATGGTAAAGATGCCGTGCAATTTTTGGTGCAGGTCAAAAGCTTTCTTGAAAATCCAAGCATCAACCCTTTGATCGACTAACAACGCCGCAATCCAAACTATTTGAAAGTGTATCGCATATTCATGCGATATACGGGCAACCACTCCCTCTGCAACGTTAGGGCATCTTAGTTTTTTAAACTCTGATGTTTTACGGAGTGGAGTCTCATGAAAAGCAGCGTTAACCTTGAACCAATCAATATCTATATGCGCGAAATTTCACGCTATGCCTTATTAACTGCCGAAGACGAAGTTTAATTAGCCAATGCCATCCAGGCAGGCTGCACACAATCCAGACAAAAGCTTATCAGTGCCAACCTGCGTCTGGTCATAAACATTGCCCGCCGTTATTACAGCAAAAGCATGCCATTGGATGATATGATTGAAGAAGGCAACTTAGGCTTAATACGCGCCGCTGAGAAATTTGACCCAGAATATGGCTGTCGTTTTTCCACTTACGCCACCTGGTGGATACGCCAAGCCATTGAACGCGGCATCATGAACCAATCCCACACCATCCGTATTCCCATCCATGTCGCCAAAGAAATTAATCACCTGCTTCGCTCCTCCAACCATTTACGCACCATCTTAGGCCGCGAACCCACCGATGATGAAATCGCTTACAAAATGGGCAACACAAGAGAACGTGTGCGCGAGTTGATGAAATCCATTCTATCTGCTGAAAGTGGTGATCAGGTTTTATTGGGCACTGAAAATACAACCTTATTTGATATGGTTGAAGATAAAGATACTTTGTTGCCACATGCGAATTTGGAATCGGATACTTCTAAGTCGTTATTGGGCGGCTGGTTAAATCAACTCAATCCTCAAGAGCAAAAGGTGATACAACTGCGTTACGGACTGGGCGGATTAGATGACCCATGGACACTTGAAGCCATTGGTGAGCATTTGGGCGTGACCCGTGAACGGATTCGCCAAATCCAAGTTGCAGCCTTAAAGAAATTGCGTAGCCTTCCAGAAGCACGAGATTTGCTTCTGGAGGAAATCATTTGAAACCGCATCCGGCAATTCAGTTACGAGACTATATCCGCGACATTCCAAACTTTCCAAAGCCTGGCATCACCTTTCGTGACATCAGCCCCTTGCTCGCCAATGGCGAAGCTTTTTCAGCATGCATATCCGAATTGGCCGTTAATATGCCCCGCGATGTCGAAGCCATTGTCGGCATTGAATCGCGCGGCTTCTTGTTTGGTGCAGCTTTAGCCCAGCTTACAGGTGTGGGTTTTGTGCCCATCCGCAAATCAGGAAAACTACCTTTAGAAACCCATGCCATTGAATATGAACTGGAATACGGTACCGATATTTTGGAAATTCACAAAGACGCCTTAGGCCATGGTCATAAAGTCGTGGTCATTGATGATTTACTCGCCACTGGCGGCACAGCTGCGGCCACAGTGCAGTTGTGCCAAAAATTGGGGGCAAACGTCGCTGCTTGTTTGTTTGTCATTGAGCTCGAAGATTTAAAGGGGCGTGATAAGCTCACGGGTGTGCCCACATTTAGCTTGATGAAATATTAAACCTTGATGATGGCGGCAAACACGTCTTTGGCGTGTTGCGCCAATAGGCTTTCCACTTCTTCTCTGCTCACACGAAAACCTAGCTTTTCTAAGGATGTCACTGGCGCATCGCGCATGCCGCAAGGCACGATACCAGAAAAATGCTTGAGGTTTGGCATGATATTTAAAGCAATACCATGCCAAACCACCCACTTGCGACAACGCACGCCGGCAGCAGCAATTTTCAATCCATTCACCCACACACCAATACCACGCTTATCACGTCCAGCCTGCACACCCAGGCTAGATAAAGTACGAATAATCATTTCTTCCAAGCGCCAGATGTGTTTATGCAGGTCTTGCTCTTGGGCCAAATTGGCAACCACATAACAGAGCAATTGCCCAGGACCGTGGTAGGTCACTTCGCCGCCTCTGCCGGTAGCAAACACTTCGATGGTTTCACCATCAATATCACGCGCCAAAATATCGGTATCATGACCCGATGTGCCAAGGGTATAAATCGGCGGATGTTCGGTGAAAATAAGGCGGAAATGACCTTCTCCAGCCAGCATGGCATCACGCAACACTTCCTGTTCAGCCATAGCTTCAGGATAGGCTTGCTGTTGATGACGGATGATGAGTTCGTTTGGGATTGATTTCATGCGAACTGCAGATGGGTATGATCTGCCCAGGAGAACCTATTGATTGCCACTTACAGGCAAATACACGGAAAAAACACTGCCTTTTCCAGCCCCGGTTTTCACGCGGATTCGACCCTTATGTTTTTGCACAATCTTGAGCGCATGTGCCAAACTCATGCCACGGCCAGCAAATCGCGTAGAGAAGAAAGGATCAAAAATACGGTGTTGGGTGTCTTTATCCATGCCATGCCCATTGTCTTCAATAGAGAACATAATATGCTTTTGGTTCAGCCCCGTTTTCTCATTTTGGATCAGTAAGTTTTGCGATGCAATGATGATGAGCCCATCATTTTTTGTGGCATCAATGGCATTATCAAACATGTAAGAAAACACTTTCGCCACTTGCCTGAAGTTACCGCGCATAGGATTGATATCGTGGGTCAAGTTTAAGCGAATGTTTCTTGGCTTGCTGGCATGCACCTGTTGCTTATAGGTTTTGATCTTGTCCATGATGATGTCATTCAGGTCAATATCCTGGGCCGCTTCATGTTCGCCAGAATCAGCATAGTCCACCAAATTATGCGCCACATCGCTAGCTTGTAAGCCACTTTCAGCAATGCGATCAAGTTTGGCAGCAAGCTCTGGGCGGTCTTGCAATTCCATACGCATCAAATCGGCAGTGCCTACTACCGAAGCCATTTGGTTGTTAATGAGATGGGCGATGCCACCAGTGACATTACGTAGTGTTTCATCAAACTTTTCTTGGTCACCAGAAGCGCTGATATCCGTCACAATACACTCAATGCCGCGATTATAATCGCCATGACTTAACACGAGTTGGGCGTTGATAGAGGCGCGCATACTTGAACCATCTTTGCGCAAAATATCAGTGGTAAAGCCGCGTACCACACGGTCAGAAATCACGCTATCCGCAAGGGCGCTGCCCATACCTGGTGTTGCCCACTTTTCAAAAAAGACATGATCAATGAGCTCTTTATGGCTATAGCCAAGCATCGTTTCTAACGAGGCATTGGATTCGATGATACGGCCGTCCAGGCCCATAAAAACATAGGCCGCATCCATCAAACCTGCAAGGTTGGCACCTTTTGCAGATAAATCGGCGTTGTCCGCATTTGCTGGCTTTTGAGTACCTTCCAAATCGCACTTCCTTTCTTGAACAGAGCTCTTCGTGGCACAAGCATAACACCATAACCGTGAGACGAAAGTGGTTTATGAGCCATGGCGACAAGCTTGCTTACCGATACAGGCGTGATTGTCGATTCATAAACACAATACCTATGACTATACTCTGCCCAACATCGCGCAGCAGACTTTTGGAGGCTTATATTTTGCGAATCCCAGCTTTTATGCGCACCTTCACTTTTTTTATTGTGATGATATTTACTTACCAGGCATATGCAGCGCCTAGCAGCCTAGACCGCGATTTATTGCTCCAAAGTTTTGATGGTGCAGACAAATTACAATTGGCCGAAACATTGCCTAATGAAAACAACAACTTGGGTCTTGCCATGCAACAAAGCAAGCCCGTTCGCACCCTGATTGATGTGCGCAGCAATCATTCCGACGGCACACATGATTTTGCCGCCTTGATTTCACTTGCCCAACAGCGCCACATTCAAGCCTTGGCATTTACCGAACATGATAGGTATTCCATCCGCTTTGGCCTTGAGCCCATGCCCCATATTTTTGGCTACAGCCTGGAGCACCCATCACTTTACCAATCTGGGCTTGAAACTTTTTTTGCCGATTTAAACCATGCCCAACAAAGCAGCGGCATCACCCTCTTTGCTGGTACTGAATCCACACCTGGCTATACATGGCATGGGATTCCATTCAAAGACTTAAGTCTTCGAGATGCCGAACAACATATTATCACCTTGGGCGCGAAAGCCCCTGAAGACATCCAAGCACTCACTAGCTATCAACTCAAACATGGGCACGGCCATCAGTCTTTATCCATGGTGTTCTGGTTTGTGCTTATCTTTATTTTGGTCAGGGTCTTGCTGCGCAAGCGCAAACGAAGCATCGCTTTTTTATTGGTCGGCTCTTTTATTGCTTTTTTAAGCACATGGATGCTCAAACCCCAGCCCAATCAAGTGGATGATTTTATCCAAAGTGCACATGAACAAAACATGATGACCATTTGGGCCCACCCCGGCACCTTGTCGGGTGTGCGGGAAGGGCCTGCGGGCATTTTACTTGATACCCCTCCCTATAACACAAAGGTATTTTCAGCCCCAACCGCAGATGGTTTTGCCGCCCTTTATGGTGATACTGATAACAACACTGAAGCAGGTGGGGCATGGGACAAATACATGCTTAATTATATGCGTGGCTACCTGGCTAAACCGATATGG
This sequence comes from Mariprofundus sp. UBA1536, assembly GCA_002323245.1. Lineage (GTDB taxonomy): Bacteria > Pseudomonadota > Zetaproteobacteria > Mariprofundales > Mariprofundaceae > Ghiorsea. The sequence goes on along the minus strand of DCPU01000016.1, from coordinate 114,707 downwards.
GCAGTGGCCGCTGGTGACTACCACGAAGAAGGGCAATCAGGCGAATATTTGGGCAACTACCCCATGGATGTGTGGGCAGATAGTAACGATGCACCATCCATACTCAGCGCCTTAAAACTAGGGCGCATGGCTTCTTGGCACATGCAACCTCATCAGCATTTGTCAGTGCAAAAACTCTTCTTAACCTACTCCCCAAAAGATAAACAATCACCGCCATATTTAATGCCCGGTGATGAAGCCGTAGTGGGTCGCCTAGTAACCGTCGGCATCAGCATCACTGATTTGGCGCCAGATGCTCAAGCTATCGCCTTTCAGGGCGCCTGGATCGTGGATGGCAAGGTGGTCGAAAAACCAAAAATTTTAAGTAATGGGCAAGTCTTCACCCACAACCTCACCTTGTCAGAAGGTGTGCATGTGATACGCTTTGAACTTCCCGCGCAACAAGGCTTGCGCATGGTCGCCAATCCTTTTTTAGTGCGTGTCAGGAAATAAATTTTGCCAATTATCACCATCCATCAACCCAACTACCTGCCATGGCCAGGATTTTTCCATAAATGGATGCTGGCCGATGTGTTCGTGATTCTCGATACCGTGCAATACCACAAAAACGAATGGCAAAATCGCAACCGCATCAAAACTGCCCAAGGCGAACAATGGCTGACTGTGCCAGTAAACTACCGCTTTCCCCAGCGTATTGAGGAAGTCACCATTGCCTCACCGCTGTGGGCAAAAAAACAAATCGCTAGCATTGAACAAGCTTATGCCAAAGCCCCTTTCTTCCAGCAGTATTGGCTAGATATCAAAGCCATTATGCAAGCTGAACATGCAAACCTTGTCGCTCTGAATGTCGCCCTGATTCAGCATCTGGGTAATCTGCTCGGCTGCACAGCCCCCTTGCTGTTGGCATCGGATTTACCCATCACCGATACTGATCCCACAGCGCGCTTGATTAAAATCACCCAACATTTTGATGGCGATGTCTATTTATCAGGCTCTGAAGGTGAGCATTATTTGGATCAGGCCGTGTTTGCGTCCCACCATATCACCCTCAAATTTCAGCAAGTAAGCCCGCCTGTTTATCCCCAATTGCACGGTGATTTTATACCTTACTTGAGTGTGCTTGATGTATTGTTCAATATCGGCGAAGGTTCTCACTCAATTATTCGCAACATGGGAGATATGCGTTCATGAGTATTGTTCTGGCTCTCGCCCCCCATCCCGACGACCTGGAAATTGGCTGCGGCGGCACCCTAGCTACCCATGTGCAGCGTGGCGATGAAGTACACGTGTATATTGCCACCTTTGGCGATGTCGGTGGCGATGCAAAAACGCGCCAAGCTGAGCAACTGGCTGCAGCAAAAGTGCTGGGCATCAAAGAAGTGCACTGGGGCAACTTTGTGGACACCAAGCTGCCCGAATCCAGCGCTGAGCTCATGGCCAGTGTTGAAGATGTTATTCAGCGCCTGCATCCGGATACCGTCTATATCAACTTCCATGACGACACCCACCAAGATCATAGGGCACTATCGCAAGTAGCGCGATCTGCTACGCGCTATGTACCCAATGTATTATGTTATGAAACCCCATCTTCCATTGGTTTTGAGCCCGTCGTATTTATGGATGTTGCCGACACTTTAACCCTGAAAATTCTTGCTCTTGAAGCGCATGCTTCGCAGGTGGAACGCACCCATGTGCGCCTGAATATTATCGAAATCGCTATGGCCACATGCCATTTTCGCGGCGTGCAAGGCAAGCTTGCTTGTGCCGAGGCTTTTGTGCCTATTCGCATGCGTCTTTAAAAAAGAAAATAAATTCAGAGTTACCTTTGAACCTTCCTTTGATTCCCCATTCTCGCCCTGTTTTTGATGCGCCTTTCGAGCAAGCTGCCAAACAAACCGTGCACTCACAAATGCTGGCCCAAGGCGAGGAAACCACAGCCTTAGAAGCCGACATCAGCGCCGCGCTCAATATCCCTTTTGTCCTAGCTATCGATTCAGGTACCCATGCCTTAATGCTGGCATTGCGCCACCTCACTGCAGGCAAACAACAACCACGTGTGGCGATGAGCAGCTATGCCTGCGCCTCCCTTTTATTTGCCGTGAAACACATTGGTGGTATTCCACTCTTTATCGATTGCGATGCGTTTTTGTGCATGAACAAAGACCATGCTTTTGCCCAAGCTGCGATGGCTGATGTCCTTATTCTTGTTCATCCCTTTGGCATGATTGAGCCCCTTGCAGCTGAAACCTTCCCTTGCCCAGTGATTGAAGATATTGCCCAATCAGTGGGCGGCAGTTTGGCAGACAAAGCTGCGGGCAGCTTTGGGGATATGACCATTGGCTCTTTATATGCCACCAAACCTTGGGGCGGCGCCTATGGTGGATTTATTGCCAGCCGAGATGAACATATTATTGCCAAAATACGCAACATGACTGACCCTGACCGTGCTGATATTTCTCAAGCGTATGCCGGCCATCATCAGTTATCGAATATGCATGCAACCTTGGCTAGACAGCGCTTGTTGGTAGCTAAATATGAATTGGGCAAACGGCAAGAAATCACCAAGGCGTTTGCAGCGTTAGTTGAAAATACTTCTGCCACGTGGATTTCCAGCCAAGCGGGCACCACTGGCAATCATTTTCGCTTTATTGTGCGTTGCATCAATAGCGCTGAAGACTGTATCGCTGCTTTTCAGGCCTTGGGCATTGGCGCCAGCAAACCTGTGATTCAGCCGCTTCACCACAGCGGTAAAACATTATGCAGGCAAACTGATTTGCAATGGCAGCATAATGTTTCACTACCTGTTTTAACCAACTTCTCTGCGCAAGAATTTGAGCGTATGAGCCAAGGAATCCTTTCATGTTTGTAACACTCGATTTGCCCATAATGCGTTGGGCTGCATTAGCAACTGGCTTATTCCTGGTTATCCCTTGGCATGTGGATGGGCTGTTCACTCATGGTTTACTTTTGTTTAGTGGCAGCCTTTGCATAGCATACGCCTTGATGCCGATGGTGATTCGTTTTGCCCATGCCATTGATGCTTTGGATTACCCCAGTGCTAGACGTGTGCACGCCAAACCCACACCCCGTATCGGTGGCCTAGCAGTAATAATCGCCGTCAACCTTGCCTTATTGCTCAATTTTAATTACTCCCTGGCGTTTAAAGGCGTGGTACTTTCTGCATTGATTGTAGGCTTGATGTCGCTTTGGGATGACATCAAAGGCTTATCAGCATCCATTAAATTAGCTGGCCAAATGCTAGCCGTAGTGGTGCTCATTTATTGCGATGTGATGATTCATTTTGCGCCACAAGTTTGGTGGGGGGTGGGCCTTGAATATTTGGTCACTGCCGTGTGGGTGATTGGCATCAGCAATGCCTTCAACTTCTTGGATGGCATCAATGGGCTTGCCGCATCCTTGGCCACGGTGACTTGCTTGTTTATGGGTATGCTGGCTTGGCATACCGACCAAAGCTATATGTTTTTCTTATGCCTTGCCGTGGCTGGTGGTTCAGCAGGATTTTTGCCTGATAACGCCAGATATTACGAGCAGGCACGCACTTTTCTTGGCGATTCAGGCAGCACATATTTGGGCTGGATGATGGCTTCGGTTGCCGTGATGGGCGATTGGTCCAGCGACAGTGTGATCAAAGCTTATGCTGCACCGCTGCTGATTTTTTCGGTGATGATTTTCGATATGATTTATACCACTGTGGCGCGTGTTGCCAGAGGCGATGTACACAACTTCAAAGAATGGATTGATTATGTAGGTAAAGACCATCTCCACCATCGCTTGATGGACCTAGGCTGCACCCAAGCTCAGGCCGTGGTATTGATTATCGGTTTCTCAGCCTTGATGGGCATTGCCGCTTTGGCATTGGTGCAAGTAGACTTCTTCACAGTTTATTTGCTGCTTGGGCAAGGCATTTTGTTTTATGCCCTGCTCAGCTTCTTCATGATTCGGGTTGCCAATCGTGACCGATAAGGATTTAGCCACGCGGTATCAGCATGTCAAAAGCCAAGTCCCTGAACATGTGCAATTGATTGCTGTTTCTAAATACACCGATGATCAAAGTGTAGAAACACTGATGGCAGCAGGGCACCGTGACTTTGCCGAAGCCAAACCACAACGCTTGCGCGATCGCGCGTTGGCCTACCCTGAAAACAACTGGCATATGATAGGCCCATTGCAAAAAAACAAAGCCAAATATGTGGGTCGCTTTGCCCATATGTGGCACTCCATGTGTGATTTGGAAGCAGCAGGAGCCGTCTCTGATGCAGTAGAAAACCGAATCTTACCCGTGTTAGTACAGGTGAACATCTCGTTTGAGCCACAAAAACAGGGCGTTTCTCCCGATGATTTAGACATCTTCATGAAAGCAGCTTCGGCTTTAAAAAACCTGCAAATCATTGGTCTGATGGGCATGGCCGCCCATGATGGTGATGCCAGAGAAGCGTTTCAATTATTGCGCCAATGCCGCAATGCACTCTTGCCGAGTTACCCTGAGGCAAAACACCTCTGCATGGGCATGAGCAACGACTGGCGCATTGCAGTTGAAGAGGGAGCAACTATGATTCGCGTCGGCTCCGAAATTTTCGGTGAGTCATCAACAGCATAGGATTTTCATGAAACAACTGAATATTACATTTATTGGCGGCGGTAACATGTGTGAGGCATTGGTCTCAGGCCTGATCAATGCTGGTCATCATGGCTCGCAAATTACAGTAAGTGATGTATCCGTACCACGCTTAGAAACCCTTGCTTCCGCGTACAAAGTAAACACCACCAACGATAATATCGCAGCTGTAAAAGAAGCCGATGTCATTGTGCTGGCGGTCAAACCACAAACCATGCACGATGTGTTGGCGCATATGGGCACCAGCATTCCTGAAGACGCAACAGTGGTCAGCATCGCCGCTGGCGTGGGTATTGATAAAATGAAGCAAGCTGCCAAGCGCCCCAACTTAAACTTTGTACGCGTGATGCCCAATACACCCGCTTTGCTTGGCGCAGGCATGTCCGTGCTTTTCAGCCAGGCCTCGCAGGAGCACCAAGATCGAGCCGAATATATTTTGGCAGCTTCAGGCGCTACCGCCTGGGTGAATGAAGAGCGCCTATTGCATGCTGTGACTGCCGTATCTGGCAGCGGTCCTGCGTACTTTTTCTTGCTTGCAGAAACGCTCACTGCGGCAGGCGTCACCCTTGGTCTACCCAAAGCACTGGCAGTGCAACTGGCCAACCAAACAGCAATGGGTGCAGGCCGCATGCTTGCTGAGAGCGGCCGCGAAGCCAGCGTATTGCGCAGCCAGGTTACCAGCCCAGGTGGCACCACCCAAGCTGCCATTGATATGATGTACGAATGTGACTTGCCTTTAGCAGTGCGCAAGGCCGTACAAGCTGCTGCCAAACGCAGCAAGGAATTGGGCTAATGTTTATCGTGGGTTATTTTCTGCAGGCCCTGGCCGGCGTGGGCGGCATTGTTTTGAACATCGCCATGATTGTAATTATCGCCAGAGCCATTTTATCATGGGTTAGCCCAGATCCGTACAATCCGATTGTGCGTATCATCAATCAGCTCTCCGAGCCAATCCTCTACCCCATCCGCCGCCGCGTGCCCTACTTCAGCGGCATTGACTTCTCACCCATCATTGCCCTGATGGTGATTTACTTCTTAGACATCTTCCTCATCCAAAGCCTACACCGCCTAGGCGTCAGCCTGGTTTAACACCACCGCATCCTTCTTCGGCACCCAGCAGCTTCAGAGTTCTTTCACCGCAGAGAACGCAAAGTTACGCGAAGTTTTTTTGTTTTCTTGGAATCAATAGAATAAAAGAGAAGGGAACTCCTCCCTTGTTACAGCTGCGCCGGAACGTCAGGCATAAAAAGGAAAAGCGCAGTATCACGCGCCCTTTTTATGGCTGTAAGTGAAGGAAGTACGCAGCTGTTTAAGGGCAGCTTTTTGGTTCGTTTTTGGCTGCCCAAAAATGAACAGATGATTCATGTTAGAAAGTGATTCAGGTCTTAAGCGTTTTCAAACACCACGCGTCCATCTTTGATCGTAAAGCGAACTTGCCCAGTCATCGTCCGACCATGCCAAGGCGTATTCCGCCCCTTGGTAAACATTTTCTCTTTGTCCAACACCCAAGTCTTATCCGCATCAAAAATACAGATATCAGCCGCATTACCGATGCTAAGCTTACCCTCAGGTAGATTCAGCAGTTTCGCAGGATTACTGGTCATTTTCGCAATCATATCCGGCATGGTTAAAATACCAGCGCGCACCAAATCAAGCGACACGGGCAACATGGTCTCAAGACCCACAATACCAAACGCTGCACAAGACAAACCACAACGCTTATCATCTTCATGATGTGGCGCATGATCGGTGGCGATCACTTCAATGGTGCCATCACGCAAGCCTTCAATCACAGCCAACCTGTCTTCTTCGGTACGCAGCGGCGGACTCATCTTGGCATCGACGTTAAAGTGCAATACCTCATCTTCAGTCAAAGCAAAATGGTGCGGCGCAGCTTCGGTGGTCACCTGCAGCCCTTCTCTTTTGGCCAAGCGCACTTGCTCAACAGCACCTTTGGAAGAGATATGCGCCACGTGATAACGCGCTTTAGCGCGGCGGGTAAGCATAATATCGCGCGCAATCATACTATCTTCGCCTTCCACAGGCATGCCAGCTACGCCGAGCTGAGTAGACACCCAACCTTCGTTAACCGCACCGCCTTTGGTCAGCTGCAAATCCTCAGCATGCTGAATAATCAGATAACCAAAACTTGCTGAATACTCCAATGCCTTACGCATCACACCCGAATGCCAGACAGGGCGACCATCATCAGAAAATGCCACCGCACCAGCTCGCGATAATTCGCGCATTTCGGTTAATTCTTTACCATCCAAATTACGGGTAACAGCGCCAACTGGGCGCAAATTACAAAGCCCTACTTCTTTGGCTCTGACAATCACCTGCAAGACAATACCGGCATGGTCAATGCGCGGTTGGGTGTTGGGCATAGTGCAAATGGTTGTAATGCCGCCCGCCACTGCCGATTGTGAACCCGATTCAATATCTTCTTTCCACTCTTGGCCTGGCTCGCGCAAATGCACATGCATATCAATCAGACCTGGGCAAACAATTAATCCCCAAGCATCAATGCTTTGCGCGGCAACACCAGAAAAACTACCCACTCCTTCAATGCGGCCATCGGCTATCCACACATCACACACAGCATCAATGTCATGGGCAGGATCAATCACGCGGCCATTTTTAATTAGCAAATCTGTCATACGCTTAAACCACCTTGTTCAGACACTACGTTGATATGTTTCATTCTTTTGTTGCCCCACCACAAAGTGCAGTGAGCGCCGCCATGCGCACAGCCACGCCATGCTCTACTTGTTGTAAAATAAGGCTCTTCATCGAATCAGCCACATCGGTGGCAATTTCCACACCCCGATTCATCGGCCCAGGATGCATGACCATACAATGATCACCAGCGGCGCGAAGACGTTTCATGTTCAGGCCATAAGCCTCATGGTATTCGCGAATGGAAGGGAAACATGAGCTTTCCGTGAGGCGCTCACTTTGTACGCGCAACATGTACAAAATATCCGTACCCTCGAGTGCAGCATCAAAATCATAAAACACTTCACAGCCGTAACGTTCAACAAACGATGGCAACAATGTTTTGGGCGCGACAAGGCGAACCTTGTAACCCATAATTTTTGCCGCGAGAAGGTGTGAGCGCGCCACGCGCGAATGAGAAATATCGCCAACGATGGTCATAGTTTTGCCCGTGATATCACCAATGCTGCGTTTGAGCGTGAGCAAATCTGTTAAAATCTGAGTGGGGTGTTCATGGGCACCATCGCCAGCATTGATCAGCTTGGTTTCGTCCAAATATTCGGCCAAGAATTCGCAAGTGCCCGCTATGGAATGGCGAATCACCAACACATGCGGCTGCATGGCAGCAAGCGTTTGCGCCGTATCCAGCAGGGTTTCGCCCTTGGATGTGGCTGAAGTGGATGCTGAAATATTGATCACATCAGCTGATAAACGTTTGCCCGCAATTTCAAAGCTGGTGCGGGTACGGGTGGAGTTTTCAAAAAACAAGTTGATGATGGTTCTTCCGCGTAGGGTGGGCGCCTTTTTTAAATCGCGTTCGTTGATGTCGATAAAGTCTTCACCAAGATTGACCAAAGACGTGATTTGATCGCGGTTTAAATCACCAATACCGAATAAATGTTTCAGTCCAAATAAAGGTTCAGGCATGTTTTTTCTCCATCAATTCGGGGTGGGCAGCAATAAAATCTTCAAGGAAAACTGCAGCTGCAGTTTGATCCAATTTTGCTCGCATTTTTTTCTCATTTAAGCCCTGGGCGAATAATCGCTCTTTGGCTGTCCATGTCGAGAGGCGCTCATCTTGAAAGACGATGGGCAGGCTTATCGCCGCTGCCAAATCCTTAGCTGCAGCCCTGCAATCCAAGGCTTGTGAACCTTCGCTGCCATCCATATTCAACGGCAAACCAATCACCACAGCGCGGCTGCCATACTCATTGATAAGTTTTCGCACCTGCGTTGGCCAACCTTTATCATTGCGAAACAGGCAGGTAACCCCGCGACAAGAAAAACCAAATTTATCGGAGACGGCAACACCAATACGCTTGCCGCCCACATCCAGCGCCAGCAGTGGCAGTTCTATGTTTGAGATATCAGTCAAAAAAATTAAAAATTCAGCAAGATTTGTTCTTGCGAAAAGCCCAGTTTAAACAAGCTATCGGTGCAGGCATCCACCATCACATTCATACCCGCGAGGCAGGCCACAGTGTTCTCAGGTGAAGGTGCATCATCTTCCAAGGCATGTTGCACAAAACCCACAGGACCTTTCCAATCATCGTGACCCGTGGTGAGCGAAACACTCACCTGAATGTCATGTTCGTCCAAGCTTTGCAGCTCATCGGTAAGCAAATGATGCATGGCGCTTAAAAAGCCAGCGTAAATGGTGACATGGCCAAAATCACTACGGTTTTTGATGATGTCTAACCACACACTACGCAGCGGCGCAATGCCTGTGCCCACACCCATGAGAATAAGATTTTTTCCCTTTTGTTCAGTCAAATTAAAGCCTTTGCCCATAGGCCCTTCAGCCTCAACTTCGTCGCCAGCAACCATTTGCGTTAGGGCTGTAGACAAATCGTTCACTGCTTTAATTACAAACTCATAAGTTGAGTTATCATGCGGGCTGGATGCAATTGCGAAATAACCGGATTGTAGCTCAGGAACAGCGGGAATATGCAAACGCACGCATTGACCTGTTTGAAAATCGGGAAGCGTTTGATGCGGCAAGGCGATAAAGGTTAATTTTGAAACCACCTCATCGACAGAGAGGTCGGTTAACCGCTCATTTTGAATCAATCGCATTTGAAATGATGTTGGATGAAACAAGGCAACCCCCAAATGAAACTGCGTTACTATGATGAAGGATAGGCGACTATGCAAAATGTTACATGTATTGAATTAAAAGTTGATGGTGATTTGCTGGATGAAGAAGCATTTCTCGCCATGGCTGAGGGCCTGCAAGCTATTGGCTGCGCCGAAGAAACCGACATTGATACAGGTGCTGAAGTGCGTATTGCTTGGTTTGATGTGGCCGCCGATGAGAAGGCACAAATGACGCAGCTGCAAGCTGCCGTGGCAACACTCAACCCGGCCCCTGAGCAATGGAGCATAGAAGTGCTCAACGATGATTGGGCCACAGCTTGGCAAAAAAATTGGGTGGCTATGCCCGTGGGCAAAACCTTGTGCGTGCGCCCATCGTTTTGCGAAGCTATCCCTGAGCGCGAAGTGGACATCATTTTAGAGCCTGGCATGGCCTTTGGCACAGGCACCCACCCCACCACTTTTTTATGCTTAGAAGCCATTGAGCATTATTGCGCCAACCAAGCACCAACCAGCTTATTGGACATGGGCTCAGGCTCAGGTCTGTTGGCCATTGCCGCAGGCAAGCTTGGCGCTTTGGATATTCATGCCGTGGATTTTGATCCGCTTTCTGTCTCAGCCAGCGCTGAAAATGCTGAGGTGAATGGTGTGAAGCTCACCGCCACCTTGGGCGATACGCCGCCAGCACGCCAATTTGAATTGGTGGTTGCCAACATCCTTGCTGGCCCCTTATTAGAAATGGCAGAGCCCTTATCCAAAGCAGTCGCCAGTAATTTGATTTTATCAGGTTTATTGACCACCCAAGTCGATGGCATCATACAAGCTTATGAAGCGCAAGGCTTACGCCATCACAGCACACAAAACAAAGAAGAATGGTCGGTTGTTGAATTCAAGCGCCTTGCCTAAATGCATCTGAAATTCGCGCATATCTATGGCCCCGTGCTATTTACCCTCGGGTTTGGACTATTTCTTGATAGCGCCTATGTAGGCGCGTTGTTTGCCAGCAATCAATTACTCACCAATGCCTTTGTTATGCTGGTGTTCGCTTATGTATTCAGCTCAGTTAGCCCTGTTTCTAAGAAACTCATGCTGCTGGGGGTGGTGATTTCCTATGGTGGCGAAGTGGTGTTTGCTTTAGGCCTCGGTATGTACACCTACCGCCTAGAAAACGTACCCTTGTATGTGCCCTTTGGCCATGCGCTAGTTTACGCCGCCGTGTATTACATGACCAAAGAACGTTGGGTGCGTAAACATCAAAAGCGCATCATATCTACGCTTTATCCCATCATCATCATCTATGCCACGCTGTGGTTAATCTTTGCCAATGATGTGTTCGGCTTTGTTTGTATGCTGGTTATCCTCGTTCTGTTTCACCGCCGCCCGGAAACAAAAATCTTCTTTTCGTTGATGTTTTTTATGGTCGTCTACTTAGAGCTTGTCGGCACATATTACCAATGCTGGCATTGGCCAAGCATCTGGTTTGGTGAACTTTCATGGGTGCCTAGCGCCAATCCGCCCAGCGGCATCGGCGTGGTCTACTTCGCCTTCGATGCTGGCTGCCTGCTGTGCTACAAATACCTTAACCTCACTAGCTGGCGCCGCTTTCGCGCCATCCAAAGGATTGCCCATCAACGCAGTTGAGCGTTAAGCAACCGCATCCACTTCCTTGATACCAATGTCTTTAGCCCCACACACCGAGCAATGAAAGCGATGCGCTTCAGCGCACATCGCGTCCACCGATGCAAACGGCGTATATGGTAAAATTTCAGTCAAGAACTGCTGAAAATCACATGCCGCACAAAGACATAGGGCATCATTGGAAGTGTGCATCGCACCTGAGCCCGTAACCAAAAATATAACCCCCCCAGCATTAGCAATCTTGGCCTGCTTTTTTCCTTCTGGGACATTCGCGCTTTTTACTTTTGTGTCTGTTAAAGCCATATAAGCCACCTTTTCTTCTAGTTGGGGGTACTTATGTCTATGCCTGTTCGTGTTTCATCGTTGCGACAACAAGGTTGCTTAGAAAGGTTGTAAATGGCGCGATGTCGTGGTTGGCGCTTGCTGATTCGAGAGCAGTCATATAATGGCTGCGTTCTTCTACGGGAATCACCACCCACGGATAACCGCCTGAAGCCAGCATCACATTCATCAAGAAACGACCCATGCGGCCATTGCCATCCATGTAGGGGTGAATATAAACAAACATAAAATGCCCAAGCACAACCCGCACAGCGGGGTCTTGCTCATCACGCAGCAGGGCAAACAAGGCAGGCATGGCATCGCGCACTACCGCAGCGCGCGGCGGCACATGCATAGAGCCTCGAAGATAGACTTGATCGGTGCGATAACCCGCTAAATCCATAGGCTTTAAAATACCCGCTACAACACTGGGACCAAACAGTTCACGGTACCAATCTCTATGCCCCTTTGCCGCGGCATCGCCTGGTAATGTGCCGTTTAGAACCTTCTCCACACTCAGTTTCACGCTCTGAAATGCTTGCCAATACCCCCGCGCGGCAAGGGCATCGCGCTGATTTTTTTCTTGCTCGCTACCCTCTGGGTTCCAGTTGCCGCTGCGCACCCGCTCAATCAACTCGGGCGTAACCCGATAACCTTCAATGGATAATGAATGATAAGCATCAGTAAGATAAATCTCTTCCACCCTGTCCATATAGACTTGGGCATCCACGGGTTTATCGGGTTTACTGGGAAAAGCTTCAATCACACTTGGCCGCATTTGTTGCCACATCAAATGAATGCGATTGACATATGGTGAGCGCATATCTTGGCTCAATACCACCGGCGCAAGCGCCTCAAATGGATTCACTTCCCGCACATTGTAATCGGCCGTTTTCATGGTTTTCACGATGTCATCGGCAATGCTTTCCCTACCAATACTACGGAATGCACCAGCCAAGCGGCCTGCGACAACGCTTTTCCCGCCATCGAGCAACAGTGGCAACACTTCCGATGCATCTCGAATCATCGCCAACGCTGCCCGTATATCGGTTGGGTTTTGCGTGTAAAATGCAGGCTGACAGGCAACGAGCGCTGCGGGCAAAGCGAACAATTGTATGCCATCTTGCACAATGCGATCTTTCTGCTCAGGCAGCGTCGATACCACATCCAATAATGATGAGCCATGCAAAAGCGCCAAGATATTGTTGCCAGCTTTTGGCGCGCGCACCAGAAGCTGGCGAGGGGACGATTGATTTTCCACCAGCAGCGATATGGATTGCTCGGGTGTAAGAATCCAGTCGTTGTTAAAGCGAAAATCCAAATAACCGGCGCAAAATTTCCAAAATGAGGCATACCACGCTGTGCTATCGCCCTCCTTTTCATCGGGGCGAGATTGGATATACCAACCACGAACCACTTCCTGTAAAAATCCTTGTTTTACAAGGCGCTCTCTGTGCAGCCGCGTCAAATCCGCCGAACGAATCGCGACCTTCCCAGACTGCATAAGCGCCTGCAGCACCTCGAGCGACTGCGCCAACTTTTCTGATGGAGAGGCCATAATTACATCCTTTCTTCGATGACATGGTGTGGCTGATATATACTGCACCGTAACTAGTTTAAGATGTCGCGTCTATATTAGTCTAAGATGATGCATTGTTATTAGTATTTAGTGTTACACTATGACGCGGGAATTCAGACCTTTTTTATGCAGTGCTTTTCTTTAACCGGACAGCAGTGAATTACAGTATTTTTCTTCTTCAGATACCGTCATTTCTCGAGGTGACGTTATGGCATTAACAGATGTGAAGGTAAAAGCAGCAATTGTCCCTGAAGATAGACCATGTGTGTTCTATTTTATATTTAGACCCCTAAAGGACTATATTTACTTTAGACTTTATGAGGTCTATGGTTGTGCTTTGAGGTGATGGTATGGAATATAAAATCGCTATTGCAAAACAACTTTCGGATATCTTGAAGAGTAAAAGAAAGTCTTTGGGTTTGACGCAAACAGATATGGGGCAAAAGCTTGGTATCTCGCAGCGCGTATTTGCGCGCAATGAGACATCACCTGAAAAAGTCCATTTTGAGCGTATTTTACAAATATGCTCGGAGTTGGATATGGACTTGGTTCTGCGTGAGCGGACGAAGGATGCGCCAAAAGCCGTCTCACCTGATGTTGAATCATGGTAGAAGTTAAGACGAGGCGGAAAAAGAACCAGAAATCTTTAAATGTATGGATGAATGGTTTACTTGTTGGCACTTGGACAGTTTTTAAAACCAAGCCGCAACAATTCCAGTATGCCGATCAATGGCTTGAGCATCCTTCGCGGCGTGTATTGTCTTTATCCATGCCTTTTAAACCGCAGAACTTACCTTTTGAGGGTGATGTGGTTGAAAACTTCTTCGATAATTTACTGCCCGATAGCGATAAAATCCGCAAAAGGATTCAGCAGAAATATGCAGTCAGAAACAGTTCCTCATTTGAATTATTGGCTGAAATTGGCCGTGATTGTGTGGGGGCAATCCAGCTACTAGCAGAAGGTGAACAGCCTGAAGGTTGGGATACGATTAAGGCGAAGCCACTTTCAGATTTGGAGGTGGAGCAGCAATTAAAAGTTGCATCCAGCGATGCCTTTCTGCGCGAAGAGACTGACGAATTTAGAATTTCTATTGCGGGAGCACAGGAAAAAACAGCACTGCTATGGCATGAAGGCCAGTGGTGCCTTCCTTTGGGGCAAACACCAACGACACATATCATGAAGCTACCACTTGGATTGGTGGGGAATATGGATGCAGATAGGTTCTCATCTGTAGAGAATGAGTGGTTATGCTCAAACATCATGGATGCATATACTATCGATACAGCACATTGTGAAATGGGTACCTTTGGTGAAACCAAAGCGCTGATTGTAAAACGCTTTGATCGAAAGCTTTCGCAAGATGGAAGTTATTGGTTGCGCCTGCCTCAAGAAGATATGTGCCAGGCATTGGGTCTGCCATCATCGTTGAAGTATGAAAGTGATGGTGGGCCTGGGATGGTTGAAATCCTTATGCTGCTGCGTGGTTCCAGCGTGTCCCATCAAGACCGCAGAAGTTTCTTTAAGACGCAGGTGATTTTCTGGATGCTGGCGGCAACCGATGGGCATGCGAAGAATTTCAGTTTATTTCATGAAGCTTCGGGCACTTATCGCATGACGCCGATTTATGATGTGCTTTCCACCTGGCCGATAATGGGTAAAAAAGCGAATCAACTCAGCCCGCATGATGCAAAGCTGGCCATGGCCTTTAAATCGAAGAATGTGCATTACAAATTGAAGGAAATTTCTCCTCGGCATTTTTATAACATGGCCGAAAAGCTTGGGCTTGGCGCTGAGGTGCATGACATGCTTGTCGAGATTGTTGCGGACACACCCAGTGTGATTGCTAAAGTCAAAGCGATGTTGCCTGCAAACTTTCCAGCAGCGGTGGCAGATGCCATATTTGCAGGGCTGAATGAGAAAGCAGATGAGATCCGGCGCACCATCGAAATCAAAGAAAGTGAACAGAATATACGTTGATATAATAGTCAAATAAATCGACAGCATCGTGCATGTGATAATGCAATGAATTTGACATTCGGTATTCGCGATTCCAGAATACAGAATATTAGAGGTGTTGTTATGGAGTTAAAGTCACAGGACATATATGTTGCTTTGAAGCTGGTTGTTCTTAGGAATGAGCCATGTCCTATGCAGCGCATAGGAGAATCTTTGGGCTTAAGCGCCTCAATAGTGCACGGTTGTATTCAGCAGCTGCTAAAAGCAAATCTGATTCGCAAAGATAAAGGCTACAAAGTGATATCTGCAAACTTGAAAGAGTTTCTTGTGCATGGGGTGCGGTTCGCGTTTGCACCAGAGATTGGTGAGCCATGCCGAGGTGTGGCAACTGCCTCTTTTGCACCGCCGCTGAACAAAGAGTTTGCCGAGTCAAATGAGCTTCCACATGTATGGCCTGACCCTGAAGGTGATGTGCGGGGTATATCTTTCTCGCCATTGCATAAGTCAGCACCGAAAGCAGCTCGAAATGATAAAGCACTTTATGAGCTTCTGGCCTTGGTGGATGCTATACGGGGTGGTCGAGCAAGAGAGAGAAAGATGGCTATAGACCAGCTTAACAATAGGTTGTCATCGAAATGAAACTAAACGACCCAAATATAGAAATGCTACAAATAGTGGCTGCAGGGCTTGGGTCACTGGTGGATGATGTCGTCTTCCTAGGTGGGTGCGCAACAGGGTTGTTAGTGACTGACGCTGCATCTCCACCACCCAGGGAAACAAAAGATGTGGATGTGATTGTTGAAATCACAACGATGCATGATTACCACGACTTATCAGAGAAACTTCGACAGCAAGGGTTTCGAGAAGACACCGATGATGAAGCTCCAATTTGCCGCTGGGTGTATGGCTTCGTCATTGTCGATGTGATGCCGACCAGTGAAGATATTCTTGGCTTTAGCAATAAGTGGTATCCAGAAGCGCTGCAAGCAGCGAATACGCTAACACTTCCCAATGGTGTTGAAATTCAAATGGTTTCAGCACCTCACTTTTTAGCGACGAAATTAGAGGCTTTTTATGGGAGAGGGAATGGTGAGCCAGATAAGACCTCACCAACATAATGATGGGTTGGCTCCAAATATTGCTGAACGGCTATTTTGGAAAAAACTCTAATAACGTGGCCAAATTTTGTTGACCACTACATTAACTATGCCACAACAATTTTGTGTGGCGCGTTCGCGTTGGCCTATATCACTCATTCCTCTTCCCCCAACACCTTCCAGCTACCGCCCTTGGCTGGACCCACCCGTTCCAGGCGGCCATCTTCGCGCAGCTTTCTTATAGCTCTCTCAACTGCACTTTCGGATTTACTTATAAGCACGGCAATGCTTGGAATGGAAAGCGTAGGATCTTGCCTTAAAGCATCTAGAATCATGTCCGGCGTTTTCCCCGGCATTTCCACGATAAAACCAGAAAGGTCATACTTATAGGCTGGCATAGGCAAACCTGCATCCTCGCACGCCTTGAGAATCTTCAACGTACCTCTGCCCCAAGATTCAATCAAACCCGCACGGAAAAAAGCGTTGGCAATATCAGGGTTATGCGGTTTTGAAGGATGTTTTTGCGATAATTGCGCCACCGTCCAATGCTCAGGCAATTGCCCTTCATTCCAAAACATCATTTTATGGTCGTAAACACTGATTTGAATGGGGCTGCCGCCACTGTAATCCTTATGGGCAATGGCATTAAGCAGCGCTTCGCGCAAGGCAGCATCGGGATATGGAAACTCCTCAATCCGCTGCTCTCCCTCATAGCGAATTTCAGCCTTCATATATTTGGTGCGCAACAGATCCAAACAACCTTTGACCTGTTCAAAGAGATTGCCGTGCACCTCATCCTGATAGCGCAAATCATCATCGGATGCGAAATAACCAATCTTTACATAAGCCCCAGTCACAAAACGCTCAGGGTCAGGATGAAACAACAAAATAGCTGCGCGTTTCAGATACGCCCCATCATTAAGGTGCAGTCTTTCAAGCAAGTGGGCATTGCTCTCGCCAAGCACCTCTTCATCCACCCGCTTGCTCTTCATCGCCTGAGCTTTGAAATCATCGAATGTCTTAGCGTTCAAATCATCAGCGGTCACATGGGGAACAGGCACACCATCCCAGCGCTTGCCCTGCTTCTTGAGCAAAAACTGATCCAGCGCCGCACCCTTCAATTCCTGTTTGGTGCTACCTGTTCGGTAATGGTATTGGCCTTTGTAACTGATGGGATAAGGGTAAGGCTCCACCACAATCTCCAGCAATTCCTTGCCATCAACTGCAAGTAAATTCACATCCACAATAATGCCCAGCAAATCGCGCACTTTATTGGGAAGGATTTCCAAAAGCTGGCGGGCATCGGCAATGCCCACATCTTCACCCGCATCATTGCGCCCGATAACCAGAACACCGCCCAAAGCCGCAGACCCATTTCAGGTATTCATCCCGCCACGACTCTTTCCACTCCACATGCTGCGATTCGCTCATTTATCTTCCCCTAACAGTTCCCAATACCCCGTTTTATCCGAACCAACTCTGCGTAGCTTCCCGTCGTCTTGGAGTTTTTTAATCGCTCGGCCAATCGTGCGAATATCTTTGCCAATCTGTTCTGCAATTTGCGCGCGGGTGATAGCTTGGTTTTGCTCAACCAATGCCAAAATGGCTTCCGGAGTTTTTAGCCCACCTGGTTTTACAGGGGCATTTTGAGGGGCGTTTACTGGGGCGTTTTCCAATGTTTGCAGAATCGCTCTAAGCATAAAGGTGATAAACACCGTGCTATCGGCTTGTGAATCTGCACTGCCTAATGCCTGATAATAGTCCTGCTGATGCGATTTAATCACGCTTTCTAAGGGCATGTCCGCAAATAACGGCTTCCACTGAGCAAGCAACAAGGTTTGCCAAAGCCTGCCCATACGCCCATTTCCATCGATAAAAGGATGAATAAATTCAAATTCATAGTGAAACACACTGCTGGTAATCAAAGGGTGGGTTTCGGTTTTTTTCACCCAGTCAAACAGTTCTGCCATCAGCCCCGATATTTGATGGGCAGGTGGTGCAACATGCACAACCTCTTTGCCTTTATAGATGCCCACCTGCTTATCGCGAAAGACACCAGCCTGATTCAACACATCGTCCATCATCAAGCGATGCGCTTCAAGCAAATGATCCAGTTGAAGTGGATTCAGCTCATTGAGCTTATCATAGGCAGCTATCGCTCCTTTCACCTCGGCAAACTCACGCTCTGATGCCAGCACAGGTTTACCATCCAATACCGCCGATACCTGCGCTTCACTCAGGCTACTGCCTTCAATCTGTAATGTGCCGGTAATCGTTTTGATACGATTCGCTTTTCGGAGCTGTGGTGAAGCATCCAGATAGTCCCGCTGCACAAAACCAACCTGCTCGCTAATAGCGCTAATTAAGGTAACGATTTCCGTAGTAACGGTAAAAGGCGGTTGATAGCTCATCGTGCTTCTCCTTGTACTCATACCCTACTTAAACAACCGCGGCTGCGCCGTTGGCTTCATTTTGCTCGCAATGCCATGCGCCGACATCCCAGCCGATGAAATACGAAGCAGGCTGTATACATCCTTATTGGCATGAAAAAGCTTCTTCCCATCGCCCATATTGGCAGCACGTTTAAAATCACGAATGGCAAGGGCTGCCAACGAAGCATTTACACCCTGCTTGCCCAACCACTCTGCCAAATACGCTTCTTCGATGTTCGAGTTATCGGCGCGATCTTGCCAATCACCGTAATAGTCATATTCCAATTCATTCTGGAATAGCTCCACTACTCGATTTTGCGTAGCGCGTTCGCGTTGACCAATACTACTCATTTTGTTCCCCCACAAGCTCGCCGCGACCACCCAAGTTATTTGCCATTATCCTTTGTCCACCACAGCATCATTGCTCATCGTGCTGCTCATACTGCTTGGGACAAAGCCTTCAGTAGTCAAAGCATGAATCACGCCCCTTAGCAGATAATTGTTTTTAAATCCTATGGTATATTGGCGTGCACCTTTTTTAATGGGCAGCAGCATCTTGCGATCAACCATCTTTTTAATTTGGTAAGTACGTTGCGCATCAGTGAGCTTGGGCATCACCAAATCGCCCGCTTTAGCAACGCCCAATTTGGCAGCAGTAAGTAATAAGTTTGCTTCTTGGGCAGTAATCAATTCCCGTTCTCTGGCGTATGCTAATGCTGGGCCAATAATCTTATCATTGAGAAAGTCCGCATCCGTCAATTGATCCACTTTGCGAAGCTCATCAAGAATGCCCTGCAACACATAGATACACCAACCTTCTCGACCCTCCAAAAGCCCCGTATCCGCTTCTGCCAACTTGCTGTAATAGATGTCCCTGTCATTGCAAAACACAGCCGTAGGATTGAGCACCCTTCCGCCCACTTGCACATTAAACCCATATTTAATCATCAAGGCATAGGTCAGCAATCGCACCACCCTGCCATTGCCGTTACCAAAGGGGTGAATCCAGCCAAAGCGATGGTGAGCAAGCGCCACCTTAATAAGGTCATATTTGGATGGGTGACCCTCATTAATAAATGCGACCAGCTCCTGCATATAGCCTTGCACCTGCATCGCTTCGGGCGGCAGATGCTCCGCCTGCGCAATCTGCACCTGCTGCTGCCGATAAGCGCCAGGGGTAGCGTCACCTTCTCGTTTGAGGTCTTTCACAGCAATAGCATGCAGCTCCCGAATCAACTTCTCGCTTATTGGAGCACCCGGGCTGACATGTTCTTCGATATAGAGCATCGCCGCTTCGATATTTGTCATTTCACGCAATTGATCAGCTGGGACATGCTGATGTTCATCGAGTTTACTCTCCACATAATCTGCCAATGTGGTGTGATTGCCTTCAATACGAGCAGAGCCCAAGCTTTCTAACATATGGAAAATGGATTTAAGCTGAAAAAAGATAGGCGCAGGTGTAGACCCCGCAAGCTGAAGCCGACGTAAATGTTCCAGCTCGGTCAATACGTCCACCAGCGGTGAATCGAATGCGGGGTTAATGAGCGTCAAATCATGATGTTTAAACATAGCCATACCAGTCACCTTCTCTAACAAGAGCATGCAGATATCTCGAATTAAGCGCTTTTATTTCAATAATATCAATATATTGACGGATAAGATATAATTACGATATCTCGAAACACGATAAAAAATAACTCAAATTTCTGTCTTTGATATCTCGAAATCACAGGGCCAACACAGCTTCAATGATAACCCTGCCTAAAATCATTCTCATCATCCCGCCACGACTCTAGCCACTCCCCCGCAGACGCCGCTGCATTGATGCTTTCGCGCAGATTGCCGCGCCAAGGCGCGCCCACAATGTTTAAGGCTTCATCCAGAATCACAATCGCATCACGGCTTTTGCTATTCGTATCGCAGTGCCATGCGCCAACATCCCAGCCGATGAAATGGGTAAAGCCACTCATTGATAGCCTTGCCAGTATTGTTCGATTTCCCACAAAGGTCGCCCCGGCATGGCTTGTCGAAAGTGATTGATAACAGCCTGATAGTCATCGGATGTGAATTTCGACCATGCTTTGTTTTTGTGCATCAGCCACTCATGTTTGAGGCCAGCAACGTTTTCCTTCGGCAGTTGGTTGAGCAGCAGCCTATCCACAGGCGGATGCAGTGCTTCCACATTGGGATGCTGATGGTATCCCCCACACACAAAGCGTGCCTTGAGATAGGTGTTAATCAGCTTTGCAGCCACACCATGCGAAAATGACAACGATGCCGACGCTTTGATGACATCCTCGCGCCACGCCAGATGCTTCTCGTCGATAAACTTGGGCTCAGGCAATTGTTCCGGCTTGGCCAATGCAGCATCGAATCCACTCATCTCCAATATCGCAACACCCTGCTTAACAGAGAAACGACACAGCTTGCTGGCACTTGCCACCCGCGAAGCACTCCAAGCAGCCAAGCGGTGTTGGTGGTCTTCAATGCTATAAGAAGGTATTTCCTGCCCGTTCATACCAACCGCGTCCGACCCGTCAGCAACTCCTGCATCATGCCCTGTTTGAGTTGTTGGGTTTTGTTGAGGCGATGTTCTTGTTCCTCAATCTCTTTATTCATATCAGCCAATACGCATGCAATAGCTTTCTGCTCTTCTTTATCTTTAGGCACATATATTTGGCAAGCTGCTATATCTCCATTCAAAATATGCGTCTGGGTCACCCCATCATCTAAACCAAGGAAATACTTAAGCCTGTTAAGATTATAAAAAAGGAATTCGGGAACTATTTTAGTTGATCGATAGATACAAACCCGTTGGTTAACAGCATAAACACTATCTTCATTGACCAAGTAACATTTCGCCAATGCCTTTCCATTCGGCAAATCACTTAGCACCATCAACACATCACCCTTTTTCGCGGGGCAATCATTCTTGCTGCATGTTTTTCTAACCTTGCCTTCTGTAGATACAAATTTTGAATTAACCACTATGTAGTCACCAGCATCGACTACGTATGGCTCGTGAGCTTTACCATGAATTAAGTTTGCGACATCAAGTAAGTTAACAACTTCCCAATCATTCGGGATTTCGCCGAGGTCGGTTTGTTTGTAGCCGGTGTGGGTTTGATCGAAGGGGGGCAGGCGTTTTTTGCCGGTGAGCAGTTGCTACATGGCAGCGGTTTTATATATTATCCTCCCACAGATACCCCTTGATATTGAATGTTAAGACTAGGGCAAGGGGTTACACCCTACCTATCTGGGCGACATCTTTAACTTTTACGGAATGGCTCCCGACTGTCCATTGGTGGCCATTTATCGCAGTTCGGCACTAAGATTCCACCGCCAACACCACTGGTAAGGTCACAACCATAATGCGCGGCTACTTTGAATCAGAATCAGTGGCTAAATTCATTAGAAAACACACTATGCATTGTCGGAAAAAGCATAACCACATAATTATGCGCACTTGTAATCACGCATGAAATAAGAATCAATTCATAGCAGCACATGCCATCTTCTAGGCTTGCCGGTACATTGGTATTATTTCAGCACCATTTTTAAGTGCATCATTCCGACACGCTCGGGCAAATGTCGGGCATGATTGTAAGCCTCCTTGATGGCATTCCCTTCTTTGTGGGCCAGTTGACGTTCAATAAAATCCGAATTAAACCCTCTCTCATGCAACAACGTAGATGCCATTCCTCGGAATCCGTGGGCTGTCATGGTTTCTTTATCATAACCTAAGCGGCGCAAGGCCACATTGACAGTGTTATTACTGATAGGGCGAAGGTTGGTTCTGATAGACGGAAAGATATAGCGGCCGCGACCTGTAAGAGGCTGAATATCCTTCAAAATTGAAATGGCTTGGCGAGAGAGCGGTACGATATGCACCTCTTTCATTTTCATTTTCTCGGCTGCTAGCTTGATTTGCTTATGCTCAAAATCGATATCTTGCCATTCGAGTTGACGCAACTCGCCCGGCCTTAGAAATAAATAGGGCGTTAGTAATAAAGCCGATTTCACTACGAATGTGCCATCAAAGTTATGCATTGCGCGCATAAGTTCGCCAGCCTGTTTTGCATCGGTGATACAGGCGTAATGTTTCTTTTTCTTATTTTTCAAAAAACCTTTAATCATCATGGTTGGGTCTTGATCTAAGTCATGATGAAGAACCGCATAACAAAACACTTGCGAGCATAACGCTTTAACGCGCCTTGCTGTCTCCTCAGCACCCCTATTGGCGATGCGCTTCAATGTCTCTAAAACCAAAGCCGCCTTAATATCTTTAATGGGCATAGGACCAAGCCAAGGAAAAACATTTTGCTCTAAGCTTGTCATCACCTTCGCGGCATAGTTTTCAGAGAGGTCTTTTTTGTAACCCGCAAACCATTCACGAGCTACGCTTTCAAAAGTAGCTGCATAACTCACTGCTCTACGTTCAATTTCAGCTTCCTTTTTAGCTTGGCTAGGGTCAACGCCACGGCTCAACTGCTCTTTAGCCAGTTCTCTAGCCGCACGTGCGGATTTAAGGGTGATTACTGGATAAATCCCAATCGCTAACGTTTTCCGCTTGCCAGCAAAGCGATAATCAAGTCGCCAATATTTTCCAGTCTTATTAACGAGCAAGTACAAACCGCCGCCGTCAGCTAGCTTCATTTGTTTCTTATCTTCAGGGACAATTGCTGCTTTTACCTTCACATCTGTTAATGCCATAACGTCACCTCGAGAAAAGACGGTATCTGAAGAAGCAAAATACCGCAATTAAAAAAATACCGTCACAAATACCGTCAATTTGTCGGTATGTTGCTGGATAGCACGGGACTGTATCGGACAACAAGGCAATAAAAAAGCCAGTAACCGCAACAGTTACTGGCTTATATTGGACACTACTAAATGTAGATTTGGTGGAGCTTAGCGGGATCGAACCGCTGACCTGTTCGCTGCCAGCGAACCGCTCTCCCAGCTGAGCTAAAGCCCCAATTTGCAACCAGACAAGGCATTAAGCACATACCTGTTGCATCTTAGACGCGGCGCATTTAGCCATGCTCAACAATTTGTGTCAATATGCGCACCAATTCACCAACTTGAGGTTACCAGTGAAACTTTTTCAACGCATTTTATCTGCTGATTGCGATACGCCCGTATCGTTGTTTTCCCGCTTGCGCGGCGATTATGATTGCTTTCTTTTTGAAAGCGCAGAGGGCGGCGAGCATTGGGGGCGTTATAGTATCATTGGTTTTGACCCTGCGGCTGTAGCCACTGAAAAAGCCGATGGCCTGCACCTTTCCTACCGCGATGGCACCACCAATTTTGATGCAGATGGCGATGTATTAAGCTGGATTCGTTCGCAGGTGATCGACCAAGACAAGGTGCAATTTGCTGATGAAAACACCACCTTTTTGCCTTTTACTGGCGGGGCTGTGGGTTATTTCTCCTACGATATAATCCATCGCTTTGAGCCCAGCGTGGCAGCCACTCCTACCGACAATGTGATTGCAGCGTATATGCTGGTGGATCGATTTATTGTGCACGACAACCTCAAAGGCGTGGTGCATTTGTGTGCGCTGGAGCGTGATGCAGGGCAAGCTGCCAGCATCCTTGATACGATTGAAAAGACGCTGGCCAACACGCCTGCACCCAAACCCTTTCATCCGTTTGCTCAACATGGTTTAGCACTGGAAGTGCCGCCTTCGAATGTAAGCCAGGCCGAATATGAAGCCATGGTTGAAGCATCCAAGGAATACATTTTGGCGGGCGATATTTTTCAGGTGGTGGTCTCGCAGCGCTTTTCCACACCGCTGACGGTTGACCCGCTCACGCTTTATCGCGCCATTCGCCATATCAATCCATCGCCATATTTGTTTTATATGGCTATTCAGGATGTGACCCTAATTGGTTCTTCACCTGAAATTTTGGTGCGTAAAGAAGGCCATAAAGCCATAGTCCGCCCCATTGCTGGCACCCGCCCGCGCGGCAAAACTGCGGCGCTGGATTTGGCCTTGGAAGAAGAATTATTGGCTGACACCAAAGAGCTGGCAGAACACGTGATGCTTGTCGATTTGGGGCGTAATGATTTGGGCCGCGTCAGTGAATTTGGCTCGGTGAAAGTAACCGATTCGATGGCCATTGAGCGTTACTCGCATGTGATGCACATTGTTTCGCAAGTGGAAGGCAGATTGCGTGATGATGTGGATGCCCTCGATTTGCTGGCCGCCACTTTCCCTGCGGGCACCTTATCCGGTGCACCAAAAATCAGAGCCATGCAAATTATTGATGAGCTTGAAAGCCAGCCACGCGGCGCGTATGGCGGCTGTATCGGGCATATCTCATTTGGTGGTGAAAATATGGACACCGCCATTATTATCCGCACCGCTGTCATTGAAGATGGCATGTTGCATGTGCAAGCAGGCGCTGGTCTGGTTGCAGATTCCGTGCCTGAAAGTGAATACCAGGAATGCGTGAACAAAGCTTCGGCGATGTTTCGCGCTGTGGCACTGGCTGCTGCTCAAAACAATTCAGGAGAGGGCTAAGTCATGTCTTCGAACACATTAGTTATTGATAACTACGATTCTTTCACTTTCAACCTTGTGCAATACCTGGGCGAGTTGGGCGATACCCCACAAGTGTTTCGCAACGATCAAATCAGTATTGAAGAGATTGAAGCGCTCAACCCTGCTCGCATTCTGGTCTCGCCGGGCCCATGCACGCCCAGCGAAGCAGGCATCTCTAAGGCAGTGATTGCGCATTTCTCTGGCAAACTGCCCATTCTTGGCGTCTGCCTTGGCCATCAATCCATTGGTGAAGTCTTTGGCGGCAAAGTGATTCGCGCGCCGCGTTTGATGCACGGTAAAGTCAGCCCCATTCATCATGATGAGCAAGGTTTATTCACAGGTTTGCCTACGCCATTTACAGCAACGCGTTACCACTCATTGATTGTGGATGAGCCGCTGCCCGCAGCGCTCAAACGCACCGCCTGGACACCCGAAGGTGAATTGATGGGCTTGCGCCATGTGGAGTTCCCCACTTTTGGCCTGCAATTTCATCCCGAATCGATTTTAACCGAACATGGCCACGCCATGCTCAAAAACTTTATGGAGTTTTAACGCATGACTTACCTTATCCAACAAGCCATTGCCGACACCCAAAAAGGCACAGTTTTGAATGAGCAGCAAGCCGAACAGGTGTTCAACCAAATCATGCAGGGCGAAGCCACGCCTGCGCAAATTGGTGCGCTTTTGATGGGCCTGAGCATTCGCGGCGAAACTTCCGATTTGGTAGCTGGCGCAGCCCGCGCCATGCGCTCGGCAGCCACACGCATTCAACCTCAAGCCACAGGTTTGCTCGACACCTGCGGCACTGGTGGCGATGGGGCTTCAACTTTTAATATCTCGACCACTGTCGCCTTGGTGACTGCTGCTGCTGGCGTGCCAGTGGCCAAACACGGCAACCGCGCTATTTCTTCAAAATCAGGTAGCGCCGATGTGCTTGAAGCTTTGGGCGTGAAGCTGGATATCTCGCCTGAACAAGTTGCAGCTTGCATTGATGAAGTGGGCATTGGCTTTTTGTTTGCCCCGCAATGTCATCCCGCCATGAAATATGCAGGCCCTGTGCGCCGCGAAATGGGCGTGCGCTCGGTGTTTAATCTACTTGGGCCTTTGACCAACCCAGCCAATGCTGATTATCAAATTTTGGGTGTGTTTGGTGAAGAAAAACTCGATTTGGTGGCTGGCGCTTTAAGTAAACTCGGCTGCAAACGTGCTTTGGTGGTGCATGGCCGCGATGGTTTGGATGAAATCACTACCACTGCCATTACTGACGCCGTCTGGGTGCAAGCTGGCCAAACACCACATCGCTTTGAAATTGACCCAGCAGCATTTGGTATGCCTTACGCCACCCCCGAAGCTTTGCAAGGCGGCGATGCCAGCATCAATGCTGAAGTGATTCGCCATATCCTTGCTGGCGTGCAAGGCGCAGGCCGCGACATCGTATTGCTCAACACAGCCGCTGCCCTTTGGGTGGCAGGCAAAGTCGACAGTATCAACGACGGCCTAAGCATTGCCGCTGAAACCATCGATTCCGGCCAAGCCACCGCGACATTGGATGCGCTGATTGCATTCACAAACAAATAAAAGATGAACCGCGAAGTTTCGCAAAGGTTAGAAGAATTAAGTCATACTGTGATTGGTGCTGCTATCAAGGTGCATTCTGCTCTGGGTGCTGGATTGTTGGAATCGGCTTATGAACACTGTTTACTTTATGAACTTCGCAAACAAGGCATTCATGCTATGGCTCAGGTTTCACTACCGATTTATTATGATGGACAAGAAATTGAAGCAGGATATCGCATTGATTTATTGGTTGAGAACGATTTAATTATTGAATTAAAGGCTGTAGAAAGCCTTTTACCCATTCACACAGCGCAAGTACTATCCTACTTAAAAATGGCAGATAAAAAGCTTGGTCTCCTCATCAATTTTAACGTCACGAGCCTAAAGCGTGGAATCAAACGGGTAATCAATGCATTATAAAAAAATACTTCGCGAAACTTCGCGTCCTTCGCGGTTTAAAAAGGTAACAAACACATGAGCTCCATTTTAAATGAAATCGCTGCCTACAAAAAAGAGTGGGTGGCCGCGCGCAAGCAAGTGTTATCGGGTGCACAGTTGATGGCCAGTGCCATGGCTTATACACCTTTGGATTTTGCTGGGGCTTTGCAACATCGCATCAGCAAAGCTGAAAATGCGGTGATTGCCGAAGTAAAAAAAGCATCCCCTTCCAAAGGAATTATCCGCGAAGATTTTAACCCTGCATCCATTGCCAAATCGTATGAAGCTGCTGGCGCTGCGTGTTTGTCGGTACTCACCGATGTGAAATATTTTCAGGGTGATGATCAATTTGTGCGTGATATTCGTGCCAATGTGAACATCCCCATTTTGCGTAAAGATTTTATGCTCGACCCTTACCAAATTATTGAAGCCAGAGCCATGGGTGCCGATTGCATTTTGCTGATTATGGCCATGATTGATGATGCACTGGCTGCGGAACTCTGTGAGGCTGCGCTTGAGCTTGGATTGTCGGTGCTCCCCGAAGTGCACGATGCAAATGAACTTGAACGTGCCATGCAGTTGAATACCCCTTTGCTGGGTATCAACAATCGCAATTTGCACACCTTTGATATCACCTTACAAACTACCATTGATTTACTGGCTAACCTCCCGGAAGAACGCACAGTGATTACCGAGTCTGGCATTTTTACCTTTGATGATATTCAAATGATGAACAGCCACGATATCTACGGCTTCTTGGTGGGTGAATCATTGATGCGCCAAGAAGACCCAGAGCTCGCCCTAAATTCTTTGCTGGGTAAATAATGGCCACTTCTAAGGTGCCATTCTCTTTGGCTCAATCGCAGCAACCTCCGCACTCTATTCTTTCCTACCCCAAATATTGGGCAAATGCCCATGAGCAACCTGCTTATCAATTACCCATGTCGCGCCAAGATATGGATGCTTTGGGTTGGGACAGCTGCGATATCGTGTTGGTCACTGGCGATGCTTATGTCGATTTGCCTAGTTTTGGCATGGCCGTGATTGGCAGGGCTTTGGAAGCACAGGGTTTCCGAGTTGGCATCATTGCTCAACCCGATTGGAAATCAGCCGATGCCTTTAAAGCACTGGGGCAACCCAACCTCTTTTGGGGCGTCACCGCTGGTAATATGGACTCAATGGTCAATCGCTACACTTCCGAGCGCAGGATTCGCTCTGATGATGCTTACACGCCCGGCAATGTGGGTGGCAAGCGTCCTGATAGAGCGGTGACTGTCTATGCTCAACGCTGCCGCGAAGCATTCAAAGGCGTGCCAGTGGTGATTGGTGGCATTGAAGCCAGTTTGCGCCGTATTGCTCATTATGATTACTGGTCGGATAAAGTGCGCCATTCGGTATTGATGGATGCCAAAGCTGATATCCTTGTCTACGGCAATGGCGAGCGCCAAATCATTGAAATTGCCCACCGCCTCGGCACTGGTGAATCGATTAAAGACATGCTCGATATTCGTGGCACAGCCGTGATGCGCAAAGATGTACCCAACGGTTGGTATGAAGTCGATTCCACTGAAATCGATACCCCAGGCGAAACCATCGCTCACCCCAATCCTTATGCCATGATGCAAAGTGAAGCTTGTGATGATAAACAACAGCACAGACTTCGCGAAAAAGTAGAACCCGTCTCGATTATGAATGTGGGCAAACACAGGGATAACACCGTCATTCGTTTACCCGCTTACGAAGCCGTGGCCGCAGACCCTGTGCTTTATGCCCATGCTTCGCGCTTACTGCATCTGGAAACCAATCCGGGTAATGCCAGAGCGATTATTCAGCGTCTTGGCAGCCGTGAGGTGTGGATCAATCCGCCGCCAATACCGCTAACGACAGAAGAGCTGGACGCTATTTTTGATTTGCCTTACTCGCGCCTTCCTTATGTGGGTTATGGGGACATCAAATCGGAAACTTCGAAAATTCCTGCCTATGAAATGATTAAAAACAGCGTCAACATCATGCGTGGTTGTTTTGGCGGCTGCACCTTCTGCTCCATCACCGAACATGAAGGCCGCATCATTCAAAGCCGCTCGGAAGCCTCGATTTTGAAAGAAGTGGAAGCTATTCGTGATAAAACGCCTGGCTTTACTGGCGTGATTTCCGATTTGGGTGGCCCCACCGCCAATATGTATCGCTTGCAATGCAAATCACGCACCGTTGAAGCTGCGTGCCGCCGCCCATCCTGCGTGTTCCCCGGCATTTGCGAAAATCTGAACACTGATCACAAACCTTTGATTCATCTCTACCGTAAAGCGCGTGAACTCAAAGGTATCAAACGCATCTTTATTGCTTCGGGTTTACGCTATGATTTGGCCGTAGAATCGCCCGAATACATCAAAGAATTGGTCACCCATCATGTCGGTGGTTATTTGAAAATTGCGCCCGAACATACTGAGGGCGGCCCGTTAAGCAAAATGATGAAGCCAGGCATTGGCTCCTATGATGCGTTTAAAGCTTTGTTTGAAAAATTCTCCAAACAAGCCGGCAAAAAGCAGTATTTGATTCCTTATTTCATCGCTGCCCATCCAGGGACCACCGATGAAGATATGCTGCATTTAGCTTTGTGGCTGAAGAAAAACGATTACAAGGCTGATCAGGTGCAGGCCTTTTTGCCTTCGCCCATGGCCACAGCCAGCGCTATGTATTTTTCTGAACGTAACCCACTGAAAAAAATCAGCAGGGTGCAAAGCAAATACAGCGAACATGTGCCCATCCCGCGCCGCAAAAAACAACGTGATTTACACAAGGCTTTCTTGCGTTATCACGACCCAGAAAATTGGGTCATACTCAAAGAGGCTTTAATTAAGATGGGCAGAGCTGACCTCATTGGCAGCGGTGAAGATGCGCTGATTCCTGCGTATCAATCTGCATATGGCAGCAATAAAAGGACCAGTCAAACCTTCAAAACGCAGCAAACGCATGGATTAGGAAACAAATCAGGCAAGCGTCCCTTTAAAGCTGGAAAACCACCACGCCGCAAATAAAAAACCCCGCGATATTTTCATATCACAGGGCTTCTACTGTCTAACTGAACTATCTCTTATTTGCGTCGAGCAAAGAATCCTAGGCCTAACATCGCAAACATCATCGCCAACGTCGATGGCATACCCGCAATCAAACATTCAAACCCTTCATCTTCACCTGTTGGTTGCGCCCCTGAACTGACGGCTAGGGCAGTATGAACCACAACATAATCTGCGCTACCCAGATTACCCGCTGGTAGAGCAAGAATATTCAATGCTCCATTTGCAGCAGCAGACCAATCAGATGCAGGCACCAACGTTCCGAAGTTTGAAACATCAACGGTATATACCAAATCACTTGCATTCACGCCCCCAGCTTTAAAGTACACTGAATCTGGTTGTGTTAGCGTCACTTTTACACCACCCAAAATTGTTGCCGCACCCGTAGCCAAGCTATACGTATCAGCAAATGCAGTCTCGGCTGCAGCCGCATCTGCAATCACTTTGGTATTCGCACCCGCAAATGCCGTAGTCGCCTGTAAAATGTACGGCGTCGTTGCGGGATCATTAAAGTAAGTCATCGCAGCGCTCGCTTCTTGTTTATTCGTATAACCATCACTATCACTGTCAGAATTGGCCAAATCCAAACCAGCGCGGTAAGTGCTGGCAATTGGGTAGCTAGCGTTGCTGCCAGATGGGCCGCCAATATGGCATGCTTCACAAGACACACTGCTGCCAAGAGCTGCGTTAAGTGGTGACACATAGGTAGCTCTGGCCTCAGCTGTGTTTGTTACCAGCAACCCAAGCAGCAATACTGAGCTCGCTTTCATCCATTGTGATAATTTCATTTCAGCTTCCTTATAAAATAGCCAAAAAAAGGCCCACGAAAGCTATAGCTGTCGCAGGTCCACGTATTTTAAATATTAAACTTTGCGACGTGCGAACAAAGCTAAGCCCAGCAACGCACCAAGCATCATCAAAGGCGCAGTGAAGCCAGAAGTCATACAACCGCCCACTGATGCCGAAGGACCTGTCGTACCAATGGTCGTTGCTGAAGAGTTGGGGTCTGTACCAGCTAAAATCTCAGCACCATTGGTGGTACCATCACCGTCAGCATCGCCAGCACTTAGCGCTACAAAGTCAGGACTATAAGCATTTTTACTTCCACCAGCAGCTTTAAATGCTTGGCCAAACACCGAAAGGGCAGGTGCTGAAGTGTGGCACAACGAACAAGAAGATAAGTTGGTACCATAGTTGTTATTTAAGTTATCCAGTGCCTGCTGTTCTGCGTGGGCAGTTGTTGCATTCATGCTCATCATGACTACGGCACAGGCCACCAGTGTTTTTAAAGAATAAAGCGCTTTCATGGATTCCTCCGCATGATTCTTACCATTATAAAAGCTCTCCGAAACCTTGATTCCGAAGAGCTTTATATCATCAGTTTGTTTAATTTATTTTAGTCTTTTTTGCGACGAACAAAAAAACCCAAAGTCAGCATGGCCAAAACCATCATCAAAGGTGTAGTTGCTGCATCAGTGATGCAACCGCCGCCGCCGCCGCCAGCAGTTGAGGCTGGATTTGGATCTGTATTTGCAAGAATTTCTGCGCCATTTGTGATACTATCAGAATCGGCATCTTGCGTATCAATCGTTTGAATTGCAGCTGTCGTACCGCTTTTTGCGCCACCAGCAGCAGTATATGCATTGCCATATGGGCGCATTGAGCCTGGAGTGCCCGTGTGGCATATGAAGCAACTTACAGTCGTATTAGGGTATACAGCTTTTAGATTGATGTCGTAAGCATCTTGCGTAGCGCTTGCAGAAGTTGCGCCGAAGCTGATAGCTCCAACGAATGCTACTGCACTCATTAATTGTTTAAATTTCATAATACACTCCTTTTGTTGCCTCTCTGGCATTTGCATAGATGAAGCTGATTAAAAATTATTGCCCTACTGTGACCGTAGTCACGTCAATCGTTTACTCGATTTCGCTCCAGTAGCCGAAATTCGGAATCAACACAGTATCGTCATCAAAAATGCCTTTTTCAATCTCACGATGGCATGTGTTGCAGTTAATCAAGGATTTCACTTTGGGATTAAACTTCACATATTTGTCAGTCATCTCTTTGTGTTTCTTCTTGATGTACGGGGTTTCAGTGATACGAAGAGGGGTCGCATTTTCTGGGATAGAACGGTCAATTTTCATGGAGCGTTTGTAGATTGAAGTATCCGCAGCATCAGCCACCAACATATCGCGAATCGCAATACGATCTTCTTCTTCCAAGTCAGCCACTTCACCAAAATGGTCGCTGAGCTGATCCGCCAACATCATTTTTTCCCAAGAGCGCTTTGGCAATAAGCCTGCTTGATATGCAAAATGACACTCACCACAGCTGTCTTTGTATAGCTTATCCGTCATCGGCTTCACGCCTTTGAAGCGGAACAAGTTTGAAAAGAAGTCTTCAGCCAAAGCCTGGCCTGAAAACATCATCACCACTGCAAACAACAATACTTTTTTCATAGTGTTAGAATCTCTCTTTTATCGATCGCTTATTGGTCTTTCAGGAACATCAGGAAGTCACCCTTTTCCTGTACTGTACATTCACGGCCATAAGTCCATTTGCAATTGCGTTTGAACCATTTTTCGATTTTCTTCACATCGGTATACCGTGGCTCATCACCCTCTTCCAAAGCTACAAAAGGAACAGAAGGTGCCATAGCCGCAATCACTTTGCCTGTCTTTTTATGTTTACCAGCAGTGCGCACATCAGAATTGTGGCAAGTCGCGCAGCTACGCATATCACCATCTTCAGATGCGAACTCTTGTGACCACATTTTTTTACCCGCTGCCGCATCAAAATTGCTGCCGCCTTCTGCTTCATATTGCGATAACATTTCAGGAATCAAATTCGCTTGCGCCAGTGCAGGCGCAAAACAAATGGCAAGACCCAGTATAACTACTTTTTTCATTTTATTCTCCTTTTTTACCAGGTGAGCGCGATAGCAATGGTCATTGCACCGCCGCCGAATATGCCTTTGGAGGCATGGTCTGTAGTTACAGCACCTTTGGTATTGTAATCATTTACTGCGCCTTGCACAGCAAGGTAGTAACCTAGGGT
Organism: Mariprofundus sp. UBA1536; assembly: GCA_002323245.1. GTDB lineage: Bacteria > Pseudomonadota > Zetaproteobacteria > Mariprofundales > Mariprofundaceae > Ghiorsea. The sequence continues at coordinate 81,555 of DCPU01000016.1, read as the reverse complement.
ACCTAGCAAGCCAAGCAATGCATGCAGGTTGTCGCGATCCAAAATGCCATCCTCAAGATAGAAGTCATCCCAATGCGAATACAAACCTGTACCAACCGCCATAGCCCCAAGCTGCCAGGATGCTTTGGCTGCTTTATAATGGACTGTGTTTAACAAATCAGTCTGATCTTCAGGCACTGAGATCGCTGCCAGACCACCCATCGCCAGCGAGGCCAGACCAAGATACATATGTAAGTTATTTTCAGTCACTGCGGGCTTTTCAAAGGCTGAATCAGGAATGTTTGGCACCGCTGTACGATAAGTAGCTGGCGCGCCATTGGCTGCCAAAATAATATCCGAAGTCGACAGGTCGATGCCCGAATCCCATTCATGCAACCCCAAAGACATGCCGTTTTCTTGCGCCATTGCAGGTGCAGCCAAGCATAGGCCAAGCGCTGCTGCTAAACTAAGTCGAACAAAACCTTTCATAAACACCCTCTACCGTTCCCTTTTGTTTAAAAAGCGTTAAATAAACGCTGCTTCAATATAAGATTCCACCCATCATTTGGTGTAACTTATATCACTTTTGGTGTGGAGGCTGACAAACCATTGCCCCTGTTTGGTCATGCGCAATACCCCTCGTACTATCACACGCTCACCACTGCGAACGTTGCGCCAATTCGCGAAATATGCACGATATTTCTTAGGAACGCTTACCGCCAGCTCCCCTAAATAAAACGCCCAATTGGCCGAACGGCTAACCTTCACTTCACCTTCAATCAAGCGAAACTGACCAAGCAAATCCAATGCCAGTTCCGTTGGCTTTAACACCTGCCAGCGCTTCTCCTGCCATATGCCGATGTTGTTGCTCATCGCCTGCTTTTCAAACCCTATCAATGCTTCGACTGACTTGACGTTGGGTGGAAACGTATAAACAAAAGCTGAACCCAACCTTAACATTTCGCCATTCACCCAGGTACCATCTCGCAAGTAGACATGCGCCAGTGTGCGACCATATTTGTCTATAGTTTCTTGATCAAAGCCCAAGCGTACCTGCTTGCCTGTAATGAGTTTCGTGAGCGTTTCTTTTGCCGTCTCACCATAAGGTTCTGCCCGAGAACTTTCATGACGAATTTCCGGGGCATTAATGCCAAGCAAGCGGATTTTTTCACCTTGGCGTGTGGTAAAGGTATCACCATCAATCACGCGATTGACAGTCACCCAGCGCTCTTGCGTGACCCAGGATAACGACCCTGCCCAAGCTGGTGTTGAAATCCAACACAACAGACTTAAGGCAAGCACCCGTAACATCATACCTTAAGGCTACCTACCAATTGTTCGAAGCTATCCATCTCATGCCGGCTCAGATAATCTTCCAGGCCAGCCAACACTTTCTTGCACAGTAATGGATCGTAAAACAGGCCAGTACCCAAACCAAGTGCCCTGGCACCGGTAATGGCAAATTCAAGCGCATCCTGCGGCGTAGTGAGGCCGCCCTGCCCAAGAATGGGCACACCATGTTTATCGGCAACAGCCCGAGTTTGATGAATTTTCCATAAAGCCACCGGCTTCACACAAGGCCCCGATAAACCACCTGAAATATTGCCAATCACAGGTTTACGATTCTCAACATCCACAGCCATACCAACGAGCGTATTAATCACCGACAAACCGTCGGTGCCCGCCTCAATACAAAGTCGTGCAGTCTCGGCAATATCTGCATTGTTGGGCGACAATTTGGTAATCAAGGGTTTGCTGGTTCTTGCCCGCATTGCAGCGACAACTTTGGCTGCCATGCATGGGTCATTACCAAAATGTACCCCGCCTTCTTTCACATTCGGACAAGAGATATTGATTTCGATAGCCGTCACTGGCGAGTCGTCAAACATCGCCGCCACTTCGGCATATTCTTCCAAGCTAGAGCCATTGGCATTGGCCCAGAATTGCGTTTCGTGATGCGGCAAGCGCGGCAAAACCTCATCAATCACATAACGCGTACCCGGGTTTTGCAAACCAATGGCATTGAGCATCCCTGCTGGTGTTTCATATACACGATGCGGGGCATTACCCATGCGCGGCTCAAGCGTGGTGCCTTTCAGAATAACAGCGCCCACATCAGCATTCGAAAAGCCTTCAATGCGGGTGTATTCCTCACCAAAACCTACACAGCCCGACAATAAAACAAGCGGCGTTTGTAACTTTAACCCTGCAAAGTTAACACTTAAGTCAATGGGCTTAGACATTGTTTTCCTCAATCTCTGGGGCAACGTAATTTTTCAATGCCGGAACCAAATCAATGGCATGCAAGCTTTGCCCACGAATCTCACTGCTTTGTGCAGATAACAGATGTAAATATGCAGGCACCACCGCAACTGGCGCAGGCACATGACGACCATGCAAACCTGGATAAGCCCGCTTAAACATCTCTGTACGCACGCGCCCTGGGTTGAGCACATTAAAACGATACGGTTTATCAGGACTTTCACCTTGCCACATCGCCGCAGCATAAGGCAACGCCCGCTTCGCAAGTCCAAAACCATGCCAATGCAATTGATCTTCATCGACCATATCACAGGAAGTGAAAATCACCGAAGCAGCTTCTGCGCGCTTAAGCAGCGGCATCATGATTTGGGTGAGTAAATTTGGCGACGTTAAATTCAGATCCAACATTTTTCGAAATTCAGCAGGTTTGATATGCACCATGGGGGTGCAACGATCCACTTCACCCGCGCAATGCACCAAACCATCCAGATGCGGCACCTGATCTTTGAGCGCCAAAAACAATTTGCCGTAATTATCAAAGTTCATCAAATCAAATGGCACCACCAAACAGCGGCCGCCGAGCGCTTCTATACGCGCCTGAGTTTGCGCCAAACTATCTTCTTTACGACCAAGAATAATGACATTAGCACCCTGCTCACCAAGGCCTGCAGCCACCGCAGCACCAATACCATCGGAGGCGCCAGTGACCAAAATGATTTTATCTTTTAAGTCGTATTGCATGTTTTTATCCTTTTCTTTTGGCCACATGGGGAAGCAAATAGGGTCGCACAGCCTCCGGCACAAGCGACTGCACATCCCCGCCCATACTCGAAATTTCACGAATAAAACTCGATGACACAAACGTGTACGCTTCTCTGGCCATCACAAACACCGATTCAACTTCCGTGTTCAGTTGCCTGTTCATTGCAGCAAGTTGAAATTCATATTCAAAATCTGAGGCCGCTCGCAAGCCGCGCAATACCGCCATCGCATGATGCTCCTGCACCACATCCATCAGCAGACCATCAAAGGTAAGCGCTTTGATTCTTGGCTCTCCCGCAAAAGTCTCATTGACCATGTTCAATCGTGTTTGCGCATCAAACATAGGCTGCTTTTTACTGCTTTCTGCGACAGCAATAATCACTTCATCAAACAATTTTAGGCCGCGCTGGACCACATCAACGTGTCCGAGTGTGATGGGGTCAAAGGTGCCAGGGTAAATAGCCGTACGAAAACTCATCACTGCTCCGTCACTAAAGCTGGTATTTCTTCATCAATATTTTCGTTGATCACGCACTGCCCTTGAAACACATATAAGGTAGTTTCACCATAACGATACGTTTTTTCAGGCTGTATTTCGCGCCAAACCAAACGCTCACGCGAGGCTTCCTCTACAATCAAGCGACCAAAGCTGATATCCGCATCCAACAACCATCGTGGCAACTGAACCGACAACCCTTGTTGATAGGGTGGGTCAGCAAAAATAACATCAAAATAGGTGCCCGCATGCAGCTTCAAAACTTTGGGCAGCATGGCATTCTGAATGCTCCAGTTGGGCACTGGCCAAGCCGATTGAATCTTTTTCATGGCTTCACAGGCTGACCTGTCGCCTTCAATACTCATGGCAGATTTGGCACCGCGCGACAAACTTTCCAATGCCATCACGCCGCTACCAGCAAACAAATCCAAAACTGATGCATCCGAAATATCACCAAGTATATTAAATAGAGCCTCACGCACCCGTGAGGAAGTTGGGCGTAGGCCATGAATATCTGGCACACGCAATGTGCGCCCGCGCATGTGTCCGGCCGTGATCCTCATAGCTTTTGAACTTTTATTACCACTTACGCTCAAATGAGGCGAGGTTCTTTTTCAGTAACTCCAAGGCATTATGATCGCCAGGCGATATGGCATCACAGGTAAAGCCAATATCCACTGCAATGCGCTGCTCAGTTTCTGGCCACAATAATGATAAAGACCAGCTGTCTTTTAACTTTTTAGCCCATTGTTCTGCATGCTTGGCATCCACATTCGGCAACAACAGTGCGAAACAACCTTGCCCCATATCGGCAACCACATCGTAACTTCGTGTTTTGGCACGCAGCATGGCACCAGCTTCGCGGGAGGCGCTTTCTGCGAACCAATCGGCATGACCACGGGCTAAGGACTCATAATTACCAATGCCAACCACCACCAGACTCAGTGGCAATTTGGCGGCACGACTACGGTCAAACTCTTGGATATAACGTTGGCGAAAATAACTTTCTGTGGCCAAATCAGTCACAGGATTACGATAAAAATAACGCGACAAACGCTCACTGCGCATCAAGGCAGTATTCACGCGTGCAATCAGCTGCTGGGGCGTGACTGGCTTGGTGAGATAATCATCCACACCAAGGGTTAAACCTTTGATTTGGTCTTGAATTTCATCCAAAACCGTAAGGAACACAAAAGGCGTAAGATTAAAGCTCTTATCACTGCGAATTTCGCGATAAAGTCCCCAACCATCAAGGTTGGGCATCATGATATCGGTAAGAATCAAATCAACATGGCGCGTGCGCAGAATTTCCAAGGCATCTTGGCCATCTTCGGCTTCAAGTACACGAAAGCCCCCTTGCTGCAGAAAATGACTGGTGACATCACGGCTTGTGTTGGAATCTTCAACAACAAGAACTGTTTTCATGCCACCTCCCTTGGTTTATAAATTTTTATGGCTTTGCTGGCCCAACACGAATGCGGTGCCACAATTGCGGCTGCAAATATAATGCTGCCACGAGTTTAACACTCGCAAGAGTGACCGATTCAATGCTTTTCGTCCAGTTTTCCAAGTAGTTTAGAGGCTTGTGATACAGCCCCATCATTGCCAGCAAACCCGCTCTTTCACGGTTGGAATCCATACGCTGAGCAAAACCACCCATCAAGTTGACCTTACTTTTGTCCAGCTCATCCTGAGAAATTTCACCATTGGCCAAGCTTTGCAAGACTTGCTGCAACACTTCTTCAGCCTGCCCAGCTTGATCCGCGCGGGTTTGCAAACGAATGGTATAAGCGCCAGCTGTTTCTAGCGGTTGAAACCACGAATACACGCCATAAACAAGCCCGCGTTTTTCACGGATTTCTTCCATCAAACGCGAACCAAAACCACCGCCGCCCAGCATATGGTTCAGCACCAAGGCATCCATATATAAGGGATCGTGCCGAGATAAACCCAAGCGCATCCATTGCACCAAGACCTGATTTTTATCGAGCGTGATATTTTCTTCCATCTTTGCAGTAGGTTTTGCTTGCTCAATATCTGCCAACGCTTGTTTGGGCTTACCGCTCCATGGGTTCAAATGCGTATTCAACACTTTTAACAGCTCGGGCATAGTAATATCACCGCTCACTGCCAACGTCGCACCCACAGGTTTAATTTGGGCGGCATATAATGTTTTCACATCACCAAGGCTAATTGCAGGCAATGATTGCAAACTTCCGCCCACAAGATGCCCATAAGGATGATTGGGGAATAATATTTCGGCAGCTGCCAAACCAGCATGCGTGGTGGCATCTTCTTGCGCACGGGTGGCACCGGATACGGCATTGGTTTTGATAAAATCAAAACGCTTTTTATCCCAGCCCGGCATCAACAAAGCTTCTGCCATCGCGCTCACACCTTCATCCAATGCTTCTGACAACACGGTGAGCGACACCGACATCGCATCTTGATCAGCCCCCGCAGAAAGCTGAATGGCCGCATCATCAAGTTTTGCAGCCCAAGCTTGATGGTCAGCCTTTTTGGTGTGGTCAGTTAGCATACTCGCCAGCAACATCGCAGAGCCACCTTTGCCATCGGCATCAAAGCGACTACCCGCAGGCATCACCAACTGCATGGCCACCATGGGCACATGATGGGCTTCAATCAGCAATACATTCAAACCATTATCCATGGTGTGTTGTTGCACTTCAGCTGCCGTGATAGGCGAAGCCGAAGCAAACATCGCAACTAGTGCTAAAGCTTTAAACTTCATGATTTCACCTCATTGGCTGGTTTGGCTTCGGTAGGAATCAACACCCCAGTGGTGGCGCGATTGGGCACCAACCAAGTGTTGATGGCATCGCGCACTTGCTCGCGTGTCACGCCGCGAATCAGCGTAATCCAACGGTCTTTTTCATCAGCGCTTATGCCCACAGTTTCAAGCGTGCCAATATGTTTGGCGCGCAAATACAAAGAATCTTGGGCAAACACAGCCCCAGCAATAAAGCGGCGCTTGGCGGCTTCAAACAAACGTTCATCAGGCAACTCACTACCCATCTTTTTCATCAACACCCAAAAGGCCTGCTCAAAATCGGCTACCGGTTGACCAATGCCCGTATCACCATAGGCATACCAAACATCAAGCCCCATAGTGAAAGGGTCGTAACCTGCGCCCGCCGACATGGCCACGCGCTTTTCATTGACCAACACCTGATTCAGCACCGCCGATTTGCCACCCGACAAAATTTCAGTCGCCAAAGCAATGGCCGCGGCTTGTTCATCATTTTGATGTGGTTTCCACGACGGCACAGGTATGGTCATCGCCACCATAGGCAATTGGGCAGGAATACGCACTTCCACACGTTTGGGGCCCAAGGGCTCAGGCTCTGTAGGATTAAAGCGCGGTTCAACTGCCCTTGCCTTCATGCGGCCAAAACTTTTCGCTACCGTTTTTTCTACTTCTTTAAAATCAACGTCACCGACCACAACCACCGTCACTTTCCCCGGTACATAATGTTGCTTATAAAAAGCCTTCACATCATCAATGGTGAGCGTTTCCAAATCTTGCATCCAGCCAATCACAGGATTGCGATAAGGATGCAAACGCAGTGATGCTGCGGATAATTCCTCGAACATACGCGAGCTGGCATTATCTTCAGTACGCATACGGCGCTCTTCCATTATCACCTTAATTTCGCTGGCAAAATCTTTGGCTTCTAATTTTAAGTTGGCAAAACGCTCTGCCTCCATGTTTAAAACATTCTGCACTTCTTTGGCAGGCACAGTTTCAAAATAAGCGGTGTAATCGGTGGAGGTAAAAGCATTGTCGCTGCCACCCATCGCTGAAATGATTTTGGAATATTCGCCTGCAGCCAGTTTATCCGAGCCCTTAAACATCATATGCTCAAACACATGTGCCAGACCCGTTTTGCCAGGCAACTCATCGCGACCACCCACTTTTAGCCAAATTTGCACCATCGCCACAGGTGCAGAATGATCTTCTTCCACAATCAGCTGCACGCCATTTTTAAAGCTGGCACGCTGTAATTCTGCTGCTGCAAAAGCGTTGCTGCTCATTAAAAAAGCTAATGGTATCAATAAAAAACGTAGTTTCATGTCCTGTCCTTATGTTTTCAATGTGTTGTGCAGGGTAGCGATAATTCATCTTGAGGTTAAGCACTGTGAAAATCTGGCGATGAATAGAAGATGAAGTCGAATATAAATCATTTAAAGGATAAGCAAGCGGCAGTGGCCTTGCGCTATGACCAAGCTGCCCAATCTGCGCCTAAGGTGTTGGCGGCGGGCTATGGTGAAATTGCCAAAGCCATTCTCAAGCTGGCGCGGGAAAACAATGTGCATATTCATAATGATGCCCAACTTGCCCATCTTTTGGCGCGTGTACCCGTGGGCCAAGAAATCCCTGAAGAAGCGTATCAATTGGTAGCTGAGCTGCTGGCCTTTTTGTATCGCACTGATCAAAGTTTGGCCAACAAAAATAATACCCCCTAATCGGGTTTATTCCGCCAAACCCATTTCACTAAGCGCATACACACCACGTGGATCATTCATCTGCAACATTTGTGCGCTCATGGCCATTTGGTTTTGTAGGGTTTGTAGCAACCCGGCAAATATCGAATGTTCATTTGCAGATACCCCAAACATCGCAGAAGTCTCGCTCAACAAATTATCAACCAACACATCCAAAGCATTTTTTGGCGGATCGATTTGCACAGGCTCAAAATCTTTCAAATTCGCCAAAGCCGCCGCCGCATCAATGGCATCGTGTACGCCGCCAAGCTTGTCCACTAACCCATTGGCCAAAGCATCACGCCCGCTCCATACCCTGCCTTGTGCCAGCGCTTGCACAGTTTCAATCGGCAAATTCCTGCCATCCGCTACATGCTGGATAAATTGCTGATAAATCTGATTCACACTCATTTGCACAGCATCGCCCATTTCCTTGCTCAGCGGCATATCCAGGCGCATAGAGCCAGCGATTTTGGTGGTGCCCACACCATCGGTATTTACGCCCAGTTTTTTTAAGCTGCGGTTTACATTAGGCACAATGCCAAACACACCAATCGAGCCGGTAAGGGTGGCAGGCGATGCCCAAATTTCATTGGCTGATGATGCGATCCAATAGCCGCCTGATGCTGCCATATTACCCATGGATACCACCACGGGCTTACCAGCCTGGCGTAACACTTCCACAGCATGACGAATCGTTTCTGAAGCCAGCGCACTACCGCCTGGGGTATTAAGGCGAAGCACGACCGCCTTCACGCGCTCATCGTCCAATGCAATACGTAATTGCTCCAGCATGGTATCGCTGCCAATGGTGCCTGAGGGTTGCTCACCGCCCAAAATCTGGCCGCTACCCATAATCACGCCCACCCAATTATCTGCGCTGCCCGGCCCCGCTGGCATAAAGCTTTGCCCGGATGCACGCAGATAATCTTTATACGCGACCAGCTCACCTTCACCTGCTGTTTGCAACAAGTGCGCATCGGCTTGCTCAGCATACATCAGACCATCAATCCAATGCTCAGCCACAAAAAGTTTACCCAAATCAGCACCGTATTCGCGCATATACTTGGCAGGATGGTCCAACACTTCCTGTAAACGCGCCGCATCCAAACCGCGCATTTCAAACAAGCCTTGTTTGTACACATCCCACATGGTGTTGAGCCAGCCGGCATCCGCTTCTTTTTCAGCCGCCGACATTTCATTCTGAATCAACGGTGCAGCCGCTGATTTGTATTTACCTGCGCGAAATACATGCACATCCACATCCAGCTTGGCCAACGCATCGGCAATATAATTACGATACACACCAAAACCGTGCAAAGCGATATGACCCATAGGATGCAAAAACACCTGATTGGCCGAAGCGGCCAAATAATATTGTGGCTGCGTCCAATGTTCGGCATAAGCCATCACAGGTTTACCGCTGGCTTTGAAGGTGTTAATAGCTGTACGGATTTCTTCCAAATGCGGCAGAGAAGCCTGGCTAAGCTCTTGTAAATCAAGGCGCACACCCAGTACCCGCTCATCCTTAGCGGCGCGTTTGAGCGCAGCAACCACGTCACCGACCAACACTTGATTGGGCTCAGGCGAAGTGAGCGACGACAAGCCAAAATCTGGGCGATTCACTTGCTCAACAACCACACCATTTAAATCCAACTGCAAAATCACCTTGTCAGGCAAGGATGGCCTGGCATTGAGCAGCGACACAAGGATAAAGGTCAGTACCAGCAAGAAGACAAGATTGAGCACTACCGTCCGGGTGCTCTCAATGCCGCGCATCAGTTTCGAAAAGAAAACTCTCATATCTACTTACTCCTGCTGCCAGTAAAGCCGATTTTTATAGTCTTACTTACTGCATCCAACCTTATTGCATCCAGCCATTAAGCGAATCGACAATCAATTTCGCTTGTTTGGCATTGGTAATATTAAATTTTGAGCGCGCTGTGTATTCGCCATTGCGCTTTTGATAGCGGCGAATGGTGTATTTATCTTCACTATAAGCATCATCAGCAGCGACCCAAGTTTGGTAACGAAACAAAATTGTGACCCAGGCGCCTTTGCTCAAAATCACCTTATCGGTTTGTTTGGTCGTCAAAATGCCATTTTCTTCATAATCAATCGTTAAATCATCTGGGGTCATTATTGCTCTCTTCAGTTGTTTAATATTTTGGCGGCGCACACTGTGTGTTTTTTTAAAATGAATCCAGCACCCTTTTAAACACAACTGCGCTGACTAACAACGCCAGACATCACATTGGCACTGCTTTTGCTAATCCAACAGACACCGCTACAGCGAGCGATAATCAGCCTGTTTTCATCTGTAGGAGAAGCACATGCGCAATAATGTACCCGTCATCGATCTTGAACGCACTTTTGATGAGCGTGAATTCTTAGTTTCAAAAACCGATACCAAAGGCCGCATCCTTTATTGTAATAAGGCATTTATTAACATTTCGGGCTTCACTGAAGAAGAGTTGCTCGGCCAACCGCACAATATTGTCCGGCATCCAGATATGCCAGAAGCCGCTTTCCAGGATTTATGGGACACCGTGCAAAACGGCCGTGAATGGCACGGTATCGTCAAAAACCGCTGCAAAGATGGTGGATTTTACTGGGTAGACGCTCCAGTCACCCCTTCTGTGAATGCCAGCAACCAAACCGTGGGTTATATGTCGATTCGCCGTAAACCCAGCGCACAACAAATTGAAGATGCAAAACGCCTTTATGCAACTATGGCCGTGTAAGAAATGGAGATAAATATGAGCAACCAAGAAATCTCACGGTTTAAAAAAGATGCAAGTTTGAAAGGCCGCATCACAGCATTCCTCAATCGCATGACGATAGGTCAGATTTTCAACACCTCGCTTGTATTGATGATAGCAATCACAGCTACGATAACCTTCGTTGGCGAAACGGTTACAGATGACATTAACATTCAGGGCAGAAAAATCATGGTGGAATACATGCCCGGTTTGGATGCTGCTTCCGAGATGCGTGTTGATGTGATGGAAATTAAAGTGCTGGTCGGCGCCTATGCCATGACTGGTGATAAAGAAACGGTTCGCGCAATCACACTCACTGGTGCAGATTTTGATTTACGAAGCAAAGAATTTCTCAAACATTTGGCTGGCGATGATGCGATTCGCGGCCCTTGGCGCGACGCTGTTGTTTCAGTCAAGCCTCTGGTTGAAGAGCTCACCGACATTGGCATTGCCATGGCGGAGGCCCAATTTGCTGGCAAAAAAGCGCAGGCGAAGGAGTTGATGCCTCGCTTTGATAAAGTGGGCGAGCTTGTTGATGAAAAGCTAGACGGCACAACCTTAGCCATTCATGCCCGCATCGATGAGTTAAAAGAAGCTGAGATGAGCCTTTTATCCAGTGCTTCTAACGGCTTGATTATTGCTTCTTTGTTGCTTATCGCTTTTGTTTGGTTGTCTCAATTTTTTATGCGCAGGGTGCTCGCGCAGCGCATTGGTGCGGTGGTGCATAATGTGCATATTTGGCGCGACGAAAGCATGGAAACGCGCATTTTGCATATCCATGGTGATGATGATTTGGCGCAAATGTCGCATGCGTTTAATGACCTAGCTGATTATGTTGAAAACTTTACTCGCGAAGCATTGAGTATGGTACAAGCCATGCAAGCTGGTGATTTGGATCGCCGCATTGATCCGCGCGGCCTGCCTGTGGATATGGCAAGGGTAAGTAAACTACTCAATCAAAGTTTTGATGAGATTGCCGCGGCCCAACGTAAAGCCATCCAAGATCGTCGCCATGTCGAAGCTTTTGAATCAATTATTGGTGAAGTTTCAAAACAATTGGAACTATTGGCACAATCAACCGACCAAGCTTCACATACGCTTGCAGCCATGGCAGAAGAATCCTCCGTGCAAGCTGCCAATGTAGTATCGGGGGCGCAGCAAGCTTCGGATAATGTAAACACTGTCGCCGCCGCCACTGAACAAATGACAGCTTCAATTGCAGAGGTAACGCGCCAAGCACAAGAAGCTACTGCCGTTACCACCGAAGCTGTGCATCAAGCGCAGACCACAACAGCAACTGTAGACCGCTTAAATGCTGTAGCCCATGAAATTGGTTCGGTGGTACAGGTGATTAGTGACATTGCTGAGCAAACCAACCTGCTGGCGCTCAATGCCAGTATTGAAGCAGCAAGGGCAGGTGAAGCGGGTCGCGGCTTTGCTGTGGTGGCTGATGAAGTGAAAGATTTGGCCACTGAAACGGCCAAGTCCACAGATAGAATTGCCGCACAAATTCGCGAGATTCAAAATGAAAGCCAACAAGCTTCTCGCACGATTAGTGAAGTTGCTAAAACCATTGCCCATATCAATGATATTAATTTGAATATCAGCGCCAGCGCCGATGAACAATCCATGGCCGCCCGCGAGATTTCTTCAAGCATTCAGCATGCAAATCACAGCGTGCAGGAAGTGACATCTCATATTGGTGAGGTAGCCGTTGCTGCTGATGAAACTGGACGCTCTGCATCTGGCATGCGCGAGTCTTCTGAGAAGCTTCAAACACTCTCATCGCGCTTATCCAGTGAGGTAAACCAATTCCTGACGAATATCGCTGATGATAAAAAATCGGGGAAGCGTTAAGGGCTGTCGCGGCAAATGCCATGACACCCAAGCAGCCCACTATGGTTATCAAGGACGTGCCAGTAGAAGACCGTGCTAAGAATGACACCACGAACGCATCAACCAAGGATGAAAACCCTACAGATGTGGTGGTGACCGAAGCACCAAAACAAGAAGAAGTCGCTGCTAGCGTTGCTGACAAGACAGACAATAGCGACAGCCAAAAAGCCAAAAAGCCGGAAAGCGATTCAAGGCTTGCCCAAGATTTCTTAGGTATTCTTGACCGCGTTTTTAATCACCCCCGCTACGCAGGCATGATCATTGCGGCCTTACTTACCGTTTTCTTCGTTGAAAACTGGCTGATTGTTATTCCGCTCACTTTCATATTCATGGTCGAAATCGGTCTGCGTGTTTGGCAGCAACACAAACTGGGCTGGAAAAACAAAGTCGAAGTCATCTTTATCGCTATTGATTTGATTGCCACATTAAGTTTGTTATTGGCCATTGTATTGCATGTATCCGATGTTGAATCGGGCATGTTACTAAGGATGCTGCGTATCCTGCGCGGCTTATCCATGCTCAGAACCTTGCGCATATTCCGCATGTTTTCCAACGAAACCATCGTCTATTCGCAAATCATTCCCGTCGTCACGCTGGTCATTGGTTTGATCGCCTTATGGGTGCCTGAAGTGCGTATGGCAGCCTTTGCATTTTTAAGCCTGGAGTTGGCATACCGCGCTTATGCGATTTATCAGGTATTGCCTGAAGGGAAACGCAGGAATGCTGAAACCGGCTTTATTCTTGTGGATGCCTTGGCCACCCTTTCTATCGCTGGTGTATTGGGCTTAGCGCCTGAAACCCTGCTGCTGCGTATGTTCCGCTATCTCATCATGCTTAATCCCTTGGGCACAGCGTTTAGTGCAGTTGGTAAAGTCGCCAGCAATCCAGAATTGCGCCAAGAAACCAGCATGTTGGCTGGTGGTTTCTTTTTATTACAAATCATCACTACCTTTATGATTGTCTATTTCTATCCCGTGATGGATTTAAATGGCGATGGCAAAATCACCGAGCACGACACCTCACCCTTTCAGATTCTACTGTATGTGTTCATGGTCTTGCTTGATCCGGGCGCTGCGCCCAAAGATGCTTTTGGCCCTTGGTTTCTCATCCCCACAGCGGGTATTGTGCTTTCAGGCGTATTCTTTTTCGCATTGGTGGTTGGCCTTGGTTCAAATGTCATGGGCTTACTGATGAAAGAGCTAAGCAACAGCCCGCTCTCTGCACGCGTGCAATTGATGTTTTGTGGTTACAATGAAAATGCCGTCAATATTTTGCGCAGCTTTGATCGCATCAGCGCCAGAATGCGTCGTGCCTTTCCTTCGGCGTGGATATTTTTTGGCACCATGCATTCGGTCTCTGTTGGGCGCTGGGCCAGCTTACGTATTGCTAAACTTGGGGCGCGCCGGGTGCTTCGCCAATTCCGTTTATCCGGCATTAGCCAAACCATTATTTTTACATCTTCAGCCAATCATGATTTGATCAGCGAAGAACATTCCATCCTGCGCGAGTTTGCGCAGCAGCACCCCACCGCCAAACCCCTCATCATCAGCGACGACACCCCCGACAAACATATTCGCGACATTTATTTTCATGAAATGGGCAGCGAGTTTGTATCATCAGCCGAACTTTCGGCGCGGATGTTGTATCAAATGCATCACAGCCCATATATGGCCGAATTGGGCATCCATTTTCTTGACACCGTAGGCCAGGAAAATGGCTTGCATGCAGTAACCTTGGATGCAGAACTTCGCCCTTCTGCGGAAGGCACCATGCTTCATACTGCGCAATATGAGATGTTATTGGAGCGCTGGTTGCAGGCGTATTATCGCCAAGGCATCAACATTATGGCCCTGCGCACTGCAGATGGTCGCTATCCTTTGGTGGGGGATTTAACGCATCTGTGCTGCCCGCTCAAAGTCTCTGATTTACTTGGTCTGGGCGCTAGCCCACAACGCTGGGCTGACACTACCCTAAACACCAAAAACGCGTTGTTAGACCACGACCCCTTGCTCCCCTTCACTTGGCCAGACACATGGGATTTTAATATGATTTTCCTTGGCTGGCACGCTGGTTTGCCCGCCATGCTTTTGGAAATGTCGAAAAAACATCACAAATTGGGGCTACATGTATTGATGCCTGGCAGCGATAACAAACGTGAGGCTGCCACCCAAGCGCTTTATGAAGCCATGGCCGAGCATGAAGGAAGCTGTCAATTTTCTGTGGACGTGCACGCTTGGGACGGCATCTCTGTCAATGATTTGACGCCACTGCTGCGCGGCTGCAAAGCCATCATCCTTTATCCTGAAGAAACCAGCGATGGCAACGAAGATTCCCTGCTCGAATTGTGGTTCCATCGCACAGCCCGCTTCTTATCTGAGAAAAAAGCTGGCATGAAATGGTGGACCCCGCCCAAATTGATGCTCTTGCCGCGTGATTTAAGCGATATTGGCACCTTCAACAGCGCCACCCTTGATTATCCATTGCTGAATATCGATTGCGGCTCACCTGATGCTTTCCACGATACCTACATCGCTAAACGTTTGTTATCTGAAGTTTTGCGCGAGCGCGAGCCCTTGCTTTATGCCCAGGAACGCAAATGTTTTGAATTCGTCAATTTATTGCTCAGTGACGCCATGATTGTGGAAGATATTGAGCCAAAGGAATTGCTAGCAGAAGACCGTCACTTAGCTTGGGATGACTTCTATTTAGCCAGCGTGCGTCGCGGCTGGTCGCCGGTGGCGCTTATCCCGTCAGTCTACGAACGGCCCGCTTGGATGGACAGTATCGAGCGCTGGTTTCCTTCTGAAACCGATATTGCCGGCACTGGATTACAGCTCTTGAGCGGTCGGCCCACGCACACATTCATGCCCATAGAAAATTCGGCAAGGTTATTGCTATGCCGAAGGGGTGTGCTTGGTGAATTACCCGAATGCACACCTCAGACCACAGCAAAACCTCAAGTGGACACGGAAGCAAACGCACCAGCTCAAACCGTGGAACCTGTGGAACCTGTGGAA
>DCPU01000016.1:0-65714 GCA_002323245.1 Mariprofundus sp. UBA1536 | reverse complement strand
GAACCTGTGGAACCTGTGGAACCTATGGAAGCTGAGACACAAGCCATGGCAACGATTGAACACATTAAGGAGGGCGAAGTCATGACCGAAACTGTATGGCCCAAACATGCTGACCAACGGCTACTTCGTGTGCTCAAAGGGCAGATTGAAGGCTCACTGGCCCTGCTGCACAAGAGCACCGACGATGGACTCGCCAAACTCATGGATGCCATGGATCAAAATCCGGGCGGCGCGGTGGAAGGCGATATTTTGGCAGCACTCACCGATTTGCAAAACATCGACCGCGTGATGCAGCGCATCACCAATGTGATGACCACACTCGACGATTGGAGCAAGGCCACCGACCCCGTCACCGGTAAACCCTTATGGGAAGAAGAAGTCAGTAAGCGTTATGTGATGGAAGAAGAAAGACAAACGCTGAGGAAAGAATTATGAGCAACCCTAGAATTTTAATTGTTGAAGACTCCAGCATGGTGCGCATGACCGTCAAACGCACCCTGGCCAGTGTTGATTTTGATGTCACTGAAGCTGTGGATGGTGCGATTGGTTTGGCTACCGCTTTGGAAGCAGCCACGCCTTTTGATTTGATTCTCACCGATTTGAACATGCCCAATATGGATGGGCTAACCATGATTCAAAAACTACGCGCAACCCCAGCTTATGCCTCCACACCCATCGTCATGCTTACCACCGAATCCGGCGAAGAGCGCAAAGCTGTGGGCCACAACTCGGGTGTATCCGCATGGTTGGTCAAACCCTTTCAGCCCGACGCTCTGATCGAGATGGTCGGCAGCATGTTGTTTTAACGTGTTCACGAAAACGTTGCAGGCCATGCGGTAGGAGAGCATATGGACGAAGAACTCTTAAGTGAATTTTTGCTGGAAAGCAAAGACAACCTCGACTCCATCGAGCAGCACTTACTCGATTTGGAAACCAACCCCGACAATCCCGAAATGATTGATGCCATTTTCCGAGTGATTCACACCGTAAAAGGCAGCTGTGGTTTCTTAGGCTTGGGGCGCCTGGAAAAAGTGGCGCATGCAGGCGAAAATTTATTGGGCAAAATCCGTAGCCTGCGTTTTCCTGTGGATGCCGATATTGTTTCTTTGTTGCTTGAAAACGTCGATGCCATCAAACAATTGCTCGATGGCTTAGAAATCGCTGGCCAAGAACCAGAGCTTGATCACAGCGCTTTATGCAAACGCTTAGCTGTAGCTGAACGTCTGATTGATGCCATGAGTAGCGCGGGTACTGCACCTGTAGACCCAGCAGCGACCCAGGTTGTAGAAGCAACACCAGAAGAGACGCCAGCTGAAGAAACCACACCGACCCAAACACCTGCCTGGATGAAGGCGATTGATGCACCCGTGGCCCAGGCCTTACAAGACGCTGGTTTCAATCAAGCACAACAAGTGGTGGATGCTGGCTTTGAAACCATCAAAAATTTGCCGGGCATGAATGCCATGCTAGCCATCAAACTGATGCCTTTAGCTAAAGCCGAAGCTGCATTATCTAAGGCCACACCCATTGCCGAAACCGTTGAAATTGTCGACGAAAAAATCGAAGAAACCACGTCAGAAATTGTCAAACCAGCTGTATCTGAAGCGCCCAAACCAAGACCTGCAGCAGCATCTACAGTCAAAGCAGATGCGCCTGCACGCGCCAGCACTGCCGACAATACCATTCGCGTGGATGTGAGTTTACTTGATGATTTGATGAATCAGGTCGGCGAACTTGTGCTCTCGCGCAACCGCTTATTACGTTTGGTCGAAGACACCGAATCCCAGGATTTATTAAGAGTAAGCCGTGGCATCAGCCAAATTACCACCCGCTTACAAGAGCAATTATTGCAAACCCGCATGCAGCCCATCTCCACCATTTGGGGCGTGGTGCCGCGTATGATTCGCGATATCAGCAAACAATTGGGCAAGAAAATTCAGTTGGTGATGATTGGCCAGGAAACCGAGCTTGATCGCACCATCTTGGCAGCGCTCAAAGATCCGCTCACGCATATCATTCGCAATTCCTGCGACCATGGTGTGGAAATGCCAGAAAAACGCCGTGCTGCGGGTAAACACGAAGAAGGCAAAGTGACCCTGCGCGCGCATCAGGAAAGCGGCTTTATTATTATCAATATCATCGATGATGGTGGTGGCATTGATCCCGATCGTATCCGCACCAAAGCCGTGACCATGAATCTGCTCAGTGCAGAACAAGCTCAGGCGTTGAGCGATAAAGCAGCTTTACAATTAATTTTCCATCCAGGTCTTTCCACAGCCGAAACCGTCAGCAGCATTTCCGGCCGTGGCGTGGGTATGGATGTGGTGCGCTCTGAAATTGAGAAAGTGGGTGGCACCGTTGAAATCACATCAGAGCTCGGCAAAGGCTCGCAGCTGCATATCCGCATTCCGCTTACCCTCGCCATTATCCCGGCCATGATTGTCATCAGCGAAAACCAACGTTTTGCTGTGCCGCAAATGTTGGTACAAGAGCTTTTGTCTGTGGATGAAAAAGATATGGGCTGGGAAGATATTGCAGGCAGCCGCTTCTTTCGCTTGCGCGGCCAACTGCTACCCATCATGGGCCTTGATGATGCCTTACGCTTACGCCACGACACTGCCCAACATCCCGGCGCCATCGTGGTGATTGAAGTGGGAGAAACCCGCTTTGGTATTGGTGTGGATGAAGTGCTTGGCGCAGAAGAAATCGTGGTCAAACCCGTGGGTCTGCATTTCCGCCATTTGGATATTTATGGGGGCTGCAGCATTTTGGGTGATGGCGGCGTGGTGCCGATTCTTGATTGTAATGGTCTTGCCCACTTTATGTCGATTACCGATGCAGCCGATGCTGTGGGCATTCGCGATCACGATGAAGCGCCCAAACAAATGCAAGAAGGCCAATATGTGTTGCTCTTCTCTGAAGGCACCAACCAATATGCTATTCCTATGGCTTTGATTGAGCGACTTGAAGAAATCAATATCAGCATGATTGAGCAATCGGGCAGCCGCGAAGTCTTGCAATACCGCGAAGAAATTATTCCTGTGCTTCGCTGGCAAAAAATGATTGGACAAACGATGGACGCCGCATGCCAGGATTTTATCGGTTTGATTGTCTCTGATAGTGGCCGCCGCATTTGTTTGTTGGTGGAGGGCATCAACGACATCGTGCAAGATCCTTTGCATATCAAGCTGACCTCTGATGCACCTTTATTTATCGGCACTGTCGCCATCCATGGCGTATCCACGGAAGTGATTGATGCTTTTGAAATCCTCAAACAAATCGATCCGAATTGGTTTACCAATGCGCGGCGTAAAGAACAACAATCTCGCCGCCAACGGATTTTGTTTGTCGAAGATGCTGCTTTCTTCCGCAATTTGGTAATGCCTGTTTTGGATGGCTTGGGCTTTGAAGTGTGGACTGCCAACAATGGCCGACAAGCCCAGCAAATCCTTGAGGAACAAACCCCTGATTTGATTCTTACTGATTTGGAAATGCCTGAAATGAATGGTTTTGAGCTGGCATCTTGGGTGCGCAGTCAGCGCCGCTTTGATGATTTGCCGCTGGTGGTGATGTCATCCATGGATGACAAAGACTGCCAGGAGAAACTTGAAGCTTTGGGCATCCACGATCGCTTAACCAAGTTTGATAGAAAAACGCTGGTTACGCGTTTGCAGGGCTTGATGAATCGCGATCAAGTGATTGATATCGATGCGGAGGTAATCAGCCATGGCAAACGCTGAACAACGATCAGGCATGGTGCATGTCAAAGCGCCTGTGAATGTCCGCATGCTCACCTTCAAAGTGGAAAACCAGTGGTTGGCGCTCAATGTCAGCGATTGCCATGAAGTGGTGCATCCGCAAAGCCGCACCATCATGCCGATGTCGCTGCCTGCCGTGAATGGGCTCATCAACCTTCGCGGCCGCATTCTCACCGAACTGGACTTGCGTAAAGCCCTTGGTTTTGCCCCGCGTGAAGAAGGCGCGGTGTACCGTATTTTGATTACCGAAAGTGAAAAGGAAGTGTTTGGTGTGGCCGTCGACAGCGTGGGCGAAGTCATCGAGCTGCAAGCTGATGAGTATGAGCGCACCCCCGATTCTTTGGATGCTCGCTGGAAAAGCGTCAGCCAAGGCGTGTTAAAACAAAACAAACGCACATTGGTGATGCTGGATTTGCATCGCCTCATCGATTTAACCCTGCCCCGCGATGAAGGGGCAGCAGCATGATATTTTATAACATCAACAACATGTTCACGACCAACATGTGGCAAGATGGGAGGTTCAAGTGACACAAAAAGTATTGGTAGTAGATGATGCCCGCGTGGTGCGGATTTCTTTGGGTCGTATCCTAAAAAAACTGGGCTTTGAAATTATTGAAGCTGAAAATGGCAAAGAAGCCTATGAAGCCATGAATGCGCATCCCGACATCGCGTTGGTGATGCTCGACTGGAACATGCCAGTGATGAATGGTTATGAATTTTTGGTCGCCATGCGCGAGCAAGAGCGATTTTCCGAGAACCCGCGCGTGATTATGGTAACCACTGAAACAGGCATGCCATCCATGCTTAAAGCACTGGCTGCAGGCGCTGATGAATACATCATGAAACCGTTTGATGAATCATTGGTCTGCGACAAGCTTGATATCGTTGGCATTGCGTACAACCGCGAATGAAAGTCCTGATTGCCGACGACTCCGCGCTGTATCGCCAATTTTTGCGGCGCAGCCTCGAGGGTCAAGCTGACATTGAGATTGTTGGCCATGCCATGGATGGTATCGATGCCATCAAAAAGGTGGAACGCCTACAACCTGATGTGGTCACCCTGGATATGAATATGCCGCACATGAATGGCATGGATGCCCTCAAAATCATTCGCGAGCGATTTCCTGCTGTCAAAGTATTGATTGTTTCTTCTGAAACCGCCAGTGATGCCGATTTGGCAGTGCAACTGCTCGATGCAGGCGCCTTTGATGTGATTCTCAAACCCAAAGCCAGCACCCCTCCCGAAGCATTTCGTGGTGAATTACTCGCCAAATTGCGTGCTACAGATGCACCCAAAACAAGCACCGTGCGCAGGACAACGCCAGCAAGGCCAGTGACCACGACAAAACCCGCAGCCTCATTTCATCCGGATATTTTGGCCATTGGCTCCAGCACTGGCGGCCCTGCAGCGTTGCATGCCGTGCTCGACATGTTGCCCGCTGATTTGAATGTGCCGGTGGTGATTGTGCAACATATGCCAAAGCTCTTCTTAGAATCCTTGGTCAGCCGGCTTAATACACAAGTGGCGATGCCCTGCCGCCTGGTGGAACACGGTCAACGCTTACTGCCCGGTCATATTTATATCGCCCCCGGCGAATCGCATTTGGACATACGCCGCTTGGGCCAAAGCTTGCAAGCGCATTTGCATGATGGGCCAGCAGAACATCACTGCAAACCAGCCGTGGATGTCACATTCCGCTCCTTGGCGCAATTGGCACCCAGCATCAAAACGCTCGCTGTAGTGCTCACCGGCATGGGCAGCGATGGGGCGTTGGGCGCACATGAAATTAACAAAAAGGGCGGCTATGTGATTGCCCAAGATCAAGCCACATCCGTGGTCTGGGGTATGCCAGGCGCCACCGTGCAGCTGGGCGCAGCGCATGCTGTGTTGCCTCTCAAACAGATTGCTGCAGCCGCATTACAAACATTGGGTAGAGAGGTATGGGTATGAAACCAGCAGATTTTGCTTTTTTACGGGATTTCTTGCGCAAGGAAAGCGGCCAGTTTATTGAAGAAAATAAAATATATTTGCTTAAAAGCCGCCTGGAGCCTTTGGCGCGTCGCCACAGTTTAGAAGGCCTTGAGGCGCTGGTTGCGCAAGTCAAAGCTCGCCCTCGTGATACATTGGCAAGACAAGTGGTGGAAGCGATGACCACCAATGAAACCTTGTTTTTTCGCGACAAGTACCCTTTTGATGCCCTCTCCACTGTGATTTTTCCTGAGCTGATGCAAGGCATGAGCCCCAACGGTAAAATCCGTATTTGGTCGGCGGCTTGTTCGCGCGGCCAAGAAACCTATTCCATTGCCATGACGGCGATTCAATCCGTGCCCAGCGCTGAGCGGCATATCCGCATCCTAGGCACTGATATTGCTGATGCTGTGCTCGCTTATGCCGAAGAAGGCATTTATACACAAATGGAAGTGCAACGCGGTATGCCTGTGAAGCAGCTTGTGCGTTATTTTGAGCAACACGAAGGCACCAACTGGCGCATTCGCGAAGAGCTGCGCACCATGATTTCTTTCCGTATGGCCAATTTGATTGCAGCGGATTTGGCGGTTGGCCTGCGTATGCATGGCCCGTTTGATATCGTGTTTTGCCGCAACGTGATGATTTATTTTGATGTGGAAGATCGCAAAAAGGTCATCGATAAAATTGCCCAAACCATGAATGTGGGTGGTTATCTGATTACGGGTACGGGTGAGTTGGTGAAAGGTGAGCATTCGCAATGGGATACCCAGCGTTTTGAAGGCCGCCCCATCTGGAAATTGAAATCTAAATAACAAATAAGAATCTGTGAGGTAAAAAACCATGTCGAATACTGATGAAAAAGAAATTTCAAATCTTGTAAGCCAATTTATGCAGGGCGACTTTACCGCCCGCGTCAAACCCGATTCGCAGCTATCCCGCGATATGAATAAATTGGGCGAATACCTTGAGCAGATTATTCGTACCTCCACCGAAGGCGGCGCCAATACCTGTATGGGCGTATTTGATGTGATTTCATCCATCACCCATATGTCGCAAGATATTTCACAAATGGAAGAGCGTACCTTTGCCGTTGCAGCGGCCACCGAAGAAATGGCGGCCACCGTGGAGCAAATCGTGACCAGCTCGGATCAAGGTGATGAAGCAGCCCAACGCGCCATGGAAGCTGCCCAAGAAGGGGCAGGCTCAGTGCACAATGCTGTGGATGTGATGTGCAGCCTCAAAGACTCTGCCGCCAATGTGATGAAAGAAGTCGAAGAGCTGGCGCATTTCTCCAATGAAATTGGCGCCATTGTCAGCTCGATTCAGAAAATTGCTGGGCAAACCAATATGTTGGCGCTCAATGCCACCATTGAAGCTGCCCGTGCCGGTGATGCAGGCCGCGGCTTTGCTGTGGTGGCTGGTGAAGTGAAAGAATTGTCCAACCAAACAGCCAAAGCCGCTTCAGAAATCAGCGAAAAAATCCGCACCCTGCAAAATGAAATCAAAGAAGTGGTCAATGTGATGGGCACCAATCTTGAATTGGCCGATCGTGGTAGCGCAGTGGCTGACTTGGCTGGCAGCAGCATGCAAAAAGTGATTGATGAATTCCGCGAAGTTTCGCAAACCATGGAACACATCAAACATGCATCCCACGACCAAAGCTTGGCATCCCGCGAAATTGCAGAGCGCACTTCCGAACTCTCGGGCCTTGTTTCCAGTAGCAGCCGTGAAATCAGTGGTAACGTACAACGTCTGCAAGCATTTGAAAAACTAGTGGTCAGTCAAATCCAATATATCGCCCAATTTAAAGCCAAAGATGCTGTGATAAGTCTTGCTAAGAGCGATCATATGCTCTGGAAAAAACGTTTGATGGATATGTTGGTGGGCTTAGAGAAAATCGAGCCAGAAGACGTGACCGATCATCACAACTGCCGCTTGGGCAAATGGTATTATGCCCAAGGTCAGTCCGATTTTGGCCACAATAGCTCATTTATTGCCTTGGAAAAATCTCATGCCCAAGTGCATGCCTTGGCCAAATCGGCTGTAACTAAGTTTAAATCGGGTGATAAAAATGGCGCTATTGCCGATGTGGACGCCATTGCTACCCCATCCTCGGAAGTGGTGGCTTTACTGACCAAACTACAAAACTAAGCCACCTTCAACCGGATGTTTGCTGGGCTAGACAAGCCCAGCGCTAAACCATAAGAATGGCACCGTAACTTCCTTGGTGTGTTGGGGTGTCTATGACCGAATGGCTCGCTACTGATATCGCGTTTTTCACCATGATTGGTTATGCCATGTTATGTGGTGGTTTGATTGGTTTAGAACGGCAATTGCATGGCAAACCTGCGGGCATGCGCACCAGCATGTTGATTTGTTTGGGCACCGCCGTGTTTGTGAATCTCGGCGCCACGCTCTCTGGTGCTTCGCTGGATCCTGCTCGCGTGCTCGGCCAAGTGGTCACGGGTATCGGCTTTTTGGGTGCAGGCGTGATGTTCACCCGCGAAGGCTCTGTTTTGGGCGTAACTACAGCAGCTGTGATTTGGATGTTGGCAGGCATTGGGGCAGCCATTGGCCTTGGCATGCACCACTATGGCTTAATGTTGACCATCACCACTCTGGTCATTCTGGTTTGCACCGAGTGGTTGGAAAAAACCTTTGAAATGCTTCACCGCGGCGTGCATGCCATTTATAGAAAAAATAGCGATGCCGCAGGTACGCCTACAGAAGACTCGGTGGTGATGCCGCCGCGTAAAGAGTTGCAATAAGCGATTTCCAATTCGTGAGCTGCATCAACGCTTGGGCAGCTTATCCCCTTCAGTCTGGCACCATATATGCAACACAAGTTTAAGCAGGTTTGATTCAAGCCGATAGATAACCCAAGCATGTTGCAGGTTAGGAGGTAGTGATGAATCCTTTTCGCGCCAAACGCATCGCCGATCATTTTGCCAGTGTCGGCATGTTTGAAATCAACAATCGCCTTCACGGCATAGAAGTAAACTATCGCGGCCAAGTCGTGTATTTCGAAGAAGAAACAGCCTTCTGGCCTTTCCTCTTCTCCCTAGCCCAAGCTGCCCATCAAGCTGGCATCATCGCCGAAGCCGAAGCCAAGCTCATCGCCTAAGTATTCAAATCGAAACATTCCATTTGTGGCGTTGCCTCACCGCTAAGGTTTGCTCGTTATTTGAACAAAGCAAATAACGAATCGAGCACACTTTCGCCCGAGCCTGTCGTCATACCAAAAAGCAATAACACTGCCAGCCCAAGCAAACCCGACAACAACCATACATCAGGGGTGTGCATGGGCACCTTTGGATTAGTCTCACGTGTATTGTAGTCATCTTCGATGCCGTGTTTGCTGCTGGCATATGGCTTTGCTGAAACCTGCTTCACGGCTTGGTGATGCTGCATAGAAAAGACATTTCTTGCCCATTTGAGTTCCTCATCGTTCAGTGATGAAAATGACATCGCCAAACTGACTTCTTGCGGCAAACGACAAGCTTTACAGCGCCGTGGCTGGCTAAAATTCAGCTTGCGATAAAAGTTTTGTTCGCCTGTCGTCCACACGAACCCTTTTTGGCAGTCGCAACAATCCAAATATTTATCCATCGCATCTGCCTCCTTCGCCGACCACATATCGCACCAGCGCAACCACCCTTTATATGTAGCAGAAAAATGCAGAAACCCCAAATGCCTACAACGGCATTTCTTGATACCAAGCTTGGCTTCAATCTTTTCCGCATGGGTTTTGTAAGAAATGCAACTTGATGCAGACCAATGGGTGGTAAAGCACGGAGGCGGGTATGTATCAGAGCTTAAAACATGATGTTGTCGGTGAATTGTTGGGCACGGCTTTGCTGGTGTTTTTTGGCTGTGGCGCTGTGGCTGTCAGCGTGTTGTTTTCGGCCCACTCTGGGCTTTGGCAAATTGCCATGATTTGGGGTGCGGCCGTGGCCTTGGCGATTTATGCCACACGGCATTTATCATGCGCCCACCTTAACCCCGCCGTGAGCCTAGCTATGGTCGCTTCGGGCAGAATGCGAGCCAGCAAACTTCCCCTTTATATTACCGCCCAATTTGCTGGTGCCTTTTTTGCAGCCGCCCTGCTTTACCTTTTGTTTGCCGATTCGATCAGCCATTTTGAAGCCTTACACGGCATCGTGCGCGGCAGCCCCGAATCAGTACAAACCGCCATGATGTTTGGCGAGTTTTATCCTAATCCAGGCTCCGGCGAGGCCGCCGTGGTGAGCATGCGTACTGCCTTTTTGGCCGAGGCCATTGGCACCTTTGCATTGGTGCTGATGATTTTTAGCCTCACCGAGGGCTGTAATTTGGGTCGCCCCGACAATGCACTCGCTCCGCTGTTTATTGGTGGTACCGTAGCCATGATTATTGCTGTGATTGCCCCGCTCACCCAAGCAGGCCTCAACCCCGCCCGCGATTTATCACCGCGTTTGTTTGCCATGTTGGCAGGCTGGCAAGATGCTGCTTTTCCCGATGCGGAGATGGGATTTTTAGCGGTGTATGTGCTTGGCCCCATTGCTGGCGGACTGCTGGCCG
The DNA here is from genome assembly GCA_002323245.1 of Mariprofundus sp. UBA1536. Classification (GTDB taxonomy): domain Bacteria; phylum Pseudomonadota; class Zetaproteobacteria; order Mariprofundales; family Mariprofundaceae; genus Ghiorsea. Next base: position 55,427 of record DCPU01000016.1, on the reverse strand, counting down.
CGCTGGTGTTTACCAAGCTGATTGAACCGCTGATGAGCGCGAAGCGTTGCGACAACTGTTAAACATATTTAAACCCAAGAAGGAGAAAAGCATGACCACACAAACCCACGCGAATTTAAAAGCATACTACGGCAAGGTATTGACCAAATCTGAGGATTTACAAACCAATGCCTGCTGCAGTGATACTGGCAGCATGCCTTTGGCCTTTCGCCAAATTCTCAAGCAAATCCATCCAGAAGTAAGCGACAGATTTTATGGTTGCGGCTCACCCATTCCGCCATTGCTTGAAGGTAAAACTGTGCTCGACTTGGGCTGTGGCTCAGGTCGGGATGTGTATTTGCTGGCTAAGCTGGTGGGCGAACATGGACGCGTGATTGGTGTGGATATGACCGATGAGCAATTGGAAGTGGCGCGCAAACATGTGGATTATCACCGCGACGTGTTTGGTTATGCCAAGGCCAATACCGAATTCAAGCAAGGTTTTATTGAAGACCTTCTGGAAGTGGGCATTGCGGACAACTCGGTGGATGTCGTGGTCTCCAACTGCGTGATTAATCTCTCGCCGCAAAAAGAGAAGGTGTTTGCTGAAATTTTCCGCGTGCTCAAACCAGGCGGTGAATTGTATTTCTCCGATGTCTTTGCCGACCGCCGTATCCCCAAAGCCTTGCAGGATGATCCCTTGCTGCATGGCGAATGTTTAAGCGGAGCCATGTATATCGAAGATTTCCGCCGTATGTTGGCGCGACTTGGCTGCCTGGATTACCGCGTGATTTCGCAAGCCCCAGTCACCATCGACAACCCCGACATCGAAGCCCGCATCGGCATGGCCACATTTACCTCCATCACCATTCGCGCCTTTAATATCGCCAGCTTGGAAGATTTATGCGAAGACTATGGCCAGGTCGCCACCTACGATGGCGGCATCGAAGGTCTGCCGCATTATTTTGATTTGGATGATCATCACCGTTTGTTCACGGACAAACCCATGTTGGTATGCAGCAACACGGCATCCATGCTCGCTGAAACGCGCTTTGGCCTACATTTCAAAATCGTCGGGGATACATCCACACATTTCGGCGCTTTTGATTGCTCGCCCGCAGCCGCAAAAGCTACTGATGCGCCAGTTGGTGGCGCCTGTTGCTAAGGGTCAGCATGTGTATATCTACCCGTCACCATCATGCGCTGGTTGATACCTGCGGTTAAATCTGCAGGCATCTTCAGCCAAGTCGTGCTATAAACATATTGCAATACATCAAGAAACAACATGCGCGAGAATCCGCAAATCAAGCCCTGACCCTCGCATGTGCTCGCATGCACTCGCATGTGTTTTGGATGATGTTTGATTTATTGTCATTTTACCCGGCTTCTTGTTGTATCATTATTTAAATTGTTCGAGACTGTTATATAGATTGAACCGTCTTAGATTTATAACTTGGAATGAGATTCATAAAGCGATTTGCCTAGCCCCTCAACAATTCCAACCACTAAAGCATTCCCCATGAAAAACGCTCTCTTAGCATTTGATATTGTAGCAAGCTCACTATGTCCATCTGGAAACATATTAAGGCGCTCAAGCTCCACTGGGGTAAGCCGCCTAAGGCCTTTATTTGTAGCAACCACATGTTTGAATCTTGAGGCTGTAGCTCCGCCTTCACCAGTAACAATTGTACGTGATGCTTTATCTAGCGCATCAGGGAAAACCATCGAACCTTCAGAGTAGTTATAAACAAATCCAGCAGTAGTTTTACGCTCCTCTTTCTTAGCCCCCTTCATGTATTCCCACTTATCAAGCTCACCTTTTAAATAGAACTCTTCAGGGACCTCTGAGTCATCTTGCAAAACATCTCTCAGTGTCTTCCATTTAACTGTATGCAAAGCTTTAGAGTCGTCGAAATCAGGAAGGCCTTTTGAGGAATACACCTGATTATCAATCATGACTCCCACGGTATTAAACGGGCTTTTCTTCGGGTTATAATCAATGAAGTTCTCTGATATATCTGCAAGATCACCTTCAATAACAAAAGGCACATTTATTGGTTTTTCCAGCTTCATAGGGAATGCTTTATTCATCACCCCTTCACCGGTAAGCCATGAACTAGGTTCTTTAAGCTTTCTTATTTTTTTATGAATGCCCGTCCCTTTCTTATATGCCATGATATAAACACGACGTCTACGTTGAGGCATTCCAAATTCTGCTGCATTAATTACACGCCATTCGACGATATATCCTAAGTCATTTAGAGACGAGAGCATGATTGCAAAATCACGGCCTCGCTGCTTGGCTGGAGACTTTAATAACCTATCCACGTTTTCTAGTAAGAGATACGAAGGGGCATTCTTTCCCTTTTTTAAGATGATATCGTGAATTGACCACCATAGAACACCTTTCTTGCCTTGCAGACCGTCTGCCTTACTTAAGGTTCTTGCTACTGAATAGTCCTGACAAGGAAAACCACCGACTAAAAGATCATGATTTGGTATTTCTGCAAAGCCCTCTTCTATAACTTTAGCAATATCTTCATTTGAGTGTTTAGTATCAGGGAACCTTTCTTGATAAACTTCAGAAGCGTGCTGCCTTTTTGTGGAAGGCTCCCACTGATTACTCCATACAACATTATAAGCTTCTTGTTCTTTAGAGTTGCACTGATTTAAACCTAAGTGAAAGCCGCCTACGCCCGCGAATAGCTCTATAGTTTTTATAGGGTTCTTTCTGCTCACTTATGCTATCTCCAAGATTCTTCTAATAATTTCGAATAATAACATAACGCAGTAAAAAGATCCAAATATTTATACAGGCTCAAACGGCTATTTAACATCCTTAACCGCTTAACTGTTGTTCAATATATTTCGCATTTAACCAGAAGCACTTCTTTACCACATGCTCGCCATAGGGGGTTGGAAAAGTATCCTTAGCATTTCTGGCATGTGGGCGAACATGTGAGACTGGGTTATCCTTGATTTTTGGTAAATTAATAGCATCACCACCTTTTATACGTTTTACCGTTTCTTCCCAAACCCACTGCGCTTCTGAAAGATCTTTCATTGGAAAGTTCCAGAACTTAATCTTCTGTAAAGTGCATGTTCCATCTTTATTTTCTTGGAATACCACAAATAAAAACCGTTTTGTTGTGAGTTGCTCATAAAATGCCGACTGATCCCAACCTTCGAGCACTATTTCACAATACTTAAAAGTCGGGAAGGATATTGATTCAACAAGTTTTCCTGTACATTCAAGCTTGATGGTTCGCATCGTTATATTAGCTTTTTCAAGCTCCTCTATCTTGTTTGCATCACCACCAAAAAGCCTGTTCAACAAAAGTCTTCTGTGGTTCTTGGGACGTTTATCATAGGAGATGCCCAACCCCTGCTCTATTTCAACATTCGTCTTTCCGAAGAATTGGGAAAGCCTACTTTGAACATTCTCTTCAATCGTAAGTGGTAACGATGTGTCACCAGTCAAAGAAAAAAGAGTTTTCCCTTTTTTACCAAGATAGCCTTGGATAATGAAGTTTAAGTATGTCGGCTTTAAGGAAAAAGCACGTGGCTTTGCTTGCTCATCGCTATTGGGTTGAGGCCGCCTATCTGTTGCCTTGCTCGCCTTTGTCGCCGCGCCCAGATACGAAGTGTCACCTTCAGAAAGTAAGTGAGCTTCACCGGCTTTAATTTTATCTACAATTGTTTGCCAATCTTTTTTAATTTGGGCTATATCTGCAAGCGAAATATCAGAAAGTAAGTTTAATAAATGAACAAACTTGAATTTATATTCAGTTATATCTAACTCTTTTTGATACAGATAAAACATAAGTAACAAGAGGTTATTCTTTTTAAGAAAGCTACTTGTTTCCCACTCTTCAAATATAATATTTTCGTAATTTATCATTGAGAAAACAAGACGTTCTTTTGCTGCATACCTGTTCTTTGCATGAAACTTCAAGGGGGTGGTTTTTAGCTCTAGGCCGGCTTTTGGGAAATCAGCCGCAGCATCACTATTGTTTTTTATCCCAAACAAGTGCTTTTCAACCAAGTCCCCAAAATGGCCTTTTCTTCTTGTGCCGTAGACTGCAGCCTCTTCTCGTACTTCTGTCATGGTTGTTTCAGTAATAATTTCTGAAAGATTTTTCCCCACAAATTGTCTTGCATACTCACAAATAGACTGGGCTGAAGTATCGTCATAGTTTATTACGAAACTTGCTTTATTATTTGAATAAGTATGATTTTCTTCTATATCTGAATTGATAAGCCCTCTCCCAAGGATTAAATCCAGAGCATAGAGCATGCATCTGCATAGGTGAAGGTAAATTCCTAGATAAGCTTGGGAAGTCACTGCTTTGTTTGGTTTATTTTGGTTTTTTATGAAGGATTTTCTTTGGGCAGGGTAATCTCCCCATTTTTAAGCGAACCCAAAAGTGGAAGAATCAGTTGGTCAGCGCCAACACATCGGTGCATTTCGGGGCTTTTGATTGTGCGCCCGCAGCTTTGAAAGCTTCGGATTCAGCATCCGGTGGGGCTTGCTGCTAAAGGGTAACGCGCTTACTCAATAGGAATGATGATTTCGTTGCGACGTAAAAACGGCAACGTCCACGGCGGGTTGTAACGCGCCAGTTGGGCTGGGGCAGTGGCTTGCAAACCTTTGTTTTTCATCCACTGCTGCAATAGCGCTGTTTTTTCAGCCACCTTCTCTTCACCAGCAAGCCATGAAAATTGCAACACTGCAGCTTTTTGGGTGAGCACTTCGCGTAAGCTCACTTTGGCATTATTGGGTTTGGGCAACGTGGCCATGGTATAACTTGATGGCATCACAAAAAACATGCGGTATTGATTGCCCGCAGCGGCCATGGTCACGGGGGCTGTCATGGCAATTTTCTCAGGGCTAGGCGCTGTGGTGACTGGGGCAGTCATGGCAATCTTTTCGGCTTCACCTTTCGCGGATGTGTTCTCACCAAAAATATAAGCAGCAATCAAACGAAAACCCTTGCTGGAAGCTTCATCCAAATCGCCATCGATCAACACTTCGGCAATTATTTTCGGTGCATACAAGCGCACTTGATAATCACCGTCTTGTTCGATTACTTCAAATTTCGGTTCTTCAATGGCCATAGCGCTAGGAACTCCCCATAAAGTGATTAAAACCAACATCGTGACCTGCAATATTTTAGGCATCATCACGCATCCTGATGACGCTTGGGCAGTACCCAATTCGGACGGGCAAAATGGCAGGTGTAGCCACCAGGGTTTAGCAATAAATAATCCTGATGCTCAGGCTCTGCTTCCCAGAAATCACCAACTGGCGCCACTTCTGTGACCACCTTACCCGGCCATAAGCCGCTGGCATTCACATCCGCGATGGTGTCCAGCGCCACGTCCTTCTGCGCTTCATCAGCATAATAAATCGCCGAGCGATACGACATCCCCACATCATTACCCTGACGATTGGGTGTGCAGGGATCGTGAATCTGAAAAAAGAATTCAAGCAACTTGCGATAGGATAAAACGGCATCATCAAAGAAAATCTCAATGCCTTCAGCATGGCTGCCATGATTGCGATAAGTGGCATAGTCCACATCGCCGCCAGTGTAACCCACACGGGTGGATATCACCCCATCCATCCTGCGAATCAAATCCTGCATGCCCCAAAAACAGCCGCCTGCTAATACCGCGCGTTGTTCTGCCATCTGCTTTTCCTCCGCCTACGTATCTCAAACCATTCTGGCTTATACGATGTAGACTGCCAATGAACGTAGTATGAAAACTACTAAAACGAATACGTGTCAGCTATCAAGTGCGCCAGACCACTTTCCAATCTGGCATTAGTGCTGTTGCTCAGCTCCAGGGCGGTATGCGCCGTTGGAATCGTGTACTTCTTTGCCCGTTACTGCAGGGTTAAACACACATAGCATACGCATGGTGGTGCGAGCGCGTAGCCAGTGTCGTTCGTTGCCATTGAGCACATAAACGGTGCCGGGTGTGATGGGATAAACCTTGCCGTTTTCCGTGGTTTCCACCGCGCCCTCGCCTTCGATGCAATACACAGCTTCGATGTGGTGTTTGTACCAAAGCAAGGTTTCGGTGCCTGCATGGATAATGGTGTCATGCAGCGAAAAGCCAACGGCATCGTTGTTGAGAATCAGGCGGCGCGATTCCCAGTTGCCGTTGTGGGCGCGCACATCTCTTTCGGTGTTTTCAATATCTTGAAGGGAGCGAACAATCAAACCAACACCCCCTCACGCAAGGTAACGCGCTTGGCCAATACCGAAGCCATGGCTTCATCAATAATAGCTAAGCCCTCTTCAATCAATTTCTCTTCAATCGTTAAGGCGGGAAGAAACTTAAGCACTTGGCCATTGGCACCAGCGGTTTCAATCACCAACCCACGTTTAAACGCTTCCACGGAAATCTCTCCGGCAAAGCCAGGGTCGGCATAATCAATGCCCCAGACCATGCCCACACCGCGCAATTCACCTTTGGCCTCAGCATGTTTCTCCACCAGCGCTTTCAATCCCTTTTCAAACAAAGCACCACGCTCAGCGATACCCTCAGCAAATACCGGTGAATCCCAATATTCCAGCGCTTTGGTAGCCGCAATAAAGGCCAGATTGTTACCGCGGAAGGTGCCTGTATGTTCGCCGGGTTTCCACTGATCAAGCTCGGGGCGAATCAGCAGCAACGCCATCGGCAAACCTGTGCCAATCGACTTGGACACGGTCACCATATCGGGGGAAATCCCTGAACGCTCAAAGCTGAAGAACGTACCCGTTCGGCCATTACCCATCTGGATATCATCGATAATAAGTAAGATATCAAATTCACGGCAAATCGCAGCAAGCCCCTGCAACCATTCATCTCTGGCCACATGAATACCGCCCTCGCCTTGTACGGTTTCCACAATAATCGCGGCGGGAAGGTCAACACCGCTGCTCTGGTCGGTGAGCAATTTACGCAGATAAGCAAGGCTATCGAAATCTTTGCCCAGATAACCATCAAACGGAATAAACGCCGAGTTGGCGCGCACGCCATACGACTCATCGCGATAAAAAGAATTGCCCGTCACTGCCAATGATCCCATGGAAAGACCATGATAAGCGTTGGTGAAAGCAATCACATTGGACCGACCCTTGACCATGCGCGCCAGTTTCAGCGCTGTCTCTACAGCATTGGTGCCCGTTGGCCCTGTAAACTGCACTTTGTATTCCAGGTTTCGCGGCGTAAAAATGGTGTCGCGAAGCTTTTGTAGAAAACCCTGTTTGGCGATAGTGGCTTTATCCAGACCGTGGGTGATGCCATCGCGTTGAATGTATTCAATAAGCGCCTCTTTGATGGCGGGATTGTTGTGGCCATAGTTGAGTGAGCCAGCGCCAGCAAAGAAGTCGATATATCTGTTGCCGTGCTCGTCGAACATTTCCGAACCGCGAGCTACGTCAAATACGGCAGGAAAGGAGCGTATATAACCCCTGACCTCAGATTCCATCTCTTCAAAAATTCTCATTGTTCTCCTTTCCTATTCTTTATTTTTTGTGACTGAAGGGGCCAACGCGCAACAAAATTTCCGCCTCATGCGCATCCGCACCAAACAGCGCAGCTTCAAAAAGCATAGATTCGTTCATATCGCATTGTTGTTTTCGCGCCAACGCGGCAAACAAATTTCTTGAAGCGTTGTTGGATGGATTAACGGTGGCCTCGACAAAGCGAATCCCAGCCAAGTGAGGCCGTGCAAGCAGATGGTCGATAAGCCTTCCGGCTACACCTTGGCCGCGAACAGAAACGTCCACGGCAACTTGCCAGACAAACAGCGTATCGGGCTGGTCTGGTCGTACGTATGCGCTGATGAAGGCTTGTACAGAGCCGCCGGATTCCGCCACGGCACAAGTGTTCGCAAAGTGGCTGCACTGCAGCAGGTAGAGATAACGCGAGTTAACATCCAGAGGCTTCGATCGGTTCACAAGATCAAATAGGAATGGGCCATCAACTACAGTCGGTTGGCGAAAAGCTATGGACGGAACCTGCTTCGTTTTATCCGAAAGCATTGCGGCGACCTTAACGGCATAAGATTATATTGCAAACGGGCGCGCCTGCTCTTTTGAAGCTTAGTGTTGAAGAACCTCGCCCCTATTCATGTGGCTTGGCGAATGCCCTGAATCATCATCTGAATACCAATGGTGCCCGTGAGCAGGGCGCCAGCGCGGCCTGTGATGTCGATATAGCGTTCCAGCAAATCGGCATTGCGCACCTTGATGGTATCGAACGCCTGCTTGAGCAACATCAGCATCATCACCGTAAGCACCAAGGATAAGGCAATGGCGAAGGCGGCCATGGGGTAACTCAGTGTTTTGCCAGCAAGCACACTGGCGCTGATGGTGCCAGGCCCAATCATAAACGGCATGGCGATGGAGCCAGAAATATGGGCTGGGTCGCCGCCGCGCATTTTTTTAATGGCTTCGCTGCCTGTAAACATCATTTGCAGGGCAATCAGAAAAATAACGATGCCACCAAAAATAAGGAAAGAAGCAAACTCCACTTGCAGCACATCGGTAAAAATGGCTTCTCCGCCCCAAGCAAAGAGAAAAAACACACCGCCACTGATGAATGTGGCGCGAAACAATACTTTAAGAAACGCAGGGCGATCCATGTCTTGAATCAAATCGAGCAGATAGATGCTCATCAAAAAGGGGTTAAAGAGTACAAGAAAAAGCGCTAGAGATTTCAGAAAAGGGTCCATATCGACCTTGCTAGGGGCTCACTACCCCAGTGTCAAATCGGCTTGGCTTTAATGCAGGCGCTCTTGATGTTCCATCATTTTAAGCAATTTATCAAAGCGCCGTTGGCGGGTTTCTTCTTTTTTCGCTGTGGTCAGTTGATAACCAATGGCATAATGGTTGGCTTTGTTCAGCGATTGAAAAAAGGCCAACGCTTTGGGTTGCGCTGCTAGCGCCGCGAGAAAATCATCGGGCACCTTCATTTGGCTGGCTGGGGCATAGGCATTCTCCCATCGGCCATCAACTTTGGCAGCTTCCACCTGCGCTAATCCAGAAGCTTGCATGCGCCCTTCATTCATAAGCCGTTGCACATGCTCGCAATTGATTTGCGACCACTGGCTCTTGGCCCGCCGTGGGGTGAAGCGTTGTACAAATGCTTGTTCATCCCACGATTTTTTCACCCCATCAATCCAGCCCCAGCACAAAGCTTCAAGCACAGCCTCCTGCCAATTGATCGATGGCACACCAGAGCCCTTTTTATATATCTTCATCCACAACTCGGGGGTGCTTTGGTGATGCGTAGTTAACCAATCCGCAAAGGCTTGGGGGCTTTCAAATGCAAGCATGGCTGATGTATCAATATCGGGCATAACACGCTCCTCATCTTGACTAAGCTTACAACAAACAAGTGTTGGCATCGTACCCAGTCCTACAAAAAAAGAAAAATAAGCAGCGCCCATTCATTATTTGCACCCCTCATTCTAACTTTGTGACTCATATGTTTCCCTTCGTGATGATGTTGCGGCACAGTGCAACCACCTTAGGGGGTAGCACCACATATGCAGAGCATTCTCGATTTCACTATATTCAACAATTCAGCCCAGGCTTATGCCACAGCCCTGGCCATTTTTATGGGCATCATGGCCTTGGTGTATTTGTTTAAAGTGTATGTGCTGGCGCGCTTAAAAACTTGGGCGGCGAAGTCGGACACGCAGTTGGACAATATGTTGTTGGGCATTATCCAACGCGCATTACTGCCGCTGTTTTATTATTCGGCCATTTATATTTCGATGAACACCTTAAATCTTTCCGCCCGCTTTGAGCGTGGCTTGGAAATTGCCACCATCGTGCTCTTGACCGTGATAGTGGTGCGAATGCTTACCGCCATCATCAAACATGTGCTGAGCACCCAGCTCAACAAAGCCAGTGAAACAACGGTGGGCGATAAACAACTCAATGGCATTGGCAGCCTGATTAACTTCATTGTCTGGGCCATCGCCTTGGTCTTCTTGCTCGATAATATGGGCGTGAAAATTTCTGCTGTGGTGGCTGGCCTTGGCATTGGCGGTATCGCCGTAGCTTTGGCCGCCCAAGCGGTGCTTGGCGATTTATTTAGCTACTTTGTGATTTTCTTTGATAAACCCTTTGGTGTGGGCGATTTCATTGTGGTTGGCGATAAGATGGGCGTGGTCGAACATATCGGCATCAAAACCACCCGAATCCGTGCTCTCACTGGCGAGCAACTGGTATTTTCCAATACCGACTTAACCAATTCGCGGGTGCAAAACTTTAAGAAGATGGAAGAGCGCAGGGTGTTGTTCAAATTGGGCGTGGTGTATCAAACATCCCAAGAACATCTCAAGCTTATACCCGCCATCGTGAAGCAAATTATTGAAACCCAAGAAGGCGCTCGCTTTGATCGCGGCCATTTCGCAGCCTATGGCGATTTCAGCTTGAATTTCGAGTTTGTGTATTACGTGATCGGCGCTGATTACAATCGTTATATGGATATTCATCAGGCCATCAATTTGGGCATTTTTGAAGCCTTTGCTGAGCAAGGAATCACCTTCGCTTACCCAACGCAAACCATGTATGTAAACCAAGCCAGCTAAATGCTTACGACCGCACAAAAACAACTGCTGTTTCGCTTGCAGTGGTCAGCCTTTATCGTGGTGGGTTTGGCTTATGTGTTGTCGTTTTTTCATCGCTTTGCGCCAGCTGCCATTGCAGATGATTTACAACAAGCCTTTGCTACCAGCGGCGCCGAATTGGGCGCATTGGCTGCAACCTACTTTTATATCTATACCCTGATGCAAATCCCAACGGGCATCCTTGCCGACACCCTTGGCCCGCGCCGCATCGTTGCTATCGGTGGTTTGATTGCTGGCATCGGCTCGATTTTATTTGGTTTGGCAGATACGCTGACCATGGCTTCCATCGGCCGTTTACTAGTGGGCCTTGGCGTTTCGGTCACCTTTATCTCCCTGCTCAAGCTGAATGCCAGCTGGTTTCACGATAGACAATTTGCCACCATGACCGGGGCAACGATTTTGCTAGGCAATGCAGGCTCATTATTGGCGGCAGCACCGCTGGCATGGGCGCTGGGGTTTGTTTCTTGGCGCACGGTTTTTGTTGCTGTGGGTGTATTCTCCATCGTGCTTGGTGTTTTCTCGTGGTGGTTGGTGCGCAACAAGCCCGGCGATGTGGGGCTGCCCAGTATGCGCGAGCTGGATGGCAAGGTTTCCCATGCCGCGCATGATGGGCATTGGTATGATGGTTTGCTGGTGGTGTTGAAAAACCGAGCCACTTGGCCAGGCCTGTTTGTAAATATGGGCTTAGCAGGCTCATTGTTTACCTTTGCAGGCTTATGGGCGGTGCCCTTTTTGCGCGATTGTTACGGCATGGATAGAGCCATGGCCACCGAACACACCACACTGCTGCTGGCAGGCTTTGCCATTGGCGCTTTTTTTATCGGCACGCTTTCCGATCGCTTGGGCAGGCGCAAACCCGTGATGATTGCAGGCGCCTTGGTCTACTGCTTATGTTGGTTACCAATGCTGGCCAATGCCCCGATGAGCTCGCTTGTGAGTTATAGCCTGTTTTTCCTCATGGGCCTGAGCGCACCTAGCTTCACTTTAAGTTGGTCATGCGCCAAAGAAGTGAATCCGCCAGCCCTTTCGGGCATGGCCACCAGCGTGGTCAATGTCGGGGCCTTCCTCGGCACCGCCATCTTGCAACCCTTGGTCGGCTGGGCGATCGATGTGTCACACAGCGGCAATATCAACGCACTTGTTGCTGCCGATTACCAGTGGGGCATCGCCATTTTACTGACCTTTTCGCTGCTGGGCCTTATCGCCATCCTCTTTATCCGCGAAACCTATTGTCGTTATGCAGCCGAACATGAACTTATCTAAGCTGCGTCTCACCTTCCGCTGACCATGCATATGGCAGCCAATGATTGGCTGGTATTGCTGAGCACGTTCATGGTGCTGGTCTTACTGCTATTACCTAGCCTGCGCGCTGCTGTGGTTTTCAGACATCTTTGCCGTCATCAGCTACGCCTCGCGCGCCTTTGCCACCTTCTATGCCATCCAATGCCTCATGGCCGCCGCCCAAGCCATACAACCCATCGATGGTAACCATCCGCAGCGGCTACGCGCTCTGCTCTATCTGATGCTGGCAATCGTGATGATTTGCACCGTGTTGTTTGGGATTCCCGTTGAATCCAACTGAGCTGCGCGGCAACAACAATGAAAGGACTTTTGTGCCATCTACTTAGTGAAATTTAGTCATCTACGCGTCAGCCAAGTCAACACTAGCTTCCCAGCCAAAATATTTTAGCGTTCTACACTACATAGGTGGATGGAAAGATGATTGAGGGGGAAACTCAATATGACTTGCAAATTTTGCTAGGAAGAAGGCGGCTTGGTTCGTGAATACAGCGGCACTGTAACTGGCGATGAGGTGTTTGATTCCATCATGGAGCTCACCAGCCAAGACCGCTTTGCTGATGTCAGCTATATCATCAACGACTACACCAACATGACCGAACTTATTTTTGATCCCGTATATGTTGGCGCTGTATCGGCGATGGATAAACAAACTGCAAAAGACAAGAGCGCGCTCAAAAAAATCGCGGTGGTTGCAGCCGAACAATATCACCCCACGGGTCTTGCCTACAAAGAACTCATGGCAGATAGCCCTATGAAATTGAGGTGTTCCACACGCTAGCTGAAGCGCGCGTTTGGGTCGGAAAATAATCTAAAAAGCGCTTCAAGCCCGACCAAATCTAGGTCTTAGCTGACTTTCAAAAGGGTTTTTCTTAGTGCTGAAGGCGTTAGGCCAAAACGTTGTTTAAAGCGCGCAGAAAATCGTGATTGTGAATCATAGCCACATTCTTCGGCTATAAAGGCTATGGAATGGCCTGTGGTCTGTAGCAAATGTAATCCCAGACCAAGTTTAGCTTGGTCTTTGATTTCCTGAACGCTAGTGCCTTCGGCTTTGAGTTTTCGTCTTAAAGTCGATTCGCTCATGGCAAAAAACGCGCATAAATCATCAAGATTCACTTCCGACTTAGCATCGCGAATAAGCGTATACAAGCGCTGACCAACCTTGGTATGTGCCGCCAAGGACAAAACTCCTTCATGCCCCATACTGTGTAATAGATGCAACAGCTCTTTTCTGCGAAGCGACCATAAATGTTGTGGCGCAAGCATCGACCAATCAACAAATTGCCTCAACGATAATTCCAATGCTGGAGTGATTTCCCCAGCACAAAAGGTTTTAGTATCACTGGCAACGATGCGTAAATCCGTAAAGTCCTCAAATTCAAATTCAATCAGCAGTGCTAAATATTCTGCCTCATGAGGAATATTGCGCATATGCACGGTAGGGCTATCGGATAAAAAAATAAAATCGCCAGCATGACATGTATATTCACAGTCTTTGCCCAACTGTTTCTCACCACTTAACACAGCAATCAGCATCGGCTTCACCACGGGCACATTCAGCAGACGCTGCTCTTGAATAGACGAATACACACTAAATGCCAAAGGCGGATTTGCGTTAGCCTTGTTAAGCACACTGTCTTTAATGGCGCAGATAAAAGAAATCAAAACTCTCTCCTTACAGGGTTTGGGAAACCCAACTGACCGCTGCTATTTTAATGCTTATCACAGCGGCCAGTTGATGGCTTACCCCAAAACCAACCTTATCAATCGCGCTGATATAGTGCTTCGATGGTGCTTGAGCCAATCGTGTTGGCATTGATCATATAACCCGTTAACGCACCAGATGCATCAGCGGGCAATTCGAGTTTATCCGTTTTAAGTGCATGCACTGTAAAACGATAGTGGTGCACACCATGACCCTGTGGTGGACACGCCCCACCAAAACCATACACGCCATAATCATTGCGCATTTGGCTGCTGCCTTTTGGGGTGAGTGGATTTGCAGCATTGCCTGCACCTGCAGGCAAATGACTTACATTTTTTGCAATGTTTATAATTTGCCAGTGCCACCAGCCGCTACCCGTAGGTGCATCGGGGTCATAGGCTGTAATGGCAAAGCTTTTGGTTCCTTTGGGTGCACCCGACCACTGCAGTTGTGGAGACAAATCTCCGCCTGAACAACCAAAACCATTAAACTCTTGGGCTTTGTTCATCAATTTTCCGTCAGCAATATCTGTGCTGGATAACTGAAAATTACCCGCCATCGCTGAAGTAGAAAGTCCCAGTAACACGACTGGTAACCATGTAAATGAAATACGCATTGTTTTGCTCCTTTGTTGATTAAACCTACAAGCCGAATGATAAGCAGTGCTGACCGAAGGATTTAGTGCAAATACAGCCAATAATTCGCCCTAAACCGTCACCCATCAACAAAATGACCACGCATCTAAGCAATAAAGGCGAAATGCGAATTATTCGCAAAGAAGCACAGTCTACTCAAATATACCAAGAGTCCACATCGTTTGCAGAACCAAAAGGGCTTGGGAGTGGTTTTGCAAATAACAAGCAAATAGCCTTCCATTTCATAATGGCTACCCTTGTACGTCCACTTTTAGTAGCCTTAAAACATTCATCGCATCCCAAGGTCACAACAAAGGGGGTGTTTCAAGTTGAGGAGTCAAACAACATGAGCCAAGTCATTTTCAATTTTTTTAGGCGCAACCCTTATCTGTTTCTGGGCACTTCCACGCTGCTCTGGTTTGGGCTTTATCAGCAACTGATGCCACTTTCAGAGCTGCTTGTCGCCAGCTTACCTGTGGCGCGCGAAAGCCATTTGGGCGGGGCGCTGCAATTCTTCTTTTATGATACACCCAAGGTCTTGTTGTTATTAACGGGCATCGTCTTTGTAATGGGTATTATCCACACGTATATTTCCCCTGAAAAAACACGCGCCATGTTGGCTGGCAGAAAACTTGGCGTGGGCAATACCATGGCTGCCACACTGGGTATTTTTACGCCATTTTGCTCATGCTCGGCAGTGCCCTTATTTATCGGTTTTTTACAAGCGGGTGTACCTTTGGGTATCACCTTTTCGTTTCTTATTGCTGCACCCATGGTTAATGAGGTTGCGCTGGCTTTGCTCTTTGCCATGTTTGGCTGGCAAATTGCTGGTTTGTATTTATTGCTGGGGTTATCCGTTGCCATTATTGCAGGCGTAATCATCGGCAAGTTGGGCATGGAGAAACATTTGGAAGACTGGGTGCAAACCATGCAAAACACCCAAACTGCAACTGTGGTGGACACCAAAGCCATGCCTTGGTCAGCGCGCCTGGACAATGGCTTTGCCCATGTCGCTGAAATCGTTGGCAAAGTCTGGCCCTATATCATTGTCGGCATTGCTTTGGGAGCTGCGATTCATGGTTATGTGCCAGAAGATTTTATGGCCAGCATAATGGGTAAAGATGCGCCGTGGTGGTCTGTGCCGGCAGCCGTGTTGATGGGCGTGCCGATGTACACCAACGCCGCTGGCGTAATCCCGATTGTCGAAGCCTTGATTGGCAAAGGTGCGGCTTTAGGCACAGTGCTCGCGTTTATGATGAGTGTGATTGCCTTATCAGCGCCAGAAATGCTGATTCTACGCAAAGTGCTCAAACCCAAACTCATCGGCACATTTATTGGCGTAGTCGCCATGGGCATTGTGATTGTGGGTTATGTTTTTAACCTACTCGTTTAGAGCGCCACAACACCAAAAGAAGAGGAGACCATGATGAAGAATTTTAAAGTGTTGGGCACAGGCTGCGCCAATTGCAAAACAACCATGAAATTGATTGAAGATGCAGCCGCCGCAAAAGGCGAAGCGATTGTTTTGGAAAAAGTCGAAGACCTACAAACCATCATGCAGTTTGGCGTGATGAGCACACCCGGCGTCGTACTCAATGGTAAAGTCGTGCACGCTGGCGGCATCCCGTCCAAAGCCACTGTGGAATCGTGGCTTAACTAAAGAGTGCTAACTCCTATTTTTGGCTGACCTGGAGGTTTTGATATGAGCATTACAATGTTACACGGTAAGGCGCTACCGATTGGTGTATTATCACTCAACCCAGCGCTGGATATGACCTATGAGATTCCGCATCTGCTCGAAGATCAGAAGGTGCATGCTGTGGCCACGCGTTTTGATCCGGGCGGCAATGGCATCAATGTTGGTCGCGCCCTCAAGCGGCTGGATACCATGGCCATGAATTATTGCGTCACCGGCGGTGCCATCGGGCAGTTTTTAAAGCGCCTGCTCGCTGAGCAACTTGATGGGGAAGATTATGAGGAAGTTCCCGGTGAAACGCGCATCAACGGTACCTTTATCGAGCGCTCACCTCGGGTGCAATACGAGGTCAGTGGCCTTGGCCCGGAGATTCCGCCCTCCCAACTCAATGAACTGCTTGGTCGCTTTGTGGAACACAGCGTGCAAGGTTTTGGTGTGCTCACCGGCACCATGCAAGAGAGCTTGCCGCCAACGCTTTATGCCGATTTAACCCAGCGTATCAACGCCCGTGGGGGCAAGGTGGTGGTGGATGCACATACTGATTCGCTGCGTTATGCCATTGACGCTCATCCCTTTCTGATCAAACCCAATCTCTACGAACTTGAAACCATGCTCGGCCGCCCGCTTGCTGGCATCGAAGCGATAGCAGCCGAAGCACGCGCCCTGCAAAAGCAGGGTGTTGAGTATGTGTGCGTGTCGATGGGGGATGATGGCGCATTGCTTGTTGGCCCAGACAACACCTACCACGCCGCCGCACCCGCCATTATCGTCCGCTCCAGCGTGGGTGCTGGTGATTCTATGGTTGCAGCCCTGGTCGCAGGTTTCGCCCACGGCATCAACCCGCAAGAAGCATTGCGGTTGGCCGTGGCCTGTGCCGCCGGAACCGTCAGCCAACCTGGTACGGAACTCTTCTCCGAGCAGGATGTCTCCGACTACCTTGATAAAATTGTCGTACTCACTCTGGATGTTTGATGGTCACAGATATTTGATATGATCATACGGTCATTCGAAATTAAGATTAAAGCGCGCAAACCAAAGCACCCACTTGATTCCTTTGCTGTGATAAGTGCATCAAGTTATAAAGGGACGATGAAAAGCCGATGCACAACATTTCTTTATCACAAAGCTATGTTATGTCTTGTTTTAAGCGGCTTGCTTGTTGCCTGTTCATCGCAACCGCAATTACCAAAACTGTCAGCCCATGCAGTTATACTCGCCTTTGGCGATAGCCTCACTTACGGCACGGGCGCGCCGCGAGGCCAAGCTTATCCAGCAGTATTGGCAAAGCTTAGCGGTTTTACAGTGGTCAACGCAGGTGTTCCAGGCGAAGTGACCAGCAAAGGTCTTGCGCGCCTGCCACAGGTGCTAGAAGACGAGCAGCCTGAGCTTTTGATTCTCTGCCACGGCGGAAATGATCTTATCCGCAAAACAGGCGAACAACAGACCGCAGCCAATCTCAGAGCCATGGTTTCATTGGCACAACAGCAAGGTATCGCCGTGATATTGGTTGCCGTACCAAGGCCAACCGTTGTCTTAAGTGAGCCCGAGTTTTATGTGCAAATAGCCGAAGAATTCAATATCACAATTCTATCCGGTGTTTTGCCCAAGATTTTAAGAAAGCCAAGCATGAAGTCAGACCTTATTCATCCCAACAATCAGGGTTACCAATTTCTGGCTAAATCATTATATGAACTTCTGATGGAAGCAAACGCGATCTAAGAATAGGGAGAAAGGTTTGTTGGTGAAACCTGACCCTCACTAAGCTGATTACATCTCCGTACAAATGTCGGGCATTTAATGGGCTACCCTGATCAAATTAATGAAAAAGAGATATATAGCGAACTGCCAAATTCTAGATTTAAGCTTTTTGATGCGGACATGCCCAGTCTTCAACATTAAAGAGACCCTTATCGCGTGGTATTCACAACAAAACCCTTGCGGCTCACAGACATGATGGCATTGGACCAAAGCCTGCAATATGGGTTACTTAAGTATAGACATGCCAAACTCTTGCTGACGTGCTCAAAATAAGGTGAAACATATAGGTAAGGCAGAGGTCATAATTTAAATTGCATCAAGCCAAACGTCTTATGCTTCTTGTTCCGTCCAACAAAAAAGGCTGCTGCCTCGATTAAGCAGCAGCCTTGTCAGTCACTTGAATAATTCAGTCGACCAGCATCCCATTCACCGCCGCCATGGGCAGTGGGCGTGGAGCCTTGGCTCTGGGGATGATGTAAAACTCTTCCAATTCAGCGGCATCGATGCTGGTGGCGCGTTTATCGGTGCCAACACGCACCCCGTCTTGGATGGTGATGGGCGCTGCATCACGCAAACCTTTGGAGCCTTTGCGCATGGTAATGGCTGTTAAACCTTTGCCTTTGCCGAGTAATGGGAATTCGTCTTTTGCGATAACGCCCAAACGACCATCTTCATCAATAAAAGCAAACGCATCGTGAGTATCGTCAATCTCACGGATACAAAGCAATTTCGAGCCTTTGGGGAAATTGATAAAGGCTTTACCCTTCTTGTTCGCTGAGAGCATGGATTCACCCTTAGCGCGGAAGGCATGGCCTGCGGTGGTGGCAATCAAATATTCAGCATCGGCATTGATCATCACCATACGCGTCGGTGCTTCATTGATGCTAAACACAAACGATTTGGAAATGGGTTCGCCATTGCCGCGACCACCCGCAATATCCGCAGCCAGCATGCTAAATGCTCTACCCTCGCGGCCAATAAGCACCAACATGTCGGTGGTGTGACCTGAAGCGGTATCCAGCAGCGAATCGCCTTCCCTGAATTTCACACTATCTACATCCACGCTTGCGCTGCGCAAACCTTTAAGCCAGCCCTGCTTGGAAAGAATAGCGGTGATGGGTTCACGAGAAATCAGTTGTTGTTTACTCATGGTGCGCGCTTTGGGTGCGTCAGGATCAACGACTGTTCTGCGTTCATCACCAAAGTCTTTGAGTGCCGCTTTGAGCTCGCCCGTAATATGTTTCCAGCGATGGCCATGATCATCCACGATAAGCTCAAGCTCAGCTTGTTCTTCAAGAAGTTTGGCATGCTCATTTTGCAGCTTCATCTCATCGAGTTTACGCAATTGTGCCAAACGTAAATCAAGAATGGCCACGACCTGCTCTTCATTAAACCCGTATTTTTCCATCAAAATCGGTTTCGGCGCATCATTCTCGTAGATGGTTTTCACAATCGCCATCACATTGGGGTATACCACAAACAAACCTTCAAGAATGTTGGTGCGTTTGCCAATCTCAAGCAGGCGCACAGCCGCTCTGCGCATCACAATTTCTTCCCGGTTGTTTAAGAAGGAATTGAGCAAGGCATCCAGCGAGAACAGGCTTGGTAAGCGATACCTATCGCCTCCGGGCACATCAATCCATTTCTCCAAGGCATAGGTCGCATACTGGATGGTGACCTGCAAATTGGTGGCTGAGAACAGATGCTGCATAATTTCATCAGCATCAAGATTTTTGGATTTGGGCTCAATGACAATGCGAATACCTTCGGCAGAAGATTCATCGCGAATATCGGCAAGCATGGGCAACTGCCGAGATTCAGCGATGGTTTTATCGGAAATACGCGCACCCATTTCAATCAACAAGGGTGATTTCTCAATGCCATAAGGCAGCTCCGTGACAATGATTTGCCACATGCCTTTACCAATATCTTCAGTATGCCATTTCGAGCGCAACAGAAATTTTCCGTAGCCGCTGGCATACATTTTTTCCAGCTCTTCATGGGTGGCTGTGATAATGCCGCCCCCCGGAAAATCGGGGGCTGAGATGTATTTGCGCACAAGCGCAAAATCTTTATCCGTTGCCCCGCCGCCAGATCGGCTTCTGCGACCTGCCAAGGCAATACAAGCGCCCAGCAATTCGGTGAGGTTATGCGATGGAATTTCCGTTTTAAAACCCACCGCAGGATTGCCGGTGCTGGAATTCATCAACACCCATGGGAATGGGGCTGGAAGCAACATCGGCTCTTTGTCTTGGTCATCGTAGTTGGGTTGATAGGGTGTGATACCCTCTTTTAAGTCACTGCCGAGCATGGCTTCAGCAATAGGCGTCAAGCGCGCTTCGGTGTACCGCATGGCTGCTGCCGAATCGCCATCGATGGAGCCAAAGTTACCCTGGCCATCCACCAGTGGATAACGCATAGCCCAGGGCTGGGCCATACGCACCATGGCACCATACACGGCCGAATCACCATGTGGGTGATACTTACCAATCACATCCCCCACCACGCGAGCAGACTTTTTGGTTTTGCTGTTTGCGCGCAAGCCCAATTTTTCCATGGCAAACAAAATACGGCGGTGCACTGGTTTGAGGCCATCGCGCACATCAGGAATCGCGCGGTCGCCCACCACTTTCAGGCCATAACTGCGATAGAGTTCACGGAATACGGTTTCAAACGGTGCTATCGCATTATTGCCGGAATCGTAAGGCGTAAATTTGGCAGGAATGGGCTTGAGATCTTCCAAATCATCGGTGACATCAAGGGGGTCTTTATCGACCACTTCCGATGACGCTACTTCATCAGCTATATCGCTGCTGCGGCCAATATATTTGGCTTCTTCAATCTCTTTGCCCATCAATAAATCGCGGCGCTGGCCTGCATCTTCACCCATCAATTTGGTGACCAAGGCATCCATGCGTTTGGCATCTTCAGGCGTGACCTGCACCAACACGCGGTTTTCCACATCCATACACGTCTCTTTCAATTCGGGCGGATTCATCTCACCCAACCCTTTGAAGCGTATGTATTCAATTTTCTTTTTCTCAGCCAGGGCCATGGCTTTAAGGCCATCGAGCTCTTGTTCATCCTGAGCATAATGCTTTTGTTTACCAATGGTGACGCCATACAGCGGAGGCTGCACAATAAACACCCGACCTGCTTCCACCATAGGCCGCATTTGGCGCCAGAAGAATGTAAAGAGCAGCGTTTGAATATGACTGCCGTCGATATCCGCATCGGTCATCACGATGATTCTGCCGTAGCGACGTTTCTCAATATCACAGTGTTCGCCAATGCCCGTGCCAATGGCCGTAATCAAATCGGCGACGGCTTCGCTGTTACCCGCATCCTCGGAGGTGACCCCCTCACAGTTGAGGATTTTACCTTTGAGTGGGAACACCGCTTGTAAATCGCGGTCGTTGGCTTGTTTGGCCGAGCCACCCGCAGAATCTCCCTCCACCAAATACAATTCGGTGTTTTCAATATCATTGCTGCGGCAATCCAGCAGTTTGCCGGGCAATGGGGTGCGGCCTGTAAACGTTTTGCGATCTACCTTTTTGACCTTGCCACTTTCAGCCGCCACGCGCTCGGTGGCCCTATCAATAATCAGCTTCATCCATGCGTCTGAAAGCTCTGCATCACGATTGAGCCACAAGGCTGCTGAATCATTAATCACCCCGCCCACAAACTTGGTGGCTTCGGATGAGGTCAGCTTTTGTTTGGTTTGCCCTTCAAAGGAAATATCTTGGATATACACCGACAGCCCCAATTGGGCATTGGCCATCACATCCGAGGCTGCCACTTTGGTCTTTTTGCCCAGCAGTTTTTTAAGCTCAGGGCGCATATCAATATATTCGCGCACAGCTTTAAGAATTCCCATCTCAAAGCCTTTCTCATGGGTGCCTCCACGCGGCGTGGGCACAGTGTTCACATACGACTTGGTGTAAATGGGTGTGGTCTCTTCAAAGGATGCAAAATACCAATGCACCTTTTCCATTTCACCGAGTTGACCCGAGAATTCAAACATGGGTGATGCTTCCATGCGTGAGGTCATAAATTCGGATAAACCATTTTTAAAACAGAAGACTTCATCGGGCGCACCCGGTGCTTTGAAGACCACTTCCAAGCCAGGAATCAGAATCGCTTTATCCATGGCCTGCTGGCGCAGTTGCTGCACGCGAAAGACAGGGCGCTCATAATATTTGGGGTTGGGCGAGAAGCGGATTTTGGTGCCGTGGGTACGTGGGCCGCATGTATCAATCTTTTTGAGCTTCTCAACCGTGCGCCCATTTTCTAGGCGCATAAACCATTCGCCGCCATCGCGTTTGACAGTTGCTTCAAGCCATGATGAAAGTGCGTTGGTAACCGTGATCCCAACACCATGCAACCCCCCTGATACCTTGTAGGAATCATGGTCAAACTTACCACCGGCTTTGTCTTTGGTGAGCACCAGCTCCACGCCCGACATGCCATCCTTGTTTTCTTTAACGGGAATCCCGCGCCCGTTATCGGAAATGCTAATCACGTTGTCCGACTCAAGCTCCACCACAATCTTATTGCAGTAGCCGCCGATGGCTTCATCACCACAGTTGTCCAGCACCTCTTGCGCAATATGATGGCAACCAAGATCCGTACCCGTATCGGTGTACATGTTCGGCCGCAACTGAATATGCGAAATCCCGTCGAGGTCTTTGATCGAATCGATATCGTAGTCTGCACTCATGTTAAACAAGTCCTTGTGTTGAATCTGTTATGCTGATGCTCCGCCTCAAAGCAGACGAGAAGCAGATGGCGCCACGCTACACATACATTTCAAGCGAAGCATTGAATCTAAAGTAACCATATAATTTTCAAGGGCGACCATACAACAAAGTGACCACCCAATGCAAAACACTGCAAGTTTATGTTTCAATGAAACAACTTTGACCCTCATATTATTTTTTTCAAATAAGCTGATAAACACGGGGCCATCACGTGCCACAAACCATCTTCATATTGATATACCATATCGTCTTGCTGCAATTGGCGCTTTACCGTGCGCACAATACTTCACTGACAAACGTATTGTTTAGGTTCAATTGCTCTCTTAAGGCAAGAATCGCAAGCATAGTTGCTCCCGAGATTCGTCATCATGTTAATGAACTATGATGTCCGCAGAATTTCAATGAAGACATTGCAGCTTTGGTGACCGCAGCAGTGGCAGAAGCCGGAGCCACATCCATGAAAGCTATGGGCGCGGTGATGGCTATTGTGCGGCCAAAAGCCCAAGGTGCAGCTGATATGGGCAAAGTGTCTGCTGCTATCAAATCAGCGCTGCAAAGTTAAGTCTTCAAAAGCATAGCGACTATTGATACGTTACACGATAGATTGAAGTTTTTACAAACGTACTCTGGAGAAAAGATGGCCACTGGCATACTGTTAATACTTGATGATGTGATGAGCATGACCAAAATCGCAGCCAAAAAGACCGCTGGTGTTTTGGGCGATGATCTGGCCGTCAATGCAGAAAAGGCGACTGGGTTTCATGCTTCACGCGAGTTGCCCGTCATCTGGGCCATCGCCAAAGGCTCCTTTCTGAATAAACTGATTATTTTACCCATTATTTTCTTGCTTAGTGCGTTCGCGCCTATGCTGATTGTGCCCATTTTGTTGCTTGGTGGCGCTTATTTAAGTTTTGAAGGCGCTGAGAAAGTGCTCGACTGGCTTGGGTTTGGGCACGCGCAACCTGTTGCTGCTGCAGAGACCGCGTCAGTTTCGGAAATTATGGCGCAAGAAGCTGGCAAAATCCGCGATGCCATTCGAACAGACTTTATTTTGTCGGTGGAAATCATCGTGATTGCCATTGGAAGTGTGATTGCATACCCATTGATGACGCAGGTGTTGGTCGTGGGCAGTATTGCTCTATTGGCAACCATTGGTGTTTACGGCCTTGTTGCCATGTTGGTGCGCATGGACGATGTGGGCCTGCATCTGCTTGAGCGTGCCGAGGGTCGCCATGGTATCCGAGCTCGTTTGCAAATCATGCTGGGTCATATGCTTCTTGCTTCCTTGCCCCATATCATTTCTTTGCTGACCGTTGTGGGTACCATTGCCATGCTTTTGGTCGGTGGCAGCATGTTTGTGCACAATATCGACTGGGTGCATCACACCTTAGCCTTTATGCCCATCTTACTGGCGGAAATTACTGCTGGGTTAATCGTGGGTTTTGTAGTTGTGGGTTTGTATCAAGTGGTCAAACGGGCGATGGCGTTAAAAGAATAATTGGCGTTGCGATCTTTGGCTGCCGATTCCTCAACTCAGTTTTGCCTGCGGTGTCCTCAATCATCAGGTGGTGATCAATGGGGTGGAAGGCTAAAAAAGTTTCGGGGACACAAAAGTTTCGGGGACACAATACTAAAAGTTTCGGGGACAAAGTTTCGGGGACACGAAAGTTTCGGGGACACAATACTTAACTATTGGCAAATACATTATTTAGCTTCAATTTTTCAACATGTTACGAGACCAGGGTACGCCGTGGACGATGTTTTCTAGCGTTTCATTCGGCGCAAGCACTCGCCAACGCCTGTGCATCCACAACCACTGCTCGGGATGCCCTTTATCGACGGTAGCTACCGGTGCAGAAAAACGCCACAAACAGAGCTGGCAAATTCGCAAATTAAGCACTGACCCTAATGCCCATGCTAAAATAGCCGTGAGCCTTATTATACAATTGGCCATTATCCTAAAATAAGATTGCCATTGTTTTAGCTTAAGCTCTGTTGGAGCATCCCATCGCCACGGCGGCCTCTCTGGCAAAGCAGACCGGGCTAACGCAGACAACAATCAACAAAAGCCTCAAACATTTGCAGAAGCTGGCGATTGTAGCGGAGTTAACCAATCAGAACTGGAACCGCATTTTCAGCTATGCTGGATATGTTGCGATTATGAATCAGGGAACAGAACTTCCCTGATTCATTGAGAATGTGTGATGGCAAGACCTAAGCTTGCCTTGTATTCATAAATCCGCGAATCAAGCCTTGACCCCTTTTTGTAGTGACCCCTTTTTGTACGAATCAAGCCTTGACCCCTTTTTCTTTCTATAATAAAAGTCTGGCAATAGACTGTTAAAAGGTCGCATTCATCTTCAAGCTTCTCATCCTCAAAGCTATTGAATGCGTATTCGTCATTTGCCAGCTCTTCAAACTCAAAAAAGGAGTCATCATGGTCACTCATGACTGCACCTCTTCTGACTCTTCAAGCAGAAGCTCATCAAGCTTTATGATTAATTTTGTAAATCTTGAATCCAGCTTTTTGATTTCTGAAACTGATTTTGACTCAGCAAAGTTCTGCCTACGGTCATTGTCGATTAACTGACGGACAACGTTAGTGATGGTTGTTGATTCCGAATCAGCGCAATCTTGAATATGGGCATATTGCGACGCAGTGAGCTTCAGGGATATTTGATGTTTTTTGAGCATAGTGATGCCTTCCTTATATTTTTGTCATTCTAATTTTCTGAATAAATAAATATAAAAAAGGCAGTTCTCAGATGGGATTTGAAAAGCTGCAATAACACAAAAACAGATGATTTGTATTACATCTGTATATTATATTAGAAATACATAATTAATACAATGTTTCTGTTGCAATATAAGGGTAATTTAATGGTTCGAAGTTCAAATGAACCACAATATGTAGTACATTGTGTAATTCACATTGTTCAAAGGGAATGCGTTGCCATGACTCGCTTTAAGGCTACCGCATTACAATCGCCATACATTTTGTATGACGATAACCCCACTACTGGTGAGTGGGGTGTGCATGATTTCTGAAAGAAATCACAATATATAGCTTTTTCAGTCAAACAAAGATTAGGCGTTATTAGCTTGAGAACTCACTCGCCAGCAAATCGCTCTGCTCAAGCACTCTGTCTGCTTCCATCTTGGCTAAATCAGGTGGATAGCCATAACGCATCAGCACCTTCTTAACTAATAGCCGAAGCTTGGCTTTTACGTCATCACGCTTATTCCAGTCCACGGTGGCATTCTTCCTGATGATATCGACAATCAAATGAATCAGCTCTTTCATCTTATGGTCTTCTAAAAAAGAGGTGGAGTCATTCTGAGCCAGAATAGAGTAAAAGGCATACTCCTCTGGCGTTAAGCCTAAGTCATGCGCCTTGCTATCTTCCAGCTTCATATCTCTGGCAATATCCGAGAGTTCTTTAATAACCTGAGCCGTATCAATCTGATTATTGTGATAGCGCTTAATCACAGATGAGAGCATCTCAGAAAACTTCTTACCCTGCGTCATGTTCTTCTGCTTTCTGACTTTCAATTCGTCATTAAGTAGTTTTCTAAGCAGCTCAAAGGCAAGGTTCTTGTGCGCCATATTTTTCACTTCAAGCAAGAACTCTTCAGATAAGATATCCAGTGAAGGGGCTTTAATTCCAGCCGCCTCAAAGATATCCACCACGCCATCACTACTTAAGGCATCATCAACAATCTGTTTAATCGCCGAATCAACCTGAGCGTCTGTTTTTCCGCCGGTCGGTGTAAACTTGTTTATGCGTGATTTTATCGCTTGGAAAAATGCCATATCATCTTTGATAGTTTCTGACTCATAGCTTGGCACAGCCATGACATACAATTTAGAGAGCGCCGTCACCTCGGATAAGAAACGCTCTTTAAGCTTGTCATCATTCAAGATGAAGTTTTGAGCAGCAAGCAACACCTTGAGCTTCTCACCTGTTTCCGCTTTGAAATATGTCTGATATTCAAAGCCATGAAACATCTGCTGAACAACTTCGAATTTTGCCAGCATGCCAGCAATGACTTCTTTAATATCAGGAGCGACTTCACCCTGACCACCACTGTCCACATACACCTGCATTGCAGAGCGTAAGTCTTGACCGATGCCAATATAGTCCACAATCAAGCCGTGCGGTTTATCTTTATAGACTCGATTCACCCTTGCTATGGCCTGCATCAGACCTGCACCCTGCATTTTCTTATCAACATAAAGTGTATGCAGTGGTGGTGCATCAAAACCTGTCAGCCACATGGATTGTACAATCACCAACTTTAACGGGTCATGCGCATCTTTAAGTCTGATTGCCAGTGCTTTGCGGTCTTTCTTGTTGGTATGGTGAGGCTGAAAACTTGCAGGGTCATCCGATGAGCTGGTCATCACCACCTTGATTGCGCCTTTATTCAAGTCGTCATCATGCCATTCAGGTTTCAGACTTGTCATTTGAGCATACAAATCCACCGCAATCTGGCGTGTCATACAGACAATCATGCCCTTACCTTCAAACACGGCCTGCCTCGCCCCAAAATGGCTGACAATGTCTTTTGCAATATCTGCGAGCCGGTCAGGGTGACCTACGATGGCATTGATTTGTGCGTTCTTCTTCTTGGACTTCTCAAGCTGGATATCCGTTGCGCCTTCAACGCTATCCACTAAAGCATCAATCTTCTTGGTGGCTTCATCATTGAATCGAATCTTTACCAGCCTGCTTTCATAACTAAGTGGCACAGTAGCGCCATCTTTTACAGCCTGAGCAATATCGTACACATCAATATAGTTGCCAAAGACCTGCTGAGTATCCCTGTCTTCTTTTTCAATCGGTGTTCCTGTAAAGCCAATAAACGAAGCATGAGGCAAGGCATCCCTTAAATGCTTGGCATTGCCATATTTGATATTTCCTTCTTTATCGACCTTGCCTGTAAATCCATATTGACTGCGGTGTGCTTCATCAGCGACAACCACAACATTGGTTCGGTCTGATAATGCATCAAATGTTTCGCTGCCATCTTCAGGATAAAATTTCTGAATGGTGGTAAATACAATACCGCCACCGGTAACGGTCAACAGCTCTTTCAGATGCTCTCGATTATTTGCCTGAACAGGTGTTTGCCTTAACAATGATGTGCAATTACCGAACGTCGAAAAAAGCTGGTCATCCAAGTCATTTCTATCGGTAAGAATCACAAGGGTCGGATTTTTCATGGCTGGCTCGACAACCAACCGTCCTGCATAAAACACCATCGAAAGTGATTTCCCACTTCCCTGAGTATGCCAGACCACACCGATTTTGCGGTCACCCTCTGGCTGGTTCAGAACCGAAGCCAACCCATAATGGGCGGGGTCTTCATGCACCTCATCTTCAACCGTTTTAATAGCTCGCAGGGTAGACTGCACAGCCTTCTCAACCACATAATACTGATGATAAGCCGCAACCTTCTTAATCTTAACCAGTGATAAAATACCAGTTTTATCATCTTTGATTTCTTCGGATTCAAATACGGTATTAAAGCGAATCAACTTCAATAAGACATCTGGTTTGAACATCTGTTCTGCCATGATTTGCAGTTCAGGCAAAATGCCATTTTCTTCTTTCGTTGGTGATTTCCATGCAAGGTAGCGTGAATATGGAGCAGACAAGGTGCTGGTTCGCGCATCCAGACCATCTGAGATAACACTCAGCGCGTTGTAAAAGAAAATAGATGGTATGGCAGCCTTATAATTCTGAATCTGCGTATAAGCTCTTTCCAATGTCGCCTTTTCACTGGTCGCACTCTTAAGCTCAATCACCACCAATGGGAGACCATTCACAAACAGAATAACATCTAAGCGCTTAGACTGGTTATTCTCTTTGATGACAAACTGATTCACTGCCCAAAAGTCATTATTTTGATAGTCAACAAAATCAATCAGTTTCACCTGCAAACCAACTGATTGCCCATCTTGGAAATGCTCAACGGTCACACCATCACAAAGCATTTGGTGGAACTTCTCATTGTTGGCCATGATGTCATTTGAGCCAAGGTGAAGCACATGCTGAAACGCTTCATGCAGCGCTGGCTGAGGAATATCAGGGTTCAGCTTTTTAAGCGAAGCCTGAAGCTGCTTTTCTAATACGACACTATCAAGGGCATCACGTTGAGGGTTGTCACTATTGGGGGCTATGGTTGAATCGTTGAAATATGTGTACCCCTGCTGTTGTAACAGGTCGATTAGGTTCTGCTCAATAGCATCTTCGGTTAAATTACTCATAGGCTATCCTTGATGAAAGAAACACCTGATTTCTTCATCAGGTCAAATGGCTCTGTTAAGTCACTTTCCTCTAACACCTCATAGACGAATAGCCAAAACCTATCAAAGTCATCCAATTTCTCTTTAGCTAAGTCTTGATACACAGTTAAATCAGCACCTTGTTTTTTCTCATACAAGTACGCCAAGAGTAAGAAAATACAATCATCACTTTCAATCGCTTTAGTTGAAAGGTTACTTAGATTATCCAGTTCAAAATCATATTTGAGCGCATAATATATAGCATAGCATGCAGCCTCCCATAAGTTTTTCCGAAACGATAAGGTGATGATTGTGTTCGAAATGGCTTCAATATGTTCGGCTTTCATCGAAAATGGTTTAAATAAATTATATTCTAATAATGTTATTAGGTATGGATAAATTAATATCAGATGATGGACACGCTTTCGAAAATAATCTTGCGCATTTTTACTTAGTTTTTTCTTTGAAATAACTTTGATAGCATAATTAAGGATTGCAGAGTTATTGTTATTCACTTGCATCAATTCAATTGCCAAATCCAAATAGGCATTAACTTCTTTCAGATTCAGTTGCGGTTTGCCACCTATTGTCTGTTCGTGAAAATAAAAAGTATTCATTTTCCGCACCCAATGCTCTACAGATGCAAGGGGCAACTCCAATATTTCTGTCTTTTTATGATTAAGCGTTAACTCAAATTTCTTCAGCTCTGAGGATAAATCAAGCAAGAACTGTTCTGCTTCCTCATGGTTTTCAAGCCAACAAGTATAGTCATCAATGTTTCTAATATAACGATAACCTTGTTTGTATAGTTCACTATCAACAGCGAGCAATACAACCTCTGATATCAAATTAGATGCATGTGGCCCGATTAAAATGCCATGTGTTTCAGCATATTTAACATCACGCACTGCTTTATCTATCTTGTTAAAATATTTACTTAGGTCTTTGTCTGCCTTTGCCGCTGCCTTTCCGACAAAAGCCCACGGAATGGAATGCGTATAGATGCTTGGGAAGCAATTGGACACATCCGCCTTTACCATTATCTGTGCACCGATTGATATATCAACTTCAGGGTCAGCATCTAAATTGAAATTCTTATAGCTCATTTTGAACAAAGTTTTCTTACCACTAAGTTTTCTTAAGTGAATGCGACTAACTTTATGCTCCTGAGCATCAGTTTTATCTTGCATATAGCCTTGCATTTCGCACCAACTGTCAGAAAGAACTTTGCATAAGTTCCTGTAAGCTATTGGATGAGGAATAGCTAAAGGTCGAGGGATATTGATATTCCTCATGTTTTCATATCGAACATAGTCTTGAGGAGCATAATAATAGCGAAAGTCGCCATTGTTCTTTAATTTTGGCGTGCCATCGCCATTTAACATCTTGGATTTGAATGTATTCTCATCCGATATCGAGACACACCATTCATAGAAAGGTTTTGATGTAACAAATGGAGGTATTTTCTCAGCAAACAACCCATAACCAAGAAGACCTTCAAATAACTCCTCCTTAGTTATTTCTTTTGCATAACTGCTGTATGTCCGACTCTCTTCTTCACTAAATAAGTCCTCAATCGAAGAGCCTAAAATTTCTTCTAACTTCATGACTCCACCCTTACCTTGCCACTCATGAGTTTTGGTAAAAGTGCATCACGGGTTTTGGAGAGAGCTTGGTGTTGCAGACAATTTTCTAAAATCTTATCAAATAGTGGGACAACGGTGGTTGAGAAAAGTTCCAACACATCATCCGTTGGCATGACAGACTCAATTTTTGAAAATACTCCTGTATTTACATTTAATGTTGCAGTTCCACCGCTGCCAATATCCATCAGATATTTCTTTCTTTTCTGCATACCCAAGAAGATAAACTCTCGCAAATATTCTTCTTTAGGAACTATTGTATTAATCTGCTGATTAGTTTGAGACTCTTTAATGCTAATGGACACAAGACCTACGGTTGCAATACAGCTTATTGAAATCGAATTTTTTGGAATTGTTTTCAAAGCCTGAGAAGCTTTTCCTTCTTGTGTTAAGGTGTCTGTAGTTTCAACAATAAACATGTTGTTGTGCATATCTGGAATCTTGATAAAAGGCACATCACCACCAAAATATTCCGCTTTAGATTTTGACGGTGTTTTTCCACAAACAATTTTGCCAAAATCTGACAATCTCCCAACCCGCCAGCCTTTGGGGATTTGGCCGAGTTCGGAATCGACCATTTCTGCCCCTAAATCCCCTGAAGGGGACTTTCCCCCATCTCCCCCTTCAGGGGGCTGGGGGGCTGGATAATTGAAATTCACAAACCACTCTTTAAATATCGTTTGGGCGAGGGTTTCCAGTGTTTTGTTTTGTTCACGCAGCAGCTCTATTTTTTCATCAAAAGAAGAAAGCATATCCGCAATGGCTTTTTGTTCGGGGAGTAAGGGTAGCTTAAACAGTTTATTAACTAATACATCGGTTTGAACGCGTTGCCTTCCAGATGTTCCTGTCATGCATTTTATAGCAATTTCTCTAAAACGTGGTGATGTTGCGAGGTAAAATAAAAACTGCTTATTACTCAAACCCTCTTTTTCACGAATTACGATATATTCAGTTGAACCAAAGCCAATTTCTCCATCATCGAGAATATCAACATAGGCTGTTTTACCATTCTCAAGGCATGGAGTAATCCGAGCAAGTAAAGTATCTCCATTACGGAACTTGCACCCGCCTTTGAATTCCTTTGTATCAAAACCAGTAATTCTTTTATCGAAAGAGGCCAACTTATCCATTGGCACAGATTTGGCTAAACTCCCTTTCTTGATTGATTCCCGTGGGTTAATTTCTGCAATCTCTCCCAACGTTGTCTCAATCCACCCCTCTGGCAAATTACTCATGACCCAACTTCCCCAAGACTTCCAAAGCCCCTTTATCAAACTTGGAGAATGCAAACCACTTCTTACCCAAGTCTTTAAGTGATGCTCCGAAATGATACACGTCGTGTTCGTCGAGGATGAGAAAGCGATCATGCGACTGTTTGTATGTTTTGATTTCGATAGTTGGGTATTGCTCATTATGTTTTTGCACATCGAGCTGTAACTTTTTACTAACGGTGTGGGTATAAATCGTGGCTGTGCAGCCTGCTTTGCGTTTGGTTAGCATGGTGAGCGTTGTTTCAGCGATGTAGTTATCAATCAAAACAATCGACTTCTTAGCGCTCTTGATTAAATCAGCGACGAACACGTAGGCATCAAACACCTGACCATCAAAGAAAATACCTTGTGCGGGCTTGATATCTTTCGCCTCAATCGCTTCAAAGACTTTATCAAGCTTGGTGTCAGTGAGGTATTGTTTCTGCTCGATGTTGTCCAAACGCTGAAAAATCGCAGCGTTGTTGGAGATAAATTTCCGCATACCGACAAAGGCACGGATAATCTGCACACTCATATTTACAGCAGTCTCGCTCTTGAGAATGGAAGCAAGCATGGAAACACCGGCCTCAGTAAAGACATAGGGAAGAGACCCACCCAAATGCTGTTTCGAAGGTATCGCATTTTGCGATACCATAAATTCCACCTCATTGAGTGTAAGCTGAAACATAAAATCATCAGGGAATCTCCCAATGTTTCTTTTCACCTGTTCTCTCAAACGAATCGCTTTTACCCCATACAGCTCTGCCAAATCCCTATCCATCATAACTTGTAAACCACGGATAGTGAAAATCTTACTCTGAAGCTCATTGCTATTGATAATACTCACGTTATGGCTCATCGGACTCCACCAGCGCCACTTGCAGTCGCAAATTGCGACCGGTTCACTTCTTCCAACATTTAAGGTGACACTTTGGAACCTTAAAGCGCTGTCGTTAGGTATCACAACTTGTGATAGCTGATTTACATCGCTCATAATTCAAAGCCAATCTTGGCGAGTTGGGTTTTAATCTGCTCATCAAGCTCTTTCTCTTTTTGCATTTGGACTGCAAAGTCCCCTTCAGGGGATTTAGGGGCTTTTAAATCAAACATAACTTGTTTTTCCTGTGAGCAGTAAAATCACCAGTCCGATCATGCGCGCTTTGCTTGTTGGGTTGCTTTCGGCAATCAGCAGGGTGATGGAGGTGAGAGCTTCCGGTGTAACCCTGCCTTTAAAATCAACGCCTGACTTTTGCAGGAACCAGATAAAGGCAAAGGCGGCAGTGCGTTTGTTGCCATCGTTAAAGGGGTGATTTTTGATGATGAAATAGAGCAGGTTGGCGGCCTTTTCTTCCAGCGTGGGGTAGACATCTTCACCAAAAGCGGACTGATAGATATTACCCACGATCCCTTGCAGGCTGCCTTCGTTTTTCTCCTGGGCAAACAGCGGTGTGGCTTGCCCCTGAGTCATCAAGGTCTGCTTCAATGTGTCAACGGCGCGGTATAACTCGCTGGCTTCCAATTGAATGCTGCTGCGGCTGCTTCCTTGCGTGGGCAGGTTATCTTCATCGTATGCTTCCAGAGAAAACCACGTATGGGCAAAGGCTGTGACCAAGGCCAGCACATCATCGGTTTGCAGCTGTTGATTGTCTTGCGCGAGGGCTTTGACCTCCTCGACGGCGTGCAAAAAGGTATCGAGGTTTTTGGCAATACGATTCGGATTGATGGTGTAGCCCTGGGTGATATGTTGCTTGAGTGTTTGTGTTGCCCATTTGCGGAACTTCGTGGCTGTTTTGGAGTTTACGCGATAGCCCACAGAGATCATCATATCGAGATTGTAGTGGTCAATGTTTCGCGCAACCTCGCGCTTGCCCTCTTGTTGAACTATCCGGAATTTCCGGATAGTTGAAACCTCTTCCAACTCGTCTGTTTTAAATATGTTTCTAATATGTTCGTTGATGGTGCGTACATCTACACTAAATACTTCGGCAAGCTGCTTTTGTGTCGCCCACACCGTCTCTTGTTCGGCATCAGCTTGAAGTGCAATGCCGCCATCATCCGTCTGATAAACAATCAGCCTATTTTCTTCACTCATAATTCAAATCCAATCTTGGCAAGTTGTGTTTTGATTTGCTCATCAAGCTCTTTCTCTTTTTGCATTTGGGCTGCAAGCGTGGTGGTCAAATCCCGCATTTTATCTTCAAAGGGTATCCCATCATCCTCTTCATCTTCAATACCCACATATCGCCCTGGCGTGAGCACAAAGCTGTGTTTCTCAATATCGGCAAGGGTGGCTGATTTGCAAAAGCCTTTGATGTCTTCATAAAGCCCCCCGCCCCCTGAAGGGGGAGATGATGTTAAGTCCCCTTCAGGGGATTTAGGGGCTCTCCAGCTATGATAAGCCTGCTCAATGGTCTCAATATCTTCAGGTGCAAACTCACGGTGAACCCTGTCTTTCATAAAGCCCATTTCTGAAGCATCAATAAACAAAGTCTCACCGCGACGTTGTGTTTTGCCACGGCGCAGAATCCAGATGGTGGCTGGAATGCCTGTGTTGTAAAAAAGCTGTTTAGGAAGAGCTACGATGCAATCCACGAGGTCTGCTTGTACGATACTTTTTCTGATCTCACCTTCACCTGATGTGTTGGAGCTTAAAGAACCATTGGCGAGTACCGTTGCCATCACACCATGAGGGGCTAAGTGATAAAGCATATGCTGCATCCAGCCGAAGTTGGCATTGCCAGCAGGTGGAACACCATATTTCCAGCGTCCATCTTCCTGCAAAATATCCTGACCCCATTCGGATTGATTGAAGGGTGGATTAGCAAGGATGTAATCGGCTTTTAAATCAGGATTCATATCCTTTAAGAATGTGCCTTCCGTATTCCAGGCGACGAACTGGGAATTGATATTGCGAATCGCCAGATTCATCTTGGACAGCTTCCAGGTGGTCTGGTTGGACTCCTGCCCGTAAATGGTGATGTCCTGAATGTTGCCCTGATGCTCTTCGACAAACTTCTCACTCATCACAAACATGCCGCCACTACCGCAAGCAGGGTCATAAACTCTGCCCTTGTATGGCTCAATCATCTCAACCATGAGTTTTACAATGGATTTTGGTGTATAGAACTGACCGCCTTTTTTACCTTCGGCATTGGCAAACTCACCTAGAAAATACTCATACACACGACCAAGCAGATCAGAAGTAGCCCCTAAATCCCCTGAAGGGGACTTATCATTTTCGCCCCCGCTCTTTTTCCACCCTTTAGGGGGTCGGGGGGCTCCTGCTTTAAGCTCGATATCAGAGATGACATCAATAAGCTGACCAAGGGAGGCTTTATCAAGGTTGGGCTTGCCATACACACGAGGGAGAACATGCTTCAACTCAGCATTCTCTTTTTCAATGACTTCCATTGCTGCATCTAATGCAACGCCGATCTCAGGTAGCTTGGCTTTGGCTTGCAGGCTCTTCCAGCGTGCTATTTCAGGCACAAAGAAGATATTTTCAGCCTTATATTCATCCCTGTCTTCAGGATCGGATACTCATCCTGCTCCAATCGCTCATACAGTTCCTGGAACGAATCAGAGATATATTTGAGGAAAATTAGCCCCAGCACAACATTCTTGTACTCTGCTGCGTCAATATTCTTTCTCAGCTTATCCGCTGTTTTAAATAAGCTTGCTTCAAAATTGTTGTTCTCGGCTGCCATGTATTCCCGTCCCAGGTGACTGTTCAACTTTGAGGATAGCTGAGAATCTGGATAAGTCTATTTCATTAGCACATAACTTCATCTAAAGATGAAGTTATGGCTTCCTGCGGAGCAAATTCTTACACGGAGGGGTCATACACGGAGAGGTCAGGTCTCATTTCGCGGATTTTTGGGTGGTGGACTCAAGATTCAAGACCTGACACCTTCCCCCCAAAGGTAAAGGTTGCATTCACATCAGTGCTCTCGCCTGAGATAACCCTAAAGTATTCGGTTTGACCTCGGTGCGTAACGCCATTTTGCACACAAGTTGCTCTCGCCCGAACCTTCCCCATCGTACTCGGCACATTCGGCATGGCCCAAGAGCCATCCTTTTGCACCTGAATATTCCGATTCAAAATATGCACCGAGCAGCGCTCATCAAGCGTTACCGCCACAGCTTCCGCCACATTGACCTGAACCAATGTCGCTATCGTCAGCCCAAATACCATCCCCAAACGCATCATCATTCCCATGACTTTTCCCCTATCTGGTTATATCCCAAAACCCTAATCCTTCTTACGAATCCAATGGCTTGCGTCTACGCAATACAAACACGATGGCGCCCAACACCAGCACAACCCCGCCACCGAGCAGAAGCCATAAGTTGTTATCTGATTCGCTGGCTTTCTCTGCTGCAGGTGGTTGCACCACAACCTCTGGCTGTTGGTTTGCCTCTGCCGCGGCTTTGGCGTTTACGGCTTCAACCGTTGGTGCTGCGCCTGCTGCTTCACGGTCACGCTTCTCTATCGCAGCTATAGCCTGAAGTTTATACGATTCCAATTCTTCAGTGCTACCAAACCGTTCAATCATCTCATTTACAGTTTTCAGATAATTGTCGTAATCCTTCTGCTCAACATAACTGCCCAAAAGAAACTCATAAGTAGACCACTCATAGTTCTCATTCTCTGAAACAAACTCACCAGATTTGACTAGCTCTAGCTCCTTTTTATAGGCACGTTCTTTGATGTCTGGCGTTGCCAGAACATCATCAGCCATCATGCCCAGCATTTGAGAAGTCAGATGTATAGGTGCATCCGATACCTCATCTAGGTCAAGTGCCTTACGATAATAGGATTGATACTCCTTGATTAAGGCTTGATCTTCTGAACCAAACAAACGCTCTACATTTTTTTCTTTTCTCATATCAATACGAAAAAATGTATGTGTTCTCCTTCTTAGGTTTCCTTGAATGTAATGTAAAACTGGATCATCCGCGTAATCATCCATATAAACATCACTTTCTTTAATTCGCAGCTCTGCCAAGGAACGTCCCCCATCCTTTGATAGTTGACCATATGAATAATCAAATGCTGTAGGAGGTTCTGTTGGGTCTGTGATACGCGCATCTAATTCATTCAACACCTGTTGTCGCCATGCCTCATATCCATTATTTGCTTCGGCAATTGATGCCAGAAGCAAAAATATTAGTAACAACAAACTATTTTTAAAAATACTCATAGATGCGTTCCTTGACTTGGGTTATCTTGCAGATGCAAATGGCCTGTTCGCTCATAACCATCAGCAATTCCATTTCGATTATTGTCTTCGCTATCTAGGGTATCAAGGAAACCCGAGCGCCATGTTCCATGACCACCAATCAAAATTACATCTGACGGACCATCACGACCTTCAAGCTGCCAAAGGTCAGCATAAGGAACCGCTGCTGATGTTGCGACCGTGGCAACTGGGTTACCACCATGAATCACTTCCCATGCCTTATTGAAGGTCGCTCCACGCCAGAAGCTTGGTGTCGTTACACCACTGGGGGATACCAAGTCAAGGATATCATTAATGCTAATATCCAAAGCTCTGCCAAGCATATGCTTACTTGTTGACCCGCTTCCAATTTTCTCATTACGCTCAGGGTTCCTATAAAGGAAAAAGGTGTCAGGTCTTGAATCTTGAATCATCACCGCTCCAATTCTTAATAATCTTATTTACTAGAGAGTAGTGAACACCTGCATATTTTGCAATTTCAGCCATAGTATACCCATGCTCTTTATATACCTCGGTCATCCACTTTCCACGTGCAACATCATTCGCTGACAAATCATCAAGAGATCGGCGTGATATAAATCTTTGAGCTCTTGGCACTTCCTGAAGCAATTTTATTTGGGCTTGGGGGTCGGGGTCGGTCTTGAATCGTGCATGAGGAGAACGGGTGAACATTGATCAGCTGTTAGCCAGCTTGGAAGGTAAGACGCTGGAGTTCAAGCGGGATCTATCTTCGGTGAAGCCGATGCTTCGGTCAAAGGAGCTCGCATGAGCTCCGGGAAGCCGTGGAAGTCGTTCGAAGAGCAACTGGCGATCCTGAAAGGGCATGGGTTGCAGGTGGATGACATGCGGTGCTGGCTGGAGACTGCCGTGCGAGGCGGTTTAAATTGATAGCTATTATCGGCGAATATCGCCGATGAACTTATTATTTATAAACCAAGTGCTTGCTTGTCCGTGTAAAATCGGTTTAATTGTAGGTTATTGTTCGGCGCATATCGCCGGTCTTTAGAGATATTGTAAACTCAGGAGGTAAAATGAATCGGCAAGATAAGAATCTTTCTGCGCTTTTACCTTATGGGCAACTCGCTTCGCGTTACCACCTGATAGAGAAAGGGTTTTCCTCTCATACACTGGATAATTACCTGAAAAGCGGCAAGCTGGTAAAGGTCGTCCCCGGTTTTTATAAACGTCCTGAGTCCAGGCTAAGCTGGCAGGCTGTCGTGGCATCGCTGCCAGACCTGGTGAATGGTCCGGTTACTGCCGGAGGGTTGACCTCACTGGAGCTACAGGGCTTTGCGCAATATCTCTCATTAAACAATCAACACAGGGTTCACCTGTATAGCCCTGAATCATGTTCTGTAAGGTTAAAGCAGGTGTTCAGGCAAATGGACGTTGAACTCTGCTGGCATACGACCGGGAGATTATGGAAGAAGGGTTGGCTGGATGCAGACAGCTTGCGTCAATATCAGTGGCGAGAAGATGCGGCTGCCATGGTCATATCATCTCCTGAGCAAGCCATCCTTGAGTTGCTGATGGGCGTGCCGGAAGAAACAAGTTTTGATCATGCCGAACAACTGATGCAGGGCCTGACTCAGCTCTCTCCAAAGAGGCTGGATGGGCTGCTGCATGAATGCAAAAACGTAAAAGTAAAACGCCTGTTTTTTTGGCTGGCGGATCGTTTTCAGTACCCATGGCGCAAGAAGCTGGATGAGCATGATTACGACCTGGGTTCGGGAAAACGCGTGGTCGCTGAAGGCGGCAAGCTCGATAAACGATACAATATAACCGTACCGAAAGAGCTCTCGGGAGAACAGCTTGCCGGATAAGCAAGGTGTGTATGGGCAGCGGGTTCAACTGCTGGTGCAGGTGTTACCCATCGTCTTTAAAGAGACCTGCTTTGCTTTAAAGGGTGGTACGGCTATCAACTTGTTCGTTCGTGATTTCCCGAGGCTTTCCGTAGATATTGATCTGGTTTATCTGCCCAATGAAGACCGAACAGCTGCCTTAGGGCATATCAAAGAATCACTATCACGTATCCATGATGACCTATTGGTAACGATTGCCGGACTTTCAATCCATAAGTCGTTTGAAGACAAATCTGATGCGCTGCGATTGGTGATAGGTAAAGGTGATGTGCATATAAAGATCGAGCTTTCTCCGGTATTGCGGGGCACCGTGTATGAGCCGGAAGAGCGAGAGGTGACCGGGAATGTTGAATCGCGTTTTGGCTATGCAGCGGTACCTGTTGTCTCTCTGGCCGATTTGTATGGCGGGAAAATATGTGCCGCATTAGACAGGCAGCATCCACGAGACCTTTTTGATGTAAAGCTGTTGCTGGAAAATGAAGGGCTTACGGTCGAGATTCGAAAGGCGGTATTGGTTTATATGATCAGCCACCCCCGGCCGATAGCTGAGCTAATCTCTCCTCATCCCAAGGACATTTCTCAAATTTATGTGCATGAGTTTGAGGGCATGACTACGGGGCCGGTGACACAGGCCGAGCTTGAAGAAGCCCGCGAAATGCTGGTTAAAAAACTGCAGCAGGAAATCACGGAGGACGAAAAGGCTTTCTTGATTTCATTCAAGGAGGGCGACCCCGATTGGAACCTATTAGGGCTTGAGGGCATTGATCTGCTTCCCGCAGTTCGATGGAAGCAGATCAATCTCGACAAGCTGGACAAAGCCAGAAGGCAGACAGCGGTGGAGAAGCTGAAAAGGGCGCTTGGGATGAGTTGATGGTGGAGGGGCTTGTTTCGCGGATTTTGATGTTTTGGAGCGGTGCGAATGCGGGCGATTTTCGACTGTTCGACTTTCGCTGCGGGATTACGGTGACAGTTTACTAAATACACTTAATTGTCCCCCCCCCTGCACTACTTTTGGCCCACGTTTCTGTGGTTTCAAATCCTTTCCTACCATACCTGAAACTCTGGTCATCCAACCATCATCACCCAAAGGACGACCCGTGGTCTCCGATTGGCGTAAACGCTTGAAAGCATCAGTACTCATAAGTTAACAACTTAGTGTGATGCACCAATAATTAATGTCAATATTACCCTTTGATTTCACAACGAATACACAAAAATGACATTTAAGCATACCAATCATTAATGTCAAAATTGAGGCTCTGTAGCTTCATTAAGCAACGTTAAGCACTCATCTAACTCCTGTCTCAACACATCGTTTTCATTTCTCAGCTCGTTAACCGCTTCCGGAGAACAGCTTTGGACTTGTCTAACGTGTTCAACTGATGTGACTCGCTTTTTCTTTCCGCCTTTGGTCATCCCTGGGAACAGGTTGTGCCCAGGGTCAAACCAGACAATATGAAATGTATCTCCGAATAAGAAACCGTGGACTCTACCGTAGTTCTTAGAAAGTGAAAATTCAAAAGAATCTCTAATCAGATCATCAGCCTGAAGAGAAGCATCTATCATGGTCTGGGCTTGATGCAGTAAAGACCGCTTAAGAGACTCCATAACCGAATCAGGAAATGAGTCTTGGGTGATGTGTTTGGCAGACTTCTTCCATCGAATACTTTTTATTTGAAGGCTAGGGTGGGTTTGCTTCCTGATTTCGTCAACAGACGCTAACTTGAGTGCATGAAACGCAGAAAATAATTTATGATAATACTCAGCATTTAGACCATGTGCAAAAAATGAATCGGTACTCCAATCAATATACTGAAATGAAATTCGAACCTTTGCTTCAACTGCCTTCTTATGAGCCTGCTCCGATATACTAAAAATCTGTGCCGAATTTAAAGCCATCAGGAATTACGCTGCAAGTTGCTTGGTAAAGAACTTCCTCATTGAATCTTTGCTTATAATTTCGTTTGAACCTTCAGTTTCAGGCAAATCCCCTCGTGCTTCAAGCCAAGGGCCTTCCTGATGAGTCATAGTACTCAGCGCTGCCCCATCATATCTACCATAAGAATCAACAATAAGGTTCAACAACTCAGCTCTTTCTGTAGGAAGGTCCAAGTCATCAATCTCTGATGAAATGTTTCTCCAACCAAAGTCTTTGAATTTATGATATAAGCTTATAATAACTGGGCCATGGGTCCATGCCTGAAAGTCTTCAGGAAAAAGCTCATTTCCTTCCACAGCCAATTGTATTGATTGAGCGTAGTAACATAATTTTTGGAGCTTCATTGGACTAGGACTATCGTCGTACGCCTTCCTGTGAAGGCTGATAATCGCGTTTGAAACCGTAACCAACTCAGTCGAAATCATTACTTACCCCATTAATCAGTGGTCGATATGATGCCTAAGTGAAGCAATTTATCCAATATATATTACATCGTCGCCAAGAAATTGTGTTTTTTATACACCATCAAGCTTTCCAAAGAACAAAAGCTACCTTTTGAAGTACCCAGCACTAAGCGAACTTTAAAATTACGCATTCAGAAAAATACCGAGCACTATTTTTTGCGCTGCATCAACGAGGCTGACCCTATGTCGTAAAAATATTCACTCAGCGTTCCATCTTTTATCTTTTCAACAACTTCATCAATAATGAACAACGGAACCATAAACCATTCTCTAGGGACAACGGGATTCCCAAATCTGTCATTAATCTGAACATCCAACCTGGCGGCATTAAAAAACTTATGTAAAAGACCCTCAAGTTTACTTCTATTGATGTTAAATAATTCATAGGTTGCAACAATATCTACGTCAGCCATTAGAAAAGTAGGATCTAATTTTGCATTCGCAATGCGTTTCTCAACTTTACCGCCAGTTACCCCTATTTTATGAAGAACATCACGATTTTTGCTTATCTCCGAATGCTCTGATTTGCTGCGGAGCACATAAATTGTGCCACTTTCTATGTCATCATTTCCCTGCGTTCCTGAAAATAGCGGCCCTGCACTTGGATCACCAATTTTTCGGCTTGTTTCATCTTTGTATATCGCTCGTTGAAGTGAGCGCAGTAAAATATTGCTCTCTGTACCATTGGAGTAGATCACTCGTAACCGCGCATCAAGTTCACCATTAGGCGCTTTAATCTGATCCCCAATATCTGCAATATAAAGGGTCTGACCACCCAGGATAAAGAAGTCTCCTTTTTTGATGTCTGTCTTTAAAAAGCCCTCATCTTTTCGTATAGCAAAAGTAACACGAATCGATTCATCAAGGTCATGCCTTACCTGCTCAAACAATGGTTTGAACTTTTTAAAGTCATAACATAAATCTCGCCGAGCAATTTCTTCGGCAGCCCGCTTCTCCACACGGGTTTTGACGTGCTTCAGTTTAGTGATGTCATTCGCCCCTTCAGCTTCAACACCTAGCTCTGCAAGCAATGTCTCATCATCAATATCATCTGGTAGGTTTGCTGAGAGATCAGGCTCAGCAGTAAGAAGGCCTTTTGAATCTATCCCATCCAATATGTCTTTGCACTCAGACGACTTGCGAATCTCATCTAACCTAACAGCGTATAGGCGTTCAAAAATATCGTTATCTTCCCCGT
Source organism: Mariprofundus sp. UBA1536 (assembly GCA_002323245.1). Lineage (GTDB taxonomy): Bacteria > Pseudomonadota > Zetaproteobacteria > Mariprofundales > Mariprofundaceae > Ghiorsea. The sequence goes on along the minus strand of DCPU01000016.1, from coordinate 13,062 downwards.
GCTGGGGCATGCGCCCTTGTTGCTCAACAAAGCGCAGTATTTCTTCAAAACCAGCAATAATACGTTCTTCACGTGGTGTTCTGGAAGCGACTTTCTTTGGCTCAGCCTCAACACCAAGCTCAGCCAATAACGCATCGTCATCTTCAGTAAATATTGGCTTAGCCATTTGCAGCCTCGGCCTTCATTCTAGCAAGAAAAGCCACGCCTTCCGCCATCTTTTGCTCCCATGGATCTGCTGCAGTCACAGAGGGTAAACGGCCACGTTCCTTCTTGAATTTCAGGGATCGCTTGGCAAGGCCTCTAGCTTCTTCAATCGACAGGTTCACTTTCTTACCAGCAATGACAGCAGCTACCTGTTTTAAGCTATCCTCATTCATAGATTTAGCGAGAATTGCATAGGCTTCACCGAATGGATTAATCCGGTCAATCAAATCAATATCTAAATCACGCACATCCATCGTAAATTTGCGAACCCCATCAATCAGTGCCGTATTTCCACCTTTTTCTGGTGCTGCACCCGGATTTAATTCTTTCTTAGCTTGCTGAGTTAGGTTAAGTGCAGCAATGGCATGTTGGCGCACAGCTTCTTGATCCTCTGCATCCAGTTCAGGGTATCTATCTTGAATAATTTTGCCCATTCGCACTTGCGTCAATTCTTCTGGAACCACTTCCTCATCAAAAAGTCCTCGCTCCAAAGATGTTTTATCCTGTACAAATGCAGTGATAACTTCATTCAAATCTTCTTGGCAAATACGTGTCGCATGTTCACTTTTAGGCTCTACCAACCCTTTAATTTCAATCTGAAACTGCCCAGTTTCCTCATTGACCCCGATATTAGTCTTATTTGGGTCATACCCACGTTCACCATAGTCATAGCCTTCTACAGGGCCACTATCTGCACGTTTAATGGTGAAATTGAATTTAGGCGCTAAAACCTGCTCCATAAGTAAACTGGCAGCGATTGCTTTCAGGGTATCATTCACAGCATCCGTCACCGATTCTTCAGACGCATCAGGCTCTGCAATCAGGTTTGTAAATCGTGTATGCGTTTTGCCTTTTGCATCACGAGTTGCACGCCCAATAATTTGGATAATCTCTGTCAAACTTGAGCGATAGCCAACCGTAAGAGCGTGCTCACACCAAATCCAATCAAAACCTTCCTTAGCCATGCCCAATGCGATGATAATATCAACATGATCACGATTATTCTTTTGTGATGGATCTTTTAGGGAAGATAAAACTTTTGCATGTCGATCTGGACCATCATCAACAAGGTCAGCTATTTTCAAGATTGTTCCATTAGCTCGTTCTACAAGATCAAACCCCGTGCTTGAATCTTTGCCTTTCCATGTTCCTAGCGCATCCATAATTTCACTAACTTCGGTAGTTTTTCCACGCTGAGTGCTCTCTCGTGAATTCACATTGGGTATGTGCAAAATAGTTTTTAAATCAGCATCCAGAACATCAGTGATTTCCTCAATATACGAACCCGAATAAAAATAATAACCAATGTCCAATCGCTTCAGATATTCATAACCATTAAGCTGTTCGTAATATGTGTATGTCACCGTATCAAATTTAGCTTCATCTTCAGGCATCATCACAGCTTCAGCATCGCCGCGGAAATAAGAACCTGTCATCGCCACAATATGCACCTTATCACGAGTCATAAACTGCCCTAGATGCGCCCCCAGCTTATTGTCTGGGTTTGCACTGACATGATGAAATTCATCAATAGCAATCAAGCAACCATCAAAGGCTTCAACGCCATAGTTATCAACAGCAAATCGAAAGGTTGCATGAGTGCAGACAAGCGTTTTATCATCACTTTCCAAAAATGCTTTTACAGATTTGACCGTGCCACCGTTATCGCCGCCTGGTGCATTACAAAGGTTCCATTGCGGTTTCACATGCCAATCATGATAGAAACCATGCTTGCTTAACTCTTCATCATTAAAACTGGCTCCAATAGACTTTTCTGGCACAGTAATAATAGATTTTTTAACACCTTGATTATACAGTTTATCCAATGCAATAAACATCAGCGCACGACTTTTCCCTGATGCTGGCGGTGATTTAATCAGTAAATATTGTTCGCCACGCTTCTCATAGGCCCGCTCCTGCATGGCCCGCATGCCCAGCTCATTGGTCTTCTTCGAGCTGCCATTGCAGGCATAGCTCACCGATACATGGGGAATTGCTTTGTGTTCTGTCATCTCGCACACCTTCCTACACTCATCCAGTTTCATTACGAATAGCTGGAAATTATTGCCACTGATACCTTGCTTTAAGACTATTAAGCTTTGTTCCCCATGGAAGCAAATCTTCCTTTTGCATTCTTCCAATTACAATGCCGGGCGCAATTCCCAGCTCTTCTGCGAAAGCACGGGTAGCCGCAGCCGTATGATCCAGCATCATCAAGCGCTCTTCATATTGTTTGGGAATCAGGATGTTTGCCGCAAACTGATTCGCTTCGTCTTCCTGCTCGTTATCCAGACCATTGCCTTCAACAAACAGCATTTTCTTGCCATGCAGCAACAAATGACCCGCCTCATGGAAAAAAGAGAACCACAAATGGTCATTGGTTTTATGACGAAGGCTCAACACCAACAGAGCCTTATCTGATGCGATCCATTTCGTAGCTCCGGATACCGGGCACCCGGTTGGGGCAGGCTCAAATACGACTGCCACACCACCCAAGGCACATGCCTCCACCAAAGCAGGCACGAACACATTTGGATCAGTCTCATTGGTCAACGCCCGCAGTTCTTCAAGCACTGCCTTGAACTTGGCCTTATCGAAAGGGACCGTACGAATATCGCTGGCCTGTCGCTCGCCCTGTCTGAGCCAGGAAGCAACGGCTCCCGGCTGTTTGTCGAACTTCTCGCTTGCCCTGAAAGCTGCCAAAGGTTCTGCATATTTACTGCGCCATGCTTCGACAGAAGCCACACCGAAAAATTTCAAAGCCTCAGCCACCTGCTCGGCTTTGCTTTTACACTTGCGCATCCACTGGCATTTCACCATGTGCGCAACAGGAATTTCCTTTAACCATTCCACATCCTTTTCCAGTGCTTTCAGCTCGGCCTCTCTTGCGCGAGCTTCGCGATACTGGCTTTCGCGATTCATCCAAAAGCGCGCACTACTACCCAGCACCCGCTCCAGACGAATGGCTGCATCTTCCGTGATGGCAGACTTTCCATTGATCAACTGGCTCACATGCTTGGGGCTAAAACCGATACGCTCGGCAAACTCAGTCTGCTTCCAGCCGCGTTCTTCCAACAAATCGAGGATTGTATCTCCGGGTGTAGAAATCCAGTCCGGAGAAAAGGTTGTTGTTTGTTCAATCATGATAGTCTCCAATAAATACTATGCGTACTTTGGTCACTTCCTTCCACGCAATCGTTCCATCATCTTTGGTTGGCACTGGTTCGTTCGCGCTCTCGAAAACCAGTCGATCTCCACCGTGTAAATCCACAGAGAACTGCCCCAGCCGACCTCTTTCCAGTGGATGCGGCCTGCCAGCTACAAGATCATCAACGACTTCGGCGGCCTGCAAATCTGCAAGTCGCGTTCTGAGCTTCTTGGCACTGAGCGCACCATGTTTCTTTACCATCGCTCGCTGGTTTTCACACAGTTTTTGTAGCTCATTTGTTAAAAAAGAAATCTCCACTGTAGTCGAATCATAAAATCATTTACCTGATAGGTAAACGTTTTATTTTATTGCCCGGTATCATTTTGAAGCGGCGACCGATGCTTTCGTCGCAATAGACTTCGAACTTCATGTCGCCTCCTCCAGCCTCTTCTCAGTGAACTTCGTCAACAGCCTCTCATGCACAATTCAAGACTAGGTACCATCATTCCTTTCTTCGAGAGCCTGACCGTCGCCAAATCTCACCTGAACCCAAGCGTCTTGCCTTCCGGCGATGACAGCAGTCGCTCAATATCCAATGTCACCCCCTATGCACCATGCAAGACCAGGCACCACTTCGGGCACCACTTTCCGCAGATAACTGTTCGATACCTTGTCAGGATGACTCGCACTTGAAAAGAAAGAGACCGCCATGGCGAAAATCTGACCCTTGGCGTTTTTTAGAACATGGCTGCTTGTGAAGCATTTACAGTTTTCACATAATGCAGAATGCCAGCTTTCTGATTTGGGTTGGGTGAGGCATGATAGATACTCTGAAACTCACCAAGTCGCTCAGCGGTGATATCCAGATTGTTTCGTGACAGTTTGATGTTGAAGGCTGTTACCATCCTGTCGGGGCCTTCTTGTTTCTTTTTATTCAAAGGGAGAATACTGCGTTCAGATGCTTGCTCAACCTTTTCCAGGGCCTTCTTCAAGTCATCGAGATTGTTGCTGGATAAAATGATGTCGTCCATGTAAACGCTGACTTCCATACCAGCCTGTTTATGCAGCTCGTGTAGGCAGTTTCCCAAGGTGCTCATTCTCAAGCAGACTGAAGCAATGATGGGAGACTGAACAAAACCAAACGGAAGAATGGATAGGTGCTTTGCCTTAGGGTGATGAACTGTTGAATGAATCGCAATTTCTCTCGCCTTCACATAAGAGAACATGCCTTTCAGGCAGCGCGTGATTCGGGTTGCGTTGATATGACCAAAGAAACTTTTGATGTCGAGGTGAAGAAAATATTCATTGCTGCTGTGTTGTTGTAGGGCTGCAACATGACCACCTTGGCGCAAGTGATAGTAGTAAGCTGGAGCTTTCCAGCGCTTCTCGATTAGAACCTTAATCTCTTTACCATATGCGAGGGTGTCAGGGGTTGGGACAAATACCCATCCGCTTTTTCTTTTGAACTTATAAAGCCACTGATCCGATGGCGTCATGCTTTGAATGTGGATAGTCGAGGATAGTTAAATGCCATGCTCAGAAGTTTAAGCAGTAATTGCGCAAGCAGTCGAACTGCTACCTTCTGAGCTAGGCAGTAAAAGAATTTTTTCATTCCATTACCTCTTCATCATCTTATTTCCGGCGAACCTAGCGCAGAGCGCATGGCACAAAACCAACAAAGAGCTACACTGAATACGCGTCATAGAGTCATACTCAATCATGCTACATGTAATCACATAAAGTGACGATGACGAAGGTAGACGGAGTAGCCGCCTATCGCCGGATATGTGGAGGTTACACCTTGCCTTTGCAAAATGTAAATCTCGGCACTTACAAGAACATAGGAGGAGTCATAATATACCGCGCTCAAGAATCGCTACTCCGGCACATTTCAGGCTACACGGCGCATCAGCTTTCTGCGGAAATCATCCTCGGCATTGAGCGAGGCAATCATCTCGCCGCCCACGTTGGAGAGGCGAGCCAGATCGGCGCGCGGAATCTCCTGCTGATCCTCGAACACCAGCAGTGAATCGAATTCGACATCGTGCTGGATCAGATACTGCAAAAAGATGGTGGTCAGTCGAGCCTTGTCCCGGTTCGGCACGCCATAGAGAAACAGCGGCATGCGCTGCGTCTCGATGCAGAAATCTACCGGGTAATTATCCCCGCCCGGCAGGCCGGGGATGACATAGTTCCGCTTCACCCGCTCTTCGGGCACCAGCGCTGTGATCGACTCTTTCAGGTCGTCATAGAATGTCGAGGCCACATGCGAGCGATTGAGGAATGTCAGATCATAAATGCGAGTCAGCGACTGACCGAGCCGGAACACGGATTCGGCCATCTGATCGACTGTAGATTCGACAAAAAACTCTCCGGTCGATTCGTTGTAGCCAACACGATCCTGAGCTACAACCTGGGACATGATCACGCTGCGAGTGCCCTCAAAGAATTTGTCGATGTCGTTCTCATAACTCAGGTGCATCAAGGTATGGCCGCCATCGCTGATACGCACGCCGCCAGTCGCCGTCTCCTCAAGATAGATCGGATAGTGATCACCATCGGGGTAGTGAAAGGGCGTTTTCAGCATGAGCTTGTTGTTTGGTCGGGCAACCACCGTCACATTGGCACATAGCTGGGCACATAGCGACTTTTCATCAATATTCAACATTGCGCCCTCCTTTATGCCTGAAACAGATTGGGCTGATCGGCTTCAAAATCATTAAATCCTGTAATATTACAGTCGAGCATGATGCAATGGGTTGCGCCGCGAAGGGTTTCATAACGATCCGTCTCGTCGGCATATCCTTCCGGCTTGCGACCAGCGGCAATCTCCTCGGCAGTAGCCTTATGTATATGACACCGATAGTCGATATCACCATGCGCATGGCTGCTGCCATTATAGCGGCAGAGCGTGAGAGAGGTACCATCCGGTTTGATGACTCTCAACCCGCACGAAAAATCGGATTCATCATTCAGGTTTTGTCGCTGATAAAGTTCGAACTGATACCTGTCGCTGGCAACCTTGAGATTACGCTGGCGGTGCCCCGGCTTGTCGGCCCAACGTGCTCCGGGGTTGGTCACTCGTTTTTCCAGGGTTCGGAGATGATCCAAATCGGTGTTCGAAAGATTATCGAAATTCATCGCCCCTCCTGCCTCCTTCGATACTTTGTCAGTGAGATGGAAAATTGCAAAATATTTGGAGATATCCAGATTTTGCGAAATCTACTCCGACAAATCATGAGAGCAACGGGGGCTTGTTTCGCGCATTCCCCCTCCCAGAATCGCCCCGGTTTTATCGGAGGCTTTTTTTGTTTGAGTCATCATACTGCTTTTGATGCTCATGCTGTCGATTTTCTTCGTACTCACGCGGCGACTTTCGTCGCAATAGACTTCGAACTTCATGTTGCCTCCTCCAGCCTCTTCTCAGTGAACTTCGTCAACAGCCTCTCATGCACAATTCAAGACCAGGCACCGCTTTCCGCTACAATGTCACCTCCTATGCGCCATGCAAGACCAGGCACCGCTTTCCCGGCACCGCTTTCCCCAAGAGGCCTGCTTTTCCAGCGCAAGAAGACCAATTTTGATAGCGCGAAAGCGATAGTTAAGAATTGCGATGGCTTTGTCTTTGTATACCGCCGCATCCTCTTTATCCGTCATATGCACACCTGCCCTCGCCATCTCCCCGCGCACAATTCAAGACCAGGCACCATCATTCTTTATTTTCAGATTCCTGCGGGCGGAAATGGTGCGGGAGCGGAATCACCGGCAACCCCATGCGTGTGCAGGTCGATTGCAAATATTCACGCCAGAACGGCCATACATGAAATCGCACATTACAATTGAGAAACTCAGACATGGCCGCTTCATCAAATGCTTCCGGTTCCTTCAACTGATATTCTGATGCAAATACAGCAAGGATTTCCGCCCGAACATATGCGTCATCCTTTTCATCGATTGACTCATCGACCAGACGAACGCCAGCCTCATACTGAAAAGCCATGAAGCTCTGGCTTTCTTCTGTACCCAATAATTTACATTCGCCGATTGCCTTGGATTTATACTGCACCTGAAGCTCACCATTATTGTGTTGCGGATGAAAATCCGGGTGCGTGTAAACATTCGAGCTTCTTAGGAAGACCCCGACAGGAGTCAGCACCTCGGCAGCTTGTTTCAATAGCTCTTTGTTCATAGAGCTGCCCGCCAGCAGTCGTTATCGTTTGCGCTTTCAATGACTTCGATTGACCCACCTCTGGCATGGTAGTCGGACATGCGCACTACGTTGTCGGAGTGCTGCCAATCACCGTTGGAGGCAGAGGCGTTAGCCCTCTCAAAAACAACTTTTGGAGCATCCAGCTCCAACGCAAAGCTAATATCGGCCAAGGAACGCAGAGTCATGTTTCTGCTGCCACTCAGGAGTTGTGATACATAAGCTTTGCTCTTCCCCATGCGTTCGGCCAATTGGGCACGGCTTACTCCCAACTGCTCCATCTGTGCATGAATCTCTTCGGTTACATCCAGAATGAACGACTCTTCAACAACAAGGCGCTGTCTATCTACACTTTCGTTTTTCCAATCTTCGAAATAATTACTCATAGTCCACCTCTTTCAATTGCTTCCCAGTTATCCACCACTCGCCTGGTGTCTGCGGGGGCTAATTTCCGGCCTTTTTTACAGGCAAAATGACTAATGATAAACACACCCTTTTCTGCATTTGAAAACCACCCATATGCCCGCATCTTCCCTTGTTTGATTGCATAGAATTTTTTCTTGTCAGGAAGATCAGCCTCAGTATTAAAATGGTCAGGATTGCGTAGCCGTGCCCCATTAGCCATTCGTTGCATCTTTATATGCAACTGAACGTAAGCCTTTTCAATCTGCGTGTCCTTGCATCTGTCTTTTTCTTGCCATATTGCTGCCGCCTCTTTCCATGACGGTAGCTCGTTCCAGTTCTCCATCGAGTCATCATCTTCTACAAAGCGTACGGTTAAGCGAGATCCTTTAATGCTTAGCTTCATACGCTACCCTTCGCTATAGCATATCGGTTAACATATATATTAACTTTAGCGCGGCGAACAATATACTGCAAGGTAAGGCCGTCAAGTACCGTGTGACGAATTGAATGATCCGTTTCCATCATCTTTCCCCAGCAACGCTAGCCAGAGCGGCTTTTAGCACTTGAAAGCAGACCTTCGCTGTATGTTCATCCGGCGTGAAGCCGGAAACCATTTGTTCATATGGGTGGATGTAGTTCCGGAAATCCCGCAGCCCGTGGCTGAACTTCTTCACATCAGGTTTAAGCAACCCAATCTCACAAGCCACATCAATAAACTGAGAAAGGCTCCACTCATGGAAACGTTTTACAGTGCCATCAGCAGCTTTTGGGCTGGCAATAGCTCGATTAAAACGAGACGGTTCTTTTTGAGCGGCACCAAGTAGGACAGCTTCAAGCACGCTTCCACAAAGGAAGATCACCGACAGATATGCTTTGGCTCCCATTGCTGCGCGCGCTTCTTTAAGGCGACTTTCAATGATAGGCACGGCCTGTGTCTCTATGGGTAGTTTCTGAATGTTGGGAATAGAGAACTCACGATGGAGAAACTCATCATCGGACTGAGCCGATTCAGGCGGCGCAGATTTTCCAGCGAGCCTTGAAACAATATCACGCGCCTTTTTAAGAACAGCAGCATCAACTTCTCGACCATTCAGGTCGCAATCCGCCTCGTATGAATCAAGCATTTCCGAAAGAACTTGGCCGACCAAGGGATCAGCTTCCTGTTCCCAAAAAGCCCTCATCTTCTTGGCCTTAGAAGTGCCGTAGGTTTGATATTTCTTCCCGTGAATGTCTGTCTTATAACGGCTAAAAAACTCCCCAAAAGTTGCATCAGAGTAATCCAGTACATAGCCACTCTGCATGCCGAGCAAGTTTTCGAGATAGCGTTTCTCTACATCGGTAAGGCTACTCATGACCTGCCTTTGTCCTTCGTCATTTTGGTATAGAGCTCGAACAGCTTTTCCAGGCGCTCTGTATCATTCTTAAAGCGGCGGCCGATGTAGATGCGTTCCAGCACTTCGTCATTGCGTTCATGCGCATGGCGCAGATTTTCTGGCATTTTTTCTGGGGCGTAGAGGTCGGCGATTGTGGCGGGGAAATGGGCTTCACGGGCGAGCAGAATATCTTCGGCGCAGCGGGTGAGGTCTTGTTTGTTTTTTTCGGTGAGTTTGGGAACGGGGAAGGTGTTCCAGCCCATTGTGTTCGAGTAACGTAAACGTGTTTCCAGTTTTCCGCAGACAGTGGCAATCCAAACAAGATGCAGGCGTGAAGCAAGTAGTGCCATATTCCACAAGGGGGCATCGTAAAGAGCATAGGCTTGGTTTGTTGTGCCTGTGCGGCCACCATAAATAGCTGTAGGTAGATATTCTCGGCTTTCAGAACAAACTGTAGGAACAAGTATCGTCAAATTTTTAGCAAGATTTCTGTCACGAAATTGATGAGGTCGATTGGCTAGGGAGTTATAACTTGAGTCTTTGCTGTTCTCTCTCGTTTCCCTGACCTTTTCTATGCGCCCTTTGATAAAAAGGTTTTTCATCGCCATAGGCAATTCTTCATCATCAATCCATAAGCAATAACGTAACAGCCCTCTAATAAACTCTTGGGCACCATAAAGCGGGATCACCATGCTACCCAACTCAGGATTCTCTGAAAGCAAGCTGTCTCTCTCAAATTTCGTTAGCGTTAGATGGTTTCCATCTCCAGGAAGATTTCCGTAATTCATTTTAGACAAACCGCTAATTTGATAACTTGAGGTTGTGACTACTTGAACTTTTGATGGTAAAAGATAGGGGTTTATTGTTTCCACCTCTTGCTGATGATCGTCTTCAAAGATGGTTTTTCGTGCGTTAGGTTTTCCTACTCCTAGAATAACGCAAGTTACGCCTGCATTATTGGATGCGTTATTACTCCACTTGAATGATCGGTGTGCAAAATTTATTTCCAGACCTTTAGAAAATAGATGCGGCCAATATATGGGTATTTGCGTTCCCTGAGAAACAGAATTCGTAGTTACAAAAGCAAATTCAGCTTCGTTTCTCGCAACATATTCAGAAGCCTTTTCTATCCATCCAAATACATAATCCAATGAGGCACTAGATTTTATTTCGGAAGAAAGCAATTTCTTTAAATCCAATTTTTGCTCTTTATTTTGGTTTCGTCGTCCTATATACGGTGGATTGCCACAGATGTAGGTCTCTCCCCCTTCATTTTCAAAATCTACCTCTGCCTGATTTGTTGGTGCACTAAACAGATCATCGCCAAGCATTTTTACGGCTGTGCCGGTTGGTGGGCAAACCGACAGCCAGTCTATTTGCAGCGCATTGCCTTGCGTGATCCAGTTTTGTGCATCCAATGGCAAAAATACCGCCAGGGCTTCTTTTTGGCCTCTGTAGACCACATCGCACTGATACTCGGCAATAATCAGTGCCAGCCGTGCAATCTCCGCTGGAAAATCCCGCAGTTCAATCCCACGAAAATTCGTCAATGGAATATCGCTTTGGCGGCCTTTCTCGCCGCGACGCCTGTTGATCTCTGCCTCGATTTCGCGCATCTGCTTGTAGGCAATCACCAGAAAATTGCCTGAGCCGCAGGCCGGGTCAAACACGCGAATGCTGGCGATGCGCTTGCGCAGGTTTAGCAGCTTTCTGGGGTTATCGCCTGCTTGCTCTAATTGATCATGCAGATCATCGAGAAACAGCGGATTGAGCACCTTCAGGATATTGGGCACGCTGGTGTAGTGCATGCCCAGTGCGCCGCGCTCTTCGTCATCGGCTACGGCCTGAATCATGGAGCCGAAGATATCGGGGTTGATCTGTTTCCAGTCCAGTGTGCCAACATGCAGCAGATAGGAGCGCGCAATCCTGGTGAGGCGCGGTACCTCTATTTTGTCAGTAAGGGGGCTGCCGGAAAACAGCCCGCCGTTCACATAGGGGAAGCTATCTGCCCATGAGCGAATGCCGGCGCTTTTGCGATCTGCTTTTTTGGTGTTCATGGCGCGGAAGATTTCACTGATCACCTCATGGGTGTTGGAGGAGTCTTTCGCGCTCATTTGTTCGATGGTGGCGGTAAACAGATTATCGCCATTGAAGATGTCGGTATCCTCAGCAAAGAAGCAGAAAATCAGCCGCGCCATAAAGTGGTTCATATCGTGGCGGCGTTCAGAACCGCTCCAATCAGGGTTGCTTTGTAAAAGCTCAATATAAAGTTTGTTGAGGCGGCTGGTAGCCCGAATATCAAACGAGCTTTCACGGATTTGTTGGACAGTGCTTATACCCGCTAGCGCGAGAAAGAAACCGAAGTGATTTGGGAAATCTTGAAAATCACACGCAACAACTTCGCCATTGGACAACTCTTCGGCTTGGAAATCCACACCATCAGTAGCAAGGATAAATTTAGCTTTTTGTTTTGCTGTTGCTTTACTTTCACGAAGGGCATCTAGTGTTTTCTTCACTTCACCAGCAGGGCAAGTCGCCATGTGGATATTGTTATACTGAAGCACACCTCCCTCAACATCTGACTTGTTTGCAGAACCTTTTAAGCGATTAATCGTGGTTTTCTTGTTTCCAAAAGCTTCTAAGAATAAAAAAGGAAATTCCTCATAATCAAACTCTTGCTCAGCTAATTGTGATATCGCCTCTTCAATCTCAACTGCGTTCAAAATACCACCCTGTTTTTAATGTAGTCATAAAATTATGCGCCTAATGATTCATCCCTTATGCATAGGGTAGGGCAAAAATTAAGCTTTTGGAATTTTTAGTTTTTCTCAAATTCCCATATATCATTGGCAAATCAGCGAGAAGCTACCTTATCCACTTTGAAATCCATTGAAATGACCACGTTTGATTAGTATAACTTTCCAATGGGAAACCCAGTAAGGAAAACAAAAGTCAGGACACGCGGCGTCAGAGGTCGTTTTTATAGTCACAAAGTTGGCCGACTCGTCAGGTATGAATCTTTAAATGAAAAGTACTTATTAAAAGTGCTGGAAGTTGATCCATATGTTTCCACCTATTGCGAACAACCCTTGGAAATCGATTACTCCTATAACGGTAAATTCGGCACATATACACCAGATGTATTATCCACAAATATTTATGGCCAAAAAACACTATTTGAAGCCAAATCACAGAGTGAACTGGATAAAGCTGACCCAAGATTAGAAGCTAAATTTATTGCTGCCCATGATTATTGCACCGAACACAATTGGGATTTTAAAATTGTTACCGAAAGTATTAAAGAATCACTTCTATTTGCTCGTGCGGATATTATTCTGCCCCATTTAATGCACCCTGGACTAAGCCATGAGAAATTAGGCAGCCTTATGAGTCTATTCGAGACTTCGAGCAACATCGCTTTTGAGAGTATTTGCCCTAACATGAATTGGAATGATGAAAATTATCGTTATCTACTTCACCTCATTGGCCTTGGGAAACTCATAGAAGAGCCTTTTGGAGTTTTCGACTCCGATACAGTAATCAAGGTATTTGCTCATGAGTAAACAACCCAAGTGGCTTAATGTTGGCCAAAAAATTTGGCTTCATGGTGTTCCCTTTGAAATAACTGACACCAGCAACGGGCAAAGTATCGAAATTAAAAATAGCGATGGCCAACCAACTAAACACAACTTGATAGCTTTACACTACTGTCCGGTTAAGCATTG
>DCPU01000003.1 GCA_002323245.1 Mariprofundus sp. UBA1536 | reverse complement strand
CGCGGGAGCGTGGGAACGAGAGACTGAGCATGGGGAGATTGAGGGCAGCATCAAGGAGGGTGGCAATGGAACAGCACACTAAAATCATTTTGTTTAAGGACAAAAGCATCCGTAGTCACTGGGATGCCGAACAGGAAGAATGGTTTTTTTCAGTGGTCGATGTGGTGGCTGCACTCACCGACAGCGCAAACCCTACAGATTATTTAAAGAAGCTGCGCAAGAGAGATGAGCAATTAGGTGAGTACATAGGGACAAATTGTCCCCAGGTAGCCATGCAAACAGATACGGGCAAACTGAGGAAAACACTGGCAGCAACTACCCAGCAGATATTGAGGGTCATTCAATCCATCCCCTCCAAAAAAGCTGAGCCCTTTAAACTCTGGCTGGCTGAGGTCGCTAATCAACGCCTGGACCAATTGCAAGACCCCGAGCTTTCTATCGAGCAGGCCATGCAGGACTACAAGCGTCTGGGTTACTCGGACAATTGGATTAACCAGCGCTTGAAAAGTATAGAAATCCGCAAGGAATTAACCGATGAGTGGAAGAAACACGGCTTGCAGGAGGGCGGCGAATTCGCCTTTTTAACCGATGTGATTTACAAAACCTGGGCTGGGAAAACTGCCAAAGAATACAAGCAGCACAAAGGGCTGAGAAAGGAGAATCTGCGTGACAACATGACCAATAAAGAGCTGGTCATCAATATGCTGGCAGAGTTGTCCACCAAAGAGATTTCAGAAGTCGCAAACCCGCAGTCGTTTGCAGAGCATGAGGATGTGGCAAAGCGTGGCGGCGGTGTTGCCAAAGAAGCCAAGCTGAAATTGGAAGCAGAAACGGGTAAAAAGGTTGTCACCTCGCAAAATGCCAAACGGTTGCAACTGGCAAACAAGGATTTAAAAGATGATTAACTACACCACAACCATCGCCGAATCGAACAACTTCATCGTTCTGGATCAATACGCCAAAGAATGGCAGGTCAGCGAAAGCTACCAAAGCGAATACGATCTGGAGCGGGAGTTCATTCAGGATTTGCAGAATCAGGGCTATGAATACCTGCCCGATTTAAACACGCCCGATAAGCTGCTGGCCAATGTGCGCGTGGCTTTGCAAGTGTTGAATAATGTGCAGTTTGCGCAGGGCGAGTGGCTGCGTTTTGTTGAAACCTATCTGGATAAACCCAGCGATAGCATCGTCGATAAGACCCGCAAAATTCACGATGACTATATCCATGACTTTGTGTTTGACGATGGCCGCATCCAGAATATTTATCTGCTGGACAAAAAGAACATCGCCCGCAACAAGGTGCAAGTTATCAAGCAGTTTGAGCAAACGGGCAGTCATGCCAACCGCTATGACGTAACGATTCTGGTGAACGGCTTGCCGCTGGTGCAAATCGAGCTGAAAAAGCGCGGCGTGGCGATTCGCGAGGCGTTTAACCAGATTCACCGCTACAGCAAAGAGAGCTTTAACAGCGAGCACTCCCTGTTCAAGTATTTGCAGTTGTTTGTGATTACCAACGGGACGGACAGCCGTTACTTTGCCAACACCACGCAGCGCAACAAAAACAGTTTTGATTTCACTATGAACTGGGCGAGGGCGGATAACAGTCTGATCAAAGACCTCAAAGATTTTACCGCCACCTTCCTCCAGAAAAACACCTTGCTCAATGTGCTGCTGCATTATTCGGTGTTTGATGTGAGTGATACCTTGCTGGTGATGCGCCCCTACCAGATTGCCGCCACCGAGCGCATGTTGTGGAAGATCAACAGCGCTTATCAGGCCAAAAACTGGAGCAATACGGAAAGTGGCGGCTTTATCTGGCACACCACCGGTTCGGGCAAGACGCTCACCAGCTTCAAAGCGGCACGCCTGGCCACCGAGCTGGCGTTTGTCGACAAGGTCTTCTTCGTGGTGGACAGAAAAGACCTCGATTACCAGACCATGAAGGAATACCAGCGCTTTTCGCCCGATAGTGTGAATGGCTCTGATAGCACTGCCGGGCTCAAGCGCAATCTGGATAAAGACGACAACAAGATCATCGTCACCACCATCCAGAAGCTCAACAACCTGATGAAGGGTGAAGGCGAGCTGCCGATCTACGGCAAGCAAGTGGTCTTTATTTTTGATGAATGCCACCGCAGCCAGTTTGGTGAAGCGCAGAAAAACCTTAGAAGCAAGTTCAAAAAGTATTATCAGTTTGGCTTTACCGGCACACCGATCTTCCCGCAAAACGCACTGGGCGCGGATACCACCGCCAGCGTGTTTGGCCGCGAGCTGCATTCGTATGTCATCACCGATGCGATTCGTGATGAAAAGGTGTTGAAGTTCAAGGTGGACTACAACGATGTACGCCCGCAGTTCAAAGCCATTGAAAGCGAGCAGGATGAGAAAAAACTCAGCGCAGCGGAGAACAAGCAAGCCTTGTTGCACCCTGACCGTATCAGCGAGATTTCGCAGTACATTCTGAATAACTTCCGGCAAAAAACCCATCGCCTGCAAGCAAGTGCCAAAGGTTTCAACGCCATGTTTGCCGTGAGCAGTGTGGATGCCGCCAAGCTTTACTATGAGAGATTGCAGCAGCTACAACATGAGGTAGGCATTCCCACGCGGGAGCGTGGGAACGAGAAGCGGCTGAAAATCGCCACCATCTTCTCGTTTGCGGCCAATGAAGAGCAGGATGCCGTAGGCGATATTCTGGATGAGAGCTTTGATGTTTCCGCCATGAACAGCAGCGCCAAAGAGTTTTTAAGTGCGGCCATCGCCGACTATAACGCGCTGTTCAAAACCAACTTCAGCGTTGATAGCAACGGCTTTCAAAACTATTACCGCGATCTGGCCAAGCAGGTCAAAGCCAGGGAGATCGACTTGCTGATCGTGGTGGGCATGTTTCTGACGGGCTTTGATGCACCCACGCTGAACACCTTGTTTGTCGATAAGAACCTGCGTTACCACGGTTTGATGCAGGCCTATTCGCGCACCAACCGCATTTTTGACGCCACCAAGACCTTTGGCAATATCGTCACCTTCCGCGATCTTGAGCAGGCGACCATTGACGCCATCACTCTGTTTGGCGACAAAAACACCAAGAACGTGGTGCTGGAGAAGAGCTACAAGGAATACATGGAAGGCTTTACCGACTTGGTGACCGGTGAGGCGCGGCGTGGCTTTGTGGAGGTGGTAACTGAGCTTCAAGAGCGCTTCCCCAATCCCGAAGCCATTGAAAAAGAGGCCGACAAAAAAGCCTTTGCGAAATTATTCGGTGAGTATTTGCGCGTTGAAAATGTGCTGCAAAACTACGATGAGTTTGCCAGCCTGAAGGCCTTGCAAAACGTTGATATGAGCGATCCACAGGCGGTTGAGGCATTTAAAAACCTGCACTACTTAAGTGATGAAGATCTGGAAACACTGCAAGCGATCAAGCTGCCTGCTGAACGTAAAATTCAGGATTGCCGCTCCACCTACAACGATATACGCGATTGGCTGCGCCGTGAAAAAGCTGCTGATGAAAAAGAGGATTCCACCATTGATTGGGATGATGTGGTGTTTGAGGTGGATCTGCTTAAATCGCAAGAGATCAACCTGGACTACATTCTGGAACTGATTTTTGAGAACAATAAAAAGGTCAAGGACAAAGCAGCACTGATTGAAGATATTCGCCGGGTGATTCGCGCCAGTCTTGGCAACCGCGCCAAAGAAAGCTTGCTGGTTGATTTTATGAATCAAAATGACCTTGATCAGATGGGAGATAAGGCCAGTGTGATGGAAGCCTTTTACACCTTTGCACAAGCGGAACAACAGCGTGAGGCGCAAGAGCTTATTACCACTGAAAGCCTCAATGCAGAGGCGGCCAGACGTTATATCACCAACTCACTAAAACGGAAATTTGCCAGTGACAATGGCACTGAACTCAATGCCATTCTGCCTAAAATGAGCCCGTTAAACCCACAATACCTGACCAAAAAACAGAGTGTCTTCCAAAAAATAGCCGCTTTTGTTGAGAAGTTTAAAGAAGTGGGTGGGCAGGTTTAAGCGTATTCTTGGTAGAAAGGATAAAAAAAGAGCACTTCCAGTGACATAATACTTATAACGCGCAGTCTCTAACCACCATCTTCCACCATGAAGCATACATACTCTCGTTCCCACGCTCCAGCGTGGGAACGTCATCTGAGGCTGGTCTGCATGCCCACGCAGGAGCGTGGGAACGACGAAGGCATACATTTCATCACACGGGGCGGCGACTCGCGCGATGATCGTTAGCCGGTCAGCAAGGCAGTGGCGATAAAATATAAGCCCAATCCGGCGATTAAAATAGCCGCAACTTTTCTTGATGACTTATGGATACGCTCGTACGATGAACTGGCTAATAGTGACTGCACCTTGGCTGTTGAACTACCGGCTACTGCGATTGGCAGGCAGTGCCCCAAGGCAAAAAGTGAAATCAGAGCCAGCCCGGTGAGCAGCTCCTGCTGAACAGTGATGATAGCCAGAATCGGCGCAATAAAACCAAAGGTGCACGAGCCTGAAATTACGCCATAGGCCAGACCAATGACAAAAGCACCCAAAGCCCCCTTCAATTGTAACTTTGACAACAAAGAACCATTCGAAACAGAGCACTTCACTACCCCTGACATATCAGCTGCAAGCCATAACAAAATCAATCCGGGCAATAACATCCAGTAAGGGCTGATATCGCCAAGCATACGGCCCAGCAACGCACAAAGCACACCAACACCAGCAATGGTGATAAACAGTCCTGCGCTAAACAACACTGCAAAAAGTGCAGCTTTGTGCCCTTGAACGGGTTCCTTTTGACCGCCGACATAACCAACAATCAATGGTATTGATGCAAGATGGCAAGGGCTCATCAACACCGATACCATGCCCCATAAAAAACAGCCTAAAGCCGCAAAAAGCGTGCCGCTGACCATCCATGCGTTGATCTGCAATAAAAAATCATCCATGGATTATTCAACCACAGGGGCAGCAACACCCATTTCGGTGAGTTTGTTCACAATATCTTTTTCCGCCATAAAACCAGCATGACGGAACACCTCTTGACCTTCGCGGTCATAAAATATCTGGGTTGGAATCGACCGAACTCCATATTTGATTCCCTGATCATGTTGTTCCCACACATCGATAAAGGTAATCACTGCCCGCCCCTCATATGCCTGTTTCAGCTTACTCAGTACCGGCGCCATCATTTTACACGGAATGCATGAATGTGCCCCCAGATCAATCATGGTAACCTTGCCCTGGACAGGTAAATCGATCGCCCATGTTGCAAGCGGCAAAAGCAAAGCCAATAGCAGAACTGGAAGTTGAAGTGTGACGGGGAAGGCAGATCTTATTTGTCTGGCGTTCATCATATATAATTCCTTTTATCTGTTTTTCGTTTCACACTGCCGCTTAGCTTTGTAACCGGTGCAACCGTATTAAATACAGTGCCATACTTGCGGATATTTTCGTGCAGCAGATCCAACCGACGATCCGATTCCTCAGTGTCGATACGAGGGGCATCAACGGAGAATGTCATTTCCGGTTTTATATCTTGCATAGCATCAGTGATCTCTGGCGATGGCATCGTCTCACCCCATCAACCATTGTTCGATGCTATCCCGACCTGGCATACCGCCGGCATGGACAACTTCTCCATCCACCACAACAGCAGGGGTACTCATCACGCCATAGCCAATAATGGCCTGAAGGTCCTCAACTTTTTCTAATTCGATAGCCACGCCTTTTGTTGCTGCGACATCTTCAATCATGCTCATGGTGTTTTTGCAATTGGCACAGCCAGTGCCCAGCACTTTAATATGTTTCATCTCTTTTTCTCCTTTCTCTTTCAAATGTTTTTTCTGAACAAAACAGCAAGCAGCACGGTCATAGCAGTGCATTGAAGACAAAACCCACCAGGGTAATTCCCACAGCAACGATGCCGATGAAGCTGGCTATCAAAACAGGCTTAAGCACTTTGCGTAAAATAATCATTTCCGGGGCAGACAATGCAATCACACTCATCATAAAGGCCAATACCGTACCAAGCGCGGCTCCCTTACCTATCAATGCCTCAATAATCGGAATGACACCCGCTGCATTGGTGTACATCGGTATACCAAGGACCACGGCCGCAGGCACCGACCACCAGGGCGCATCCTTACCCATAATGGAAACCATAAACTCCTCTGGCACATAACCATGGATTGCTGCACCCAGTGCGATGCCACCGATAATATAGGGCCAGACCTTGCCGACGATTTCGGATACATGCCTAAAACCTTCATCCATGCGCTCGGCCCAACCCATATGCTGATTGGTCACCGCGCTCGCCGCCCCTGTGTTCTGCATGGCACGAACCCATGCTTCCAGATGCTTTTCCATCCCCAGCTTGCCAATCACAAGACCGGCAACGATGGCCACCGTAAGCCCTAAAAAAAGGTACAAGGCTGCAATCTTCCAGCCAAACATTGCAAACAGCAGTGCCAGTGCCACTTCATTGACCATGGGAGCGGCAATCAGAAAGGAAAAGGTGATACCAAGAGGAACACCCGCCTGTAAAAAACCGATAAACAGAGGCACCGCAGAACATGAGCAAAATGGTGTAAAAATACCCAATGTAGCGGCCATCGTATTGCCCACGCCGAGCTTGCGCCCGGCTAAGATAGCGCGTGTTCTCTCAGGCGAAACATAGGTGTGAATGATGCCCATCACGAAGACAATGCCCGTCAGCAGCATCAGCACCTTGGGTGTGTCGTAAAAGAAAAACTGCAGTGCACCACCCAAATGGCTGGCCGGATCAACCGGAAATATTGAAACGAGCGCTTGGGAAAGTGGCAGCAGCTGTTGATACAGGACAAACCAAAGCAACGCCGCCACGCCCAGAAACAGATATGGGTTATTTCTGCTTAATTTAAGAATATTTTGTCTCACGTTGATACTCTCCTAACGGGTAAAACAGCAGCATGTTAACGCTGCTCCTCATTAGGTATGACGAACGTGGTGGCGAAAAGATGCACCTGCTGTAACAAGAACCCATAAAAGGGTGTCAACGATGATTAAGTTAATGGCGGCCTTGGGGTGAAACTACAGACATTCCCCTGCTCATCCCTCTCCACCCGACACGCTGATTCCAATTGCTTTTTCAAACGCATACGTGCGCGCTGAATGCGAGATTTTGCTGCGGCCAATGTAATCCCTTTTATCTCTGCATATCGCTGCTGACTCATGCCATCGAGATCACAAAGCGTAATGGCCTCACGGTCTGGTTGCGATAATTCGGAAAGAACACGTGGTATACATTGTGATAAATCATCCACGGCAATCGTCATTTCATCTTCCTCAACCATATCATCAGGGAGAGGAACGTGATCTTTAAGCAAACGATAGCGGTCGATCACTGCATTGGACGTTACCCGAAACAACCATGCTCGCGCATTTTCAACACGACAGAAGCGCTCTTTTTGCAGCAGTGCTTTGAAAAAGACCTCCTGCAACAAATCCTCAGCTTCGGTTGTATTCTCAATCTGTTTTCACAACCAGCCGCGCAGCTCGCCACTATGCTGATGCCAGGCGCGTATCAGGCAACTATGCTCGGTTTGACTCAACTTATGGAGACTTTGTCAGTGATGCGTTCATGCGTTCAAGCTTAATCGACGCCAGTGTTGCTGCCAACACAAATGCCGCAGAGCCATATAAACAGCCTTGCATGCCATGCTGTTGATATACCAGCCCGGAAAGCACTGTGCCTGCCAGACGACCACCAGCATTGGCCATGTAATAGAAACCGACATTCATGGATACTTTATCAACATCAGACCATGACACGATGAGATAAGAATGGGTCGCAGAGTTCATCGCAAAGACGATACCGAATAGTGTCAGACCAAGAATCAATACCGTTCCGGCATCCTGGCCCTGCTGCAAAGCCAGAGCCATGCCCATAGGTAACAACGATAAGATACCTGCCCAAATTACCAGTGTTTTTGCGCTTGCCTCATGGTGAGAAGTCATCCCTATGATTTTCGGCGCCAGGCCTTGAATAAAACCATAACCAATCACCCACAATGCCAGAAATGCACCCACCTGCGTGAATGTCCACCCCAGTACAGACTGAAGAAATACAGGAAGCGCGACAACAAACCAGATATCTCTTGCCCCGAACAGAAAGAAGCGAGCACCGGATAACCAGTTGATCTTCGGGTCTTTGGAAAAGACCTGTGTGAATTTCACCTTGGTCTTTGTTTTTCCCAGACTGCCCGGTAACAGCAGCCAGGTCATGGCAAGCGCAACGCACAGCATTGCTGAGAGGGCAAACAAGGCGCCTCTAAATTCCAGCCAGGCCAGCAGCGCACCACCGATAAAGAATCCCGCACCTTTGAGTGCATTTTTAGAGCCGGTAAGCACGGCTACCCAGTGAAACAGTTTGGCATCGGACTGATCAGGCACAAATAGCTTTACGCCTGCCTTTGCGCTCATTTTGTTTAAATCCTTGGCGATGCCAGAGAGGGCTTGGGCGGCCATCACATAAGCAACGGTCAGCCATGAATCCGGCACCGTTAACATAAGCAAGGCAGCGATTTGCAAGATCATGCCGATATGCATGGTGACATTCAGGCCAATGCGCGAACCCAGCCAGCCACCAACCAGGTTGGTGACAATGCCGAAGAACTCGTAGAAGAGAAACAGCATGGCGATTTCCAATGGACTGTATCCGAGCTGGTGGAAATAGAGCACCACCAGCATGCGAATAGCACCATCGGTGATGGTGAATGCCCAGTATCCGCCAGTGACGGTCAGATAGTTGCGAAAGCCCTGATCCATAAAATGATTATATCAACCAATCATGCCTTGCATGCCAGAAGGGGGAGGGCGACTTTTCTGGCCAGCTCCATCATCCGGTTGGCATAGCCAACTTCGTTGTCATACCAGATCAACAGCTTCACTTGTGTATCATCGATGACCATAGTTGAAAGCCCGTCCACAATCGATGATCTGACATCAT
The DNA here is from genome assembly GCA_002323245.1 of Mariprofundus sp. UBA1536. Taxonomy (GTDB): domain Bacteria; phylum Pseudomonadota; class Zetaproteobacteria; order Mariprofundales; family Mariprofundaceae; genus Ghiorsea. The sequence continues at coordinate 82,449 of DCPU01000003.1, read as the reverse complement.
TGTTATAATCAACTGATACCAATGGCCGTTCTTCAAAGCCAAGAATACCTTTGAGTTCACCTTCAGATGCCGCTTTAAGCAGGCCGTTGATTTCTTCAACAGTCACAGGGCGAGGAGCCTCAAAAACAAAGTCTGTGAGCGAGGCATTGAGCTGAGGAACGCGTACAGCCAAACCATTTAATTTTCCTTTCAATTCAGGGAAAATTTGCGTGATTGCTTTGGCAGAGCCAGTGGATGTCGGAATCATAGAGAGGCCACAGGCGCGGGCACGACGCAGATCCTTGTGACCTTTATCAATAATCGTTTGGGTATTGGTGATGTTGTGAATCGTGGTCATGCAGCCATGTTTGATGCCGATTTTCTCATTCATTACTTTCACAACAGGCGCAAGGCAGTTGGTGGTGCACGACGCCGCAGTGACCAGATGATGCTCATCAGGATTATACAGGTGGTCATTCACACCCATGACGATATTGAGGGCGCCATCTTTTACAGGCGCGGCTACCACCACTTTTTTCACACCCTGATCAAAATAGGCTTGCAATGCTTCGGGTGTGCGAAACTTTCCGGATGATTCAATGACAATATCACAACCTGACCAATCCGTGTCAGCAATATGCTGATTCATGGCGTATGCAATAGATTGACCATTTACCACCAGATTTCCGTTTTCAGCGGCGCAATCGTGTTCCCAGCGCCCATGAACTGAATCGAACTTCAGCAGGTGTGCAGCGCACGTCGCATCACCGGCTATCTCATTAATCTGTACGACATTGAGTTCTTCATAATCCCATGCTGCTCTAAAGCCAAGGCGCCCCATGCGCCCAAATCCATTAATACCCACTTTAATAGCCATGTTATGTTCTCCATTTTCTCAATAGTCGCCATCCAGATGCGGGGGCAGGTTGTGATTTCTGATGACGTACTCCGGCATGCTTTTCACACACTTTTGCCGTGTCGCAACATATGATAATAGGCATAAACCTGTTTCGCACGTCTTACTTCTGATGCTAAGTGCCTGCACCCTGATTCCGAATATGATATCAGTGTGACATCATGTTCAAATTTTTTGCTGCTGAACCTATTTAATGAATGTGCTTCTTACGGCGCATTTTTATGAGCGCAACAGACAGCAGCTCTTTATCAGGGGTATGAATCGTTTCTTGTCTTTCCAAAATAGAAACTTGTATATTCCAGCACATCCAAGGGAGTGAGGAGCCATATCTATGAGGGTTTTATTTTTTAAATTATTTTCAGCATTCATCTTGGCTATGTTCGTGTCATCTTGCACGACGGAGCTACAGGAAAATATCGTGGGTGAATGGAAAGGCACAGACCATGCCGAGCAAACAGCGTCGTTTGTCTTCCATGCCGATGGCAATGTCAAGATGATGCAAGGCAAAAACGTATTGGATAGTCAGTCTGTGAGTGGCTCTGTGACCTGGAGCCTGGATACTGAGAAAAATCCTATGCATCTGACCTTGCAAATAAAACCAGCCGCTGGTGGTGAGGCGCGTGATTTTCCTATGTTGGTCCGCTTCGTGTCTGAGAACCAAATGCAACTTCGTATGAACAAAGAAATGACGCCTGGCGTGCCATTGTTTTCTGAACAGGATACCAATAACCTTATTTTGTTAACCAAGCAATAAAATAGAGTCTCAGCGCCAGCGGAGCGCTCTGCCTTTTTTATTCAAGATGCACACATGGATCGACAAAGTAGAGCCGAGTTTATATATGCGCGTTATATTTAAGTTTATACCACATCAACCCCATGTATTCATGTAAAAGCTGGCTGCTGTCATTAAACACATTCCAGCGTGGTAAAAAGCTACGTAAATCGTAGGACTCTTGCTCTGTTAGATAATCGGTAGGTGCAGGGATAACCACAAGTCCTTGTTGCTCAAAACACCAAACAGAACGGCGCATATGGTTGGCTGAGGTGACTAAAATTATGCTATCGATGTTTTTCTCACTGAGTAGCTGCTTGGTCAAGGCGGCATTTTCCCAAGTGGTATTAGCCTCGGCTTCAACGAAAATCTTCTCTTTTGCAATACCAAACCACATCAACCATCGTTTCATAATACTTGCCTCAGATTCGGAGCGCTGAGTAAGCGGAACACCACCTGTAGCAAAAATGGGCAGATGAGTTTGTTGGGCTATTTTTGCAGCATAAATGCTGCGCATCATGGCATATCGGCCCAGTTCATCACGGCCTTCGTATTCCAAGCTATGTTCAGCAATACCGCCGCCCAAAAGCACAATAGCTGCATGTTTCATATTTGGCGCATTACTCAATGATTCCAGGGATAATGGTTTGTGAAACATTTCCAGGGGTGAGGCGAGCATATCCCTGGTAGGCTCTATGCTGAGTAACCATAACAACGAAAGGCTCAATATAATCAGAGACTTTCCCCAGCGTTTATGGGAAAACCATAAACCAATTACGGCAAGCATAATCAAGCCGCCAGGCGGTAACAGTAGCTGAGAAATGCTTTTGCTAAGCAGTAGCATCAGAAGTTAAGCAACAATAGATAAACGCACAGCATCAGCTTTGGTTTGTCCGCACATGGCAGCGACCAGATGTAGTGCAAAGGCCACCGCCGTGCCAGCGCCACGACTGGTAATAAGAAAATCATCTTCCACGACTGTGTCTTGCACATACTTGGAGGATGGTTGCAGATTTTTCATTTCTTCTTCGCAAGCCGGATACGATGTCACTCTTTTGTTTCGGGTGAGTCCAAAAGCTGCAAGCGCAGTAGGAGCAGCGCAAATGGCAGCGATAGTGGTGCGGCGCTCAGCGAGTTTGAGGGTGATGTGTTTGACCCAATGGTTGTCACGCAACAGATGGGCGTTGGGTAGGCCGCCAGGGAGCACCAGCATATCCCAATGTTGGTCAACCACATCTTCAATAGCGCCATCAGCTTGAATAATAATGTGTGAGCGGCCAGTTACAGCATGACCATCAAGGCTAACCATTTTCACTTCAAGCTCAGCTCGGCGTAGAATATCTACCACAGCCACCAATTCGATTTCTTCCACACCGGTTGTGAATGGCACCAATACTCGCTTCATAAATCCCCCTGCAAATTTGGGCAAGCGTACAGTTTGTAATGCATCGCTGCAAAGCACGACTACATGTGCAGTGGGAGGTTGAGAAGCCCACTGTGTGCTGGAAAATAAGAGGAGAGTTAACATGATAAAGAAAATAATAATGATAGCGGGTTTAAGCTTAGCGTTGGGGATGAGTACATCAGCTTCAGCAGGTGATTGGGCAAACCCATGTAATCCGTGTGCGATGAAAAAAAACCACAACCCATGTAGCATGAATCCTTGCGACATGAAAAAGCACAACCCTTGCAATATGAACCCATGTGACATGAAAAAGAAACATAACCCATGCAGCATGAACCCATGTGATATGAAGAAAAAGCATAACCCATGTGCGATGAATCCTTGTGCTGGAGGCGATGAAGCCAAAAAAAAGATTCGAGATGGTAGCTTCAAAAATTTCCAAGCTGCCGTCTCTGCCGGAAAAAAACTTTGGGAAGATGAAACCCTAGGCAAATCGGGCAATTCATGTCTTTCATGCCACTCAGACTTTTCATTGCTCAATTTTGAGAAACGTCAAAATTTCCCACATTATGTAGAAATGGTAGGGGATGTGGTGAGCTTGGATCAAATGATTAACTATTGCATGCTCAATCCTATGGAGGGTGAGCAACTCGCACCTAACTCCAAAGAAATGACAGCTATGGGTGCGTATTATCGCGCTTATCGCATGCAGTTTCTCAAAGCAGAGAAGTAATTATTAGCGATAACACTTGCAATCAGTTGGGGTGGCGTTTGCTACCCCAACTGATTGCATTGCTGCTTGTAAATCAATCATGAAAATATTTCTAAATATATTAGGGCTAACATTTATAGCTGTATTTTCGCTGGGCGCTGCTGACCAAGTGCTGGAAAGCTATTGGCAGTCGCCAAGTGCAGCAGTGATTTCACCCCAACATGATTGGTCGGCACTTGAACAAAACATGCGCCCAGAAGCATGTGCGCAATGCCATGAAAGCCAATTTAATGATTGGCGAGAAAGTTTGCATGCCAAAGCTTATTCTCCTGGGTTGGTCGGGCAGTTTGCAGGCATGGGACATGGCGAAGGTAATGATTGCTTGCGTTGCCATGCGCCTTTAAAAGCGCAGCTGTATGATTCCGAAGCTTCAATGCTTGGTGCTTTGCAGTCATTACGTGGCAACCTAAAGGGTGTGAATGAACAAGCAGACTTGGATAGTTTAGAAGTTAGCTTGCCGTTACGTCATACAGGTGTGAGTTGTGCTGTTTGCCATGTTCGTGATGGGCAACGGTTTGGCCCGCCAAGAAAAGGCAGTGTGATAGAAGGACAAATCCAAGGTGACGCCCATGGCGGTTTCGTTGCAAGCAAGCACTTTGAAAAATCAAATTTTTGCGCGGAATGCCATCAGTTTCCGAAAGAATACGCCATCAATGGCAAGCCTTTAGAGAATACTGTGCAAGAATGGGAGCAAAGCCGTTTTGCAGCCGAAGGAAAACAATGCCAGAGCTGTCATATGCCCAATCGACAGCACCAATTTAAAGGTATTCACGATAAAGAATTTACCAAAGCTGGTCTCGATTTCACTGCTGAACTGCGTCAAGGCGTGCCTGTGCTAGCTTTATCTTCTACTCGCATTGGTCATGCTTTCCCAACATACGTAACGCCAAAAGTGCTGGTATCTGCTAAAGCGTATTCGCCTGAACATAAAATTTTAAAGACTTGGCAATGGGAAATTGTGCGCGAAGTATATTATGCCGATGGCTGGCAGGAAAAAAGAGATACCAGACTTTTGCCTGGTGAGCAGCGCTTGTTTGTAGCCTCGGGTTTGCCAGCATTTACAGCTAACGTTCTTTACGCCGTTGATGTGATCCCCGATGCTTTTTATATCAATCTTTATCAAAGCTTGCTCGAAGACGAGATGCAACCTGATGCTAAAGCGCTTATTCAGCGTGCGCTTTCCACCGCACGTGAACGCAGTTATACATTGTTTCAGCAGAGTCTTAGGCTGCCCATGTAACAGCGCCTATGCTTTATGGTTTTACAAAGTTGGGCGTGATTTTCACATCCGTGATGGTGTTTAAGGTTTGAATCGCATTGTTGGTCGCATGCGAATCTATCTCAGGTACATCAACTTCAACCTTTGGCGGTTCAGTTTTTTCAACAGGCTCGTTGTCCGTTTTCACCCCAGGTAGCGGTGTGTTTCCAATTGGCTGATTGATGGATGGCGGAGGCAGCTGTTTTTCTTTGAATTCAGGGTTGTTGTCATCATCGCCATGCATAATATCTTTTGCGTCTGATGGTTTCGGATTTTTTGGTGTTTCCTTGAGTTGTTGCTCATTTTTATTACCATCTTTGGATTCAGTGCCTTTATCATTTGGTCGGCCATTGTCTGGTTTTTCCGTTTCATCCAAATCGGTAACAGTAGTTTTACGCACACTTAAACGGCGGTTTTTGTCGACATTAACGGTGTTGCCAGGGGTGAGTTGAAAGATTTTGCCTGTGCCTGTATCCACATCCACTGCACCCTCAATGAGTATGGTTCTTGTTGGCAGAGGCGGAATATCAGCAAGCGTGAGTTGATCAAATGCACGGTTGAGCAGTTCAGGGGTTGGAGGCACCCACACCGAAAATTCAGTGCCACGAACACCAAGTACTGCGGTTGAAGTACGCACATTAAAGGTGGAAGCTTTATCGGTGAGTTTGTTCACAAAAAAACGGGCTTTACCCCAAAGCATATTGAAAGAGCCAGTGATCAATTGCTCACCGCGCATGGCATATTGGCGCAGCGCAACCCGACTTTTGGCGCCCACATATACTTTGCTGCCATCGCCCATCACAATTTTTACGCGGCCTCTGGGCCCAGTGATGATAGAATCGTTGCGCAACACAACCAGCCCTTTTTCGATGGGCTCGCGATTGAGGCCACGCTCCACCCATGCAGGGCCATAGGTGTAAACCACGCGGCCAACACCAGCTGCAGCCCAAGCTTGTTGATGGGCGGGCAGCATGATTGTGGCGCAAAGTAAGAAGATGAGACTATAGAGCTTTAACATGGGTATTTCTCCTGAGGCTTGAGTAGAGGTGGGGTGTCTGGCTTACCATTGCTTTGAAATCAAGCCGCCAATCCTAAAGGTTGAGTATGATTTGATGCCCGCCTCAACTACTACATTTTCATCGTAATTGGATAGGTTTTTTATCCACGAAGAATTGAGCTGCAAGGCCAAAGATTTGTCGGAAAGTAGACTCCAAACGACAGATGCTGTTACCTGACCATAGGAATCTGAACGCTTAGGTGCATTATCGGGGTTAAGCATGATGCTGCTATCAGCTCCCGCATAACGCCGATTGTATAAAGAAAAGATAGTATTGAGGGCTGTGATATCATTTAAGGGTAGCGAAGAGCGAAGGCTGACGCCAATCTGTATATAATCATCGGTTTGATTGTGTGTGGCATCGCCTTTGGTACGTTCTGCAAAAATATCGGATGAAAACACTGATTTGATGCTGGCGGAGGTAAAAGCATGACTGATACCCAAATTGTGGTTGGTGCCGCTAAGTCTGCTTAAGTCGGCAGCATCCGGGCCAAAGGTATCACTAAAGGATTTGAACTTCAGGCTATAATGATACGTCCAGTTCTGATGGCTGTAATAGCTACCTAAACCAAAACCTTGATATAGATGCTCATCATGAAGTGAAACCCGCTCAAAAGTTGGCGTTAAACGCCATTCTTTGTTGATCCAGCTGCCAGAGAGCATGTGCAACATTAGATCGTATTCGTTTAGTTCAGCGTATTTGGTGGCGCTGAGCAGGTAGTTAGTTTCAAATGATTTGTTTTGCCAACCGAGAAAAATATTTACCTGTGCTCCCCTGTTGCTGCCTGGGTTGGATGAAGTGGATGAGGTTTGATAGTCAGGCAGTAGTTTAACATTTGAGCTCCAAAATGATTCCAAACTGACTGAGCCAACAAAGCCGGTTTTTCTTATTGGCTCGGCAGTAAGCAACTGCGTAGCGGCATTGGCATAAGCGCCGATGTTGTCTAAACCTAGAGACTGTTGAGTGAATGTTTTGCTTTGTTGATCTTCACCGTCAAGGTAAGCCGCCCAACCCTTATAATACCATGCAGCTGCTTGTTGGGATGTGTTGCTTTGTTCATCTTTTAACACCAAAGCCCATACTTTATCTGCTTTTGCGTATGCTCCATCGCGCACATAAACATCGCCGAGCATAATTTGGGTGGCAATATCTTGAGGATGTGCTTTGAGCCAGGTCTGTAGGGCCTTTGCAGCTTTTGCATACTCTTTATTACTGATGAAAGCGCTGGCCAAGCCAACCCATGCAAATTGGGCATCATCCTGGGTAGATTGGTCGCTGTTGCTTAACCAAGTTTGAAACAAAGGTATGGCTTTTTGGGTGTTACCGCTTTCTTGATATGATAAGGCCAGATATTGGATGGTTTGTTGGTCGTTGGGGAAAATAAGGTGCAGTTTTTCAAGGGCAGCGATGGCTTCTTCAAAATCATTAAAACGATAATCTTCGATAGCTCTGAGTAGATTGGCTTCGTCTTGTTTACCCATGGGAGAAGCAGAGGCGGTAGAGGAAGGCAAGGCGTTCGGAGGGGCAGCAAATGATGCCACAGGTTGAATGATGAATCCCGCCAACAACAAAAAAACATACCGCAAATTGGCCATGGACTAGCCCTCCCAAAAGCTTTCGCTGCAGCGTAGCACTGCAAAGTGGCTTTTCGCAAATGCCATGTTTGTACAAAAACGTAGCAAGTGACGCTATAAATATAGACATGGAATTTAATAATGCAAAGTCAGAGGCGTAAAAAATAAATTATGATGGAAAATCGTGCTTTTATTCGAGGTGTTCGCGCCTATGATAGCGCACTGAACTATTTAGCTAGGGGATAACGTGAGCAACCAACCAGATTTATACACTGCAGATTCTATCGAGAAAAAATGGCAACAACGCTGGGTTGAGGCTGGAATTGATGTTGCCAACGATAGTGATGATGACACCCGTGAAACCTATTATTGCCTTGAAATGTTTCCTTATCCTTCGGGTAATCTGCATATGGGCCATGTGCGTAACTACTGTTTAGGTGATGCTGTGGCGCGTTATAAGCGTATGCAGGGTTTTAATGTGTTGCATCCCATTGGTTGGGATGCTTTTGGTTTACCTGCTGAAAATGCAGCCATCAAACACGGCCGCCCGCCAGCGGAATGGACCTATGCCAATATCGCGCAAATGCGTGAGCAGTTAAAACGCTTGGGGCTATCGTATGATTGGTCGCGCGAAATTGCGACGTGCAAACCAGAGTATTATCGCTGGGAACAATGGATGTTTACCAAGCTGATGGAAAAAGGCTTGGCCTATCGCAAGGAAGCGGAAGTGAACTGGTGCGACCCATGTCACACCGTGCTTGCCAATGAGCAGGTCGTTGATGGTGTTTGCTGGCGTTGTGATACAGCAGTGAAGCGCAAAAACCTTGCCCAGTGGTTTATCAAAATTACTGATTATGCTGAAGAATTGCTCAATGACCTAGACCAACTTAAAGGTTGGCCAGATAAAGTGGTGGGTATGCAGCGCAACTGGATTGGTAAATCTTCTGGCGCTGAAATCTCCTTCCAGGTTGAAGGTTCAAACGAAACATTAGATATTTTTACTACCCGCCCCGATACTTTGATGGGCGTAACTTACATGGCAGTTGCAGCAGGGCATCCTTTGGCCAAACAAGCCGCTGTTGGTCATCCAGAGCTTGCCGCCTTCTTAGAAGAATGCAGCAAGATTTCGACCAAAGAAGCTGATGTGGAAACTATGGAGAAAAAAGGCATGGCCTTGGATATCCATGTAATTCACCCTGTCACGGGTGATTTAGTGCCTGTATGGGTGGCGAATTTCGTGTTGATGAGTTATGGCACTGGCGCAGTGATGAGTGTACCTGCCCATGATGCTAGAGATTTTGATTTTGCTCAAAAATACGGCCTGAGCATCAAGCAAGTGATAACACCAACATCTGGTGATTGGGATATTGCTGAGGCGGCATTTACAGAAGCTGGGGTGTTGATCAATTCGAGCGAGTTTGATGGTTTGCCATCTGTTGATGCAAAAGCAGCTGTGATTACGTGGTTAGAACAACACAACAAAGGCAAAGAGCGTGTACAGTATCGATTACGCGATTGGTTGTTATCGCGTCAGCGTTATTGGGGCGCGCCAATTCCTGTGGTGCATTGTGTTGATTGCGGTCTTGTGGCTGTACCTGATGCACAATTGCCGGTGATTTTGCCTGAAAACTTACAGCCTACTGGTGGTGTCTCGCCGCTCTCGGAATGTGAGGCATTTGTAAACACAATATGCCCAGCATGTGGCAAAGCTGCCAAGCGTGAAACGGACACCTTTGATACTTTTATGGAATCATCCTGGTATATGAATCGTTATACATCAGCGCGTTGTGATACGGCGATGGTGGATGCCAAATCTATGCAGCGCTGGGCGCCCGTGGATCAATATATTGGCGGCGTTGAGCATGCCGTGCTGCATTTGTTGTATGCGCGTTTTTATCACAAATTGATGCGTGATGTCGGTTTGTTTGATGGCGCAGAAGTCGGTAACGAACCCTTTAAAAACCTGCTTACCCAGGGCATGGTCTTGCTTGATGGTAGCAAGATGTCCAAGTCCAAAGGCAACACCGTTGACCCCATTGATATTATCCAAAAATACGGTGCAGATACTGCCCGTTTGTTTACATTATTCGCAGCGCCGCCTGAGCGTGATTTGGAATGGAGTGATGCTGGCGTTGAAGGGGCTAGCCGCTTCTTAAATCGTGTTTGGCGTTTGCTCGATAAAGTTGGCAAGACCTATCAAGGCACTGCCCATGAAAAATTAACCCAAGCGTTGCGTCGCACCACCCACAGTCATATCCAAAGGGTAAGCCATGCTTTCGAACAAGGCTTTGCCTTTAACGTGGCCATTGCCTCGATGATGGAATTATCCAACGCCTTGGGTTCGTTTGAAGCATGTGATGAAGCTGGCAAAGATGCCTTTGATGAAGGTCTGCGCGCTTTGGTGACGATGCTTAGTCCATTGGTGCCACACTTTGCTTGTGAGTGTGGTGAGCGTCTTGGTTTTAAAACCATGGCGGTGATGACGCCTTGGCCAAAAGTGGATGCTTCCGCTTTGGTGCAAGATGAAATTTCCTTGGTCGTGCAAATCCAGGGTAAAAAACGCGGCGAGATTTTGGTGAGCCCCGATGTGAGCCAGGATGATGCCTTAAAAGCTGCGCAAGCTGATGAGCATGTGGCCAAATGGCTTGAGGGCCAGCAAATTGTCAAAGTGATTTTGGTGAAAGGGCGCTTACTTAATCTTGTGGTTAAACCCGCATGATGATTGATGTTCGCGTTTGGTTGCTGCTGGTGCTGGGATTGATGCCTAGCGCTTGTGGTTATCATTTGGTGGGGCAAGGGGATTCATCGGTAGTGCCAGGCGGTGTTGAAACGGCTGCCTTGAGCACTACAACTGATGCAACCGGTAAAGCCCTGTTGGCTGAGTTTCAACACGCGTGGGTGCAGCATGATGAATTGCCAGGTTTGCAGGCCGCTAAAGCCAGCCCTAAGCATGTTAATGTGCGCATTGAACATGCTAAAAACACGTTTTCACCAGTTGCCTTTGATGCGGCTGGCTTGGCCATTCAATACCGTTTAACGATTTCGGCTGTGTTGAATATGTATCAAGAAAATGCCTTGATTTGGAGCTCAGGTTCGGTAGTGGTCGGCGCTAATGTGTTTGGTGATAGTGCTACAGCCAATAACCCAAGTGTGGTCGAAGCCGAGCGCGAAACGCTTACCGAACAACTCCATTTACGCTGGGCTAATGAAGCGATGGCTCGCTTTAAATCGGGATTCTAGCCCGCTTATGCAACTTCCACCGCAGAAATTATTACCACCCCAATATGGATGCTATTACCTGTTTGGTGAGGATAATGATGCGCTTTTTGAGGCAGCAGAAGATTTGTTGGCAGCAGGTGGTGAAGAGGCCAATCGTTTTCGCGTTGATATTTCAGAGCTTGAGCGCATTGAAGTGGAAACGCGTTCCCAAGGGTTGTTTGGTCCGCAAGCTTGTTTTGCTTTGATACGCAATGCTGATAGTGCCTCGGTGAAACAAAGCGAGCATTTGCTGGCGTTGGCAACTTCGGTGCAAGCAGGTAACCGGCTCATTATTTGCGCCGCTGATAATACCTGGAAAAAAGCATTACATAAAAAAATGCTGGGTTTGCCGCTGGTGGCAAGTTGTGAGTTTAAATTCCCATCTGCTGCCAACTTTGAAGCTTGGCTTCATGAACAAATCACCAAGGAACACTTATTCGTTGATGCTGGGGCCATGCACATGATGGCAGAGCGCCTCAATGGTATGCGCGGCGCAGCACGGCAATTAATCGATCGCATGAAATTGTATGATTTTGATGAAGGTGTGACCTTCGATCAACAGTTGCTTGGTGAGTTATTAGGTGAGCGTAGTCCTGATGATTTGGATAGCTATTGCCATGCAGTAGCTATGAAAGAGCCGCGGGCGATTGATTTGCTTCGCCACTTGCTCTTTGACCAAGAAGTTTCCGATGTGCAGCTGCAATCGTGGTTGTCGATTCGTTTTAATCAATTGCTGTTGTACAAATGGTTTAAGGGCAATGGTGCACACAACCCCAGTCAATCGATGAGGTTATTTGGTGCTGCCAAAGCGCTTGTTCCAAAAGAAGCTGATCTTTGGGATGCGCCCAAATTGATAGCAGCATTAAACCAACTTACCGAGGCAGAAAAATTGCTTAAAGGCGCTTCGGTGGAGGCCCGATTTATGGTCTTAGAGCGGTTGACGTTAGGGTTTATCACCGCATGAAAGCTTATATCCCCGAAGCTGTATTTCGCGAGTATGATATTCGCGGTCTTGCCGATACTGAAATTACAGCGGCTTTTGCGTATTGTTTAGCCCAAGCCTATGCATCCATGTTGCCTGAACATGAAATACAACCTGTGGTGGTTGGCCGCGATGTGCGTTTGTCAGGATTGGCGCTTCAGCAGGCAGTGGTTCAGGGTTTGATGGATGCAGGCTTAGATGTTTTGGATGTCGGCATGGTGCCCACACCGCTGGTGTACTATGCCTTGTATGCACAAAAAGCAGCTGGCTGCATTGTGGTGACGGCCAGTCATAATCCGGCGTCGTATAATGGCTTTAAACTGATGATTGGTCAGCGCAGCTTTCATGGCGAAGATATTCAGCATTTAAAACATGTGATGCAGCAGCATGTGAAAGTGGAAGGTTTGCGTAAAGGACAAGTGCGTAGCTTAGATATTGTGCCTGCTTATGCTGATTTTGTGGTGGGCGATTGTCCGTTGCAACGGCCACTCAAAGTGGTGATTGATGCAGGAAACGGTCCATCAGGTTATATCGCCGAGCCTTTGTATCAGCGTTTGGGCTGTGAAGTGGTACCGCTGCATTGTGAGCCAGACGGCAGTTTTCCCAATCATCACCCTGATCCTACGGTGGTCGAAAATATGCAAGATATTGCGATCATGGTGAAGCAAACCAGCGCTGATATTGGTATTGCCTACGATGGAGATGGCGATCGTATTGGTGTGGTGGATGAAAAGGGTGAAATTATTTGGGGTGATATGCTGCTGCTGCTGCTTGCCCGTGAATTATTACTCACTCATCCTGGTGTCACCATTATTTCCGAAATCAAGTCGTCGCAGTTGCTCTATGATGACATTCGCACCCATGGTGGTACAGCGGTGATGTGGCGAACTGGGCATTCACCTATGAAAAGTAAAATGAAGGAAACCAATGCCTTGCTTGCTGGTGAGATGAGTGGACATTTTTTCTTTGCTGATCGCTTTTATGGTTTTGATGATGCCATTTATGCAGGTGCACGATTGATGCAGCTGCTAGCTGCCCAAAACAAACCATTGTCTGCATTGTTGGATGGTGTACCTAAACGTTTTAGCACGGTTGAAATTCGTGTGGATTGTCCGGATGCCTTGAAGTTCGAACTTGTGGAAAATGCAAAAATATACTTCAGTAAAGATGATTGCGAAATTATCACCATTGATGGTATGCGGTTGACATATACTTATGGCTGGTCACTTTTACGGGCATCGAATACACAACCTGCTTTGGTGATGCGTTATGAAGCTATCGATGAAACGCTGCTCAAAGTGATGCAAGATAGGATGGAATCGTGGGTACAAGCTTATTTGCTAGACCACAAGGTCGCAGTCACTTTTGACTGATCAAAAGTTAAACAAAGCATTACTCAGCTTATTTGAGCTGGGTCGGGATGCGATGTTTATCACCGATGAGCGTGGTTTTATTACCCATGTGAACCCAGCATTTTTAGGCCGGTATGTATTTTCTAAAGAAGAAGCGATTGGCAAGCGTATGGGAACGATGCTCAAGAATCCTTTGCTCCAAACTTACGATTTCAAGATTATTTTAAAGCATGTGTTAAGCCATAACACTTGGAAAGGCGAATTGCCGATGATGGCCAAAAGCGGTGAAATTATCACGGCATGGACCCATATTGTACGTGTGGATCATGGATTCGCCGTTTTACTAATTGATTTAACGGATCGCGATAAAATTACCCGTCAAATGGAAGGTTTATCACGCCTGCAATCAGTGACTACGCTTGCGGGTGGTATTGCCCATGAGTTCAACAACATCCTTGCGGGTATTCAAGGGCATTTGTATTTGGTGAAACGCCGTTTGCAAGATGAAAAAGAATTGGATCGCATGCAGCGTATTGATGGCCTCATGCAGCGGGCGGCATCGTTAGTGTACAACCTGCTTACCTTTTCGAAACAGAAAAAAAACAACCTCAAAGAAGTGACGTTGCTGCCTGTGCTTGAAGAAGTCATTGAGCTGACCAAAAAAACCATGGATGCGCATATCGTGATTTCCTTAAGTGTGAAAGAGCGGGGCATTATTATTTACGCTGACCCGGTGGTCTTTAAACAACATATTTTTGAGCTTATCACCAATGCTGAAGATGCTATTTTAGAACAAAGACGCATGGGTGCGAACACCAAGGGTGTAGAGCATATCAATATCCAATTGGGTTTGGCCGAAAATGGCATGGCAGAGATTTTGGTGCGTGATAATGGTATGGGCATGCAAAGTGCCACTTTGGCGCATTGTTTGGAACCTTTTTTTACGACCAAACCCGTTGGTCAAGGCTCGGGTTTGGGTTTGAGTAGTGTTGTGGCCTATATGCATGATATCAAAGGCACGTTGAGTGTAGAAAGTGTGTATGGTGAATATACAACGATGCGAATCCATGTGCCGTTGGCCGTACAGATGGCCGAGAGAACAACCCGTCAGGGGTTGGTATTGCTGGTGGATGATGATGATGGGTTCCGCCAATCGATTGGTGAAATTCTTTCCTATCATGGTTATGAGGTGCTCACTGCCAGTAATGGTTTGGATGCTTTGGGTATGTGGCGGCAATATGCTAATAAAATTGATGCTGTGGTGATGGATATTATCATGCCAAGCATGGATGGTTTGGAAGTGGCGCAAGAAATTCGCCGTGATGATGCGCATGTGCCAGTTTGTTTAACCACGGGTTATACGCAGCAGCGAGTGCCTGTAAGTTTGGGCGTAAATCTGCTGCGTAAGCCGATGAATCCGGATGTGTTGATTGAATATCTGGAACGCTCGATTCGTAAACGCGATTCTTAATGTTGTCGTTTTTTCATTTTTGTTCAGAAGAAAGGCTTTATGCAGCTTTTTCTGTGTAGGTTTTAACCTGTTGGATACGTTGTAAGCCGTGCTCTGTTTCTTGGGTGTGATCCAAGGTCATTTGTTGGGCATGATGAATAGCGCGCATGACGCGGCGTTGTTGGGTAGAAAGATGTTGGAATTGTTCGAGCAAGTGCTGGGGGAGAACCGGTGCTGTTTTGCACATGCTTTTGAGCCGCCCGATTTCTAATTCATAGGCGCGGGTCGCTTGGTCTAGGTGGTCCCAATGATGTTTGAAGACCACAAATTGCAGCTTTTGCAGCTTGTCGAAACAAGCTGCAATTTGCATTTCTATGGGGGATAAAGCTTGCAACTTAGCCTGCGTAAGCAATCAAGAGGGAGGTGGCTTGATCGACATACGGGGATGATTTAGGAGGGGCTAACTTTGCCGAGGCAACCGAGGTGGTGGGGCCTGTTGCACCGCGTTGTTGTTCATCAAGCTTCAGCCAACCTTCGCGCAATGATGTGGCAAGACCTAAGACTTCATCGACTGAATCCGTCGAGCCTGAGCACAAGCCTTCACCCAAACGTTTGGCCATGTAAGCATAAAGATGAGCCAGGTTCACCGCCACATCCGCGCCTTGTTCCATATCCAAGCTCATCGACAACTCAATAATCGATTCAAGGGCTCTGGATACATGATGTGCCTCGGCACTGATATCTTTGGCTTGTATGGCTAATCTTGCTTGTGCTAAAGATTTGTACATCACTTCATAACTTAATAAAACCAAACCCAGTGGGCCTGCACCTTCAACCTGATTTTTCTGGTACCGTTGATATCCTACCATGCTTGCCTCCTTGCTCGCGGATGTTGAAATATTTCCAACGCGTTCATCGCATTGATGTTTTATCTATCGGAAAGAGTCGTCTCAACTTCAATGAAAAAAGCAAATAAATTGTCTTTGTTAGAAATTATTTATTACCCGCATTGAAGGCATCAATTTGCGCAGTGAGAAAATTGCCAGTTGATTGTAACGTGTTCATTGAAGCTTCCATTTGACTAAACGAACGGGTCAAAATTGTGCGTTGTTGCTCAAGTTGAATTTCTAAAGCGGTGATTTTTTCGGAAATGGTGGTGTAGGTGTTTTCAGAAGAAAATATACTGTTTTGGATGAGTCCTGAGAAAGGGTTACTAAACAAATCCATGGCACCATCAAATGATGCTGCGGCACCAATACCTATGGCCATACTGGCACTAAATGGCGCTGCTGCGGCGCCTGAATACAACACGCCGATACCATCCGCATTACCAGCTGATCCCACCATCACTTGGCCAGAACCTGTGGTGGTTTCACCATTGATAGTGCCTGCAATATCGCTGCCGCTGATCGGTGTGACGCCGCTATCGGTAATGCCTAAACCAATACTGGCTCCAGAAATTGTGAAACCATTTTTGGCGCCGTAATATTTGTGTTCAATGGTGACGAAGTTACCCGATGAAACAGCCTGTAAACTCATTGCAAACCGACCTTCAGTGGTTAAAGCTGTTGAGTCTACACCAAAATTGAGGGCGCCATCGGAGCTTAAAGTCACAGCCAATTGGCTATCACCGCTGTTGTTATCTTGCACTTGGATACGTCCAGAAGTATCGATGCTTGCTGTCACTTGTTGGTTAAATGCTGATTGGATGGCAGAAAGTAAATCAGAAATCGTATCTTGGTTTTGATCGATAATTGAAAATGTACTTTGCACGCTAGAGCCAGAGCGATTGGTGCCAGAGATAGTGATGGTTTCACCAGTGATTCCGCCCAAGTTTTCAAATGTGGTTGCACCATTGGCTGCCTGTGTGGTGCTGCTATCAATAAGCATCTGATCGAATAAACGCGATTCAGTACGAACCGTAGAAAATTCAGTGTTTAATTTGCTAATAATGGTGCTTTGGCTATCACCAGTGAGTAAATCAACGATGGCTTGGCGGGCGCTGCCATCTTCGGTCAAAGTGATGGTTTGGTCGCTAGCCAGCGGCGTGGTGACCACATCAATCATGCCAGTCACGGCAGCTTTGGTGGCCACTTGATCAATGTTGACGCTGTAATTGCCTGAAATCGTATTGGTGCCAGCTGTTAAAAATTGTAAACCAGGCGTGGTTGAGCTGCCTTGGGCGACAAAGACATCACGAATGGCCGATGCGTCGTTGTTGAGGAAATTGGTGAATAAATTGTCGTTGATGCTGAGCATACCCAATTCATTCGGTTCGATGCCGATGCGGACCAATGAGTTTCGATCCGATTGCAAGCCTGGCACGGATTTTAGTAAACCCGATGTGAGGCTGGATTGCAGCGAAGTAAGAATACTTTCATTGGCCAGGATGCCATTTGAGCCAGTGTCGTTGTTGATTTTGAACTGGTCATTGATGTAGGTATACACAGCGTTGTAGCTATCGATAAAATCGAGCACTTTGTTTTGCACATCATTGGTGTCTACACCAATACTCATGTCGACAGTCACGAGTGGGTTGGCTTGTTTGAGCGTAAAAGTTAAGCCTGAAATGGCATCGCCAATCGTATTGGTGCTGCGTGTAATGGTGATGCCATCGATAGTCACTTGTGCATCTTTACCTGCTTCAAGCACTTGCTTGGCATTGGTTTGACCCGTTGCGCCCAATTGCAAATTGGCCAGTGGGCCGGCTGCATCCAAATCGGTGCTGGTAAGGGTGAACGCAGAAGCACCAGTGGTGTCTGCTGCTAAGACAAGTCGAAAATCAGCATCGGACACTTTGATCACGGATGCAGAAACACCAGTAGAAGCTGTGTTGATGTTATTGGCAATCGATTGCAAGGAATCAGCAGCTGAGACATTTATGGTAGTGCCATTGAGCACAAAGGATCCACTGTTAAAATTAAGCGCGGCATTGGCATCAGTAATGGCAGCACCAGCATTATCTTTAACTGCAATACTTGATGACGAGCGTGCTGTGGTGGCCAGTTGTTCGACAACAATGGAATGGTTACCCGCTGTAACCGAATTGTCGCCAGCCACATCCACCAAGGTAGAGGCAGGCACAGCAGCATCGCTGCTATTGAGGTTGGCAGTGTAGGCAAAAAAGGTACCCACATCGCGCATGGCAATGGATTGGTTGCGGAAATTACTTAAGAGGCTGTTGAGCTCTGTAAACGCGGCTTGTTTTTCGGTTTCGGCCGTTTGTTTTTTGGTGAGTTGACTGATTTCAAATTTGCGTAAGCCGAGCAGTTCATCCACGGCACCTTTGGTGTCAAAATTGGCAACGAGCCCAGAGATACCAGAAATCGTTGCCATTTAGACTTGTTTGTCCAAAAGCAGACCAATCATCTCCTGCATAGCAAGACGATGCTTGATAAAATCTTTGGATGGGACTTCCCGAATCACTTCGCCGCTGACATTGTCTTTGACTTGCACAAAAAGCTGTCCGAGTTTTTTCTCGTAACTGAAACCAATGGCTTCATTTGAACCCGCCAGTTCACGTGTTGCTTGCTGAATAGCTTGTTCTACATCTTTCTTGGTCACTTGTTTTTCAATGTGTTGGGGTTGGGGGTTTGGTGCTTCCTTATTACTAGCCTTGGGTTGAACAGATGCAGCCAAACTAATCGGGGCTGTCACAGCGCTGGTTGGAGTTTTGCTGATTGTGGTGTCCATGACTAACCTCCTTCTTAGAATTTTTAAGCTTTAAATCCTCCCCAGCATCAATACAACACTGGGGAGGTCTTTAAGCTTTAGGCTCTGTTATCTGAACAAAGTCATCACATTTTGTGCAGCTTGGTTTGCTTGCGCTAACATTGAAGTACTAGCTTGGGTAAGGATCTGATTCTTAGTGAATGCAGCCATTTCCGAAGCCATGTCAGCGTCACGAATGGATGACACCGCAGCAGTAGTTTGTTCAATACTTGTTGCCAAGTTGGATTGAACGAACGCGACTTGGTTTTGTGTTGCACCAAGATCAGCACGTTGAGTCACGATTGTATCCAAAGCCGCTTTTGCAGTATCAATGTATGCTTGTGCATTGGCTTGCGTTAGCAAATCGCCGCTACCAAGACCCAAAGCAGTTGTGGCGTAAGATGCAGTCAAATCCACAGATACCTGGTTATTGACTGTGTTATCCGCACCTACTTGGAACGCAAGTGCTGCTGCATAAGCGCTTTGACCAGCAGCTGTAGCTGCAGTACCAGCAGTAGCAGCTGCAGTAGTGCTAGTGGTGGTTGTAGCAGGTGCTGTTGTAGTAGCAGCTGCAGATGTGAAAATCATACCGCCGACAGTAATCGCACCTACAGCTGATTGTGCTGTGATTAAGTTGGTGCCAGCGGCACCACCAATTGCAGCGCCAGTTGCAGCATTTGTTAATGCAACATCAGCGGTAATACTGGTAATCAAACCAGCAGTAGACTGCACGACAGTAAATGTGGCGGCTTCTGCGAATGTTGGTGCACCAGTGGTCACAAGACCAACAGCAGTAGCGCCAACTGCTTGAAGTGTTGCCCCAGCAAGTGTAGCTGCAGTACCTGCAACAAGCGCAGAAGCGGCATCTTTACCATTAAGCAAGTTTACACCGTTGTAGTTTGAGCCGTTGGCAATTTTATCAATCGCTGATTCCAATTTGATGCGTTCTGCATCCAATTTGCCAAGTTCGCCAGCGTTGTTTGCTGAAGAAGCTTGGGTCGCCAATGTTTGAATACGAACAACCATGTTTTGGATTTCGTTTACACCGGCGTCAGCCATTTTTGTCATTGCTTGGGCTTGTGTTGCATTCAAAGATGCTGCTTTCAGACGTTGTGTTTGTGCATCTAATTTTGAAGATACAGCGTAGCCTGAGGCATCATCAGCTGCGTTGTTGACACGGAAACCTGAAGATAAGCGTTCCAATGATTTGTTCATCGCAGTGTTGTTGGTGTTAAGGTGTTTCAATGCGGTCATTGCCGCGTTATTGGTTTGGACTGATAGTGCCATGATATACTCTCCGTAGTACTTTATTTATATATCCGTAAACGACCTCATGCCTTGTTACGTTGCATCTTGCTTGATATGAAGGGTGCTTCGTGCTCCCTGTTGGTTAAATCTATCGGTGGTACGTATGCCAACTTTAGGAAAAGCGAAGTATTATTTTTAAGTGTCGCTCACTTATTTTATAAGTATTTAATTTCATTATCATTAATTTCTTTCTGCAAGGTTGAACTTTTGAGCAAGTGGTTGCAGTTGTGAAGCGAAACGCAACCAGCCTTGCACTGAGGTTGCATAGATAGGCTGTCTGACTTGCACTGCGCTGGCAGTTTTGACCAAACGTGTCGTTTGATGGAAATTGATGCAAGCTTCATCCCTGTCTAGGCCACAATATGCTAATAAAGATAGTATTTCGCTTTTAGGCTCTTGTACCAGCTTCTCATAAGTCAGCTCGTAGATGGCATTAACGGGTAATACGTCTCGCCAGTGGTTCATGAGATCTTCATAAAGCGCGTAGTACTCGCCCAGTTCACCCAGGTCATAGGCATATTGGTAGGCCTTTCCAGCAAATGTTTCGCGATAAAGGGATAATCCATTATCCATTTTATCGCGATGACAATGAATGATTTTAGCATCGGGAAACATGGCATGTATAAAGCCAATATATTGGAAGTTGGCAGGCGTTTTGTCGGTGATATAGCTTTTGGTATTATCAGTAAGGGTTGCTAAGGCGTTGCTGTATGTTTGCGCGGCTTCCGACCATGGTATTTCAGCAAAGTTTAAAGCTTGATCACCGGTTGATTGTTTTGCCCTTTGATAAAGCTGCTTAGCAATGATATCAAGAGTATCAACTTCCCCACATCCAAAAACTTGCGGGTGTGCCGCGATAATTTGTTCAACAAGTGAAGTGCCTGACCTCGGCAATCCCAGAATGAAAATGGGTGTTTGGCCAGGGTTATTGTGTTGCGGAATCTGTTGCATAAACGCATCTGAAAAAAATGTTTTAAAGTCGGAGAACATGCCTGCATCTTGTGTTATATCGTAGGTAAAGGTTGAACGATAGAGCATGTTGGCTTGGTTAAGGAATGCAAACGATGCTTCATAATCTTTTTCAAGCTCTTTGATTCGGGCAAGGGCAAAGGCAGCATTTGCCTTATCTTCAATGCTTAGGCCGGGGCGCTGGAAAAGGTTTTCGAGCTTGCTGCTGTCTTTTTCGTCGTATCGCTGCATTTTGACAAGCCTTTCGTAACACACAGTTGTTTCAGGATAATAATAAAGCTCTTGCCTAAAGTGCTCTTCAGCTTTTTCAAATTGACCTTCATTGAAATAATTTTGCCCAAGCATGTAATGAGCATTCATTTCTTTGGGATTAATTTTCAAAGCCTTCTTAAAGTGAACATTGGCACTATCTGGTGCATTCGTTTGCGCCAACGCATTGCCTAACAGGTTGTGGATTAAGGACGAGTTTGGCTTTTTTTTCAGTGCCTGCTCAAGGGCAAGCTTGGCAATGTCAGGGCGATTAAACTGCAGCAGTAATGCGCCAAGGTTTGATAAGGCATGGTAGTGGCCTGGTTCTAGATCAAGGCTTTTATTGAAGTGTGTTTCTGCTTCCTTAAATCGTTTGAGTGTTACACATAATGAACCAAGATTATTCCAGTATAATGCATTGCCGGGTTCGCATTGGCAGGCTTGTTGGTAAAGGCTTTCAGCAGCGGTATATTTTTTTAGCGAGACGGCGATTAATCCCAATGTGTTAAACGCATTGCCATTTTGAGGGTCAATTTCAAGCGCTTGCTGACATAAGCCACCAGCCTCATTCAATTTTTGTTCGTTGAAGTAAGTGTTGGCTAAATTCATAAGCTCAGCAACTTTCCGTTTTTTATTATTTGAGACTAGTTTTTTTTCTGGCATACAATCACCTTCAATTTATCTTCATCGTTGGAAGCGATTCGCAAGTATGATGCCAAATTAAATATATGTGTTTGTCATCTAAACAGGGTCATCACATTTTGAGCTGCTTGATTGGCTTGTGCGAGCATGGTGGTGCTGGCTTGGGTAAGAATCTGATTCTTAGTGAATGCAGCCATTTCCGAAGCCATGTCAGCGTCACGAATGGATGACACCGCAGCAGTGGTTTGCTCAATACTTGTCGCCAGGTTGGCTTGAACAAATGCGACTTGATTTTGTGTTGCGCCAAGGTCAGCACGTTGAGTCACGATTGTATCCAAAGCCGCTTTTACAGTATCAATGTACGCTTGAGCATTGGCCTGTGTAGTCAAATCACCGCCACCAAGACCCAAAGCAGTTGTGGTATACGAATTGGTCAAATCCACAGATATCTGATTGTTACTTGTGTTATCAGCACCGACCTGGAAAGCTAATGCAGCCGTGTATTTAGCTGAAACACCAGCTGTTGCGCCGGTGGTATCAAACGTAGTGAAATCAGCACCAGGAATGGGTTGGTCTTGCATGACAAGACTAGCACCACCGACCAAGTTGATGGTCGTGTTGCTACCATTGGGTGTGATGGTGACTGAGGCACCGCCCAAAAGAAGTTCTGTGCCTGCGGTTGCAATTAATTCCCCATTCATATCGAGTAAGTCTTGGTTTGAAGTCACTGAATCATATGCCGAACCTATTTCATGTACTGTAAAACTTGCATTTTCATAGATGCCTGAGCTGGAAACAATCGATGTCACAGGAGCAGAAAGGACAGGGTTGGCAATGCCTGTTGCAGCAGTGCCTGTCGCGCCAGCGATATTGGCATCTATTCCATTGAGGAGATTTACACCATTGTAGTTTGAGCTATGGGCAATTTTATCAATGGCTGATTCCAATTTGATGCGTTCTGCATCCAATTTGCCAAGTTCGCCAGCATTGTTTGCGGATGAAGCCTGGGTTGCCAATGTTTGAATACGAACAACCATGTTTTGGATTTCGTTTACACCAGCATCCGCCATTTTTGTCATGGCCTGAGCCTGAGTTGCGTTCAAAGATGCAGCCTTTAGTCGTTGGGTTTGAGCATCTAACTTAGATGATACAGCAAAACCAGATGCATCATCAGCTGCGTTGTTGACGCGGAAGCCTGATGCAAGTTTCTCTAAGGATTTGTCCATAGAAGATGTATTAATATTGAGATGCTTAAGCGCGGTCATGGCTGCAGTGTTTGTTTGTATGGTTAAAGTCATTCTTTACCCTCCGTGGTTAGTTAACCTATTGTTTTATAGGTGCGTGATTTCATATCATGCTGACCAGGACATCCGCCTTTAATGGTCTATTCACTTAGTTATCGCAATTTTTCGCCTTAGCTTTAATGGCATAGGTTGAAATTGACGGCGCATGCTTGGCTGGCTATGTTATCCTTCGTCGCAACATTCTAGATTTTTGATCAACAACAGGAGAAACATCCACATGGCAATCATTAACGTAACCGATGATAGTTTTGAAAATGACGTATTGAAGGCATCGGGCGCAGTGCTTGTAGATTTTTGGGCACCTTGGTGTGGCCCTTGTAAACAAATTGCACCATTGCTCAAAGAAGTGGCTGAAGAAATGGGCGATAAAATTACCATCGCCAAAATTGATATCGATGATAACCCAAACACGCCAGGTAAGTATGGTGTGCGTGGTATCCCAACACTGACCATCTTCAAAGACGGCAATGTGCAAGGCACCAAGGTGGGCGCTGTGAACAAAGGTAAGCTTGTTGATTTTATCAACGAGCATTTGGATTAATTCAAAGCTTCACCTTTTAAAGGGAAGTAAGTGTTTAACTTATCCATGCAATTTAAAAAGGCGGAGCTTGGCTCTGCCTTTTTTGCATCTGCTGGTGTCTCTCAGCTTATTAAGCTATATATAAGTATAGCAATGGTAAGTTTGCTGCTGGGGTTATTTTGGAAAAATTTTGATTTACCCCCATCCACGCCGCAAAAGTTTGGCATTTATTTTTACCAACATGTGTTGGGGCATTTGGATGGTCGGGCATGCCCTGCATATCCAGTGTGCTCGCGATATGCCAAAGAGGCTGTGGCTGAGCATGGTGCGTTGATTGGATCATGGTTGATGATTGATCGTTTGATTCATGAAACCAATGATTTGCAGGTGGGTCCTTGGATTAACTGGGAAGGGAAAAAACGATTGTACGATCCCTTAGAGAGAAATGATTTTTGGTTGGAGGATAGCAAGTGATACAAGAAATGAATATGAATAAGGGTGAACAAGAGAAGGGATTTACCCTGCTCGAAATCATGGTGGTGTTGGTCATCATTGGCGTATTGGCGGCTATGGTGGCGCCGCGCTTTATTGAGCGCGCTGATGAGGCGAAAGTGGAAGCCACACGCGCACAAATGCAAAACATTGGCCAAGCGATGAAATTATATCGTTTGCAAAATGGTCACTACCCATCGTCTTCTGAAGGTATACAAGCTTTGGTGACGGCGGGCAAAAATGGTAAACGTTATTTGGATAGTTTGCCCAAAGATGCTTGGGGTAATGCATTTGTGTATCTAGCGCCTGGCGTGCATGGCGATTTTGATATTTTATCCTATGGCGCTGATGCTAAAGCTGGCGGTTCTGGATTTGATGCCGATATCGGCAACTGGGATGAATAATTAAGCAACCTTTGCTCAAAGAGCAGATGGCTTTGCATCCGCAGCAAACAATAGATGAGCGGGGGTTTACCCTGCTCGAAATCTTGCTCGTCATTGTGATGATTGCGGTTACATCAGCTATGGTCGTGCCATCACTTTATCAATCAACTTTTGGATCGGCGGAAGAGGTGTCGCAGCGCTTGCGCGTGGTGATGCGGGCAGCGTTGGAAGAAAGCCAAATGACTGGCTTGCCGATTCGCTGGGTGGCAACAGAACAAAATTGGTATTTTGAAGCCCTGGCACAAACAGCCCCTGATAAATCTGCCGAATGGGTGGGTTATGCGGAGTCACCCTTTGAAACTTATGATTTGCCCGAAGGCATCATGTTAACCCGCGTTGAGCAGGTGGGTGATTTCGTGCTGGATATGGGTGAGCAAAGCAATGATGGTCAGCAAGCAGTAGTGATTGGCATCGTATTGCTTTTGCCCGATGGCACCACTTCGCAAAGTGATGTTTATTTTGCGGAAGAAAAAGAGGCGTACGCTAAGTTTCTGAGGATTCGGCCGGGTCCTGCAGGCATTCAAATACAGGATAATTTAAACTAAAGCGTTAACACAACACCAAAGCTTTAAGCTCTGTTAAAGCACGTTCAAAATCATCGTTTACAATTTGGTGCTGGGCTTCATGTGCATGATTGATTTCAACTTGCGCTGCTAAGACACGATTCTCAATGATACGCGCATCATCTTGGCCGCGTTTGGTCAGTCGAGCGCGCAGGGTTTCAATGGATGGTGGCAGGATAAAAATGCGTTTGGAGCTGGGGATTTTTTCGGCAACTTGCGCAGCACCTTGCCAATCAATTTCGAGCAATACATCCAAGCCACTGGCTAAAACTTTTTCGACATCCGATTGTCGTGTGCCGTAATAATTGCCATGCACAAAAGCTGATTCTAAAAAATCACCTTGATTCTTTTGTGCCTCAAAGGTTTCTTTGTCCAAGAAATGATATTCGCGACCATTTTTTTCGCCTGGACGTGGGTTGCGTGTGGTGCATGAAATGGACAGATGTAAGTTTGGGCAAGCTTCCAGTAAAGCTGCACACAAGCTTGATTTTCCAGCTCCAGAAGGGCCAGAGACAATATACAACTGGTTGGACACGCTTATTGGCCAGTCAGTGCTTTGTATTTTTCCATCAATTGTTCTTCAGTTTCTTCATTGGCAGGGTCTTTGGGAATGCAATCGACAGGGCAAATTTTCACACATTGTGGCTCATCAAAATGACCAATGCATTCGGTGCATAAAGTCGGGTCGATTTCGAAAATTTCATCGCCTTCATAAATGGCTTCATTGGGGCATTCAGGCTCGCAAACAGCGCAATTGATGCAATCATCGGTGATTAATAATGCCATGGTGGAAACTCCGTGAAATGTTACAAATTCAAATGAGAACAAAACTCTACAAATAAAGGTTTGAAGCACAAGATGATAACAGCATATTTTTTTGCGATGGTTGGGAAAAAGCAAAGAAGAAGATTGTATCCAGCGAGGGTTCATGTTCATATTTCGGAAAATATAAGTTCGCTGGGATATAAAAGTATGTGGAAAGGCTTGTTTGGGCTAAAACGCGTGAAGTTACAAATGCTTGTTTTTGTTATGCTCTTGTCAGCTGATCAACTCAGTAAATGGTGGATTGAGCAGCAATATCCTTTTTTCCAGCTCGTCGTCATTGATGGCTTTTTTAATTTGGTCAAGGCGCACAACTTTGGTGTCGCTTTTTCGATGTTTGCCGATTGGGGGCACGCTTGGCGCACCAATTTACTCTTAGGTCTGACTTGCAGCATTGCGGTGGTGGTCAGTATTTGGTGGAGCAAAGAAGTGAGAAAAGATCATGGTGAATCTTGGTTATTGATGTTGGTGCTGGTGGGTGCGGCAGGCAATATCTGGGATAGATTCACTTTGGGCTATGTGGTTGATTTTATTGATTGGTATGTGGTTTACAATGGTGAGGCACTGCATTGGCCTGCCTTTAATATCGCCGATTCTTGTATTTTTGTGGCTGTGGTATTGCTGTTGATTCGTAGTTTTAAGCCAGCGCGCTAACGGTGAACCAGGCAAGTAGGCTATAACGAACCAGCTTTCCTAAACTCACCAAAAGAACAAAACCGATAAAGTGATAGCGTAAAACTCCTGCGACTAAGCAAATGGGGTCACCAATGATGGGTAACCAAGCAAAAAGAAGTGTGAGTTTCCCGTATTTGCTAAAATATTGCTCAGCTTGCGCGATGCGCTGCTGCGGCATTTGAAACCAACGTGAACCCAAGACATAACCCAGACGCCCCATACCATAGGTAATCATGCTTCCTAGGACATTACCGAGGGTTGCGATGCTGACCAAAACCGCGAGTTGTGTTGGTGATTCTTCTAAACGGAATATCAGTAACGCTTCAGATCCACCTGGGAAAAGAGTGGATGAAATCAATGCTGAAAGAAATAGTGCCCAGTTTGAATCGGTGAGGAAGGAAAGCATCGCTGCATACCAAAGGGCCAACCTGTATAATGCAAGCGCAACTTATTATACGAATTGGGCGACCTGAGTATCTGCCCAAAACATGGCTTGGTTATTAATCTCAAAGACTTTGCTTATGGCGATATCTTGGTGTGTTTCTTGCCAGGCTTGAACGGCATCGATATCACCAGATTCCAGTGATTTGCATAGCCCCAGTCGCTGACCCATATCTGAAGTGGGTTCTGTTAGGCCCTGTTGAATTTTGGGCGGTAAAAAAAGGCTTTCTAACGCTTGCTCCATGCTGATATCCAAGAGCGCATCGAGAATAGAAAACATGCCCAACAAAAAATCATCCTCGGATTGTTGCTTATGCCGTGCTTTAGCGAGCAGCTCCAAGAACTGGGCGCGAAACAAAGAGATTTTAAACAATTCCGTGGATTTATTTTCACCCAGTGTTGCCAATGAAAGCAGTGAAATCCATCGGCGAATATTGTTTAAACCTAATAAGGATAAAGCTTGTTCAATGGATTTAACCGGTGATCTTAAACCAAAGGCGGCAGAGTTGATGTATTTGAGTAGGCGATAGGAAAGAGATACATCTTGTTTGATAACATCATGGATATCACTGATGGCATTGGCACGCATGATTTTTTGCGTAGCTCTTAAGATGGCCAATTTGGAATCAGCAAGTTTTCTGCCTTGCACGATTTCAGGCTTACTAAAGAAATAACCTTGCACGAAATCAAAATCCAAGGCTTTGACCAACTCGTATTCTTCTAAAGTTTCTACTTTTTCAGCCAATAATTTGCCTTTAAATTTGCGCAAGATGCGCACATCTTCAGCCAAGTTTTTTGTAAGCGGTAAGTCGACCTTAATCACATCAGCTATTTCAAGGAGCGGAATCAGATGCGGTGCATAAACCACATCATCCATGTATATCTTAAAACCTCTGGCTTGCAGGCCCAAACACGATTGGATAATTGCGCTGCTCACTTCCACATCTTCTAATACTTCGATACCAACAAGATCGGGCGGCAAAACATCAAGCAAACCAATATTGCCTAACAGTAAGGATTCCGTGGCATTGATGGTGACACGTTTACCATCAGCAAGTTTTTCAATACCGATATCCATGAGGGCAGTGACCATGACCTGAGCTGTCATGTTGTCAGCACTTTGTTGTTGGTTTTTGTTGGTGTTTCTGAACAGTAGCTCATACGACACCAAATTAAGGTCGCGGTCGAAAATGGGTTGCCGCGCTATTAAAACGTCTTGCATGACATCTCCTTGTCGTTGGCTAATCTGTGATGATGCTAGACTCAGCTTCAGGTGGGATGTTTAAGTAAACTTCATCAATCATTTGCATAAATTCAGGGTCTTGCATCTTCATTTGGACTTGTTCAATCGTAGTGCAGTCATTGAAATGCAGATGCGCGATTTCATCAGCGATATGACACAGCATGGCATTTTTATTACTGTCTTTGGGCTGATGGTGGTTAGCAGCGACACTGACGATTGCGTCAGGTAACCCCCAAAGTTTGAGCGTAATTTCGCCCACTTCTTCATGGGTAACGCCATAAGTGATGATTTCTTGATCCAACAGCGTTTGCCCTGTGTTTTGCCCCAATTCACTTTCAAAATAGGCAATGTCGATGCGCATGCCAATGACGACGCGGCCAATATCTTGGAGTAGGCCTGCTGTAAAAATGACATCATGGTCAAAATTTTGATGTGGTGACATTTGGGCTAAATATCTGGCCAATTGCCCTGTGGCAAAGGCATGAGACCAAAACTTTTGAATCACGGCGAAGCTTGCTGGCATAGCAAAGCCATAAAAAAGTGACATCGATAGTGCGATATCAGCCGTTTCCTTGCGGCCCAAACGCGAAATCGCAAAAGCGAGGCTGGAAACCTGATGTCCCAGTGGGTTGTAATAGGAAGAATTGGCAATTTTTAATATGGTTGTTGCAGTTGCCTGGTCGGTTTCAATGACTTTGATTAAGTCGGCAATGGTGGAATCGGGGTCGTCCAATACCTGCTGAATTCGCATAAAACGCTCAGGCAAGGTCGGTAAATCTTTGATGATAGACAAAGTTTCGAGCGTGCTGGCGCGTAAGGTCTGTATATTGGTATTCGTTGGCATAGCTGGGTGTAAGCAATTCAAATGCCATCTTCTCTAAAGCAAGAGGTTGAGATGTGCGCTATTGGTGAGATTGTGATTTTAATCATAGTTGCATATTTGATGCGCCCCATATTCAGCCATGCGAGAAAGCGCATAAAACAATCGTTTGGGTGACAAACTCAGCGACAACTACTAACTTTGCGCAGAATAATATTTATCAAGGACGCCATAGGAGCTCGTATGAATAAAATTAAAACATTGGTAGCAGCATCAGTCTTTCTTTTTGCTGGAAATGCTTACGCTCTCAACTTCAATCTTTCCCCAAACAACTTGCCTAGCCAAGCAACTTTTGAGGCGTTGTCTGATGATTTGGCAGCGGCAACTTGGATGAACCCAAGCAATTCAGCTGAAGCGCATTCTGCAGGTTTGATTCCTGTAGGCGTACAAGCAGCTATTGAAATTACTGGTCTTAGTGTTGATAGCAATGCAGCACATTGGCAGGCGATGAATATCTCAGGCTTGTCTTCTACGCTTCCATTGCCACGCGTGCGTTTGTCTGCGGGTATCCCATTTGGTTTGGATTTTAGTTATATGATTTTGCAAATGCCAAACTCAAATGTGAAGATGTCAGGTTATGAAGGTCGTATGGCTTTTGGTAGCTTCATTCCATTGCCATTTATTGAAGCTAACTTCCGTGTGTATCAAAGCAGCTTAACTGGGGTGACTGATTATGAAATTAAGAACCAGGGTTTTGGTGCGATGATTGGTGCGGACTTGCCATTCGTGAAACCATATATCGAAATTGGCCAAGTGAAATCTACTTCAACACCATCAGGAAATTTGGCGCTAGTTTTTAACGAATATAGCAAAACACAAACCACCACTGCTTTGGGTGCTAAATTGCAATTGGCTTTGTTTGTGTTAAACCTTGAAACATCAAAAGTAGGCGACAAAAAGCTTTCAACTGTGAAAGTGGGCTTCGAATTTTAATTCACTAAGCTAGCCATTGCGTGACTACAAAAAAACTCCCCGAGCTTTCTGTTTTGTTCGGGGAGTTTTTTTTGAATAAAAAGGATGCTCCAGATGAGTCAAAAGCAGCTTAGCGAAATGAATCCACAAACGTGGTTGCAAGAGCATGGAGATGTGCTTTATCGCTTTGCTTTATCGCGCTGCAAAGACCCTGATGTGGCCAGTGATTTGGTTCAAGATACGCTACTTTCGGCGTGGAAAAGCCATGCTTCATTTGCAGGTGAATCAACAGTGAGTACTTGGTTGATTGGCATTCTTAAACACAAATGGATAGACCATTTGCGAAAAACAATTCGCCAGCGCGAACAGGTGCAAGAGGCTGAAGGTGATCCCACCGCTTGGTTTGATCACAACAATGGTGCATGGAAGGATAAGCCAAATGCTTGGGGCGATGATCCGGCTTCGCTTTGTCAGAATCAACAGTTTTTAGGCACCCTGCAAACATGTGTGGACAACTTGCCTGCACAGCAAGCTTTGGTGTTTGATATGCGTGAGCTACGCGGGCTTGATGCTGATGAGGTGTGTAAGGTGTGTGATATCAGTGCGACCAATTTACATGTGATATTGCACAGGGCACGTTTGCGACTGCGGGCTTGCTTAGATACAAACTGGTTTGGAAAATAAGGAGACCGCCTTATGAAACATGTATGTGAAAAGGTAAGTCGCTTAGCTTCTGAACAACTTGAACGGCAACTGACACTTTCCGAACGCTTAAAAATGTCGCTACATCTGATGATGTGCAGCGCCTGCTTGCATTATAGTCGGAATCTGAAAAAGCTTAGTGAGACCCTGAAATTAAAACGAAATGACGAAGAAAAATCATTGTATGCGACCACAACCTTGCCTGTAGAAAAACGGCAGCATATCAGCAGTGTTTTGAGCAAGATGGAAAATGCTGTCGATTAAATCATAAACATGGGTGCCCATTCGTAAATGGGGAGACGAATGATTGTGAAAAAGTAAAGATGCATTAGGCTTTCACCATGAAAATATAGGGTGATTCTGTGTGGCTGATTGTCTTGTTAGCGCCGGATTATCAAAGTTATTAGGGGATGAAGCATTGCACGACAATAGTCAAATTCATCATCATGAAGAAATCCCCCATCATATGGGTGATATTCTGCGCTTTCCTGTGCGATGGCGTTGGACGATGTTGGTTGGTTTTGCCGTTATTGCCGCAGTGGCGGTCTTGTCGTTTGTGGTGTTGGATATGGAGCGTGAAGCTTGGCTTGAAAACCAAGAGACGCAGGCTGGGATTCAAGTGTTGCGGCTTGGTGATGAGCTAAAAATACCTATGCTTGCTGGCAGCTCTGCCGAAATTGATTTTATCATGCAAAACTTTTCTCAAAAAGTTCCCTATGTGAAAGCTGTTTACTTCAAAAATGTTTCAGCAAAAGCCTGGTCTGTGGGTGATGTGAGCGGACTTACGACCATGTTGGAAAATATCACCCTGACTGATTCAACGCTTCGTTTACCAACTGAACATTTATGGTTTGCTAAAAAAGTAACCTATGCAGGAGCAGACGTAGCTGTAGTGGCAGTACGTTATTCTGAAGAAGCTTGGGAAGCGCTGGCTGGACAACTGCTCAAACGCATGTGGATTGCGGCTACCTTAGTGATTCTGTTTTCAAGCATTTTGATTTATTGGTTGGCAGGGCGCATGAGTAAGCCGCTCGAAGAACTGGCTTTGGCAGCACATCATGTGGCCTTGGGTGATTATAGTCATCGCTTGGAAGTGACTGGTAATGATGAATTTAGTGATGCGGCATCGCAATTTAATGTGATGGTCGATGAACTTGAACATAAAGAAGAAATCCGCAAAGTGTTTGGTCGTTATCTTAATCCGGAATTGGTCAGTGATGTGTTTGATGGCAGTACGGTGGGCAAACGATTAAATCGCAAACAAGAAGTTACGGTCTTATTCGCTGACATGGTTAGTTTTACATCGTTTTCTGAATCCAGCGAGACTGAAGAAGTTGTCGATGTGCTCAATCAGTACTTTGAAGTTTTCCACAGTGTGATTGATTATTTCGGCGGGCATGTGGACAAATATATTGGTGATGCAGTGATGGCCGTGTTTAACCATCCCAATGAACATAAGCAGCATGTGCGCAATGCTGTGATGGCGGGTATTGCCATGACTGTGGCCTGTCAAAAGCTGCGCATTATTCGTAAAGATGGTGCGATGGTGTCTTTTCGGGTTGGCTTAAACTGTGGCGAAGCGATTGTTGGTAATATTGGTGCCGCACAGCGTTTGGAATATACAGTTATTGGCGACACTGTGAATGTAGCCTCACGTATGGGTGGTTTGGGTGAGGGTGGTGAAGTGGTGATGCCATTTGTTACTTTCCAAGCTGCAGGTGAAGGGTTTAGTTTTTCCGATATGGGAGAAATTCAAGTGAAGGGTGTTTCTGATCCACTGCAGTGTGGTGTGGTTCAAGCTGTTGATGAGAGCTTACAACAAGAAATTCGATATGCAGTGGCTACAGCCTTTGATTTAACTCTACCTACGGATGTTCGCTTAATGATTGGGGATATCCATTCATGAAATATATTTTCATCGTCGCGCTTTTAATTTTTTCAGGGTGTGCTAATCAAATTAAAAATTTGAAAGTGTCATTGGGTGTGATTAGTCCCTATGAAGCGGCCGTTGATGCTTTGAAACAAGGTCAGGTGATGGAGGCGAGGCAGCGCATCATTACCGTGAAAAATGACGATAATGATTATGCTAAATCACAGCAACTCTTAGAAAAGAAGATTGATCCAGCACGCTTAAAGTTGCTGCGCTATTACGCGCGTAAAGGCAAAGACGAACAAAATAAGGGTCATTGGGCTGCTGCAGAAGAAGCTTTTCATACTGCAGCGGGTTTATCTATTCAGCCCAAAGCGCTATTAAAATATGAGCAGGAAATGCACTTTAAAGCGCGACAACTGCGCTTAGAAACCCTTTATAAGCAAGTGATTACAGAAGATAGTGCCTGGCTAGGGTGGATGAATGCTTATTATGCGCCAACAGGGTTGATGGGTGATGATACGGCCATGTCGCTAGGCAATGAGGCTCTGCGCAAAGTTGCCGATAATCGCGCTTCACTCAACTGGGAGTTGGCCAAGCGTTTTGAAAAAGATGGTCTTCCAGAGCTTGCTTGGGTTTATGTGGAATCGTATTTGCGTTTCAAACCAGATGTAAAATCTGCCCTAGAATTTAGACAAAATATGCTGGATAAGACACCTGCTGAACTTAACTTGCAGGTTTCACTCAATACCCAAAAAAGTACCAAATCAACCAAGCCGGCTTCAAATGCAGTAACAAAAGTTGTGAAGCAGCGCGACAGTCATGATGCAACCGAGGCTTCAGTGAAGGCCCTGATGGATGCTGGCAAATGGCTTGAAGCCAAGCATGAAGCTCAGCGTTTACGGGCACAAGGTGAGGCTGGAGGCGATAAATTATTGCAAGATATCAATGATAAACTGGAAAGTTTAGCTGCTAAAGCCTATCAAGATGGAAATTTAGCTTTTCGCTTGGAAAAAATTGATTCGGCTGTCTCATTTTGGGCATTGGCAGTGAAGTATGCGCCCAAAGAACAATTATATATCGAAAGCCTACGCAGAGGTCGCCAGATTCAAGAACGTTTGGCTGCATTGAAAGTGGAAGAAGACCCTGCAGCCGATAAGAAGGTAGAGGAATAATATGCGTGATTCAATTGTAATGCCGCGCCGTAAGACGCGTCAAATCATGGTAGGTAACGTGCCAGTAGGTGGTGATGCACCCATTGCTGTGCAGTCAATGACCAACACTTTAACAACTGATATTGATGCCACTGTTGCACAGATTCATGCGCTGGAAACAGCTGGTGCTGACATTGTTCGCGTTTCTGTGCCTGATGCCGAATCAGCAGCAGCAATGCCGGAAATTCTGGCGCAAACTCGAGTGCCCATCATTGCAGACATTCATTTCAGTTACAAAATGGCTTTACTGTCTTTGGATGCAGGCGTACATGGTCTTCGTCTGAACCCAGGCAATATTGGTAGTCGAGATCGTGTGGAGCGTGTGGTTAAGGCTGCACAAGAGCGGGGCGTGTCGATTCGTATCGGCGTGAACGCAGGTTCCCTAGAAAAAGAAGTGAATGAGAGGTATGGCGAGCCTTGTGCAGATGCTATGGTGGAATCTGCACTGGGTCACATTCGTATTTTAGAAGATATGAATTTTCATGATATTAAGGTTTCACTTAAAGCCAGTAATATTCCTATGACTGTTGCTGCATACCGTAAGCTTGCTGAAAAAGTGGATTATCCTTTTCATTTGGGAATCACTGAGTCTGGTAGTTTGTTTGGCGGAACGGTCAAATCCTCTGTGGGTTTAGGTTTAATCCTTGCAGATGGTATTGGCGATACCATTCGAGTATCCCTAGCTGCAGAACCTAAAGAAGAGATTCGTGTTGGTTTTGAAATTCTAAAGAGCTTGGGATTGCGTCATCGTGGCGTCAATCTCATTGCATGTCCTTCTTGCGCGCGTCAAAAATTTAATGTGATAGAAACTGTGCAAAAATTAGAAGAACGCTTAGCACACATCCAAGAAAGTGTAGATGTGGCTGTGATTGGTTGTGTGGTGAATGGACCTGGTGAAGCTAAAGAAGTTGATTTGGGTATTACTGGTGGTTACCCAGTGCATACTTTTTATCACGATGGTGAGAAATTCGGCAAAGTGCGCTCCAACGATATGATTGATGCCTTGGTTGAAGAAGTGGAAATCAGAGCTGCAAAAATTCGTGCTGAAAAAGGGGCGAACCATGGTTAAGTATGTATTCGTTTTTTTGGCTATCTTTGTTTTGATCTCTTGCACCCAAGAAACGCAAAATAAGTTTGGCAGAGCTGTGCAAAACTGGACTGGTGTTGACGGTGTTTTGGAAGTGTATGCAGGGCAAAAGCTGGCGAAGCGCTTCTTGGAAATTGATAAACTCAGTACCGCCGTTTCCACAACAGATAATGCGCCGCGCCCATACCGTTTTGGCTACGGCATTCTTGATGAAAATCTCAATATGGTTGCGGATAAGAATGAGAAGAAAGTGTATTTCGAGTTCAGTGATTACTCGACATCGTATATTTTCTACACTTTCCCGAAATAAATGAAACGCACCCTGCCCAGTGGCAGGGTTTTTTAAGCTTCTTCCTCTGCTAAAGGTTCAAAGAGTGATTGAAGCTCGTCTTCTGACCACATCGCGCTGCGTTTGCTAGCACTTCCATGAATACTCTTGGCCAGTTCGCGTTTGCGCTCCTGCATTTCCAAGATTTTCTCCTCCACAGTACCAATGGTGGTAAGTTTATAAACGAACACAGGCTTATCCTGGCCAATACGGTAAGCGCGGTCGGTGGCTTGGTCTTCAGCGGCAGGATTCCACCATGGGTCAAAGTGAATGACGGTGTCTGCTGCAGTTAGATTCAAGCCAGTACCACCAGCTTTTAAGCTGATAAGGAAAATGGGCACTTCACCGTTTTGAAATGCATCCACTGGCGTAATTCTATCCTTGGTTTGCCCAGTGAGCTTTACATACGGAAGATCAAGTTCCTGGCATAACAATTCAATCAATTGCAACATCTCAGCAAATTGGGAGAAGAGCAGAATCTTTCGTCCTTCTTCAACCATCTCTGGCATCATTTCGCGCAACATTTCAAGTTTGGCTGATTTGATGTTTTTGGTGTCGATATTTTTCAAAAGCCGTGGATCACAGCAGACTTGACGCATTTTCATCAAAGCATCAAGCACAATGATTTGGCTTTTCGCCACGCCAAGGGCAGCAACGGAGTCGCGCACTTTTTTCTGCATAGCCAAGCGGACGCTTTCATACAGCGCCCGTTGTTTTCCTTCCAGTTCAATGCTGCGCACAATATTGGTTTTGGCAGGTAGCTCTTTAGCCACTTGCTCTTTGAGCCTACGCAACATAAAGGGGCGTGTGCGTACATTTAATGCGGCTTGTCGTGCTTCGCTAGCCTCAAGCTCAATGGGTTTGCGGAATAAACTACTGAAATTTTTCTGATCGTATAAATAACCCGGCATGAGGAAGTCAAATTGAGCCCAAAGTTCACCCAGATGATTTTCTATCGGTGTGCCTGTCAAACAGAGGCGGTGATTGGCTGTGAACTCACGAACCAACTTAGAGGCTTTGGCGCGTGGGTTTTTGATGTTTTGTGCTTCATCGAGAATTAGCATGTGATATTCTTCTTCGAGTAAGAAACCTGCATCACGCGGTAAAAGTGGGTAGGTGGTTAACACCAAATCAAATTGACTAATACTTTCAAAATACTGTGCACGATGTGCACCATGCAACACCAATACTCTCAGGTCTGGTGCAAACTTTGCTGATTCCATTCGCCAGTTGTGCATCAAGCTTGTTGGCGCAATCACCAAAGCAGGCTTGAGTAAGCGGCCTTCTTCTTTTTCTTTAAGAATACAGGCTAGTGTTTGTACTGTTTTACCCAAGCCCATGTCATCGGCTAAAATACCGTGTACACCCGCGCGCATCATCATTTGCAGCCAGTTGAGGCCATCACGCTGGTAATCACGCAGCTCCGCATTGAGCCCTTTAGGCGTTGTGACCACGGCACCTTTGCCTTGTTCAACAAGGGTATGCATTTGGTCAAGCCAACGTTTGTCATCTTTAATCTTAACTTTTTCGTGGCCTTCCAAATCGTGCTTGATGGCCAGCATCTGCACACCGGAAACTTCATTGTTGAGCCTTGATGATGTGGTGAACAATTCCATGGTGTGCTTGAGAATACTGAACAGCATATGACCAGGAATAGAAAGCATGCGTCCATCGAAAAGTGGCAAGGGCACCAGCTCTAAGTGTTCTAGGGTGGCCAACATAGCGTCAGATAAGCGCTCTGGATCATCTTTAATCCACGAAGCAATGGCATCGATTAAATCGATGGATTCGCCATTGGCCAAGTTGGCTTTAAATTCGGCCGAACCCATCAAACCTTCACCGTTGACACCAAGCTCCCAGCTCTCGGCACTGAGCAGATTATAACGGAACTTCTGGCTCATCTCGACGACGAACCCTTCTTCTTCTAATGCAGGAACCTGATTGGCCATAAAAGGAATCCAATCCTGGTTGTGAAGTGTAAAGCTTGGTAAAACACCTGACTTCTTGAGGTGAATGGCTTGCGCCCTTGGCGTAGAGCTCACGCCTTGAGCTAATAGTTTGATTAAACATTGTTTTTCAAAATCGTGGTCGCGGGCAAACTCAACAAGTTGGTTGCCTCTTTTTACGCGAACAGGTTCGGGCGTATCGTTAAATTTTGTGCGCTCGCCCTCATAATCAAACCAAACATCCAGACCATCAAAATAATTGCCATAGATGGAAGAATGGGTGGCAACTGAATCAAAACGAAGCACAGCCGTAGGTTGCACGGTTTCTTGGGTTAGATTTAAGCGTTCAGGTTGCGGAATGAATTTCGGCAGCTGTGGTAGTAAAACAGCAGCATCACTATAGGTATCTTGTGGTTTTAGAGGGCGTAAGTTAAGTAACTCGCGAGTTTGCTCGATGTTGCACGCTTGGCTTATTTCACCAAAGAGGCTGGCTTGTGTATCCAAATAGCAGGCTGGAGATAAGCGAAGTAGCGTATCATTATTTTCAGTTTGCAAGCTTAGCGATTGCACGCCTTGGGCATCAATCGACCATGCCCAGTTACCAGGGCGGGGTTTACCATGTTTAAGCGCTTTGCCATCTTTATCCATCCAAAAGCAGCGACCAGTTTTGATCACGCGCTCAAGCATATCAAAGCCAGCAACACCTTCGAGAAGAATGGAGTCGGAACCAGCAGAAAGGCTTTCGGCTGCATCGCGTAAAATACGTTCATCCACCGACAAAATGAAGCGGGGCACATTGCGGCTTAAAATGTTTTTAATGCTGTATGGTGCGGATTTGCCGTAATCATCATTTTTGAGCAAACGTACGGATTCAAATTGAAGGAGAATGCGTTTTTTCTCATCAAGACGAAGAATGTAAATAAGGCGCTGACGCACATCAGAAGCATATTCATCGCGGGCTATCACGCTTGGTGTATTCTGCCCCACAACGCCAAGCCAATGGTGGAATGGCACATCCTCTTCTTTTTTCTGCCTTTTTTTACGGGGTAGCGCCGAAGTTTCAGCAAGAGCTGCATACAATGTCGCCGCGACATGCTTGCAGTTAAACTGCATAGGGCAAGTGCAGTCACCATCGATATCGTGTTTATCAAAGACAATCGATACTTGGTAAGGTTTGCTTGAACGACCAATCACTTCAGCAGTAATGGGTTGTCCTTTTTTAGTGAGTTGTAGGTTTTCTACATGTCCATCTTTAAAGTACTTTCGACCGCTTTCGAGGTAAGTGGCATCGAGATTTGTCTCGACAAGTTCTTGCGTTAATTCAAAGCCCATGCATACCCCAAATGTTTTGTGTCAGTGAAGGAGCCGAGCATCCTCAACATGTGGGGTAAGGATGCAACAGGTAATTTAAAGTTAAGAGATGAAGATTAAGGAAACAGGCTTGATTTAAAAAATGGGCTGCTTATGTGTTTCAAATAAGCCACTCACATCATATTTTTTATCGGTGAGTATTTCGCTGCGAATGGATGTATCAACAAGTAAAGTAATCAACGAGAAAGAAGCATTGGGTTTCATGCTTTTGAGGTTATTTGCAGCGATAGCTAGCCCATTGTCACTGGCTTTTTGAAACCAAATGCGAGCCAAATCGACATCTTTCTTTATGCCGCGCCCTTCGACATACATATAACCCAATGCATTTTGCGCAGGTGCAAAGTTCTCTTCAGCTGCTTTTTGGTACCAATAAAAGGCTTTCTTATCATCTTGACTGGTACCATTTCCTGCTCGGTATACAGTGGCAACGTTAAACATCGCTTGTAAGTAGCCCTTCCTTGCTGATCGTAAGAGCCACATCAAACCTTCCTCAGGGTCATATACATCCAGTTCGCGGTTTATGAGCATTGTGCCATAGATATTCTGGGCAATTGGATCATCTTTTTCTGCAAGGATAAGAAAATTTTCTGCTGCTAGCTCATAATCAGGTTTTGATAACGTGCCGAGATAATAAATCATGGCTGTATTGTATATTGCGGTATTATCGCCTAAAGCTGCTGCTCTTTTATACCAGAGCAAGGCATCAAATGCATTTCTTGATACACCTTTTCCAAGATGATTCATCATGCCCAACATGAGGTTGGCATGGTCACCACCATTCTGCTCAGCCTTTTTCCACCAACGTATTGCCTGCTCATCATCTGGTGAGATACCATCTCCGCGGGCATAAATCAGCCCCAAATTATACTGAGCGCGATAGTCGTCTGCAGCGGCTACAGTTAACCATTTGGTGGCATTGCGGACATCTTTCTTGCCGAGAAGCAAGTAAATACCAAGAT
The DNA here is from genome assembly GCA_002323245.1 of Mariprofundus sp. UBA1536. Taxonomy (GTDB): domain Bacteria; phylum Pseudomonadota; class Zetaproteobacteria; order Mariprofundales; family Mariprofundaceae; genus Ghiorsea. The sequence continues at coordinate 43,022 of DCPU01000003.1, read as the reverse complement.
CGTTTTGCGCCGCTGTTAAACCAGCTCTTGCAGAGGTAGTGAGCCAGTTTTCTACATTCACGTCATTTTTGGGTAGTGCCAGAAATTGATGTATCAAGCATGTGGATAGATTATAGAGTGATTCTTTGTCTTCGTGCTGTGCGCCGTGGTAGAGCCAGCGCCAAGTATCTTTTGCCTGTGTTTCGCCTGCTGAAGTGTTGGCAAGCATTGCAGCGTATGCGTAACCGGCTGGTATCAACCCTTGTTGTGAAGCTTTTTTTGCCCAATGGATTGCGTCCGATGTTTTACCTTCAGTCATCAGATGTTTAGCAATGATGAGCTGGGCTTCAGTTTGACCAAGTTCAGCAGCTTTTTGGGCCCACTTAATAGCTTGTACCTTGTCTTTTTCTACCCCCGTACCCTGCATCAGCATTTCACTTAAGAGGTATTGCGCCTGGGCATCCCCTTTACCAGCTTTTTTGGTAATGCCTGCGACAATTTTTTGAATTAAAACTGCAGTGTTTTTTGCGCCAGCTGCCTGTGCCTTGAGTGCCCATTGTAGTGCTTCCTTATCATTATGGTGCACGCCAATACCATCAGCTAAAAATTGTGCCACTTTCAACATCGCCTCAGCTTGCCCTTTCTTCGCTGCTTTTTGATACCAAGAAAATACTTCTGAGGGTTTGGCTTTTTGCTTGCCGCGACCAAATTCTAACATCAAACCATATTCATACTCAGCTTTGCTCAAGCCTTGCTGCGCTGCAAGCTTCATCCAGTGGGCAGCTAGCGCATCACTTTGTTCTGTTCCTTGGCCACTTGCATAGAGTTTTGAGAGTTGGTATCTACCTTCGCTTAATTCTTGGTAAGCAGCGTTTTCATACCATGTAAATGCATCTTCAAAGCGCTGCTCTTGAAGCGCAAATTCACCCATTTGCAGCATATCGGCGTTGGAATCGAATTTTATGTTTCCTGACATTGAAAAATATAATCCTGTTGCAGCCGCTATGAGCACCATAAATACAACGATTAATATTTTCATATCTTAAATCCTATTCAACAGTGACCGACTTGGCCAAATTTCTTGGTTGATCCACATCAGTGCCTTTGGATCTTGCCACATTATAAGCTAAAAACTGAAGTGGGATAATTGCAAGCAACGGAGCGCTGAAGAAATCGCCTTCAGGAATTTGCACGATGGCATTCATATCTTTGGGCTGTTCAGATGGGTTAATGTCGGTAATTAAAATAACTTTCGCCCCACGCGCCTGTACCTCATGTAGATTTGAAATGACTTTATCCAAATGATATTGGCGCAAAGCCAGTACCACTACGGGTAAGTTTTCATCAATCAAAGCAATCGGGCCATGTTTCATTTCACCAGCTGGGTAACCTTCAGCATGCAAATATGAAATTTCCTTCAATTTTAGCGCGCCTTCGAGCGCCAGCGGGTAACAAGGGCCGCGACCTAAAAATAAGGCACCATGTGATTGTGAAAAGAGTTGAGTCAATCCATCAAACTGGGCTGCATTTTCTAGTAAGGTGCCAGCACCCAATGCTGCTTTGTGCAAAGCTTGGATATGCCCTTGGATGGTGTTTTGGTCCATAGCTTTGGCGACATGGGCAAGCTTTAAAGAGAAAAGGGCTAGCGCCATAAGTTGTGCGGTGTATGCCTTGGTTGATGCCACACCGATTTCAGGGCCAGCAAAAAGCTCAATGAGCCCTGAAGATTCACGTACCAACGATGAATGGGGTACATTGCAAAAGGCCAATGATAGATTGTCTGGTGTTTGTTTCTTAAACAGACGAAGCGCTTCCAGCGTGTCTGCAGTTTCTCCTGATTGCGATAGGGTGATAAGCCAGGTATTGCTGCCAATGACAGGGTCGCGGTAGCGAAATTCAGATGCGACATCCACTTCAACTGGTATTTTCAGATAACGCTCAATCCAATAGCGCGCAGTTAAAGCGGCATGATAGGAAGTGCCACATGCTACCATGATAATGCGGTTGGGCAGGGCGACTTCATTGATAAAGCTGGCTTGAGGGAAGTTGATGGTGCCATCTTTTTGAGTGTAAGCATTCAAGATATCCAGGAAAACTCTGGGCTGCTCATGCATTTCTTTGAGCATATAATGTGCATAAGGGCCTTTACCTGTAGCTGTCATCATATGCGGAATTTTTTCCCATTTTATTTCAACAGGTTGACCATCTTTGCTGAATACTTTTGTGGTATTGAGCGTGGTGTAACCCCATTCGCCCTCTTGTAAGTAAGCCACTTGTTCTGCTTCGCTGGCAACGGCCAAAGCATCAGAGGCCACAAAGATACCATTTTTTCCTCTTGCCAGAAGTAAAGGGCTACCACGGCGGGCAAACCAAAGTGTTTGTGCATCGTGTTTTTGAATCGCCGCTATGGCGAAGGCACCGTGCAATAGATTGAGTGTGTTTAAAAAGGCGGCTTCAGGTGAGCTGGCGCTGCTGAGTTCACGTTGCCAAAGCCAGGGGATGGTTTCACTATCTGTTTCTGAAACAAACAGAGCGCCGTTTTGGCTTAATTCAATGCGCAATTGTTGATGGTTTTCGATAATGCCATTGTGAACTACGGCAATATTTTCAGTTTGATGCGGATGGGCGTTGATTGCTTCAGGTGCGCCATGGGTTGCCCAGCGGGTATGGCCAATGCCTAATCCACCCAAAAGAGGTTTTTGTTGCAGTGCTTGTTCTAAGTGAATCAGTTTCCCTTTGGTTTTGGTGGTTTGCAGGCCACTTTTTTCATCATGGATGATGCAAACACCCGCACTATCATAACCACGGTATTCCATGGTTTTAAGGGCCTGCAATAAAATATGCTCTACGTTACCGCTAGAAACAGCGCCGATAATTCCGCACATTTAGTGTTGTCCTTTTTTCGGGCGCACCCAGTTTTGTACATGGCGTTGCTCGGGGCGGGCTGACAAGGTCAGGCCATCTTCTTGTACATATTTGGTGATAATGCTGCCAGCACCAATCGTGGCGTTGTTGCCGATTTGTACCGGTGCAATCAACTTGGTATCAGAACCGACAAATACGCCATCTCCGATCGTGGTTTTGTGTTTGTTTGCGCCGTCATAGTTACAGGTAATGGTGCCAGCCCCGATATTACAATTTTCGCCCATCACAGTGTCGCCGATGTAGCTTAAGTGATTCACTTTGCTGTCTTTACCGATAATCGCTTCTTTGATTTCCACGAAGTTACCGATTTTGACGTTTTCATCCAACCTAGCGCCTGGGCGCAAACGGGCAAACGGGCCAATTGAAGCTTTATCAGCAACACTGGTGCGTTCCAAGTGAGAAAACGGCGCGATAACAATGCCTTCTTCTAACCAGCTGTCTTGCAACACAGCATACGGACCAACGACGCAGCCATCACCCAAGTGAGTAGAGCCCAAAAGTTGGGTGCCCGCTTTAATCACCGAATCAATACCAATTTTCACCTTGGCTTCAATGCGCACGGTATCGGCTTGTTCCACGGTGACGCCTTTGATTTGCCATTCGCGGATAATTTCACGCTGCATGATTTTTTCAGCTGCTGCCAATTGGCTTCTGTCGTTAATGCCAATCACTTCCCGTGGGTTGGCGATGACGACAGCAAGGGCTTTTTTCTTTTCAGCAATCGCAAGTTTGAGGATGTCTGGCAAATAATATTCTTGTTGCGCATTGTTGTTTTCAACGCGGTGTAACCATGTAAAAAGCTTTGCACGATTCACGCAAAAAATACCGCTGCTGATTTCTTGGATCTCTCGTTGCGTATCAGTGGCGTCTTTTTCTTCAACAATAGCAACCACTTCACCGGATGCGTCGCGAACAATGCGGCCATAACCTGTTGGGTTTTTAACCATGGCGGAAAGCACTGAAATATCAGCTTGGTGGGTTTGGTGTGCTTTGACAAAAGCAGCCAAAGACTCGCTTTTCAGCAGGGGGGTATCGCCGCATATAATTAAAGTGGTGTCCGCTTGGCTGGGTGCGTTTTCGGCTTGAAGTACGGCATGGCCAGTACCTAACTGTTCACGTTGCTCCACCCAATGGAGATTTTCAGGTTCACCAATGTGGGTTTTGACTTGGTCGATGCCGTGACCAGCAATCAAAGTAACAGACTCAGGCTGTAAATCTTCAGCGGTATGTAACACATGCTCAAGCATCGATTTTCCCAAGACATGGTGAAGCACTTTTGGCTTGGTGGAAAACATGCGCGAGCCTTTTCCTGCGGCTAAAACAATGACTTGCGTTGATGATAAGTGCTGAAGCATGAACGTTTCCTTTATGGGTGAATAATTAATTAAATGTTTGTTTGATGTAACTTTGAGAGTTTAGCTAGGCTTATGCACAAGTCCAGCGCATCTTAACTATGATTTTTAACAGTTGGTGGTGTGATATGTCCTGAAGCTTGCATATTGATGGCGTCAGGGTATTGCTGATAAAACACACGCACTGCTTGCGCTAATTTGGCTTTGGCTGCTTCATCGATGCGTACGTGTGGGCTGTTTGGCAAGGCATCAAGTAAGCTTTGTAGCAATAAATCTTGTGGCGTTTCAAGTCGCTCTTTCCATGATTGAAGTAGTGTTTTATCCAGCATTGCAGGTAATGATCCGAGAATGCCAACATCATTTTGGTTGTGTACGAGCAAGCCTGTGGTTGTACCGCGATCCAGAGTTAAGACCTGGAAGAAATAGAGGGTGTGGTAATCACTCTGCGCTTGGATTTCAGTGGCAGTGGCTTCTCTTGCATCCGTTAAGCTCGCTTGCAAAATATTTACATAAGTATCAATCGCAGTTTCACCCACTGATTGGGCGAGATTGAAATCATCTTCTGCATTGTCGGTGGCGTAACTTTCTAAATAAAAGTGGGCAACACCGCGATGACGCTTGAGGGCAGGGATATAGAAATAGCGCTCACCTTGGGCTTTAGCTTCATCAAATTGCTTGGGTGCAGCTTGTTGTAATGTTGATAAAAACAAGGCCGTGGCCTTGGGGTCTTCATTGGCAGGGTTTAAATCAGCCATCATCCGCCAATAGCCATGCCCAGATTTCATTTCTGTCCAGCTGATATGAATATGCACGCTGGGTGCAAGGGGGTGATTAGGGTGAATAATCGTCGAAATAGCAGTGGCAGAACCCAATTTTTTATCTGGATTTTCATCATAATGCACTTGTGAAACATTCACAGAGCCGCGGCCTATCATCAGCCCATCTGCAGTCTCAAAACGAATGCCTCCGCCATGGGTTCCCTCATCGCGCTGCCATTCAACGGCTTGAAATTTCTGAGGTAGTTTTAGTGCAGTTGAAGCGGTTTCAAGCTTAGTGACAAAACGGTTTTGTAGTTCAGTAACAAGCTTAAGTGCTTGTTTGGCTTGTGCAGATTGAGCGTAAATCTTAGGCATGGATAACTCGCTTGATATGAATTGATAAAATATTCCGCGCCGATTATGGTATCGAAACTTCAGAGGTACAACGGACGATTTGATAAACGGATAATTGTAAGCTATAAAAATAACGTAAGAATTGATTGGCACTGGGAGGTGTGTATGAGGATTTTTTCAATGCTGCTGTTAGCGAGTTTCGCTATTTTAACGGCTTGTACAAAAGAAGATGCGGGTCCTGGTACGATAAGTACAACGGCTCCAATGGAAGCAATATACAGTACCACAGATGGCATCATACCCTTTCCTAATAATATTTTATTTGCAGGCTCAACAGATGGTACTGTCAATATTACCGTGGTTGACGCTGCTGATATATCTGACCCAAAAGTTGGCATAAACGCTTTAGATGGTTTTTCTACAATAGCACCTATTACTACAACTTTCGCATTGCCTATTGATGCCACAACAGTGGCAGCTGCAGTACGTGTTTTTGAGGTTACTGATGCCGGCATATTCAATAGTTTTGCTGTTACAGGTATTACCGCTGAGTTGCTCAACGGCACAGATTTTGTGGCACTTCCATCACCAACGAATGATAAGTTGTTGGTTATTAAGCCCATCAAGCCACTCAAATCAAATACAAACTATATGGTAATTGTTTCCAATTCACTGAAATCAACTTCGGGCGAATCTGCTCGCCCCTCAGCGTTGTATACTATACTTAAAAGTCCTACAGCATTGGTTGACCCTTATGGGGCAAGCCAAGTACCTGGTCGCGATGATGCAACTGCAGGGCAGTTGGAAGGCCTTCGCCAATTAAATCAAGCGATGCTGGGCGTAGCTAGTGCGCTGGCGACACCTACGATAGCAGCAGCTGATGTGGTGGTGGCGTGGTCTTTTAAAACTCAAACTGTTGGTGCTGTCTTAGCCGCAGTGCAGGCAACAAGCGCAGCGAATGTTACAGGAGCAGATTTTATTACATTCCCAGTAACACCTTCGGGTGCAACTGGTAATCTAGGTGTTTTGCCAGCATCTACATTCGCAACTGTTAATAACGTTCCTACTGCTGCTGTAGCTAACGTTGCATCGGTAGTGATTGGTGCAGTCAAACTTCCATATTTCCTGGATGCTTACAGTTCAGCTAATCCAACAGCGCCGCTAACCGGAAAGTTTGAAATTTTAAATCCTGCGACGGCATTGCCTACACTTAAGTCTACGCAAACGGTACCTTTCTTGATGACGATTCCAGCAAGCCCGGCACCTGCTGGTGGATGGCCAGTGGTGATTTTTCAACATGGTTTTACTGTGGATAAATCAGTGGTGTTTGGCGTGGCAAATACGCTAGCAACAGCTGGTTTTGCAACGATTGCGATTGATGCAGTTCTTCATGGTAGCCGGACCTTTGGTCTTGATTATTACAATAATACTACTGGTGCTCTTGGCCCTGATGGTGTGGCAGACACTAGCGGTAAGCATTATTTGAATCTGGCGTCCTTGCTGACGGCTAGAGATAATGTGCGTCAGTCCGTGCTGGATTTGGTGCATTTGACTCGTTTGTTGGAAATTCAAACCATGGATGTAGTGAATAATACCACTGGTGCACCAGGCGCTGATGCTGTAGCTGATATTCCACAAGCAGGGTTTAAATTTGTAGGCCACTCCAACGGTGGTATTTTAGGTACCATGTTTATGGCCGTTGAGCCAGCAATTGTGCGTGGTGTTTTGGCCAATCCTGGTGGGGTCTATACCGATATTCTTCAAAACTCAGTTAGCATTTCTCCTGATGTTAATGCAGGTTTACTTGCAAAAGGTGTTGCGACTGGCTCTGCAGATTATGGCTCATTTATGGTGGCTGCCCAGACAGTGGTTGATGACGCAGACCCAATCAACTATGCAGCAACAGCTGGCACAAGAAGTATATTCCTGATGAAGACGACTCCGGATGCCGTTGTTCCCAATACCCAAACAGATATTTTATCAGCAAATATGGGTCTTGCTCAGGTAAGTGGCAACGGTGCGACTGGCTGGCCTTCAGTGTTAGCCTCACCGCAATCCGTAAATAGCTTTATTAACTATACAGCGGGCACCCATAGCTCATTCTTAAGTCCAACAGACTCAGCTGCAGCGACAACTGCTATGCAAACAGATATGGCTACATTCTTAGCTGCAGGTTTGATTGCTACCAGCAGCACAACGGTTACGGAGTAAGATATGAAATATCCTAACGATTACTCAAACACTATCTCTGGGGGCTTGGTTATGAAAAAAACTGCTATTACGATAGCTGCGCTACTTCTGTGTAGCTCACAAGCACTTGCCAGTGGGTACATGATTCCTGAGCAAGGAGCCAAAGCTATGGGCATGGGTAACGCCTTCTCTGCGATTGCTGATGACGCTTCCGCTAACTGGTTTAACCCTGCCGGTTTATCGTTTCAAGAAAATAATGCATCGGTGAGTGCAACATTGGTTTATCCACTCAATGATTTTGAGGCGGGTGGGCAAACGTATTCAGCAACGAAGGGTGTGCATGTTGTACCGCAAGCTTACGCGCGATATGGATTAGAGAATTCGAAGCTTAGCTTTGGTCTGGGTGTGAATTCGCCGTTTGGTTTGTCTGTGGATTGGACAGATTCGGGTGCACCGTTTTCTCAACTTGCAGCGGGGGCAGACAGTGTCACGTTCTCAGAAATTCAAGCTGTGCATGTGAATCCAAATGTGGCTTTTCAGATGAACGACAATTTGTCTGTGGCAGCAGGATTTTCCTATTACAATGCCTTTAAGGTGCATTTGGACGGACAGTCGTTGAAGATTGGTGGTTCCGGTGATGGTTTTGGTGGGAATATTGCGGCTTTGTATAAAGCCGATGCGTTTAGTGTTGGCTTGAGCTACCGCTCCAGTGTCAAAGTTGATATTTCCGGTACAGCTGTTGGAGGTCCAGGTATGGCGATTTTGGGTCTGGAAGGTATTGGTGCTAATGCAAACACTTCTGTGACATTCCCGGATTTGATCACAGCGGCAATCACTTTTAGTCCCAGCCGCAACTGGCTAGTGAGTGTTCAGGCTGATCGCATAAACTGGGAAAAATTTAATGAAATTGTGATTGATTATGATCCATCCACCTTAAATATCGCTACTGGTACAACATCGACTATTCCTGAAAACTGGAAAGCAACAACTGCAATTCGTTTGGGTGTTGAATATGCGTATAATCAGAATACCAAGGTTCGTGTGGGTTACACCAACGATCCAACACCAGTGAATGCAACTGACTTCTCTCCGAGATTGCCTGGCAATGATAGGCAATTGGTTAGCCTGGGTTATGGCAAAGACTTCTCAGATAATTTAACGATGGATTTGGCTTATGCGTATGTATGGCTTGCAGATAGAACAGCTGCTGCGCCAACCAATGCTGCATATCATGGTGTTTATAAATCAGTAGTTCACTTGATTGCAGGCGGCGTAACGTATCATTTCTAGTTTTCAATTAGACAAATAAGTTACGGTTTATTCTTTGGGCGCTTCCGTTTAGGTTGCGCCCTGTTTTTTAGTGGTATATGGAGAAATACATGCGCTTTGATTGGACAGTGGACGAAATTGTAAAACTATTTGAACTTCCGTTTAATGATTTGATGTTTCAAGCGCAACAAGCGCATCGTGTTTATTTTGATCCCAATCAAGTACAGCTCTCTACACTTTTATCCATCAAAACAGGCGGTTGCCCTGAAGATTGTAAGTATTGCCCGCAATCTTCACGTTATGATACCAGCCTTGAATCCGAACTTTTAATGAAAAAAGAAGAGGTGATGAAAGCTGCTGCTGCTGCCAAAGAAAAAGGCGCATCACGTTTTTGTATGGGTGCTGCTTGGCGTGAGCCCAAAGGCCGTGCCTTTGAATTGGTGCTCGACATGATCAAAGAAGTCAAAGCCATGGACATGGAAGCTTGCGCTACCTTGGGCATGCTTGATGCCGAGCAAGCCAAAAAGCTTAAAGCTGCTGGCCTTGATTATTACAACCATAATCTCGATACCGACCCTGAATTTTATAAGGATATTATTTCCACCCGCACTTATGAAGATCGCCTGAATACACTGAAAAATGTTCGAGCTGAAGGCATGAGCGTTTGCTGTGGTGGCATTGTGGGTATGGGCGAAGCCTTGAAAAATCGCGCGGGCATGGTGGCGCAATTGGCGCGTATGAATCCGCATCCTGAGTCTGTGCCAATCAATATGTTGGTGAAGGTAGAAGGTACACCCATGGCTGATGTCGCCGATTTGGATAATTTTGATTTTATCCGCACCATTGCTGTTGCGCGCATTACCATGCCATCTTCGCATGTGCGTTTGTCAGCTGGCCGTGAAGTAATGAGCGAAGAAATGCAATCGCTTTGCTTTTTGGCTGGTGCCAACTCTATTTTTTACGGTGAGAAATTACTCACCACTGGCAACAACGAAGCCAATGAAGACAAAGCTTTGTTTGCCAAATTGGGCATTCGCCCTGAAACCAAAGATACGCCTTCAACACGCCGCGTAGCCAACGCTTAAGTTGTCAACGATAAAAGGGGATAAAGATGTCCGATAAACCTTGGGGTGGCCGTTTTGAAGGCCCCACAGATGCCTTTGTAGAAGCTTTTAATGCTTCAACGCACGTTGATGCGCGTATGTATGCTGAAGATATCGCTGGCTCGCGTGCACATGCAACCATGCTGACTGCCCAAGGCATTTTAAGTGATGATGATTTAAAGCTTATTCTTTCTGGTTTGCAGCAAGTGCAAGATGAGATTGAGTCGGGTGCTTTGCAATTCACGATCGCGCTTGAAGATGTACATATGAACATTGAAAAGCGCTTAACTGATATCATTGGTGATGCAGGTAAACGTTTACACACAGCCCGCAGTCGCAATGATCAAGTGGGCACAGATACGCGCCTTTATTTGCGTAAACGCACTGATGATTTGATGAAACGCATCAAACATTTGCAAGTGGTGTTGGTCAAGCTTGCCGAAGAGCACGCCGATACCATCATGCCTGGCTTTACCCATTTGCAAACAGCACAACCTGTCACACTGGGTCATCATTTGCTGGCTTATGTTGAAATGTTTGCTCGCGATTATGCACGCTTTGCTGATGCGCGCGCACGCATGAACCAGTGTCCATTGGGTTCAGCAGCTTTGGCTGGCACTACATTCCCTATCAACCGTGAACAAACCGCAGCGTTATTAGGTTTTGATGCACCATGTGCCAATTCATTAGACGCGGTATCGGATAGAGACTTTATCATGGAGTTGTTATCGGCAGCTTCGATTTGTTCCATCCATTTATCGCGCTTTTCTGAAGAGTTGATTCTTTGGATGAGTTCACAATTTGGCTTTATTGATTTGCCTGATGCCTTTTGCACGGGCTCATCGATTATGCCACAAAAGAAAAACCCAGATATGCCCGAATTGGTGCGCGGAAAATCAGGGCGTATAGTTGGCGCTTTGATGTCGATTTTGATGACCATGAAATCGCTACCTTTGGCCTACAATAAAGACATGCAGGAAGACAAAGAAGCCATCTTTGATGCTTACGACAATCTTGAAGGTTGCTTGCGCGTGTTTGGCGATATGTTGCCTGGCCTTAAAGCCAAAAAAGAAGTGATGCACAAATCAGCAGGTAGTGGCTTTTCTACGGCGACCGATTTGGCAGATGCCTTGGTTCGCGCTGGTGTGCCGTTCCGTGATGCGCATGAGATTGTGGGTAAGTCGGTTGCGTATTGTATCAAGGCCGATATTGAGCTGCATCGCATGCCTGAAGCAGCTTGTACCACCATTGATAAACGATTAACGCTAGCCATGGTGCAAGCTCTGTCGGTGGAAACATGCGTAGCCGCGCGCAATCATACAGGCGGTACGGCGCCAGCACAGGTGCGTTTGCAATGCGCCCGCTGGTCAACGTTGTTGGCTGCTTAATATTGTTGCGACTTCCAGCGCTGTTTGTTTTCTTGCTGCTGGCTTCCTGCGGCCTAAAAACAAATCTTATCGTATTTGATCATTCCGTTCCTTTGCCCGAGTTAAGCGCGCTAACGTTTGTATACGAAAAAGACATGCTGGCTTTGGACATTTCAATCAGCGGTGGTGGCGGGGCAGTGGCGTATCAAATCGACCGCGCTGAAATTGACCCTAATTGTGCCTGTCTTGGCAACTGGCTACGTTATTACGAATCCTCGCCCAACGCACAGCGCGAACATTTACAGCGCAAATTAAAATTGCGCGCTGATAAAGATTTTGCCTTTCGCGTGCGTGTGAGTGATGCCTTGGGCAGATTATCACCTTGGTCTAAGGTGATTCGACCAGCGCAAAATGCGACATCTTCTTCTTCAAATAAGTAGGTTTAACATTATGAGTGAAATCAAACATGATCAACACCGTATTGCGCAAATGGGTGAGTATCCTTTTGCCCGATTGGCGCAATTGCTAAAAGGCATTTCACCCAATCCTGATTTACAGATGATTGATGCTGGAGCGGGAGAGCCAAGATTGTCGTTGCCAAGTTTTGTGCAACCCACGCTGGCACAGCATTTGTCAGGTTTTTCAAAGTATCCAAGCACGGCTGGTAATGATTTCTTAAGAGAGAGTATCGCTAATTGGTTAAAACGTCGTTTTGGCTTGAAGCATGTTGATGCTCAAACCCAGGTATTGTCAGCCAACGGTACCCGTGAAGCCTTGTTTGCGGCAGCTCATGCGCTAGTAAATCCCAATGCAAAACAACCACCCTTTATCATGATGCCAAATCCAATGTACCAAATTTATTTGGGCGCAGCTATTACTGCAGGCGGTGAGCCATACTTGCAGCCGTGCATCTCTGATAATGGATTTTCTCCAGACATTGATCATATCACCCCAGATATTTGGGATAACACGGCGCTGATTTATGTTTGCTCACCATCTAATCCCACTGGCTGGGTGGCAGATTATGCGTATTATAAAAAGCTATTGAAACTTGCTGAAAAACATGATTTTTATGTGTTGGCGGATGAGTGTTACTCCGAAATATATTATCAAAACAAGCCTATTGGACTTTTGGAAGTGGCACAAGGCATGGGCAATACAACTTACAAACGTTGTTTGGTGATGAACTCTTTATCCAAGCGCTCGGCGCTACCAGGGCTTCGTTCGGGTTTGATTGCGGGTGATGCTGATTTAATCGCGCAGTTTGCAAAATTTAGGAGTTACTCTGGGCCAGCTACACCGTTACCATTACAGCATATTGCTGCCGCGGCTTGGGATGATGAAGCGCATGTGCAAGAGCATTTGCAAATCTATCGCCAAAGTTTGGATGCATTCTTTGATGTGTATGGCGGTCAAGTGCCAGCTGGCAGTTTCTTTGTGTGGTTGCCTGTTGAAAATGAAGAGGCTTTTGTACGTGAGAAATATGAGCATCAAGCTGTAAAATTATTGCCAGGTAGTTATTTGGGGGCTGCAGGCAAGCAGGGTTTTAATGCTGGCTCTGGGTATGTACGTGCTGCTTTGGTGGATGGGCCAGAAAAAGCTGCTGAATTGGCTAGAAGGTTAAAGGCCTAGGTTAGTTTTTGACGTTTTAGATAATCGACCAGCGCATCGTAATTGATGGGCTTTTTGAATAACTTAATACTTTCAGGCATGTTTTGCGGAGGGTTTCCCGAAATGAGTATGGCACGAATTGATGATTGTTGCTGCTGGATCTCTTGAAGTAGTCGCAATCCATTCATGCTGGCCAAATGATAATCACTGATGACAGCTGAAATAAAACCACGATGTAAATCATATTGTTCCAAAGCTGATTCGGCAGAAGGGCAAGCAATCACTTGAAAATCATGCAGTTCTAGAATGGATTTCAACGTGTCTAATACGTCACCCTCATCATCTGCAATCATAATCATGAACTTTATAATACCCCTTGGGTGAAAGCTGGCCGAACTATAATTATGTAGTTAAAATTTCGTTGTAATAATTGTCACAATCAGACATGGGTTTTAAAGATACATTTGCCCTTCTTAGTTTTGGAAATATTGCCAAAATTTTTATCTGCCAGGGGCCAGCATGAACAGTATTATACTCAACGAAGGATTTAGTAGCGAAGATTTTCCCGGTGCAAAAGATGTTTATCTGCATAAAGGTGATTTGTTGCTGTATGAAGGTGACCAACACCGTGAGAGTGCTTTTTTCATTGTTGCTGGTGAGCTTAATGTTCGCATCATTTCAGGTAGTGGGCATGAGACATCCCTTTATGCATTGATGCCAGGTGATTTGGTTGGCGAATTGGCTTTATTTGGGCTCAAAGCCAGAACTGCAACAGTGGTAGCTACGCAAGATAGTCACCTTAGAGAAATTAAGGCTTCGTTGTTGGCAGAGAAAATCAAAGATCATGATTTTTTGCAGCGTATCGCTGCTTTGTTTATGCGCCGTTATTTGCGCACGCATGAGGTGGTGTGCAGACTGGGACAACCAAATATCGGATCCAAACTGTGTCGATATATCAAAACACTCACTGAACAACATGCAGGTCATCAAGACGAAATTGTAGTTCATTTGCCAAGCCATGCTGAGTTGGGAAAGCTTTTGAGCTGTCAGCGTGAAACCATTACACGTGAAATCAAAAAACTTGTCAGTGCTGAAATTATTGAGAGTAAGGCGGGAAGCTATTATAAAGTGAATGTTCGGAATGTTGATTTATATTTAGCGGATATGTTGGAGTAATGAGGTTTAAGAGTTGCTAAGCAAGGCATAAGCTTGTGTCTCACCAATGTCTTTAAGCGCCAATGTAACTGCTATGAGTGCATGAGGCTTTTCCAACGCAATATATGTTGCTTCATCCATAAGGATTTCTCCCTTACGTGCATTGGACTCTAAACGCGCTGCCAAATTGACATGGCGGCCAATGGCAGTAAACGCACGGCGTTCGTGTGTTCCCAATATGCCCAATACAGCTTCACCAGTAGCAATACCTACGCCAACTCCGAGAATATCCAAGCCTGCTTGAAGCCGTTGCTCATTGAGCTGTGCCACTGCGGTCTGAATTTGTTGGGCTGCTGAAAATGCATCGTGGGTATAGTGATTTTGGCTGGGTAGCACACCAAATACAGCCATCACGCCATCCCCAATAATTTTATCAACCATGCCCGCATTTCCCATAATCGAATCAAGCATGCAATTCATGTAGGCATTTAGAGTTTGCATCACGACTTGGGCATCATTGCATTCATTAAAGGGTGTAAAGCCACGAATATCGACAAACAACGTTGAGATTTCACGACGTTCGCCTGCGGCATCAAATTTCAATTCGCCTTTGTTTACACGCTCGCTCACTTCTTGGCCAACATAACGGTTCAATGTGCGACTTAAGCGATCTTTAATGAGAATTAAATCATTGGATGTTTGTTGGTAGGTTTGTAGTTGATTCGTTTTCTCAGTGACATCGCAAAATAGTAACCAATCACTATTTGTATCGTGAATGGCAAATATATCTGTATAGCAATGTTCAAGTAATTGCATCTGGGGCAGCTCAAAGTTTTCAGTCATCGGTAACATGCCTATCAGCATTTCGCATGCTTGGCTGACATCTTGACCAGCAACTGGCTGCTCTAAAAAGTAATGTTGCCACTCGCCGCCGACATTTAGGATTTCTTCGCTGTTAGTTTTGATTTCAAACCAAGCTGGTGCTAAGGCTTGAAAGCTGTTTTTGGCGATGGTACTGAAAATAATGTCGGGAACTTGTTGAACATTCATGGTTGTGGGTTCATGGGTTTAATAGCATCTCGGCGAGCTGAAGGAATGACGATTCAACATTGTCGCCACTTTTTGCGCTGGTTAAATAAACAGGGGCACCAGAATCACGAAGTGTTTGAATCATGGCATCACTGATATTCCAATCATCTTCTAGATCGGATTTGTTAATGAGAAAAATATTTGGAAGCGTACCAAGCTCTTCGTTGACGCGTTGTAAAATTTTGTGTGCTACATTGACTGTATTGGGGCGGGTGCCATCGATAACTGTGACAATGCCTGAAGCGCCACGCAGATAGCTGGTTGGTATTTTTTTATATTCTTCACCATGAATATCCCAGAGCATCATGTTTACCACTTGCCCGCTGGCTTCAACTTGTTTGCGGTCTATTTTTACACCCATGGTGGAGAGGTATTTGTCAGAAAATTTACTGAATACAAATCGCGCTGTAAGACTGGTTTTACCCACGCCAGCAGCGCCTAGTATACAGATCTTTTTCTGAATCATTCATTTCCTCGCAACATGTTTGGGGATGGGTAAGCCTTGCCTTTAAGGCATTTTCTCAGTGATTAATGTTACGGCGTTTAGCAGGCGTTGAGAAGAAAAATTTTGACGCTTGGGAAAAGCCCATCGATTATTCAGGGTGGGTCAAGTTGGTGGTGTAAAAACTATGAATACTATCAACGCCGACAAACTCGTTTTCTGCTTTGTTGATCCAATCTTTTGTTGCGGAGCCAGTCGCGCTGAGTATACCAGTTTTGTAAGTCAATGTGACGCTGGCTGGCGGTTGAAGCAGTTTGATTGCTTCCGCTAAAATTTGTGCATCGGTTAAAGGTTTTACATCGGAATCATACTTGCTAACACCTTCAACCTTGGTGGCGTTGTTCAAGGCGCGACGAATCCAACGTTCACTGGCATTTCCTTGCGAGCGAAGTGTACCTTTGGCAAAGGTGAGTTCAGTTGTGGCCGGTGGGACCAAATAAGCAATAGCTCTTTTTAAAATCAACGCATCGTTGTCAACAGGAATAACTGCAGCCGCTTTATAAGCTTCAAGCTTTGAATCATCATATCCTTGAAGGTGCGTGATGCTTTTTACTTTGTTGTGAGCTTCATTAATCCATGCCTCTTGAGCAGTTCCAGCAGCAGTGAGAATCTTCTCAGCTGTTACCGATAGTTTCACTTCACTTGGCGGAGTCAGTAGTTCTTTGGCTTGTTGGAGTAAATATTCAGGCGAATCAACCAGTACTAATTCTTGTTGGTTGTAATCGCTCACTTCGGTAAATTGCAAGATATTGTGCGCAGCATCACGCGCCCAACTTTCAGTGGCTTCACCTATTGCAACCACTTTGCTCTCGGCAGTCAGTGTTAAGGTCACTGTTGCTGGCGGATTAAGGGCTGCTTTGATGCGTTCAAACAATGAATTTATGCCAGATACATCCACAGATGAAACACCATCAACAAATGCGGCCCGGTATTGTGCCATTTCAACCCAGCGTGGTTCGGCAGTACCGACCAAATAAAGTACTGAATTTTCAAAGCTTAATTGAACACTTTCAGGTGGTTGTATAAGTTTCTTGATGCGAGTGAGAATAAAATCCTGTTGCCCTGCACTGTAGGGTTGAAGCAATAATGAAACATCATTGTCATCAAGACCGTGTTGCGCTAATAAAGAAATGGGGTCAACGCTTAATGGGTCACGAAGTCCGGTAAGGGTGTGGATACCATCAATGACTTGGTGACGGGCAATTATTATGCCGGGTTGTACATTCAATTGGTCAATATAAGCATTCCATCGAGCTTTGCTGTCATTTTCTTCGTAAATGTCGTAGGCAATCCAACCGAATATAGCGATGAACACAAATGACACTGCCAGAATGGGTTTAAGCAAGGATGCTTTTTTACCGCTGCTGCCGTAATCTACTACCATGAGTTGATCAAGGACTGGACCTGTAGATTCAAACACAGAGGTATCGCCGTTGAAACTCTTCAAGGCGTCAAAGTATTGTTGTTGCAAACCTTCTAGTGTTTCTACAGCGCTGCTGTAGAGCGCGCGAGGTGCGTTGCCACGATTGACCAGAGCCAATACCAAGTCGGGGCTTTGTTGAATGATGATTTCCAAGTTTCCGAGACGAAGGGTTTCTACATTTTGATCGGAATTTTCAGAGAAAGAGTCTTTGATGAAATCTTGAACTGCAGTGAGCATGCCTGATACCACATCTGCATCTTCGTTTTTAACATTATCAAATGAGCAGTGGTGTAACAACACGCCGCTTTCTTTGTGAATGAGAAACACTTGCTCCACGCGGTAAACCAGAGTGTTGAGTAATACAATTTCTGCAAATGACTTTTTGGTGCGAAAGGCATCAAAGCGCCAGCGTAAACCTTGCATAGAAAAACCATACTCAAGGGTTTGGTTGAGTGATTGCAACATGGATTCAATGGCGTTGTTGATGGATTTGCGAATAGCAGGGCCCATCACTGGGAAAAGTGCATCGGATAGCGCTTGTGGGTTACGTGCAACCGATGATTTTACTGAGTTTTCAATGGTTGAAGATAAGGCATTAGCCAAATCATCATTATCTTCAGAGCGCACACGGACAGCCTCAGCCAATACCTTGGCAATCGTTTCGGGTGAAATATTAAGGTTATTGAGTTGTTGCTCAAGATTGCCAATGCGTGAGAGTTCTTCGTGAAAAAGTAAATCACGAAGTTGCTCCATCGTTTTTTCATTGTCATCGCTATCAGTAGTATTCACGACTTCATTGGCTTTGTATGAAAATTGTTTTTCTTCAAGCGTATTATTATCGGTATTGCTCATAAAAGTTTTGTTTGGCCTTAGTATTTATCTCCATGTCTGGTCACATCAAACTCACCATTAAGGCTAAGTGCGAGTTCATTAAACATATTGGCTAAAGCTTTGCGATCCGTTTTATCCATGTGCAGTTCATCATGTGAGCGGTTGATAGCACTGGTGAGTGTATCGCGAACCACTTGGATTTCAGTCAGTAATGATTTGGATTGATCCAGCATGCTATTGCGAGACTCAGCTTTGCTTTGATTGATTTTTTCCAAAGCAAGACTGTGTTTGCGATCAGCTTCAGCAGAAGCTTTGGCAATTTTTTCGTTGACGCTGCTTTGGTTTTCTTCGCGCTCTTTGCGCTCATTTGAAATCACATCTTGCATGCTTTCTATTTCTTCTTTGATATAAGATTCCAAGGCATCCAAACGGCTGTTGGTTTCACTACGTAGGGTACGGTTTTCGCTGTTTACACGATCTTCAAGTCGGTCGAAGCGCTTTTCAAGTTCGCGAAGAATTTGTCCTGAGCCGTAGCTCTTGTCATGCATGCCGCTTTTTGAGCCTAGCAAGATTTCACGAATTTGCTCAACATTGCCAGCCCCTTTATTGGTTTGGACTGGTGTCTCTGGTTGCTTATCTTCATTCAAATTGGACATGATTTTTTCCCCCACGGTGAAACATTCTTTTTGCATTAAAAAAGATTAAGAGTTCGAAATATAGCCATCAAATTCTCGAAAAACCAAGAAAACCTTTCAACTGCTTTTTGGCATAGCGGTTTTCAAGATTTTCCGTCAAATTTTATTTATTCGCGCAATAATTCTGTGATTGCAGTTTTAGAGCGTGTTTTTTCATCTACTTGCTTTACAATTACAGCGCAGTAAAGGTTTGGTCCGCCAGAAGCTCCAGGCATTGAGCCAGATACAACTACTGAATAAGGCGGTACTTCACCATAGGTGATTTCCCCAGTGGCGCGATTGACGATGCGAGTGGATTTGCCGATATACACACCCATTGAAATCACTGAACCCTCGCGAACGATGACACCTTCAACGATTTCAGAGCGTGCGCCAATAAAACAATTGTCTTCAATAATAGTTGGTGTGGCTTGCAATGGCTCGAGCACACCGCCGATGCCTACGCCGCCTGATAAATGCACGTTTTTACCAATTTGCGCGCATGAGCCTACAGTTGACCATGTGTCTACCATGGTGCCTTCATCGACATAAGCGCCTATATTTACATACGAAGGCATCAGCACCACTTTGGGAGCAATATAAGTACCTTTACGAACTGTAGCGTTGGGGACTACGCGCATGCCGCCTTTGCGGAACATGTCTTCGCCCCAATCAGCGAATTTTTGTGGCACTTTATCGTAATAGGTGGTGCCAGCGCCATGAATCACTTGGTTATCGTGAATTTTGAAGAACAAAAGTACTGCTTTTTTAAGCCATTCATTGGTGTGCCATGTGCCATCTGCTTTGCGCTCAGCAACGCGGACGCCACCTGCGTCGAGTAGATTAATGGCTTGCTCGATAGATTCACGAATTTCTGCAGTAACATTGTGCATGTCCCACTCGTTGCGTGTATCCCATGCTTTTTCAATGACTTGCTGTAAATGATTCATGGTGTTCGTTCTCCTTAAAAGCTGCGGTATAGGGTGCAGGCATGATGAATGAGCGCATCAGGGCACACTGGTAATTTTCCCCAAATGTATGTTTTCAATTCCATTGAGGCAAATGTTCTCAGCTTTACGGCGTTGATGCTGCACTTTGAGGACGAGCTTGCTTGTGAGTATAGCTTGATGACGTTACCCTGCGCCTCTTTATGAAGGTGGTGATGGATGGAAAATATTGTAATTCAGGGCGGAACACCGCTCGTCGGTACGGTGGAAAGCAGTGGTGCAAAAAATGCAGCCCTGCCTTTGCTTGCTGCTGCGATTCTTGCCGATGGCCCCGTTACTTTACATCGTATCCCACACCTTAACGATATCTCTACCATGACCAATTTGTTGGCTTGGCAGGGCGCTGAAGTAGCTTATGACGACCAAAATTGTCTGCATATCGACACACGTAAAGCCAATCGCCCCGAAGCCCCGTATGAAATGGTGAAAACCATGCGCGCATCCTCGTTAGTGCTTGGCCCATTGCTGGTGCGTTTTGGTCAAGCAACTGTGAGTTTGCCAGGTGGATGCGCTATTGGTGCGCGTCCCATTGATTTGCATCTCAAGGGTTTGGAAGTGATGGGCGCAACTATTGAAGTTTCTCATGGTAATGTCATTGCCAAAGCGCCACACGGATTAAAAGGCGGACGTATTGTTTTTGACCAGGTCACGGTAACTGGAACTGAAAACTTGATGATGGCTGCTGTGCTTGCCGATGGTGAGACAGTCATTGAAAATGCTGCGCGCGAGCCTGAAGTGGTCAACCTTGCTGACTCATTGCGCACCCTTGGCGCCAAGATTGAAGGCGATGGCACTGATCGCATCACCATTCAAGGCGTGAATAGTATAAGTGGTGGGGATATTTATACCATTGCCGACCGTATTGAAACAGCCACTTATCTGGCTGCTGGTTTGATTACCCAGGGTGATGTGACAGTGACCGATACCGACCCTAGAATGTTGGATGCATTTCTAGCGCGGGTCAAAGAAGCTGGCGCGATTGTGGAAACAGGAAAGGATTGGATTCGTTGTGCTAGCCAAGGGCGCTTAAAGGCAGTGAATTTTCATACCATGCCGCATCCAGGATTCCCAACTGATTTGCAAGCGCAATTTATGGCCATGATGTGTGTGGCTGAAGGTACATCGCTGATTTCGGAAACGATTTTTGAAAACCGTTTTATGCATGTGCAAGAATTGGTGCGTATGGGCGCAAACATTCAGCTTGATGGCCATACCGCTGCTGTCAAAGGTATCAAAGCGTTATCGGGCGCACCTGTGATGGCTACCGATTTACGGGCTTCAGCATCATTGGTGTTGGCAGGGCTTGCCGCCCAAGGCGAAACAGTGATTTCGCGGGTGTATCATATCGACCGTGGTTATGAACGTATTGAAGAGAAAATGCGCGGATTGGGCGCCAATATTGAGCGCCAGTATGTTTAAAAATGCGTATAAGAATAAAAGTGTAGCGAAGGGATATAAGTAACCATGTCTGAGCAAGCCATATTAACCATCGCCTTGTCCAAGGGACGTATTCTTGAGCAAACGCTGCCTTTGCTTGAATTTGCTGGCTTGATGCCTGAAGAAGATGTGCAAACCACACGCAAGCTGATGGTGGACGGCCCAAAAAACTGGTTTGGTTTTGATATTCGCTATCTGATTATCCGTGCTGCGGATGTGTGCACTTATGTGGAGCGCGGCGCGGCGGATTTGGGTATTTCAGGCCGTGATTTATTGCTTGAGCATAGGCCTCATGTGTTTGAGCCATTGGATTTGCAAATTGGTAAGTGTCGTTTGTGTGTTTGTGGGCCAAAAGAAGCTGTGGAATCAGGAAAGTCGGCTGCTTTTGGTGGTAGGATTCGTATTGCCACCAAATATGATTATTTGGCTGAGCAATACTATCGCGAACAAGGCCTGCAAGCGGATATCATCCATTTGTATGGTGGTATGGAACTAGCGCCACTTGTGGGCATGGCTGACCGTATCGTGGATTTGGTGGAAACAGGCAGTACCCTTAAAGCCAATGGTTTGATTGAGGAAAGCACCTTGTTTGATATCTCCAGCCGTTTGATTGCCAACCCAGCCAGTTTTGTCACCAAAAAAGAACCTGTACAAGCCGTGATTGACCATTTGCGTCAGGCCGTAAAAGAGAGAGAGGAAAAAAAATCGTGAGTAAAATTTTGCGCTTAAACTCCAAACAAGCTGATTATAAATTGCAGTTGGATGCTTTGCTATCCCGTGAAACCGATACCGGCGCTGATGTGCAAAACCTTGTGGGCGATATTTTGGCCGATGTTAAAAAACGCGGCAACGCAGCGTTGTGTGAATACACAGCCAAATTTGATGGTTGGGATTGCACGACTGAAAATATGGTCATCACTCGTGCGCGCATGGAACAGGCGTGGAAAGATGTGTCCCAAGAAGATCGTGATGCGCTGCAATTAGCAGTGGATCGTATTCGTGCTTATCATGAACGCCAAGTGCAAAAAGATTGGATGTATACCGATGATGCTGGCTTATCACTTGGTCAGAAAGTGACGGCTTTGGACAGCGTGGGTTTGTATGTACCAGGCGGAAAAGCTGCTTATCCATCTTCAGTATTGATGAATGCTGTGCCTGCTTTCGTAGCTGGTGTGGAAAAGATTGTGATGGTGGTGCCAACACCAGCTGGTGAGATGAACGATTTGGTTTTGGCTGCAGCTTTTGTTTCTGGCGTAGAACTTGGTTTTGCAGTTGGTGGTGCGCAAGCCATTGCGGCGCTTGCGTATGGCACGGAAACCATCCCTGCTGTGGATAAAATTGTTGGTCCAGGAAATAAATTTGTGGCCGCTGCCAAACGCCAAGTGTTTGGTACCTGTGGCATTGATATGATTGCTGGTCCATCTGAAATTGTTGTGGTGGCTGATGGTGGTCATCCGGAATGGTTGGCAGCAGATTTCTTATCGCAAGCCGAACACGATGAAGCGGCACAAAGTATTTTTATCACCACCGATGCTGGCTTGATTGATGCTGTGGATGAAGCCATTGAAAAACATTTGCAAGTGTTGCCGCGCGCAGCCATTGCTAGAGCTTCGGTTGAGGCACATGGCGCGTTGATTTTGGTCTCTGATTTCGATGAAGCAGCAGAAGCTGTGAATATCATTGCGCCTGAGCATTTGGAATTAGCTTTGGACGATCCCGATGCGATGTTGCCGAAGATTAAACATGCCGGTGCCATCTTTTTGGGCCATTTTGTGCCGGAAGCTTTGGGCGATTATATTGCAGGTCCTAACCATGTGTTGCCTACTAACCGTACGGCACGTTTTTCATCTCCTTTGGGTGTGTATGACTTTCAAAAACGCACCAGTATCATTCGCTCCACCCCAGAAGGTGTGGCTGCTATTGGTTTTGCAGCAGCACATCTGGCGCACCGCGAAGGTTTGCAGTGCCATGCCTTGACGCTTGAATTGCGTTTAGCGCACAACAATAAAGGATAAATCATGATTCGATCTGATATACGCTCATTGTCGGCGTATCATGTGCAAGATAGTGATGGCCTCATTAAGCTGGATGCCATGGAAAATCCATTTGAGCTGCCTGAAGAGTTTCGTATTCATTGGGCTGCGCATTTATCGCAGACGCATGTGAACCGTTATCCCGATGCCAGTATGCTGGCGTTGCGTGAAAAAATTGCAGCGCGTGATGGTGTGTCGCCTGAGCAAATTTTATTGGGCAATGGCTCGGATGAAATTATACAGATGTTGCTGCTAGCAGCAGATAAAGGGGCCTGCTTAACGCCTGCACCAACTTTTGTGATGTATGATACGGTCTCACGCTGGCTGCGCCGAGATACAGCATCTGTTTCCCTCACTGCTGACTTTGATTTGAATCCGGATCGTTTTTTAAAAGCGTGTACACGTGAGAAAGCTGCCATTGTGTTTTTAGCCTGCCCGAACAACCCAACAGGCAATATGTGGTCATTTGAGGCAGTGAAAAAGATTGCTGAATATTTCCGCGGTATGGTAGTGATTGATGAAGCATATTTCCCTTTTGCAAGTCATGATCATTTGTCGCTTGTGGGTAAAAATGTGTTGGTATTGCGCACATTTTCTAAAATGGGCTTTGCTGGGCTGCGCCTAGGTTACCTTGTGGGTGACGCGGATGTGATTGCCCATTTGAATAAGGTGAGAATGCCATATAATATTAATAGCTTAACCCAATCTACTGCTTCGTTTTTCTTGGACCATTCGGCCTTATTTGATGCGCAAGTGTCCATCATTAAAGATGAGCGGACAAAGGTTGCAAAAAAACTGAAAAGCATGAAAGGCGTGGAAGTGTTTGCTTCTGAAGCAAACTTTTTGTTGTTTCGCGTTGATGATGCCAATACGGTATTTGAACAATTGTTAGAAAAAGGCATTCTGATTAAGAATATGCATAGCTATCATCCTTTGTTGCGCCAATGTTTGCGCGTCACCATTGGTAAAGTTGAAGAAAATGAAGCATTTATAATGGCAATGAAGGAGATTTTGGCATGAGTCGAGTGGCGAGCATTGAGCGTAATACCAAGGAAACACAGATTAAAGTTTCCATCAATCTTGATGGCACAGGCAAGAGTTCCTTAAACACGCCGCTTCCTTTTCTTAACCATATGCTGGAACAAATTTGCCGCCATGGTTTGATTGATATGGATATTCTGGCCAAAGGCGATATTGATATTGATGATCACCACACCGTAGAAGATATCGGTATTTGTATCGGCGAAGTGTTGTCTGAAGCTTTGGGTAATAAATCTGGAATTGTCCGCTATGGTCATTCTTATGTGCCTCTTGATGAAGCGCTATCGCGGGTTGTTTTGGATTTGTCTGGTCGTCCCGATTTGGAATATCATGTGCAATTTCCCAAAGCGATGATTGGCAAATTTGATGTCGATTTGTTGAAAGAATTTTTTCAAGCTGTGGTCAATCATGCTCGCATTAGCTTACACATCGACTCCATCCGTGGCTTAAACAACCACCATATTGCTGAGACTATCTTTAAAGCTTTTGGCCGCGCTTTGCGCATGGCCGTTGAAGCTGATCCGCGTCAAAGCGGCATTCCAAGCACCAAAGGTACCTTATAATCCATGATTGGTTTGATTGATTATGGCATGGGTAACTTACACTCCGTAGCCAAAGCTTTGGAAAAAGTGGGTGGCAAAGTTGATCTGGTGAAAGATGCCGATGCCATTAAGAATTACGAGCGCATCGTCTTGCCCGGCGTAGGTGCATTCCGTGATTGTATGCAAACCCTGCGTGAAACAGGCATGGCCGACGCACTTACAGCTACGATAGCTACAGGCACGCCTTTCTTGGGCATTTGTTTGGGGATGCAGGTGTTGATGACCCGCTCGTATGAGTTTGGTGTGCATGCTGGTTTGGGTTTGATTGAAGGTGAAGTAAAAGCGTTTCCAGATTTGCTGATTGAACAGGGTTTTAAAATCCCGCATATGGGATGGAATGACGTGGTATTGCCGCAGGGGAATGAACATATTGTGCTTAAAAACACCGCAGGTCAGCAAGTGTATTATGTGCATTCGTATTACTGCGCCCCACGCAATCCTGAACATTTATTGGCGGCCTGCTCGTATGGCAGCTACCCGTTTGCTGCAGCTGTGGGTAAAGACAATATTCTAGGCGTGCAGTTTCACCCCGAGAAAAGTCAACAAGCTGGTCTTTCACTTTTGGAGGGCTTCATTGGCTGGAAGCCTTGAAACTTTAGATGAAAATTTGCTACATACTGCTATTATGCAACAAAATATTTATACTGTTATAAGTTAAAAAAGGGGATTTCATGGGGATTCTTGAAGGAAAAAAAGGGCTGATTCTTGGATTGGCCAACGATAAATCCATTGCTTGGGGCGTAGCGCAAGCTTGCCACCGTGAAGGCGCAGAGTTGGGCGTCAATTTTCTTGGTGAACAATTGGAAAAACGCGTTCGTGCAATGGCGCAAAAAGTAAATGCCAGCATTATTGAATCCATGGATGTGGCTGATGACGCGCAAATGGATGATTTTTTTGCCAAAGTTGAAGCCAAATGGGGCAAGATGGATTTTATGGTTCACTCCATTGCCTTTGCCAACAAAGATGCGCTTCGCAATCCTTTTTCGGAAACTACGCGCGCTGATTTTGAATTGGCGATGAATATCTCCGCTTATTCCTTTGTGGCCTGCGCCAAACGCGCAGCCAATATCATGAATGATGGTGGTAGCATGGTTACCATGACCTATTTGGGCGCTGAGCGTGCTGTGCCTGGTTACGGCATGATGGGCGTAGCCAAAGCTGCTTTGGAAGCATCTACCCGCTATTTGGCACAAGATTTGGGGCAACGTAATATTCGCGTGAACTCAGTTTCTGCTGGTCCGATTCGCACCTTGGCAGCATCGGCAGTGGGCGATTTCCGCAAATTGATGGAAAAGAGCGCACGTGGCTCCATGCTTGGTCGTAATGTGACAGCTGATGAAGTGGGTAATACCACTGCATATTTATTGTCTGATCTTGCTTCTGGTGTATCTGGTGAAGTGCATTATGTGGATGCTGGTTTCCATATTGGTGCCGGCGACCCCATCGTCGAATAAATCTGATTTATGTCGGGTTCTAGTATTGGTCAAATTTTTCGTGTGAGCACTGCGGGTGAATCGCACGGTGCAGCTTTGGTTGCTATCGTGGAAGGCTGCCCAGCAGGTTTACCCTTAACCGAAGCAGATATTCAACCCGATTTGGACAAACGTAAACCCGGGCAATCTAAATATACCACGCAGCGCCGTGAAGCCGATGAAGTGGAAATTTTATCGGGCGTGTTTGAAGGCAAAACCACAGGTTGTCCCATTGCTTTGTTGATTCGTAATACTGACCAACGCAGCAAAGATTACGGCGATATCAAAGATAAGTTTCGCCCAGGTCATGCTGATTATACCTTCCATCACAAATACGGTTTCCGTGATTATCGTGGTGGTGGTCGCTCATCTGCGCGCGAAACTGCGATGCGCGTGGCAGCTGGCGCGGTGGCGCGTAAGTTTTTAGCTACGCAAGGTGTGAGTATCACTGGCTGGGTGGATCAAATTGGCCCGGTTCGTATTGACCCTGCCAACTTCTCTGCCGATGAAATTTCTAATAACCCCTTCTTTTGTCCAGATGCAAATGCTGCCGCTGAAATGGCAAATTTTATGGATAAACTTCGTAAAACTGGCGACTCCATCGGAGCATCGGTCACCGTTGAAGCTACTGGCGTGCCTGTGGGTTTGGGTGAGCCTGTGTTTGATCGCATTGATGCGGATTTGGCCAAGGCTATGATGAGCATTCAAGCCGTTAAAGCTGTGGAAATTGGTGATGGCTTTGCTTGTGTGGCAGCTAAAGGCTCTGAGTTTGGTGACGCTATTCGCAAAAATGGTTTTCAAAGTAATCACGCTGGCGGCATTTTGGGCGGCATTACCAATGGCGATACCATCCATGTGCGGATGGGCCTAAAGCCCACCTCATCCATTATCACGCAGCGCCCAACCATTGATATCGATGGCAACGAAACAGAAATCATCACCAAAGGTCGCCACGACCCTTGCGTGGGTATTCGCGCTGTTCCTATTGCTGAAGCTATGCTCGCTCTGGTTTTAGCAGATCATTTATTGCGCCAAAGGGCAAGCAAGCTTTAGGTGCGGCGCTGCTTTTTAAACTATTAGCTATTAGTAGATAGATTTTAAAATCGTTGAGGAAATAGATAAAAAGAAAACTCTTTTGATGATGCCAGTATTATTATTGGCAGGCTGTTTGATGGCGACACTAGTGATGGCGGAAGAGGGGATGCATCTTCATGCAAGCATGGCGGGCGGCGGCCACCATGCACCAATGGGCTCGGACGGGCACGTTTCGCTAGGTCTGGAGGAGGCGGTAAAATAGCACCAGCTGACCAATATGCGTTCGCATCTGGAGGCGATCGAATCGATAATCGCTGCACTGGGGCGGAGCGGTTCGATGAGGCGGCTGCCACGGCGAGAAAACGCCTTGGTCTCACGCCGGAAATGCAGCAGATGTTCAGCAATGTACAGTTCCGCCAGTAGCGCACGTGAGACTTATCCACCCCATTTTTAAGGCGATCCGCCAAAATCATGTATCAGGTAACCGGTTTTGTGAATAAAAGAGAATTGACAAGTCGGTCTGGCATTTGCGTTGCCGGCGGTTTGCAGCCGTTCAGATCTTCTGTGCTGTATCCGTGGCCGTTTACGCATTTGTAGTTACGAATATGATTTAAGCTTTAAAGGAGTTTATTCTGTCCGAAAATCAACCGATGGGGCTTTTCGCCCGCTATCTGACCCTCTGGGTTTTCGCTGCCATTATTGCCGGCATCGCGCTGGGCTCGGTTTTTCCGCCGCTGTTTCAGGCACTTGGCGCCATGGAGGTCGCCCACATCAATCTGCCGGTAGCGATATTGATCTGGGCAATGATTCTGCCGATGCTACTCAAGATCGATTATTCCGCGCTGCATGAAGTATGGGACCACCGGCGTGGTGTGGCTGTCACACTGGCCATCAACTGGTTGGTCAAGCCGTTTTCGATGGCGCTGCTCGGCTTTCTGTTTCTACGCATTCTCTTTGTCGACTGGCTGGATCCAGATCAGATCGACTCCTATATTGCCGGCCTTATTCTGCTGGCTGCCGCCCCCTGCACGGCGATGGTCTTTGTCTGGTCGCGACTGGTGGGCGGCCACCCCCAGTTCACCCTCTCCCAGGTAGCGCTCAACGATGTGATCATGATCTTTGCATTCGCGCCCATTGTCGGCCTGCTGCTCGGCGTTGCCTCGATCAGCGTGCCGTGGGATACGCTGTTCCTCTCCGTACTACTGTATATCGTCATTCCCGTGTTGCTGGCCTATGTGGGGCGCAAGCTGCTGCTTGCCAGAAACGCGCTAGGCCAGGTTTTGCATATGCTTGATCCGATTTCGATGGCGGCTCTGCTGATAACCGTGGTCCTGCTGTTCGGCTTTCAGGGCAAGCAGATTCTGGCGCAGCCACTGGTGATTATGCTGCTGGCCGTGCCAATCATCATACAGGTCTATTTCAATTCCATGCTGGCCTACTGGCTCAATCGCAAGCTGGGCGTGGCGCACTGCGTGGCCGGCCCGTCTGCTCTGATCGGTGCCTCCAACTTCTTCGAGCTGGCGGTGGCGGCGGCCATCGCCCTGTTCGGTTTCAACTCCGGTGCGGCACTGGCCACCGTGGTCGGTGTTCTGGTGGAGGTGCCGGTGATGCTCTCCGTGGCAGCCATCGTCAACCGCACCCGGGTATGGTACGAAACCCCTGCAAAGTCAGGGCGTTGATATGGTTGAGATATCGTGGGCAGATACTTTCATCAGTACTTCTTTTAGCCAATTTGTTCGACAGGCATTTCGAGTCTCCTGATCGTCTCGGATTCCACGTTTCTGGGCAGGTTGGCACATCCTGAATGATGTGAACTGGTCTCTTTCTCAGGAACACATGATGACACCCTTTCTGTCATTAGATTTTTGTTCTATCGGCGAAACCTTAGGTGCGCGCATTGGATACAGGAGAGAACTGAATTTAACTCGTGATTTACTTTTTATTCATAGCGTGAATGGTGATGGATGGGGCTTTCAGCTTGATTAAGTTTAGCGTGCTGATTCTCAATTGTTTGCGTATTAAAGAAACGTTTTTGTTTGTCTATTTTTTGTTTGACGCTTGATTATTTGAGTAGCATTTTACCACCAAATTTAGGGTTGTTTACCGCATTTTGCGCGAGGAGGTGAGTAGGTAATGCTGATAACTTTTGTGATTTTGTATTTATTGCTATCCATTGGTTTGGGTGTGTTTGCAGCTACCAAGGTGCATAAGACGCGAGATTATATCAATGCGGGCCGGCGATTGCCTCTTTTTGTGGTGGTTTCCATGGTTTTTGCCACTTGGTTTGGTGCAGAAACAGTGCTTGGTATTCCGGCTACGTTTATTGAAGAAGATTTGGCTGGATTGGTATCGGACCCTTTTGGCGCATCACTTTGCCTGATTCTGTTTGGCTTGTTTTTTGCCCGAAAACTTTATCGTTTTAATTTACTCACCATTGTTGATTTTTATCGCCAGCGTTACGACCGGAAAGTTGAATTTGTCACTGGTATTGCCATCACATTATCTTATTTGGGCTGGGTTTCAGCACAAATTACGGCGCTGGGTTTAGTATTTAATATTTTATCAGATGGTTTGATTAGCCAGCCCATGGGCATTGTTCTCGGTGCTGCCGTGGTGCTGGTATATACACTCTTAGGCGGGATGTGGGCAGTGGCTGTGACTACGACATTCCAAATGATTATTATTGTTTTGGGTTTATTTTATGTAGCTTGGCTGTTAGCCGATCATGTGGGCGGGGTGATGCCAGTCATAGAGCATGCATCCAGCAATGATAAATTCAATTTTTGGCCAGCACTGAATTCTGTTGCCATCATCGCCTTTATCTCAGGATTGCTCACTATGGGTTTTGGCTCAATTCCTCAACAAGATGTGTTTCAACGCGCCAATGCTGCCAAGAGTGAAAATGTAGCAGTTTGGGGCACTGTGTTGGGCGGTATTGCTTATTTCTTGTTTGCAGCTGTGCCTATTTATCTGGCCTATTCGGCGCATTTGTTAGACCCCAGCATGGTTGCGCACTTTCTGGAAGAAGATGCGCAGAAGATATTACCCAGCTTGGTACTTGGTCATTTACCCATGATGGCGCAAGTTATCTTTTTCGGGGCTTTGCTGGCAGTGATTATGAGTACGGCGTCGGGCACCTTGCTCGCACCTTCAGTGACGCTATCTGAAAACGTGATTAAACCTTGGCTATTGCAGGGCGATACCTCTGATGCGCATATGCTGAAAATGACGCGTATTGTGGTGGCTGTGTTTGCGGTGTTGGTTACCCTTTATGCGCTCTGGGCTTTGGATAGTGATATGGGTATCCATCAAATGGTGGAAAATGCGTATAAGGTGACTTTGGTGGTTGCTTTTGTGCCCTTGGTGGCTGGTCTTTATTGGTCGCGGGCGACGACGATTGGTGCCTATACAGCCATTATCTTTGGTTTGATTACATGGTTGCCGATGGAGTTTATTGCACCCGAAGGTGAAGGTTTGATGCCGCCGCAGTTTGTTGGGTTTTTGTTTGCAATCGTAGGCATGGTGATTGGCTCACTGCTGTCTAAGCCTCAAATGCAACACTTCAATTAATGTTGTTTTGCCCTGCAAAGCAGTGGGCCATAGGTGAAAATAAAAAGTATAAAAGCAATCACCCACAACAGTTGGGATAAGCCAATCAGCAGGTAATATGGCCAGATTTCAAAATAGGGGATAAGCACCCTCACAAAGGCGCTTATGGCGATTGCAGCAAGAGAAACTTTAAGCAGACGTGGTGGTTGATATACATTGTTGCCTGTATGGCCAAGCGATACGCGCGCCATCATGCCCAAGGTAATCACAGCTATGCCACCAACGGTGAAGGCGTGAATGGCCAAATATATACTTGCCGCTGAAAAGATTTGTTCGGCAAAATAAGGCATAGCCAACAGTAAGAAGCCAAGGGTGATCATCCAAAAAGCGAAATAGAGGCTCCACAATAAACTTTGCTTGAAAATGATCGGGTGAAACCATCCCAAAAGTCGAATGCTGTTGATAACAAATAAACTCAGAGCGAGATACGCTGAAACATCATCGCGGCCAACAAATATTTCATTGATAGCAAAAGCCAAAAAGCCAACAATGTTTAAGATATCTAGCCATTTATTGTTTTTAAGCAATACATCGCTGCCAGCTGCCCGCTCAATGAAAAATGGAATCACCCTGCGTCCCATGGTCATGATTAAAGCAATCACCAGATACAGCGCACTATAGATACCCCAAGTTACGCCTTGTTTCACAAAGCCAAAAGCGCCCAAGAAGAAGATGATGTTTGCAGCTGTGATCAGCAGTAATATGGCGATAATGCCCAGTTGTTCCCATTGTTTGGCTTGCACAATGCGCAAGGCCAGCAATGCCGATAAACAAAGGGCGAAGGTGATATCAAAGATGGCGGCATATTCGATATAGCTTGTGCCAAACATCCACAATACACGTGCAACTGCCCAGAGCAGAAATAAGAGTAATAAAATCAAACCGTGCGCTGTAGGTAATCTTGTCCACGTGCGCACGGAAGTGAGCAAAAAGCCAGCAATCACTGCCAAGGCGTAACCAAAAAACATCTCGTGAGCATGCCACTCATACATGGTGATATTGGTGATGGGCACAGCCAAACCAAACAAATAAACACCTGCCCATAACAACATTGATAGGGTGGCAAATACTGCAGCGCCCAAAAAGAAGGGTCTAAAGCCCATGTCTAAAAATGGTGAAGTTGGCTGGTTATATGACATGGTTGAAACTCCCAAGGGGTTGGTTGAAGATGATGGTTTGCAGAGGGGTAAACCTGACGGAATGTTTACCTTTTACAATCAAGTACAACTGGTTGTAGGATAGTTGTATCCAAATGCGTAGGGAGCTAATGATGTCGAAATTAGATAATTACCGCGAACAAGCATTAAAACTCTACCCCTGGGTTTGTGGCCATTGTGCCCGAGCGTTTGATGGTAAGCATTTACGTGAGCTTACCGTGCACCACAAAGATCATAACCATGACAATAATCCCCCCGATGGCAGTAATTGGGAATTATTGTGTATTTATTGCCACGATCATGAACATTCCAAATATGGCGATATGCAGCATCAATCAGCATCATCAGGTAAAAAAGTAGAGGTTACTTCCACCTATAATCCCTTTGCTGGATTACAGCAATTATTGGAGCAGCAAACTAAGAAGTAACTACTTAAGCAGCTTGCGTTTGACCACCAGTTGCGTGGGTTTCCACTGACCTTGGCTAAAAAAGGCTTCGGTTTTTTCATGTACATCGGTGAGCAGTTGCAGGCGAAGCATGCCTTTGTCTTTGGCAATTTTTTCAATGGTTTCTAGCAGCTTCATGCCAATACCTTGGCCGCGATGATCTTGGGCTATCACCAAATCTTCAATGATGCCTACCAAGCCGCCTTCGGCAGTGGAAATTAAGGATTGCAGGGTGCACATGCCAATAATTTTACCTTTGACATCAGCCACCAGCAATGTGCTTTCTTCGCTGCTCATCAATGCAGCCAGGCCTTCGCGTTGATTGGAAAGATTGGGCGTGAAGTCCACTTCGATATTAAACAATTCAGTAAGCAAAGCAGTCATGGCAAACAGATCATCATGTTTGGCTTCACGAATGCGTACGGTATTTCCCAGTAGTTTGTTGGTTAAAGCATTCACCTAACACATCCTTTGTTGCTGTTGTTTATTTTCTACTTTGCGTCAGCTTCCTCTTTTAAGCGTGCGAATCAAGTAGTCCAAGCAAAAACTTGGCCAACTTTTGGTTGCTTAAAAGCCTGGTTTTGGCCTATAAAAACAATTTGTTGGAAGTTTTATGTCACAGCAAAGTCAAGTGCGATGCGGTTTGGTGGGTTGATAGCAAAGTATTTTTGACAAACTACTCAAAGTGTTTGAAAGTAAAGCATATTTATTGAGGGGGTTTGGTTGATGGCTGCAGATGGAAATAAACCAGATGATTTTGAAAGCACAGTTCGCCTGAATTTGGCCGACCTTGAACCCTATGCTAAAGATGAAGAGCCCGAAATCGAAACACTAGAAACAAGCGAAGATGATGCGGAAATGAATTTCTTGGATTTGCAGGCTGAGCTTGATGCCATGGATGAAAGTCTGTCGGATTTGGGCAGTGACAAAACGCTTGGTTCAAGCGACCCCATGATAGATGCAAGCGATTTATCGTTAGAGAGCTCAGCAATGGATGATCCGCAACATCAGGAAACTTTGGTAATGGATAAGCCCATGATGGACGATGGCTTGCATATGTCGGCCGAGGAAGAATCACCATTTTCGTTTCAAGACTTTGATCTTTCTGACAACGAGCCTGAAGTTGAAGCATTGCAGGGTGCCGATGAAGATTTCCAATTGGACCATTTTTTTGATGAGGATCCAGGCCTACAGATTGATCAAATGCTCAGCCCAGAAGTTGACGTTCATACGAAGGCCGACAATGAAGTGGATGATCATCAAGCCACTTTGGTTATGCAAGATTTGGATACGGCGATGAATTTAGCGCCAACTGTAGATGACGACTTGCCGATACTTGATATCGGTGGTGATGCTGACGAGGCCGATATTGAAAGCCCATTTTCAACAGTGCAAGAGCCCACCTTGGATGACAGATTGAATCCACAATTAGATGAGCAGTTGGATCAGGAACTCAATTTTGGTGCAGAAAATTTAGGCGCAGGTGATGAAGTATTATTGGTTGACGAAAGCCTGGGTGATGAAATCAATGCCGATGTATCAGCCTTTGAAGAAGAAAAGTTTGAAGCAGAAAAACTGAATTCAAGCCAAGCCGATGAAGATTTCGCAGCTGCTTATGCTATTGATAATGTGATTCCAGAACTCGATACATCGGGTTTTAACGAGAGTGATGCTGCCATGCTGATTGAAGAAATGGCTGTTGAAGATATGCCAGACAAAGCCAGCTTGGATGAAACAAACACGGGTGAGAAAAGCACGGATAAAATACAACCAAGTGGAGCTATGTCTGACGCTGAGTCAGCAAAGCAAATTGAATTGCCTGTTGATGAAAGCGCTGATGAGCGAGTAAGTGATGAGATGGTAGACGATCTTTTGCGGGATACTTCAGTTTCTGCCGCGACAGCAACAGCCGCAGCAGCGCATGATAAGCCAATAGGAGATTCACCTATGCCAAATAAAGAAAAAAGCAGCGCTAAGAAAACTGAAGCTAATGCCAATCAAAGTAAGAAATCGCAAATCATGGTGGCCGCGGCCTTGGCTGGCGGCCTAGTACTTGGCGGGGCAGGCGCTTGGTTGGCAATGAGTGCGCAAGCACAAGTGGGAGAATTGCAAGCTTTGTTGCAAGCATCGCAAGGCAAAGTAGCTCAGCTTGAAGACGCGTTGGCGATTGAAAAAAGTAGGGTGGTTGCTGATGCTCCCGATTTGGCTTTTAAAGACGAAACGGAGCCCGAGGTTGCTGTAGAGGTAAAACCTGCACCAGT
The DNA here is from genome assembly GCA_002323245.1 of Mariprofundus sp. UBA1536. Lineage (GTDB taxonomy): Bacteria > Pseudomonadota > Zetaproteobacteria > Mariprofundales > Mariprofundaceae > Ghiorsea. Next base: position 8,340 of record DCPU01000003.1, on the reverse strand, counting down.
TGAAGAAACGCCAACAGTCGCTGCAGCCGAAGCTGAAAAAGCAGCACCGCCTGAAGTGATCCTAGCCAATGTTGAAGAAGTAGCCAAACCAGTTGCTGCTGTTGTGAAACCGGTGGTAAAACCTATTACACCGTTAACACCTGTGGTTGGGGATAATGAAGCTTGGGTGGTGAATGTATCTTCTGAGCCAACACTTGCTGGCGCTGAGAATATGCAAAAAACCTTAGCCGATGCTGATATCAAGAGCGTGATTACCAAAGCCAATATCAATGGCAGGGATTGGTACCGCGTGCAGCTAACTGGCTTTGATTCCAGAGCAGCAGCGAAAGTATATATCGAAACGCTTGAACTTGAACTAGGTTATAAGGGTATGTGGGTAGGGCATTAACAAACGGTTTAACCGATGTTAGTCGCGCATTTACTCATAGGCATCATTGCTCTTTTACACTTTTATTTTTTGATGCTGGAAATGTTTTTCTGGGATAAACCAAGGGGGCTTCGTGCCTTTGGTCATTCCAGAGAAGTTGCCAAGGCCTCGAAGAAGTTGGCCATGAATATGGGCTTGTACAACGGCTTTTTGGCGGCGGGTTTGCTGTGGGGCTTATGGCTTGGTCAACAAGGCCAATCTATCTTGATATTTTTCTTGGGCTGCATTTTGATTGCTGGGATTTTTGGTGGTTTTACAGCCAGTAAAAGAATACTCTACATTCAAGGTATACCTGCTTTGCTCGCTTTGATTTTGTTGCTGCTTTAACAATCAGATACGCACTCAAAACCCATATTCGATATTAAGTTTAAAATCACCATAGGCTGGACCTTCGCTGGTATTCATTAGCCAGCCGACGGCGGCTTCAAAACCATCAAAGAATTCATACTCAAGTACAGGGCCAATCAAATGGGTTTGGTCTTGCACGTTAAGATGCTTGGTCGTGCCAAGTCCGCCATATATTTCGATGGCTGGCTCTAGTCCTGAATCCATTTTATAGCGCGAGCGCCAAGCATATTCCAAACCCGTATCGGTATTTGAAGCCAATGTTTTTTTCAGCACCATATTCAACGTGTGTTTCCAATGTTCAATGGGCTTTTCAAGCAAGGCTTTCACTTCCAAAACATCGTCTTTGTTTAGATTTTCGGCAGCGCGAATATATTCAATATAAAAGCCCGCATTAAGCCAATAGGTATCAGGGGGGGTAAGCTGAATAATATTGGCCCATTTGGTTTGGGTATAGGCCAAGCTTCCTCCTGCTGGCTTTTCATACACCGCGTAGACACCTGTGTGCCAAAAATCAGTGACGCCGTACGATACTTCGATTTGATGTTTGGCTTTGCCATCGATACCTGCATTTTTGCTGCGATACACTTCGTTTTGTGTCTCAACCTCCAGCTCACCTTGTTTGACCAGCGGCGAATACACCTTTTTGGCCAAGCTTGTGCTGGGCATCAGGCTTACACTTAGAGCAACAACGACTGCAGCAGTTAATAGTTTCACGGTTTATCTCCTAGATGATAATGATAATGATTATCAGAACCATAATAGGCGACAATCGATATGCAAGCGAAAGTTGCGTCAACTTGTTTCAAAGCCACAATGAAGCCAATGGAGTTATTCGTTGATGTTGCATTTGTTTAAAAAAATAGGCTTGATGGTATCGCTAAGTTGCGTGCTGCTGACTGCTGCCTATGCAAAAGCTGATGAACTAACCAGTTCACAGACTAGCCAGTGTTTTGATCTCAATGAAGATCAACTGCGTCTGGCTTGTTACGATAAGCTGTTTCAATCGCCAGAAGAAAATACATTTTGGAACATGTCTGGGATTTGGAAGGTGATAATCAGCCCTTGTTTGCTTTTAGTAATTTTAAGCCCATCTATATCTTGCTCGCCAATCGCAGTGATTCGCCCAATGATGCACCATTCACCCCAAGTCATCCCCGCGCCACCTATGCGACCGAATTGAATGCGGTAGAAGCCACCTATCAATTAAGTTTTAAAAATAAGCTGATGCATCAAATGCCAGTGCTTGGCGGCTCATTATGGTTTGCCTATACCCAAGTCTCGCACTGGCAGATTTATAACGCTGCCCAATCATCCCCCTTTCGCGCCAACGATTATGAGCCGCAGTTTATCTATTCTTTACCCATCAAGAAGAAGTGGGGCGTGGGTCAACATCTGCCCTTTGATATGCGCTGGAAGGTGCTTAATGCTGGATTGGTGCATCAATCCAATGGCCAATCTGGCGATTTTTCCAGAAGCTGGAATCGCATTTACGCTGAATTTGGTTTGGAAAACCAGCATCTGACCATCTTGCTTCGACCATGGTGGCGTTTGCCAGAGCCTGCTGCCAACGATGACAACCCCGATATCACCCGTTATATGGGGCATGGTGAGTTGCGGATGATTTACAATTATGGCCGCCAATATTTATCGCTACTGGGCCGCTACAATGCCAATAGCCAACACGGGGCAGCGCAACTGGATTATGTGTTTCCCATTCGCGGCAAATTGCAGGGATATGTGAAGATGTTTAGCGGCTATGGCGAAAGTTTGATTGATTATAACCATCATCAAAACACCATCGGTTTTGGCGTATTGATTAAGCCGTGGAAAGGCGCGGATGAATAAATGGGTTTGCGAGAGGTAAGTCAATGGCTTTGAATATGGATTTATCCCAACGCTTGGTGATTGATACCCAAACCAAAGAATGGATGGATAGCCCCGCATATGGGGTTTGGCGTAAACCCTTAGAACGCGAATCCGCAGAAACTGGCCATGCTTCTAGCATTGTAAAATATGATGCAGGCACTTCATTTTCTCCGCACCCACATCCTTTGGGTGAAGAGATTTTCGTGCTTGAAGGTGTATTCTCTGATGAGTCTGGCGACTATCCTGCTGGCAGCTATATCCGCAACCCACCCGGCAGCAGCCATGCGCCGTTTAGCAAGCAAGGCTGCACCATCTTTGTGAAACTCAATCAGTTTGACGAAAAAGACACAGCCGCCGTGCATCTGAACACCAATTCCAGCCCATGGCTGCAAGGTTATGGTGGTTTACAAGTGATGCCGCTGCATGAATTTGAGCATGAGCACGTGGCCTTGGTAAAATGGCCAAAGGGGGTGAGCGCTTTATCCCGCACAGCCACTTTGGCGGAGAAGAAATCTTTGTGCTTTCAGGCTCCTTTATGGATGAACATGGTGAGTATCCCGCAGGCTCGTGGCTGCGCAGCCCGCACCTGAGTAAACATTTTCCCTTTGCGCGCGAAGAAACCATCATTTGGGTCAAAACTGGGCATCTCTTTTTGGAGCCAAGCTCCACTGCTATAGATGGTTCATCACACCAACGCCATGGTTCACAAAGGGTTTTCTTTGTCTAAGCGCTAGTTAATCTTGCCCTTCACATAAGTTTTTAAGGATATCAAGGAGTGGTTATGTCGAAAACAGCCGTGGTTTGGGGCATTGGTGAGATTGGTAGTGTGTTTGCCCGTGGTTTGATGCGTTTGGGCTATACCATTGTGCCTGTCACCAGTAGCGCTGATCCTGAAGTTATTGCCAAGGCCACGCCTTCGCCTGAATTGGTGTTGATAGCTGTGGGCGAAGCCACCTTGCAAAGCGTACTTTCTTCGTTGCCAGCCGTGTGGGCGGATAAGGTGGGTATGATTCAAAATGAATTGTTGCCAGTAGATTGGCAAAAGCACCCTTTAGAAAACCCCACAGTGGTATCGGTGTGGTTTGAAAAGAAAAAGGGCATGGATGCCAAACCTGTGATTTCTTCGCCTGCTTGGGGGCCACATGCAGCAACGTTGGTGCAAGCGCTTAACGCTTTGGATATCCCAGCCCATGAAGTGGCCACCCTTGAAGATATGACTTATGAATTGGTGCGCAAAAATGTGTATATCATCTCCACCAATGTGGCTGGATTGAAGGTGGGCGGCAATGTAGCTGAGCTGTGGGCCAACCATGAAGATTTCGCTAGAGATGTTGTATCTGATGTGATTGATATCCAAGAAGTCTTGGTCGGTGAATCGCTGCCTACTGAGCGCCTTATCACAGGCATGTTGGAAGCTTTTGATGGCGATCCAAACCACGGCTGCATGGGCAGAAGCGCGCCAGCAAGGCTTGCTAGAGCCATAACCCAAGCTGATACCGCATCCTTAGCCACGCCAACGTTAAGAGAAATCGCAAAGCTTTAAAAAAGTTAAGTAAGCGCTAGGCATGCATTCATATCTTTCTTGAGATAAGGATAGCATGCGGTTGGAGGGATGTTTCTAGAGCAGCGCTTTTAAACCAGAACTTCAGCAGCTTTCTTTTTCTGGCTAACCCTGCTTTTTTTCTTCATCACTTTTATATAATTTGGGGCAATCGGTAAGGAAATGCTTACCCAAACCGCCACAGTGAAATACAAGCTCATCCAAGGAATTTCTTCGCGCCAGATTTCGCTGCTCAGATTGACAGTACAGGGTAGTAGGGCGTTGTGTAATCCTTGCGATAAGCTTAAATATGCAACGTTGTTGGCGGTATCTGCAAGCCAGCGGCTGATATACATCGGCACATCGATGGTCAGCATAAACACCACAAAGCCAACTGCAAAAACCAACATCACCGATAAAAAACTACGGTGCCGATTTTTCACATGTGGGGTTAACCTGATTAAGCTAATCAGCAATAAAATGCCGCATAGCGCCCAAATCGACTCTTCGATGATGCTGCCAAAGTAGTTGGTTGAGAGCATGGCATACCAAGAAAACGTTTCAGCAAGCATAATCGCTGGCACAAGCAGCAACGACACCCGAATGGCAAATCGATCATTGATGCCTCGCCCTGCCTCGTGCAACAAAATGGCGCATAAGGTGATAAAACAAAGCTCGGCAATCGTGGCAATGCTGCGCCCAAGGAACACATTGGAAAGCACGCTGTCCACCACACAAAAACGCTCAAGGTCGACAATGGGCAACACGGAGCGAAAAGCACATCCCGCCACATACATACCCGAGCACCAAAGCATGATGATGCGCCACTTGCGGATGTTTTTATTTTTAAAAGCTTTACGGCGATGAAAATAAACCAGTGAGATGACCCATAACATTATATTTACTGCTGCCATGGTGCATAAAAAATACCACCAGCTCTCAACATTTATTTGCATAACACCCCAAAGTTGGTCATCCAGATAAGATTTTTAGCGTTGCACTAGCTCAGTTTTTTTAGAGAAAAAGTCGTTGCCCACCTTGGGCAATGAATAAGTCATCAACATGATACGTTTGCAGCAGTTCAAGATGCAGCGTAGGCATTCATTCGCGTCATTGAGAATGGTAAGGATTTGTTTACAAAAACGACACATAGCAAATGCAAATCTTCTTTCTCACATCCTTAGCGCTGCTTGCCTTCGCTGCCAACTCAGTGCTTTGCAGGCTGGCTTTGGGCGAGGGATTGATTGATGCGACCAGCTTCACCGCCATTCGCTTAGTTGCGGGCATGCTGATGCTGGTCATCTTGATTGCCCCCAAACAACATTTGGTAACGGTGTACACGCAGGGTCATTGGTTTTCAGCAACATTGCTTTTCACTTATGCTGCCACTTTTTCCTATGCCTATATCACCCTAGACACAGCCACAGGCGCTTTGATTTTATTTGGCGCTGTGCAAATCACTATGCTGCTGGCGGCGATGCGTTCGGGTTATCGTTTGTCAGCGTTGGAGTGGGGCGGTATGGCGCTTTCGATGATGGGGTTTGTTTATCTCATGCTTCCTGATGCCAAAGCGCCGTCATGGTCTGGTTTTCTATTGATGTTGGCTTCTGGTATTGCATGGGCTTATTACACCTTGCGCGGCAGGGCTTGTGCGTTTCCGCTGATGGACACCACAGCCAACTTTCTGCGCACCATCCCCTTGCTTACTTTGCTTCTGTTGGTGTTCGCCCACGATATATCGCTAAGTATTGAAGGCGTGCTCTATGCTATTCTTTCTGGCGCATTGGCTTCGGGATTGGGTTACACCCTTTGGTATATGGTCTTGCCCCAGCTCGCATCCATCCGCGCCGCCGTGTTGCAATTGTTGGTGCCTGTGCTCGCAGCCTCGGGCGGACTGCTCTTTGTTGCGGAGCCCATCACCCTTTCATTCATCACCGCCGCAACCATGATTTTGGGCGGCATCTTGATGGTGATTTTCGCCAAAAAGTCTTAATGATGCGGACGATTAGAAAACATCGTCTTCTGCATACACCCTAACTGCAGGCGCATCATCGTAGCCGCTGTCTTCAATTTGAAACACGATGGGCCGGCAACACATTTGGCAGTCTTCGATATATTGCGTTCCAGCTTCCTGAGAATCGATGAAGACAGAAATCGTCTCTCCGCAATAAGGGCAATCGATATCTTGCTCGCTCAGTTTTTCCACGATTAAAGCGTTAGCCGTAAGTTGCTGGCAATCGACTCAAGCAATGCATGGGGCACGCTGTGTTCAGTTGCTAATGTATTCCATTTTGAAACATGCGCTGTGGTTTCCTCAATGATTTGGTCAATTTTTCGTTTGTTGAAAATAGGACTTAATTTTTCGAAGGTGTAGAAATCTTCGCGTGTAAAGTTGTCTTGTTTGCCGTTGAGTTTCATCCAGTGATGGTTTACCCAAGCGCTTCCAGGTTTGTAGCTATAGGCCAAATCATAAGCGGGAGATAATTGCCATTGACCCTGATCATCAAGCATAAAGCCAACGTTTTTTGAATGATCATCATGATTGCGGGCAACCACATTAAAAACCATGCGCTTAAACAGTTGCATGGCATCATTAGGGTTTAATCGAAGCTCTCTTGCTGTTGCGAATAGCTCGGCATATGAGTACGAGCCTACGTTTTTATAACTCACGTGCGCTAGACCATTTAATGTCTGCACATGCCGCTTTTCATTACCATTGCGATCAAAGCGCTGGGTAATAAAGTGGCGTCGATTGCCTTCATCGAGCAAGCGACAAGGCATCATGTCTATGCCACATAATTTCGCCATGAGGTAATAGACATATTCCATAGCCCCATACCCCATAGGATCACCAAAGGTTTCTTTATCTTTGTTATGTTCACTCACCCCATCAAATTTCATGATGAAATGTGTAAAGCCTTCCGGCACATCTGTTTGCCCTGATCGTACTTGCGTAAAATCATCATTAAATGCAAGCACAGCTTTTGGTCTAGCGCCACCAGCACTCATGCCAACAGACAATAATGCCATCATGGCTTCTTGGTCTTCTTGCCGCTGTGCACCAAGGTTTACACTGAACTGTTGGCGTTGATCCAATACTTCCTGAGCCATAGCAACCAAAGATTGAATTTCAATATGTTGTGAAGCATTCAGATTTTTTCTTTGGGTGGCAGGGTGATAGGTTAATGCGCCCATGCCACGTTTTCCTGTATATTGTAGCCGTTGTAGCGGAGTGATATCAGCTGGCGATTTACCCTGACTGGCTACCCAAGCATCCATCACTGTATTACCGAAATCATCGGGTAATGAGTCTGCAATCAAACCAGGTAGCCCTCTAAAAGCAGCGGAATCAATGTCTGGGAATGTATAAATTTTTCGAGATAAAGGCATTTTGATAGGCGACAGCTCGATACCTGTTTTGATAAATGCAGGTTCATATTCGAAGGCGCCCAAACCAGTTTCAGTATTGAAGCTGATCGCGCCAACATCATGCTCTTTATATTTTACACTGATGACTTCCTCTACCATGAGGGTTCATCCGCTTTAATCTGGGCATTCCTGCTTGTAGATTTTGATGCGCGTTGTCGTTGATTACCCTTGAGTTTTGCCAATTGTAAAGGCGATATTTCCTGCACGGGCAGAAACAGGTTGAGTTGATCGACCAAATCTATAGCGACTAATATGGCGACAAGATTCTCCAGTTGAACCTTTCCATTCTCAGCATTGAGAATGGTTCGCCTATTGAGACCAGCGCGTGATGCCACTTCAGCCTGAGTCAAGTCAGCACTGAGCCTAGCTTGTTTTAGCCGAGCACCTAATTCTTCAGCAATGGCAGATGGAGACATAGATTTAATATTCATAATGTTACCCATATAGCGCACCAATCAGTTTTAATGCACATAAAGTGCATAATTAGGCATACTATAGCTATGATACATAATAAATCAATCCTATGTGTAAGGGGTATAATAGGTAACTTTAAGTGACTATTATGCTGTTAATGAGTATTAATAATAACATTGTGCTTTTCTAGAGGTTAAAAGGGCAGCGCCCCCTTATTCACATCGTTATAGTTGTCGTAAAAATCTATCAATGGGGTCAGACTCGATTGATTATATCAATGGGGTCATGATTATATCAATGGGGTCAGACTCGATTG
>DCPU01000015.1 GCA_002323245.1 Mariprofundus sp. UBA1536 | reverse complement strand
TGCCCATGCCAGCCAATCGTCAGGTGCAGATACTGATGTTGACAGTATGATGGTAACAAAAGTGACAGCAGAGCCTCAGCAAAATGCAGCCACATCTGCTTTCAATAAAAAAAGTATGCCAGCACCTAACATGGGCGAGCATATGAAATCAACAAACCCTGCCCATGCCAGCCAATCGTCAGGCGCAGCAACGACCACTTCAGGACAAGTTGAAAGCAACGCCCATAGTGATGGCAGTGATGCGCTTGCAACTTTAATTGAAAGCTTCTCAACTCCGCTTTTACAAGTCCAGGAAAAACATACCCCTACCTCAGCATCTGCTGCATTAACAACTGCTTCTTTGCCAATTTCTAAAATGGCATCCTCCAAGTCATCCAAACTTGAAGTGGGCGCAGGTGCTGAGGACAAAGGTCTTATGCATCAGGTTTTAAATAAAAAAACCGAACAGAGTTCATTTCCACAAAATGTAACTATGGCGAAGAAAAGAGCCAAAGAAGATAGTCAATCAGCAATCCAACTGACTACGCAAGACACAAAAGGAACAAGCAACAAATTAGTCAGCGTACAACCTCAGCAACAAGCTTTTGCTGATAAAGCATCACACAAAACAGAAACAACAGGGCTCGGTCAACAAACTCGAACAATATCCAGTCAAGGTATTAAACAGTCCGGTACTCCAACGGGGCAAACTGAGAAATCGTTCCCAAAAATGAATGCTCGCGCAGAACATGAAACCCAACAAAATTCTTTGCAGCCTATAGAAACAGAAACTCGAAAAAATGTGGCAAAAAACACATATAAGGGTCGCGACATGATTGCATCCGAACAAACTGGTTTAGAAATCGTTCGCAATGAAAGTAGCAAAGCCCAACAAGCTCTTATCGGAGTCATGACACAACGTGGAAGTGGCAACCAACATCAGCCCATTACGATTGTTCAAGTCGCGTCGCCAGTGACTGCACGTGCCGTCGAAACCGGTCATACGCCTTTGCAGCAAGATTTTGCTTCGAACCAAGATGATGCAGAACTTTCCTGGATGGATGCGGGAAAAACTGATCATAAAATGAACAGGCAAAATGATTTTCAGGCGCACCTTGCCTATCGTTCGCAAAAAGCTTTTTCAGCCAATGATGCGATGCTTGAAATTGTTCGCTCTGCCAAAGATGGTAGAACAACTTTAGAGCTTCAACTTGAGCCAGCCCATTTAGGCAAAGTACAAGTAACTATCCAAATGGATGCTTCCAAACAAATTCAAGTGGCTATTACCATGGATCAAGCGGCTTCACGCCAGGCTCTGGAGCAACATTTACCACAACTTCGTTTGATGTTAGCCCAACAAGGACTCGATTTGGGTGGCTTTTCCATGGAAATGAACCAACAACACCAAGAACAATCACCAAGAAACTTTGCGCATCGTAACTTGGATAACAACAGCGACACACCATTGCTGAACAATACAATACAACACATCACCCGCACTGGGGTAAATGTAGCCAGCGATGGCCACATCAGCATCATGGCTTAGGAGTTTATTATGCCACTACAAGTAACTGCACCCTCAGCGAGCTCTTCAGCCGCAACGCCCAGAAATCAAGACATGGGCAGCAAAGATGTATTTCTAAAAATGCTGGTTGCCCAAATGCAAAACCAAGATCCCCTCAACCCAGCTGATTCCACGCAAATGTCTTCGCAACTGGCGCAATTTAATATGGTGGAGCAACAAATCGACACCAATAAATACTTATCGCAATTGGCTGGCGCACAATCTGGTGCTTCAAGCAACTTGGATATGGCATCTGCTGGTTATTTAGGCCGCACAGTGATGATGAATCAAAGCCAAATTCAATATGATGGCAATAGCCAAAACTTCATGGCCACCTTGGATCAAAATGCTGAAAACATCTATGTAACCATCAGCGATAATTTTGGCTCGCCTATCCGCACCATGTCGCTTTCAGCCATGTCAGCAGGCGAGTTAAATCTCAACTGGGATGGTCAGGATGACCAAGGCAACAGCGTCAATCCAGGCACTTACAATATCAGTATCAACGCCTTTGATGCTGTTGGATTACCCGTTAATGCATCTCCGCAACGCGCCGGTGTAGTAGATGCTGTACGTATGACCTCCAATGGTCTGCAACTGATTGTAAACGGCGTACCGACAAGTTTAAACAATGTGACGGAAGTCCGTCTTTAAAAAATTGACTCATAAAGGAGAACATCATGGGTATTTATAATGCACTATATACAGGATCAAGCGGCTTGCAGGCTTTCGGTGAAAGTGTGCGGGTTATCGGCGACAATATTGCCAACGTCAACTCATTGGGTTTTAAATCCCAAAGTGTTGTATTTTCGGATGTACTATCCCAAACAGTTGGGGTGTCTCGGTCGAACATTGCAAACCAAGTGGGCGGTGGTGTTCGCATTGGCCAGATCACAAGAAACACAGCGCAGGGTTCCATTGAAAACACAACAAGTGCAACCGACTTAGCGATTAATGGTAATGGTATGTTTGCCCTTAAAGATCCTGCCAGTAATCAAACTTATTATTCGCGCGCTGGTTCATTCTTCTTAGATAAAGACTCCAGCCTCATTGATGGACAAGGCTTTGTTGTACAAGGCTGGGCGACCAACGAACTCGGTGATGCGACAGGTAATGTTACAAACATCACCTTCGGGGGATTAGCTTCTCAAGCACAAGCGACCACTTCAATTGATGTTGGTGTCACACTGGACTCCAATGCTGTAGTCGCGACAGGTGTTGCCTTTGACCCTAATAATGCCGCAACATATCAATACAAAGCTGAAGCCAGCATTTATGACTCACTGGGGCAACAACACGCTGTCAGTGTATATTATGTCAAAGAAGCTAATAACACATGGAATTGGCATGTTGGTGTAGATGGTGCTGATTTAGCCGGTGGCAAAGCAGGCGAGCAAGTCATTGTAGGCAATGCTGCAACCAACTTTAATCCGACCAACTCAACAATGACATTGCCATTGCCCATCGGTACAGAAGTTTCAGCTTCTGCTACATTTAATACTGCGGTAACACTTAACGGTACAAATGTAGCAATTGGACAAACTGTAGGCGCAGCACTCGGTGGAGCAGTTGTACTTACCTCAAGTACTATTCCTGCTGGCACACTGGTTACCGGTGGTAACGTCATAACTGCACCGGCAGGCAACCAGCTGATATTTGGTAGCCAAGGTGAACTGGTCTCTGAGATTGGCGCTGGTATTGATTTCCCATGGAAAAGTGCTGCTATTTCAACGGTCAACTTTAACTTTGGTAACGCAACAGGTACTGACCAACAAGCAGTCCTTGGTGATGGTTTAAATGGTACTGTGCAAATGGCTGGTAGCTTTGCTACTCGCCAAATAACACGCGATGGTTTTGCCGCAGGTTTCTTAGATAAACTTGAAACCGATTCAACGGGGCGAATTTTTGGTGCATTTACCAACGGACAACGCCGTGCATTGTTCCAAGTTGCACTCGCCAAATTCCCCAATGATGCAGTTCTTAATCATATCGGTAACAACTTACAACAAGAAACGATTGCTTCAGGAACTCCCATTTTGGAAAAACCAGGTAATGGTGGCATGGGCTCCATTACCCCTTATGGGCTGGAGCAATCCAATGTGGACCTAGCAGGTGAATTCGTGAAGTTAATCGTGGTGCAGCGTGGTTATGAGGCCAACTCAAAAACCATCTCCACTACTGACCAAATGCTCTCGTCATTAATGCAACTTAAACGTTAAGGGCTCGCTAAATGAAGAAAGCCTGCTTGTTGAAGCAGGCTTTTTTTATGCTTGAACACTAGGCAACGAAAAGAAGACAATGGTCAGCTCGCCTACCCGCCCGATGGTGATGCTACCGCCATGTTTTTCTACCATAACTCGCGCTCGCGTAAGCCCCATACCTATGCCATGGCCAAAAGCTTTGCCTGAAAAAAAAGGTTCGAACACCCGAGATTGCTCAGATTCTTCGAATCCACATCCAAAATCTGATACAGCAAAACACACAAAACCATCTTGTATTTCACTGCTAATTTGAATCTCCTTTTTTGATGTGGCACGAGCAATAATCGCACGGCGCGCATTACCCAAAATTTCACTGATTATGCGTTTTACCGCCAAGGGGTCGGCAACGGCATCCGACAACGGCTCAATGTGCAAAACAACACCTTCACGCTCCAAACCAAGTGCGCTGGCACAACGCTGAAACATATCCACCATATCCAATGTTTCTGGCTCCAATGGCGAAAACAGACATTGGTATAAGTCACTCACTCCCCCAAGCACATCTTCCATACGGTTTCCTGCGGCTTTGAGCATATCAAGAGAGGCCGGAAGCTCTGTGTTTAAGGTGTCAGCAAGGGTGAGTTGATCGTGTTTTTCAAGCGCCGTTTTTGCCCGCTCAATATCAAAATGCAACTCTTCAATAATCGCCCGCACATTGAGCAATGGGTTACGTAAATCATGATTCACCATTTGAAAAATCTTCTGCACTTGTTCAATTTGATTCTCATGCCTTTGCATCACCATACGTTCACCTCATTTAACCCTTATGCATATTTAGTTGAGATTTTTTCATTAGTCAAAGTCCATGAAATTCTTATTGGCAATGGGCAAGACATTTCAAATCAGCCTGCTAACCTTGCTTGCTCAAAATAAGTCAGTGGTATGAAGGATAAGTGCATGCGAATCGTTATTTCACCAGCCAAAAAATTAGATGAGTCCACTTATGACAGCGTTGGCAACTACACCACACCCCAATTTCTCAAACAAGCCAAAGTTCTTATTGGCGAACTTCGTCAAAAAGACAGCTTTGAAATTACCGAATTGATGCATTTGAGCATGAATCTTGCCGATTTAAATACAGCGCGCTTTCAAAAATGGCACACCCCCTTTAAGCCAGAGAATGCCAAGCCGGCCATTTTCACCTTCGCTGGTGATGTATATCAGGGATTAGATAGCCAATCATTAAGCCAAGAAGACATCAGCTTTGCGCAAACACACCTGCGCATTCTTTCAGGCTTGTATGGGGTGCTTAGGCCCTTGGATTTGATGCAAGCTTATCGTTTGGAAATGGGCACTAAACTCGCCAACCCCAATGGTAAAAATTTATACGAATTCTGGGGCGATAAAGTCACCCAAAATCTCAATAAAGAGCTCAAAGGTGGCACCCTCATCAACTTGGCATCCAGCGAGTATTTCAAAAGCATCCAAGCCAAACATATCAAGGGCACCATCATCACGCCTGAGTTTAAAGAATTTAAAAATGGCAGCCATAAAGTTATCGGTATCTTCGCCAAAAAAGCGCGTGGTTTGATGGCAAGATATATCATTCAACATCAGATCACCGAAGTTGAAGCCATCAAGGATTTTGCTGTGGATGGTTATGCCTTCAACCCTTCGCTTTCCAATGCGAAGCAATGGGTATTTAGCCGCTAAAGCATATCTAGAGACTTAAAGGGTCAGGGCCTGCACCAAACCATCAATATCGGTTTTCGTATGCTGGGCTGATAATGTAATACGCAAGCGCGCGGTCCCTTCGGGCACCGTTGGCGGACGAATAGCTGGCACAAAAAAACCTGAATCACGCAAATATTTAGCCCTATTTAAAGCCGCTTCATCGCTGCCTAACAACACCGGCTGAATCGCTGTCTGGCTGGGCATCTTTTGCAAATGCTGAGAGCATTCTAAAAAGTAAGCCACATTGGCTTGTAATTGTTGCACCACATCCGTGGTCTGTATGATATCTAAAGCAGTACGTGCTGCAGCAATGGCAGATACGGGAATAGCCGTAGAATAAATCACTGTACGCATACGCTGGCGCAAGCCATGTATCATTTCAGCGCTGCCCAAAACATACGCACCATAACTGCCAAAGGCTTTACCTAACGTGCCAACTTCAATCAATCTTGCATGACCAGACAAGCCAGCTTGTGCAATCAAACCCTTACCGTCTTGACCCACCGTGCCTGTACCGTGGGCATCATCCACAATAAGCAAAGCATCATAGCGATTGGCTAAGTCCATCAAGATGGTGATGTCTGCGCCATCTCCATCCATGCTAAATACGCCATCAGAGACAATCATACGCTTAGGTTTTGTATTATCGTTCACGTTTTGCTGAAGCTGTTTTTCAAGCCTTGCATAATCCAAATGCGGATATCGTTTCACCTTAGCTTCAGACAACCTGCACCCATCCACTAGAGATGCATGATTGAGCTTATCGGCAAAAATTTCAGTGCTTCGGTCGCTCAAGGCCTGCAACAAGCCGATATTGGCCAGCATACCTGAGCCAACCAACAAACACGCTTCAAAGCCTTTCCAAGCGGCTAATTCGCTCTCAAAAGCATGAAAAACAGGGTCATCACCAGAAACAAGACGTGATGCGCCACTACCAAAACCTTCGTTTTTAATCGCATCGATGGCTGCGTTTTTGACATCCCCATGAACACTCAAGCCCAAATAATCATTGGAAGCAAAGTTGTGCAGCTTTTGCCCGTTGATTTCAATCAACATGGCATGTCTTTGGCTGGCCAAAAAGTGGCGCTGGCGTGAAGGAGGAATGGTTGGGAACCAATTGCGAGAATCCATCATGCTCGCTATGTTCAAGACTATGTTCACACTGTCAACGAAACTGCTTACATCTTGGTCGGAAACGCTCTTCCCGCGCACATGCCCCTTGTGCGGTAGCTTGGATGAATCATACATTTGTGACCCAACCACCCAGCAAGGCTGCTGCGCTAAATGTAAACAATCCATCCAAGTCATCAGCAAGTTGGCATGCAAGCAGTGCGGTAAACCTTTGCCTGCATCACTGTCACCTGGGCCATGTGGTCGTTGTTTAAGAAAACCCTTACCCCAGCACGAAACCATAAGTTTATTTGCCTACAAGGGCGCTGTACGCGATGCATTGCTTGCCTGGAAACTTCAAGGCGATAGTCGTGCCTTGGATTGGCTGTTAGACGTTGCAAAACCAGTCATTGCTGACATTTTCGATAAACATGATGTGCTCATTCCCGTACCGATGCCGCTGGCGCGTATGCGCAAATCCGGGCTGCATCATAGCGCTGATTTATCTTTAAAAATTGCAGCCATGGTCGGTTGTAAAGTGAATTGGCAAATACTCCGGCGCTCACCCGAACAACAAACACAAAGTTTTAGGCAATCAGCGCTCTCCGGGCTGGCAAGACAGCGCAACCTGCGTAAGGCTTTTGTGCTGGCCAACGACTACACCACCAAGCTCGAAGCGATTGAAAGCAATGTGAAATTTTGGGTGATTGATGACATATTAACCACAGGTGCTACGCTCCGCCATGCAAGTTTAACCTTGTCTCGCACCAAGCATGCTGTATTTGCTTTTTCATTCGCGCGAGCAATTCGGAATTAACTGGAGTTTGTGATGAACCACAATGTAAATATCGAAATTTATTCGGGTGATTATTGCCCTTATTGCAACCGCGCCAAAGCACTTTTAAAACAACGAGGTTTGCCATTTATTGAGTACAATGTGCAAGCTACACCTGAAAAACGTGACGAAATGCTCAAACGCAGCAATGGTGGCCGCACCATTCCGCAAATCTTTATCAACAACCACCATGTGGGCGGTTGTGATGATTTGTATGCCATCGATAAAAAAGGCGAACTCAAATCTTGGTTGGAGAAAGCACCCGTATGACAACACCAGCAGACCTGCTCAAAAATAATGTGGCATGGGCTGCCAACCGTGAAAAACAAACGCCTGGATTTTTCAAACACTTATCAGAGCAACAAAAGCCAAAATATATGTGGATTGGTTGTTCTGATAGCCGTGTGCCTGCCAATGAAATTGTAGGGCTAGAACCCGGACAAGTGTTTGTGCATCGCAATGTCGGCAATCAGGTGCACCATACTGATCTCAACTGCTTATCTGGCGTTCAATTTGCCGTAGATGTGCTGAAAGTGGAGCATATCATCGTCGCAGGTCATTATGGATGTGGCGCGGTCCAAGCTGCCATGGAATCCCAGCATTTTGGCGTGGTCGACAACTGGATACGCGGTATCCGCGACAACTACACCGAACATTTGCGTGATTTTGAGGGCATGGACCCTGAAGAAATCATTCATAATATGAGCGAACTGAATGTCACCAAACAAGTGCGCAATTTATCACATACTCGGATTGTACAAAAAGCTTGGGAAGAAGGCCGCCCTTTATCTATTCATGGCTGGATATACCAATTGAGTGATGGCCTATTGCGTGATTTGAATGTCACGCGCACAACATCGGACGATATCCACCCCGTGCACCGAACTGTCCCCCGCCTCTAAACTTATGAGCAACCTCATCCCGATCTCATTTGCGCTTACACCCCGCATGCAGTCCTTTATCGAACTGCGTGACGCATTGCGCTGCCTTTACCATGCTATTGATAACACATCTGTATATGCATGGCTGCTTGCAGCCAAAGAAATCAATGATTTATTGATTGGCGAGGGGCATAAAAAACCTGCTACACCAAATATCCTTAGCTTATTTCACAGTATGCGTAAACATCTAGTGGCCATTGCTGAAAAACACCCTGAATTTGAACTGCAATTGCAAAAAGCCTGCAAACAACTTGATACGCATGTGGGCAATATACAAGCTCAGCTTCCAGGAATTGCTGATTATTTAGCCTGTGATGGCTGGCTCAACGCTTATACGGAAGCAACACGTAAAAATGATTTATTGGGTCATAAGCTCGCCATACCGCAAACTTTCCAAGCGTTGTGGTTAACCAATGGTGAACAAGCGCGAAAACTACAACTTCTGGTAGAACCAGTCATGCAAGCGATTGAACATCTCAATCAGATGTTTCATGCTCATGTGGCATGGGATTATCGGACTGCACAAAAGGGATGCGATCAAATTATCCTTGGTGCACAAGATGATATTGGTTTGCTCATTATTGGCATGAAATCTTCTGATTTAGCGCAAGGCATAGTGCCAGATTGTGCAGGATTTCGTTCCACAGTCAGGCTTCGGTTTACACAATGGAAACCTGGCGAAATTGTTAAAGAATTCACCCAAGACCAAGAATATGCAGTCATGATGGTGCCACTGACATGACAAAAACCTTGATTGTTCCCTGCCCCATCTGCAAAAGCCCTGTGCCACGCGAGGAAGAAACCTTTCCCTTTTGCAGCGAGCGCTGCCAAACACGTGATTTGGCCAATTGGGCTAGTGATGCTTATGCAATTCCAGATCACAACACGCCTGTGGATTTTGATTTGGATGATGAAGAGCACAAGGTTATTCACTGATGCGTTGGCTGATGGAAACTGAAAATACGTCCACGATTCCACTACGCATCACGTATGTGCTTGTATGCTTATTGCTCATTTTGCCCGTCATCATGATGCCACTCACAACATGGCTATCTGGCAATCCAACGCTATCTGAATATGTTTATGCTTCTTGGTTATCCTCGGTTGCTATACTGCTCATGGTTAGCGTCAGCTTTGATACTTTTCTCTATGGCGTTCGCAATCGCAATGAAGCAATCAATGCCGCTTTATGGATTGCGATCTATGCTATGTTTACAGTTTCTGCATTGAGTGAAACTGGCAATGCCCTTCTGCTCGCCCTCATGTTTTTCATACATACCATCCGCTCAGGCTTTCGCTTGTTTAGGAAACCCAATCCAGATTGGTGGCTCTGGCCAGCATGGTGCCGCGACATACTATCGACACTGGCCATCTTATTTTGGCTGTCTAACTTTTAGAAAAAGAATTTGTATTTATTTCGCTTCATCAAGAGATTTTTTCTCTTCAAGTATGCGGAAAAATACAGTCTCTAAAGAAACTGCGGGTTTGATATCAATAATCTTCCCTGCATGTTCATTGAGCAGTTGCATCCAAGCTGGCATTTCTGCCTGACTCAACTCAATTTCATACTCTCCAACCCTTAATTCTTTAGCATCACCCATAGACCCCGAATCAACCCTATACCGTACTACAAAGCGATCAGCATGCTCGGCTAACACATCTTGGGGTGACCGTGTTGTTATCAATTGCCCATCATTTATAAAACCAAATCTATCAGCAATGCGCTCCACATCATGGAGAACATGAGATGTAAAAAAAATTGCTCCACCATCTTGTTTGAAATTCTCTAGGATATTAACCACATCTTTTCTTCCAACAGGATCTAAACCTGATAGTGGCTCATCCAAAATCAGCAATTTAGGCGAAACAACCAACGCCCGCGCAAGAGCCACACGTTGCGCATTTCCTTTGGACAACTCTCCAATCTTCCGTTTTGCGTAAGGAAGCAGTGAAAAGCGCTCAAGCCAATGCATACAAAGATTTAGCTCATTTTCACATTTAATCCCATACATACTAAGAGACATACGTAACATTTCTAATGGTGTAAATTGGTCATATAACGCAGGAGTCTCAGGCACAAAGGCTACGTCTTTACGAGCTTTTGAATCGCGGGCATCAGCGCCATATATTTTAACATCACCAGTGTAATCTCGGATAACGTCTAACATCACTTTTATCGTTGTAGATTTTCCTGCCCCATTGGGACCAACAAAACCAAAAACCTCCCCTTCAAACACTTCAAAGGAAACATGATCTAATGCCTTAATGTACTTACCCTTTTTCTTATAGTTTTTACAAACCTGTTTAAATTCGAGAATAGGAATCGTCTTATTTTTCAACATAGTTATCTCACTCTTAATTGTTTGAGCTGAAACATTTGTTCACGGAACTCATATCCTAAGCGTAATGGATCCTTAGGCGGACTATCGATGATGCCAGATGTAATCAAATCATCAGGTTGCTCAAGTTTACGCCCAAATTTTTCCTCGTACCTAACCTGAGCTTCCCGTAAGGAAAGTAACCCCTTAAGTCGTTCAATTCGATCACTCAAAATTCTCTCATGATCTTTACTTCTTGCTTGTTTAAGTTCTGTTTCCAGCAATCTCAATGCAACCTGCGCATTTTTAACATGATCCAGACTTAACATTGTTGCATAAGTAAGGAAGGCAGCTTTATTGTCGTTTGATCGCTCAGCAGCTATTTTCAACACACGCTGTGCCTCAACAGAATCTTGATAGAAAAAGTTCTCGTTAAATGCAAAAAAGAAAGGTGGCCACTCATCCCAAAACCTGCATTGAGAAGCATATTGTAAAACATCCATACCCTGTGATACAGCGCCCCCCCAACTTAATGATGAGTTAGCAAACCAATAGTTATCTTCATGACATGGATTAAGCAATGATGCCACTTTATGTGAGCGTAAACGGAATTCTTCACTATCTATAGAGGTCATTTCTGCAGATGCACGAATAGTCTCAATATTTGCTGCTAAAAACCTATCACCCGCATACATAAGCACTTGAGCAGGCGCGACAAGAACAATTGTAGGCACACTTTCTTTTTGATTAGCATTAGCGGGGTTTAACATCAATATCAAAACCCAGTACAAAACAAATGCTGCAAGCGTTAATGATGGTAAAATTAGCTTATGCATGGCCTAATTAAAAGCTCGCTTATTCAACACCCATACGGACAAAGAAAATATAGCAAATACGTATGCAAACGTTGCTAAAACTAATACAAGCCAATCGCTTGGTAAGAAAACCATTTTATCATACAAGGCAATCATACGAACATCTAACCTTCCCAAATCGGGAAGTATAAATGCAATCATAGATAAAGAATCTGAATAAAGATTAGGGTCTACATAATCTGAAATCGCGTAAGGATTACTCTTTAAAAGCTCAATGATTGGTGTGTAACTTCGGGCAATAAGGGTGAATCCAAAGGTACCAATCAGAACGAAACTAGGCGTTACCGAGCTTACCGCCAGAAAAGATGCGATTGCTACTATCACAAGCAAGTCCAAAGCAACGAAAGCCAAAGTCGTAAAATAAGGGATACCTAAAGCGATAGGTGTTGCTTGCTGATATGTGCCATCGACATAAAAAGTAATCGCGGCTAAAAGAATCGACATCACAACAAGTAAACCAGCACACATCAAGAAAATTGCTGTAATCCGCGAGAGCAACCATGTCGACCTTGTGCAAGGGAATGTGAGTGAGGTAAGTGTATATTTCTTATCGAATTCTTTGCTGAACAACTCTTGAGCAAGGACGATGGCGATGAATGGTAGAGTTAAACGTATCATTGAAATACCAACATCGAGAGAAACTGTTGAAAGTTGTCTTGCGCTAAACTCTACGGCCATTAAAACAATAACGATAAGTGCAATGACAAAGTAGGACATCGTACTAATAATTTTTGACTTATATGCCAGCTTAAAGGCGATGACCATACTTGGAATAAATGTAGAATTCATAACTCTTCTTTCCCCCAAATAAAAAAACGGGAGCCATGGCCCCCGTTTAAGTTAAAAAGTGCAACTATTAATCATCGTTTTCAAAAAGACTGATACCTGCAATAGTAGTCGCGTCACAAGGATCGCCTGCACCTGAAGTACTAAATGCAAAAGAAGCTATGCTACCACCGTTGGTGCTGCCACCAAAAGCTTGTCTACCAATTGTAGTAACACTATCACCACCATCATCCGATGGAGTGTAAACACTCGCAACACAAGTACCTGGGCATTGGTTGTTGTTTGCTTTATCAGCAGTTGCACAAGAACAATCAACTGTTCTTTCTTTAGAAGAACCACCTTCATGGCAAGCTGCGCCATAGGCTAGGTTATCAGCAACTGTGCAACCCCATGCAGCATTTACGTTAGCAGATGCATTTAATTTCACATCTTGGCTCAAAAGACTGCAATCAGCTTCAGTGACAGTTGTAGAATCAGTAAATGCTGTACCTGCTGCATTTGCATTGGTCATAAAGCCAATATTAAGAGCTGCAATTGCTATTAAAATAAAATTTTTCATATCTAATCTCCTTTATTTCCTAATTATTTTTGCAACGCAGTCAATGCAGTTACAATGTTACGTGCATCTGCAGTTGCAGCGCCGTCGTTTGCACGAGAACGGAAATCTGAAAACTGTGGAATTGCGATAGATGCCAAAATTCCGATAATCGCTACCACGATCATCAATTCGATTAGGGTAAAGCCCTTTTCACCTTTTTTGCGGTTGAGTTTAGTTGTCATAATAAAAACCCTCCTAATATTTTGCTTAACTTAGCAATGCAAAACTATAGCAATGCAGGTGCCAGAAAAAGGTGTTGATATTACTACTTAAAAATCAATAAAGTGACAAATAACGGCGCCATATGTGCGTAACCTGTCATTAATTCAATAAGAACAACGTTATTCGTCAGCCTGTTTTTTCTCATCTTGCATAAATTTTGCCATATAAAGGCTTTGAGCAACGATAAATGCGAGTGTAAGACCCAACATACCAAACAGCTTGAAATTCACCCATGTGTCGGTATCAAAATTATAAACTACATAAAGATTGATAAAACCAAGCACAATAAAAAATGAAGCCCATGCAATATTTAACTTACTCCAGACCTCGGTGGGTAAGTTAACCTGCCCGCCTAACATACGCTGAATAATTGGCTTATCACCAATCCACATGCTGCCAATAAACACCGCACCAAACAGCCAGTTGATCACTGAGGGCTTCCATTTGATAAACATCTCATCATGCAGCATCAAAGTGAGGCCGCCAAAAGCCGCCACCAAAATCAGGGTAATCACATGGCTTTGCTCAAACTTGCCTTTCCACAAGCGATAGCCAACAGTTTGAATAGCGGATGCAATGATTAGCACTGCAGTTGCAACATAAATATCTTCAGCTTTATAAACGATAAAAAATAAAGCTACAGGTAAAAAATCGATCAGCATTTTCATAATTGTTATATCCTATTTGCGTACACTGGGCTTCAAATCTATTTCGGGATTCCCGCGCGTGCCAATTCATCAGCACGCTCATTACCTTCATCACCCGAGTGACCTTTCACCCATTGCCAAGTCACATTATGTTTTTGGTTAAGCAAATCCAAAGCTTCCCAAAGTTCGCGGTTAGCCACAGCTTCTTTTTTGCTGTTTTTCCAACCTTTCTTTTTCCAATTATGAATCCACTCGGTAATACCCGTAAGCACATACTTCGAATCGGTCACGATAGTTATCGCACATGGTCTGTTCAGCACTTTCAATGCTTCGATTGCGGCTTGCAACTCCATGCGTTGATTGGTGGTTTCTTTTTCACCACCACATAGCTCTTTTTCAGCATCACCATACCGCAGCCAAACACCCCAGCCGCCAGGGCCGGGGTTTCCAGAACATGCACCATCGGTGTAAGCGATAACTTTGGGAGAGTTCAGTCTTTAAACCCCAGAATATTGGGCATGCACTTCGCGCGCATGCATATTGGGAAGCTTATTCAGCGCCGCAATCAAGGCTTTAGCTGAAGCTACAACAATATCGGTATCCGAGCCTTGCGCATTCACAATACGATCTTCGTCTTGCAAACGCACTGTCACTTCACCTTGCGCATCCGTGCCAGCCGTTATGGCATTAACCGAATAAAGCAACAACTTACCATTGGGTTCAACCAATGATTTAATGGCTTTAAATGCAGCATCCACAGGGCCATCGCCGCGTGCTGTTGCTTCAAAGATGTCGCCACCAATATCAAGCTTCACTGCCGCTACTGGGGTATCTTGTGTACCAGAAGCCACATGCAACGACACCAGCTTAATGCGTTCCATATCAATTTCTTCATCAGCCGACAAAATACTTTGCAAATCTTCATCAAAGATATCTTTTTTCTTATCCGCAAGTGATTTAAAGCGCTCGAAGACAACGTTCAACTTCTCATCATCAATGTCCACGCCCAATTCAGCGTAGCGCGATTTCAAAGCCGCACGACCAGAATGCTTACCCAAGACCATACGATTGGTATTCCAACCCACAGACTCAGGTGTCATAATTTCATATGTTTTCTTGTGTTTTAACACGCCATCTTGATGAATGCCTGATTCATGGGCAAACGCATTGGCGCCAACAATCGCCTTGTTCGCTTGCACAGGCATACCTGTGATTTGTGAAACCAATTTGGATGTTGCAACGATTTTTTCAGTTTTGATGCCCGTCTGAATCGCATAACGATCAGCACGCGTACGCAAAATCATGACGATTTCTTCCAAAGCAGCATTACCAGCGCGCTCACCCAAACCATTGATGGTGCATTCGACTTGACGCGCACCATTTTCAACAGCTGCCAACGAGTTGGCCACTGCCAAGCCCAAATCATTATGACAATGGACAGAAAAAATGGCTTTGTCAGCATTGGGAACACGCTCACGCAAATGTTTGATTTTAAGACCAAACTCATCTGGCGTCATATAACCCACAGTGTCAGGGATATTGATGATGCTCGCGCCAGCATCAATCACTTTTTCCACAATACGGCACAAGAAATCATCATCAGAGCGCCCAGCATCTTCAGCAGAAAA
Organism: Mariprofundus sp. UBA1536; assembly: GCA_002323245.1. Taxonomy (GTDB): domain Bacteria; phylum Pseudomonadota; class Zetaproteobacteria; order Mariprofundales; family Mariprofundaceae; genus Ghiorsea. Next base: position 236,182 of record DCPU01000015.1, on the reverse strand, counting down.
CTCAACTTCTGCAGCCAATGAGCGAGCTTGTTTCACAGCCATCACTGCGCGTTCCACCACTTCATCAGGGCTCATGCGTAATTTAGCTTCCATGTGAATGGGGCTGGTAGCAATAAAGGTATGAATCCTGCCCCTATCACCAGCAGGTTTAATAGCATCAGCCACACCTTGAATATCTTTGGGATGCGCTCTAGCCAAACCAGCAATACGACAACCTTTCACATCCGATGCAATACGAAATACCGATTGAAAATCATCCGGCGAAGCCACTGGGAACCCAGCTTCAATAATATCAACGCCCAAGGCTGATAGAGCATGAGCAATACGCAATTTTTCTTCGATGTTCATAGAACAGCCCGGTGATTGCTCACCATCGCGAAGAGTAGTATCAAAAATGTATAAACGATCACTCATCTCTAGCTCCTTTAGTTTTGTTTTTACCTGCCCTGCGGCGCATCAAACGGAAGCGCGCAGCTTTTTGCGATTGCCATCCACTCATGATGGGGCCATGTACGCAGTATATAAAAAATACGATGAAGAGAACGTGATGTGGGTCGGACACCAAAAACACAATACCCGCCAACATTGCGACCAACACCGTAAATGGGCGTTTCTTTTTCAAATCAACGTCTTTACCCGACAAGAAACGAACATTACTGACCAACAACCAAGAGAGCACAATGCTCAATCCTAACCATAAGGCGCCTGAAGGTTCCAAGTCTAAAGTGCCATAAAAGAGCACACCCGATGCCACAAATAATGCCAATGCAGGTGTAGGCAAGCCTTGGAAGTAACGTTTATCTTGATGTGATAGCTGCACATTAAACCTAGCCAAACGCAAAGCAGAACAAGCCACAATCAAAAATGCTGCCAACCAGCCTAGTTTGTCGTAAGGGGTTAATGCCCACAAATAGACGAGCACAGCGGGTGCCACACCAAAGGATAACATATCGCACAATGAATCAAGCTCAGCGCCAAATGCTGATTCAGCATTAAGCAAACGCGCCACCCGGCCATCGAGCATATCAAAAATAGCCGCTGCCATGATGGCCCACGCAGCCGATTCGTAGTTGCCTTGAATAGAACTTACCAGCGCATAAAACCCAGCAAGCAGACCAAGCAGAGTAAACATGCTCGGTAAGATATAAATACCGCGTCGTTGACTGACGCGGACGGGCTGGTCTTCTTCCATATTTAACATGATAACTTCCTTAAGAAGGGCGTTTATTCGCTTGTCGTTTTAACCTGCAACAACCTTTTCGCCTTCTTTGTCACGCAGCGCGAAACCCTACAATGAAAAAAACAACAAGCAACGAAACTAATTTCCAGCTAAAGTACTTAAAAGATTAGTTTTTTTAACGCAGGCTGCGCAAATAAGCAATCAAATCGTCAGCTTTTTCACCATCAATCTTCTGGCTTGGCATTTTGGTGTTTTTACCTACTGCATTGGCAACAGCTTTGGCGTCACTGACCCATGCTCTTAAAGTCACTTCATCCCAAACCGCATTACTTTCCGTCAAATACGAACCATATTTAAAGCCCGCAACCCCGCCTTGCTTTGTTCCCACAATACCAAACAAATTAGGGCCAGCTTTATGCTTTCCCCCTTGATCAAAGGTGTGGCAAGCCAAACATTTTTTAGCCACCGCTTTTCCAGCTTCAGCATTACCTAAAGCAACTTCTTCTAGTTTGGGTTTTTCGGGCACTATTTTCACTGGTTGAACGGGTGTTTGCACTGCGGGAACAACTACCTTGTCCGCAACTACAATTGACCCTGATTGTTTAGGGTCAATAGGAGGGCTTAATGGAGCAAGCGCTTTAGCATCTGTCTCAACAGGTTCTACTTGAGCGATGACTTTTTCCTGAACTTCAAGCTTTGGCTTCTTAGCTACTGGCATTACCGATTCAGCAAGCTTCTCCTGCATTGGCTGAACAGTTGCGTCGTCTTTTTTATCAGCTTGAACGGGCAAAACATCTTGTTGAGGAACTATAGTTTCAGGCTGATTATTGCTACAGGCAACCAATAAGCCGAACATTAAAAATATAAAAACTTTCATGAGACACCTCTTCGCAGGTCAAGATTTAAGAACACCTCGAACCTGAGCCACAATACCAGCAGCATCCATACGTAAATCTCGCAAAATTTCTTCCTGTGTCCCATGTTCTGGAAAGGCATCGGGCATGGCAATATGAACAAATTCACCTGACCAACCTGATTGATAAGCTTTCATAGCAATCTTTTCGCCGATGCCGCCTTGAGATACACCCTCTTCAACCACGACCAATGGCTTTCCAACCACCAGTTGAGACACAATCGTTTCCACATCCAATGGTTTCACAAAACGAAGGTTAATCAATCCAAGCTCAAGCTTGTCTGCATCTTTTAAAGTTTGCTGCGCAAGCTTTGCATCTTCAAAACGCGTGCCTACGGAAACTATTAATCCCTCACTACCTGTTTCCAACACTTCGGCCTGACCAAGGGGAAGCGATGCATACGTTTCAGCAGGTAAACCCAAACCAGAACCGCGGGGATAACGAATCGCCACCGGCCCTTGAATATCCAACGCCGTTTTCAGCATATGTGAAAGCTCGATTTCATCTTTGGGGCACATGATTGTCATGTTTGGCAAGCAGCGTAGGAATGCGATATCAAACATGCCGGTGTGCGTTGCACCATCAGCGCCGACAATACCTGCCCTATCCAGACACATGATGACATGTAAATTTTGGATGCATATGTCGTGAATAATTTGATCGTATGCACGTTGCAAAAAGGTGGAATAAATAGCCACTATGGGTTTCATGCCTGCACAAGCTAACCCACCGGCAAATGTGAGCGCATGTTGCTCAGCAATACCCACATCAATGCATCGATCAGGGAAGCGCTTTGCAAAACGCGATAAGCCCGTGCCGCCAGGCATAGCGGCAGTAATAGCTACAATTTTATCATCAACTTCTGCCAAATCAGCCAAAGTATTGGCAAACACGTTGGTATATGAATCAGGCGCACTCGGGTTTTTAATGGGCGAGCCTGATTCCAAGCAATATGGACCCAAGCCGTGCCAAGTTTCCGGATCTTCTTCAGCAGGCGAAAAACCCAAACCTTTTTTGGTCAAGACATGGAGCAATACGGGGCCTTGTAAATCTTTGCAGTTTTCAAGCGTGGCCAACAGATGATCGAAATTGTGACCATCGACAGGCCCAATATAACGAAAGCCTATTTCTTCAAATAATGTGCCAGGGGTAATCATACCCTTCACATGCTCTTCCACACGTTTGGCCACATCAAAAGCGCCCGGTAATTTGTTGAGTATATTCTTGGCCAAATCTTTGGCTTGGGTATAAGGCTTGCCCGTTATCAAGCGCGCCAAATACGAGCTCATTGCGCCTACATTGGGGGCAATGGACATCTCATTGTCATTAAGAATAACGAGTAAATTATTGTTATTTGCACCGGCATGATTCAAAGCTTCAAAAGCCATGCCGCCACCCAGCGAGCCATCACCAATAATAGCAATACTATGGTGATTCTGCTTCTGCAAATCACGACCAACGGCAAAGCCATAAGCAGCCGAAATGGAGGTGGAAGCATGCCCCGCCCCAAATGCATCATGTTCAGACTCTTTGCGTTTGGTAAAACCATTAAGCCCGCCGTATTGACGCATGGTAGGCATAGCTTCAAGGCGGCCAGTGAGCATTTTATGCGGATACGCTTGATGGCCCACATCCCAGATAATCTTATCATCAGGGGAATTGTAGATGTAGTGCAGGGCAATCGAGAGTTCGACCACGCCAAGCCCCGCACCCAAATGACCACCAATGGGTGCAAGCGTGGTGATTAAATACTCGCGCATTTGTTTGGCAAGCGTTGGCAATTGGCAGGCTTCTAATTTCTTTAGGTCAGTGACACCGTGAATAGAAAACAATAAATCCATGTTTTCAGGACTATTCATTGAAGCATTCATTTATTGCCCTCTTTTTAAAATGTAGGTGGCAAGACTACGTAAATTGTCACGACCTGCGCCGTGTAAATCATCACAAGCAGCCAAAGCCAACTCACACATTTCCTCGGCCAGCTCTTGGGCTTTTTGTAAACCAAGCACCGATACATAGGTGGCTTTTTGTTGCGCTTCATCTTTGCCTGCGCTTTTGCCCAAAGCTTCTGTGGTAGCGGTGGTATCTAAAATATCATCAGCGATTTGAAACAATAAGCCCACGGCTTTGCCGTAACGCGAACAAGCTTCAAATTGACTTGAAGTGGCTCCAGCCAACAAGGCACCTGTTTCACAAGACCAGCGCAATAACTCACCTGTTTTATGCAAATGAATGCGTTCGACTTCCAACACATTATCTACGCCTTGATTTTCAGCCAAAATATCCATCATCTGGCCGCCCACCATCCCTTGGCAACCTGAAGCAATACCCATGGCTTTGACCAACTGAATACGTGTTTCAGCCGAAGCATCCAAATCAGCAAGCAACTCAAAACTTAAAGCCTGCAACGCATCTGCTGCCAAAACAGCAGTTTCCTCATCAAACTTCACATGACAAGTGGGATTGCCGCGACGCAAATCATCATCATCCATGCAAGGCAAATCATCGTGTATGAGGGAATAGGTGTGCATACACTCAATGCTCACAGCTGCAGGCATCGCCAACTCAGCATCTGCGCCGCCACAAGCTTCAAAGCAAGTCAGCAGCAAGGCTGGGCGAATGCGCTTTCCACCAGCGAGCAAGGAATATTGCATAGCATCAAGCAAACGCGCAGGCACCACATTGCGGCGCGCTTCTATGGTCGCCAAACATGCTGACTCCACGCTCTTAGCATGAAGTCCCAAAAAAGAAGGTGCTTTCATTAACTGTCCTTATCGTTACTAAGCACAGTGATGCGTTGCTCGGCATCATCGAGTAAAGATTCGCAAGCCCGAGAAAGTTTTACGCCCTCTTCAAACGCAGCCACACTCTCTTCTAAGGAGAGTTTTCCCGATTCAAGTTTTTCAACCATAGCCGTCAAACCTTCCAGCGCTTGTTCAAAGGATAAATCTTTTTTGGTTTTTGCAGTTGCCACAGCACTCTCCCAGCGAAAAAGCTAACATTAGGGCATAGATGTTTAGGGTCAATGGAAAGAAGGTTAGATTTAGAAGGGCACCCTTAGTGCCCGGCACAACTCACCCATCAAAGGGGTGGTAAGTTTAAAGTAATCGACCACCACTTCTGCAAAGTCTTCTTCCAAACATAATTCGGGTGCAATCTGAGCAATGGCAATAAAATCTTTGCGTTTAAGATGCGCAATCATGGGGTGATCTTTGGCATATCCTTTGGGTGCTGTTTTCACGGCATCGCCTGCAAAATGAAACAAGCGCGAAAATTTATCACCAGAGATGGCTTCTATCCATGCTGCTGAAAAGGTGTCGATATGACTGCGGATAGCTTTCAGTGCTTCTGCATCGGGATGCCACAGCCCAACACCCACAAAAGCTTCCCCTGCTTCGATATGCACATAAAAACCAGGCGCATGAATATCTTTGCCCTGCTCATGGCGAAATTGAATGCCGATATTGGTTTTGTACGGTGTTTTGTTTTTAGAAAAGCGAGAATCCCTATGCACCCGCATTAGTGAACCACCCACTTTACTGGCCTTGGCCTCAAAATGAGTTGATATTTCTTTCAAGCGCGGGGCGACTGCTTCAATAAAAGCAAAAGCTGGCTCACGCACCACGTCCTCATAATCATCTTTGTGTTCAGCAAACCAGTCGCGGTTATTGTTTTCAGCCAACTGCCGCAAAAAAGAGAATGTATCTTCCGAAAATCCAGTCATCACACCCCCTCTCCCCTAAAAATGAATATTTAACGCATCAAGACCAACAGCCATATTTCAACTAAATCCCGCCTAGGCAAGGCGCAAGGCGCGCAGATTGGCAGCGCCAAATAAGCAACGCGTAACGCCGCATAGGCGGGATTCGTGTTGAAAGATTATACGACCATGCCTGCGCCGACTGTATTATTGGTAAACGAATCAATCACAATAAAGCTACCTGTCGCCCGATTCTCAGCATATGTATCGCTGTTTAAAGGTTGTTGCAGCTTAAAGGTCACCTGGCCAATTTCATTCATAGCCAATTCACTAGCTTCGCCTTTTTCAAGCGTATGAATGTCGCGTTTGAAGTTGATTTCAGCGACCAGAGCTTTCACTTGAGTGGTGGTGTGTTTGATAATGTATTTATTGCGCACTGAAAGTGGCTCATCACCAATCCAGCAAATATTCGCTGTTAGCTCTTTTTTACCCGTAGTGTTTTCATCGGCGTGAACAAGCATATCACCGCGAGAAATATCGATATTATCGTTGAGCGTGAGGGTAATACTTTGTGGAGCAAACGCTTCTTGAAGGTTGCCATCGAAAGTGACAATTTCTTTTACTGTCGATGTTTTGCCACTTGGATTCACAGTAATGGCATCGCCCACTTTAACCGTGCCAGAGGCAATCGTGCCCATAAAACCACGGTAATCAGGCAAGTCGGCAGTTTGCGGACGGTTGACCAACTGCACAGCCATGCGAAATGGCTTGTTATCCAAATCATCAAGTACAGATAGTGATTCTAAGGTATCGAGCAGTGTATCACCCTTATACCAATCCATATGCTCACCGCGCACAGTCACCATATCACCAGTCAGCGCCGACATCGGGATACAAATCAAATCCTTGATGCCTTGTTTATCACAATACGCTGACATTTCGTCACGGATACGTTCAAATGTTTCCTGGCTATGATCGGCCAAATCCATTTTGTTCACAGCCACAATCAGATGCGGAATGCCGAGCAAACCTAAGATATGGGTATGACGTTTGGTTTGTGGCATCACGCCATGACGTGCATCAATTAAAATGATGGCGGCGTTGGCTGTTGATGAGCCTGTCACCATATTGCGTGTGTATTGCTCATGCCCTGGGCAATCTGCCATAATGAATTTACGTTTTGGCGTTGCAAAATAACGATAAGCAACATCAATCGTAATACCCTGCTCGCGCTCAGCTGACAAACCATCGGTAAGCATGGCCAAATCAATTTCAGCAGCAGAAGACACATGGGTTGCGCCTTTTTTCTTACGCACGGCAAGCAATTGGTCTTCAAAGGCCCCTTTGGTATCCACCAACAAGCGGCCAATCAAGGTTGATTTACCATCATCCACACTACCTACCGTTACCAAGCGAAGCAGTTCAATTTCTTTTACAATGTCAAAGTTTACAGTAGTCATTAGAAGTATCCTTCTTTCTTTTTGTCTTCCATGGAATTGGCGCCGTGGTCAATAATACGTGTTTCGCGCTCTGAGCGGCGCGAAGCTGCCGCTTCAATGACGATTTCATCCATATTGGTTGCATCAGAGCGCACAGCGCCTGTACAAGGGCTACAACCCAATGTACGGAAACGTGACATCACCATTTTAGGTTCTTCGCCCTCAAGGTATTGACCTTTATTTTCTTCATAATAAGGAATCAACATTTGACCACGTTCAATCATCGGACGCTCTTTTGCGAAATAAAGCGGGACAATTGGAATATTCTCTTCACGGATATACGACCATATATCCATTTCTGTCCAATTTGAAATCGGGAACACGCGCACCGATTCACCCTCGTGGATACGACCGTTGTAAATGCTCCACAATTCTGGACGTTGATTTTTTGGATCCCACTGACCAAATTCATCACGCATAGAGAATACACGCTCTTTCGCTCGTGATTTTTCTTCATCGCGGCGTGCCCCGCCAAAAGCAGCGTCATAACCACCCTCTTCCAAGGCATCTAGCAAACCTTTGGTTTTGAGGGCCCCGCAGCAACGCGCCACACCAAAATCTTTGGGATTCATACCTTTACTGATGGCATCTTCATTACGACGCACAATCAAATCTGCGCCAATTTCTTCGCAAAAAGCGTCGCGGAAATCATACATTTCTTTAAATTTGAAGCCTGTATCCACATGCAACAATGGAAATGGCAGCGGCGCTGGATAAAAGGCTTTGCGAGCCAAATGCACCAAAACGGATGAGTCTTTACCCACTGAATATAGCATGACTGGGTTGCGGAATTCAGCCACTACTTCACGAATAATGTGAATAGATTCAGCTTCGAGTGCTTTAAGTTGTGTTAATTTATGTTTACTCATCTTTACCTCAATCGTTGTTTATTTTTCAATCATCAAGCGATGTTTACCATCGCCTACGGCTTCAGTGGACAACACTTTATAACCCTGCTCTTCACAAGATGCAGGTACATTGTTCAAAGGCTCACCTTCATTGAGGATGACTTCCAAGGTTTGACCCTTTTCCATTTTTGCCAATTGCAGCTTCACTTTTACAAACGTCATCGGACATGTTTCTTTTGTAATATCTAAAAAATTAATCATCACTTTCCCTTATCGTATTATACAAAAATGATGTGGCCATCTTCAGACTCATTCAGGAATGTAGCCACACCTACCACATCTTCAACTTCTTCAATCAAATCAGAACGTTCCAACTCTAAGATATGCAATGCCATTTCACAGGCCAGCATACGAATACCTAAAGCGTGGGCGGCTTCAATCAGCTCTGGCAATGTCGCCACATTGTGTTTCTTCATCATACTTGTCATCAAACCAGGGCTTGCACCCGCAAAGTTTAACCGCGACAAAGGTAGTTTATTACCGCCGCCCATCAAGAAGTTAAACACCTTAGCCAACACACCTTGTCCAAGAAACTTTCTGCCTTGCTCCTTTTTCAGAACATTCAAACCCCAGAAAGTAAAAAACATGGTTACCTTGCGGTTGGTTGCCGCAGCACCCGTGGCCATAGTAAACGCAGCAACAACCTTATCAAAATCACCACTGAAACAAACAATAGTTAAATCTTTTTTCTTACTCATTTATCACCTCGTTTTGCAATCGGGCTGGCATGTAGGCCACACTCTGCCACAGCATCTTCTTGTTCCCACCACCAGCGCCCTGCTCTTGGATCCTCACCAACCGAAATCGCACGTGTACAAGGTGCGCATCCAATCGAAGGATAAAACTGATCATGCAGTTTATTATAGGGAATATCATTGGCACGAATATAATCCCAAATCTCTTTTTCACTCCACTCTAAGAGTGGATTAAATTTCACGATACCAAACGAAGCATCATCTTCAATGAATTTCATTTCATTTCGGGAAACATTTTGGTCTCTTCTCAGCCCTGTTACCCAAGCTTTAGCGCCTTTAAGCGCCCTATTTAATGGGATAATTTTGCGGACATGACAGCATAACTTTCTCTTTTCAACCGAATCATAAAACAAATTAACGCCGTCTTTCTTAACCATAGATTCTACATCACTAGGACGAGGAAAGTAGACATTAATCAACACGTCATATTTTTTGCTACAAGCATCTATCACTGCATAGGTTTCTTCTGGCAGGCGCCCTGTATCCAAGGTAACTACGCGTACCGAAATATTATGTTTTACTATCAAATCAAGTAGCACCACATCTTCAGCACCAAAGCTACATGCAAACACAGCATTCGGCGCATATTCAGCTTGTAACTGTTGTAACAGCGCTACTGTTTTCTTTAATTTTTCCATTACACCACCAGCCCAATAAGCGGCCACCAAAACATGGTACTCAAAACAAACAATACAAAGGCCACAAAGGCCAATTGACTACCTAAAGCAATCATACTCGATAACTGAATATAACCAGTCCCAAAAACCATAGCATTAGCTGGAGTCCCCATCGGTAACATAAAAGCAAAACCAGAAACAATACCAACGCTTAGAGCCACAGTGATCGGATCAAACCCCGCTAGCGCGCCTAAGGGAATAGCAACAGGTAGCATAATGGCGACTGCAGCGGAATTACTTATGCCTTCCGTAAGTAGCATGGTAAAAAGTGCCACCAATGCGAGCACGGCAATGCCTGTCATCGCTTCTGGCCAAAAAGCAGTCGCCACCCATTCAGCAGCTCCAGTTTTTTCAAGTGACTTTGCAATCGCAATCGCCCCACCATACATGAGCACAATACCCCAATCGATATGGCTCTGGATTTCTTTCCAGCCGACAATACGAAGTGAAAACATTGTAACCACTGCAAGCAAAGCAATGCTGGCCAAGCCAAATGTCTCACTCATAAAAATCCACGCCACAACAGTGAAAAACATTAGCACTGCCATGGATTTACCTCGCACATCCATCAAGCCAAGCTCCAATTGTCGCTCATGAATACGATGCATTGCGCCTTGCATATCAATATCTTCATGGGGCGCAAAGCGAAGCAACAATATTGCCGCTGTCAGCAACACACCCAGTACGATAGGCGCAGCTGCTAATGTCCAATCAACAAATGTGAAGCTTTGACCAGTCATTTCTTCCACAATTGCCATGGCTAGCGGTCCACGCGCTCCGCCAAGCAGTGTCATCACACCACCAATCACAGCACCCCAGGCCATAGCAAGAAAGATAGCGGCCGCATAACGATTTCCTGGCTTTAAACCAAGCCCATAAACAATACTCCAGATAATTGGCAGCAAAACAGCAGCAACCGCATGCTCAGGCATAAAACAAGCCATCACTGCTGGCAACAACAACATGCTTAACAACAACCTTCTTGATGTTTTACCAAAACGTTTAAACACAGCCAAGGCCAAATGCTCGGATAAACCTGATTTCATAATGCCTGCGGCTAAAATGAAAGCACCCAAGATAAAAAACACAGCTTTGTTACCAAAAAGACTATAGACATTAGCCGCTGACATCGCTCCTACCAACGGAAGCAAAGCCATACCAAGCAAGGAAGTCACCGCTAAGGGTAATAATTGACTCACCCATAATACCAAAGAAAGACCAAAAACTATCAAAGCATGCCAGCCAGCTTCGCTCAAACCCTCAGGAGCATCAGTTTGCAACAATACCGTGGTAGCGGCAGCAATCATCGCCAGTCCGATAAAAGGCAAACTCTGACCAAACAACAATGATACTGTGACTTGTTTTCTAGTTTGTTGTGCTGTTGGTTGCTCCTGACCGCTACTCAATAAAATATGGCGCCGTAAGCCATCCATCCAACCTTCAATCTTTCTCCCGATAGATGAAACTGCAAAACGTTGTTTTACTGATGGCTGGATACCATCGAGAACCCTACTCTCCATAGGCGTTAGTACACGGCCCATATCACGCAAACGGTGCGTAGGCAGACCAGAATGAATCACCAATTCAGATTGCTTAAGTAAAGCGAACTCCACATCATCAAGGCTGGGTAGCGGTTGATCTTTTAGTGGTGTGCCCGGAAGTGGGCGAAACGGTATCAAAAGTGGTACAATACCGGCATCAATCAGCTTTTTCATGCCATCAATAGTAGAAGCAAGCGGCTCCAAACCAATAATCAGATGGCTAACCACCGCACCTTGCCGAAATATTTTTTGCGCATGGTGCAACACTTCCCAAATTCTTGCTTGCCCACCATGATTGGCTTTGCCAGAACAAACTTCGGTAAACCTTGCTTCATCTGTAACTTCTACATTGCATACGAAAATATCAAGGCCGGCTGCATACAAGTCATCAATGACCGTTAGGTTTTTAGGAGCAACAGTTTCCAAGGCAATTTGCTGATGAGGAAGGTGCCTTCTCAACAAAGCGACCAAAGGTAAAAGACGTGATAGACCAACATCTGGCTCTGGAGAAAAACCATTGTAAAGGTAAACAGTATCAATCTCACGCTCAGCCAATGCTGCACGCACAACCTCCACAAGCTCCAAAGGGTCCCGCATTGGCGGAACATCATCATTGAGCATGGAGTCAAACTGGCAATACTGGCATGCAGCGCCAGGAAGCGCGAAAAAGCCGCAACCCATAGTTGGGTACAGCATAAGTAATCGGTCATGCAGGGAAGATATGTTCCCCATACGTGCACCCGAACGGGTTTGATTACGATAAAACCGAGGCGTCTCTACAAGCTCAACACGTTCTGTTTCACCAGCACAATCAAGATAAAATCCACCTTCATCACTATGCAACGCATAAGTGCTGCGCTCAGTGTAGGGCTGCCCAACAGGAATCGTACACAAATGCCCTGACGATAAACGAATATCCACAACCGATTCGGTCGCATTCGCCTTTCCTACCCAGCGTGATGCTTCAGGCAAGCCCTCAGGCAATGCTACCCCACGACTCACCAATGAGAGTTTGGTGCGCCCAGGATTGCAGAAGGGATGCAGGTCAGTGGAATTCATCAGATGCTATTGCTTTTCTCAACACGGATTTTCCATTGCGTATCAGAGACTCTCTCTTTCGACACAATAGTTTGCCCTTGCTCTTGTAATGAGAGAGGCACATTTTCAATGGGCTCACCATCATCGAGAATCACATCCAGCAACGAACCCGCAGGCATGGTCGTTAGCTTGATTTTTGTTTTCACAAAATTCATAGGGCATGCCACACCTGACAAATCAAGTGTCACCACATCACTTGTTGTGGCTGTTGATTCAGCAGCAACATTTTGCGCAGACGATTCAGGCACTGCCGCAAAACGTTTATCGGCCAAAGCAAGCCAAGCAGCTTGCACATCACGAAGCTTGGTAATGCCCGCACCTGGGTTAGAGAAATCAATACCCATCATGGCGCCTTGCACAGCATTGAAGGCTTTAAACACTTCAGCATCAGAGGATGCATGACCAAGCAACAAACCAAATACTTCAGCATCATCTTCTGGCGCTTCGCCAAATGGCACCAAGAAGGCGCGCGCAAGCGAAATGCTTGAGCGGCGAAGAGCACTTTGCGCATCACCCCAGAACATGGCATCGATATGGGCTTTGGCGATTAGCAATTCATATTCTGCTTCAGAGATCAAAGCATCGGACATGCTCAATACAGCGCCGGCGCACTCGCCTTTTTTGTTACCTTTGGTGTTAAACGCTTCGTTTTCACTCCAATCGTAAATCAGACCATCCACTTCGCCTTCATCGGCTTTGAACGGCTCAAGAATCGCAGCTAAACCATCTTTACCCAAACGCTCAGCCCAATCGTGCACAGACTCTTCAGCAACACGTGTATCTTTATAATTTTTAAGCACTGCAATACCCGCTTCAGGAGCGTGTTTAGCAGGAATGGCTTCTGAAGCAAAAGCAAACGGTTGCCCCGCCACACCTGAGCCACCCACATGCACTTGATAATGTGGCACAGCTTGGCCTGCCACTTTCTTAGCCATGCCATGAAAGCCCAAATCAGCAATATGATGACGACCACATGAATGTTGGCAGCCAGAAGCTTTGACTGTAATACCTGCCAAAGCTGAATCTTGTTTTAAATCCACCATCAAAGGTTGCAGCGCTTGGGCTAAACCACGGCTTGAGGTGATACCCAAACGGCAAGTTTCTGTACCTGGACAAGCAGTGATATCAGAAATTCCGCGCGCAAAGGATGTGCGAATATCTGCATCGCCAAGCATCTCAAGCACAGCCGCCACTTTATCTTCAGCTACATCCACAATGACCATGCCTTGCTCAGTGGTCACCCGAAGTTCATCGGTGCCGCCAAGGCGGGCAGCCGCAGCCACAGCGCTACATTGCAAAGGTGTTAAATCACCGCGGAACACGTTGAGCAAAATCGATTGTTTACCATTGTGTTGGCTCACCACGCCGCTTTCAGCAAATGGCATAACATCCGTTGGCAAACGCCAATTGGCCTGGGCATACCCCGTAGCATCTTTGTGCGTTGATTCAATGACTGCGCGTTGCTTTTTATACTCAGCGATAAAACCTTCTTCACCCAGATTCAGCATCACATATTTCATGCGCGCACGGGCGCGTTTTTTGCGATCAGAAAATTTAAAGTGGATGCGCATCAATGCTTCACCCACCACAAAAATTTCTGATTCTTCAATAAATTCTTCGAGCAAAATCGCTTGCACAGGTTGCGATGACAAACCACCAGCAGCCCAAACCTTGAAGCCAGGCTTGCCATTTTTGTGCGTAGCAATAAAACCAATATCATGCATACCCGACAAACCACAATCGGTATCACAACCTGAGAAGGTCACTTTAAATTTGCGCGGAAATTGTTGCGCCAGCGGATGACGCAAGAAAAATTCAGCAAATTTACGCGAATGAACGGTGACATCCGCATGCTCAGCTGGGCATTTACCAGCTAAGAAACAAGTGGTCACATTGCGCACGGTGTTACCACACGCTTCACGGGTAGTAAGGCCTGCAGCATCAAGTTTGCGCAAAAATGGCACCACATCATCCAACGATACAAAGTTGGCCTGAATATCCTGGCGCGTGGTGATATGGGCAACACGCTCGGGCGCATGAGTTAGTGTGCCATCAGTGGGCATTGCCCCAGCATACAAATCAGCGCACTCACCAATCACTTCCAATTGCGCAGGGGTGAGCACACCACCAGGCAATTTGACACGAATCATTTGCACGCCTTCCTGGCGCTGCCCGTAAACACCCATTTGCAAACGAAATGGTGTAAAACGTTCCTCTGGCATGGTGCCAGCTTTAAAAGCTTGATAACCGGCTTCGAACTCGTCTACATCCGCTGTTTGTGCAAATTGATATTCAGACATGCGTCACCTCTGGTGTTTTTTTTATTCGCCAAACTTCAGTTCACAGGCTTGCTCATAGGTAACCAAGTCGGTGATGGTTGGGTTGTCACCGCATAGTGGACAACCTGGATCTTTACGAAGTTTTAATTTCTTCCATTCCATGCGCAGTGCATCAAAGGTCATCAGTTTGCCAGACAATGAGTCGCCAATGCCCAGCAATTCTTTCACTGCTTCTACTGCCTGAATGGTGCCCACAGCACCGGCCAACGCGCCCAAAATGCCCGCTTCTGAGCATGAAGGCACAAGGCCTGCTGGTGGTGGTTCTGGATACAAACAACGGTAACATGGACCATCTTTATGCACATGCGGTTTGTAGGTTGCCACTTGGCCTTCAAAACGGAACATGGCGCCCGAAATTAAAGTTTTCTTTTCAAAATAGCAGGCATCGTTCACCAAGAAACGTGTTGGGAAGTTATCACAACCATCAATCACCAAATCGTATTCGCGAATGATTTCACGGATATTGTCTTCGGTAACAAAGTAGTTGTAAGTATTCACTTTCACATCGGGGTTAAGTGCTTGCATGGTTTGCCTTGCGCTTTCCACTTTTGGCACACCAATGCGATCTTGGTTGTGAATAATTTGGCGTTGAAGATTGGATAAATCCACCACATCCGCATCAGCGATACCGATGGTACCCACACCAGCAGCGGCCAAATAATAGGCTACAGGTGAACCAAGGCCACCAGCACCAATCATAAATACCTTGGCATTGAGCAAGCTCGATTGCCCTTCAGCACCCACTTCGGGCAAAATAATATGGCGCGAATAGCGCTCGATTTGTTCTTCTGTAAAATCAATCATGTTTATTAACCTCATTCACCGCCAACGACACTTTCAATGCTGTGCCATCGCAGTTAAAACTTTTTATGCTTCAGCTTTTATGCTTCAATATCTTTAAACAAATCAGTGGACATATACCGCTCAGCCATCGATGGCAAAATCACCACAATGCGTTTGCCTTTCATTTCTGGCTTTGCAGCAATACGTAGTGCTGCAACCACTGCCGCACCTGAAGAAATACCGCCAGGAATACCCTCATCGCTAGCAAGGCGTTGCGCCATCGCAATCGCATCATCGTTGGACACTTGCTCCACACCATCGAGCACATCCACGTTCAAGTTTTTCGGAATAAAGCCAGCACCAATCCCTTGAATCTTGTGCGGGCCGGGCGCACCACCAGAAATCACTGGCGAAGCTTCAGGCTCTACGGCAAACGATTTGAAATTTGGATTGCGTGATTTCAATACTTCAGAAACACCAGTGATTGTGCCGCCAGTACCTACACCTGCAATCAAGGCATCCACTTTCCCATCACAATCACTCCAAATTTCTACAGCTGTGGTTTGGCGATGGATTTCAGGATTGGCTGGATTATCAAATTGCTGCGGCATAAATGCACCAGCAGTGCTCGTCACCAATTCTTCAGCTTTGGCAATCGCACCCTTCATACCCAAAGGCGCAGGGGTAAGTACCAACTCAGCCCCCAAAAGCTTGAGCAA
The DNA here is from genome assembly GCA_002323245.1 of Mariprofundus sp. UBA1536. Lineage (GTDB taxonomy): Bacteria > Pseudomonadota > Zetaproteobacteria > Mariprofundales > Mariprofundaceae > Ghiorsea. Next base: position 220,069 of record DCPU01000015.1, on the reverse strand, counting down.
CTTACGACGCTCCAGACTCATCGATTCAGGCATGGTCAAAATGCAACGGTAACCTTTGGCTCTGGCGATAAATGCCAGTGCGATGCCTGTATTACCAGAAGTAGGTTCAATAATGATACCCCCAGCTTTGAGCGAACCGTCAGCTTCAGCCGCTTCAATCATGGCCTTACCAATACGATCTTTTACCGAGTTGAGAGGATTAAAATATTCACACTTGACGATAATCTCAGCGCCCAAATCCGCACCAATTTTATTTAAACGAATCAGTGGCGTGTTGCCTACTGCTTCTGCGGTATTATTATAAATTGCCATCTTTCGTCCTCCTTACTTCGTTAAAACTTCTAATCAATCAGCCTTCAATCACGTTTTGCTCGATGGGCTCAACATGTACACCATCTTGCGCTTCCAGCCATTTGACCGCTGCATCCACCACATCGGCTTCGCCTTCAATCTCAAGCCCAACCAAACCCATATCAGCTTTCACTTCCGCTGTACGGATATTAGTGATGACATCAAATGCTTTGGCCAATTTCCAAATCACAGGCTCAGTTACGGTTTTTTTATCAAAATTCAAATACACACGTAATTTCATTTCCTTCTCCTACCAACTCTAAAGTTGTATTTTTATTTAAGTGCAAGGCTTGGTGAAGGTGAGAAGCGCAGCATACTTATTGTATGTGAGCATCGCCGCATTCACCAAAACGCAGCAATTGAGTGAAAATACGACTTTAGCAGCCACCGGCGATTGCAGGTACGATGGATACTTCATCACCTGATTTCAGTGCAGTGTTACGGCCTTCCAAGAAACGAACATCTTCATCATTCAAATATACGTTAACGAAACGACGGATTTCACCGTTTTCATCACATAGGCGTTCTTTCATACCTGGATGCGCTGCTTCAAGGTTATCAATCAAAGCGCCAATAGTTGCGCCTTCGATGGCTACTTCATCAGCACCAGCAGTTAGTTTACGAAGCGGGGTTGGGATACGTACAGCTATAGTCATGTTATTCTCCTAGTTTTTAAATATTATTAAATTAGTTATTTGACGCCGTCGGCTTCTGCCAACACATCGAATTCTTTTAATGAAGCGTTGATAATGCGTGGCTTAGCCACTTCATTCAGCACAGCTTCTTGCGTTTTAAGGCCATTACCGGTGATACACAAAACAATCGACTCATCACGTGGCAACTTGCCTGATTCAATCAATTTAATCGCGCTGCCCAAAGTTACGCCGCCAGCTGTTTCTGCAAAAATACCTTCAGTTTCAGCAAGCAATTTCATCGCTGCAATCACTTCTTCATCGCTCACATCTTCACACCAGCCACCGCTTTCTTTAATAACACGGTTGGCATAAAAACCATCCGCTGGGTTACCAATCGCGAGCGACTTGGCAATCGTATTGGCTTTGACAGGGTGAATCATGTCGGTGCCATCTTTCACCGATTTAGAAATCGGTGAACAACCTGTAGCTTGGGCGCCATACACAGCAGTGCCATTATCTTCAATCAAACCAAGCTTGATAAATTCTTTAATTGATTTATCAATTTTGGTGCAAAGTGAGCCAGATGCCATCGGCACAACCACGTGTTTAGGCGCTTTCCAACCCAATTGCTCCATGATTTCATAACCCATGGATTTAGAGCCTTCTGCGTAAAACGGACGCACATTCACATTCACAAATGCCCAACCATATTTACCCGCCACTTCCGAGCACAAACGATTCACATCGTCGTACTGACCGCGAATACCAATGATGTTGGTGCCAAAAATTGCAGCACCCAACACTTTACCTTGTTCCAAATCTTCTGGAATAAACACGTATGATTCCAAACCAGCTGCCGCTGCATTGGCAGCCACGGAGCCCGCAAGGTTACCAGTCGAAGCACAAGCCACAGTCGTAAAACCAAACTCTACAGCTTTGGACAAGGCCACTGCCACCACACGATCTTTAAAAGAAAGCGTTGGGTAACACACTGAGTCATTTTTAATGTATAATTCTTTCACGCCCAAAACTTTGGCCAAACGATCAGCACGGATAAGCGGTGTAAAACCATTGTTGGCACCAACTTTTGGCTCACCATCAATCGGCAATAATTCTTTATAACGCCACATGTTTTGTGGGCGCGACTCAATCAATTCACGGGTAAATTTTCCTTCGAGCTTTTCATAGTCATACACCACTTCCAGCGGACCAAAGCAAAACTCACAAACGTGGGTAGGCTGAATCTCATATTCCTGGCCACACTCACGACATTTTAAGGCACGAACAATACTTTCACTCATGGTTTAAACTCTCCAAATCTTCACAGTTACTTAAAATCCAGAAACAAAAAAACCCTCGCGATTAAGCGAAGGTTGAAAGAATAGGCATGCGTTGCCAAAAGCTAACAACCCGAACCTCATCGCTCCTAGATTAACATCATCTAGGCAGGCATTGGCACCATTCTCTACTTAAGCTTTCGCCTCTGTAGTCGGTTGCCGCAGTTTCGTCGGGCCTGTAACCCTCAACTGCTCTGGATAAAATCGGATTCCAAATATGTGTTGCGAATAGTGCTACCGCTATTTTAAAACGCAAGCGAAATTATTCCGACCAATCTACTAAGGATTAAATTTACGTTTTTGCCCCACTCAAATGCAGGCCTACTACACCGACAATGATCAGCGTAATACTCCCAACTTTCATCATCGTGGCAGGCTCTTTGAAATAAATAATACCAGCAACGGCGATCAAAGCTGTGCCCACACCTGCCCAAATGGAGTAAGCCACACTCACCTCGAACTTCTTCAGAGCAAAGGTCAGAGCCACAATAGATGCGGCATAAAACATACCCATCAAAATCGAAGGCGTGAGCTTGGTAAACCCATCAGAGAGTTTCATGGAAATGGTACCAGCCACCTCAAGAAAAATTGCTGCCATTAAAAAAATCCAAGATTGCATGGATGTTTACTCCTTGATTTGTAGAGTGCTTGCCATGAGCGAAACCCACCACGATCCCTTTCAAGCCAACAAAGCCTTAGGGCAGCATTTTTTAACCAGTGATAAAGCGATTCGCACAATCGCAGAAGCCATTCCCCTTGGCGAGAACGCCATCGAAATCGGCCCTGGTCCTGGTGCTATCACCAAATCGGTGCTGGCACGTGTTGGCCACCTCACTGTGATTGAAAAAGATGACCGCTTTGCCAACTACTGGCAAGAACAGACATCAGACTTCCCCAATCTCGCAGTTGCCCACGGTGATGTACTGGAGGTATTGGAAGAAGTTGTAACTTCGGTGAAGCCCACATGGATTGTGGGTAACCTTCCCTACAATATCAGCGGCCCGCTTACCGCCCAACTCGCCAGCCACGCGCTTAGCGGCGGCATGGTCTTGATGTACCAACGCGAAGTGGGTCAACGCATTATTGCCGATCCGGGCAGCAAGATTTATGGCGGTTTATCGGTGTTGGTTCGTCATTACTACACACCCAAAAAGCTCATCACTCTGCCCCCTGGAGCCTTTAATCCGCCGCCGAAAGTACATTCCATGGTGATACAACTCACCCCCCACGGCAACACACCCGCCTGCCCATTTGCGCAGTTACAAAAAACAGTGCGTCAAGGTTTCGCCCATCGCCGGAAAACCATCTACAACCAATATCGTGGTCAACTCACCCAGGAGGATTTTCTGTCGATAGCTATCAACCCACAAAAACGCCCCGAACAACTTGCGTATGATGATTGGGTTCGCATCACCAAACTGCTGCATAAAACTTAGGACAGAACAATCTGCTTAGACAAATTAGATGCGCTTAACGTGATGATTTTCTGGCCTGCACCAATACATTCTGCCCTGTATGAACTTGTTTTTTCTGGGCTTGATACTCATGCAATTCTTGCTGATAACTTAGATATAGCGCATTAACTGCGGCCAACCAGTTAGGTGGTCGACCATGCTGTATTGCATCGCTTACTTTATATACAATCGCTGCGCCTGCTGAATAGGTACTGGCATCAACTTCTGCAAACCCGGATTGCTGGGTAAGGCGCCTTAGCGTCTCCACCGAGAATAAATGCAAATGACGCGGTGCTTCCCACCCTCGCCAACTTGCGCCATAGATTTTAGCGGCAAGACTATTCACGTTGGGAGTAGTCATCACCAATAACCCGCCAGGTTTGAGTATTCGCAGGCATTCAGCCAATGTTTCTTTAGGATTATATAAATGCTCAATGGCTTGGCTTAGTGTGATTGCATCATAGGTATTGGCTGGCAACGCGCAGGTAATCAAATCGCCCACATAAGTCTTGATGCCATATTTGCTCGTTACTTTTTTGGTAGCTTGCTCGTCAAAGTCTATGCCTTCAACAACCCAGCCTCGTTTTTTCATACGCTGTAAAAAGCGGCCACCACCGCAGCCTACATCAAGTAGCTTCCCCTTGGGTTCATCGGCTAGCATCATCAATCGTATATTGTCGCCTTCACGCTTGAGACCATTGCTTATCCAAACTGGCAGAAATCTGAGTTTGATAAAGCGCTGCGCTAAACTCAGCATCAACTTGCCAAACTTACCTTCTGATTTTTTGCTGTGGGTGTGATAGGTAGCATAAGCTTTCCACATTTCTTCTGGCAACGGCGCAGGGTCGAGCCAATACACCCCGCAAGCCTCATTGTTACACCTTTGAAACGACCACGACCCATCAAGATGACCATCTGGATCAGCAATGCCCGATTGCACCACAACGCCCACGCTGCCGCATAAATCACAAAGCGGCTTGACCTCACATTGAATGTTTTCCATTTATCCCACTGCCTCTCTTTGTTGATGTCTTGCAACACTGTAGAGACCAAGGCGGAAAGACAACTTTTGTTTCACAAAGCCTATCTAGCCCTTTCTCCACCACAGTCTGGTAAAGCGCATGGATAAAAATATGCGAATAACAGGTGACAAAATCGGATAATTCAGCATCTTTCGCTACCCAAAAAAGTACATCAAGGACGTATTATGGCTATCAAATCAGATCGTTGGATTCGCAAAATGGCGCAGGAACATGACATGCTCAACCCATTTGTGGATGGACAAGTGAAGAAAAATGCCAACGGTGAAGGCGCAATTTCTTACGGCCTATCATCTTATGGTTATGATGTGCGCTGCTCCGATGAGTTTAAGGTGTTTACCAATATCCATTCTGCGACAGTAGACCCTAAAAATTTCAGCAATAACTCATTCGTCGATATCAAGTCCGACGTTTGTATTATTCCGCCTAACTCTTTCGCCCTTGCCCGCACTGTCGAATACTTAAAAATTCCGCGCAATGTGCTCACTATCTGCTTGGGTAAATCCACCTACGCGCGTTGCGGCATTATCGTAAACGTGACCCCGCTTGAGCCAGAATGGGAAGGCCATGTCACACTGGAATTTTCCAACACCACCACGTTACCAGCAAAAATTTATGCCAATGAAGGTGTGGCTCAATTCTTGTTCTTTGAATCCGATGAAGTATGCGAAACTTCATACGCAGATCGGGCTGGCAAGTATATGAAGCAAACTGGCGTGACGGTGCCTAAGCTTTAATATGAAACTTCAAGATATTTTAGCGCGTTGTAAGGCCGAGCAAACGCCATCCATCTCCTTTGAATTCTTCCCGCCAAAAACAGACAAGGGCGAAGAAAACCTATGGGCATGCATCCAAGAATTAGCGCCCTTAAACCCAGCCTTTGTATCGGTCACCTACGGCGCGGGTGGAAGCACCCAAAGCCGCACCCGCCGCATTGTAGAGCGCATCAAACATGAAACAGCGTTAGAACCTATGGCGCATCTCACCTGCGTGGGCTCCACCGAGGAAGATTTAGCCGCGCTTTTGTCGCAATACCAAGCATCGAATATTGAAAACATCCTCGCTTTACGCGGTGATGCACCCGAAGGCATGGATAGCTTTGAAGCCATCAAAGGTGGATTTGCTTATGCCACCGCTTTAACAGCCTTTATCCACGCACGTAACGACTTTTCTATCGCTGTAGCTACTTACCCTGAAGGTCACCCCGAATCTGCGGGCGGCGTGGCTGATGATTTGAAATATCTGAAAATCAAACAAGACAATGGCGCTATTGCGGCTATCACCCAATACTTCTTTGATAACGACCATTATTACCGCTTCCGTGATGCAGCTGAGAAAATGGGTATCACGATCCCCATCATTCCAGGCATTATGCCCATTGCCAACTATGCGCAAATTGTGCGTTTTTCAGCCATGTGTGGCGCAACTGTGCCTGATTGGCTGCATGAAAAACTCGATGCTTACGCAGATGATGAGCATGCAACCAAACAAATCGGTATCGAAATTGCTACCCGCCAAAGCCAAGATTTAATCAGTAATGATGCAGTTGGTGTGCATATTTATGCGCTGAATAAATCCGAAGCCAGCATCGCGATTTGTCGTAACCTTTAAATAACAACACGGCAGCGCTTGCTGCCGTGTTGTTATTTCAATTTGTATTCTGATTTAAGGATAGAAATGTCGGAGCTATCGATAATATCATTGATAGCAGCATCCATTTTTTGCTGATTTAAAATGGCTACAATCTCATCAGCAGTTTCTTCTAAAGTTGGGAAATTACTCTCTCTAGCCCCTAACCATTCAATGATATGCCAGCCAAATTCAGTTTTCACAGGCTGACTTAACTTATTCGTCGCATTCAAGGCAAAAGCAGCATCTTCAAACTTTTTCACCATGGTACCTTTGGCAAACCAATTCAAATCACCACCCCGGCCTTTATTGCTGTCATCAATGGAATATTGCGCAGCTAGTGTTTGAAAGCTGTCTTGGCCGGACTTGAGCTGGGTAAGAATATCCAAAGCCTTTTGTTTATCAGACACGAGAATGTGCCGAACATGAATCTGTTCAGGCACAGTAAAATCACTCACGTGCTTCTTGAAATAGGCTTGAATTTTCTCAGGTGTAGGGCGCGAAATATCATTGGTCTGCCAATCATTCACACCCTGAATCAACACGGCATTGGTAGCCTGGTGCATACGGTAAGAAATCAAGGGATCAAGATGCAAACCCATATCTTGCGCCTTTTGGGCCAAAGCTTCGCGCTTAATTAGAATATCCAAAATGCGTGCTCTGGCATTGGCGCTTTGCATCACGCCGCGCATCGATTCTGGCATGCTCAGAATTTCATAATCAATATCATGTTCATAAATCTTGGCCTTACCTACTTCAGCCACCACTGGACTTAACTGCTGCTGAGCAGGCAAAACACGCGATTGTTCTTGGCAAGCCGATACGATTAAGGCCAAACAAATGCCATAAAATAAAGTTTTAACACGGAGGGTCGCAATAGATTTCATGGCGGCTAGGGTATCGCCAGATAGTTATAAATACAAAGAAGGATTCGTTTATGTCACCCATTGCGATGGCCATGTTGGTCATATGTTTTTACTTGGTTTTCTATCATTTCTATGCCAAAGGTTTGCTTGGCAAAAAAGTTTTTGAGCTTGATGACAACAACATCACACCAGCGCACACCTTCAATGATGGCATCGATTATGTACCATCCAATAAATACATTTTATTTGGCCATCACTACGCTTCTATCGCTGGCCTTGCACCCATGCTTGGCCCTGCAATTGCTGTCATTTGGGGCTGGCTACCCGCGCTTTGCTGGGTGGTTTTTGGCACCCTACTTATCGGTGCAGTTCATGATTTTACAGCCCTTATCCTCTCCTCACGCCATCAAGGTCACTCGGTGGGCACCATCGCCAAAGAAGTCATTTCTCCGCGCACTAGGCTTTTGTTTTTATTGGTTATTTTCTTCCTCGTGGCTTTGGCGATGGGTGTGTTTGTACTCGTTATTTCCGGATTATTTGCTGCGCCTGATGTCGCCAACATCGCCCCCACTTCCCACCCAGAAGCCGTATTCCCAACCTATGCCTTGATGCTGATCGCCATGGTCATTGGCTTTTTGGTATATAAAAAGAATTTGCCGATGTGGCCGCTGATTGGCCTTGGTTTTGTCTTGATGCTGCTCACCACATGGTGGGGATTGGAGCATCCCATCACTGGTTTTACAGCCAAGGAATGGACTTGGTCGCTGCTCATTTATGCCTTTGCTGCCAGCGTGCTTCCTGTGTGGCTGCTGCTGCAACCACGCGACTTTTTAAACTCACTGCTGCTCTATTTGGCAATTTTTATGATGCTGATTGGCTTCTTCCTGCTCGATCCCGAATGGGCAGCTCCAGCCATCAATCCCAATCCGGTTGGTGCGCCACCGATGTTACCCTTTTTGTTTATCGTCATTGCCTGCGGCGCAGTGTCTGGTTTCCACGGTATTGTAGCTTCAGGCACCACGGCCAAACAACTGGATAAAGAAAGTGATGCCCCCTTGATTGGTTACGGTGGCATGATTGGCGAATCATTATTAGCTTTGCTGGCTGTGCTTGCCACCACAGCAGGCGCGTTTGCAACACGCGCGGATTGGGAAGCTTTTTATGGCTCATGGGATAAAGCTGTAGGGCTCCATCAGAAGCTTGGCGTCTTTATTCAAGGCAATGCCAATTTTATTCATCAGTTGGGCGTGCCTGTGGATTACGCCGCTGCCTTTATCAGCGTGGTCGTCGTTGGCTTTGCCATGACTTCAGTGGATACAGGCGCGCGTTTGCTGCGATTTAACATCCAAGAAATCGGCAAAACTATTGGCATGAATGTTTTGAACAATCGTTGTGTCGCCACCTTTTTGGCAGTAAGCGCCATCGGCTTTTTTGCCTTCTTTGAGCTTAATGGCAAACCAGCTGGTTTGTTTTTATGGACACTTTTTGGCACTACCAACCAAATCCTGGCTGGTTTAACGTTACTGACAGTGACCATCTATTTGTATCGCAAAAAGAAACCCATTTTGTACACCTTACTGCCCATGCTGTTGGTGCTAGGCACCACAATTGCTGGGATGATTATGGGCATGTTCGATGCTGTTGGAAAAGAGCAATGGACAGTCGCTATGGTTGGCTTCAGTATCTTCTCATTGGCAGTCTGGGTGCTGATTGAAGCGCTGATTGTTGTCAAACGTATCAAGGATGAACGCACAAACATCGATTTATAAACTCAGGGAGTAGTTATGACCAAGACCTCGCCTTACATCTATGTTTTAGACACCAATGTACTGATTCACGACCCCAACGCGCTACTGCGCTTTGATGAACACAATGTGGTCATTCCCATCGTGGTTTTGGAAGAAATGGATAAGGTCAAACGCGGCATGGATGAAAATGCCCGCAACATCCGCGAAGTTTCCCGCACGCTTGATACCATCGTAGCTGAACAGGAAAACATAGCCGATGGTTTTGAATTGCATGGTGGTGGCCGTTTATATTTTGAGATGGATGATACCACCGATGGCCTACCCCAAGGATTCACCAAAGACATCGGCGATAACCGCATCCTTGCTGTAACCATGCGTTTGCAGCAAAAATATCCCGACAAGCATGTGGTGTTGGTATCTAAAGACATCAACTGCCGCATCAAAGCTCGCGCCCTTGGTCTTAAATCCGAAGATTACCGCTCCGACCGCGTCGTAGATGACATCAATGTACTTTCCACCGGAACCATCACATTAAGTGAAGAACAGTGGGAAGGCATGGCCAAAGATATGAAGGTAACAGAAAGCGAGCATGGCAACCGCTATGTGGTCACTTGGCCCAAAGACATTCCTCTGCCACATATCAATAGCTTTGTTATTTTACCTGGTGATCGAGAAGTAGCTTTGCGCTGCGTTACAATCGCAGAAAACGATATCATCACCCTTGATGATATCTGCCCATACCGCTCCGATCGCCATGCCGTTTGGGGTGTAAAAGCGCGCAATATGGAACAAAGTCTGGCCATGAACTTACTGATGGATGCCGAATTGGATTTGGTAGCCATTATGGGGGTAGCTGGCTCGGGCAAAACGCTCATGGCTTTGGCAGCTGGCTTGCACCAAACATTAGATTTGGGATTGTATGAAAAGATTCTGGTCACCCGCGCTACTGTGCCCATGGGGCAAGATATCGGCTTCCTACCCGGCACTGAAAAAGAAAAAATTGAGCCGTGGATGGGCGCAATCACAGATAACTTGTCTTACCTACTCGATGAAGCAGTGAGTGATTTAGGTACTGTGCTTGGCCAACACCGCATTGAAATTGCGACGCTATCCTTTGCCCGCGGTCGCACATTCAGCAAAACTTGGTTGATTATTGATGAGGCGCAAAACTTAACGCCGCATCAAATGAAAACGTTGATCACGCGTATGGGCGAAGGCTCAAAAATTCTGATTCTGGGCAACAACGCCCAAATTGATACGCCTTACCTAACCGCCCATACCAATGGTTTAACACTGGCTGTACAACGTTTTGCCGATTGGCAACACGCTGGCCACGTGGTTCTTAAAGCTAGTGAGCGCTCGCGCTTGGCTGCCTATGCTGCTGAGGTGTTATAAGCTTGAATTGGCTCAAACAAAATCCATTGATGTTAACAGGGGCAGCAATCGTTGCCCTTGTTTCGTTTATTGCCATTTTTGCACCTTGGCTTGCACCCTATGATCCTAACCACATCGTCATTCGTGATATGTTACTTCCCCCAAGCCCAGCGCACTGGTGTGGTACCGACACTTTAGGGCGTGATGTGTTCTCTAGGCTATTATACGGCGCGCGTATTTCCTTGCTTGTGGGCTTTGTGGCAGTGGGCATAGCCTTGGTGATAGGTACCATTCTTGGTGCCATTGCTGGATACAACAGTGGCTTGTGGGATAATGTGATCATGCGCTGGACGGACATGGTCTTGTGCTTTCCTACTTTCTTTTTGATTTTAGCTGTGATTGCCTTTTTAGAGCCCTCTATTTGGAACATCATGATTATTATCGGTCTCACTTCGTGGATGGGTGTATCGCGTTTGGTACGAGCTGAGTTTTTAAGCCTGCGCGAGCGCGAGTTTGTCTTGGCCGCACGCAGCATTGGCACCCCACCATTGCGCTTGATTTGGTCCTATCTTTTACCCAACGCCCTTGGCCCTTTGATCGTCTCTGCAGTGCTTGGTATTGCTGGTGCTGTCTTAATTGAATCAGGCTTATCATTCCTTGGTCTTGGCGTGCAACCACCCACGGCCTCGTGGGGTAATATGCTCACTGAAGGCAAAGACAATATCCAAATTGCATGGTGGCTCTCGGTTTACCCAGGGCTTGCCATCCTCATCACGGTGCTGGGGTATAATCTGCTCGGTGAAGGTTTGCGCGATATCTTCGACCCCCGCTTGGAACGATAAATGTTAAACGCTAGCCACGAAGACATGATGCGGCTTGCCCTCAAGCAAGCTGAGCTTGCTGCCGCTATGGGCGAAGTACCAGTAGGGGCGGTTTTGGTGTCGGCAAACGGCGATATCTTTTCTGCGCACAATGCTCCTATCACCAACCACGATGGCACTGCCCATGCTGAAATCGCAGTCATGCGTCAGGCTATGCAAGCCACAGGCAATTATCGCCTTATCGGCAGCACATTGTATGTCACCTTAGAGCCTTGTTTGATGTGCGCTGGTGCTATAATTCACGCCCGCATCAAACATGTGGTTTACGGCGCGGATGATTTAAAAACAGGAGCCGTTTCCTCGTTATACCAAGCTTTATCTGATGAACGCCTCAACCATCAACCCCACATCTCCAAAGGTGTACTAGCAGACGAATGCGCTGCGACTTTACGCACCTTTTTTCAAGATAGACGAAAAACCAAGAAAGCCACCCAAGATTAAACATGGAGCCGCTTAAAAACGTCTACAGCCCGGTATTCTTTGATGCACTTTGCACAGCCATGCAACTTAGCTTTCCCAGCTTTAGTACCGATGACTTCAAACGACTTATCTATAGCAAAGATTGGGAAAATAAAGCGCTCAAAGCGCGCATGCAGCATATCAGCGAATCTTTGCATGCTTGTTTATCCGAGAACTTGGCAGACAACATAACCGCACTTCAAATCGCCAATGCCGAGCTCAACCAGCGCCATAAAATGCGGGGCTTTGAAGCCATGTTTTTTCCTGATTATGTCGCACGCTTTGCACTCCATGACTTTAAATTGGCCATGCCAGCCCTTGCCTTTTTTACATCTTATTCCAGCGCTGAGTTTGCCATTCGCCCATTTATTCTTCGCTATCCCGAAGCCGCCATGCAGCAAATGTTGGAATGGGCAACCCATGATAACGCGCATATACGCCGTCTTGCCTCTGAAGGCTGTCGCCCACGATTGCCCTGGGCCATGCAACTTCCTGCCTTTATCCAAGACCCCGCCCCGATTCTGCCTATTCTGACCTTACTCAAAGAAGATGCGAGTGCATATGTGCGCAAAAGTGTGGCCAACAACCTCAATGACATTGCCAAAGATCACCCGGCTTTGGTGTACCAGACTGCCAAAAGCTGGCTGGGTAAAAACCGGCACACCGATCAACTTATCAAACATGCATGCCGCACCATGCTCAAGCAAGGCATACCCCAAACCTTGAAACTGTTTGGTTATACACCAGCAGACCATATACAGATAGCCGATTTCAAACACACTATTGAAGTTCCCTGGCAAGGTTCACTACAATTTTCATTGACCCTGCAAAGCAAAGAATCAATTGGAAAAATACGACTTGAATTTGCACTTTCTTTTATGAAAAAAAATGGCCGCCCTCACCGAAAGGTTTTTCAAATTTCAGAATTTGAAAGCAATGCGTTGAACAAAAGTATCGTGAAAAATTTTAGTTTCAGGCCAATGAGCACGCGCACTTATTACCCAGGAAATCATAAGCTGGACATCATCCTCAACGGTCAAACTGTAGCTTCCGGAAACTTTACGCTAAGGCCATCAAGCTAAGCCAGACTTGATTTGTTACGTCAATTGATGAATCCTGTTGAATCTAAGTCACATCCATAGGAAATGGTATGTCTCTCCAAGAGCAACGCAGCTTTATTGATGACCTTATTTCGCATGAGCACAAACCCAGGAATGCTGGAAAAATAGCGCTATCTAATCAATTTACTTTGATGAAGCGGCTGAGTATTTTCATCATCCTTCTTTTTGCTGTTGTGGCCTTTATAAGTGATGAACTTCTATTGGCTATCATCCTTGCATCGGCTGTGCCTGTCATCTTGCTCTGTTGGCACCTCACCCTTAAAAACATGATGAGCACCAGGCTTCTGATGATTTTAATGAGCGCGATGACCTGGCTCATCTATACCTATCTCTTACAGTCGGGAGGTGTTCATCATACAGGGATAATCTGGTCTTTGGTACCACCCGTGATTTTTGCGCTACTTACTGGCACCAGCAGCGTTTTTTGGAATGTATCGTTCATTCTCTTCAACACCCTCTTTTTTATCATCAATCATTATGTCTGGGGGCAAAGCATCTACAACATCGATGAGTATATTCATCTTGTTGGTGCCTATATCTTTGTCAGTGGTATTGTTTATTTGCTTGAATCACATCGCCTTAGCCAACAATTGGGTAACGAGCTTAGTCAGGTCAATGTACACAGCATTTTGAACCATTCATCGGATATCGTTGGTATTATTGACCCGCTGTCACGTATCCTTTACGCCAATCCTGCCTACTATCGTATTACAGGCTTTGATGAAAGCGAGGTCATTGGCATCATGGGCTTGGATTACCTCCACCCCGACGACCGTTTGATGGCTACCAAGGCTTTGTCCAAAGTTGTTAACGGAACTCCTCAGGAATTGCGCTATCGTTATGCTACCAAAGGTGGTGGTTGGGTTTGGTTGGAGAGCAAGGGAACCCTTATTCGAAACGGCAAAGGTGAGTGGATGGTGCTTCTCGTCTCTCGTGATGTAACAAAGCAGTTAAAGCTTGAAGATGCCTTGCAACAAAGCCGAAAAATGGAAGCTGTGGGCACCCTGGCAGGCGGCATTGCCCATAATGTGAATAATATGCTTACATCCATCACCAACCATATATTCCTTGCCAAACAAGCTGTATCTTCGGATGACCCTGTGCAAAAACGACTGGATCAAGTCGATAAACTGGCGATGCAAACCAGCGAAATGATTGATCAGCTTTTATCCTTTGCGCGCAAGCGGCGCATGATCAAACGACGCACCAATCTCACCGAAGTCACCCAAAGCACACTCAGCTTAATTCGCGAATCCATCCCTTCGAATATCGCCGTAAACTGGACCATTCCAAACGAGGAAATCTGGGTCGATGGTGATAGCTCCCAATTGCAACAAGTGTTCATCAACCTCCTGCTCAATGCCCGTGACGCCTGCAAAGATTCAACATCGCCAAGCATAAATTGCGAACTCCGTGTATGGGTGACGGATGCTTCCTTTGCTGATTTACACCATCTAGAACACAACACAGAAATGGCTTACATCCGTCTTTGTGATAATGGACATGGCATAGCACCAGCAGTGCAAGATCATATTTTCGAGCCCTTTTACACCACCAAGAAAGTTGGGCAAGGCTTTGGCCTAGGCTTATCCATGGTTCACGGCACCATTAAAACCCATAGTGGCATCATCACCCTTGAAAGTGAGATCAATCAAGGCACTTGCTTTCATATCTATATCCCGCTTAGCGCTTCAGAAACGACTGCAAGTCCACAACAAAAAAGCACTTCACTAGTGGATCTAAACTCGCACCCACACACGCTTATGCTGGTGGATGATTCTGCCGATGTACGCGAATCTACCCGCGATATCCTGATTGCTTTGGGTTATCAAACCCTACTGGCAGCAGATGGTGATGAGGCCATAGCCTTGATACAAGAAAATGCATCTTGCTGTGATTTGATATTGATGGATGTGATGATGCCCAAAACCAATGGCATTGAAGCAGCGCAAGCAATTCACGCACTAGCACCAGAAAAGCCAATTTTATTCTTCTCTGCTTACAGCCGCGATGATCCCGAACAGCGCCCGGATTTACCCCAGGATAGCATCCTTATTCGCAAGCCCATCTCTGCCCTGGATTTGTCAACCATCATCACCAAAGCGCTCACAAAATAAAGTCATCCTTAAGATTCTAAATCTGCATGGCAACATTTATGCTAGTTATGCAAAGGCATCACTCAGAACAGCTACAGAGGGACATGAATGAAAACAATCAACTTTGTACATAGTCCTTCCTATCAGCCAGATATTCGACTGGTGATAGCGCTTACCAGTGTTCGCAATGTGTTATTTACAATTGCGACTGTGGTTTGCGTCGCCATTTTATTGGCTTGGATATTCCCCTTTTTTGCAACCCTGCTACCTTCAGGTTGGCACGGCATGAAAGCCAACACTGCTATATGCATCTTATTGTGCTTATTTCTTATCAAACATCTTTCAGACCCAGTGCAGCAAAATGGCAAAGTGTGGGCAGCGCTGAGCTTACTCTTCGTCCTAAGTTTATCGGCTTTGCTTGGTTACTGGGGTTGGAATATCGCATGGTTGGGCAACCTCATCGGCAACGATACTCACGCCTCTATAACTGGTCACATACCGCTGCAAACAGACACCTTTTTCTTACTTTGCACCTATTATTTTTTGTATGAAAAAATCACAAATGGCAGCCATGATACAGCGCTTAATGCTATTTCCTTGACGATTCTGGGTTTTGTTTTACTGCTTGGTGGTGGTTACTTTTACAACGCTGTGCATATGTTTCAAACCACATCAACCATTCACACATCACCGCAAACAATTATTTGCATGATCGTCACTGTTTACGGCATCTTTCTTTACCGCTCCCGCCAGGGCTTATTTTCCGTACTCACCAGCATTGGCATGGGCAGTTATTTGGCGCGATTATCCATGCCCTGGGTATTTTTATTGCCTTTATTTCTTGTGAGTGCCACCTACGTCGCCATTGATCAACAATGGGTCGAAGCAGGATATGCTTCCTCAATGCTGGCCAGCTCTTTTGCTATCGCTATGTTGATTCTGGTGTTGAAACTTGCGCAAAAGTCCAATGAACTCGAAGAAGAACTCAGGCAAATGTCATTGATGGATCATCTCACGGGCATCCACAATATTCGCGGGTTGTATGTGCTTGGTGAATTTCTATTGCTCAAACGCATTCGACTGAACACGCCTCTGGTGTTGGTCTTTTTTGATATGGATAATCTTAAAGGCATCAATGACGTTTATGGTCATGATGCGGGTTCCGAAGCTATCAAAGCATTTGCCTTACTACTCAAAGCTTCGTTTCGTGATACGGACGTAATTGCCCGTATCGGTGGCGATGAGTTTGCAGTGGCAACGCAGCAAACTGATTTGGAACAACCTTTAACCCGTTTGGCCAAAGCAGTGAAAGAAAGTAACAACAGCGGCCAACATCCTTATACACTGGCCTATAGCTTTGGTCAGGCTTCGCTGGATCAACCCTGTCGTGAGCACCCAGAGCTGCAAAAAAGTTTAGATACTTTTAAAGCACTCATCGACAAAGCTGATAGGGCTATGTATGTACATAAACGGGCACGAAAGCAACATCAACAATAAAATCATCGTGAAACTTTCCCGCCTGAATTATAGTTAACTCATGCTTAAAAATATGACTATTGCCGCAAAAGCAGTTTTTTTATCCCACGGTGGCGGGCCGCTTCCCTTGCTGGGTGATGCAGGCCATGATGAACTCGTCCAATGCTTAAAAAACATCGCAAACCGTATCGAAAAACCAAAGGCCATCGTATTGATTAGTGCCCATTGGGAAGCGCCAGTGTTTACCCTCACCGGCCAAGCCCGACCTGATCTTTTATATGATTATTATGGCTTCCCTAACGAAGCTTACGCCCTTGCCTATCCAGCCACAGGCTCACCCTCGCTTGCAACCCGTATTCAAAGCATGCTGATTGAGCAGCGCATTGAAGCAAGCATAGAAACCAACCGGGGTTTTGATCATGGTATGTTTGTGCCTATGTCCTTGATGTATCCAGAAGCGGATGTGCCATGCGTGCAGTTATCATTAAAAGCTGAGCTCAATCCTGAAGAACACATCAAAGTGGGCAAAGCACTACGATCGCTGCATGATGAAAACATCCTTATCATTGGCTCTGGTTTCACCTTTCATAATATGCGCGCATTTTTTGGCAAAGCTGGGCCTGAAGTATTAGAAGCCAATGCGCAGTTTGAGCAATGGCTCAAACAAACCACAGTTGCAGAGATGTCCGATGAAAGCAGCAGATCCATGGCATTAAGCCAATGGGACAGAGCACCAGGAGCAAAACTTTGCCATCCCAGGGAAGAACACCTACTTCCTTTGCATGTATGTTATGGTGCGGCGCAAAGCCCTGCGCACGCGTATTTCAGCTTTCAAATCATGGGTATACAAGCTGGTTGCATCATCTGGTGAGCAACCCGCTTATGTTCATTAAGTTGGAATAACTAGTATTCCCTTGCTTTTTAAACCTTTTTTTGCAAGCTGCGTGAAAATACTGTATGAAGGGAAAACGCAAAATGTCTAAACCACTCACTAAAACCGCACTACTTGCAACGGCAAAAACTTTGGATATCAAAGGCTTGAGCAAAAAAACAAAACCGGAAATCATCCACGCTATCCAACTTGCTGAAGGCAATGTGGATTGTTTTGGGAAAATTCCAACATGCACACTTAACGATTGCATGTTCCGCGCTGACTGTATTCCTGCTTAATAAAGCAAGGGCTCCAAGCGTTGTAAAATGATAAAGGGTGCCTATGGGCACCCTTTTTTATTAGCTAAAAACTGAGCTCGCCGACTTTGCTCACGCTACTTATTTACTTCTTTTTCGATTTCTTTTTATCGTTTTTCTTTTTTTCCGTTTTTTTCTTATCTTTTTTAGATTTTTTCTTGGCTTCTTTTTTGGGAGCTTTTTTTACTTTTTTATTACCACTTTCTTTTTTTGTAGTCGTGATTTCACCTTCATTGAGTTCTTCAATAGCAACAAAAACAGCGTTAGCACGAATCTCGCCAAATCCTGGCACGCTCATCAGCTGTTTAACGCCGCCTTTTTTTAGCGCCTTTACCGAATCCAAACCATGCTCAGCCAATAGCGCCGCTGTTGCTTCACCTATACCCGAAATATCTGTCACTTGATGTTTCATGCTCGCCTCCCACGCGATGTTTTCATCGTGGCAAAAAAAACACCACAACTGACGAATATCTACCTATATTTTCAAAACTCAAGTGACACGCAGCCGTGTCATATTTCAGATGCATCTAGCCTTTGAAAACAATGCTGATTGACGCAAAGGCAATGACCGACAAAAACCCTAAGATATTTATGAAGACAATCGCGCTTTAGTCATTAGATTACGCCTACTTTATTTTGTTACAAAAGGAGAAAAAATGAGTATTTTACAAAGTCACGTTAAAACTATCGTCGCTGGTTTCATCTTGCTCGCCATTATTTTGGGCGCAGGCATTGCAACAGGTGGCACAGTGCCAGGCATTTATGATTTCGCACGTTTTGGCCATGTATTGGCTGGTATCGTATGGATTGGTTTATTGTACTACTTCAACTTTGTACAAGTGCCTTCATTGGGTGGCGTTACTGCTGAAACCAAAGCTGACATCTTTAAAGAAGGAAGCATTGTTCGTCGTGCACTGTTCTGGTTCCGTATGGGCGCACACACCACTTTGGTGTTTGGTTTGATTCTTTATTATGCCTTGGTTACTAATGGCTTGGATCACGCTGGCAGCAAAGACATCATGATTGGCGCTACTTTTGGTATCATTATGTGGTTCAACGTTACGTTCATCATCTGGCCAAACCAAAAGAAAGTGATTGGCGTTGTTGAAGCAACTGCTGATGAAAAAGCTGCATCGGGTAAAAAAGCATTGATTGCATCACGCATCAACACTTTGCTTTCAATTCCAATGTTGTTCTTGATGTTCGCATCAACGCACTTCCAAATCTTTGGCTAAGTTTTAAAACAAACAATGAAAAAGGAGACGCGTTTGCGTCTCCTTTTTTTTGCCCATTGATAAGTGAATACCGATTAAATCTTTCTATATATTGAGCCGCGAAAGTTACCAGCCAAATCAAAGTAGTCGTTCACTTTTTCAAGCGTTGTTGGTGTATCTGGCATACCGCAAAGACCTGATTCTAAAAACATCATGCCATTTGCTTTTAAATACATGTGCGCATCTTTCAGCAAGCCGGCAAGCAAGGTTAAACCAGTATCCTCATCCGTAAGCGCAGACCTTGGCTCAAAGCCTAACTCCGCATCTAAGGCGGTCATCTCATCCAAACTCACGTAAGGTGGGTTGGAAACAATCACATCAAACTGCATAGGTTCTGGCAGTGCCTGATAAAGGCTACCGATATAAAACTGCATCCTTGAGGTTACACCCAAGTTTTCAGCATTACTTTGTGCCACAGCAATAGCTTTATCCGATATATCACAAGCTGTAATCAATGCTTTAGAAAACTCATGTGCCAGAGTAATGGCAATACAGCCCGAACCCGTACCAATATCACAGATGACTAAAGGCGCATTGGGGTTGGGATAATATTGCAGCACAACTTCAATAAGATGTTCTGTTTCAGGGCGAGGAATCAACACATCCGGCGTGACTTTAAAGGTGAGCGACCAAAACTCTTTTTCACCCAAAATATACGCCAGTGGCTCGCGAGCCAAGCGGCGCTGCATTAAGGTTTCAAAGGATTGTGCAATATCAAGGGGCACTTCTTCAACCAAACGAATCATCAATGATGTGGCGGATAAACCCCAGACTGCCATGAGCATCAAATCAGCATCACGGCGCGGCGCATCGCAGCCTGCCAACTCCAATTGCGATGCCGCTTGAAGCAGTAGCTCACGCGCTAGCATCAATGTTGCCCTGCAAGCATCTCCGCTTGATGGTGTAAAACTAAAGGCTGAATCAATTCTTCCAACTCACCATTGAGCACTTGTTCGAGCTTATACAGCGTTAAATTGATGCGGTGGTCGGTGATACGACCCTGCGGGAAATTATAAGTGCGAATGCGCTGCGAGCGATCACCAGAACCGACCATGCCTTTGCGTGCTTCGGCGCGCTCTGAATCAGCTTCAGATTGTTCTTTATCAAACAACCTGGCTTGCAATACCGTCATGGCCTGAGCTTTATTTTTATGCTGACTTTTTTGATCTTGGCATGTTACCACCAAACCACTTGGCAGATGGGTAATACGCACTGCAGATTCCGTTTTGTTCACATGCTGGCCGCCAGCACCAGAAGCGCGATACACATCAATTCGCAAATCTTCAGGGCGAATATTGATATCCACTTCTTGCGCTTCAGGAAGAATGGCGACCGTGCATGCCGAAGTATGCGTGCGCCCACCACTTTCGGTTTCAGGCACGCGTTGCACGCGGTGTACACCCGACTCAAATTTAAATTGTGAATACACATTCTTACCAGAAACCTGAGCGATGATTTCTTTATAACCACCAAGCCCAATTTCATTGCTACTGAGTATGCTCACCTTAAAACCAACGCGCTCAGCAAAACGTGTATACATACGAAATAAATCAGCAGCAAACAAAGCCGCTTCATCGCCGCCTGTACCTGCGCGGACTTCCAAAATGATATTTCTGTCATCATTGGGGTCTTTGGGCAGCAGCAAAGCATCCAAACGCGCTTGGCTTTGTTCGAGTGCATCTTTTAATTCATAGATTTCCTGCTGCGCCATGTGTTTTAGCTCAGCATCACAATCTTCTTCAAGCATCATGGCTTGGTTATCTTTGATTTGTTCTTCAATGGATAAAAAGAGCTCTGCTTCATCGGCAACAGGCTCGATTTCTGCATACTCTTTGGAAATTTTTGTGTATTTGTTGGGGTCGGAAGTGACTTCTGGGTCAGACATCATCACTGCCAGATCATTTTTCTTTCTTAAAATATCATCCAGACGCGTGTTCATCAGTCTCCCGATTTTTATCGTTATCTAGGCGCATGGATTTGGGCAACGGTTGGGCAGCAAACAAACGCGAAGCCGCTCCCATAAGCAGGTCGCCTTCAATATCATCAGGCAAGGTTTTTAAGGTTTGCATGGTTGGGTGCAAGAAACGTTTCATCAACGCTTTGCTTAGGCGTTCAATAGCTTCTTGTTGCACAGCATCCAAATCTTTTAAGTAGCGTTGCGCTTTTTCCAATTCTTCAACACGGGCTTGTTCCACTTGTTGCTGAATACCACGAATCAAAGGCACAGATTCCAATGATTTAAGCCAAGTAAGAAATGAAACAGCTTCTTCTTCTAACAATACTTTGGCTTGCTCAGCTTCGCGTTCCCGATTTTTTTGATTGCCTTGCACCACTTGTTGCAAGTCATCGATATCGTAGACATAAGCACCCGAAATATCAGCAATACGCGGGTCGATATCACGCGGCACAGCAATATCCACCAAAAACATGGGCTGGCCTTTGCGTTTTTTCATCGCTGGTTTGATATCATCGGGTAGCAACACATAAGTGGAAGCACCAGTACCTGAAATCACGATATCTGCGCGATCTAAATATTGGTCTAAATCATCAAGAATGAAAGCATGACCATCAAATTCTAGCGCCAATTTGCGCGCGCGCTCCAACGTGCGGTTGCCCACCAATATCTCAGTGCAACCATTAGCTTTAAGATGACGGGCAGCAAGCTCAGCCATTTCACCTGCACCAATGAGTAATACAGTTTTTCCTGCCAAATCACCAAAGATGCGTTTGGCCAACTCCACCGCACACGATGAAATGTTGACGGCCTGACGACCAATTGAAGTTTCACTGCGGGCGCGTTTGGCTGCAGCAAATGTAGATTGGTATAAACGATGTAAAATATGGCCCGCAGTTTTTGCTTCCAAAGCCAATTCATAGGATGCTTTCACTTGGCCTAAAATCTGCGGCTCGCCCAAGACCAAAGAATCCAAACCAGAGGCCACTGCATACAAATGACGAATGGCATCATCAGTGGTGTAGGCATACAAATGATCAATCACCTCAACAAGCGGCAAGCCCGCTTTTTTGGCAAACCATTCATGTGCTACAGCAATGGCGGCATCAGGGTCATGGGTTACCAGCGTCATTTCAACGCGGTTGCAAGTAGACAACAAAGCAGCTTCCCGAATTGATGGGCTACTTATTTTCTCTTGTAAAATGGACTGGATATCAGCTTCAGGCACAGCCAAACGTTCCCGCAATTCAACGGGCGCCGTTTTATAATTTAGGCCGACGTGGCAAATTCTCATAGCGCGAATCTATGCATTGCTTGGGGTGTGTCCATCTTCAATCAAATCCAAGGTGATGGCCTGCACTTGTGAATCAACCATAACACCACTTTTATTTTGCTTGGTGGCAAAAATATCCAAACGCCCTTTTTCACCCAAAGAAATAGCAACGTCAATATATGACGCTGGTGTCGCGCGCAGCAATAGCTCAGGTGACACATCACCAAGCACATGAAACAAACCCAAACAATAAAGACCATCTTCTGCCCATGAAGTCATTGTTTTCGCTACTTTCTCTGGGGTGCTTGCCACAGCAATCGCAGAAATTTCAGCACTGCCCTTTGTCGCGCCAAGCAATCCTTCACACTTCACATGAGCATCTGCTACCAAAGCTTCATGGAGCATGGTTTGAAATACTGAGCGCGTAATGGCATGGCTGGTGCTAGGTTGAAATGTGTTTGTTGAGGTAAGGATCATAGGCGGCGAAAGATGCAGTTTCTTGGGCGGAAATTCAACGCATTCCTAAGCTTCACCTTGCGTCTTTTTGCCACAGCTCAACTTGACGAAAAGGCAACAAATCACTAGAAAACGCAACCCAACTTCAATGTTGCAGCCAAAAAAGGAGCGTACAAACTTGAGTCATTTTTCAATTATGTTGGTACCCGATGCAGGGCAAACGCGAACGTACCGTTTCAGCAAAGGTAAATTGCGTTTGATTATTGCGGTATTGGGCACATCAATTGTACTCGGGTTATTAGGTGCTTACAGCATTTATGCCAATTACAGTTTGCGCGAGCAATTGAATCTAGCCATTCAAACCACGCAAAAAGAGCGCATCGCTTTTACCCACCAGCAAGAAAGCTTCGAGCAAACTTTAAAAGCTGAAGAAGAAAAAATGAATGTGTATGCACGCTCATTGGGGCAAATGCAGGCAAGGCTTTCTCGTTTGGATTCTTTGGGCAAACGTCTTGTAGAAACATCTTCTTTAACCAGCGCTGAATTTGATTTTGATGTCCAACCCGCCTTTGGTGGACCGCGCATCAATGCTGAAAATGATGAAGCGGACATGATGTTGATGAATCAAATGCAGCTTGTTGATTCAAAAATTGCTTTGCTCGATACCAATTTGGTCGCCATCAATTATCTATTACAAGATGGCATAGAAGAAAACAGTGCTCGCCCCCATGCCTGGCCCAGCGATGGTGGCTGGCTGAGCTCTAAATATGGCATTCGCACCGACCCCTTCACCTCCAAACAAGCGATACATCGTGGCATTGATATTGCCAACCGCTTTGGCGCACCAGTGTTATCATCAAGCCGTGGTGTAGTCATTTACGCAGGCAAGGTGAAAGATTATGGCTACATGGTTGAGATTGAACACGGCTATGGCTATCGCACCCGTTATGGCCATATGTCTAGCCTATCTGTTTCTGTGGGTGATGTGGTTGAAGCCAACAACATCATTGGCCGTATCGGTTCTTCGGGTCGTTCAACTGGCCCGCATTTGCATTATGAAGTGCGCCGCAACAACGAAGCACTCAATCCAGAACGTTTCCTTCCTAAGAGTTAAAACACTCCATCCTGTCTTTTTAGGCAGGCTAACTCTCCATTTTCACTTGCAGCAAACCATTTAAAAAGAAGACATTAAAAAAGGCGCCAGTTTTAACACTGGCGCCTTTTTTTAATGTTCAAAAATGTTTTTTTCGTTTATGAAACTTTTACAACTTTACCTGAACGTAAGCATGTAGAACATACACGAATTTTTTTAGTCTGGCCGTTTAGAGCTGCACGAACATTATGCAAGTTCGGCAAAAAACGACGGCGAGTAGTATTGTGAGCATGACTCACATTATTGCCACTCATTGGACCTTTATCACAAATTTCACAACGCTTTGCCATGATGACCTCCATAAAACCGTGCCGCACTTTAATCCGCCAATATCAGATTACAAGCACTAAATATCACTTCGCTGTTTACATGGACGAATATCATTGCCATCGGCACAATAGCTGCATGTCAGAAGTCACTCGTGCCATCATTCTTGCCGCCGGTATTGGCTCCCGTTTAAAAACATTTACCCAGCATACACCCAAAGCTTTGATACCTATTGCTGGCGAGCCTGCCATCGTGCGGGTGATACGGAGTTTAGTGAGCCAAGGCATTCAAGATATTGCCATTAACATCCATCATCATGCAGACCGCATGCAACAATATTTGGGCCAAGGCCAACAATGGAACGCCCGTTTGTCTTTTAGTTTTGAAGAAACCCTGCTCAACTCTGGCGGCGGTGCGCGCCAAGCCCTTGATCTTTTGCCTGGCGATGGCTTAGTAGCCATCCATAACGCTGATGTACTTGCAACTATGGATATCCGTAGTTTGGCAAGACTCTGTCCAGAAAAAGGCTGCGCTTTAGCTTTGGTGCCAAATCCCAAACATCATCCGTTGGGTGATTTTGCGCTAAACCAAAAAAACATTTCACTGCAAGGACAAAATAAATTTACTTTTGCTGGTGTTTCGGTTTGGGATGCATCTACACTGCAATCGTATCCAACGCAGCATCCTTTCCCGCTTACCCAGCCTATACAAGTTGCAGTAGAGCAGCATGCCTGCAAAGGTTTGGTACACAATGGTTACTGGTTTGATATCGGCAGGCCGCGTGATTTATTTCAAGCCAACCGATTTTTTCAGCAGCATGTTCAAGGGAGTTTTCAATGATACTACATCATCAACTCAAAAATGATTGCGCAGTGCTTGGCCGCTTTGAGCTTTGCCTTGTTTTGCTGATGAATGATAAACAATACCCTTGGTTTATTTTAGTTCCCCAGCGCGAAGGCATCACGGAGATTCATGAGTTAAGTGAAGAAGAGCAAATGCAATGCATGCGCGAATCAAGCGCCTTTGCCAAAACCCTGAAAACCATCTTTAAGGCTGATAAAATGAATATTGCTGCCCTTGGTAATATGGTGCCGCAATTGCATATCCATCATGTCGTACGCTTTCGTGGCGACCCTGCCTGGCCAGCACCGATTTGGGGCGTGTCGCCACCACAGCCTTATACCACCGAAGAACTCATTGGTGTACGCCAGTTTATTGCGCAACACATTAGCTTGCAGCCAGCAAATTAAGAGGAAATATGGAAATTGATGCGATTTTACGAGGCATAAGTATTTGGGCTCTGCCTGTACTTCTGGCCATTGTGTTACACGAATACGCCCATGGTTATGTCGCTAACAAACTTGGCGATAACACAGCTGCCTGGATGGGGAGACTAACGCTTAACCCGCTCAAACATATCGACCCTGTGGGCACTATCCTTATTCCTCTCGGCCTATTGATCATGGGTGCACCCTTTTTATTCGGTTATGCCAAACCTGTACCTATTGATGCAAGAAAACTCAACAATCCCAAACGTGATATGGTCTGGGTGGCGCTTGCTGGCCCACTGACCAATCTCGCCCTTGCACTTTTATCTGCCCTGTTACTATGGGTTGCCATCCACTTGCCAGCAGGTGCACGCTTTGTTGCAGAACCTTTGGCCATGATGTGTCAGGCATCCATCATTATTAATGTGGTGCTCTTTATTTTTAACTTGTTACCACTACCACCTCTCGATGGCGGGCGCGTCGCTGTTGGCCTGTTGCCAGGACCTGCAGCATACCAACTTTCCCGCATCGAACCCTACGGCTTTTTTATTATTATTGGCTTGCTTGTATTTGGTGTTTTTCAAAGCGTTTTATCCCCCATTATTATGGGCCTTAGCCAAGCCATTATGGGCTTAGCATTCTAATTCAATCACAAGCAAGGTAAGCTTCGCCCATGTCTATCATCAATCGCCGCGCGCGGCATGAATATCAAATTTTAGAAACCTATGAAGCAGGTATGATTCTGCTTGGCCCTGAGGTGAAATCCATCCGCGCTGGGCAAGTGAATTTGGCTGAAGCGCATTGCCTGATTCGCAACGATAAGTTGTTGCTACTCGGCTGCCATATCAGCCCATATAAACCCGCAGCCTTAAACAACCCGCTGGAGCCTGCCCGCACCCGTGAATTATTACTCCGTAAACGTGAACTGGAAAAACTAGCCGCCAAACTCAACGAAAAAGGTCTGGCCATAGTGCCACTGAAAATTTATTTCAATGCCCGTGGTTTTGCTAAAGTCGAAATCGCTTTGGGTCGGGGTAAGAAATTGTATGACAAGCGCCAAGATGAAAAAGAGCGCGATGTAAAACGTGACATCCAGCGCCAATATAAAATGTAATTTAGGCATCAAAAAGGAATCATCACCATGAAAGTACTCGTTATCGGCGGCGGTGGCCGCGAACACGCATTATGCTGGAAACTCAAACGCTCACCTTCAGTCACCGAAGTCATTTGCGCACCAGGAAACCCCGGCATTGCCCAAGAAGCCCGCTGCATTCCTATCAGCGCTGAAGATATTGAACCATTGATGAAATTGGCGCGTTTTGAACAACCCGACTTGGTTGTTGTTGGCCCTGAGGTGCCGCTGGTGAAAGGTTTAGCCGATCAATTGCGCGCTGAAAACTTTGCAGTGTTTGGCCCTGATCAGGCTGCAGCCGAACTGGAAGGTAGCAAATCATTCTCGAAAACGTTGATGGATGAAGCTGGCGTGCCTACTGCCAAGTTTGAAACCCACACCGACCCCGACCAAGCCGAAGCGCTGATTCGCAAATGGGGCGCACCTATCGTAGTTAAAGCTTCTGGTCTTGCTGCTGGTAAAGGCGTGATTGTTGCCACATCAGAAGACGAAGCCATTGCTGCTGCTCGCGACATGTTGTCTGGCAACAGCTTTGGTGATGCTGGTTCACAAGTGGTGATTGAAGAATTTTTGGTGGGTGAAGAAGCATCATGTTTATTCATCGTCTCTGGCGACACTATTTTGCCGCTGGCCTCCAGCCAGGATCACAAAGCATTGCTTGATGGCGACAAAGGTCCGAACACGGGCGGTATGGGTGCATACAGCCCTGCACCATGCGTGACCGCTGATGTAGAGCAAGAAGTTTTAGAAACTATTGCCAAACCAACCATTTCTGCCCTTAAAGCACGTGGCATCAATTTTATCGGCACTTTATATGCAGGCGTAATGCTCACTGCCAGTGGCATCAAAACTTTAGAATTCAATGTTCGCTTTGGCGACCCCGAATGCCAACCCCTGATGAGCCGTCTTAAATCCGATTTGGGCGTTGTATTACTTGCTGCGGCACAATCCAAACTCGAAGGCACGGTTTTGGAGTGGGATGAGCGCAAGGCACTCTGCGTGGTCGTGGTATCAGGCGGATACCCCAATGATTTTGAAAAAGATCAGCCCATCCGTGGCTTGGATGCGGTTGAAGCAGCAGGTACTTATGTTTTCCACGCAGGCACAGCTGAAAAAGAAGGCGAAATTGTCAATGTTGGCGGCCGCGTTTTGGGTGTTACTACCCTTGCTGATTCTGTGCAAGAAGCTCAAGAAAAAGTGTATAAAGCCCTGGAAAATATGGATTGGCCAGGTGGTTTTTACCGCAAAGATATTGGCTATCGCGCTGTGGCAAGAGAGTTAGGGAAAGTCTAAATCTGTCGACATCATTTTAGTGTTTGACACACGGGGTTCAATTACCATAATGCCCCGCATTGGCGCCTATAGCTCAGTTGGTAGAGTAGCGGACTTTTAATCCGTGGGCCGATGGTTCGAGTCCATCTGGGCGCACCATACAAAGAAAAAGAGCCGCGAGAAATCGTGGCTCTTTTTTTTATGCCTTTTTCAATACAACGTTATTGAAACAACAAATTGGCTAACTTTGTACAATAACGCTAAGCGCTTGGGCAATCGATACACTGATTTGCGCACCAGTACTCAAATTTTTAAGCATTAACACTTGTCCGTTCATTTCATCTTCACCAATAATGACCACAAAACGTGCTGCCTCTCGGTCAGCAATCTTAAACTGGCGTTTGGCGCTGCCGCCACCGCAATGGACAACACACAAACCTGCTTCACGCAGTGTTGCTGCTTGCTGCAAAGCATAGGCGTAAACAGCTTCACCCAAAGCAACGACTGCCACATCCACTTGTATTGCTTTAGATTCGGGCAAAAGCATCGCCAAACGCTCCATACCCGCAGCAAAACCAATGGCAGGGGTACTTGGCCCGCCCAATGATTCGACAAGCCCATCATAACGGCCACCTGCAAGCACAGTGCCTTGAGCACCAAGTTGATCGGTAATAAATTCAAAAGCAGTGCGATTGTAATAATCTAGACCACGTACAATGCGCGGATTGATTTGATAACCAACGCCCAAAGCCGCTAGGCCAAGCTTGAGGCCAGCAAAATGTGAATCGCAATCGCCGCAAAGATGCTCAACCATTTCAGGCGCGTCCGTCAAAGCAGTTTGGCAGCTAGCCACTTTGCAATCGAGCACCCGCATGGGATTCGTTGTCATGCGGTCATGACATGTTTCACAAAGTTGTTCTTTTCTGGCATTTAAAAAAGATACCAACAAGTCGCGATACGCAGGGCGACAGGCCGTACAACCGAGTGAGTTAATTTCCAAACTTGTTTGTTGGATTCCAAGCCGCGTCAAAAAGATTTGCGCCATGGATAATACTTCAGCATCTTCCAACGGGCCAGTCACACCAAAAAATTCAGCTCCGATTTGTTGGAATTGGCGAAGCCTTCCCTTTTGCGGGCGCTCGCGGCGAAACATTGGCCCCATATAAAACCAGCGTTGTGCGCCCTCACGGGTAAGACCGGCTTGCAAATACGCGCGCACAGAACCTGCGGTACCTTCAGGGCGTAAACAAATATTGTCGCCGCCCTGATCTTCAAAGGCATACATCTCTTTAGAAACAATATCGGTTTTCTCGCCTACGGATCGCACAAAAAGTTCAGTGGGTTCTAAAATAGGTAAACGTACTTCATTGAATGCGAAGCTAGAAAATACATCCCGCGCCACATCTTCAATATGACGCCATTGCTTTACTTCTGCAGGTAACCCATCATGAATCCCGCGTATACTTTGTAGTTTTTTCATACTCATCTCAGGCCACCACCAACACTTCGTTTGGCGGCAAGCTATACCAGCACATTTTTCAAGCAACTTGATGAAGCATGAAGCTATGTATGTTGCAACTGTTTTAAAAATATTAGGCTTGTTGCATGTTAAAAAAGAAGAGTATGACATGATGTTGTCGATTGGCCTGGTGGCTGTGTTCAATGAAAAAAATGAAGTCTTACTTCTAAGACGTAAAGCCGATGTGCATTGCCCTGATGTGTGGTCTTTTCCGGGTGGAAAACATGAGATTGGCGAATCTGCAAAAGAAACCGCCATGCGCGAGCTTCAGGAAGAAACGAATATTACCGTTACTGACTTAGCCATCATCGGTGAGTATAACCATCTGTATGCTGACCGTTTACTGCAATTCACCCTGTTTTCAGCACTACTTCCAAATCAAACTATAATCGCTGCTGAGAGTGATGTGTTGTGGTATAATATTTTTAAATTAAGCGATTTGGAAATGCCCGATGCGAATCAAATGCTTTGCAGCATGCTGGAATCGTACGT
The DNA here is from genome assembly GCA_002323245.1 of Mariprofundus sp. UBA1536. GTDB lineage: Bacteria > Pseudomonadota > Zetaproteobacteria > Mariprofundales > Mariprofundaceae > Ghiorsea. Next base: position 190,354 of record DCPU01000015.1, on the reverse strand, counting down.
ATTACAAAAAGAAAATCCCCCAGCCAGAGGCTGAGGGATAAATTTTTTATTTCTCTACTGCGCCTGTATCAACTTTCTCAAAACCAGCTTTGCGGAACAAAGGCTCACAAACCAAGTTCTCGCCTTGAAGCAATACAATGCTTTTTGTTTCTGGATGTTTGTACACAGTCGGGCCAGGTGCGCTTGAGCAGGCTGCCAATAAAGCAGAAGCTGCGATTGTTAAAGCCAATAGTTTGGTATGCATATCATTACTCCATCTAAAAAAAATCTATGCTCAAGCCTAGGAGCATGAGCAATAAGCGTCAATTGCTAGCAGGCATTATATCCGCAACCACACATGCCCTACCCCTAGCTTTGGCTGCATACAAACGTTTGTCAGCAATAGCTAACAAATCATCAAGCACATCAGCAGCAGGTAAACTTAAGTCCAACTCGTTAATGCATGCCACTCCGGCTGAGAAGCTGGTGAAAAAGTTACCATTAACAGCATCCTCAATAGGTGCGTCTCTCAGGCTAACTAAACACTTTTCGGCAACTTGGGTCGCAATGGGTTTATCAGCATGCGGCAATAAGAGTAAAAACTCTTCGCCGCCCCACCTGGCCAAGGAATCAGCACCACGAATCTGATTGGCAATCGAAGACGACACCACCTTTAAAGCCCTATCACCAACAGCGTGACCACGCTCATCATTGACCGACTTAAAATGATCCAGATCCATCATCACCACAGCGCAGGACACGTTATAACGTTTACAACGATCAATTTCCTGCAAAAGCTTTTCCACCATAAAACGGCGATTCATTAACCCAGTGAGCACATCATGGGTTGCTTGATATTGCAGCTCATTCTTGGCTTCTTTTAAATCCGTTACCATACGATGAATCAAGCGAGCCTCAAGGCCACCTACCACTGCGCCAACGCCCAAAATAGCAGCAGCCACTTCCTCAACCATCTCATTGCCTGTCAAATTAAAAGCCACGCAAGGCGCAGAGGAAATCAGCGCAGTTTCCACATCCGTGAAAGTGGGAATCCCCATGCCTTTGACTTGATGCAAACCGGGTGCATCGCCATTGATATCTACCACTGCCACAATCTCAACCAACTCTTCTTCAGCCAAGGTTTCAATCATAGCTAAGCCACTTCGCCCAGCACCCAATATCACCACACGGCTTGGGTCAGCGCGTAAGTTGCTGAGCTGTTGCTTATCGGCAGCTATTTTCATGGGATAACCATAAGCATGTTTCATACCAAAAACACCAATTTTCCTTCAATCCATAGCCAGAAGTGAAAAAACAACTTAATCTTCGGCTATGAAACTAGATAATAAAATGAAGTCAGCGCTAAAAGCGCAGGCGCACCACCTCAAACCCGTTGTCCGCGTTGGTCAACATGGGCTCACTGAAAACGTCATCAAAGAAACAGACCATGCCCTTACCACGCATGAATTGATTAAAGTGCATATCCAGGACGATGACAGGGCTATACGCCAACAAGCGGCTGCGGATTTAGCAGAAAAAAACAACGCCATTTTGGTTCACCATATCGGCAAAATCTTTATTCTTTATCGTAAAAATATCGTGGCAAAAGTTATTGAAACTAAAACCGAAGCCAAAAAGCCAACATCGCGTAAACCCGCTGCCAAGAAACCAACCAAAAACGTGTATACCGAGAAAAAGCGCGGATGAATCCAGCCGATATCATTCGCCAGGTTTTGCAAGAAACATTTAAGCCCACTCACCTCGATATGATCGATGAATCCTACAAACATGCCGGCCATGCTGGTGCCAGAGATGGCGGCGGTCATTTTATTGTCAGCATCACTGCAGAAGCCTTCACTGGCCTCTCACGTGTGCAAAAACATCGCCTGGTCAATGAAGCCACCCGCCATTTGTTTGGCGAAGTGATTCATGCTTTAAGCATTCAGGCCAAAGGCCCAAATGAGTAAACCCATGAAAAAAACTGCCAAGTTACTTATCTCTGGGTCAGAGCATTTTGCCGATATGCTGTATGTATCGGGCATGTTTGTTCCCGATGCTTTTGTCGTCATTGGTATTGTTGAAGATAAGAAAACAACCTGGCACGGTCTTTTTTCACCTTTGGAAGTCGATAGAGCCAAAAGCCAGACAAAATTGGATGAAGTACATTTGGATAGTCTGTGGCATGAACAAGCCAAAGCCTTGGGCTGGAAACCTAGTCTTGCCGCAGCAGCAGCCGCTTTTATGCAAAACCAAGGTATCAACGAGGTATTGGTGCCAGCTGATTTTGGCCTATTGGCTGCAGAAGAGCTGAGAGAGCTAGGCTTTAAGGTAACGCCAAGCCCTGCCTCATTGTTTCCAGAACGGGCGATTAAATCAGAAGCTGAAATTGCCCAACTTACTCTTGCTGAACGCTTGACCAAAGAATCTATGCACGCAGCTGAAAACTTTCTTGCAGCTTGTAGCATCGATAACAAACAACACATTCTATTTCCAAACAACCATGAACAAGCTGGAGAAATTGTAACTTCCGAAGCTGTGCGCGCCGTGATTGAAACCTACCTCATTTCCAAAGGTGCCGTGCCGTCGCACACCATCGTTGCCTGTGGCAACCAATCTGCCGACCCACACGATATGGGTTCTGGCCCTTTGCAAGCCAACGAGCCCATCATTATCGATATCTTCCCGCGTTTGGTTAGCTCTGGTTACTGGGGCGATATGACGCGCACTTATGTCAAAGGCAAAGCATCTGCTGATTTAAGAAAAATGTATCAAACTGTATACGAGGGCCAGGATATCGGTCTTAACATGGTGTGCGCAGGTGCCGACACCGCAACGATTCACAACAACATCACCAAGCATTTCGACAATCAGGGGTTCAAAACTGGCATGGTCAACGGCAAACAAGGCGGCTTCTTCCACGGTACTGGTCATGGCGTGGGTCTTGATATCCACGAAGCCCCGCGCGTATCGAAAAATGGCGCTATTTTAGAAGAGCGCCAAGTCATCACGATTGAGCCCGGTTTATATTATGCCGATATCGGTGGTGTGCGTTTGGAAGATTTGGTCGTGGTCAGGGCATCAGGCTGCGATAATTTAACCCAATTCCATCGCCATTTAGAAATCGAATAAAAGCGAGATTAAATAAAAGCCCCTTAAAGCTTTTTCAGGTATTCCCTTAAGGTGTCGCCATACTGGGGATGGCGCACACCAAGCGTGAGATTAGCAATCAGGAACCCAAGCGGATTACCCGCATCAAAGCGCTCCGCATCCACCACCACCCCATACATAGGTTCCACTGCTGCCAGCTTTTGCATCGCATCGGTCAGTTGAATCTCACCACCCACGCTGGGTTGGGCATCATTTAAAAACGCAAACAATGATGGTGTGAAAATATAACGGCCAATCATAGCCAAATTCGAAGGTGCATCTTCAGGCTTTGGTTTTTCAACCATGCCAGTTAAACGATACACACCATTCTCTTCTGAGCTCACTTCCACAATACCATATTTAGAAACATCCGCTTCAGGCACCCGTGCTAAAGCAACGACCGAGCATCCACCCAGGGCCTCATGCACAAGCCTAAGCTGTTGCATCACCGGCACATCAGAAACCATCAATTCATCAGCCAACGACACGCCAAAGCACTCATCGCCGACCCAAGGCTCCGCACATAACACAGCATGCCCAAGCCCCTTCGCTTCCTTCTGCCTTACATAAGCTACAGCAGCCATACGAGAAACACGTGACACTTCCTCATACAAGACGCTCTTACCCGTCGCACGTAAATTGGCTTCAAGCTCAGCAGAAATATCAAAGTGATCTTCAATAGCTCGTTTACCGCGCCCTGTAATCATAATGATGTCATCCATACCAGCTTTTAGTGCTTCCTCTACGCCATATTGAATCAATGGCCTGTCCACCACCGTAAGCATCTCTTTTGGTGTTGATTTGGTCGCTGGCAAGAAACGAGTGCCCATACCTGCGGCAGGAAAAACTATCTTTCGTAATGAATGCGGCATATTTCTTAAATCCTAGAATGCATTTTTATTGATAAAGCCTTTAAAAATTGTAAGGAATACAATTTTCAGATCCAACCATACAGACCAACGCTGAATATAATCAATATCGAATTCTACGCGTTTTTCCATCTTATCTAAAGTATCAGTTTCGCCGCGCCAGCCATTTATTTGTGCCCATCCGGTGATTCCGGGCTTCACTTTGTGTCGCCACATATAGCCCTTGATCAGCTTACGATACTGCTCATTATGCGCCACCGCATGTGGCCTTGGGCCAACCACACTCATGCGACCTTGCAGTACATTAATAAATTGAGGCAACTCGTCCAACGATGTTCTTCGTAAAAAGGCCCCAAGTCTGGTTACACGAGCATCGCCAACACTTGCCTGGCGGATGACCGTTTCATCATTTTCACAAACAGTCATCGACCTGAACTTGTATACATTAATTTTTTCACCATGCAGACCATAACGCCTTTGCTTGAAAAGAATCGAACCTTTAGATGTCAATTTTATAGCCACCGCAATGCCAACCAAAAGCGGCCAAATCATCAACAAGATTAAGCTCGCGATAACAATATCCTCAATTCGCTTAATCATACCATATGGGCCTGTTAACGGTGTCTCGCACAAAGCAAATGCTGGCAACCCCGCCACATCCAGCTCCCTTGCGCCCAGCAGCTCAAATATGAACAAATCGGGAACTAAAAACATCGAGGCAGTAGTATCTTGCAATTGATCAAAAACTTGCTTCATCATTTCTTCCGAACGCATGGGCAGCGCCAAATACACATGTTCAATGCCTTCAGCGCGAACAAAAGTGTACACATCTTTGGTTTTGCCCAAAACAGGCACATTGAGAACATTTGTATTTTCTTTTTCCAGATCATCATCAAAAAAGCCAACCAGCGTTAAACCCATCCAATCTGCTTCTTGTATGCGATGTGCCAGCTTTATCCCCAAATCACCAGCACCTACAATGACAGCACGACGCGAATTGCGCCCCTTCTTCCTCAGCCATCGCAAAATAAGTCTTTGCGCGACATGAGCTATCGATAAAAGTATTGGGGTAAGTATTAACCAACTGGCAATGACCAAACGCGAATATCCCTCAATGTTTTTAGTGCCCCAGCCCAAAAATAAAAGCAATACGACAACAATTATCCAGCCATAATAAATCACTATGAGCTGATGCCAAATTGCCGAACCTCGCCAAGCCCGGTAAGCACCTACTGCGCTCATGGCTCCCCATGTAAATATCGCCCCTAAAAGCGCAAGAACAAAATATGCTTTATTGAAAGGAATCTCGTATAATTCGCATAGAAGTGAGAGCAAAGCGTAAACGATTATAACATCGATTAATCTCTGCAGAATTGATATCATATAATGATTTTGCATCATGATACCACCTTTCAGATTTTGATTCATTTAGACTTATCTCCTATCTCAAACATTCTACGGTAATCCCCCCATTTTTAAGCGAACCCAAAAGTGGAAGAATAGTTGGTCAGCGCCAACTTTTGTTTTGGTGTAATGCCACCGAGAGCCATATTAGGTCTCTCATTGTTGTAAGTCCATAACCACCGGGTTGCATGATTTTGCACTTCTTCAAGACTTTTGAAGATATATTGGCTCAACCAATCATACCTCACGGTGCGATTATATCGTTCAACATAAGCGTTTTGCTGTGGGTTGCCAGGCTGAATAAACTCCAGTGTAATATCATTCTTTCTCGCCCAATCTGCCAAAAGATGGCTGATATATTCAGGCCCATTATCGCTTCGGATTCGTTTGGGTCTGCCACGCCACTCAATGATTTGATCCAAAGCGCGAATCACACGGCTTGATGGTAATGAAAAGTCGATCTCCATGGCTAAACCTTCACGATTAAAATCATCAATCACATTAAACAAACGATAGCCTCGCCCATCACCAAGCTGGTCGTGCATAAAATCCATAGACCAGCATTCATTGATTGTATCAGGCACAGCAAGTGCTTCAGGGCGCTCTCTAACCAAGCGTTTCTTTGGTTTAATGCGTAAATTAAGCTCCAGCTCCCGATAAATACGATAAACGCGCTTGTGGTTCCAACCAAACCCCTTTGGTAATCCATGCGTAAAGACTTTTCTTTGCAACGTCCAACTAGTAGAATCCACTGATGGATTCGAGGCACCCCTATCAACAACCTGTTTTACTGCCTCAATCTTAAATTTTTCCGAGTATCGCTCACCACCCATCCTGACTCCTTCAAGCTATTTTGGTCAGGCACTTAGATCACTAGCAATTCGGAGGTGGGAAGGGAGATTCAAATTTTGTTGACAACTAAACTAACTACCATAGGCACACAATTGTTTTGCAACGATTAATCGAACTTCCTTAGGCATCAATTCATCATCATAAAGTAACGGCCGAGCTGGCATCCCATCTTCTCTTATAAACTTATGATTATACCAAGAGTATCTATCAGAAAGTCCCCATAAATTAAGTACTTTTATATTTTTAGATACTAAGATTGATTCCAAAAAATCATTATAAATATTTGCGACAATAAGGTCTCTTTCTTGAGGATTCTTGGGAAGCCTTTGATCCTTTACATCTAACTCTGTTATGTGAACTTCCAGTCCAAATTGCGATAGGTTATCAATAAAAGACATCAAGTGATTTTTTGCAATTTTCTTTTTCCCATACAAATGAGCCTGAATGCCAAAAGCATGAATCGGGGTACCAAGAGTGATAAGTTTTTCTACTATTTTAAGGATGTTATATCTCTTAGCGTTTTGTTTTGAAGTGTCATATTCAACTTGATGATCGTTGAACACCAATAATGCTGAAGGATCTGCCTCATGTGCAACAGAAAAAGCATCATGAATATAATCAATTGTCCCTTTGTTACCCCAAGGACTCTTCCTCAATAATTCTGATTTTGAGTTAGATGCTACTTCATTGACAACATCCCACGAATAAATACGACCCTTAAAGTTGCCTACAACTTGTTTAATATGCTCTGTCATGATTTTATCAGCGTTTCCTGAACTAATTTCTTTCAAAGCCCAATTTGGAATTCCCATATGCCACATTAATGTGTGGCCTCTGACCATCTGATTGTTCTTTTCAGCAAACTGAATCAAATACTCTGCTTTACGATAATCAAACCGACCCGGACCAGGCCTTAGTGTCTGCCACTTAAGTTCTTGGATAGGGGTTATTAACTTGGCCTCACGAGCCACCAATGCTGAAAATTTTGTGTCTTTCGACAACTGTTGATACGTAACAGCTGTACCAAATAGAATCCCTCTATTCTTTGCTATTACTTTAAGGGGTATATCCTCAAGACCTAGACATTTATCATTCGCTAAGAATGCAGGATAACCATTGCGAGCAAATGCAACCATGGATAATACGCCTAACAAGCCACATGACGTATTTCTTAAGAATCTTCGTTTGTCGTTATCCATACGTCACCGTGACCTCTAATTTGGGCTCCAGTAGCCATACAATTCGATGACCTTTTCTTCCGTAATATCTCGGATTATCTTGCAGTCATTTGCATCTATTTTGCCTACCCAGCTCCATGCCAATTTACTTGAATCACGTTTAAAATCATGTAACTTCTTACCTGGAGCATTTACTTTCCCGCCAGAGGTAAATTTGGTAAATAATTCTAATAGTTTCTCCTTTCTGCTTTGGCCTAGAAAATCAGCGCATCTATTAGCAGTTTCCTCAGTGAGGATACAGAAGTCTTCATGCTTCACGATAATTAAACACTCCTTATAATGCTCAGATAAATCCGTCACATCACGATAAATAGATAACCAAAGGTAAGCAATTTTTTCAACTTCTTTCATTTGCAATAGTTGTTCTTCGCTTAGTCCAAAGTCAGCACAAAGTTCGGCTAGCCTTGTTCTGTCCAGACTATCAAATTCAAATTTCCAGCCCATTCGCTGAACACTTCTCCAAATCGCAGCTGGGTGGCGAATCGTGATAATGACTTTTGCATCGAACTTTTTGATAAGGAGAGGTGAAAGACCCACAAGAAATGCATCTTTCAGCAATAAGGCTTACTTTCGCTTCCTTAAGCCAAAAAATTCCTTGAGAGCCAATCTCATCCGATTCATACCACACTTACCACCCGTTACAGGCCGGAGCATTGTTTTTATCCACCCATCAGTAGCACTTGTTTTATGGCACTTAAAGCGTAATGAGAATATATGATTCAGCAACTCAAGATATTTTAATTCTTCCCCTTTATTATTCCTTTCAACTTTTGGATAAGATTTAGAAATTGCATCACATCCAAAGTCAGCATTGAATGGCTCATGCAAATAATCAATATCATATGCTTTTGCAATCAAATCACCCAAAACAGTTGTGCCACTTCTATGCATACCAGTAATTATGATATTATTCATATATTTAACCCTGTACTCTTTGGTTTATTTTAAGCGCCGCATCCCCTATTCCCCATAGAATGACAACTGTAATACACAAAAGCTGATCCCACCACCAAATGTCACCTAGTTCACGAATATTCAGCATAAAATACGCAGCAATCAAAGTAGCTGAAAGCAGTCGCATTTCTATTCCATGTGCATGCATGTATAGCCCGATTGCTGTCCGCCAGACATTAACCCAAATCATCACATAAATTATCAACCCGACTACCCCATGTTGGTACAACATACCAAGTATACTACTATGCGTACCCATTGAGTATAAAGCATTCATCCCTTCAATTGGCCTTGAGTGGCCCCAGCCAATTATCCAGTGCTCAGGCAAGGAAGCAATTGTGCTGGCATAAATATGGAGACGAGTCATCGAGCTTGCAGCTCGAAAATCAAGGAAAACTTTATTGAATTCTTCAACAAGTTGTGAAGCAAAAATAATCCCAGTTGCAATTATAATTAACACTGCAAAGGTTGAAAACAAGTAAATCAAACCCCTTTGATAAACCTTCACGCGCGTGGATTCCAAGTATACAAGTAGTATCATACCTACTAACAAAGCTAGTATTGCCAAGCGTGACTTGGTCATTATTTCAGTGAAAAACATCAATATAAATAGGGCTACAAACAAATATGCACTTTTTTCTTTTTTTTCTATTCTAAATAGAAAAACCATAACTGGGGCAATCATTAAGCAAATCATGCTTAAGCTGCTATAACCAGTAAGGATACTTTTGACGCGCATTTCGGAATTTTCATCTTCCGCCATAACTCCAAGAGAATGATAACCCATACCGTGGAAGAAGTTTGAATCTAATAAACTACTAGGCAAAAAATAACCTAAAATGGTACGAAACTCGCTAGCATAAAAAAAGAAGAGAACAGTCCCTAAAGAAATATAAATCGCAACAAATTTCAATCCATTTAATAGCGTTAATATATTCTTAAATGATTTAACCTGGTTTATGATAAGGAGATGTAAAATTAAGACTGTTATAATTACTGAAAATGATTTTAAATATACGCCCCAATTTTCAACCCATAAAATAGGGGTGAGCCACCAAATACACAAAATGAAGAGCCAAAAGTCCGCTTTATCATAGCTAAACTTTAACCCCCTTAGGTTAATATACAAAGAAAGCTCAATAATAACAAAAAAAAGCATGCCAAACTGATCAATTCCAGCGACCCAGAAAATAGGCCACGCCATAAGCAAGTATTGCAAACGTTTCGAGAAATCACTTTTGATAATCATTATTTATGGCCGCATTAGATGATTGAGTAAAAATATATTAGCGTTCTTTTTTAATTGCAGCCATAATTACGATGACTCTAAATAGAAATGCAAAGTTTCCTAGTAAATACCTCTTCCACAGCCTTTTAGGCTCAGAAATTAAACGGTAAAACCACTCGAAACCAGCTTTCCTTACCCAATTTGGTGCTCTAGAGAATCTCCCAGCCATAAAATCAGCAATTGCGCCACCGTTAATTATCAATGAGTTTTTCTCTGCTTTCGAACTTTTCAATAGTAGAGATATTCGTTCCTGTTTTGGCATACCCATAGCCAAAATCACAATATCTGGAAGAGTTTCATTATAAAGGTTCAAATATTCCCCATCGGCCATAAAGCCATTCTGGCATATAAGTTCCTTTGAAAATCCCATATCTTTAATTTTCTGGCAAGCCATATTTAAATAAGGATCTATTGTTCCAAATACCGCTATAGATTTATTTTTGTCAACTTTCAATAATATTTTCTCGATTAAATCTGTTCCATTTAAGTTTCCACCAGCATTTAGCCCTAATGAACGTAATAATATTGAAATACCTACACCATCTCTAACCAATATATCTGACCCCAAAAGAAGATCAGCAAACACTTTATCATTCCAAGCTATGTTTGCAGCATGTGCATTTAAGAAGCTTAAAACAATTTTCCCTTCACCTTCTATAATATCCTCAATAAAATCATCTTCTTGATCTGATTTAATAATAGTGAGCTTTTCTATTATTAACGGCCATGCATTTAGTTGAGGAGCCATTATAAATATGTTCCATCAACAAGCGTTTTTCTTTCTGCACAATTAGTTATATTCTGAAGAATCATTCTTGAATTTTCCATGCGCTTAAATCCAAACCAGTAATTTTTTCAATATTTACAATATCCTCAAGGTAATAGCGGCTCAAGTGTTTATAGTCATCACTGATATTAGTAACTCTTGATGGTTTGGGTGCAGTATTCCAATTCTTTAATTTTAGAGATACAAATTTTCTGCTTTTCTTAGATGTGATGAGCTTTAATCCTTTTTTCAGTAGATTAGGATGATTAATTAGCTTATGTAAAAAATGACTTTTCAGTGTCCCAGATTGATTGTACTTCTGACCAACATCCAGTGAAACCGAGGAGTCAACCCCAATAAATTCACAAACATCTTTAATTATCATATCAGGTGACGATAGGAAATCATCATAATTAATAATTAGTAACTTATTATCAGGAAAAAGATTTTTATACCTTAATAGTTGGTCATAATACTCTCCAACAGCTTTATAATGCCAAAGGTGTTCCCAGCGTTGTTGAATCCTGAGGTGCTCCTTCTCTAAAGCCTCTTCAAATGATTCGCTGTCTTCACGCAAGTCTCTTCTCAAATGATTGTATGCAGACAGTGCACGTTCAACTGGATTACGTAAAACAATAATAATTTTAACATTTGGAAGGGTCTCTTTTATCCTTGAAGGGGCAGTTTTATCATACAAATACAGAGTTGAAGCTTCACCAGTAACTTGGTGAGATTTACAATCGCGGAACAAACCATAATACTCATTTGGGTCACATATTGAGTTCCTTACGATAGTTTCCGCATCATGAATCCCTGCATACTTTGGTATAGAACCATCAAAGGCAAAAAAGTTTGGCTCTTTATTTTGGGGGATAAATACACTGGGGTGCTGACCAAGTATGTGAAACAATGCACTTGTTCCAGCTTTCGCGGCGCCGACAATTAAAAAATCAGGATATTTTGTAGTCATTGATCACCCTTTCGTAAACATTTAAATACTGCTTTAATACAGCTTCGTTTGAATAATATTCTGCTTCATCGAAGCAATTATTTTTCATATCAATAATGTTATCGGTATTTTCTAGCACCTCAATTAATGTTTCGCTTATGCTTTGTGTAGATGTGCCTTTAAAGTAATAGCCTGTCTTTCCAGGTTGAATTAACTCTTTCATTCCACCTTCATTTGTGGCAATAACTGGTATACCGTGAGCAAACGCTTCAATAATCACTATGCCAAATACTTCAGGCCATTTGGATGGAACCAACACCATATTAGCCACTTCAAACGCTTTTTCTTTCGCTTCACCTACCAGCTTACCATGAAACTTCATTCTTGTAATTTTTGCATATTTTTCCTGTAAAGTTTGATAGAGACTCCCCGTACCAACAATATCTAGCACAACATTTGGATATTTATTTGTGAGCGATGCAAATGACTCACAAAGATTCTCAATTCCCTTAATTGTCTCTAACCTGCCAATAAACATTAACTTCAATTTTGTCTCATCTTTCTTAATTGCGATGCCTCTACGAGCCTTCAGTTCTGTGGAAGAATAACCATGTGAATTTGGTATAGTCACTTTTATGGGAGTACGACCAAAAAAACCAGCACCCAATATTTTCTCACATGTATAATTACTGGGCGAGGTCACAGCAGACACACAATCAGACAACCATGAACGAGAAAAGGTGTATAACCTGCTAATCACATTTTTAGATAAAAAGAGACGACCCAATTTACCCTCAAAGTTTGCAACCGGGCTCATTAACTCATAATCATGGCAAGTCTGTATAACAGGTACATCTTGATGTTTTGCAGCTAACCAAACTGAAGGGGAAAACCCTCGCATTTTATGAACATGTATAATATCAGGCTTTTCTTTTTGAATAATTGTTTGTAAAATTTTATAGGCACTAAAGTTGAATATGTCCAAAAGTTGCCAAAGGATTTTTAATGGTAGCGGTTTATTTTCATTTTCTCCTGCCCAGTATAAATTAAATGGGCTTATTTCAATAATTGGAACTCCTTCATATTCGCCATGTATCGAACCATCCATTAATTTATTGAGACACACCACTTTAACTTGGTGGTTCTGTGCAATTAAATCCAAAGCCAGTTGATGAACCGCAAACTCCGCCCCACCCTGACCTTCAAAGTAAGTTGATAATAATAATACCTTCATGGATTTCCTCACGCCCTAAAATAATAACCCGCCTGCTAATAACCTAAAAACTTTCTCCAGGGCCAAGATACAATGTGGACAAAAATTTTTTGAACGGGTGATATATTTTTTACCCAGTTATCATCATACTTTAACTTCATACGCTCACCCTCAAAACGCATGGGATTTCCTGCTATAGTATGCTGGACAGCAACTGACATTTCCCGATTTTTGTCAAACCGAGTAAAAATATTTTCTCTATCTAAAAAATTTTCAAGCCTGCTTAACTCATTATTAGGGTTATCAATAAAGCTGGAATATTTCATTTGCATATATTTTCTACCGTAAATAACGGAACAAAGAACCTGGAGAAACAAGTTCCAGCTCACCCAGACAAAAGTGCTCTTAAACGCAGACATATTTTTCATATTCGCCTTTCTGTCAGGGTTAAACTTCTTTCTTCCCCAAGAGTAGGCAACTGCAAAAGGGTTCCTAGTCAAATGAACAACAAAAACATCAAGTTTCAACACATGCGATAAAAGAAGAGCATAACTGGGATATTTTGATGCATCAATAATGATTCTCTCTGGATGCTGCTCATATATTGCAACGTATAATTTCTCTAATTGTTGCAAACATATTCTTTCATTGTCAGAAAATTTGTTTAGTTTTATTTTAAGCAAAAGACTTATAATATTTCTCATTCTGACTAACGTATTGACCACTCTAACCATTTCTTCAATATTGACAGAGTTTATCCCTTCATCAAAAGCAGCATTAAATGTTTCTTGCCAAAATTGACATTCCTCTACTGTTTTAGCGCATCCACACAAACCTTTTTCTAATATACCTCGTTCCCAAATACGCTGAACTTCCCCTACATTACATACTCCATCACCCTCACCCAAAACTGACGATAAAAGCGTAGAGCCACTTCTTCCTGCCCCAGCAATATACAGCAACCTAATATTCTCTCTAGACCGAGCTTTTTTAATTGCATCCTCTGTTGTAGTTGGAACTAGTTTCATTTTTCACCTATTTACCTAAAAAAGGAAAAAGATAGACATGTATCCTTCTCCCGACATAAAATACTGATGTTATATTCAAAATAATCATAGCAATAGCCGTAGCAGCCGCAGCTCCTACATTCCCGTAGAGCGGAACGAGAACCATCAAAGAAATAATAAATGTTAGCGCAGACCATAAAGTCGCATTTCTATAGCTTGTTTCATTGCCACTCATCATTAACAAGTAACCGACTGAACCACAGGCAACGTTAACCAATTGCCCAATTACTAAAATAATTAGTACTATTTCCCCATGCTCAAATCCGTCACCAAAAAAGGCCAAAACAGTGTTGCCCAGAAACAATAAAGCAATGAATATTGGTGATGCAATCACACCTGTTAGCAAAATAGAACGCCTAGCGACAGTTGTTAATGTACTAATGTCTCCATTTTCATATAATTCAGCAAATTTTGGAGCCAGAACACTATTTACAGCTACCAAAACAAAACTGACTAGCATCGCTACTCTCTGAGCAGCACCAAAAACTCCAACATCTTCACTACTTACCCAAACACCCAAAAAAAGGAATGCTCCCCATGGCAAAATAGCACGATTTAAAATAGAAACAGTGAAAAGAGGACCGCAACTAACCCAGAACACCTTTAAAGAGAATGGCTTAATCAAATCATCATAATCAACCATAGCTAATCGCCATGATTTTAACCCTAACAAAAAGGTTACACTTGAAGCACACGAATACGCAACACTTGCACCAGCTGAATCGATTATATTTACCAATGGAACTAGCAATATAAGAGAGAATAATGGCAGCCATAATCCTTGTACCAACATTGCTGCTTTCACTTTTTTTAGCCCCTTCAAGCTTTCAGCTTGCAAGTTAAGTAGAGCAAGAGGTAAAATCGAAAAACTCATCCAACGTAAGGGTTCGAGCAACTCAGGTTTATTAAATAAATTACTGGTAATGAAAGGGGCGCTAAGAAAAACCGCTAGTGTAACCATTGCTGAAGCTACTAAGGCTATACGGGTACCAAGCAAATAAACGCCTTTTACAGCACCCCAATCTTTATGGGTTGCATTTATAGCAATAAAACGTAACAAAGCATTATCTAGTCCTAACCTAGCAACGACTGAGCTAATTGTAACTATTGATAGTGCCAAAAAATATACGCCTGTATCCTCAACTCCAAGAAGGCGGGCCACAACCACATTAAGTGCAAACATGAGACCTGCACCCAGTATCTTTAGCATAAAGGCAAGTGCTGCACCACGCGACATTTCACGCAAATGAGGATCTGAACTATAGCTTCTAACTTTACGTTTGAAGCGGCTTATCATTGTATCCTAACAGCAGCATCAAAATCGCAGAACCAATCCACAGTTTTACGAATGCCAGTCTCAAAAGTTTCAGCAGGGTGCCAATTTAGCTTATCATTCATCTTGGTAGCATCAATAGCGTAACGCCAATCATGACCTGGGCGATCAGTCACAAAGGTAATCAACTTATCGTGTGGGGCATGATTTGGAATACGCTCATCCATCAACTGGTAAATTAAACGACAGATATCAATATTTTTCCATTCGTTAATACCACCGATATTATATACTTCACCCAACGCGCCTTTGCGAACAACAGCGTCAATAATACCTGAGCAATGATCTTGCACATACAACCAGTCTCGAATATTGCTACCATCGCCATAAACAGGGATTGACTCCTGCTCTAAACATTTGCGAATTATTGTAGGAATAAACTTCTCACCATGTTGATAAGAGCCAAGGGTCACGGGGGTCACGTCTTGTTTCGCGGGTTTCATGATTGTCTTCTTTGATATGCATCTTTAAGACCATCGTATGCACCAATGAGTGCTTCATTTGATGAAAAAATAGCATTGAGCGCTTGAGCCATAAGTTCTGGCGAATCGTCATATTCATGGGCAATAGCATTGCGAGTTTCACTTAATTCCTGCCATTTTTCAGCCGATGCGATCAAATTTAGCTTTTCCAGTTTATGCAGCATATCCAGAAAAGGAACATGTTCCACTTCCTCTTGAAGCATGGTAAGCATAGCTTTAAATAAGCGCTGACCCATGGCATCTTGCAGCTTTGCATAACGAAACAAAAACTGATCGATATGTGTAACATCTTCTTCATTCAACTGAAGATAACTTGCTGGCTTCAACGGTAATTTACGTTGAATTTTATGATACGCCGACATCATTCGAGCCTGGTGAGTATCACATTCGCGAAAAATCCTTTCCAGCTTCTGCTCAATTATATTCGGCATAACAGTATCCCTGTTTTTTTTATTTCACGCTTTAACTCTTTCGGAGCAAAAGGTGCCAGCACAAGGTCAATCTTTTGCTCACCAATCCTATTTTTAAGCGCCAATAAAAACCGGATTTTTCGTGCAAATAAATCTAACATTGGCTCCGCAGGCTGAATGAAAAGATCAATATCTCCACCTTTTTTTTGATCGTCCGTCCGACTGCCAAATAGAATGACTTCACCATGTAGAAACACCGCTTGAAAAACTTGTTCAATGGCATCAACCTGCTCTTGACTTAATCGCATATTTCCCATTCTTCGGTGCCACCAACAGTGATAATATTATACATTTTCTGCACCCTCCAAAACAATTAAACATCTGTTGAACTGAGGAAAATCATCCAAATGCACCACTAGAATAGAACGTACAACAGCCATGTTCAGCCTGCAATCATAAACTGCCACATTACGAAACCCCACCATCGATCGCATTTTCTCAGCAAGTTTTCATCCAGGAATGTTACTCCCTGCATCATTCGCCAATTCCTGGGCTAACAGCCAAACATCCATCGTTGGCAGGGCATGATCACTCAGTACTGCCATCAATATCGCTGGCTGCATGATTGACACCTTTAGCGTCGATTACAAACAGCTATACACCCAAAACCATCAGAAGTTTTGGGTGAGTATCATTGGACATTTGATTTAGTTTTCCTTGGTTAACCATTAGATAGTCGATCACTTTGATTTTCAAGGTACCATGCTACAGTTTTCCGAATGCCAGTTTCAAAAGTCTCAGCAGGTTGCCAATTAAGCTTATCATTCATCTTCGTCGCATCAATGGCATATCGCCAATCGTGGCCAGGGCGATCTGTTACAAAAGTAATCAGCTTTTCATACCCCAGGGTAGCTTCTCTGGCTTCGCCATTCACCTTCTGCGGTGCAATAGGATGAAGTTCATCCATCAACTTGCATATCAAGCGGCAAATATCGATATTTTTCCACTCATTGATACCGCCAATATTATACACTTCACCTAATTCGCCTTTGCGCACCACCGCATCTATACCTGAGCAATGATCGGTCACATACAGCCAGTCGCGGATGTTGGTGCCATCACCGTAAACTGGAATGGCTTCTTGCTCCAAACATTTACGAATGACAGTAGGAATAAACTTTTCGCCGTGCTGGTATGAACCATAGTTGTTGGAGCAGTTGGTTGTCGTCACAGGTAAGCCATAGGTGTGGAAATACGCGCGCACAAGGTGATCGGAACCTGCTTTAGAGGCTGAGTAGGGTGAGTTTGGTGCGTAAGGCGTGGTTTCGCTAAATGCGGGGTCGGTTGCTTCAAGCGTGCCATAGACCTCATCCGTTGAGATATGATGGAATCGGCAATCTTCTTTACCCCATTTCTTTTCAGCAAACCAATATTGGCGGGCAGCATCCAATAAAGTGAATGTACCCATCACATTGGTTTTGACAAAAATTTCCGGGCCAGAAATGGAATTATCCACATGCGATTCAGCAGCAAAATGGACGACTGTATCAATCTCATATTGGCGCATCAGCTTATCAATCAGCGCACGATCGCTAATATCACCTTGCACAAAAGTGTGCCTATTCTCGTCGGGCAAATCCTTTAGATTTTCCAATGAGCCTGCATAGGTCAGCGCATCGAGATTGATGATGTGTACATTCGCATCTGTTTCCAACATATAGCGCACATAGTTACAACCAATAAAACCGGCGCCGCCTGTGACTAGAATATTATTGGGGTTATAATCACTCATTACTTATCCTCAAGTAATCCTTTATTTTTTGCATATTTCCTCATATCACGCTGAATACGTTTCATTTCAGGAAACACTTTCAAAGCAAGCTGAATACCCTCTAAAACCTCTTCTCTGTTATCAGGGTACTCATGGGTTAACACATTTCTCAGATTGCTATAGTCCATCCATAATTCCGCACTTTTTAGCAGCTCAAGTTGCTCTAATCGATCCAATACATCTAACATGCTCATAGAGGATTGATATTCCCCCAAAGCCTGGAGGACTTCTCTGAATAATTTATTCCCCATCAAGTCCTGGATTTTAATAAACCTGAAAATAAAACTATCAATCACTTTTACTTTCTCAAAATCATCCAGCGCTTGCACATCCAACGCTTCAGAAAAAAGAATCACCTCATGATACGCTTTGTCTGCACGGCCCAGATGCAAATCTAAAGTCTGAAATGTTTCTCCGATCATAAATGCACCCCTTCTGACTTGGCCGTAGTATAAATAGATCTATCGGGGCTTGAATCTGTCTTCACAATCAAGTCAACCTTCCTTAAGCCAACCAGCAGTTGAATTTTAGTCGTCAGCCTTAACCTTTTCTCTAAGCTGCAAGGCTGAGCTGACTCCACATACAAATCGAGATCACCACCCCGCTTTGAATCATAGGCCCTCGAGCCAAATAACCAGACTTCACTACCAGCCCCCAACGATGCTTTGATCAGCTTACTAATCGCTGTGGCTTGACTAGAGCTAATCCGCATCATTGTAGCCGATAAAACCTGAGTCGCCAGTTATCAGGATATTGCGCGGAGTATGCGCTATGTGAGATGTGAGATGTAAAATGTCAGATGTTGCATCTGTTTTGTTAGATTTCATTTTTTTACCTTCTTCTGTATAGAGCGAATCAAACCATTAAGTTTGGCAAAAAGCTCATTCGTTAGGTTCATCCCTGTCTTCCATCTTACTTTTTACCTTTAACTCGCTAATCACTTCAGAGAGTGACTCTGCCCAGGGTTTAATCTTTCGTTCAAATTCTGTTTCAAGCTTACTGCAATTTAACACTGAGTTTGCCGGTCTTTTGGCCGGGGTTGGATAATCTGCTGTAGTAAGCTTATGAAGCGTGGCAACCTTCAATGCCATACCTTGCTTCCGCGCTTCTGCAAAAATCGCTTCTGCAAAACCAAACCACGTTGTCGCATCAGGCTGCGCGACATGATAAGTACCCCATGAAGGTTTTGCACTGTGCAATAAGTTATAAATCGTAACAGCAATCTCTTTTGCTGAGGTAGGTTTACCTTTTTGGTCAGACACGATGCCTAATTCAGTTCTTTCCGCACCCAAGCGCAGCATGGTTTTTACAAAGTTGTTTCCGTGGGCAGAAAACACCCAACTGGTGCGCAAGATATAATATTTCTCGCAAATTTCTCGCACAAGCGCTTCACCTGCAAGTTTCGTCTCACCATAAACACCAAGCGGAGAAACAGCATCAGTCTCGCTATACGCCCCTTCCTTGCTGCCATCAAACACATAGTCTGTTGAGATATGCACGAGTGGGATACCCAAAGCTACACAGGCTCTGGCCAAATAACCTACTGCCGTGGCGTTCACGGCAAAAGCTGCATCCACATCTGCTTCAGCCTTATCCACTGCCGTATAAGCAGCTGCATTGACGACTGCATCAGGCTGATGCGTCTTCAATATCTCAAACACAGCAACTTGATTGGTGATATCTAAATCATCACGATCCAGACCCACTGCTTCATAGCCAAAAGCCGACGCCTGAAGCATCAGCGCTGTACCCACTTGCCCGTTGCAGCCTGTAATCAATAATTTCACTTAGTATCTCGGTAAAAGTGCCACATCGATATCCGCTAAGCAGTTGTAAGCTTTGTCTTTGTCGGAAAGCATTGGTGCCGATAACGGCCATTGAATGCCGATAGCAGCATCCGACCATAGCAACCCACCTTCATCTTCAGGGCGGTAATAATCTGTACATTTGTAGATAAAATCAGCTGTTTCAGAAAGCACGCAAAAGCCATGCGCAAATTTGGGCGGTATCCATAATTGATGATGATTTTCTTCACTCAATTCGCAGCCATACCATTGACCAAATGTTGGCGAGCCGACACGGATATCCACAGCCACATCAAATACAGAACCCGTAGCTACCTGCACCAACTTCCCTTGCGGGTTATTTAATTGGAAATGCAAACCCCTTAACACACCTTGAGATGAGCGCGAATAGTTATCTTGCACAAAGTCCACATCTGGAAATCCTGCTGCCATATATCGCGCTTTGTTGTAGGTCTCTAAAAAAAAGCCACGTGCATCGCCAAACACGTTGGGCTCAATATGCAGTACACCCTCGGGATTCGTTGGCTTCACCTTCATATTAATGCTTCCTGTTCAGCAACTTCATCAGATACTGGCCATAACCGTTCTTTTGTAAGGGGGTCGCCAAGGCAAGAAGCTGTTCATCAGTGATATAACCTTTTTGCCAAGCGATTTCTTCAAGGCAGGCGATTTTTAAACCTTGCCGCTTCTCCAGCACCTCTACAAATTGCGCGGCTTCTAAAAGTGAATCATGGGTTCCTGTATCCAACCATGCTGTACCTCGGCCCATGCGCTGCACATGCAAGGCATCCATCTCAAGGTACACTTTATTCACATCGGTAATTTCCAATTCACCGCGCGCTGAGGGTTTGAGATCAGCTGCAATCTCAACCACGCGTTCAT
Source organism: Mariprofundus sp. UBA1536 (assembly GCA_002323245.1). GTDB lineage: Bacteria > Pseudomonadota > Zetaproteobacteria > Mariprofundales > Mariprofundaceae > Ghiorsea. The sequence goes on along the minus strand of DCPU01000015.1, from coordinate 169,885 downwards.
CATAAAAATAAAGCCCTGTCACAGCATAGTTTGATTTCGGTGACGTTGGCTTTTCTTCAATGGAAAGCGCTTTTCCTCCCATATCAAAATCCACAACACCATAACGCTCAGGATCTTGCACATGGTAGGCAAATACCGATGCGCCTGAATCACGCGCAGCAGCCTCTTTAAGCTGCTTGGATAAACCGTCACCATAAAAAATATTGTCACCTAAAATGAGTGCTGAGGGCTCGCCCTGCACAAAGTCTTTACCAATATGATAAGCCTGCGCCAAACCGTCGGGACTGGGTTGCTCAGCATAAGAAATCGACAAACCCCATTGCGAACCATTGCCCAACACATGCTTAAACATGGGCAAATCATGCGGTGTGGAAATAAGCAGGACTTCACGAATGCCTGACAACATCAACGTTGAGAGTGGATAATAAATCATGGGTTTGTCATAGATCGGCATCAACTGTTTGCTCACAGCTAAGGTTAATGGATGAAGGCGCGTACCACTTCCACCTGCTAAAATAATACCTTTCATAAATTTACCCCGCTTACCAAACTTATTTCGTGCTTAATAACGACCGGAACTCATCCATCGCATCCAGTTTTTCCCATGGATAATCACTTTGACCCACTTGGCCACGGCCAGCGACATCTGCATACAAGAAGGTATCGGCACTGGGCTTATCCAGACCAAATTTCTTGGTAATCCAATTCGGTGTTAAAGCAAAATGCGCACTTACAAATTCAGACAGCATATTGTCATCCACACCTTCGCTAGCCGTGCCATAGGTATCTACAGTCACTGAAGTCGGCTTGGCCACTCCAATGGCGTAAGAGAGCTGCACATTACATTTTTTGGCAAAACCAGAGGCAACGATATGTTTAGCAATCCAACGGGCAGCATAAAGGCCGCTGCGATCAACCTTGGTATAATCTTTACTCGATTGTGCGCCGCCGCCGATAGGGGCATAACCACCAAAACTATCCACAATCAGCTTACGCCCCGTTAAGCCGCTATCATGCAGCGGGCTATGGCTGACATAACGCCCGGTCGGGTTTAAATGCACAATCGTATTGCTTGGGTGGTAAAGCTCGGTCGGCAAGCCCGCATCATCAATCAAACCTTGTAACAAGGCTCTTACCTCTTCCAAACTCATGTGTTCATTCGATGGTGCCGAAATCACGATGGTGTGAATGGATAAAGGCTTACAATTTTCAAAGTTTTCTTTATTGCCATAATCAAGGGTCACTTGTGTTTTGATATCCACGCCCAATTTTTGGCTGTGCGCCAAAGCATAATGATACACCTTATCACAAAGTAAGCGGGCATACGTAATCGCTGCTGGCATATAATCAGCTGTTTCACTGCAGGCATAACCAAACATAATACCCTGATCACCGGCACCGATTTCACCATCAGCTTGGTCTACACCCTGGTTGATATCAGGCGATTGCCTGTTGAGTAGCACTTGCACTTTTACATCATCAGGGCTTAGGCATTGCTCACGTGTAAAACCACTTTTGCCATCATAACCAATGGAAATAAGCGCATCTTTAACGATGGTTTCGTAATCTTTATCGGACAACTTGGCTTTTGTGGTCACCTCACCACCAATAATCACGTGTTTACCCGCAACAAACACTTCACTGGCAATGCGGCTTTTACTATCTGCAATCAATAGCTTATCAACGATGCTATCAGCAATAATATCCGCGCATTTATCAGGGTGCCCAGGGCTGACTACTTCACTTGTAAACAAGTACATTTTAATATCCTTTTTTCGTAAACTTTTTTAACTGCGGCCGTACTTATCATCAAAGCGGTGAATATCATCTTCTTCAAGATAATCTCCCACTTGCACTTCAATCATTTGCAGCACCATTTTACCCTTGTTTTCAAGGCGATGCCTCACACCAATAGGGATATAAGTGCTTTCATTTTTGGCAACGGTAATGATTTCATCCCCGCGCGTGACCGTGGCCGTACCGGATACCACTATCCAATGCTCAGAGCGATGCTGATGGCTTTGTAAACTTAGACTTGAGCCGGGTTTCACATCAATACGCTTGAGCTTATAACCCAGCGCTTGATGCTCTAAAACTGTGTAAGAGCCCCAAGGGCGAAGTACTGTGGTGTGCTCATGAAATGATGTGTTCCTCTGAGCCTTTAATACATCCACAATCTCACGCACCCGCTGACTTTCACCTTTATTACAAAGTAAAATAGCATCGGCAGTTTCAATGGCGATGATATCACGCAAACCAACCGCAGCGATAAGACGCGATTCACTTCGCATCAAGGTGTTATGACAATCAACTGCAATCACATCACCACTTATCGCATTGTTGGCACTATCTTTTTCCGAGATATCAAACACAGCATCCCAACTACCCACATCCGACCAACCCATGGATACGGGTACCACCACGACATTGTCCGATGGCTCAAGCACAGCGTAATCAATAGAAATATCTGGCATAAACGCAAATTGATGACGCACCACTTCCTGCCAGTTTTTATCCTGCTGCCAGGCTTCTTTCATAGCGGTCAATACGGCATCAATATCCGGGTTGAATTTTTTAATTTCTTCAAGGATGACCGAAGCCTTCCACACAAACATGCCTGAATTCCAATAGTAATTGCCTTCATCTAAAAATGACTTGGCAGTTTTTAAATCAGGTTTTTCCGTAAAGCGAAGTACAGACGAAACACCAACTTCATTTTGCTTATCTGCCTGAATATAACCAAAACCCGTGTCTGGATGCTCTGGCACAATGCCAAAAGTGACGAGCTTGCCAGACTCCGCTGCTTGTTTCGCTTTGGATAAACCAGCATGAAACGATGGAATATCCTGAATCAAATGATCCGCTGGCAATACCAGCATGATGGGGTCTTGCCCTTGCTCCATCAACAAACTTGCAGCTAAGGCAATTGCAGGCGCAGTATTTCTGCCACAAGGCTCTAAAATCTTATGAAAGTGCTCCAACTCAGTAAAAGCACTGCCCGTTGCATGACCTTCGTTCGTCACCACCCAAACATCATCCTGCTTCACCACTGGAGATAAACGTTGAACAGTCGCCGCAAGTAAAGAACTACTGCCACCTAGTTTCAGAAACTGCTTGGGGAGTTGCTGGCGCGACATTGGCCAAAGGCGCGTACCCGAACCGCCAGCAAGGATTACTGCTTTCATTAGGAAATAACCCCTGCTTTCTTTAAATATGAAAGTACTACTTCAACGCTATCATCAAGACTAAGTTCACCCGTATTCACGTAAACTTCTGGGTCTTCTGGACTTTCGTATGGGGAAGAGATACCAGTAAAATCTTTGATTTCGCCCTGTCTGGCTCGTTTGTACAAGCCTTTGACATCTCTGTTTTCACAAGCTGCAAGGCTGGCCGCACAGTGCACTTCAATAAAATCATGTTCTTGATGCAAGCCACGAACCACAGCCCTGTCTTCGCGAAAGGGTGAGATAAATGCAGTAAGCACAACCACGCCAGCTTCCACAAACAGTTTAGAAACCTCGCCGATACGACGAATATTCTCTCTGCGCGCAACATCAGAAAATCCCAGATCACCACACAAGCCATGGCGAACATTATCACCATCTAAAACATAGGTATGGGCACCCAATTCATGAAGCTTGGCTTCCACAGCATGGCTAAGTGTTGATTTGCCAGATCCAGAAAGGCCGGTAAACCACAGCACCGCACCTTTATGACCATTCATGCTTTCGCGATTTTCACGACTAACTTGTCCATGATGCCACACGACATTGGATGACTTTTGCTCAAGACTCATGGCTTAGCTCCATTTCTTCTTTGCGCTTACGCATGCCTTCTTGCACAAAAACAAAAATGATACACAGAAATCCTGCCACTATACCCGAAAGCACCACGATGATGGCGCGTTTGGGTTTAACCTTTTCATCGGGCACCGATGCCTGATCGAGCACCCTAAAGGCAAAGTCTTGCTGGGTATTGGCAAGCATAGCCTGCTTTTGCTCTTGCGAGATGAGGCCATAAAGGGCTTGCCTGTTTTCCTCAACTGTGGTGCGCGATAATTCTTGCTCCAGATACGCTAACTTACTTTTACTTTGGGTGATCGCATATTCCCGCAAATGCTGATTCAATCTTTCTACAAGTTTATTCGCCCAAATTGCGGATAAATCAGCATCGGTCCACTCAACAGCTAAGGTAATGAGGCCTGAATCACCATCTATTGTTGTGGAAAGTCTATTATCATCAATCAGCAACCGCCAAGCATCCCATAGTGAGGGTTGATCCTCAATGTCAGTTTCTTTCCAACTGCTCGCAACTTCATCCCAGTCATCCTCGAAAAGAGTAGGCATTAATTTTTCATCTCTAATAAATTTCCAAATAAATTGACGAGATTTGAATACTGCAAGATTTTCTTCGGTTGATCCGCCGCCGCCAAGAGAAACGCCTGCGAGCGAAGCAAAACCTCCAAGTCCACCTAATAGTGAACTTGCTTTACTATCCTCAACTCCGACAGGCGCAAGCAAAACTTCTGCGCGATAGATATTAGGCATCAAAAGGGAAACAACAGCAGCAAGGGCTGCTGCTAAAAATGAAGAAGACACAATAAATTTACGCTTACCCCAAATAATCTTCCAGTACTCAAGCAAGTCGATTTCATCTTCTTCATATTGGCCATACATCGCTTGCATCATGCGAGGATCAAAAGTTGGCTGCTGCTGATTGTCGTGTTGATTCTTATCCATTAGAGCACACCTATGGTTTTCATTGATGCCACACCAACACCTACTTGCATAATGACTTTAGACCAATCCAATAAAGAATCTAGCAAGTAAAACGTTTCAAGATCTTCAGGAACAATGATGGCATCACCAGGGTGAATCGACCGACTTGCCCAGCCACGCATGCTATCGACTTGCCCATTGGCACGTACCACATAAATACTTCCGTCATCAGCCATCTTTGTCATGCCGCCAGCAGCTTCAATATAATCATCTACATCACGCCCATCTTGATAAACCAGTGCAACCGAATTGTAGACTTGACCCATGACCAACACCTGGTCTGGTTTTTTGGGCACATGCAAACGGTCCCCATCCCTCAAAGTCATATCAAAATCGGTATCCTTCAGCGCTTCAATATCACGTAATTCAATCACCAATCGACCTGATGCTTTGACCTGCTTCATTTGCTCCAAAACGCGCTTGGCCGAATTAAGCGACTTCTGTTTACTCGCAAATAGACTTGCGTCTCTAATGCCTGCAATGGCAATTTCCTGCTGTGAAACTTCGGTCTCAATCTGCGCCGCCATTCTATCCATTTGCTCTTGCTGTTGTGCTTTAATCGACTCTCGCGTAAACACGGCTGCCTTTAGGTACGCCTTTTCTGTAAACGAACCCGCCCTTTCAATCAGGCTGGATAGGCGCTCACCATCTTCAACGGGGTAAGCACCTGGGTATTTCACTTCACCAGAAATCGAAACGCTTTCAGCTTGTCGCCAGTTGCCAACCTGACGCACCATCAACATATCATAGGGCTCAAGGCTAACGTTGGCATATTCGTCACCCAATAAAGCTTTTTCCAAGTCCACCTCAAAATGCGTAGAGACACGTTCTTCACCATCTACAACTTCATAGCGTGTTATTTCTGCATTGCCGCGCAATGCTTTTTCAGTAAGTCCGCCAGCAGCAAAGATCAAATCCAGCAACTTCATTCCACCATCAACAAATGTGAATGAGCCTGGGGCATTAACCTCACCAACGACACGAACCTGATACTTTGTTTTACCCTCCCAGATGGAATGGATAACCACACGGTCAAGATCCTGTAAAATAACATTTTGCTCTTCGTCACCTTTCATTGCTTCTGAAAGATTTGCAACCAACAGCGCTGTTTCTTTTGTCTGTTCATTGGTGCGATAAATTTGTACATCACCCATGAGCACATCCCGAGTTACTCCGCCGGCAGCAAACACAAGATCCGAAAGGCGCATGCCCACACCAAGCTCAAATTCACCTGGTTTTTTCACCTCACCCTGGATTTTTACAATTTGACGGTACTTTTTCTCCCAAATGGAGTGCACCACAACGCGATCCATATCCTGAAGTATTACATTTGATGTATCTTCCGCAGCCATTACTTCAGCCAAATTGAATCGCAACACCGAAACGTCTTTTGTTTTGGGATCCGTACGGTAGAGCTCGGCTGCTTCCATATATGTATCACGCTGCACACCACCAGCAGCCAAGACCAAATCAAGAATACGCATGTTTTTCTTTAACTCATATTCACCAGGCGTTTTTATACTGCCGGCAATGCTCGTTTTAGGCATTTGACGAAAATGAGAGCGATGAAAAACAAACACTTTATCCCTTGGATTGAGCTTTAACTTGGCATGTCCTTTCTCTTTCGATAGCACTTTGTTCAAATCAAAGCGAACAATTTCAGGTTCACGGTTTCCTTTGGCTTCACGTTCAATCACGCCGTAATCCATAAAAGTTTCGGGCAGCAGCACACTTTCATCACGCAATAAGTCCGAAAGCGTCATCCCAGTTTTCCAAGAAAACTTGCCTGGGCGTTTGACATTACCAACCAATAACACTGGGTTTTCTTCAAAATCCAAAGCCGAAAACACCTTGATGACATCACCATTGGTGATTTTGGTTGCAAGACCCTTGCCGTGTAGTGAAAAACTTTTAACAGCTTTACTACCGGATTCATTGATGCGTTCCAGCAAAGCTTCATCGCGATATGCTTTAGGAAGATACCCGCCAGCCATTTTGACCATCGCTGCAACATCAACACTACCCTGTAACTCATAAATTGCCGGCCGCATCACTTCACCAGCAATCCCTGCCGTTGCGCCAATGGGTGGTACAAACACCACATCACCCGGCAGCAAACGAACATCCTTGCTGGTATCACCTTTAAGTAGAAAATCATACAAATCTATACTGGTTACAACTTTACCATCGCGTTTGAGCTGGACATTACGTAAAGAACCGATTTTCTTTATACCACCCGAGGAAAACAGGGCATGTGATAAAGTAGCCAATCCATTCACCACATAAGAGCCTGGCCGCTCCACATCACCAAGCGCGAAAATGCGAATGGAACGAAGTTTACCCATAGCAATACTAGCCGACACACCAATCATTTTATCGCCAACCTGTTTGGCAATTTCCGCTTTAGCATCCGAAAATGACATGCCAGCCAACAAAAGCGGGCCGATATCTGGGAAAGCAACAGCGCCTTCTCTATCAACCACCAACGTAAAACTTAAATTTTTCTGGCCGAACAACTGAACCGATATCTCGTCACCCGGACCAAGCACATATTCAAGGGGGACTGGCACATCAGTAGCAGGGGCAAATGTAGTGGGTACTCCCGCAAATAGGTCATAACCAAATTGTTTCAATTGACTGGCATCAACCTGCATGGGTTTGGATTCACTCACAAAATCAGCAAATGCACGGCGCAACTCAATGGCATCCGCACTCACTTTCACTGTTGCTTTTTCAATAGGTACATCCGCCTGTATTGAGGTTGAAACCACTTGATTTTGTTGAGTGGCATCAGCTGTTTTATCGCCAACTTCAGTTTCAATAGCACCAGCACCCACCTGCCGAACTTGAACAGTTTGCGGTGAATTCACTGCTGCTTGCGCTGCGCTTCCAGGATTAGCCACCCCAAACTGTTGCGCTAAAGCCGCTTTATCTTGGGGGGAAAGCTGCTCCACCATACGTAATTGGTCGGCTGTAACACCTGCTGGCAAGCCAGCGGAAATAGCGAAAGCAGGCACGACCAAACTCAACAAACAAACAGCAAAAAACCTTCTTAAAAAAGACATACTTATCCTCTATACCATCAAATCAATCATAGTTATCGTGACCACGCAGGGTCGGAAGCATCCATACCAACTGGCGAAACCATTTTTGCCTCACCACCCCAAATGGGAACACTGTAGATATGTTTACGGCCTTTGTCTTCGGCCGAATATAAAATCATTTGCCCATTGGGCGACCATGCTGGCGACTCGATACGCTCACCAGTGGCCAAATAACGTAGACCAGTACCATCAATATGCACAGTAGCAATGGCGTATTCCCATTCCTTTTTGGTGACAAAAGCAATGCGATCACCAATGGGCGCCCAAACGGGTGATGTGTTGTAGGGCGCATCAAGGCTGACACGAATCACCTGGTTATTGGCCAAAGATTGACGGTAAATCTGAGGCGTACCATTACGATTACTGGTATAGGCAATCCATTTGCTATCGGGCGACCATGTGGGTGTGGTGTCAATCGCCGGGTTGTTCGTAAATTGACGCCATTTTTTTGATTTCAGGTCGTACAAATGAATTTCACTGTTACCCGTGTGCGAGAGTGTTGCCGCCACATAGCGTCCGTCCGGAGAAAACTCTGGTGTGCTGTTCAGCCCTTTAAAACCGCCAAAGGTAGTGCGTTGTCCCGTTTGTAAATCGAAGAACTCTAGCCTTGGGCGATTGCCGACATAGGTATTGAGCGCCACTTGTGTACGATCAGGAGAAATATCCGGCGAAAGCAAAAGCGTAAAATCTTTACCTATGGTTTGCAGATTTGCGCCATCAGCATCCATCAACATCAAATCGGCGAAATAACCATGCTTTTTCACAAAGGCGATTTTGGAATTAAAGTATCCTGGCAAACCCGTCTGATGATGATAAATAAAATCGGCTACGCGATGTGCTAAGTGTTGAATACCTCGTGCCGATTGCTCGGTCAGGCTTTCTTTGACCAAAAGACGATTACGGAAAGGGTCGTGCAATTGCATATCCACACGCCAGCCACCCTCCATTTTCTCCAAGCCAAGCATGACCAACAGATCAGTGCCAATAATGCGCCAATCTGAATAGCTCAAATCATCAAATGCTTCAGCCTCTGTCACCAAATGACTTAAGGGATCCAAGGTTTTGAACGAACGACTGGCATCCAAGTCTTTCTCAACCATGGCTCTAAGCAGGCTTTTTTCATTCACATCGTCAACTTTGGCATTGGCCAAAACCACCAAGTTCAGGGGTTTGTAAGAAGATTGGTAAACCTCAAACTCAACAGCAAAAAGCTGCCCTTGCGTTAAACAAGTGCAGCTTAAAAGGAAAGCAGCCAAAAGGATTTTTTTCATAATTCAAAAAAGAAATGCCCGCGTTTACCGCGGGCACCACTTCAATTATTTCTTTTCAATCGCCAACAATTCAACTTCGAAAATCAAGGTAGCGTTCGGGCCAATTTTTGCACCAGCGCCGCGCTCACCATAAGCCAAATCAGAAGGAATAAAGAATTTGTATTTGCTGCCTACAGGCATCAAACCAACACCTTCAGTCCAGCCTTTGATCACACCATTAAGTGGAAAAGAAATGGGCTGCCCGCGTGAGTAGGATGAATCAAACTCTTCACCATTAATCAAAGTGCCTTTGTAGTGCACATTTACAGTATCTGTCGCAGCAGGTTTGGCACCATCGCCTTGACGCAACACTTCATATTGCAAGCCGCTTGCTGTGGTTTTCACGCCTTCCTTGCTCTTGTTGGCAGCCAAAAAGGCTTCGCCTTCAGCTTTATTGCCAGCGCCAGCAGCATTACGCTCGGCCATTTGCGCTTCTTGTTTTTTACGGAAAAATTCCTGTTTGATTTGCATCGCTTCTTCAGGCTTCATCATCAATTCGCCATCGTTTAAAGCATCAGCCACAGCTTTGGCAAAAGTTGCAGCATCCACTTCAGCACCGAAGTTTTTCAGCGAACCGCCCACTTCGAGACCCATGGCATAACTAAATTTTTTCACTTCTGAATCAAGCACTACAGACTCCTTAGTTTGATTTGCACCTTCATTGTTACAAGCGGTCAAACCAGCGACCATCGTTAGTGCCAATAAATATTTAAACTTCATCGATTTCATCCCCTTCATTGTTTTAAAAATTATTCCCACTCAATCGTTGCCGGCGGCTTGCCCGACACATCATAAACCACGCGATTGATACCACGCACTTCATTGATAATACGGTTGGACACTTTACCGAGCAACGCATGCGGCAACTCTGCCCAATGCGCTGTCATAAAGTCCTGGGTTTGCACAGCGCGCAGCGCCACCACCCATTCGTATGTGCGACCATCACCCATCACACCCACAGATTTCACTGGCAAAAACACCACAAATGCTTGCGATGTTTTATCATACCAACCTGACGCGCGAAGCTCTTCGATAAATATAGCATCAGCAAGACGCAGCAAATCGGCATATTCTTTTTTCACTTCACCCAAAATCCGCACACCCAAACCAGGGCCCGGGAAGGGATGGCGATACACCATCTCGCGCGGCAACCCAAGCGCCACACCCAATTCACGCACTTCATCTTTAAACAAATCACGAAGCGGCTCTAGCAATTTAAGATGCAAGGTATCTGGCAAGCCGCCCACATTGTGGTGACTTTTAATGGTATGTGCTTTTTTGGTTTTAGAGCCTGCTGATTCAATCACATCGGGATAAATCGTGCCTTGCGCCAACCATTTGGCTTTGGGCAAATGTTCTGCTTCTTCTTGAAACACATGCACAAACTCACGGCCAATAATTTTACGTTTGGCTTCTGGCTCATCCACGCCTTTGAGTTCACTCAAAAACTTCTCAGATGCATCAATATGCAACACTTTTACGCCCAAGTTGCCAGCAAACATGTCCATCACTTGTTTGGCTTCATTCAGGCGCAACAAACCGTTATCAACAAAAATACAGGTCAGTTGGCTGCCAATGGCTTTATGCAACAAGGCTGCGGCAACAGAAGAATCTACGCCGCCCGACAAGCCAAGTATGACTTCTTCTTCGCCCACTTGCTCACGAATCTTCGCCACTGCCTCATCAATATAGTGTGGCATGGTCCAGCTGCGACCACAGCCACAAATATCATGCACAAAGCGCGATAACATCGCTGTGCCTAGTTTGGTGTGCGTCACTTCAGGGTGAAATTGTAAGGCATAGAAATGACGCGATTCATCGGCCATACCCGCAATCGGTGTTGATGAATTACCACATAAGGCTTCAAATCCTTCAGGAAGTGTTGTGACTTTATCGCCATGACTCATCCAAACATCAAGCAGGCCACCCGCCTTATCTTCAATACCTTTGAGTAATTTCGAATCAGTAAAGGCGGTGATTTCTGCATAACCAAACTCACGTTTTTCACCTGTCTCTACCTTACCGCCCAATTGATTGGCCATGGTTTGCATACCATAACAAATACCGAGGACTGGCACGCCCAGTTCAAACACGATTTGCGGTGCCTTTGGGGTTTCATCTTCATACACAGAATTGGGGCCACCCGAAAGGATGATACCTTTCGGCGCAAAAGCGCGAATATCATCTTCGCTCATATCCCAAGGATGCAGCTCAGAATACACTTCTGCCTCACGCACGCGGCGGGCAATCAGCTGGGTATATTGTGAACCAAAATCGAGAATCAGGATTTTTTCCACAGTATTAAGACTCCATCCGATAATTGGGCGCTTCTTTGGTGATAGTCACATCATGCACATGCGATTCACGCAAACCTGCGCCTGTGATGCGTACAAATTTCGCGCGCTCATGCATATCAGGAATCGTTGCTGCGCCGATATAACCCATGGATGCACGCAAACCGCCCACCAATTGATGGAGTGTGTCGTTGATTGGGCCTTTATAACCCACACGGCCTTCAATGCCTTCTGGCACCAATTTCATGGCTTCATCCACATCACCTTGGAAATAACGATCTTTACTGCCCAATTCCATAGCGCCAATCGAACCCATACCACGATACGATTTGTAGGTGCGACCTTGGAACAAAATCTTTTCGCCAGGTGCTTCATCAGTGCCGGCAAACATCGAGCCAAACATGCAAGTGGATGCACCCGCCGCCATCGCCTTGGCAAAATCGCCCGAAAATTTAATGCCACCATCGCCAATCACAGGAATGCCAGCACTCTTGGCCATTTGTGCGCATTGCATAATCGCTGATAATTGGGGAACGCCCACACCAGCCACCATACGCGTGGTGCAAATCGAACCCGGGCCAATACCCACTTTCACAGCATCAGCGCCAGCATCAATCAATGCTTTGGTCGCCTCACCAGTGGCGATATTGCCACCAATGATTTGCACTGCATCGCCATATTGTTTTTTCAAATCTCTAATTTGCTGAATCACGCCTTGCGAATGACCATGAGCAGTATCGACAATCACTGCATCCACGCCTGCTGCGTGCAAGGCTTCAAAACGTAGCAATTCTTTTTCGCCAACGCCCATCGCCGCAGCAGTGAGTAAACGACCAAATGAATCACGCACTGCGTTCGGATGTGCAGAAGCTTTCTCAATATCACGCACAGTCATCAAGCCGCGCAACATGCCGTCTTTATCAATCACTGGTAGTTTTTCAATGCGATGCTCATGAAACAAGTGTTTACACTCTTCAATCTTGGTGCCCGAAGTGATGGTCACCAAGCGCGCCAAAGGCGTCATCATATTGCGCACTTTCTTGCGCATATCAGTCTCAAAGCGCGTATCACGGTTGGTGATAATACCAGCCAACTTTCCATCGGTACTTAACACAGGGAAACCTGAATAACCATGCTCTGCGGCCATGTGTCGCACTTGTTCCAGAGTCATATCTTCTGTAACAGTAATCGGCTCTTGTACTACGCCAGCTTCATAGCGTTTTACTTTACGTACTTCAGCTGCTTGTAAATCTGCGGTGAGGTTTTTATGAATCACACCAATACCGCCAGCTTGCGCCAAGGCAATGGCTGTACCGGATTCAGTAACGGTATCCATGGCTGCTGAGACCACTGGGATATTGAGATTAATGGTGCGGGTGAATCTTGAAGCCGTTGATACCGTTCCAGGCAATACGCTGCTGGCTTGTGGCACCAACAACACATCATCAAACGTGTATGCTTCCTCGATTAGGTTTCCAGATAATGGGGTTTGAAAAGACACTGACTTCCTCCTGTGCGCGAAGTCAGCCGCATACTATGAAAAGTCGATGATTTAACAACAATCAATAATCATAGCTCCTACTCGGACGTGCGATGGGAGATGTACATCTAGCATCTCACGTCTTACATCTAATAACGCCTCACCCAAACCAGTCACCAGCCACCTAGTAATGCGGTGGTGGCGCTTCGGCTTCGCTGCTACTGCGTTGTTCACCATGGGTATTTACATACTCACGGAAATGTTTCACAGCCTTTTCCAGAGCCTGAATTTGATTATGCTGGGCGATCACCACTTCATTGAGTTCTTCAATGGTATGCTCCTGATATGAAACCTTGGTTTCCAAATTAATCATCTGCGCCTGCAGCATCATGATGTCTGGCGTATTACTCATACCCACCTCGAAAATAAAAAGTTGTGCCGTATCTGGAAGAAAATCCGCCATCCCCCTAGTTAGACTTAAAAACTGTAATTCAAACCCGCCGATACCGTAGCAAAAGGGTGATTGAACGTATGGTTGTTTCTGCGATTATAAAGAAGCGGCAAATCGCCGAGGAAATAATTGGATCCAACCTGAGCATGCGTCATCAGGGTTACATCTGGTGTGATTGCATAGCCAAGATAGATATCAGCGTAGGCGCTCTCGTTATAATCTCTGAATCCGGTTCGCGGAATATAATTGCTGCGCCGAATCAAATAGTGACGAACATCAAGGGCAAGAAAAGCTCGCTCAAAAAAGCGCCAGTCAAGTCCAACCGCGCTGACCATATGCTTCTCATGCCAGGGTGTTGTTTGCGGAATTTGTCGCTTTTGCAGCACCGCCAGAATCAACGGGTCATACGAAGTGGTGATCGCCTGCACCTGCACAGCACGGTATTCAAAGTGCGCATGCAGCGAAAGTGCTTCGCTGACATCAAAGCTGGTGCCCACACCTGCCAGCCACGCCGCGTCTTTCGCCGAGGATTCAAACAACATTTTCCCAGGCGCCGCAGTCGCAGTAATGCCGCCTTCCTCAAGCTTTTCCACACCTTCGACAGGCGAATGATGTGCCCTGTAGCCTGCCTCTAAACCCCAACGAAAACTGTCGGTTGGCTGACTACGCCATTGCAACCGGATTTCACCACCCCAAAAGCCAGGATTCAATGATTTCGGCTCACGTGGCCGACTCAATTTCTGGCTGCCCTTTTCCGCCTGCAATCGCAGACGAAATTGCTCACTGATTCCGGTGTTCAAGCCCACATGTATGTTCGACCATTTATCCAAGGTATTCGATGTTTTGGTTGAACCCGCATAATCGAAAATGTCCATCTTCGGATGAAAATAATCATACTTCAACCAAACGTTATCAACCTGAGCATCATCAAGCAGCACTGCGCGGTTAAACTCAAGCACAGAAGATGAAAACTCTTCAGCAGTAACCCTGCCGCAAAAGAGAAGAACAACAACAATCAGGCTACACACCATACTGCGACTATCATTGAATCTTGCTGACACGGCACCTCTCCTCTGAATTTCAAAATTTCTCAACTTAATATCAATGTTGTTTTTGAAGAATGCGGCTTTCTACATACAATCAGTGAAACATACAAAAAATACATGCCCAACCCATACCTATTATCCCGCAACAACCACAACAACATATTGCCCTCATGGCCGACATCAGGAGACCCCGCAGCTGATAAACATAAGCGGCAAACAGCACTTGTCCCACACCTACCCTTATTTCTCTGACACAGAAAATAAACAGGCTTGATTTCGACATGCACCATGCTACGGTACCGAAACTTTTATACATTCTTTGTATATATTAAAAGGGGAAAAACATGAAAAACAAACTCACACTTTTCGCATGTATGCTGTCGCTTTTTGCGCTGACTGCCTGCGTGGATGACTATCCAATCACAACACCTGCCAGCTCAACTGTAGCCGGCACCGCCGCTAAAGGCCCATATCAAACTGGATCAACTGTAGAAGCTTACGCATTGGTTAATGGCGTTCGTGGCGCCACACCCGTAGCAACAGGTACGGTAACAGATGCGGAAGGTTCTTACTCACTTGAGATTCCAGATACTGCTACTGGTCCTTTTGAAATCGTAGTCAAGGGCACATACATTGATGAAACAACTGGCGCAATTTCAACTTCAAATGAAGAAACCAGCTTGATCATTGCTGATGCTACCAATGTACCGGCTTCATTAAGTGTCAACCCGATTGCTTCTATTCAGTCTGCAATTGTAAAACAAAAACTGGCTGCTGGTGGCGATGTGAATGTCGCTAACGAAATTAAAGCTGCAGGCAAATTGGCATTGCAATCACTGGGTATCCCAACTGCCGATGCAGCAGGCAACGATATCGACCCATCGCAAATCAATATCCTTGATTCAGCATTGGATCCAGCAATTGCTGCTGCCGCGATTCGTGCTTCAGCCACTGTGGCGCAACTTGCTAAAACAGGCACCACTGCTGCCGCTTTCGCAACAGCGATGGCCAATGACGTTGTTGCCGGCAATGCGCCAGGTACATCACTGTCTGGCGGTACAACTACACTTACCAACGCAAATAACGCAGTGTCCACTATCAATGTTGTTGCCAACTTAAATGCTGGTCTTGCAGCAGGCGGCTCTACAACAGCCCAAATTACCAGCACAACTGATGCTGCTGTGCAAACTAATGCAACGACTTCTGGTGCTGCAGTGACAACATTGAAAGGTTTTGCATTAGACTCGAACAGTTTCGTGATCGACACCCAAGTTGCAACCGTAGCGGCTGACGGCACTGTCACCGTAGCTGCAACCATCAACAAAACAAACGTAGTGTTGCTTCTGCCCATTATTGAATTGCCCGCAGGCGCGGACAGAACATTTAACAGCACTGTCGCTTTTGAATTTGATACACCTGATCTTGCCGATACACGTCGTATCAGCGGCACAATCAACCCTGTGAAAATCACTGTTACCGCAGGTAGAGTCACTGCTGTGGTAGTTCCTGCCAATGCCACATTAGCATGGAAGGGTACCACTGCTGCTGGCACTAACGTTGCAGGCAATAGCACCAATGCAGTTTTGAATAGTGTGATTAGTGTGAATGGCAGTAACGTAATGGTAAATGCCAACAGTCTGCTCAATACCATCACTGCAAAAATCAACAATGCAGATTTGAATGTACTCAATACTGCTGGCACATTCAGTTATGCAATCGGCTTTGATTTTAATGTGGGTACAGCCGCTGCCTTAAACGCCGGCATTGCCAAACTGTTTCCCGTTTCAACCAATGCCAACGTGTCTGGCCGTGCTATCCATGGTCAAATCACAACATTCTAATACAAGATTGATTGTATATTGAAGAAAGGGAGGCTTATGCCTCCCTTTTTTTTGGTGCACTAGGCTTTTCGAAAAAAACAGGCTCTGTGTAAAACAGCGTGATGATTGTATTTTCTAAATACATTGGCATGATGCACAATACTTCAATGGGGGTTTCACACCCATGTCTTAAGCGCATCACTGACCCTTAAGCAGCGAAAAATTCAATGGAAAGCATTGCCCCGTTATCGTCAGTGACACTGCAATCTTTGGGCGCAATCACATAAAAAAACAATACATGTTATTTACAGAACTTGGATTATCGAAAGAGATCCTCAAAGCCGTGCATGAAGAAGGCTACACCACACCTACACCCGTCCAGGCCCAGGCTATCCCTATGGTATTAGCTGGCCGCGATGTGTTAGCCGGCGCCCAAACAGGCACAGGCAAAACAGCAGGTTTTACGCTGCCCATGTTGCAATTGATGCAACAAGGTCGCCCAGACAATCACCAACGCCACCACATCCGCGCTTTGGTACTTACCCCCACCCGTGAGCTCGCAGCCCAAGTGGGCGAAAGCATTCAGACTTATGGCAAATATTTACCGCTTCGCTCGACCATCGTCTTCGGTGGCGTTGGTATCAACCCGCAAATTGATAAACTTAAACGCGGCGTTGATATCCTTGTAGCCACACCTGGCCGTTTGCTCGATTTGGTGAACCAGGGCAAAGCCGATTTGAAACACGTGGAATTTTTCGTGCTTGATGAAGCCGACCGTATGCTCGATATGGGCTTTATCCATGACATTCGTAAAATATTGAAAATTCTTCCTAAGCAACGTCAAAACCTTTTGTTTTCTGCCACTTTCTCGCAAGAAATCAAAACCCTAGCCAGTGGTTTCTTAACCAATCCTTCGTTTGTTGAAGTGGCGCGTAATGAAACTGCGCATCAAGTCACGCAAGTGGTGTACCCGGTGAGCAAATCGAAAAAACGCACCTTGCTTTCCAAGCTCATTTCAGAAGGCAACTGGCAACAAGTATTGGTGTTCACCAAAACTAAACACGGCGCTAATCGCCTGACCAAACAACTCGAAGATGATGGTATTGGCGCTGCAGCGATTCATGGTAACAAAAGTCAATCAGCACGCACCAGCGCTTTGCTTGGCTTTAAAAACGGAACCATTCGCGTGCTTGTGGCTACCGACATCGCCGCTCGTGGCCTTGATATCGATCAATTACCACATGTGATTAATTATGAATTGCCCAATGTGCCTGAAGATTATGTGCACCGTATTGGTCGTACAGGCCGCGCCGGCAACTCTGGTGAAGCCATGTCGTTAGTAAGCGCTGATGAGCATAAATTGCTGCGTGATATTGA
This sequence comes from Mariprofundus sp. UBA1536, assembly GCA_002323245.1. Lineage (GTDB taxonomy): Bacteria > Pseudomonadota > Zetaproteobacteria > Mariprofundales > Mariprofundaceae > Ghiorsea. Next base: position 152,225 of record DCPU01000015.1, on the reverse strand, counting down.
GCGATTGATTAAAACCGATATTCCCAAAGTGATTCTGCCAGGTTTTGAAGTATCCGCAGAAGAAAATGCATTGGATGCTATTCCCGCAGACAAACCTACACGCACAGGTCAACGCAATCGTCGCCCACAAGCATCTGGCGCAAGTAAACCGCAAGGTAGTCGCCCTGCGCAGCGCGATGGTCAACGTAGCGGCAATCGCGCCACATCCAACCAACCCAACACTGGCAATCCGGGCGCAGCCAAGCCGCGTGGCAACAACGGCAATCGCCGCCGCCAGGGCGCTTCGCGCACTTCTGCCAGCTAAGGAGCATCGGTATGTCCATTGTGGTATCTGCACTTTATCACTTCGCTACACTTGAAGATTACGTGGCTATGCGTGAGCCATTGCAGGCATTCTGCGATGGCCACGATATCAAAGGCGCGCTATTGCTTGCCCATGAGGGCATCAATGGCTCTGTTGCTGGCAGACAGGAAGACATTGATGATTTATTGGCTTATCTAAAAAGTGATACCCGCTTACAAGGTTTGGAACACAAAGAATCCTTTGCCAACACCAAACCGTTTTATCGCATGAAGGTAAAGCTCAAAAAAGAAATCGTTACCCTAGGCATTGATGGCGTAGACCCCAATGTTTGCGTGGGCACTTATGTGGCGCCCAAAGATTGGAACGCCATCATTTCTGACCCCGAAGTATTGGTGCTGGATACACGTAATGACTACGAATATTTGATTGGCACCTTCAAAGGCGCCATTGACCCCAACACTGAAACCTTCCGCGAATTCCCTGAATTTGTAGCCAACAACTATGCGCCTGAAACGCACAAGAAAGTCGCCATGTTTTGCACTGGTGGCATTCGCTGCGAAAAAGCATCGTCTTTTATGCTGCAGCAAGGTTATGAAGAAGTTTATCACCTCAAAGGTGGCATTTTAAAATACCTTGAAGAAGTGCCCGAAGAAGAAAGCTTGTGGGAAGGTGAATGTTTTGTCTTTGATGATCGTGTCGCTGTTAGCCACGGCCTCAAAATTGGCCAATACACCCTTTGCCGTGGCTGCCGCTGGCCGCTGAGTGCGCAGGATCTGTTATCGGAGCATTACATTGAAGGCATTTGCTGCGATCGTTGTTTTGATGTGTTGTCTGAAGACAAACGCAGCCGTTTGGCAGAGCGTCAAAAGCAAAAACAATTGGCAGAAGCACGCGGCGAAACCCATTTGGGCATGTCGATTAAAGATGCGCAAAAGCGCAAATTGGAAAAGCGACGCGCCTTGGGTGCCAAAGTGCCAAAATATTTAGAAAAGAAAGTGGCGGTTAAACAACACCGTTAACGATGTTGTTCATTTAGTCTTGGTGGCGCTGTTGGCGTTTGTTATGCCCCTGCGCCGCCACTTTTTTCACTGAATCTTTAGTGCCATTCTCATAAGCATAAGGTTTAAGAAATGGTGGAATCTTTCTGCCTTCAAGCTTTAATAAATCTTCAAGCAAAATGGCAGCGACTTCCTTATCGTCTGCGCCTTGTTCGTTCACGCGGTAGTTGAATAACAATTCAGCCAAACGCTCCAACGATATTTTCCATGTGCTTTGGGTTTGCCCATAAATCCACATAGAGAAAGCGAAGAACTGGTCAAATACATCACCCTTAGGCCAAAGCGAATCTATGGATTTTTGGAAGTTGCCACTGTTATAAAACAGATTCCAAAACCGCGCAAAACGTTTCATGTTTTGGATATCAACAAAACTCAAATTTTTGTTTTTAAGGATGTCATACGGTGGTTTGTCGGAATAAACCATGCCGTATTCAACATCATGTCTATCCAGCGTGGTGCCAGCCAGTTTTTTTAAAATCCCTATTTGGATCTCCGAATGCGTCCAGCTTGCTAGGGTATCTAAACCCTTACCAAAACTTTCCAAACCTTCACCCGGCAAACCCACAATCAAATCCAAATGCATATGTGCCTTGGTGTCTTGCTCTAAAAAGGCAATGTTCCTCTTCGATTTTTTTCAGCTTCAAATTGCGCTGAATGGTTTTGGCCACTTCCAGATTCAGTGTTTGGATACCAATTTCCAGCTGCAAGGATGTTGGCTCAAATCTGGACATTTTCTCTTTCAGCGCCGCAGGAAAAGGTCGGGAATCACTTCAAAATGCACAAAATACGGCATGGGTTTGGATAAAAAGAAATCCAGCAGTTGGCTGGCAATATTGATATTTAAATTAAAGGTGCGGTCGATAAACTTAAAATTACGTACACCCCGCACCCATAATTTTTCAAGGGCAGCCAAAAACAAATCCGTATCAAAATTGCGCACCTTTTCATCAATGGATGACAAACAAAACTCACATTGAAACGGGCACCCCCGCGATGCTTCAACGTAGATATAACGATGCGCCACATCTTCATCGGTGTATTCATCATAAGGCATCACCATGGTCAGTACATTCGGCAGCGGCGCTTTGATGATTCGCTCTGTTGGGCTTAATCCCGATTGAATTGCTTTGACCAATTGGTAAAAAGCTTCGTCGCCCTCACCCTGAATCACAAAATCTGCAGCCGAGAAATCCACACGCATGGGCGAATAACTTACCTCAGGCCCGCCGAGCACAACCACGGTTTCTGGCGACACTCTTTTGAGAATATGCACCAGCTCAGCAGTTTGTTCAGCATTCCAAATATATACACCAAGCCCAATCACTTCAGGGTTATCAGCAAGAAGCTGCTCAGCCACATCCTGCATCTGATCATTGATGGTGAATTCACGAATCACTGTAGCAGCTTTGAGCTCCTGCATATTGGCAAATAAACAGCGCAACCCAATCGCGCTATGCACATAACGCGCATTGAGGGTGGCTAAAATGATACTCGGGGTTTCAGAAGCTTGCTGCATAGGCGCGTAAGGTAGTCATTTCCTAGCAAAAACCCAGCTTAGGTTGTGCAAGTAACTGGGCTAAAATATGCTTTTACCATGGTGGCACGAATGATTACCTAGCTTCAAAACAAGCTATATATAAGCCATTACAGTTTCTCGTAACTTCTCCGCATCAAAGGGTTTACCTATAAACGCCAATGAATTTTCAAAGGCTTGGGGATGCATGTTGGCATAGGCATGACGGGCGGACATGAGAATAATAGGAACATTACTATTCACGCGGCGCATCAAACCCATGGTTTCAAAACCATTGAGGTCGGGCATAGACACATCCATCAGCACAAGGTCAATATCGCCATCATGAGCTCGAAACAAGTCTGCAGCCATCTTGCCGCCATTGGCAGACAACACCGAGAACCCTTCACTTTTTAGCATTTCTTCAGCGATCATATGCACAACTGGGTCGTCATCTACAAGCAATACCAACCCTTTTTGATGCGTGCTCATTACTGATACTTCGTTGTGCATGAGTACCTCGTTCCGTTCTTTAATTTCAACTAGCTTTTTATGAGCATAGCTGAACTTTCAAGCTACTGCCAAGTCAAAAATCAAATTCAATTTTCCTCTAAAAGTTGCGCGCAGACCAAGCAGGAACTATACCTACGCCATGCGATATACTCTTTCTTCCTTATTATTAAGTCTGGCGCTGCTTACAGCTTGTGGCCAGAGCAACAACCATGAGCCCACCAAGATATTATTATCTGAGCAGGCTTCAACTTTAGTCAGCAATGATGAAGTATTGATTCAATTTCGTGTGGAAGCTCGTGGCACAGATAGCAACAAGCTGCGTGAGTCGGTGGATAAAATGAGTAAAAACATTATCCGAGCCCTTAGCCAAGAAAATGGCGTGAGCATCACCACCACCAGTCGCCGCACTGACCCCACTTATGGCAAAGGCAAAAACGGTCAGGAACGTAATGGCTGGATGGTCAGTCAAATGAGCAGCATCACCAGCAACAAGCTTGATGCTGTGCCGCATTGGTTGGAAGCCATTGAAGCAGAAGGCGCGCTACTGCAAGGACTACAATTCAAAGTGAGCGATGAGTTGCACAAGCGCACCCAAGCCATGTTGCGTTTACAAGCCATAAGCCAATTTCAACAACAAGCTGCCGATGTTGCCAAAGCTATGTCTGCTTCGAGTTATCAAGTGAACCAGCTACAAACTTCAGGCACTTTCTTGGAACCGATCATGCAACAACGTTCTGCAGCGCCAATGATGATGCGCGCTGAAAGTTTACCCGTTTTAGAAGCGGGCGAATCGCGCATTCGCGTGGATGTATCAGGAGAAATTGAAATCAGTAAAACAGCGTTTCCAGTATCTCAAGTTAGGTAAATGATTACGAGTGATTGGAATCGTATTGCCGCTGCACTGGCATTGTGATCTATGTGAACTGAAACCCTTTTAGCCAAGGTGGGCGTTTGTTTCCACTTTTAGGTATCCCAAATAAAGGGACGCACACAAGCAAAAATTCAACTCCCGTTCAGTGCATATCGGCTCTGACACAATAAATCACAAAGCCAGTGCAACAACAAAAGAAGGAGATAAAAGACCCTGTCAGCCAAGGGAGGGGGAAAGGGGGGATATGACTGACAAGGTCTTTATCTAGTTTGTCCGTTGCACTGGCATTGTGATTTATGCGAACAAAAACCCTTTTAGCCAAGGTGGGCGTTTGTTTCCACTTTCAGGTATCCCAAATCCAGGGACGCACACAAGCAAAAATTCAACTCCCGTTCAGTGCATATCGGCTCTGACACAATAAATCACAAAGCCAGTACAACGAACTGCTGTTGATATAACCAAAGCAGAACCCATGCCAACGACGGAACGAAAAAAAGAAAAGAAAATGAAAACAAATAGTTACATGAGAAATACAAGTAAAAATAACAACATATTCTTACCCAAACGGGCAACGATTACGTCAATTTTTCAACATCAACTGTCAGGCTTGCAACACCAAAACTGTCAAATATGCACAAAAACCAGAAAGCAGCACCCCGCCCTCAACGCGCGTGACCTTACCCTTACCTTTCAAACTAAATGCCACGACAAACAAAGCGGCGGTAAAAGCAAGCATCACAGGGAAGTCGCGCGTCAGCGTTGCTGCATCAAATTGACCAGGTGCAATCAACGCAGGCATCGCCAATACCGCGAGTGTATTAAACATATTCGAGCCAATGATATTACCAATGGCCAAGTCGGCTTCGTTTTTTAACACGCTCATCACCGATGCGACCATTTCTGGCAAGCTCGTGCCAATAGCTACAATGGTTAAACCAATCACCAAATTACTCACACCCAGCATGGTTGCAATTTCAACAGCTCCCTGAACCACCATGCGCGAGCTACCAATCATCACAAGCAAACCAATGATCAACCAAACAATAGATGCTTTGAGTGTCATATCATGGGGAATGCTATCTTCAAACTCAGCAGCCAAGGCTGCATCCCGCTCTTTCATGCCGGTGACATACAACCAATACACCAATGCAATTACACCAGTCAAAAGCACCAAACCGTCAATAAAGCCAAGCTCGCCATCCAACATCAAACCCAAAGCCAAGCAAGTAATCAAGATAAGCACTGGAAATTCGCGACGAAGAATTTTTGCTTTGACAAAAACGGGAGAAATTAAGGCTGTTATGCCCAATACCAATCCGATATTGGCGATATTGGAACCAATGACGTTGCCAATACCAAGATTGTTATTGCCAGCCGCTGCTGCAATACCAGAGACAATCATTTCAGGTAACGATGTGCACATACTCACAATAGTCAGACCAATCACAATCGGCGGAATTTCAAAATTCTTAGCGATACCTGACGCACCATCCACAAATTTATCAGCACCCCAAACCAACAATGCCAAACCAATAATCACAAAAGCAATTGCAAGCAACATCAGTACATCTCCTTCAAATGAGGCGCAGACTATCGCCGAGAATTAAAATTGCGAATCCATTCAACAATCATGCTTATCTCATCCCGAACTTGAATCCGACGCCCGCATCCTGCATTCTTCCACCACTCAATTGGAAGGGAGATGCCAGATGGATGCAGCAATGCTTAACTCAGCACGTCGTAATATGGTCGAATATCAAATACGTTGTTGCAAAGTATTAGAACCGCAATTGATTGATATGCTTATCAATTCTCCGCGCGAAAAGTATGTACCCACACATGTACGCAGCTTGGCTTATATGGAAGGCTCTGTGCCACTTCCATGCAATCAAGAAATGCTCACTCCCCTACAAGAAGCACAAATTCTCCAAGCCATCGGCCTTCAAGGCACCGAGCGCGTGCTAGAAATCGGCACTGGTGCTGGCTACCTCACTGGCTTGCTTGCACTACTCTCAGATGAAGTAGTGAGCTGCGAAATTCATGATGAACTGGCCACTTTGGCCAAGAAAAACTTAAGCGATAATGGCATCGTTAATGCCAAAGTGATGACTGTAAACGCCATGGATGAGCAAGCGCTAGCTGCTGCAAAAATCGGCAGCGGTTTTGATGTGATTGTTTTGGGCGCAGGCTTAACTTCTATTCCAGCGCACATCCAAAACCTATTGGCGCCAAATGGTCAACTTATCGCCTTTATCGGCAAAGACATTGTCACGCTTGAACATCATCGCTGGATCAATGGCATTGATAGAAAAATGGGCATCACCGAAACGCGTTTATTGCCCATGGAAGGTTTGGCAGTCAATCGCGAGTTTGTGTTTTAATTTAAAAGAAAAATCGGATACAAATGAAAAAGCCAACGTTGATAAAACGTTGGCTTTTTTTGTTACTCTCGCTGCTCAGAACCTTGGACTGCGCCCGTATTTTCCCCTTCAGTGTAAGGCCGCGCTACGCCCTTCTTCCAAACCCCTTCTTTGTAATAATTAGGGATTTGCACCGCAAAACGGTTGTAGCGTCCTTCCAATGTTTCTTTATGGCAAACATCACAGCGTGCAATACTTTTCACATCAGGATTTCCAATCACCATATCAGGATGAACAATATCATGGAGAAGTTTAAAGTAGCTTGTGTCCGTAAAGCGAAGTGGCGACTCATCTGGTTTGATGGATAATAACAATTGCTCGCTATAAATATTCTCAACCACATCGGCTGCATTACGTTGCAAATAAGCGCTCACTTCATCTCGGTTTTTCGCTTCCATCTCAGCATTGTCACCAAAGTGATTGGATAAACCCGACATCATCACTTTCCATGAACGCGCTGGCAGCAAGCCTGGTGCATATAGCGTATGACAAGCTGAACATGATTTTTCAAAGGTTAGATTTTTTTCTTCCGGTAAGATATTCACTTTCTTGATATAGCTGCGCAAAAAGGTCAGATTATCAATATTCATCCAAGCGCTACGCGTGGCTGCTAATGTCGCAAACACGATGATACCAATAATAATACCCCAAAATACTTTCTTACTCATTGTTTCCCCTCTTTTTACTACTTTTCAAATAAACTTCTTTCAGGCCAATGTTGCCAGCAGATACACACTAGCATTGGCTCCCATATGCAAACCTATCGCCACCCAAAGAGATTTGGTCCATTCATAGGCTAAGGCGAAGATAATGCCTCCCACCAATTGCGGCGAGATGAGCAAACCCTGATGCATCAGTGAAAAAAACACAGCGCTCACAAGCACAGAAATCGCAACACCCCATTGCTCACGAAGCATGCGGTACACCAAACCACGAAACACGAACTCTTCAACAACAGGAGCAATCACAACCATCAGCAACAAGCCATACAAACCCGATAACCAAGTTGGCAACGTGACCGCCGCAAACCAAACTGGTTCAATTACATACAAGATTGCAGCAACAGCCACACAACCGGCCGCAATCAACATAAACCGTTGCCAGTCGCGGTTGCTTGGTTGCCTCAAACCCAAACTATCAAACATGCGGTAATAACGGATTAAAAAGATAAAGCCGATTAACTCGAGCAATCGCAGCGCCAACATCAAGCCTTGGGTTTGTTGTTCTGGAATAATATGCAGCTCAAATGATAACGAGGCCAACAACTCTAAGAACACATAAAAAACAATGCCCAACACCACAAAGCGCGAAGGCAACATCAGGAAACTGGACAAACTAGCGAATCACCTCAACGGTGACATGATCATTGGTGTAAATACATATCTCGCCAGCAATTTTCATCGCCTCACGCACGCAGCCTTCAGCATCCAAATCAGAGTTGCGCAGCAATGCCGTGGCCGCTGAGCGTGCATATGCACCGCCAGAACCAATGGCAGCAATACCCTCATCAGGTTCAAGCACATCACCATTACCCGAAATAATTAATGTGCGTTCGTTATCAGCCACAATCATCATGGCTTCCAATTTACGCAGCACCCGATCAGTACGCCAATCTTTGGCCAGGGCAACAGCAGCGCGGGTTAAGTTGGTCCCATGTTCATCAAGCTTGGCATCAAATTTTTCAAACAAGTTCATCGCATCGGCTGTAGAGCCTGCAAAACCCGTTAAAATCGCGCCAGCGCGAATGGCGCGCACTTTTTTCGCACCGTGTTTCATGACCGTATCACCAAAAGAAACCTGACCATCACCTGCGATAGCCACTTGCCCATCTTTGCGCACGCAGCAAATCGTTGTTGCTTTCCAAGATTCCATCAATACACCTCTGTAGTCAGCTGCAATCTACTTTTCATTTTCTGGCGAAACGATGTTCATGGTTGCAATCAATGCCCCCAGACATCCGGCCAAAGCACCAAAAAACAGTAAAGGTAGCAACATCACCCAACCACTTAAATCTACGCCCAAATTATCCTGCCAACTGGATGTAAACCACAGCAATGGCCATTGCAGCAACCAAGCAAGAAACCCAGCCCCTGCACCCAGCGCCAAGCCCTCAAGCACAAAAGGAAGACGCACAAACCACTCTTTGGCACCCATCAAGCGCATCAAATACACTTCTTCAGCGCGCGCCAATAAAATCATGCGCAAAGTATTGGAGACAATCAACGCCATGGCCATACCCATCACAATGGTGGCAAACCATGCCAAGCCATGAATCGATTCCATCACATCCCAAGCATCAGCCAAACTTAGCTCTGCTTCATTGATGCTTCCGCCCAATTTTTGCGCAGTTTCTTGGATGCGTGTTAACACTTCTGGATCACGCGTATCTGCCAAACTCACTTCCAAACTATCCGGCAAGTACTTGGCAAAACCTGAAGCATCCAAATCGCTGCCACCCAACCATTTCTGCAGCCAATCTTGGGTTTCATATCTGGGCACCAAACGCACCCGATCAACCCCTTCGATACTGGTTAAAGCTTTTTGCAGTGGCTCTACAATCTCAACTTGTTTTTGCTCCACATATACATGGATAGTCACTTGCTCTTGCCAAGATCCCACCCATTGCTGACCGCCTTGCAAGCCCAACCAAATCAAACCCACAGCCCAAAGTGCAACAGCTACAATGACCAATGCCAGCACTTGATGCACACCAAAAGGCGGCAACTGCCAACCGCCGGGCAAACGCATATTTTCTTGAATTTGCTCAACTTTACGGTCGGCCACTTGTGATTTATCCATCACTTGACGTTTCAATCGATTTTTCAGTTTCATGATGTTTGCCCCGCCACTGATTGACCTGTTACGGATTGACCTGTTACGGATTGACCTGTTACTAAGGCGCCTTGGTGCAATTGCACGACGTGGCCAGGATGGGTGGTCAGCAGGTGCAAATCATGGGTTGCCATCAGTACAGTGGTACCGAGCTTATTAAGCGAAGTTAATAAATCCAGCACATGTCGTGCAGTATCATCATCCAAATTGCCTGTTGGCTCATCTGCCAAAATCAGGGGTGGATTAGAAATCATCGCCCTGGCTATAGCCACACGTTGCTGCTCACCACCGGAAAGTGTTTCAGGATACGACCATAAACGATCTTCCAGACCCACAAAGGAGAGTACCTTTTTTACCCTGGGCAACAAACGCTGAGCATCCCAACCTTGTACGCGCAGCGGCATGGCTACATTTTCAAAAATATTGCGCGAAAAAAGAAGACGGTTGCCCTGGAAGATAATACCAATCCGTTGCCTCAAGGCGCGCACTTGGTTTTCTGTGGCACCACGAATCAAAGTATCTTGTACTTTCATCTGCCCGGAAGTTGGACGCAACCCACCATAAATCATTTTCATAAGGGTAGATTTACCGGCACCACTCTCGCCAATAAGATAGACAAAACTACCAGCCGGAATATCCATATTCAAACCCGATAACGCCACTTTCCCCGTAGGGTAACGCATCATCAAATTACTCATGTGAATCATTGTTTCTTGTTCGCTCATTGCCTAACCGTAACGGCACAGTTGCATGCTGTCAGTAGGCAAGCGTTCACAACTTTGTCAGTGTTCGCTTATGCGAATTGTTTGCCCCGAATGTCACGCTGCCTATCAGGTGAGCGCAATGATTAAGAATGCCATTTTGGTGTGCCATCGCTGCAACACTGAATTCGATTCCTATGGCAACAAAGTGGTGGAAGAAAGCGAAGTTGCACAAATTCTTGCCAAGCAAGAAAGCGTGGCGCCCACTTTTGGTATCAGTGATTTAAACCAAGCGGGCATGAAGCGAAAGCACGGCAACATTTGGCTTTGGCTTGGTTTGGTGCTCTTTGCTTTGAGTGCCGGAGGCATGGCTTGGCATTGGGATACATGGCAATACAACGCCTATGTTCGCGGGTATATGGTAAGTGCCGATAGCAATGCCCAGGTGTTGGATAGCGATTGGCGAATTCTGCCCGAATCGATAAGCAGCCAATGGCTCAAACGAAATGACAACAGCATCGTTTTAGTAATTGAGGGTAAAGTAGAAAATCAACTTCGTGCTGATCTACCCACACCAGAAATTCAAATTTCGTTCATCACCCAAACAGGGCAAGATTTTAATCTCATTCAACCCATCACTGAGCCGCCAAGTTTAGACGCTCTCAAATCTGTGCCCTTCATGTCACCAGCGATTGATACCACGTTGGTTCCCGGCTTTACGCAACGCGGATTTATGCTTTTGATTGAAGAAGCACCGCGTTCATCCATGCAATTCACCATGCATGCCCTTGCAGTACAACGCCAAGGGAAAAGTGGACTTTAATCGGCGGCCAAGCTCAATCTAGCCCTATTTCCTCATCGGCATAAACAGCAATTCCATCTTCAGCATCATAATAAATGAGTTGCCAATCAGAGCCATGCTTCATGGCAAAAGGTTTAATCATGCCTTTGTGTTCAACCTTTCTATGATCTTGATCCATGACCATCATTTGGCACAAACCAGAAAGTGTCACCAACGCCTCTTTAACATGAACAATAATTTGGCAATCCACACCAAAATCATCAAAGGCACCGGCGTTGTCTCTGAGAACATCATTCGCTATAGTCACCACATCACCGTCCAACAAGCCTGCAGTATGATTAATCGAAATAAACTGCGCTTTGCTAAGCATGCTGCTTAGAATATCAGACTTAGCGATGGTATCTGGGTATTGAAAAGCTTCTTGCCCATGCACTTTGTGAAATATCGCAATATTCAAGTGTGGTGCCTTAATGCCTCCAGTCACATCACCTGCAGTCACCTTCGCCTGAATCGGCACAACCACCATCATCGCCACCCAACCCAGCGCAAATGTGGATCCCCAAACCCATTTTCTAACTTTCAAGACCATCATAAAAACCCTCCCCCTCGCTTTAACAAATCCCTTTATTTCATTGTGATTGAAATCACAACATTATTCCACTATAACTCAGTATAGCATATTTTCATGTAAGATGTTGCGAATATATTTCTTTCTAGCTTTAATAATATTTTGCAATTATATTAGCCACTTATGGTCATGAATATTATATGGAAAGGCGTAACTCATGGGTTAGGGGATAAAGAACATGGCAAGTTTTCACAGTGTCGAAAAACAAATATATCAAGACAAAAACTTAAAAAATATTGAGGCGCCCAATGATCAGAACATCAAGAAATTGATTGTGACCGCCGCCAAACATACCAAACAACGCCAATGGGCTGATACAGCCGTGATTTATGCTGCCCTTGCCATGCGTTTTTCCGAAAACGCCAATTATGCTCTTGTTGCAGCCCGCAAATATCGCCTTGCCAATGCCATTGATGATAGCGCGCGCTGGTTTTTGATTGCAGCTGAGCGATTCGCTAAGCAAATGCAAAGTGTGAAAGCTATTTCCGCAGTGCGTATTTTTGAACAACTCAAGCCTGATGCCAGCAGTTCCAATACGGCCCATATTCTTGAAATGTGCAAACAATCCATTCGTAATGAGGTTTCTGATTACAATAACCGTGCTAGTACAACGACAACACATCATGTCTCCTCGATGATTACCGATGTTGACTTATTTTCAGCGTTTGGGGAAGAGCACGTACAAGAGCTTTTGGAAAGCCTCACTCACCGCAAACTACATCGAAAAGAAGTGCTTACCAAAGCTGGGGAGCCTGCCGACTGTTTGTATATTGTTACGAACGGTAGCATCACAGCTCATGTCACTGGCAATAATGTCCGCCGCGACCTGGGTTCCATCCATAACCACGCTGTTTTTGGCATCATTGCCTACTTCACTGGTGGCGGTCGCTCAGCTGACTCCATTGCCCACGGTGATGCTGAAGTGCTTGAATTGTCCTACAACAAATTAGATATTTTTAAAGCTAACATACCTGGATTCAGTCAGAAACTTGATGCGCTGTATGAAAATCACTTACTCTGCCACCACCTTGCAGTTTCCGATGTTTTTGCCAATGAATCACTGGCCATTCGCAAAGAAGTGAGCGAGAAAATACGCCCTGTTTACATCTCTGAAGGTCAAATTTTATTTCACGAAGGTGACGAAACTCGTGATGTATACCTGGTGCGTAGTGGCGAGTTGGCAGTATCTTTGAGTGTCAAAGATTCCGAGCACTTTAACAAGGTTGTAGTCTCTGGCGGATTTGTTGGCGAAACTGCCATCGCCACCAACAATCGACGTACAGCAACGGTTCGCGCACTTACTGATTGTGTGCTGATGAAGCTTGATGCCATTGATTACGCAGCTGTGTACCTCGAAAGCGAGAGCCTACAAAACACCATCAAAGAAATGCGCAACATTCAAGCCAATGAAGCAATTAATATTATGAAAACGGTACGCCTCATTAAAGGCGGAACATCCAATGAACAGCTTGCTGCCGCATATTGGGAACGCAACCAGGACCCAGGATCCATGATTTAATAAAGTTCCTTACATTTTTGCCAGAAGCATACCCAACCAGGCCATACCAACACACAGCACCACCGAACCAATGGTGTGAACCAACGTCACCATTATGGAGCCTTGCTCCATTAGGCGTATGGTCTCTACTGAAAAGGTTGAAAAGGTGGTGAAGGAGCCTAAAAAACCAACAGTGAGCAACAAACGAAGCAAATCACTCAAATGGGTTTTATCTAAAAACCAAATCACCAAAAAACCCAGCACAAAGCTACCTAAGGCGTTGACCAGCAACGTTGCCCAAGGATAACCAGCCCCCAACCAGCGCTGCATCAAAAGCACTACCCACCACCGACATACCGCACCCATCGATGCACCCGCTGCAATTGCCAATACTTCTTTCATAATTTGTTACCTTTCCTTGTTTGATTACTACCTGAGGCTCGCTTTTCTTGGCGCCTTGATTCCAACCATTCCAAACGCTCAATTAATGTCCGCTCAAACCCTCGCGCCACTGGTTGATAAAGTTTCGCTTCATCCATGGCATCAGGAAAATGTTTTTGGCTGACCACAGCATCGTCTTCATCATGAGCATACTGATAACCACTGCCATGACCCAAGTCTTTCATTAATGTGGTCGGCGCATTTTTCAGATGCACAGGCACATCCAAATGCTGGGTATCTCGTGCCAATCGGCGTGCAGCCTTTTCAGCCATATAAGCTGCATTACTCTTGGGCGCCAAAGCCAGATAAATAGCCGTTTCAAACAACCCCTGCTCACCTTCAGGTGAACCTAAAATTTGAAACATCCGCTGGGCATCCAGTGCCAATGTTAAAGCTTTGGGGTCTGCCAGACCAATATCTTCAGTGGCCATACGAATCAAACGTCTTGCCAAATAAAGCGGCTCTTCTCCGCCTTCCAGCATGCGCGCCAGCCAATAACAAGCCGCATCCGCATCTGAGCTGCGAATGGATTTATGCAAGGCAGAAATCAAGTCATAGTGTGCATCACCATTTCGATCGTATTTGCCTTGTCGCCTTTGCCACTGCTGCGTTACATCATGCAGTTGCCAATCTTTCGCACTATCGGCATCAAAGAGTGACTCAAGCGCATTCAGCGCATAACGCGCATCACCATCAGCTGCCTGCGCTAACCACAGCACAGCATCTTGCTCAACATGAAATTGCGAGGTGTTCTCTTGGAGCACGGTGATGCCGCGCTGTAAAATCGTAGTGATTGAAGCTGCATCCAAAGCTTTCAGCACAATCACGCGGCAACGCGATAATAAGGCGTTATTTAAAGTAAATGATGGGTTCTCGGTCGTTGCACCCACCAAAATCAAAGTCCCATCTTCAAGGTAGGGAAGTAACACATCCTGCTGGGCTTTATTAAAACGATGAATTTCGTCCAAAAACAAAAGATATGTTCGCCCCTGTTGCTGGGCTTTGGCCACCACATCCTGAACTTCTTTTTTTCCAGCCGAAACGGCAGACAACTGTGCAAAAGGCATATCGGCTTGTTCAGCCATGATGCGCGCAAGTGTGGTTTTCCCGACGCCGGGCGGCCCCCAGAAAATACAAGACAGCGCTCGCCCTTCGTGAATGGCATGTGCAAACCAACTTTGCGATGCTGTTAACTCAATCTGACCTTGTACTTCAGTTAATGTTTTGGGGCGAAGACGATGCGCAAGCGGTGTTTGCACATCGTTTAACAACAATCCGGGCAAGGTCATACTCATTGTGAGTTTACGCCCATATCAGCATCTTAAAACTTCTTGGTAAGTGAAAACATTAAGTTATAACGCGCATCACTGTATCGGGCAGCATAGGTGCCGGTTGCATTCACTTTTGGTGTCAATAAAGCGGTGTACGCCACATCCAAATGCATGCCAGACATCACACCACCAAAGCCAGCAGTCAACTTATGACCACTCTGATCAGAAAGCAGCGGTTGATAACCATCGCTAGGGTTGGCACCCTGTTCGTAGGCATAACCAAATCGCAATTGGGTATCGTGACGCCAGTTCCAAATCGCACCCAGGCGGATATCAGTGGTGTCATTAAAATTTGTAACAATCGATTTGCTGGTCACACCATTGTTGCTGACATTGATATCTTCAAATGCAGACCATTTGCTATGTTTCAAATCAAGCTCAACACGCATCTCGTCATCCCATAAATCATGGGCAACGCCCAAACTGATCTCGTCAGGCAAAGTAACTGTAGCCTGTGCTCCTGCGCTATTGGAGAGCTTTACATCTATGCCTTGGCGAACATTCAGCCCCACAAACCAAAACGGAGAAAATTCCCAGCGTAAACTGGCATGACCGCCAATTTTACTCCAATCGGAGCCAGCAAAAGTAGTTGTATTATCCGCCAATGAAAGCGAAGCATTGTAAGCATCCAAGCCCATTGCCACGCCCATGGTGTTGTTAATGCGATAGAACCCATCAACCGTATAACGCTTAAAGCGAAGATCCATGCTGCCCAAAGCTGGATACAGGGCTGACCAATCCATCTTAGAGCCATAAGGTGAACTCATGGATGCGGCAATGCCCAAATCGCTGCCATGTGGCAACCAGGAAATAGCAATCATATTCCTATCCGTAAGGTTGGCATCACCTTCATACGAAAGCCCGCCTACTTCGGCATTATTGTTACGATAACGTGACTGACTTCCCACCATGGCTTGCACACCTTGTTGCCAGGCCAAACCCGAAGGATTGTAAATCGCCGCAGCCAAATCATCAGCGCTTGCCACTACGGCATTGGCTGCCCCTGCCGCAGATGCGGCGATATCTTCATTGGTAAATGTGCTGGCTAATGCGCTTTGACTGGTGCAAGCAAACACGGTCACTAACATAGCTAGAGAAATCTTACCTATTACCTGCATTTGTTTACTCAAAGACCATCTCCAATTACATCCACACCTTCAGGTGCTACAAATTCAAATATACTTGCCTTGGGCGCTTTCTTGCTCATCGCTTGAAGCACTAACCTGTTGCGATTATGCAATACATCCCTGCTCTCTACCCAAACCAACGCCTTGTTTTTAACACCCAACCAAATTTCAACGCTATTCTCAGCCTGACCCACGCGCACAAACCAGCTGCTTTCATCATCTTCCAGCGCTTCTTTATCCAATATCCAGACATCATCCAAGCTCACGCGCCCATCCAACAGTTGAATCACCACCGGATCAACTTCGCCCAAATCCTGAAGCTTTTGTACCTGCATCAAGTCAGGCTCATACAACCAGATACCTTGACCATTGCTAACATAAAGCTGCTCGTAGGGTTGGGTATATTTCCAGCGAAACTTGCCTGGTCGCAACACGGCCAATTCACCAGCATACTTGCGCCCACCACCATCTGCATAGCTAATCTCTTGCGTAAACAAGCAAGAAAAACCACTCACTTTGGTCAATGTATTCAGCGCCACCGCCAAGTCAGAAGACTTATCAATTGGGCTAGCTTCTTTCGCCATAGCCAGATGTTGTCCTAAAAGAGCGAACAGCATCAACGTCAAACTTACTTTCACATATTTCATCTTAATCGATATACCCCGCATCTTCAGCAGAGCGAGAAAGTACCGTGCGCACCCCGCCTGCACCTGGTGCGGAGACAAGACCATCACGCTCCATTTGCTCAACAATGCGGCTGGCTCGGTTATAACCAATGCGCAAATAACGCTGCACCATGGATACCGAGCACTTGCCCTTTTCAGCCACCAAATCAGCAGCTTCATTGTATTTATCATCCATCTCGCCATCGTCTTCGCCTTCAAGCTCATCGGCCGACCTTGTCTCTACATCAAACACATCCGTGCGATATTCTGGTTTGGCTTGTTTTTTCAAATGCTCCACCAGCTCAATCACTTCATGGTCATCGATAAATGCCCCATGAACGCGGTGAATCTCACGCCCCAAATTCGAGAACAAAGCATCACCGTGACCCAGCAAGGATTCAGCGCCCATTTGATCAAGAATGGTGCGCGAATCAATTTTTGAAGACACTTGAAATGCCAAGCGGCTTGGCAAGTTAGCTTTAATCAAACCCGTAATCACATCCACGCTTGGGCGTTGGGTAGCCAAAATAAGGTGCACACCAGCAGCCCGCGCTTTTTGCGCCAATCGGCATATTGATTGCTCCACTTCTTTACCTGCCACCATCATCAAATCGGCAAGCTCATCAATGAGAATCACGATAAACGGCATACGTTCAGCCGTTTCGCCTTCTATGCCTTGGGCAGCGTTTTCTTTGGCCACTTTATTAAAGCCAGCGATGTTGCGCACCTTGGTTTCGGACATCAACCTATAGCGCCTATCCATCTCATACACAGCCCAAGCCAATGCCTTGGCCGCTTTATTGGGATTGGTCACCACGGGCACCAGCAAATGTGGAATATTGTCATACATCGATAATTCCAACATTTTGGGATCGACCATGATCATGCGTAAATCTTTGGGCGTATATTTCATCAAGAGTGAACAAATCATGGTATTCACTGATACCGATTTACCTGAACCAGTGGTACCAGCCACCAACAAATGTGGCATTTTCGCCAAATCCACCACCACAGGTTGCCCGGCAATATCCACGCCCAAAGCCATAGGCAGCAGATGTTTTTTATCGGCAAATGATTTGCTCGCCAGCACATCACGCATATACACCATTTCGCGCTCATCATTGGGCAGCTCAATACCAATGGCATTCTTGCCCGGAATATTAC
The DNA here is from genome assembly GCA_002323245.1 of Mariprofundus sp. UBA1536. Classification (GTDB taxonomy): domain Bacteria; phylum Pseudomonadota; class Zetaproteobacteria; order Mariprofundales; family Mariprofundaceae; genus Ghiorsea. The sequence goes on along the minus strand of DCPU01000015.1, from coordinate 134,357 downwards.
CCGCCACCCGAATCGAATTGGCCGACATGGAACGCGCCAAATCATCTTGTAAGGCAATCACTTTCGACACTTTCGTACCGGGTGAGAGTTCAAATTCAAATTGAATGACCACAGGCCCTGGTTGCACCGCCACCACTTGCCCTTCGACGCGATAATCCAGAAGCTTTTTCTCAAGCATACGCGACATCGCTTGTAACACTTCGGCACTATAGGTTTTTACTGTGGCGCTGCGTTGGGTAAAAATAGAAAGGGCTGGAAATTCATATTCGCCATTGGGTTTACCCAAAAGCAATTCAGGTTGATGTTCTTCAATTTGCACCCGCTCAGCGATTTCCACCACTTCAGGGCGCACAATTTCTGGCTTTGATTTGGCAATATGTACAGGGCGTTTTTTCTTTTCTTCTTTGCGGGCTTCCCTGCCTTCCACGCGCTCTTGATTACTCTTCACCTTCACCATCAAACGCGTTTGCAACGCTTGAAGAAGTGCCAGAATTTGGTGCAAAACCCACATCACACCTTGATAGAATTTCATGACCACAGTAAGCAATGAAACATGCGAAGCCACCACAAAGCTGCTAAGTAACATGGCCACCAACACCACATCGCGACCAATTTCATACAAGGCTGTGGTTAAACTCTGGGCAAACAAATAACCCAATGCCCCACCCGTGCCAGCAGGAAGGGCGGCATCACTGACATGAGATGCCAACAGCGAGGAAGCTGCCAGCATCAAAGGAATCCAGAACAAGGACGTTAAACCGGCAAACACAGGCTTCATATTTAATGCAATGCGATAAGACAAAACGCCAATCAAAGCCACCAATACCCAAGCACTGTAACCAAAAAGCTGCATCAAAGCGTCGGCAGCATATGCGCCCACCAAGCCCATCATATTTTCAGGCATAGCATCCACGCTATGATTGAGCGATGGGTCATTGGGTGTATAGCTCGCTAAAGACAATGCCAACACAATTGCAGCCGCCAAAATGAGGAATGCCAACGATTCACGCCATAAGTTTTTTGGTTTCAGCACGTCCAAGCTCAAAAAATCAAACCTCCAAAATGGTGGTTACAACCATGGGCTTTCTGCCCAAACGGCGTTTGCACCAACGGCGCACCCAAAGGCGAACTTCTTCCGATGCGGCAGCTACATCAGCCATGGTTTCTTGGCTTAAGCCATCCAGATATACTCGCAATTCCGCCGAAGCTTCTTCAAAGGTATCTTCAGAAATTTCGCTGCGCAGCACGCCGCGTGTAAGCAATTCTGGCTCACCAATCACATGACCTTCGTTTTGGTCAATCAACACAATCACCGTAATCATGCCTTCTTCAGCCAAAGCGCGCCTGTCTTTAAGCACAGCATAATCAACTTCATCACGACCAGAGTCATCGACAAACACAGCACCAGCATGGAATTTATCACCATGGGTAATGCTTTCTTCAGTCACCACCACCGATTGCCCATTTTCAGCAATAATGGTGTTTACAAAAGGTACATTGGTAGCAATCGCCAAGTATTGATGCTCTACCAAATTGCGATATTCACCATGCACAGGATACATATATTTTGGACGGGTGAGCTGAATCATGGTTTTAAGCTCATGACCTTGGGCATGACCAGACACATGCAAATGCGCTTGGCCTGCATGCAATACCCGCGCGCCACGGCGATAAATATGGTTAAACAAACCAGCAATCACACGTTCATTCCCTGGAATCGATGAGGATGAAAAAATCACCAAATCACCCACACCCAAGCGAAGTTTGGGAAATTGATCTTGGGCAATACGCGATAAAGCAGCCCGCCACTCACCTTGTGAGCCAGTGGCAATAATCAGCAATTCTTTATCGGGAATATGTTCAGTTTGTTTGACATTCACCACCTGCGCATCAGGAAGATGCAAGCGACCCATGAGCTTTGAAATCTCAACATTCTTCTCAAGGCTACGGCCAGCAAAGGCAATTTTACGGCCATTGGCAATCGCCGCATCAATGATTTGCTGAATGCGAAACATGTTCGATGAAAAGGTAGACACAATCACTTTGCCTGTGCATTGCGAAATGGCTTGTTTTAAAGGCGCACCCACGCTGACTTCGCTGGGGCTACTGCCGCTGCGAGTTGCGTTGGTGGAATCAGAGCAAAGCAAAGCCACACCTTGATCACCCAAACGTGAAAAGCGGTGCAACTCCGTCATACGGCCATCAATGGGCGATGGGTCAAACTTAAAATCGCCGGTATGAATAATTGCGCCAAGCGGCGTGTGAATTGCCACCGACACCGCATCCATAATCGAATGCGTAACCGGAATCGCTTCCACATCAAAAGGACCAACCTTAGTCATGGTTCCATCTTCGGGCAGCGGGAACAACATCGGCTTATACGATGTTTCATCCATCTTGTTTTTAACCAAGGCCAAGGTAATGGGTGTGCCCCAAACGGGCAGCTTCAGACGTGGTAAGATAAAAGGTAATCCACCGATATGATCTTCATGGCCATGGGTGAGCACAATGCCATGAATGGTCAGCCCAAGGCTATCAAGGGCTGAAATATCAGGAATCACAACGTTAATGCCATGTTGACCAGGCTCGGGAAAACCCATACCGCAATCGACGATAAGTGCATCATCGCCCAAAGCGTACACCATCATATTTTTGCCGAATTCACCGACACCACCAAAGGGAAAACAGCGAATTACCGGCTTAGTCATTAGCCATTGCCTCGGCTGCCTGGTTTGATTGCTGGCAACAAACCTTCTTTGCACATCGGGCAATCATCCGCTGCAAATGTTTCAACATCCAAAGCAATCACTGTGTGATGCGGAATATCAAAACGATTGTCTTGTTGTGGTGCTCTATCGACCACAGCCATGATTTGGGTAGGCACGCCACCAAATTCACGCACCACATTGATGCATTCACGCACCGAGCCGCCTGTTGTGATTACATCTTCAACCACCAAAAGCTTGGCACCTTTAGGAATCGAAAATCCGCGTCGCATTTGCATTTCGCCTTCTTTGCGCTCAGTAAAAATAAAAGGCTTGTTGAGCTGACGGGCTACTTCTTGGCCAATCACCAATCCACCAATAGCAGGAGATACCACCATATCAAAAGCCGAAGCATCGATATCTTTGACAAGCTCTGCTGCCAATGCCGTAGCATTTTTAGGGTGCATCAACACCAAGGCTGATTGCAAATAACGCGCCGAATGACGGCCGCTTGAAAGCACAAAATGGCCATTGAGTAATGCACCAGCATCTTCATACATTTGTAACATTTCTTGTTCGTTCACAGCGTTTATTCTCCTACCACAGTCAGCTTCTTCATGACTGAGCCATTCTTCACACCATCGATAAGCTCCATGCCGTCAGTAACTTGACCGAAAATGGTGTACTGGTGATCCAAATGTGGTTGCGGGCCATAGCAGATATAGAATTGGCTGCCAGCAGAATCTGGGTCTGCAGTGCGCGCCATAGCAAGGGTGCCGCGAACATGTTTCTTATCGTTGAACTCTGCTTTTAATTTAAAGCCTGGGCCACCCATGCCCGTTCCATCCGGGTCGCCACCTTGGGCCATAAAACCAGGAATCACACGGTGAAAAGTAAGGCCATCATAAAAACCCTGGTTAATAAGTTTTTTGAAGCTTTCTACAGTTTTTGGTGCCACATCAGGATAAAGCTCCAAAGTTACAGTGCCTGTTTCCAATTCAATCGTTACTACATTGTTCTCACTCATGTGTTTCTCCTTTCCATGGTTGTGTTGTGTTGCTGAATGTGTTGTTTGCTCAGCTGTGGCTGGCGTCATCATCAAGACAGAAAGCCCCAGCATCACTGCAAAAGCCAAAGCAAATGATCGATAAAATAACATCATATAAACCTCTCCTGCGCAGAAGGTAAAACACGTTGCGGATGCAATACATACTTTACGTCTGCCTCACCCTTATCCGCTATGGTCGCTGTGCCCAACATCACCCCATCGCTAGAAACCTGAAACAAGTTAGCTGACTTGTTGATTTCGCCAATCTCACGAACCAAGCGTTGGCCGCGCACAAAGCGCACTGCGTCATCACGATTTAATGCAATATTTGGAAGTTCCCATAGCCACTTTTGCAACGGCAGAATACATGCATCTTTTTTTTCTGCCACCTCTTCGGTGCTGACCATCAATGCTTCTGGCCAGCCGCCACTACTCACGCGGCGTAGCATAGTTACGCAACCGCCAACACCCATCGCTGCCCCAATATCTCTAGCCAACGAGCGAATATAAGTACCTTTGGAGCAAACCACACGTAAGGTTACAAGCGTGTTTTCAAAGTTGATAATCTCAAGGGATTTAATGCTGACTTCCCTAGCTAACATTTCAATTTTTTCACCCTTTCGCGCCCTATCATGTGCCCGTTTACCATCGACCATAATCGCCGAATAAATCGGCGGTATTTGTTGGATATTTCCAAGAAACGAAAACACGGTGTTGTTTAACAATGCTTCTGAAATATGCACATCTGGATATTCTGCGATAACTGCGCCTTCAAGGTCTAGCGTATCGGTTTGAAAAGATAAATCGAAGGTAACTTCATATGCTTTTTCAGCATTTAAACCAAAAGAGGCAAAACGTGTGGCTTCACCAAGCAAAATAGGAAGCATGCCCGTAGCCAAGGGGTCTAAGGTGCCAGCATGTCCAGCCTTGGGGCGCTGTTTTCTGTTTTTTTGTTGGGGTGTGGAAAAGCATTGGATGACAAAGCTAACAGCTTGTCTTGATGTCCAACCTTTGGGTTTATCTAAAAAAATGACACCGCACGGGTGCGCTGCTGGCTTCATGAGGCAAAACTGGCATCAACAACTTTTTGAATTTTGGCATACACTTCTTGCAATGTGCCATTGACTGCACAGCCAGCAGAATAGGTATGTCCGCCACCTTTTAATGCTAGCGCAATTTTTCCTACATCGCAGCCATGCTTACCACGAAAACTCACTTTCCAGCGCAAATCACTCTCTGGGCGAACAAAAATAACGACCTCAACGCAATCAATACTGCGTACCACATCAATAAAACCTTCCGTATCTTCAACATCACCACCCGTTGTTTTTAAATGTTGATGATCCACATGCAGCCAAGCAACGCGTTGTTCATTGGTAAGGGTAAGGGTTTGCAAAGCTGCTGCCAGCAATGAAATCCTCGCCACTGGTTGAGTATCGTAAATTGCTTCGGCAGCGCTGGAAGCTGACACACCAGCATCAACAAGATCTGCAGCCATACGAAATACTTTGGCGTCGACACGGTCAAGATGGAAACTTGCTGTATCGGTAAGCAAGGCAGCATAAAGCGCTTCAGCTGCAGCTTTGCTTAGTGTCTGTTGTAAGTGTTGTGCCAAATCATAAATCATAGCACCCGTTGCACAGTAAGCAGCATTCACGATATTAATCTGCCCATAACCAGGGTTACTGGCATGATGATCAATATTAATCAGGGTTTTATTGGTATAACAATCAGGAGTAAAGCCCAAACGGCCCATAGAGCCAGCATCCAAAGCGATGACCGTATCCATATCACTTTCAGGCGGAAATTCACCCAATTGAATTTTATCTGCATTGGGCAAATAAGCACAAATACGTGGCGCCGGATCACGATTAAACATCGTTACGCGTTTACCCATGCCTGTCAAAATGGCATACATCGCCAATTGTGAACCTATTCCATCGGCATCAGGGCTACGGTGGGTGGTTAACCAGATATGTTTGGCTTGTTGAATATGTGCAACCACTGCTGCCCACGACTGGTCAGGAAACAATATCATCCGCGGCTGAGTGTCTTCATTGTGTCCAACAATTGTTGGCTTTCATCAAGCTTATCATCCCAGCGAAATTGCAGCGATGGCATACGGCGCTTAGGCAGCGCTTTACGCAGCTTATGCAAAATATGCGGACTCATACGATTCAAACGCGAGATACATTCCTTTTTTTCAACAGGCAAAAGGCTGTGAATAAAAGCAATGCCCACACCATTTTCGTCACCCAGTTCAAAACGGGTGACAATAATGCCCCGCAACATCGGATCATCGATATCCCGTTGTAGCACAGTGGTAAGCAAGCGATGCATATCACTTTGAAACCTACCAAGTGCTGGTGACTTTTGATTTTTCATCGTTAAAGGGTAGCCGCAACTTCCTCAATGATATAAAACTCGAAAGTATCTCCAGGCTGCATATCATTGAATTTCTCAAGACCAATACCACATTCATAACCGTTCTTCACTTCTTTCACATCGTCTTTAAAGCGACGTAAGGAGTCCAAAGCACCGTCATGTAGCAACGTGCCTTGACGCAATACTCGCACGCGTGAACCACGGCGAACATAACCATCGGTGATATAAGAACCTGCCACTGCACCCGCTTTTGGTGTTTGGAACACTTCGCGAATTTCTGCAGTACCTGTAACTTTTTCAACTTCATTTGGAGCCAATTTGCCAGCCATGGCCAAACGAATTTCATCCAAAGCTTCGTAAATAATTTTATAGAAACGAACATCCACGCCTTCTTGCTCAGCCAATTTCTTGGCTTTAGCTTCAGGGCGAACGTTAAAGCCAATGACAATCGCTTTGGCAGCCGAAGCGAGCATAATGTCAGATTCAGTGATACCACCAATGCCTTTATGAATCAGCTTCACTTTCACATCATCCGTGCCCAATGCGGCCAAGGATTCAGCCATGGCATCGACAGAACCAGTCACGTCGCCTTTGATCAATACAGGTACTTCAGCTACGCCGCTTTGCATATTGGTGAACAAATCATCAAGGCTAGCGCGTTTATCGCTTGTCACGCCATGTTGACGCTCTTTCTCTTTACGATAGCTCACAATGTCTTTGGCTTGGCGTTCATTCTCAACTGCGACAATTTCAAGACCTGCTTCAGGCACAGAGCTCAAACCAATCAATTCAAACGGAATGGATGGGCCTGCAGTTTTATGTTGTTTTTGATTTTCATCGACAATGGCGCGAATACGGCCCATAGCCGTACCAACGACCACAGCGTCACCTTGTTTGAATGTACCATTTTGAACCAAGACCGTAGCCACAGGACCACGTCCTTTATCCAAACGTGATTCAATCACCACACCACGTCCTGGACGTTTCGGGTTGGCTTTAAGCTCAAGAATTTCAGTTTGTAGCGCCAACATTTCCAATAGCTCATCAAGGCCAAGGCCAGTATGCGCAGAAACATTCACGAAAATCGTGTCGCCGCCCCAATCTTCAGCCAGCAAATCCAATTCTGATAATTGGCGTTTTACCTTATCGGGATCAGCGCCAACTTTATCCATCTTGTTCACTGCCACGATAATCGGCACACCAGCAGCACGAGCATGGTTCAGCGCTTCTACAGTTTGCGGCATCACACCATCATCTGCAGCCACTACCAATACCGCCACATCCGTAAGATTCGCACCACGAGCACGTAAGCCAGTAAAGGCTTCATGGCCAGGCGTATCAACGAAGACCACACGTTGGTTACTTTCGAGTTTCACCATGTAGGCGCCAATATGCTGGGTAATACCACCAGCTTCGCCATGGGCAACAGATGCTTTACGCAAGGCATCCAAAATCGATGTTTTACCATGATCCACATGGCCCATCACCACTACAACCGGTGGGCGTGGAACCAAGGCTTCTTCATCCACTTCAACTTCAGCAATCAATGCATCTTCTACGGCGGCTTCATTGATCAGTTTTGGTTTGTGACCAAACTCTTCAACAATCAATTGCGCGGTTTCAGCATCCAGGGCTTCATTCACAGAAATCATTTGCCCCATTTCGAACAGTTTTTTCACAAGATCTGCCGACTTCACAGCCATACGCGCGGCCAAATCAGTCACCACGATGCTGTTTGGAATTTCCACTTCACGAATCACGAATGCCTCATCATCTTTAGTGATACCCATGTGACGTGAACGGCTGCCGCCTTTGGCCAAACGCGCCATACGCTCTTCTTGCTCAGGTGTAAGCGATTGATGACGTTTGGACGAATAATCACGACGCGCTGCTTTCTCCGCTGGTGTAAGTCTGCGTTTTTGCGCACGGACAGGCTGTGGACCGCGCTTCTTCTGCGCAGCTGCCATTTCTGCTGGATCAAGTGGCGCTACCGCCACCGATGGCGTACGCCGTGGCATAGGTGCACCAGCACCCGTCGTATTTGGACGCGCTGCTCCACCTGCTGGACGGCTTTGCGCAGGACGCACCTGACGTTGTTGACGTTTGTCAGTGCTGATCCTTTCTTCAATTTGTTTCATCGACGAACGCGGCGCTTTACGCGCAGCAATCTGCGCAGGGGTTAAGCCCGTACGAATAGTGGTGCGTGGGCCGCCCGCTTTCGCTGCAGCACCTGGATGCTGGGGACGCGATTGGCCTTGTGGCGCTTGCGAACGCGGTGCACGTGTTGGCAAACGATCGTTGTCATTTCCAGTCGTTGCAGCAGCACCAGCATTTGGCGTTGCATGAGCATCGGCAGGGCGCGACAATGTACGCTGCGGTCTAGGCGCACGGCGTTTTTCACGCAACGCCGCTTGTTCTTCTGATTTTCTTTCTTTGAGCGCAACCATCTTCTCAGCAGCCATTTGTGCTGGAGACAAGGTTGGTTTTGGCAATGGTTTATGACTGACTTCTGCCACAGGTGCTTCTTTAGCCGCCACTGTGGTTCTGGAAACTGTAGGTCGTGTTGGCAATGGGCGCGTTGGCAATGGGCGCGTGCTTACTTCAGCAGCTTTTTGCTCAGTCTCTTTATGGGCTGCTGCTTTTTGGGCGGCTGCTTTCAGTGCTGCAGCTTTTTGATCAGCGGCCTTTTGTTCAGCAGCTTGCTGAACGGCGATTTGCGCTTGTTCTGCAGGCTTAATAGTTGGTTTTGGCGCTGCGGTAACGTCAGGCGAAGCCCCGACAATCGTGGTTGCAGGCCTTGAGCGACGACGGCGAACAGACACTTCTACCGAGTGGCTTCCTGATTCTCCGCGGCTTAATCCCGCGCTGGTTGAACGCGGCTTACCCAAAGTAAGGGTTGTACTACCTGCTGGTTTCTTTCCGCCTTTGGCATGGATAGATGCTGTTATTTTTGCCACATCATCTTGATCCAGATTGCTGGCTGGCCCAGAAGCTGCCACACCTACATCTTGCGCGGCGCGCTGCACATCATCTGCAGTCACACCCAAATCTTTTGCCAAATCTAACACACGTTTATTCGCCATTTGTTACCTTGCTTTCCTTTTGTTTGGTTGATGCACTCAAATTCTCAAGCACTTGTTGCCAAACACATAATTGTTGAAACTTCGCCACGGGATTGGCCCATGAAAAAGCAACAACCGAAACTTTTTCTCTCGCCATCGCCAAACCCAATTGGTCAGCATCCAGCGTAGAAACCAGCACTGGAGAGCGCTGCATACTTTCATCGCGCTTCTCAACTGCATCTTGCACCTGCCGAACCAGTGCATCACCTGCATCTGCGGCAAACAACACCAACAGTTTTTCCTTCTTCCACATCCGGTGCATCACTGCATCCCGACCTATCGCTGCCCGCCGCCTCATCCCAGTCATAAGCTGGTTAATGCGGAGGCCAAGCATATCAGACAATCGCTGCTGTAAGACCAACCACTGTGGCAACTGCGGCGAAAAGTCACGGTTGAGCACCCCAAGCCGCTTATCCGACAACCCTTGCAGACATGTAGGTGACATGCAAAGGTAAACGCCGCGGCCAGGAAGTTTAGCAGAAAAATCCGGCCAAATCTGACCCTCATCATCCACCACCAAACGCAACAATGATTCTTTGTCTGTCGTTGTCCGACAGGCAAAACAGGTGCGCTTGGATTTACTTTCTAACTTCTCTTGCAAAATCAGTCTTTAAACCAACCACAAGCTTCACGTGCTGCAATAATCAAAGCATTCAACTGCGCTTCATCCACACCCGTGATTTCATCGCTAGCAGCATCAGCCAAAGCATTGGCACTCAATACGCCTTGCAAAGTTAATGTTTCTGCCACATCAGCAGTCATACCAGCCACATCCATCAAGGCCACCAGGGTTTCTGCAGACACATCAGCGCCTTCTTGCTCAAGTGCTGAGTTTAACAGGCTATCACGGGCACGCTTCTGAATTTCCGCTGCCAATTCTGGCTCAAGACCATCAATCGCAGTCAATTCATTCACATCACAATACGCAATATCAGTCAGCGACATAAAGCCTTCGTTGATTAATAACAAAGAGAAGTCTTCATCAATATCCAAGCCGGCAGCAAAAGCATCTTTCACCGCTTGCACTTCTTCTACGCGCTTTTGTTTTTCATCACCCAAAGTCATGATTTCAATGTCCCAGCCTGTCAAACCAGAAGCTAGGTTTACGTTTTGACCACGGCGACCAATAGCGATGGCTAATTGATCTTCTGCCACTGCCACTTCGATGGATTTAGAATCTTCATCCACCAATACACGCTCTACTTCTGCTGGTGCCAAAGCATTAATCACAAATGCTGCTGGATCTTCTGTCCATTCAATAATATCAATTTTCTCGCCGTGCAATTCATTCACCACAGCTTGCACACGTGAACCACGCATGCCCACACAAGCACCAACTGGATCAACGCCGATATCCGTTGAAATCACAGCAATTTTACTGCGTGAGCCTGGGTCACGAGAAATCGCTTGAATCACCACTAAACCATCCTGGATTTCAGGCACTTCTTGTTCAAATAGTTTCAATACCATGCCTGCATCAGCGCGTGATAAATACACCAATGCGCCTTTGGGCTGATTGCGAACTTCGCGTAAATAAGTACGGATACGATCACCTTGACGGAATGATTCGCGTGGCAACATATCTTCGCGATACATCACGCCTTCGCCGCGACCCAAATCCACATACACATTGCCGCGTTCGACGCGCTTAACGATACCCACAACAATTTCACCCACGCGTGGTTCATATTCTGCCACCACTTGTGCGCGCTCTGCTTCACGGATTTTTTGATTAATCACTTGTTTGGCTGTCTGGGCTGCAACACGGTCCAAAGTAATTGGCGGCAATGATTCTTCAAATGTAGTGCCGATTTCAGCATCTGCATCCAAAGCTTTGGCCTGCTCTAAAGTCAGCTCATTTTCTTCATCTTCAACTTCTTCAACAGTGGTGCGCACATGGAACAAACCAATTTCACCCGTTGTACGGTCGATGATTGCATCGATAGTTTTTGTGCCATAGGTGCGGCGTGCAGCAGTTCTTAAAGCCTGCTCCATCGATTCCAGCACCAATTCACGTTCTACAGATTTCTCACGCGCTACCGCGTCTGCAACTTGCAACATATCAGCATTCATAATTCAAGACCCTTCAAAATTATTTTTTACTATTCGACTTCTTCGTCTTTTTTGCGTTTCCAGTTTTTTTACCACCTGAAACTTTTGACCAGTTCACGGTACGAATCACCAAGCGTGTTTCAGACAGTTTCACATCACGTTCCACTTCACCATCGCTGATGCGCAAAATCTCGCCAGTCTCATCAAGGCCAAGATTCTCGCCTTCCAGCACCACACCATTTTCAAATTTAATCCGCAAATAATCATTCAAATAGCGGGCATAATCTGATGCTGTGGTCAGTGGCCAATCAAAACCAGGCGAGCTGATTTCAAGGTGATATTTCCCTGGAATCAAATCCTCAGCGTCCAGCTGCAATGACAGACCCTTGCTCAACCGACGCAGCGCTTCCACACCCACGCCGCCGCGACAATCGACAACCACACGCACCACGCGATTGTCACCCGAACCCGTCATCACTACACCCAAGTAGTCGATGCCCAATTCGTCAACAATTGGCTCTGCTAAACCTCTGATTGTTGTTTCAATATCTGCCACGTAGCCTATCCCTTCCAACCAAACCTTTTTCGCTTTCCCAGCCTGTAAAAACAAAAAAAGCGAGCCGCAGCTCACTTTTAACGTCGCGAAAGATATAGCCATCAACACAAATTGCAAGGGCGCAGTTGACCATACCTGTTTCACTTGCTTTCTCTATTGAGACTTTTGCAGGGATAAATTGTGCGCTAACAAGCGTCAGATTGGCGCTAGATTTATTTCCAACTTTCCAATAAGCCCATACCTTGTAGCAACATCGCTTGGACGCGGCTTTCGCTGGCTGCTTCCACATAACAACGCAATTCGGGGGCATTGCCCGATGGTCTTAAATGCACAATTTCAGATGACGCAAACGTCACGCGCACACCATCGGTGATATCCACATCAGTCACATCACCAAACATCGCCTGCAACAAGTGGTTTGCAGCAAATATATTCGCTTGGGCATTGGCTTGTTTTAAATCAGCCAGTCTAGCTTCGCTCTTTTCAGCGGCAAAATTTTGCACCCTATCGCTGGCCGTAAACCGCTGCGGCAAGGTTTTTAACAGCGCTGAAATACTTTGTTTGGCTGCAATTGCTGTACCTAACACAGTAAGTGGCACAATCAGAGCATCGCGTGTTGGTAACGCCGATAATGTTTTAGCATTTTTCACTAAAGGCGTGGCAGATAAAAAACCACCATTGGCTTCGTAACCCACCACTGCGTTTATGCCAGAAAACACATCAGCATGCATAGCCTCAATCACAAAGGGCGAGCCAATACGAGTACGGGTTGTTTTTTCAAAATAATTCGTGGCTTCCAAAGCGCTGTTGCTACTCACGGGTGTAACCACTGCTTTCGCATGCAAATATTTGGCGCAAACAATGCCTGCTACATCACCGCGCAACCAAGCGCCAAACTCATCACTGACCAAAGGCCTATCGCCATCGCCATCGGCAGAAATGATGCAATCAAGGTTCAATTCCGACGCCCATTGTTTGGCCAAGACCACATCTTCAGGACGAACTGCTTCGGTATCTACAGGGATAAACGTATCGGAGCGGCCCAAACTGATGGCTTCAGCACCCAGCTTTTGTACCACTTCCAGCATACAATCCCTAGCCACCGATGAATGCTCATAAATGCCGATGCGCTGACCAGCGAGCATGTTTGATGGAAAGAAGTCGAGAAAACGTTTTACATATTCATGATAAGCCACATCTGTTTTGTCGGCCCACGCAAAGGCTACCAACAAAGCCCCATCTTCAGCAAATCGATTTGCTGGCAAACTCACCGTTTTGGCCGTCATACCCTGCTCATCACCTTTAAGAATTTCACCGGTAGGTTTATAAAACTTAATGCCATTTCTATCGTCGGGGATATGGCTGCCCGTGACCATCATACAAGCCATATTGCGCTTCATGGCATACAAAGCCACAGCAGGTGTGGACACAAAGCCACACGAAAGCGGCACAAAACCAGCATCTGAAATTGCGGCTCCCACTGCCGCCATCATGCGTGGTGAGCTTGGGCGCAAATCCCCAGCCACAGCCACTTGATCACCCAACTGAATATCACCGTGTTCTGTGAGATACTGCAAAAATGCCAGGGTGTAGGCATAACAAACCTTGTCGGTCATATCGACCACCAGTCCGCGAGCGCCAGAGGTGCCAAATTTCACACCACTGGTTTGCATCAACGCTTTGATATTCATCTGTTCTGTCATGACTACCTCTTAGTCCAAACCCAACATTTCTCGCATGGCTGCCATATGGGCATCTACCTCTTCTTTAGCATCAGCCCTGCTCTCATCACAATCGGCCTCACCATCTACCCAATGCAATACATCTTTATCAATTTCCTGCAAAAAGGGCGAAGGCCCCATACTTTCAATTTGGCCAAATTTCCGCTGCGATTTGGCATAGCTTAAGGTCAGGCGATGGCGCGCTCGGGTCATGGCCACATACATCAAGCGCCGTTCTTCTTCGAGGCGGTTCTCATCCATGGCATTTTTATGCGGGAAAGTGCCTTCTTCCATCCCCACCACAAACACATGTGAGAATTCCAAACCTTTAGCGCCATGCACAGTCATCAAACGCACCTGCCCTTGCGGGTCATCATCTTCATTATCGGCAAGCAAGAAAATATGTTGCAAGAAGGTGCTTAAATTACCGCCCTTTTCACAATGGCGAATCCACCAAGTGCGCAGGCTCAGCACATTTCCCATGCGCCGCTCTTCCTCATCTTCATTCTCAGCTTCGCGGCGAATGGCATCTTCAAGCCCGGTTTGCTCCAGCATCATATCAAAAGCATCATCAGCTTCGCCGTGCAAGAACACATGTTCCAAATCGACAATCAAACGACCAAACAATTTGAGCATCTCTTGCTTGGAGTGTTCAAATCCTTCATCCACACAAGCTTCAAGCATGGACATTTTTTTGCGCTCTGCGTAATCACCAATCACTTCCAAAGCTTTACTGCCAATGCCACGCCGCGGCCGAGAAATTGCTCGCATAAAAGCCAAATCATCAGAGAAATTTGAGATAAGTCGCATATAAGCCAGGGTATCTTGGATTTCGGTGTAATCAAAAAAGGATAAACCACCCGACACATGATACGGAATACCCGCATCACGCATGGCGATTTCTAACTGACGCGAACGAAACGAAGCGCGATACAAAATGCAGAAGTCGTCCCATTTCACCCCCGCCGAAGCGCGCTGAGCTCTGATTTCAGCCGCCACCCGCTCGGCTTCGTCTACAGCTGTGGGGGCTTCCCAAATACGCACCTTTTTGCCCTGACCGAGATTCGAACGCAGGGTTTTACCCAGCCTGCCGGTATTGTTGGCAATCAAACTATTCGCGGCCTGAAGAATAGAACCAGTAGAGCGATAGTTTTCTTCAAGCCTGACCACTTCTAACGACGGGTAATCGCGCTGCAATTGAAATAGGTTTTTCACTTCCGCACCGCGCCAACCATAGATGGATTGATCATCATCACCCACCACTGTCAAATTGGCATCTTCAGGAGCAAGCAAACGCACAAAATCATACTGGGTGCGGCTGGAGTCCTGATATTCATCCACCAAAAAGTGGCGACAGCGGCTTTGCCATAAAGCGCGCACTTCAGGATTTTCGCTAAGTAACCGAATAGGCAACACAATCAAATCATCAAAATCCACGGCATTCATTTTCTGCAACAAGGCTTCATAATTTTCAGCGATTTTGGCCAAGGCATTATCACCCGTTTCAATCATGCCATTTTTAAATTGAGATAGTTTGGCCAAGCTGCGATCCACTTGGTCGTTGTCTGAGGGTAAGTTTAAATCGGCAAGCACTGAGCGCATGGATGATTTTTGCTCAGATACTGCAAAAATAGAAAGGCGTGCTCGTCTGCCAACCAACGCTGCATGCTCGCGCACCATCATCAAACCCAAAGCGTGGAAGGTGCAGATACGTAATCTTTTCTCACGATCACCCAATCTCGCGCTTAATCGCTCGCGCATTTCTCGCGCTGCTTTGTTCGTGAAGGTTACGGCAGTAATCGCATCTTCTGGCACATCGCGCTCAACCAATGCTGCAATACGCTCAGTAATCACACGCGTTTTTCCAGAGCCAGCACCCGCTAGCACCAGCAAAGGCCCTCCACGATAATACACGGCGTCATATTGCGCTTGATTGAGTTGCTTGGTGCCGATATCTGCCATGCGCGGCAAGATAGCGGCTAGCTGGTCTCAGCACCACCTTACCTCACTGTAAATTTTTTTTATTACGGCTTAATTCCCGTCCAATACTTTGCGAACAACCTGACTAAGTGATTGGATACTATATGGTTTAGCCAACATCACTACTGAGCCTTGCGCTGCATTTGTTTTCAGCACCTCATCCTTATCATAACCGGAAGAAAATACCGCCTTCAAATCTGGTCTAACATTACGCATGGCAGCTACGGCTTCAAAACCGCCAAGCTTAGGCATCACCACATCAATCAACACCAAATCAATATCTTCGGCATGTTTCATAAACACTTCAGTCGCCATCACGCCATCGGTTGCTGTGTGCACTCGATAACCAAGACTGATTAATACCTCCTGGCCAGCGTTGAGAACATTTTGCTCATCATCAACAAGCAAAACACATTCCCCATGTCCCTCAACCACCAAAAGATCTTGCTCCGAAGATACTGCGTTCAATGGGCGGCTTGTTAGTGGGATATACACATCAAACGTGGCACCGACGCCGAACTCACTTTCGACCTCTAAAAATCCAGCATGTGATTTGGCTGCACCAAAAATCATCGCCAGCCCTAACCCTGTGCCCTTACCTTGCTCTTTGGTCGTAAAAAACGGTTCAAAAATATGATCTAAATTTACACTTTCTATACCACAGCCATTATCACTGACACTAAAACGGGCATAACTTTCAGCTTTAAAATAAGGATGTGCTTGCAAAAAGACCTCATCCACCTCGAAAAGTGCCAAAGAAACAGTAATCCTAGGTTGGGCTACCGATGCAACAGCATCCAAAGCATTCCCCATCAAATTCATCAAAATTTGATGCAGCTGGGTCACATCGCCCAACACCACCAAAGACTGCTCGGTCACTTCGAATTTCACTTCCACATTTTCAGGAATCGAAGCCTCAAAAAACCGCTTTAAGTCATACATAAAAGCATTGAGCTCCAGCGGCTCTAAACTGACCAAACTTTTGCGGGCAAAGGTAAGCAGTTGGCTAATCATGTCCGCAGCACGAATACTGAGCGACTCGATAATATCCAAGCGTTTTGCTACAGCAGGCGCTAAATCCTGTTGCATTTTAGCCAAATAAAGGTTGCCACGAATGCCTGCTAAGGTGTTATTAAAATCATGGGCAATACCGCCGACAAGCGTGCCAATGGCTTCCATCTTCTGGGCTTGATAAAAACTATTCTCTAAAGCGTCATGGCTGGTTAAATCTTGCAGCAGCGCCACATTGTGTGTGATGCGACCCTCCGCATTCTTTAAAGAAGAAACAGTCAGAGTACCTGAAAATTTCAACCCATCTTTACGTTGATCCTCAATCTTGGTGCGCCATACCTTACCATCCAACAAATGCTGCCACATATCAGCATTTGCCTGATCCGAAAGGGCATTCGTAAAGAAATGCATGGATTTTTTCTCTAATACATCATCTAAAGTATATCCAGTAATTTTTGTAAATGCAGGGTTGGCATATTCAATCACGCCATAGGGATCGGTAATAATGATTGCCTCCCCAACATGTTGAATAGCTCGTGATAATTTCTGCACCGAGGCTTCTGCACGCTTGCGTTCGGTAATATCATGGATAATTGAATACAGCACTTTCTTATCATCCCAAATCATGGGGCCCGAATACACTTCTACATCACGAACAGAGCCATCAGATAAGCAATGCTGAAAGAAAAAATGATTCCGCATTTCTTTAGCTGCAGCTTCCAATTCCTTGGCTACTTCGGCCTTGCTAAGCATATTGATATCGGCAATGTTTTTTTCCAACAGTTGCGCCCTTGTATAACCATAAAATGACTCAGCAGCTGCATTGGCCTCAAGAATATCACCCGTTCCTTCGTCAAGAACCAATTCAACACAGCGATTGCCATAGAACAGCGCTTTAAATCGAGCATCACTCCTGGCCAAATGCTCAGTACGCTGTTTTACTGCGCTTTTTAGTCGCCAAATATGAAACATAAAGAATGCAACCATGAGCAGGAATCCAACCATGAGAATTTCTTTGATGTAGGTGAATGTTGTTTCAAAGAAACTCGGCTTTGGCTCATAAATAAACTCATCTATATCAAAGTCCATCGGCAGCAAGCCTTGTTTTTTGTAGACATCACTCACATGCATCCAGCGTTGACGGCTCATATATCCGACTTGCACCACATCACCCAAAATCATTTTCTTGGTGGCCACAGCTTCCATGTACAAATCTTTTCTTGAAAAATGCTGTGTATTGTACTTCATAAGAATCACATCAATAGTCTCATCGAGATGATCAAGTGCATATTCCCATCCTTGAAGCGACGCTATCTTGAATGCATGCACCCGCGCTGGATTTTCACGAATCTCTTCCGTTCTGGTAACAAGAATATCACCATAAAAGTCGATACCTTCATCAGCCGGATATAACAGCCGATAAGAAACCCCTAGTAAATCTAGGCGGTGCGGTTGGTCTGTCACATAAGCCGCAAACGCATCAGTTTTGCCGTCAATCAAGTCTTGGAGATTAAAGCTGGTATCTTGCAGCTCATAATCACCTGCTTGAATGCCTACTTTAGATAATGCAGCTTTGATATCTGCATTAGTCTTGCGTGCCAACATGATACGTTTGCCTTTCAAATCTCTCCATGAACGAATCTGCGATGATTCCAAAACAATCAAAACCAAGGGGTTATGTTGGAAAATCGCCGCCAACACTTTGTGCTCATCTCCATCTTGATTTTCAACGATTGCACCAAAGTCACTAGCCATAAAACATGCAGGCTTTTTACCAGCACCGTTACAGACCTGATCTTGGTGTGCTTCCAAAATCGATACATCAAGTCCTTGGTCTTGATAAAAACCTTTTTCCTTGGCCATGTAATAGCCTGCAAATTGAAAAGCATGTTTCCATTTGAGTTTTAGGTTCACAGGCTCAGCCATAGCTGACGCTGCCATGGTGGACAACGCGATGAGGAGCAACATGCTTCGCATTACACTTGTGCCTAAAATCTTAATACTCCTATCTACCCTCAATCAAAGCCATCAAATCATCAGCTTCAATCACACGGTATTCGCCAGCTGCCAAACCCAAGCCCTCAAGTCCCAGCTTGCCAGTATGTGTACGCTTGAGGCTAGCAACATGGTTGCCAACTGCGGCAAACATACGCCGCACCTGATGATATCTTCCTTCATGCAACACGATTGTCGCGGTGTTCTCACCCGTCACCGTAAGCTCTGCTGGCAAACAAGGTTTATCATCAGCTTCCAACATCAGCGTGCCTGCTGCAAACAAGTCCACTTCATTACCTTGTAGCGGCTCTGCTAAGGTTACTGCATAGGTTTTAGAAATATGGTTTTTAGGGCTGGTTAAATAATGATTGAGGTTACCATCATCGGTAAGGATAAGTAGCCCGGATGTTTCTTTGTCCAATCTACCCACACTGGAAAGCGCCGGTTTTCGCTCCAACCAGCGCTCTGGCAAGTCATCATAAATCAAGCGTCCCACTTCTTTGCGCGAACATACTACACCCAAAGGTTTATGGTAAACCACCGACAAGCCATCTGGTGCATCCAGCTGCTCGCCTTCCAAACGCACTTCATCGGCAAAAACTTTTTGCGAAGGCGAAGTCGGTTTTTCACCATTGACCGTCAACCAACCTTCCTTAATCCAATAGGGTACATCTTTACGCGAACCATAACCCAACCGCGACATCAATTTTTCCAAACGCTCTAACTTTTGTGCCATTTATTTGATTCCCCTGATGATTTTAAAGCCCAAATCCGCAGCTATAACTTCCACAGCAGCTAACTTCGCCTTCAAAATATTCTCATAAGGCAGTTGCCGATTGGCCACGATATACACAACACCACCAACCACCAAACTATCACAAGCACGTTCAACAATACGTTGTCCTATGCTGACATCCCGCGCTTGCCCGCGATGAAACGGCGGATTGCACACCACCCAATCTAAGTGTTTAGGTAATTTTTCTTCGATTGCATCCAGGTGATGATAGTCGATAGGCAGTGAAAAACATGCCAAGTTCTTTTGTGCACAGATCAAACCATCCGCATCGGCTTCCACCACATGCAAATGCGTAATCTGATTTGCTGTGTTGAGTATTTCGGCGCTGAGCAAACCATAACCCGCACATAAATCCATGCCCTTGCCTTGCAGCTTGGGCAGATGCTCAAGCAAAAGCAAAGAACCCACATCAGCAGATTTCCAACTGAACAAACCTGGCTGCGCCCATAGCCCATGGCTATCAACAACTTGTGGCTTAGCTTTAGCTAACCATTCACGCTGCAATTGGGAATCAAAGGTCTGACTACGTTTTGCTGAAAAGCAGCGGCACTTGGCTTTGGAGAAACCGTAGGCATGGCCTGCAAGTTTCTTGAGCGCATTTTCATACGATTTTGCGCCATACTGATTTTCGCAGGCCACCAGAAGCTTGCCTTGCTCATTTAAATGCAAAAATGCATCGGCCATCCAGCCTAATGTTTGGATTTTATCTTTGCTGGGGATCAGCAATATTAAATCATAGCTGCTTTGCAGGGGAGCTGTGTTTAATCCGATATGATGGAGCTCATCGATGTCTGGCTTAAACGATTGCTGCAAATGTAAGGTTGCTACCTTCCGCTTGAGTTCGAGCAACAAGGGATGAGCTTTGGCTTGATACATAGCGACATGTTCTGCTGATGAAGCGAGCGCCGTTTGGTAGAGAAGCTTTACATCAGGACTGTTGCTAAACCCATCCGCATCGGTTGTTAAAGGGGAATCAGTGATTAAACTCATCCTTGGGTTCATCAGCGAATTCGTCGGCAAACTCATCAGCGAACTCATCTGTTTCACCTTGCGGCTTAGCAGGCGGGTTACCATCGAACACACGGTATTCACGGTTTTGGCGCCAGCCTTCGCGCACAAACACATAAGCATCCAGCGCCATTTCATCCCGCATCTTCACAAAGTCTTCAATGCCTGCACGCTCATCAGTGTATTTAAGTACATATGTGGCAATGGTCGCCTCAGGCGATAAATACATGCTGGCATAACTCGACAAATCCAGAAGCCAACTCACTACCAGGCCTGGCGTTTCACGCACTGCACTGGGGCCAATGACGGGATACACAATATATGCGCCCTGATTAACGCCCCACACCGCCAAGGTTTGCCCAAAATCTTCTTGATTACGTTTTAAATTCAAATGCGAGGCCACATCAAACAGACCAGCAACACCAACCGTCGTATTAATCACAAAACGCGCAGTATCCGCTAAGCCCTGCACCACTTTACCCTGCAACACATCATTCACGATGGTATTGGGCTCTTGTAAATTATGGAAAAAGTTGGTGACCGAATGGCGTACACCTTCAGGTACAACCGCCACGTACCCTTTTGAAATAGGGCGCAATGTCGCTTCATCAAGGGCAGTATTAAAACCATCCACTTTTCTGTTCATCGACTCCAGAGGGTCGAAATTGTTTTCTACTGTGGCGCAACCTGTAATGAAGAGAAGGCCGATAAGGAGTATCAGGTTTTTCATGGCGGCGATTATGCCGCGATAATAAGCCTTGTCGATTAGCTGCTTTGCTCTATCGTGCCAACCTTGTTGCAGCTTTGCCGCAAAAGCTTTTTTCTGCCACGGAGCCCGCCCATGATTCAAATTGGCAAAACCAATCCATTAACCATCGTCAAAGAAGTTGATTTCGGCTTATACCTTGATGGTGAAAACTTTGGTGAAATTTTGTTGCCGATTCGATATGTACCTGCCGCTTACACCATTGGTGAAAAGCTTGAAGTATTTCTCTATTTTGATTCTGAAGATCGTTTGATTGCGACCACCCTTACGCCGCTTGCCCAAGTGGGGGAGTTTGCCTTTCTCAATTGTGTGGCCGTAAATCAAGCGGGTGCTTTCTTAGATTGGGGTTTACCCAAGGATTTATTGCTGCCTTATGATGAGCAAACCTACCGCCCTGAAGTAGGTAAATCCTACATCGTATATATCTATAAAGATGAAAGCAGTGGCCGCATTGCAGCCTCCACCAAAATCCGCGACTTTGTTGATGAAGAATCCTTAGGTGAATTCACAGTTGGCCAGGAAGTGGAGCTGCTCAACGCCAACAAAACTGACTTGGGTTACCAAATGATTGTGAACAACACCCATCTTGCCCTGTTGCATAAGCATGAAGTGTTGCAACCTCTCAAACACGGAGAACGCCTGAAAGGTTTTATCCAAAACATCCGCCCTGATCGCAAAATTGATTTATGTCTATTCAAACAAGCCAGCGACAAAACCGATGAAGTTGGCGAAGCCATACTTTATAAACTCAAAACCAACAAAGGCTTCTTACCGCTGCACGATAAAAGTGACCCCGAAGCCATCAAAGCCATGTTTGGCGTGAGTAAAAAAATCTTCAAAAAAACCATTGGTTCACTCTACAAACAAAAACGCATCACCATTGAAGAAAACGGCATTCGTTTAATTCAGATAGCCACATAAAAAAGGGACACCTTACGTGTGCCCCTTTCATACTCTGTCCTATTCGGTAATCTATTCCTTCGGTGCTTGTCTTAAAGCTATTTCGATTTTCCGTGATACTTCAATAGCAGCAATACCAACCCCTAACTCTTGTGCTGAAATAAGCATCGGTTTGGCCAATTCACCTGCAAACTGATTATTACTAACCACAATATAAGCAGCATCAGATCCCAATGCGTCTGTAGAGGTAGCTACGTTGATAGCCAGATTATCTTGCCAATGGTGTAAGGCTTGAAAGTCACCAGCAGAAGCAGTTGAAGCCCAGTCCACGCCTTTATGCAAGGCATACGTCCATGCCCGCATTGCGTTGACACTGAACTGCACTGCATCACTAGCAGCTATTTGCCCTGAGCAAACGCTAGCGACAACCCAACTCATTTGTTGGCTGGCAGCATCATAACGGAGCTCATGGTTTACCTCACACCCTGAAGCCTGTTCGTCAGCAGGGTAGGAGCTACTATAAAAAAGATCTGAAGCAGATGCGACCGAAGCGCATGAAAGCGCCAATGTAAAAATCATCAATAATTTCTTCATCTCATATCTCCTTAAGGACACACGCTACAGCTGGAAGTTGCTCCCCAGCTTGCAACGATACTACAACTTGAGCTCAAGCCTTGCTGATGCCCAGCATTAGCATAAACACAAGCACCTTGGCAAATTGTACTCACCTGAACATCAGCTGGGTCCCCAGTCCAAACTGTGGCTTCATTGCAGACATTTCCACCGGTGCTACCACCAGAACCACCAAAAGAGCCTGAGCCATATGATCCATAAGGGCTTGGATCTTTATTGCTGTTATAGTAAAGAATATCAGAAGAATAAGAGTTTGGCGTGCTATAGCCCAGTGAAGAACAGGAGGTGCTTTCATGGAATGAGTTTCCATCACCGTAGAAACAAACATCAGAATCTTTTGGCGGGAGGATATCATTTGTTGAAACATCAGTGCACATATAATCGTTGCCTGTGCTGTAGTTGTAATAGTATTCACAACCACCTTCCAAAGTACAGGCCTGTATACCTACCACAGTGAAACACACTGCCCCAAACCTGAAAATTTTTAACATCAATAACCTCATAAGCTCTCCTTAAATAAAAAAATACCCTTATCCCAAAACGATTATTATCAGAATTTAATGCTATGTTCAATCGACATCAATCAAATCATTCTTATGCTGCCGCCTCGAATCTATTTAAGGGGTACAACCATGAAAAAAATATTTCCGCTTATGCTCGCAAGCTGCGTTGCTACTGCTGCTATGGCAGCAACTGCAAATGGTGAACCATCAGCCATGCAACCACTTTTCGTCACTGAAAAAGTCGACATGATTTATCCCAATGTGGCTGGTGAATTCTTAGTCTATGCCCAACAGGTCAATCGCAAGTTTCAGGTAATACAACTTAACCGCAAAACGCTGAACATGACCAGCAACGTTGAAGCCTTGAATGATAGGGACACCATTCGCGATGGTGTGGCCTTAGCCAATGGCGATATCGGTTATATCAGCAATCGCCTTGGTTATTTCACCCCGTGGATTGCTTCAAAAAATAGCCAAACTTCGATTGGGAATGGCGTGTTTAATAGTTTATTACTCCCCAATCATATCAATGCAACAGCTGATGCCAGCCTTTGGGTTTTCGACGCATCTTTAGAAGCTACGCGCCGTTCACGCATTGAAAGCCAGCATTCCGATGGAACCCTACATACCCAGTTGGTCGGCCAAAAATGGCGCATGTACCATGAAGCATATTGGGCTTACAAATCAGGTTATGAAAAAACGACAACAGGCGTTGCCAATAAATTTTGGCAACCCAATCTATTTATCAAAAAAGCTGGTGCTGACGGTGTGGTACTTCTCGGAGAAGGTTTTGATGGTGATATTTCTGCCGATGGTAAATCCATCGTCTTTGTACGCGAAGACAATGGTAACTTCGATATCTGGACACAAAACATTGATGGATCAGCGCTTACACAACTTACAAGCAGCCCCTTTGCTGATGTAGAACCTTCATGGAGCACTGATGGCAAACACATTGTATTTGTATCCAATCGCGATAGCGCCGGTGATGTTTTGCAAACATCCGTTTACACACTTAATGTGGCCAGCAAGAAAATAAAACGCATTACTTTTGGAGAGAATGTTACCGATGGTGGCCCAACATGGCTGGACAACAACACGATTATTTTCCATTCTAACCGCGACCCAAATGCACCAGAGACCGACACGATCGGCAACTGGTTGTTATGGACGGCACCAGCCAAATAATCTAAAACCTAAGGAACACACCACCTATGAGCCCAACCCCTATCCATATCATTGGCGCAGGTCTTGCGGGCTCTGAAGCAGCATGGCAATTGGCTAAGGCTGGTATTGCAGTGAATCTCTACGAAATGCGCCCCAAACGCATGACGGCGGCGCATCATACCGACAAATGTGCTGAGCTTGTTTGCTCGAATTCCTTTCGCGCTGACAACCTCGAAAATGCGGTGGGTTTGTTGCATGAAGAAATGCGCCGCCTTGATTCGCTCATTATGGCAGCTGGCCATATTGCCCAGTTGCCCGCTGGTGGAGCCATGGCTGTGGACAGGGAATTGTTTTCTCAAACGGTGACCGACAAACTTAAAAACGAACCACTGATTACCTTCATCCATGATGAAGTCACCACCATCCCAGAAGATGGCATTGTGCTGATTGCTTCTGGGCCGCTGACTTCAGATGCGTTGTATAACGAAATTCAAAAGATTGCCGGCGAAGATCATTTAAGCTTCTTTGATGCCATTGCCCCTGTGGTGGATGCTGAAACTGTGAATATGGATGTGGCTTATTGGAAATCACGTTATGATAAAAATGTGGTTGAAGGTGAAATGGGTGATTACCTCAATTGCCCCATGAATGAAGAACAATACAACACCTTTATTGATGCGTTGCTCGATGCTGAATACATGGCATTTAAAGACTTTGAGGATGTGCCCTTTTTTGATGGCTGCATGCCCATTGAAGTAATGGCCGAACGTGGCCGCGAAACACCGCGCTTTGGACCCATGAAACCTGTGGGTCTTGATCATCCGGTCACAGGTGAAAAATATTATGCCGTGGTGCAATTGCGCCAGGATAACCGCGCCAAGAGCTTGCTCAATATTGTAGGCTTCCAAACCAAAATGAAATATGGCGATCAAAAGCGTGTGTTTGCGATGATTCCGGGCTTAGAAAATGCAGAATATTTCCGCTTGGGGAGTTTGCATCGTAATACCTTTATCAAATCACCGTTGCTTTTGGATAAATCACTTCGACTAAAAAAAGACCCTCGGATTATGTTTGCAGGACAAATCACAGGTGTGGAAGGTTACGTAGAATCTGCAAGCATGGGCTTGATGGCAGGCCGTTTTATCGCTGATATCGTGCAAGGCCGCGAGCCAAACATTCCGCCAGAAGACACTGCCTTTGGCGCTTTGCTTGCACATATCTCAGGCACCCGCATCGAAGATTTCCAACCCATGAACATCAATTTTGGTTTACTTCCTCCTGCGCCAAAGCGCGATGGCAAACGCAGGCTTGCGCGCTCAGAGCGCCGCCGTATGGTATCTGAAGCGTCTTTACTTTCATTGGAAGCATGGAAAGCAAACACAGGGAGTGCAGTGTGAGTGAGCGGGTAAGCCAACAAGCAACAAGCCAGCGGCAGAAGGGAAAAACTGTAGGCATTACAACGCGTATGTTTTCTGCCTTGTACGATTTGATTATCGTTTTTGCTATCACTTTTATTTTGGTTGGCCTTACCCTTACAGGCGTTGAACTACTCACTGGTGCCACACCAGCCCGATGGGTGCAAAACCTACTCTTCATCACCGTGACTTATGCCTACTATGTTGGCTTTTGGCACAAAGGCGCAACCACAGGCATGCGCCCATGGAAACTGTGCGTTGTTGATATAGAGACAGGCAAACACCCCAACCTTTTGATGGCATCCATTCGATACATTGCCTTTGGCATCACCATCATCGCTTTGGGGCAAACCATCATTTATCTCAAAACTGGTGATACCAACCATTTCTTTTTTGCCTTGAGCAGTTGCATTCCTCTAGTCAGCATGGGCTGTATGATTTTCACGCAACACCGTCAAACCTTGCATGATTTGGTATCAAAAACAGGCGTGTTCCGGGTTTATCAATAAGGATTTGAACTACAAATAAGGAGATTCAATGTTTCAGTTTATTCGCGCCATTCAGCTTTACGCCACCTTCTCTGGCCGTGCTACCCGCGAAGACTATTGGATGTTTACCTTAATCTATTTCCTGATTTATGTTGCCCTCTTGGTGGTTGCCGCTGAATTTCAGTCCACGCTACTGCTCACTCTTTTCTCAATATTTATATTTATTCCCAGTATTGCCGTTACTACGCGCAGGTTGCACGACACTGGTCGCACAGGCTGGTGGCAATTGATTTATATTGTGCCACTTATTGGCCTGATTGTGATGCTTATTTTCTTAGTGCAAGCCAGCCAAGAAGATAATCAATATGGCAAGCAGCCTTTGATTTAATGAATAAAACCTTGTTCTCCGGCTTAAAAAAATACTTAACAACAGGCGTTCACCTCACCTACCTCGGTATTTTCTTGGGTGTATTATATTGGCCGTTGGAAGCAGCCCTTCACGCATTGGTATTTTCGGATGCTGATTTTATGGACACGCTGCTCAGTGATGACCCCGATGAGATTTGGATGCGCTTGATTATATCATCTGCTTTTGTGGCTTTCGGCTTACTTTCGCAAAACATGCTGCGGCAACAGCAACACAGCCAGTTGCAACTCAAGCGCAGCCGCGACCGCCTGCAACGGGTCATCGACAGCACTTTTGATGCTTATGTTTCCATGAACCAAGATGGCTATATCACCGGTTGGAATCGCAGCGCCGAATCTATGTTTGGCTGGTCAACACGCGAAGCGTTGGGTCAAAAGCTCAGTGATTTGATTGTGCCGCCAACTATGCGCCAAGCCCATGAAAAAGGCATGCAAAAATATTTAGCTTCCAATGTTGGGCCCTGGTTATACAAATCTATGCAAACCCAAGCCTTATGCAAAAACGGGCGAATCATCAACGTTGAAATGTCGGTCATCCCACTGTTGTTAGAAGACAACAAACACGAGTTCTTTTCATTCATTCGCGAGCGCGATTAACACCTGCTAAGCATTATACACTTGCAGGGTTTTCGCTGTGCTTTAGCTTCGCGCCATGCGCTATTCTAAATTATTTTCACCAACACTTAGAGACACCCCTGCCGATGCAGAAGTGGTCTCCCACCAACTGCTTTTAAGAGCCGGCTTTATCCGCCGCGTCACCAGTGGTGTATATGATTATTTACCCATGGGCTTGCGTGTTTTGCGCAAAATTGAGGGCATTGTACGCGAAGAAATGAATCGCGCTGGCGCTCAAGAATTGTTGATGCCTATGGTGCAACCTGCCGAGTTTTGGCAAAAATCAGGCCGCTGGGAAAAATATGGCCCTGAGCTATTGCGCTTTAAAGATCGCCACGATCACGAATCATGCCTTGGCCCCACCCACGAAGAGGTGATTTGTGATTTGATGAGCCGCGAGCTGCGCTCTTACAAACAATTGCCCATGAACTTGTATCAAGTACAAAACAAATTCCGTGATGAAATTCGCCCACGTTTTGGTTTGATGCGTGGCCGCGAGTTTGTGATGAAAGATGCATATTCGTTTCATGCCAATAGCGAATGTTTGGCCGCCGAATATAAAAATATGTTTGATACCTACCACCGCATTTTTAACCGTTTGGGTTTAAAATTCCGTGCAGTCGAAGCTGATAACGGCTCTATTGGTGGTTCATCCAGTCATGAGTTTCATGTGCTTGCTGAATCTGGCGAAGATTTGATTGCCCACTGCTCTGGCTGCTCTTATGCCGCCAACGTGGAAAAAGCTATGGCCATTCCCCATGTCTTCCAAGGCACAGCAGGTGAATTGACGGAAGTAAGCACACCAAACAAAACGGCTGTGGAAGATGTGGCTTCATTCCTCAATGTCGCAAACGAATCTTTACTTAAAACATTGATCTTTAAAGTCAGCGGCGGCGAGCTCGACGGTCAAACTATTGCTGCCTGCGTGCGCGGTGATGATCAATTGCAAGATGTAAAACTCACGCGTGTTTTGGGCGCCACCGAAATTGAAATGGCTAGCGATGAAGATGTAAAATCCATTGGCGGCATTGTGGGTTATGTCGGCCCTGTGGGACTGAGTTGCCCAGTGTATATCGATAGTGCTATCAAAAATGCTGAAGGTATGATCATGGGCAGCAATAAAGCGGATACCCATACTGCTGGCGTCTCCATCAACCGAGACGTACCAAATGCCATCATCGCTGATTTGCGTCAAACCCAAGCCAATGATACCTGCTTTAGCTGCCACGGTTTTATGGAATTATCACGCGGCATTGAGGTTGGTCACATTTTTGAGCTTGGCACTGTTTATTCTCAACCTATGGAAGTGATGTTTCAGGATGAAAATGGCAAGCGTGCAGTAGCCACCATGGGTTGTTACGGTATCGGCGTGTCGCGTTTAATGGCTGCAGTCGTCGAGCAATGCAATGATGAAAAAGGCATCGCATGGCCACTCAACATTGCCCCGTTTGATGTATCAGTGGTGTCAGTGGGTAAAAATGAAGCCGTGGCAGAAGCAGCGGCAAACATCTACAACGACTTGATCAAAGCTGGCGTGAATGCACTTTTCGACGATAGAAATGAACGCCCTGGCGTGAAATTCAAAGATGCTGAACTGATGGGTATTCCCCTCACGATTGTCGTGGGTGATCGCGGCCTAGAAAGTGATGCCCTTGAGCTCAAACCACGGCTTGGTGAAGCTACTGAATCAAGTCTTGCAGGAATCAACCAAGCCGCACTTGATATGCTGGCTACAATCGCAGCCAAGGAAAGCAACTGAAGAAAAATATGCAATCCTTGTTTTCCCCCCATCACAAAGGGGGGTTAGCATTCTTGATGGTGATTGGTTTCATTATTGGCTTACCGATTTGGTATTACAGCACCCCCGAAGAGCAACAACGCGTCACCCAAGATACCGCCACCATGCGCATTGTCGAGCACCATATTGGCATGATGGATGTTGCCCCTGAAGTAGAGCAAGATGTCAAAGCCATTTTAAGCCAACCTGCACCCGAATCCAGTCAACCCATCCGCGATGCTTGGGTGGAAAGGGTGAGTCAGCGTATTGTCATTTTTGGCAATAGCGAGCACGAAGCCAAAGAAATTGCCCGCTGGGTGTGGGTGTATAGTCAGCGTCATGAAATTCGCCCTGAATTGATATTGGCGCTGATTACTGTGGAATCTCGCTTTGATCCTTTTGCTGTAAGTAATGTGGGCGCTTTGGGATTGATGCAGGTGATGCCTTTCTGGAAAGATTCTATAGGCGCTCCCAACGACAACCTTTTTGATGTGGCCACTAATATTCGTTACGGCTGTGCCATTTTAAAACATTACCTCACCAAATATCGCACAGAGACCAGAGCCTTGGCAGCTTACAATGGTTCTTTGGGTTATAAAAAATACCCCAATAAAATTTTCTCGCAAATCAAAAATTATGAATAAAGACCAATCAGATATTTTGGATGCTGAAATCATCAATCCCTCAAATAATGAATCAACCCATGAAGATGCTTATCAGCAAGGCGACCCCAATTTGAACTCTCCAGAAAAAATCATCACCACTATAGTTTACGGATTACAAGCTGCTGCTTTGCTTATTCCTTTCACCATGATTGCTGGCGTAATTATGAATTACGTAAAAATCGATGATGTCAAAGGCACTTGGCTAGAAAGCCATTTCCGCTGGCAGATGCGAACCTTTTGGTTTGCCTTATTGTGGTTTGTCGTCGGTGTATTGACCGTTGTGGTGTTGATTGGTTATTTCATATTGGTGGCCAATGCCGTATGGGTGATTTACCGCATGATCAAAGGCTGGATATTCCTCAGTGAGGGTAAGGCAATCTATAACGCTTAAGTGCCTAAGCCAGTAATTGCGGCATAAAAAATGTAGCTAGGCTTAAGACCAGAAAGAATCCCGCCATATCTGTTACCGTCGTCAATAAAGGACCTGAAGCTACCGCTGGATCCACACCAAAACGCTTGAGCATCAAAGGCACTGTGCCACCGATAGCAACAGCAATCACCGTATTCATCGAAAGGGCCAAACCAATCACTACGCCCAGATAAATATTATCCTTCCAAATCCAAGCCACAAAACCTATGAGAATGCCCAGCACAATGCCGTTGATAATACCGACACCCAGCTCTTTTTTCAGCACATGAAACAAATCCACTGGCCGCGTTAAACCCAGAGCCAATTCGCGCATACTTACGCCCACAGCTTGATTGCCAGAGCATCCACTCATATCCGAAACCATGGGTAGGAAAATGGCGATAGCAATCACCGCCGCGAGCGTTTCCTCATAAGAGGCAATCACACTTGCTGCGATAATATTGAGCACGATATTTGATGATAACCACGCCAAGCGGCGGCGAGAACGCAGCAAAAGCGGCATAGAGCGCAGCTCATCGCCCACTTGTTGCCTAGATAAGCTTTGTTGTTCAGCGCGCTCAAGTTCAGCTTCAGCAACCTCCAAGCGCGAAACCACACCAAGCAATACGCCGAATTCATCGGTCACTGGAACACCCAAAAAGGGATGTTCGTCAAAAAGATTAATCAAATCTTCTTGGCTCATATCCGGACCCACAGAAATCGGTGGATTCATGATGGTAGAGAGTAGCGTTGATCTGCGACTACGCAGCAAGGCTCGCAAGGAAACCACACCTACCAACAGACCATCTTCATCCACAATATAAGGATGCTGACCACGGTGACGCTCAAACTCATCATCACCGGAAATCACGCGTTGCAATACGGCGCCTACGGTTTCGTTTTGTTGGAACTGGAACACATCCAACTCCATCAAACCACCAGCGGTATCAGGATCGTATTCGGTAAGTTTGCGCAAGTCGGCTGCATCTTCTGCATCCATGGCCGAGAGCAATGCTTCGGCATGCTCCTCTTTCATTTCTTGCACAAGGTCGGCTTGGGTATCGGACGAGAGTTCGCCCATGATCTTCACCGCATGATCAGCATCAATACTTTCAAACATGGAAGCAGCCAGTTCAGAAGGTGCTTCCTCAATCATCTCAGCAACAGCTTCAGGCGAGAGCATGGCCAACATGGTCTCTCTATCATCAGGATGCATCATCGATACATGGCGAAGTGCATCCTGATTGGAGATGGATTCTACAATATCGACAACGCGCTGCTCATCTTCGGCATCAATGGCGTTTTGTAGGGATTTACCTACCTCAATGGGGTTATTTTCGATTCGTTCGTTATCTTTATCTTCACTCATCGAACACCCCCCGATTGGTTAAGATTTCACATCATAGGCTAAAACTAACTGCGAATTTCACCATGGCCGAGCACAATCCATTTTTGGTTGGTCAAACCTTCTAAACCGACCGGACCTCGCACATGCAATCTGTCGGTAGAAATACCGATTTCAGCGCCCAGGCCATATTCAAAACCATCAGCAAAACGTGTGCTGGCATTCCACATCACTGAAGAAGAATCGACATTGCGCAAGAAACGCTGACCTGCATCATAATCAGCAGTGACAATGGTTTCCGTATGGGCAGAGCTATACTTCTCTATATGGGAAATAGCTTGCATCATGTCATCCACAACGCGAATGGAAAGCACAGGTGCAAGGTATTCAGTTGCCCAGTCTTCGTCGGTTGCAGCAACCACCTGCACATTCAAAGCCTGAGTTTTGGTGCAGCCGCGCACTTCCACGCCTTTGTCCAAAAGCTGGTTGATAATCTCTGGCAGACAATCCATCGCCTCTTGATGCACTAGCAATGTTTCCATGGCATTGCACACGCCATAACGATGTGTTTTGGCATTGAGTGCAATACGAATCGCCATATCCCTATCTGCGGCTTTATCAATATACACATGACAAATACCATCCAGATGCTTAATCACAGGCACTTTGGCTTCTGCAGAAATACGCTTAATCAATGAAGGGCCGCCGCGCGGAATAATGACATCCACATACGCATCGGCTGTAATCAAGGCACCCACCAAGGCTCTATCAGTGCTATCGATAAGTTGCACCACGTTTTCATCCAAGCCTGCCTCATTGATGGCTTCGCGCAAACATTTGGCAATAGCCCGATTGCTATGAATGGCTTCTGAGCCGCCACGCAAAATGCAGGCATTGCCAGATTTCAAACACAGGCCAGCAGCATCAGCAGTCACGTTAGGCCGTGATTCATAAATAATACCAATCACACCCAATGGCACACGCATATGCCCGACTTGAATACCCGAAGGTCGATACACCAAATCCGAAATAGCCCCCACAGGATCAGGCAAAGCAGCGATTTGCTCCAAGCCTTCAGCCATCGCTTCCACGCGCGCTTCATTCAGCGCCAAGCGATCTTTGAGGGCTGCCTCAAGATTATTTTCATCGGCAGCTTTCATATCCTTTGCGCTGGCACTGAGAATATCAGCCATATCTTGACGAAAGCGTTTGGCGGCAAGCAACAATGCGTTGTTCTTAGCATTGGTATCGGCCATTCGCAGCGTTGCTGCAGAAGCTCTGGCTTGTTTACCCAGTATGTTCATTATCTCTTTCATGAATGCTACCTCGTTGACGCTTTAATCGTTTAGATAATCTTGATGCATCTGCAGTAAGGCTGCTAACTCTGTTTCTAGCGAAATAGCAGCTTGGATGGCATCGGCTTGTTCTAATTCCGGAAATTGAACGAGCACACCTGCATCAATCATTTTTTCCTCAAACCAACCCACACTTGCTTTGGCCTTATGACGCAATAATCCGGATATCGGTTTGGCTGTATGGTAATTGCGGCGATACGAATAAAATAAACTCAGCAAATCGCCGACATTCACCTGTGGTGCCTCATCTTCGCGTTGTAATTTGATATTACGAAGCAAAACGGGTCTGACTTCTTGATAATGCGCCACCAACTTTTTCAGCTGCATTTCAAAATCATTTTTCTTGGCAACTTGCACGGCCTCTTCCCAAGACAAAGCTTCTGCGCTACCCAAACCCAAGTCATCCAGATGTTTGCACGCCTGGGCAAAATCATGAACCAAACTCATTCGTGTATTTATGGGCAAAGCATCATCTTCTACCCGATCAATCTCATGTTGCAATGATGGCTGCACCTGTGCCAAAGCCTTATCAGAGATGGCAACAAATGCACCTACATCCACCTGTACCTCGGACACTCGGTTTGGTTTTCTGATTTCTTTTCTGACTTCTTTTATTTTTTCATTGCGCTTGGCTTCCTGCTCCCGCGGTTGAATATCCATATAATAACTATGCTTCTCGCGGATAACCTGAAGCTCGGCCTCCATTAGCAAAGCTTGTTGAACCACTTCCTCTCCCAACCAAGCAGGCTGATGTGCTGCTATACCCAGAGCTTGACCATCCGATAATGTAAAGGTCAATAAACCTGAAAAGGGCTGGTTTCTTTGTTGATGCCGTTTGGTGAAAAAGAAGAGGTCATAAAGTGCACCTTTATTTAGCATAGCCGCTTCATCCCGCAAATGAAGCTGAATATTCGCCAGCAACACTGGCCGCGCCGATTGATATAAAGCCACCACTTCGCTGATATCATGTTTAAAATCAGACCAAGCGGCAGCAGCGGCCAGGTCACCACCCGCTTCTAGCGCATCATCAACAGCATCGGCATTTAGTTTTTTAAAGTGGCTTACAAAGTCTTGAACCAGCCCAATCCGTTCAGACGCTTCAATTGTTGTAAACGCTTTACCCTGCAAAGCGGCATCGATGTTTTTTACTGCCGATTCAGTCGGTAATGACAAACCCTGTGTCCATGCAGATGGGCTCATCATCACCATAGCTAATGCACCCATTAGCCCCTGCCTGAGCAGCGCTTTCACTGACCCATCACCACAAGGTTTTCAGGCAATATCACACTATGAAAATCGACATAACCCAGACGCGCTTCAATTTCTGAAGGTAAGCAACCAACCAGTTTTTCCAGTTCAGTTTTAGAATAGTTACTCAAGCCCTTAGCTACCAATTGTTTGCCAGACCAAATTTCAAGGCAATCACCTTTATCAAAATCACCTTGTAAGCTTTCAAGATATTGTGGCTCCAAACGCTTATCATTCACAAGTGAAGTCAGAGCCTGCTCACCTACTTGCAGCTGGCCTGCAACATGCAACAAATTGGAAATGGCGTGTTCATGCAAAGAATGCCTATCTTCACCACAGCGGAAAATCGTGCCCACATCTTCACCTGCAAGCAATTGCATCAACGTGCCTGGTTTGGACCCATTAATCACGGCCGCAGTCACGCCGCTGTGGATAGCAATGTTTGCCGCATGCAATTTAGAAAGCATGCCACCCGTGCCAAAACTACTGCCCACATCACCAGCCATAGCAAACACTTCAGCGTTTAGTTTCACCACTTCGCTGATGCGTTTAGCATCTTTATTTGCAACGGGATTGGCATCAAACAAACCATCGACATCCGTCATCATCACCATCAAGTCAGCTTTCACCACCGTGCTTACCAAAGCGCCCAATGAGTCGTTGTCGCCAAACTTGATTTCTTCCACCACCACCGTGTCATTTTCATTCACAATGGGCACAACATTGGCCTTAAACAGCGTATGGCTGGTATTACTGGCATTGAGGTAACGGCGTTGATGACGCAAATCATCTTTGGTCAGCAGCATTTGTGCTACCACCACGCCCAACTCCGAAAAGGCTTGTTTGTAGGCATGCATCAACATGGGTTGCCCCACTGCCGCTGCGGCTTGCTTTTCATGCACGCTGAGCTTTTTGCCCACCCATCCCAATTGCACGCGGCCTAACGCCACAGCCCCAGATGAAACCAAACACACTTCAATACCACGGCTTTGCAAATTCTGAATATCCGCAGCCAAGCGCTGCACCATTTGCATATTGATGCCATGCACAGGATCAGCAAGAAGCGAGCTGCCTACCTTTAAAACAATGCGTTTGATTTGGCTAAAGTCGGTACTACTCATTTTTTAATAGGTCTCATCATCAAATTCATCATCAATCTCAACT
This sequence comes from Mariprofundus sp. UBA1536, assembly GCA_002323245.1. Lineage (GTDB taxonomy): Bacteria > Pseudomonadota > Zetaproteobacteria > Mariprofundales > Mariprofundaceae > Ghiorsea. The sequence continues at coordinate 99,102 of DCPU01000015.1, read as the reverse complement.
TTTTCAGGAATACCCAAACGCGTGGTAACGGGTTTTTCAATCTCAGCTGCATGGGCAATTTCGTATTCGCGAATCGCGACCACTTCACCGTACACATCCCTAAGCAATTGGGTGATACCTTCACCACTCACTGCTGAAATCGGGTAAATTGGTAGATTATATTGTTTGGCATCTTCCATAATGCTGGCGCGCAATTCTTCATCCACGGCATCCATTTTATTGAGCAATAAAAAGCGTTTCTTTTTGGCGATAGTTTCGCCATAACCAATGAGCTCACCTTCAATCTCACGCACCTGCGCTTCCACGCTGATGCCTTCAGGATGCACCACATCCACAAGATGCAATAGCAAACGCGTGCGCTCCACATGGCGCAAGAAGCGATGCCCCAAACCTTTGCCTTCATGCGCGCCTTCAATCAAACCAGGAATATCAGCAATCACAAAACCATCACCATCATCCATAAACACTTGACCAAGTGATGGGGCTAATGTGGTAAAGGGATAATCGGCAATTTTAGGTCGGGCATTGGACACACGCGAAATGAAGGTTGATTTACCAGCGTTAGGCAAGCCCACCAGACCAACATCGGCCATCATTTTAAGTTCAAGATGGCAAATCCCAGCTTCGCCGGGCAAGCCTGGTTGCGAATAACGTGGCGCTTGGTTGGTACTTGTAGCAAACCTAGCATTGCCTTGGCCACCGATGCCGCCTTTGGCAATAATGGCTGTGGCGCCATCTTCGGTGAGATCGGCAAGCAATTCGCCTTGTTCATTACGAATCACTGTGCCAATGGGTACAATCACTTCAATATCTTTACCCATACGGCCATGGCAGTTACTGCCTTTACCCTTGGTCCCATTTTCAGCGATAATGCGTTTGCGCAAATAGAGTTCTTGTAAGGTGTTGCGATCACGACTGGCGGTAAAAATCACATGCGCGCCACGCCCGCCATCACCACCATCAGGGCCGCCAAAGGGGATGTATTTTTCACGGCGAAACGAAGATGCACCAGCACCACCATTTCCAGCACGAACTTCAATTTTTACTTCATCAATAAAACGCATAATTTATCACACCCCGCCCTGAGACCAACGAATCAAAGCACAAAACAAACAAACAAAAAAGGGGGCGCAAATGCACCCCCTCTTGAAATCATAACCAGTTGGTTACTATGAACGATTAGCTAACTACGCGAACAGATGTACGACCATCACGTTTGAAGTATTCAATACGTCCATCAGAGAGAGCAAACAAAGTAAAATCTTTGCCGCATCCAACTTTATCGCCCGGGCGGATTTTAGTGCCACGTTGACGAACGATGATGTTACCAGCAGTCACTACTTCACCGCCGAATTTTTTAACGCCAAGGCGCTTGGCATTGGAGTCGCGTCCGTTCTTGGACGAGCCGCCTGCTTTCTTATGTGCCATGAGTTCTCTCCTTAACCAATTTTCGCAATGCGAACAGCAGTAAATGACTGACGGTGACCTTTGGTCAACACGTAGTTTTTACGACGACGCTTTTTGAAAATTACAACTTTCTGACCGCGGCCAGCTTCAGTAATTACTGCAGTCACTTTAGCTTTTGCAACATCTGCACCAGCTTTGATGTCAGCGCCTTCGCCTACCATCAAAACGTCGTCAAATGTAACTTTGCTGCCGATATCAGCATTCAATTTTTCGATACGAACAACATCACCTTCTTGCACGCGATATTGTTTGCCACCTGTTTTAATTACAGCATACATAATACTTGCTCTCCAGCCCTAACTTAAGATGCCTTCGCAGGCGCCTTACCATATTTTTTGTAGAAGCGCTCAACGCGACCTTCCGTATCAACAATCTTCTGTTTACCAGTGTAAAACGGATGACATGCGGAGCATATTTCCACTTGAAAATCGCCTTTAGTAGAACGTGTTTCAAATTTGTTACCACACGAACAAGTTACGTTGGCAACTAGATATTCTGGATGAATTTCTGCTTTCACTTTAACAACTCCTGTTCGACCTTTCCCAAGGCCTACCCTCTGCAAGGGCGGCGATTTATAGCGGCTAGAGCGCCAACATTCAAGCAAAAAAAACAAAGCAGCAAAAACTTATGATTTTAAAGCCATTCTTAAACGCAAGATGTACGACAATAATGCGGGCGCAGGACGCAAAGAATGACGAAGAACCTCTTTTGGCCACGAAGCGACGGCCATTGCCGCCTGGTAAATGTCATCTGCCTTCTCCCAAGCTGGGTTTTCCATGTTTTTCTCAACAGTATTTTTTTGCATGGCAATAATCACCATACTGGCAATCAAATTATGCGGCACTTTGTTCACATATTTATCCAACCATGCCTGCAATTCACCAATGTCCGATTTATACAAGTCTTTGAGGATCTGCTGCCAAGCCAACAAGGCTTTGGCTATCTCAGCATCGCACAACACCGACACACTGCCTGGGCTACCTTGGCCCAAATCAATGGCCAAATCATGCAAATCCTGATGTAACCCCTGATGATTCAATACTTGTTCCATATCTTCAGCATTCAGCGGCGCACAGGCCTGCAACATACAGCGTGAGCGCACCGTAGCGGGCAATCGCATCACGTCATGACAAACAATCATCAGCAGACTGCCAGGCGTGGGCTCCTCTAATCCTTTAAGCAGGGCATTGGCGGATTGATTATTCATCAAATCAGCACCATCAATGAGCACCACACGTTGTTGACTTTTCAAACCACTCAGTGAAAGAAAACCTAGGGCCTCACGTGTCTGCTCAATATTGATATCACGATTCATCTTTTTGGTTTTGGGATTAAGCATCAGTTCCATGCGCATAAAATCAGGGTGACTCTCTGCATACATCATGGCGCAAGCATGGCATTGGCCGCAGGCTTGGTTATGCACAAAATCAGGGGATTCGCAGAAATACATTTCGCTCAATGCTCTCGCCAGCTTAGCTTTACCAATACCTTTCACGCCATAAAACAACCACGCATGATGCAAACGTTTTTCTTGCAAGCCTGTAGCAAAGCGCGAAGTTATATCCTCAAATCCCAGCAATTTATCTTGACTCATAAAGCCAACACATGGTGCCGAATATCAGCTTGCACAGCTTCAATACTTTGCTTGGCGTTGATGCTTTTCACGCGCACTGGATTATGTTTTTGAATATCAGCAAAGGCATGGTACACATCATGATGAAAAGCTGTTTTCTCATCATCCAAACGATTGGAAGCCTCACCATCGGCTTGACGCTGCTGCATGCGCTTGGCCGCATCTTCAACGGATAAATTCAGCCAAACTGTCAAATCAGGTTTTAAGCCTAACTCTGCAAAATCAAGCATCTGCAAAAGCAAACCATCATCGTTGAGTTTTCGCCCAGCCAATTGATAGGCCCAAGTCGAGTCAGAATAACGATCACAGACCACCCACTTGCCTTGCGCCAATGCAGGTTGAATCACTTGCGCAACATGTTGGGCTCTATCCGCCAAAAACAAAAGCAATTCCGTTGCTGGCACTGGCACATGCTCACCCGAAAGCAGCAAACGACGAATTTCTTTGCCCAATCCTGAATCGCCAGGCTCAAACGTTTGTAAGACATCTTTACCTGATGCCTTGAGCCAATCCACAGTCAGTTTAAGCTGCGTGCTTTTGCCACTGCCGTCGCCGCCTTCAAAGGTGATAAACTTACCTTGTGTTGCATGATCATGACCAGTCATACGCTGGCACCTGACCATGTATAACTGCGCAGCTGATGAACTTGCAAGTTTTCAGGTAAAGCTGCTAGCCAAACCTGTAGCCGCTCGAATTGCCCCGTCGTTGTCCAAAGCTGTTGTATACCATCCACGCAGCGCACCAAGCCCAAACCATCTTCACCTTGCAGCAACGCTTGAAACATCAACTGCTGTTTGGCTTGAAGTTCAAACTCGATAATTATTGTTTGATTCAAATCAATTGACACTGACAAAACCACTCAAAACGCATTAAATTGCAGCTGAAATTTTTTCTCTTCGAGCTTGCGCTTGCCCACTTCCAATTCGCGGTTGAGCAACATTTTCTGGGTAGGGTGTGTCAGTGATAAAAACACATGACCCGAAGGCCATTCACTGCGCAGATTAATTTCAATCACGCCAACATTCCATTGATAGGAAATACCGCCCACCTTCTCATCCAACTTCACCGCTTTGGGCTCACCGTATTTGGTGGTGACCATATTTTTTACGCCTTCAATACCCTTTAGATGATTTGCTGCCGGAAAGCGATATTCAGCCTCAGCGAACATACCGCTAGCGCTGACAAAACCCAACGACAATTCATCACTGCCATCGAGCAGTGATTCGGAATTATACTTATCATAATAATAAGCATTATCTTCACGGATGACTTTACCACTGGTTTTATCCATCGCTTTACGAAAACTTTCTCTGGTGGCATCGGTAAGCTTCAAACCAAACATTTCAGGGCTTCTGGCTTCCAGTTGATTGATTTCAAACAATTTGTTTTTTGCATCTTGATAGCCTGCTGCTTGGGCTTTGCCATACCAAAATTTAGCTTGCTCCACATCGCGCTTTAAACCATTGCCATACTGATAAGCCCATGCCAAATCAAACATGCCCGCTGCATCACCGCCATCAGCGGCCTGTTGATAGAGTGTGGCAGCCATATAAGCATCACGAGGCACGCCCAAACCTTTATCATACAACACACCCAAATTATTCATGGCATTAGCATTGCCGCGTTTGATGGCCTCATTATACCAGTCTACGGCGAGTCGATAGTTTTGATTTACACCCACGCCATTGGCATACGCGAAACCCACTTGGCCCATCGCCAACACATGACCCAATTGGGCAGCATTGCGCGCATGCAAAAACTCTTTGGCGCTATCTTTAGGAAAGCCCAGCGCATCATTTCGGTACATCACAGAAATGTCCCACTGGGTCGTGGCTGTATTACAATAAGTTGTTGGTGCTCGATTTTCCACGCAGAGCTTAGCAGCATGTTGATAAGCTATCGGATCTTTTAAACTGTTGGCTTTCACAAACCAATCCAAGGCATTGGCATCATTTTGTTTGATACCTTGGCCATTCATCAAAGCAATACCCATATTACGCATGGATAAGACATCGCCTTTATTGGCAGCCTCTTGATGCCAGTAGACTGCTTTTTCTAAATCTTTTTTTGTGCCTAAGCCATTTTGATAAAGGTCAGCCACGCGAACTTGTGCGCCCAAATCATCGCGGCGGGCTGCGTCAATGCAGTAGTTGTAAGCTTTGGCATAGGTCTTTTTATTGTAGGCCACATAACATTGCTCAGCAGTGGCCCAAGCAGCAACTGGCAGCAACAAAAGCATCCATAATCCAATTAAAAAGCCCAAAAACATGCGTACCCCCCAAAGGTAACGTGAGCTCGGTACCTTATCCTTCGCAATATACGGGTCAAGCAAGCTGATCGCTTAGGGATTTGACATACTTAACAAGGTAACTGAAGAAAGTATTTACCCCTATGGTGCTCTCTTAGTGCAATGACTGTAACATAAACCGTATAAACCAAAGCCACTGCAAGATTGTTACTCCTCCATATCACAAGCTTACCAATATTCCAATAGTGATGACCTTCACTATAACCACTAACTGCATGGTAGTTCTACTGATCACCGTCCATCAACATGGTCGAATTCGGCCAAGGTATTAATAAGGCAACCTCGGATCAATAATACTCAGGGTTGAACTCACTGTCACAAGCCCGGTAGTTGTATCTGTAGCCGTAATCGTGGCTATGCCTGCTGTATGCATCGTTGCTATCCCTGTTTTTGGGTTAATGTTTACCACTGCTGGAGCAGAGGAACGCCACATGATAGCACCCGGATAAAGCCTGAGTACTGATGCATCAGAGAAGGTGCCATCAACCACAAATCGTTTTACTGTACCAACCCGGTATGTGGTTCGCAGTGGTTTCATTGCCAAAGAGCCTAACGTCGCACCACTGACAGTCAGAGTCGATGATGCACTCAACGCGCCAACCGTAGCTGTCAATGTAGCAGTACCAGCACCTTGACCAGTAGCAAAACCACTTTTGCTGATACTAAGCACACCAACATCAGAGCTGCTCCATATGACTTGTTTAGGTTTCAAACGTTTGCTGCTGCCATCGGAATAATTGCCCGTGACCCTAAAGGCAAATTTTTGGCCAGCTGGCAGGCTATTGGTGTATGTATCCAGCTGTAGCCCAGTCAATGTCTCTGCATTCACCGTTAAACTACCCCAAGCCTGTTCGCCTAAGCTTAGTGAAGCATAAATATCAACCGAACCAACTGACAATCCTGTCGTAAATCCTTTATCATCTACACTAGCAATCAATGGGTCGGATGAACTCCATACCACATCCTGTGTACCGTACTTAAACTTACTGCCATCACTCATCAGCCCCGTAGCATTAAATTTCTCTACGTCGCCTACCGAGATCTCCCTGGTGTTTGGGCTAACTTCCAAGCTGCTTAGCGTTGCTGCACTCACCGTTAGTGACAAGGTTCCTATGGTAGCACCCGTTGTGGCATAAACATCAACAACACCTGCACTAAGTGCGGTCACCAGACCTTTACCGTCTACTGTTGCAATTGCCCCATTGGAACTGCTCCAAACAGAGATGTTCTTTACATTGGCCAAGCCTCCATCCGAATACAGCCCAGTAGCCTGAAGCTGTATGCGCTGACCAACTGCAGGTGTGGCATTGTCAGCACTCAGTACAATCGAGGAAAGTGTCGCTGGAGATACAGTGACACCAGCAGAAACATTTACACCTTGCCATGATGCCGAAATCGTAGCCGTACCCGCTGCAACAGCCGTGACTTTACCCCAGTTCGTTACTGTAAATACATCTGGGTTACTGCTACTCCAACTCGCGGGCACGCGTACATCTGTGCTGCTGCTATCCGAGTAGAAACCTGTAGCACCCAAACCTTTGGATTCACCAACTTTCAAAGATAAGGATACAGGCGTCAGTATAATGCTGTTCAATACAGGATTGGTGACAGTTATAAGTGAAGTAGCATTCAATCCACCATAACTGCCAGTTATAGTTGCTATGCCTGCTGCTTTAGCAATCACTACACCTGTGTTCGTCACTCTTGCTACACCTGTATCACTGCTGCTCCAAGTGGCAAGAAAACGAATAACTTCTGAACTACCATCAGCTTTCGTGGCTGTAGCTTGCAGCGTATGACGAGCACCCACAGGTAATGTGACAGCGGATGGTAAAGTCAAGCTACTGGTCACTGCGGGCAGAACGGTTACCGTTTGTGTAGCCACCCCCACATTGCCGGCAGTATCGGTTGCTCGCCAAGTAATGTTATGTGTACCTTGCATGAATGGCCCTGTGAAATCGGCAGTCGCAATCAAAGCTCCATCTACGTTATCTGCGGCGCTACCGGTTCCCAATGTCACAGGAGTCATTACACCTGTAGCAGATACGATAAGATTATCAGGTGCTGTGACGACTGGTGATGTTGTATCAACAATTATTAACCACAAGTTGGCATCATTGGGGAAGGCATCCAGTGTTAATGATGTGGCTACAATTGCCGCATCAATGATTGCAGGATTATAGGTGTTAGCATTCCAACCATCGGGATAACCATCACCATCGCTATCCACCGAAGCTGCTGCATCATTGGGAAAGGCATCGACAAAATCATTGATACCGTCACCATCCGTATCAGGTGTACTTACAGTAACCGTTGCGGTAGCAGTGCTACTGTTTCCTGCGCTATCTGTTGCTGTGAAACTCACCGTTGTTGTGCCGAGTGCGAAGGTCGCTGGTGCATTATCTGAAATGACTGAAGAAGTTCCACTCACATTATCTAACGACGTTGCGCCACCTAAGAATGCCACAATGGCCGCATCCGTTACCGATATACCATAGCCATCTACCGCTGCTACCGTGAGATTCATAGGCGCTATAATCACTGGCGCTGTCGTGTCCAATACAATCGTGTCACTCACTATAGCCGAGATATTCCCGGCCGCATCAGTAAAACGAGCATAAACAGTGCGTGTGCCATCAATGCCTGCAGCCATGACCCAAACAGTGCTGGTGGACTGTGCAATCAAGGTGCTCCATGTCGTATTATCGTTGGAAAACTGCATTTGTGAGCAAGCGATATTATCAGTGCAAGTAAGTGTCAACGTCACAGATGTTGAATTGGTGACCCAATTGCCCTGATTGATGCTGATGCTACCTGCAGGTGCAGCAACATCTGTCTGATTCATCAACATGCTCACCCGATTTCTCCCAGGATTCGCCACGGCAATATCGATAGTATCATTACCATCAAAGTCGCCAGCCGCAATTGAGCTAGGTTGAATGCCCGCATGATAACTTACTGCTGCACCAAATGTGCCGTTTCCCGCACCCAATAAAACACTGACGTTACTTGAATCTACATTTGCCACTGCCAAATCAAGAAAACCATCACCATTAAAGTCGCCAGTGGTGAGGGTGGCTGGAAATACGCCTACGGCATAGTTCGCTGTCGCAGCAAAGGTGCCATCGCCCACGCCCAACAAAACGCTGACATTATTTAATGCCGAATTCGCTACTGCCAAATCAAGAAAACCATCATTATTCAAATCAGTGGTGATGATTTGACCTCGGCCTGTGCTGGTTGTGCTATAGGATACAGCTGGGTTAAAAGTATCATTGCCCACGCCAAGTGAAACATTGACAGAGCTACTACTTTTCGAAACGACATCAGCATAACCATCCTGATTAAAATCGCCAGTTGCTACTGTATAAGCAGCGCCCACACCTATGAGTTTCACCGCCGTGTTAAAGGTGCCATCACCAACGCCCGATAAAGTATAGACTCCGCCTAAACCCACTGCCACCACCAAATCGGCATAACCATCAGCATTCAAATCACCTGTAGCTATGGATCCCACACTACCCTTCACAGCATAGGCAACAGCTGCATTAAAGGTGCCATTGCCAACGCCCAATAATATATTCACTGCATTATAGCTCCTGACAGCCAAATCAACCATGCCATCTAGGTTAAAATCATCGGTCGTCACAGCTAAAGGTGATGAACCCGCAGCATAATTCACTGCTGCAGCGAATTCGCCATTGCCCACACCCAATAAAATACTGACATCATGGGATAGACTATTTGCTACCACCAAATCGGTATAACCATCAGCATTCAAATCAAGGCTCGCAAGCTGAGCAGGTGATGAACCCACAGCAATAAACGGTGGTTCGCTGAAAGTTCCATCGCCCACACCCAACAAGACGCTAACACTATCTGACCCTCTATTCGCTACTGCCAAATCAAGAATGCCATCACCATTCAAATCGCGCAGATCAACATATCGAGGAATAGCCCCTACACCATAACTGAGCGACACATTGAAGCTGCCACCCCCCAGACCCAATAAAACTTGAACTTGAGAACCCGTACCAAGAACAACCAAATCGGCATAACCATCAGCATTCAAATCACCTGTAGCTATTTCCCCACTACCCTTCACAGCATAAGCAACAGCTGCATTAAAGGTGCCATTGCCAACGCCCAATAATATATTCACTGCATTAGAGCTCCTGACAGCCAAATCAACCATGCCATCTAGGTTAAAATCATCGGTCGTCACTGCTTCAGGTAAGTAGCCCGCAGCAAAATTCACTGCCGCAGCGAAGGTGCCATTGCCCGCACCCAACAAAATACTGACATTATGGGATAGAAAATTTGCTACCACCAAATCGGTATAACCATCACCATTAAAGTCGCCAGTGGTGAGGGTGGTTGGACCTGCACCTGCACCTACGGCATAGTTCGCTGTCGCAGCAAAGGTGCCATCGCCCACGCCCAACAAAACGCTGACATTAATTGATGTCGAATTCGCTACTGCCAAATCAAGAAAACCATCACCATTAAAATCGCCCGCGATCAGGGAGATTGGATATAAGCCTGTCGCATAGCTTGCTGCCGCAGCAAAGGTGCCATCGCCCACGCCCAACAAAACGCTGACATTATTTGATACCGAATCCGCTACTGCCAAATCAAGAAAACCATCACCATTAAAATCGCCCGCGATCAGGGAGATTGGCCCTGTACCGACCGCATAGTTTACCGCACTGTTGTATAGCCCGTTACCCAGCCCCAACAACACACTGACATCATTGGACAATTCATTTGCCGTGACGATATCGGCAATGCCATCACCATTAAAATCACCTGTAGCAATAGAAGCAGGGGCCAAACCTGCTTTAATCTCAGGCCCAGCAAACATGGACACAGCCTCAACTTGCATCGGCAGCAGCCAGGCAACACATAGGCATGAAAATGCCACCATTCTGGCTATAGACGATGTAGGTGCGATCAAATCGTTTGTCATAAAGAAATCCCTTGTGTACATACTTGATGGGGTAAAAATGCGAAAGGAAAATAAATGCCCAAAGCATATATCTACCCAGGGCAAAGTTTAGGCAGTGAAGCAGCCATGTATATACCACTTTGGTGGTAGAAATGACGATATTTTTTGTTTAAACAACAAAAATGCATGTTTGGCTGGCTAGGAGGCTGTCGGACTTAGGGTGCTTTAGATAAATTTGAACTTGAGAAACTTTGTCTTACAGTACGGTGACTAGCTTAAGGAGTATGGTAATGAAAATATTGGTTATTGATGATCATCCCATGTTCCGATCCAGCATTGCTTCCTTATTGTCAGCACGTTTTTCGCAAGCGTTATGCACTGAATGCGCAACAGCGGAAGATGCTCTAAGCCATTTAAAACAGAGCAAGTTCGATTTGATTCTTCTCGATCTTAACTTGCCAGGAATTGGCGGAATACAAGCAGTTGAAGCTATACGCCGCTTTCAACCAAACATACCCATTCTAATTCTCAGCGCTTCTGAAAATCTGCATGATATACATCGGTGTTTAATCTTAGGTGCCAATGGTTTTGTGAATAAAACTGAAAACAGCGAAACCTTGTTGGAAGCCATTCAAACAATTCTCGATGGGCAGCGCCATACCCCAAAATATTTAGAAGAGCAGGCTTCGCTGGTTGCACAAGAAGCCAAACAAATAGATGGCATCACCCTGCGTCAGATGCAAGTGCTGCGATTAATCCATGAAGGCAAACGCAACCATGAAATTGCCATATCCCTCAATATCTCAGCAGCCACGGTAAAAGTGCATTGCCGCGATCTTTTCCAACAACTGGGTGTGAATAGCCGCCTTTCGGCAATACAAAAGTGTTTGCGACTTGGGTTGCTCAATTAAATGATCACCCACATATGCCATCCATCAAAAGCGATAGTGCTTCTCGATATGGTGTGGCTTCAGCTAAAAAGCGTGTCTTAGACTTGGAGGATAATCGCACCCAATCCCAGGATATTCATCAACGGGTTCGTTATACCTTGCTTCATGTGTATTCAAAATACGAGCCTGTGTTGTTGTTTGGCTATCTGCTGTTTGTGTTTGTGATTGTGCAAATCACCTGGCATACCACTGAGCTTCGAACAACATTGATATTCTGGCTGGTGCTAAACATCATCATTGTAGCCCATGCCTTGTGGCTTGGATTAAAGTTTAAAAAACAGGCTCATCTACATAGTCCTGAGCGATGGGTGCGCATGCGGATATACAGCTCTCTGGCTTTCGGGTTACTGTGGGGTATGGGGCCAGCATTATTCATGAACCTCTCCGATATGGTGAATTTGGTTACGTTTAGCGTTCTGATACTGGGTGTGTTGAGCTCCTCCGCGTATTTTCTTTCTATCATTCCACCCTTGTTTTATCTCTTTTTTGTACCTGTCTTGCTCTGTTATTGTGCCATCGTTTTTTGGGAGGGCATGTATATTATTGCGGCTGCAACGATGTTGTTTCTGGCTTTCTTAGCCTGGATGTCGCATCAAATTCACCGTATGATGTTTGCGGTGTATGCAGCCCGCTATGAGAATGAATTGCTTGCGGAGTCGCTCTGCCATGAAAAAGAACAAGTGGAAAAAGCCAGCCGTGCCAAAACGCGTTTTTTGGCGGCCGCCAGCCATGATTTACGGCAACCCCTGCAAGCCCAGCGCCTGTTTGCAGAAGCGATCAAAGCGCGTTCTCATAATACAGCGCTCAATCAACTGGGCTCCCAACTCATAGAATCGCAACATGCCATGCAATTGATGCTTGATGAACTGCTTGATATTTCTCGACTGGATGCAGGCATTGTGGCTCCGAATTTGAGCGCGGTCTCTCTCTACGCTATCTTTATACGCCTTCACGCCGACTTTACTCCGCTAGCTGAAAGCAGGGGGCTTAGATTTCATCTGCACTGGCCGCCAAATGATGCTGTGGTGCATTGTGACCCTGGTTTACTTGATCGAATTTTGCTTAATCTGCTCAATAATGCGATTCGCTATACCCTCACGGGAAGCGTGATGCTTGCAGCGCGTCAACGCGGGCAGCGGTGGCGAATTGAAGTGCGTGACAGCGGTATTGGCATTCCGATCAATCAACAGCAGGATATTTTTGAGGAATTTCGTCAGCTGGACAACGCCGCGCGCGATCGAAGCAGGGGCTTGGGTTTAGGGCTGTCGATTGTGCAGCGCCTCTGCCAATTGTTGGCATATCCGCTCTCTCTTACTTCTTGCCCTGAAAATGGCTCAGTATTTGCTATCGAAATTCCAATATGGACAGGGCCTGTGGCAAGCGATGAAAAAACATCGCCTAACTTCACTGCGTTAGCAGGATTAACAGCTTTAGCCATTGATGATGATCAAGCAATACGTGAAGCATTAAAAGCTTCGCTACAAACTTTTGGTGTGATTGTTCACACAGCTGCGAATCGCGATGAAGCCATACAAATTTTAAAATATCACCTGCCAGATGTCATGATTGTTGATTACCGTCTTTCCGGCTTTGATAATGGCTTAGACGTCATCGAATCGTTGCGTGGCAGCAATCATGAGATTCCCGCCATTTTGCTCACTGGCGACACCGCACCTGAAAAGCTTGTCGAATTAGGCAAAACTAAATGCACCGTGCTTCACAAACCAATATCACTAAACAACTTGCTGCAAGCTATTCTTGAATCTATTCCTCTGTAATGGGCAAAAGCTTGTGTCTCCAAGAGCGCTCAATCGCGTATTTCGCAGGACATATTCCAAGACTATCGGTCGATGCTGAAACAAATAAAACCTTCAAAAGTTCCATGGACATCATTTCATTGGTATAGAAATGCTTCACGTTCCATACATGATAACGCGGGCTGTAAATATCAGTGCATTGCTGCATGAAACCGCATCATCCTTATATCATGTAACATTTCTGTTCGTCACATCTCTGATGACAGCATAGGCAATCACGATTTGGTCAATTGATGTGATACTGATGCGGACAGATTATATGTTACTGGCACAAGCTGACTGGTTAGGATGACAAAGCGGGAGCTGAAGTTATCATGCCGCCATGATGACATTTACTTGGATTTTTCTTGGCGCACTCGCCATTGGCACCAGCATTGGTTTTTATTTGGATGCAAGACAACGGGCTTCGGTGAAAAGCAATCGCCATGCAGTCCCCGCCCGCTTTGCCGAAAACATCACCTTAGCTTCGCATCAAAAGGCAGCAGATTACACACTAGCCAAAATGCAAGTAGGCACGATTGCCTCGCTGTATGCACTGGTGTTGATTTTGTTTTGGACGCTTGGCGGCGGCTTGGATTGGCTGGATCAAAGCCTGCGCAGCTTTGCTTTTAGTGAACTCACCACGGGTGTATTGTTTATCCTCGTCTTCACCCTCATTGGCAGCTTGCTTGATTTACCCTTTGCTTTGTATGGCACTTTTGTGGTCGAACAACGCTTTGGTTTTAATAAGATGACCGCAAAACTGTTCATCTCCGACGCATTCAAACAAACCCTTTTGATGCTGGTTATCGCTACACCGCTTATTGCTTTGATTTTATGGCTGATGGCCTCAGCGGGTCATTTATGGTGGTTATGGGCGTGGGTAGTTTGGGTAAGTTTCTCTATTCTGATGATGTGGGCCTTCCCCACTTTTATCGCACCACTTTTTAATAAATTTGAGCCCATGAAAGATTTGGAACTCAAAGCCGCGATTGAAGGCTTATTAAGCAAATGCGGTTTTGAAAGTAATGGCCTTTACCAAATGGATGGCAGTAAACGCTCAAGCCATGGCAATGCTTACTTCACTGGCTTTGGCAAAAGCAAGCGCATCGTGTTTTACGACACCCTGCTTGAGCAACTTACCACCAACGAAACCTTGGCCGTACTTGCCCACGAACTGGGGCATTTCAAGCGCAATCATATCAAAAAACGCATGGTCTCGATGTTTAGCATCTTCTTCATCGGCTTTGCAACCCTCGGTTGGCTGGCGCAGCAAGATTGGTTTTATGCAAGCCTTGGTATCAACCAAGCTTCAAACCACACCTTATTGATTTTATTTATGTTGGTGATGCCAGCCTTTAGCTTTGTGCTTAGCCCCATCATGAATATGCATTCGCGCAAACACGAATTTGAAGCTGATGATTATGCCAAAGAGCAAGCTGAAGCAACTGACCTCATCAGCGCCTTGGTGAAAATGTATGATGACAATGCCTCTACGCTTACGCCTGACCCATTGTATTCGGCATGGCATCATTCACATCCACCTGCGCCCGTGCGCATCGCCCATTTGGAAAATTAATGCATTAAAACCGCAAAGGACGCGAAGTTTCGCGAAGTAAAGGATGGCAATATGGCAGGCCAAAACTTGATTTATTATTTTGGATACGCCGCTGACGATTTTGATTTCAAAAAGTCTTTGCGTAACTTCGCGTACTTCGCGGTAAAAAACAGTAAGGAACCCTATGAACAAACAAATTGAGCTTTTATCACCAGCTGGCACCATCAAAAATATGCGTTATGCCTTTGCTTATGGCGCTGATGCCGTGTATGCAGGCCAGCCGCGCTACTCTTTGCGCGTGCGCAACAATGATTTTCAGCTTGAAAATTTACAGACCGGTATCAATGAAGCGCACGGCTTGGGTAAGAAGTTTTTTGTGGCCAGCAATTTGCTTCCGCACAACAACAAGCTCAAACGTTATTTAGAACACATGGAACCCATTATAGATATGAAACCCGATGCTTTGATTATGGCTGACCCTGGTTTGATTTCCATGGTTCGCGAGAAGTGGCCGGAGATGCCTATTCATTTGTCGGTGCAAGCCAACACCATGAACCATGCTGCTGTGAAATTCTGGAAGTCTGTGGGCGTTAGCCGCGTGATTCTTTCTCGTGAGCTGGGCCTCGATGAAATTGAAGAAATTCGCCAAGAATGCCCAGATATGGAATTGGAAGTGTTTGTTCACGGCGCGCTATGCATGGCCTATTCGGGTCGTTGTTTGTTATCAGGATACTTTAATCACCGTGATGCCAACCAGGGCAGCTGCACCAATGCATGCCGCTGGAAATATGGTATGCAAGAAGGCAAAGAAGATGTCAGCGGTGATGTGATTAAAATGGCTGATTTGAATGATATGATGAACCCTCAACCCTTCACCCCCACCCCATCCAGCTGCGGCGATTTACCCCGTCACCCCTTGGCTGACGAAGTGTATTTACTCGAAGAAGAAGGCCGCCCCGGCGAGCATATCCCTATCTTCGAAGATGAGCATGGCACTTACATCATGAATTCCAAAGATTTAAGGGCTGTGGAACATGTCGAGCGCTTGGTGAACATTGGCGTGGATTCCCTAAAAATCGAAGGGCGCACCAAATCGCATTATTATGTGGCGCGTACCGCCCAACTTTATCGCCAAGCCATTGATGATGCAGTGGCAGGCCGCGAGTTTGACTGGACATTGATGCGCAAACTTGATGCACTAGCCAATCGTGGTTACACCGATGGTTTCTTGCAACGCCGCCACACCGCCGCACATCAAAACTATGAGCAAGGCTCATCCACTTGGGATTATCAACGTTTTGTCGGTGAAATCCTTAGTTATGATAAGAGTACTGGTTTGGCAGAAGTGGATGTGAAAAATAAATTTGCGGTGGGTGATTCAGTAGAAATGATTTGCGCCAACGGCAATCAAACTTTTAACATCCAATCCATGGTCAAAGCCAAAAACGGTGAGCCTATGTTAGAGGCACCCGGAAGCGGCCATATTGTGCGCATCCCTTTGCCAGTTGAGCCTTCATCATTTGCCCTGATCGCCAAAAACATCGCCGCCGAATCTGCGTAACGTTTTTTTTGCACCACCAAGTGCACCAAGAAGCTGAGTGTGGCGCCTTACCTTGTTACAGCTGCACTGGAACGTCAGTCAGAAAAAAGATAAGCGCAGCAGTATAAGGGGCGTTTTTTTGCGTTACTTTTGTGCGCACAAAAGTAACAACACACCAACCCATTAATTATGGCTAGGCGAAGCAATCGTCCACATAGCTTGGTTTTGCAAATGTTGCGTAAGGAAGGCCTGCACCTGTTCAGGCTCTACCTGCTGAATCTTCTCCACCCATTGCAGCGGTGTATACAACACTTCGTTATCCAGCAATGCGCCCAGCGATAACATCGAACCTTCCACCGAATCCATACCCATACGAAATTGCACCGTAAGCTGGCGCTGCGCCCGACGAATCATATCGTTGCCCACCCCCGCACACACATCAGCAATGGTGTCGTTAAGCACGCTCAAACACTCATCCAACTGATCAGGCATGGTACTACAACTCACGCTTAACAAACCCGTATCGGTGTAAGTCGATAAATGCGAGCCCACGCTATAAGCAAGGCCGCGCTTCTCACGAATTTCACGGAACAAAATTGAACTCATGCTTCCGCCAAAGAGTTGATTGGCAATCCAGGCCGTTGGGCGCAAATTTGAAGTGACCGGAATGCCTGCCCAAGAAGCCACAACCTGAGCTTGCTCCATATTACGGCTGATTTCGTGTTTGCCGGTATGAACCAGCGCTTGCTGGCGAGGCTCGCGATGTTGCGCCGCACAATCTTGCCAGCCCAGCGTTTCTACAAATGCGCACAAATCATCATGTTTGAGATTACCCGCTGCAGCAATTAACACCCGCTCGCCACGATAATGAAAATTCAAATAATCACGCAAATCTTGGCTGCTCAAACCATTCAAAGCTTGCTTGGTGCCGAGCACAGGTTTGCCCAAATGATGCGAGGCATACACTTGCCCCATATGTTGATCGTCCACCCACTCATCGGGAGCATCTTCCACCATACTCATTTCCGCAAAAATCACTTCGCGTTCACACTGCCATTCTGCTTCAGGCAAAGCTGGATTGAGCAGCATTTCTGATAATAGACGCAAACCTTGCTGCCAATCTTCATGTAAAACATGGGTGTGAAAACAAGTGCGTTCGCGTGATGTGAAGGCATTGGCATTACCGCCCAGATCATCCAAAGCTTCGGCCAACTGATGCACATCCAAACTTTGCGTGCCTTTAAACACCATATGTTCCAAAGCATGAGAAATACCAGCTTGGTGATTGCTTTCATCGCGGCTGCCCACATCAATAAAGATACCCACAGCCACGCTTTGTAAGGTCGGCATTTCGCGTGTTGCCACGCGCACGCCGTTCTTGAGTGCGCTGGTATGTGCAAAAAGCTCATCAACTTGGTTTGTCATTCATCTTCCTTTGTTAGCCCTTTTTTACCCACGCATATCATCGTTGCCAAAGCGGCGATACCCTGCTGCGCTCATCTATACCTAGCAAGCTCCCTTTCGCTTATGCATTGTAACTACACTTCACTGGCTTGTAATTCTATAAACCGATTCACCTAACATTTTAGGCAGAGTGACGCTCTACATTCCTGCTGACTAGGTTGATGAATTATGGCACATTCAGCCTCTAAAAAAATGAAGTTTATTGGAGGCAAAGATGAAACGATACCACCCCGCATTGGTAACCCTACATTGGCTTTTGGCCTTGATGATTATCACGGCCTTGATTATGGGCGGCGCAGTGATGGCCGAAATACCCAACAGCAATCCTGAGAAAATTGACGCACTCAAAGGGCATATGAGCTTTGGTATCATTATTTTAAGCTTGATGATAATTCGCCTTGTGGTGCGCTTTTTTACGGCCAAACCACCCGCTGACGATGCCGGCAATGCCACCTTAAACAAAATAGGTGTTGCCACCCATTACGCTTTTTATGTTGTGGTTATTTTGATGGCGCTAAGCGGCATGGCCACATCCATCATGGCGGGTTTACCTGATATCGTCTTTGGCGGTTCAGGCGCGCCACTGCCAGAAACATTCAACAACCTACCGCCGCGTATAGCCCACGGCATTTTGGGCGCATTACTAGGTTTGTTAATTTGCGCCCATATCGGTGCGGCTTTATTTCATCAATTTATACGCAAGGACAACCTCTTCTCACGTATGTGGTTTGGCAAACGCGGCTAAGACGTTTAAATCACCGCCCTACAAAAAAGGCTCCACTTGGTGGGAGCCTTTTTTATATCGTTTCTCACTAGGTTTTAAAGTTCAGTTTTATTAAAATGAATATCCATTTGCGGGAACGGAATGACAATATCATTGGCATCAAAACTGAGTTTCACTTTCTCATTCACATCATAAAGCACCGCCCAGTAATCACTGGTTTTCACCCAAGGGCGCACATTAAAATTCACGCTGCTATCTGCCAATGCTGAAACAGCCACCAAAGGTTCAGGCACATCAAGAATGCGCTCATCTGCGGCAAGAATATCTTGTAAAATCTGTTTGGCTTTGAGCAAGTCCGAATCGTATGAGATGCCAAACACCATATCCACGCGGCGTGTATCTCGCGCTGAATTATTGGTAATGGTGCCGCTGTAAATTTGACCGTTTGGCATAATCACTTCGCGGTTATCACCAGTGGTCATGATGGTGCTAAACAAGCTTATTTTTTCTACCTGGCCGAGCAAACCACCTGCATCGATGGTGTCGCCAACATTAAACGGACGAAACACAATCAGCATCAAACCAGAAGCAAAGTTTTGCAGCGAGCTCTGCAACGATAAACCAATAGCCAGACCTGCCGCACCAATCACCGCAATAAACGAAGTGGTATTCACGCCCAATCTGTCTAAGGCTGCAATAATCACAAATAAGATAAGCACGGCATTCAAAATCGAGGCAATAAAATCGATAAGCATCACATCGGTGCCTGTCTTAGCAAGTACACCACGAATCACCTTGATAAGCATACCAACAACAAACTTACCCACAAAAAATATAGCTATCGCAGTGGCTATATTGATACCCCATGGGATGAGGTAGTCATTGGTCATCGCTTGTAAATCATAATCCATTCGTTCTCTCCTTATTTAAACCGAATCCTTCATAAATTCACGCGAATCATAGGAAAAGCCAAAAACCTTACCTGTGACAAAAAGCATATCTTGCTTAAGCATGTAAAAATGATGCAGTGATATCATCGGCGATATTGAGGCCTTTATCGCTTAAGCGCAAATAGGATTGACCAACTTTCTCATAAGTTTCCATCAGCCCCTGCCCCAACCATTGGCGTAACAATACGGGGTATACTATTTCAACCGCTTGCCCAAAGCGCATGGCAAAACGCTGCAAATTTAAGCCTTCGCTTTGGCGCAACCCAAGCCAAACGGCTTCACCCATGGCTTCTGCATAAGCCAAGTCTTCGCGGAAATTGATGGCGCTATCACCTTGATGCACGGCATTCATATACGTTTGCGGGGAGCGGATATTGGTATAACGCACCGCCCCTTGCTGATCGTCATCCCATTTGCCAGCTGCGCCTGCGCCAATACCGATATAATCATCGTACTGCCAATATCCGACATTGTGCTGGCAGTGTTTCCCTAGCTGCGCAAAATTAGAAATCTCATACGCAGCAAAACCTGCTTCGGCAAGCTGCTTTCTGGTTTGCCAGAAAAATTCCAAGGCCAATGTTTCATCGGGAAAAGCCAATTGCTTCTTTTTGTGGGTAACAAACAACTGCGTATTGGGCTCAACTGTAAGTTGATAACAAGACAAATGCTGAGGCTGCAAAGCAATAGCCTGCTGCAATGAAGTAAACCATTGTGCCAATGATTGGTGCGGTAAGGCATACATCAAATCCAAATTGATATTGTCGAAACCTGCATCTTTGGCCATTGCAAAAGCTTTGATGGCTTCATCACCCGAATGGATGCGCTCAAGAAATTTAAGCTCCTTTGCATCAAAGCTTTGCACGCCTATAGAAATACGATTGATACCAGCCCTGCGATAACCCTCAAAACGACAGGCATCGCTGGCACCTGGATTGGCTTCAATACTGACTTCCGCATCGCTTTCGAGAACAAAGGAATCACCAATAGCCTGTAACACATCGGCAAACATACTTGCCGGTGCCAGCGATGGCGTGCCACCTCCAAAAAAAATACTGCTTACAGACCTACCTGCAAACTGCGGTGCTTTGGCATAGGCTAATATTTCTTTGACCAAAGCATCACCATATTTTTGCCAAGGCGGGGCTTTGAATACATGTGAGTTAAAGTCGCAATAGTGGCATTTGTGGATGCAAAATGGTGTGTGCACATAAATGCGCAAAGGTGATTTGATGTTTATAACAATACCAACTCATAACGATCAGCCGCGAGTTTCACATCTTGCTTGAAGCTGATTTCTTTACCCAAGAAACCTTCCAACAACACCACCATTTCGTTTTCTTCGCCCAGCATCAAATCAATCAAATTGGGATGGGCAATCACCAATAGTTTTTCGCTGGGATAAGCTCTGGCTTCTGCCACAATTTCGCGAAAAAGTTGATAACAAATGGTTTGCATGCTTTTGTGATGGCCTGTACTGGCGCAGCGCTCACAACCAGTTTGCAGCATTCTGCCCAGTGATTCGCGAGTACGTTTACGGGTGAGTTGCACCAAACCTAATGATGTAAATGGCAACACATTCGTTTTTGTTTTGTCGCGATTAAGCGCTTCACACAACACTTCAAAGACTTTGTTTTGGTTTTCTTCAATTTGCATGTCAATGAAATCAATCACAATGATGCCGCCCAAATTGCGTAAACGAAGTTGATGCACAATTTCGTGCACAGCTTCCAAATTGGTTTTAAAGCTGGTTTCTTCCAAATTACGTGAACCTACAAAAGAGCCAGAGTTTACATCAATGGCAATCAAAGCTTCGGCTTGGTCAATCACAATTGAACCACCCGACTTGAGCGGAACTTGGCGTTTCAGCGCGCGGACCACCTCTTCTTCCACGCCATACACATCAAAAATCGGCCTATCACCAGGATAATAAAACAAACGTTTACTCACTTCAGGCATAAAGCGTTTGGAGAACTTTTTCATGCTATTGTAGGCTTCTTTGGAATCGATATGGATTTTCTCCACTTCATCATCCACAAAGTCACGCATCACCCTTAAATAAAGATTCAACTCAGTGTGAATCATGGATGCTGGCGGCGTACTCTTTTTGCGCTTGGCAATATCTTCCCACAAGCGAATCAAAAACAATAAATCCTGCTCCAATTCATCCTTGCTATGCCCTTCAGCGACGGTGCGAATAATCAAACCACCCTTGGGTGATTTAATGGCTGTCGCAATCGATAACAAACGCTCACGCTCTGATTCATCTTCTAAACGACGTGCGATGCCAATATGGTCGAGGTCAGGTAAAAACACCAAATAACGACCTGCCAAGCTGACCAACCCTGTGAGCCTTGGCCCTTTGGATGAAATCGGCTCGCGCGTGACTTGCACCAACACCTCTTGGCCTTCGCGAAGAAGTTGGCTGATGGGTAAAATATTTTGTTTGTTGTGATCATCGCCCATTTCATGTTCAGCATCATGTTCTTTATGATCATCCACATCGGCATCAATGCCAACATTGCCCAACCGGGCACCGGGGATATCACCAGCATATAAAAATCCCGATTTCTCCATGCCGATATCCACAAATGCAGCCTGAATACCGGGAATCACCCGCTGCACTTTGCCCAAATACATATTGCCGCGCAGCCCTTTGCCCCGCGTACGTTCGATATACATCTCTTCAGCTAAGCCATTTTCCACGCGAGCAATACGTGTTTCAAAGGGTGCGACATTGACCAATAATTCAGTACTCATTTCAAACTCCGCACGTTGCCATGTTGGCTTGCACAATCTTGGATTGCTTCACTTGCTCAATTAATTCAAGGGTGGTGGCAACTGGCAAGCCAATTACATTATCCAGCTTACCCTGAATGCCAATAATAAAACTCGAAGCTCCGCCCTGAATCGCATAGGCACCCGCCTTATCTATTATGTCATTGTGCTGCACATAGGTCTCAATTTCTGACTCTGAAACATCACGAAATTGAACAGATGTTGT
The DNA here is from genome assembly GCA_002323245.1 of Mariprofundus sp. UBA1536. Taxonomy (GTDB): domain Bacteria; phylum Pseudomonadota; class Zetaproteobacteria; order Mariprofundales; family Mariprofundaceae; genus Ghiorsea. Next base: position 76,763 of record DCPU01000015.1, on the reverse strand, counting down.
TTCCATTTTGACTTTGGTAATCTCACCATCACTCACACAGACGGCAGTGTGCACATGATGTTCTTTACCCGAAAGTAAACGAATCATGGCTTTGGCCTGCTGCAAATCTTCAGGTTGGCCCAAGGCTTGACCATCCACTTCAACAAGCGTGTCGGCAGCAATCACCAAACCTTTCTCACTTGCTGCCAAGACACAGGCTTTGGCCTTTTCTTGGCATAAGCGCAAGGTCATGGCCGTTGCTGATTCTCCCGGAAGCGGTGATTCATCAATATGACTTGGCCGCACCAAAACGCTTAATCCTGCATTTTGTAGCAATTCAAGACGACGTGGTGATTGAGAAGCTAAAATAATGTTCATATTCGCAATGTTAAACACAATCCAACACTTAGGGTAGTGGTCAAACGTTTGACAATGAAATGCAAAGGCACATTAAACCTTGCATGCCAGAACCAACGCGTTTAGAAATTCGATATCAACATTCCTGTGAGGAGGATTTTTAACATGAGAAAAACTTTAATGATTGCAGCTGCATCTGCATTTCTATTCAGCGGTTTGGCTGCAACCGAAGCTTTGGCTGCCGGCGCTGAAAAGAAATGTAAGTCTTGCCATAACTTCAGCGAAAAGCACAAAGTTGGCCCAGGTTTGAAAGGTATTGTTGGCATGAAAGCTGGCAAACAAGACGGTTTCAAATACAGCGATGACTTGGCTTCTGCCACATTCACTTGGGATGACGCAAGCTTGCGCACATGGATGTGTAATTCTAAAGATGCCATCAAAGAATTGACTGGCAATGCAAAGGCAAAAACAAAAATGGCACCACAAAAAATCTGTGACGCTGCTGCACAAGATGAAGTGATTGCAGCTTTGAAAGCAATCTAATACTGCTTGCTGATTCACATTAAAGGCGGCCTGCTTAGGCCGCCTTTTTTTTGTGTCTGCATCGCACACACGGAAACAACCATGAATGTACCCATCGCTTATTTTGGCGTAATTCTTATCTGGAGCACCACTCCACTTGCGATTGCCTGGAGCGTTGAAGCTGCTGGTTTTGTATTCGGCATCAGCAGCCGCATGCTCTTGGGCACATTGCTTGCTTTTATTTTCTCATTGGTTATGAGCACCAAAATCGTCTGGCATAGGCAAGCTTTGCTGGCCTATATCTACGGAGGCCTTGGCATTTATGGCGGTATGATGGCTGTATATTGGTCGGCGCAATTTATTCCTTCAGGTTGGATATCACTGCTCTTTGGGTTCACCCCGATTTTCACAGCTATGATGGCTTCATTCTGGCTGAATCAAGAATTACTCACCAAACCACGCTCCATAGGTATGCTTATCGGCTTGCTTGGCTTAATCCTTATTTTTGGCAGCAGCTTAGCCCTAGACAGTGCTGGCATGCTTGGCGTGCTTGGTGTGTTGTGTTCAGGCTTAATACATTCAGCTTCAGCGATTTGGATCAAGCGTGTGAATGCACATGTGCCAGCTATCAGCATGACAGTGGGCAGTCTTCTAGTTGCCACCCCTCTGTTTTTATTTAGCTGGCTAAGCACTGCACCAGATTTTGATACAACATGGCAGTCGCTTATGCAGGCACCCAACTATACCTGGATTGCAATTCTCTACCTCGCACTATTTGGCTCGGTGTTTGGTTTTTCTTTATATTATTACGTGCTCAAACATGTTGAAGCCACCAAAGTGGCCTTGATCTCCTTGGTTACGCCCGTCACCTCTTTGCTGCTGGGACATCTCTTCAATAATGAAGCTTTAACCTTAAATATTATGCTGGGCGCTGCTTTGATTATTGCGGGCTTGGCAGTGTTTGAACTTGGTGGTAAACCTTTACCCAAGTGGGTGCCGTTTCGTCCCAATTAATTACGTTACGGCCCAACTGATTTTCCCCCAACTCAAGGAGCGTATCATGTCGTTGAATCCAAGTGATGAAGAAATTAAAACCATTCTTAGCTCAGCAAAAACCATCGCCGTGGTCGGCTGCTCGCCCAAACCTGACAGGACAAGCCATAAAATTACTGCCTATTTAATCAGCCAAGGTTATGAAGTATTCCCCATTCACCCACAAGCCGATGTCATTCTCGGCCAAGCTGTTTATAAAAGTTTGGATGATATCCCTGTGTCGGTGGATCTTGTGAATGTATTTAGAAAACCAGAATTCACACCACCCATTGCCCAGGCTGCAGCCGATATCGGCGCAAAGACCTTATGGCTACAACTTGGAATAAGCAATGATGAAGCAAGGCACATCGCTGAGGAAAACGACATGCATTGCGTCATGGATGCGTGTATTTTGGTGAAACACCAAAGCTTGATTTAGGCTTTAGTTGCTTAGCGACTCTACAGCGTATTCCACATCCAAAGTATGGCTAGCGCCACCAGCTAGCTTCACTACTGCATTGGCAGCATTGGCATTTTCAACACACAACATTTTCAAATAACCATCTTTGCCCAAATCGCCCATTTTATTAGCTGATTCCAACCAAGGGTTCCAGACCACAGTGGCAGCGCTGCCTTTACTATAAATATGAATCACACGCTGCATGGTTTCATCAACAATGCGGCATTGTTTGTTATCACTAAAATAGATGCGATCAACTTCCGAAGCAATCGTCACGGGGCCTTGCTGCGTTTTGCGCGACATGCCATCTACTTTATCGAGGTAAGCACAACCATCTAAGCCCTCAACTTTTACCTTTGAAACATCACCGACCAAGAAGTAAGTATGCAAGGCTTCACCCAATGTATATTCGGTGGAGCCTAGGTTGGTCGAGGTCATAGAAAATTTCAGCGTAGCACCCACTGTGATGGTGAGTTTTACATCCAGCGCAAAGCCAGAAACAGCTTCGGTTTGTGCTTTGTCAGCCAAAGTAAACGTCAATTCATGCGCACCTGACGCCAATAAGTTTGAAGCAGTTGGTAACCAGCTCACCGTGCGCGCATGACCGTGCCCGGGTTTATTGCTATCGGTAGCATGTGGCCCAAACCAGGGCCAACAAATCGGCACGCCGCCGCGCAGCGATTTTCCTGGCGCATAAGTGGCATCTTCACTCATCCAAATCAAGGGCTCTTGGTCAACGGCTTGATAACCAAGCACATGTGCGCCCTGTAAAGCAATCGAAGCCTTAGCATGATGGTTATTGATATTCACAATTGGCATACCATTTGGCCCCTCAACAAACTGCAAACCATCACCCAAAGCAAACCGTTCATTCCAAGCTGCAATATTTGTCATTTCTCACCCCTCATTCAAAATTATTGTTTGGGCAAAACTTGAGCCCAAACCATTGCATAGCTTAGCACTTTCTTTACAAAATATACTTGTCTTTTTGGTGTCACATTCAAGGCATACGGTTTTGCCCACATGAAAAGCTTTCATGTACAAAGGAGGCAAATAAAATGTTCCAATCCATGGAAGATCGCTCACAACAAATCCAATGGCTTCGCCAACGCAACCAACACATTTCTTTGGACCAACTCATTGATATGATGGACTACCAACCTGTCGATGAAGATGCCATTGCACTAGAACAAGCATTGCACTTGGATGCCCCATTTATCAGTGACGATTACTGATTATCACTACTAAAATAATCATCTTTCATATCGGGTGAAGGCACAAGACATGGCCCACCCTTGTTACAGATGCGCCGAAACATGTAGCCTCTCAAGAAAAAAGGCTCCACTTGGGAGCCTTTTAGTTTAGATGTGAATCGCCTTACCTTCGGAATCAAGTACAGATTCGTGAATCATCTCCGAGAGTGTTGGATGCGGGAACATATGATGCATCAACTCAGCTTCTGTGGTTTCGAGTGTGCGCGCCAATTGTAGCGATACAATCAACTCGGTGGCTTCAGCACCAACGATATGTGCGCCCAACAATTCACCAGTCTCAGCGCTGAAAATAGTTTTCACCATACCTTCCGTTTCAGCCAAGCCCATAGCTTTACCATTGGTAGCATACGACATACGGCCAATTTTCACGTTAATGCCTTCATCTTTACATTGTTGTTCAGTTTTACCACATGAACCCACTTGTGGCTGGCAATACGTACAGCCTGGCACATTGCCATAATCCACAGCATGTGGATTCAAGCCTGCAATACCTTCCACGCAAACAATGCCTTCATGGCTAGCAACATGTGCAAGCGCAGGAGCACCAACCACATCACCAATGGCGTAAACGCCAGGGTGGTCAGTGCGATAATAATCATCCACTTCAATTTGGTTGCGTTCAATTTTCATGGATGTGGCTTCAGCATTGATTTTGTCGGTATTACCAATTACGCCCACAGCCACCAAGCAAACATCGCCTTCAATGGTTTCATCTTTACCTTTGCTGCTGTATTGCACCACAGCACGGCCGTCGACATTTTTAGCCGATGAAACCATAGCGTTGGTAATAATTTTGATGCCGTTTTTCTTGAATGCACGATCCACGACTTTTGAAATTTCATGGTCTTCTAAAGGCAGAATTTGTGGGGCTGCCTCAATCACAGTCACATTCGAACCCATCGCATTATAGAAATAAGCGAATTCCATACCAATCGCGCCTGAACCAATCACCACCAAATCTTTAGGTAATGATTTTGGCGACAAGGCTTGCATATAAGTGGTAATGACTTCGTTATCCACATCCATGCCTGGGAATGCTCGAGCTCTAGCGCCAGTAGCCACAATCACATGCTTGGCTGTGACTTGCTTGCTAGCGCCTTGGGCATCTTTGACCATCAATTTATTGCCAGCTTCAAATGTTGCGAAACCTTCAATATGCTCAACTTTGTTTTTCTTGAACAAGAAACCAATACCGCTGTTTAGTTTGGCAGAAATTTTACGCGAACGCGCCACAGCCTTCACCAAATCAGGTTTAGTCTCAGAAATCCCAAGACCCAATTCATCACCGCTGTGATGAATCACATTAATCAATTCAGCAGTACGCAACAAAGCTTTGGTTGGGATACAACCCCAGTTCAAACAAATACCACCCAAATGCGTGGATTCGATACATGCCACTTTCAAGCCGAGTTGCGCTGCGCGTATGGCAGCCACATAACCACCAGGGCCAGCACCAATCACCACCACATCATATTCACCATCAGCATTAAAAATGCCTGCTGGTTTCAAGTGCAACTCATGCTCATCTTCAGGTGCAGAAGCAGCTTGCGCAGCAGCAATGGTTTTCACAACTTCTTCAGGTGTAGCCAAGGGCGCCTCAACCTGAGCAACTGGTGCGCCACTCAACCCTTCTGGCTGATAATCAGCGGCCACTTCTTCGCCATCTTCAGCAATCACACCAATCGCCGAGCCTACGGTCACCACAGCGCCTTCAGCAGCAATGATTTTGTGCAACACGCCCTCATCAATGACTTCTACTTCCATGGTCGCTTTGTCGGTTTCCACTTCCAACAATACTTCGCCAGAAACGAGCTCATCACCTTCATTTTTTAGCCAGCGCGCAATCTTTCCTTCCGTCATGGTTGGTGAAAGTTGGGTCATAAAAATATCAATTGGCATAGTTCACCTCATTTCAATGGGTTCGCCGCAAAATCACAAAGGCACAAAGATTTCATCAACCTTCATGCCTAAGTATTTCGCGGTCATAAATTTGTTAAATCAATACGCTTGCAGGGCACTCAAGATGTTTCTTCAAAGCGTTGAGATATTCAGCGCCCGCTGCGCCATCAACAACGCGGTGGTCGCAAGACAAGGTAAGGGTCATCATTTTCTTCACAACGACTTGGCCATTTTCAACCACAGCACGCTCTTCAGTGCCGCCCACTGCCAAAATCGCACCCTCAGGTGGATTCACAATAGCTTGGAATTGCTTGATGCCATACATGCCCAAATTCGAAATCGAGAATGTGCCACCGGTATATTCAGCAGGTTGCAACTGACCTTTGCGGGCTTTACCAGCGAGCTCTTTAATTTCATTGGAGATATCAACAATGCTCTTTTGCTCAGCAAACCTAACCACAGGCGTAATCAAGCCGCCTTCAATGGCAACAGCAATGGAGATATGTGCATGTTTATGTCTAAAGGTGTGTGAATCTGTCCAAGATGCATTGGCATTGGGCACATCCATCAGCGCTTTGGCCGAAGCTTTGACGATGAAGTCGTTCACGCTAAGTTTGAATGCACCATCTGCTGATTCATTCAATTGCTCACGCAAATCCATCAAGCGATCCATAGACACATCAAGGCTCAAATAGAAATGAGGAACTTGTTGTTTAGACTCAGTCAAACGACGTGAAATCGCTTTGCGCATCATGCTGTTTTCAATGGCATCATACTCATCAGCATGGTAAGGCATTGGACCAGATGGCAATGGACGCAATACAGTTGGGGCAACCGTTTGAGCCATACCCAAATTGATGCCGCGTTTGGATGCTGATTCCACATCGGCTTTGGTAATACGACCATTCGGGCCAGTACCTTGCAGAGCTGCAAGGTTAATACCTTTTTGTTTAGCCAAACGGCGCGCTAATGGTGATGCTTTGATGCGCTTGTCATGCGCAGCTGCAACCACAGCCGCCAAATCAACTTTTGGAATGTCCGCTGGTGCTGGCACTGGGCTTGGTGTAGGCGCAGCTTCCACAGCTGATGGGGTGCCATGCACTTCAATCACTGGTGTTTCTCCGCTGCTTGCTGGTGTGTAATCTGCAGGAACCTCTTCACCATCTTCAGCAATCACGCCAATGGCATCACCCACAGTGACCAAGGCGCCTTCAGCAGCAATGATTTTGTGTAACACGCCTTCATCGATGACTTCAACTTCCATGGTCGCTTTGTCGGTTTCAACTTCCAACAACACCTCGCCAGAAACAAGTGCATCGCCTTCTTTTTTAAGCCAACGCGCAATTTTACCTTCCGTCATGGTCGGTGATAACTGGGTCATAAAAATATCAATTGGCATGGTTTACCTCATTCAATGGGTTAGCCACAAAAAACTGAAACAAAAAGCAATCAAATGAATCATCGTTTTGTATCCAAGCTTTTTCGTGGTAAAAATACTTAAAACTTTATTATCAAGCGCGGTTACAAGTAACGCGTGCTGCTTCTACAATCTCTGCCACACTTGGAAGAGCATGACGTTCCAGATTCGCTGCGTAAGGCATAGGCACATCTTTGCCTGTAACTCGAACAACTGGCGCATCCAAATCATCAAATGCTTTTTCCATAATACGCGCTGAAATTTCTGCGCCGATACCAGCAAAACGCCAGCCTTCTTCAATCACCACGGCGCGATTGGTTTTGGCGACTGATGCCAAAATTGTAGCTTCATCTAGCGGGCGAATAGTGCGCGGATCAACCACTTCAGCATCAATGCCCATTTTCGCCAACTCTTCAGCGGCCATCAGGGCATAACCTGTCATGCGTGAATGGGCAATCAGTGTAATATCTTTACCAACACGTTTGATTTCTGCTTTACCCAACGGAATGATGTATTCACCTTCAGGCACTTCGCCAACATCACCATAGTTGATTTCGTTTTCGATAAAAATCACGGTGTCGTTATCACGAATAGAAGCCGCCAACAAACCTTTCGCATCTGCAGGGTTGGATGGCATCACCACTTTCAAACCAGGGATGTTCGCATACCAATTTTCAAAGGCTTGGGAATGTTGCGAGCTTACGCGTGCGGCCGCACCGCCAGCGCCACGAAACACCATAGGGCAATCATATTGGCCGCCAGTCATGTATTTCATCTTCGCAGCCGCATTGACGATTTGGTCAGCTGCCAAAATAGCAAAGTTCCAAGTCATAAATTCAATCACTGGGCGCAAGCCAGCCATAGCCGCTCCAACGCCAAGACCAGCAAAGCCGAGCTCAGTAATCGGTGTATCAATCACACGGCGAGGACCAAACTTGTCCAACATGCCTTGTGATACTTTATAAGCACCATTGTATTGCGCTACTTCTTCGCCCATCAGGAACACGCGGTCATCGCGCTCCATTTCTTGGCACATTGCCTGATTTAGCGCTTCACGATACGTAATTTTTGCCATGATTAGCCCACCTGCCTTGGATAAGGGTATGCATTCGGAATTTCGTCATTGAGAATATCATCCCACATAACGGATAAATCTGGCTCAGGCTGCGCTTCAGCTGCTTTGGCCACATCGTTCACTTCTTTTTTAATATCTTTATCTTTTTGCTTGAATTCTTCTTCTGTCGCAAGGCCAGCAGCAATCATTTGCAATTGTAGCCTAGCGATAGGATCACGGCCTGTACGCCATTCATCCACTTCGTCACGTGTACGATAAGTCGCAGGGTCAGACATGGAGTGACCACGGTAACGGTAGGTCATCATCTCAACAATGATAGGGCCCTGACCTGAACGGGCATGCTCAATGGCTTCCGCCATTTTGCGCTCAACTTCCAATACGTCCATGCCGTCGACTTGAATGCCAGGAACTTTAAAAGAGATACCCCGTTTATAAAGATGGGTTTCAGCAGAAGCACGGCTTAAAGATGTACCCATGGCGTATTGATTGTTTTCAATCACAAAAACTACAGGAAGCTTCCATAATGCAGCCATGTTAAAAGATTCGTAAACAGCGCCTTGGTTAACACCACCGTCACCCATGATGGTGATGGACACACGCTTATCATCACGATACTGACTGGCGAAAGCGAAACCAATACCAATGGGCACTTGCTCACCCACAATACCATTACCACCGGCAAAGTTTTTGGTGACATCAAACATATGCATGGAGCCACCCTTTCCGCCAACGATACCACCAGCGCGGCCAAGCAGCTCAGCCATAATCGCAGTGGCATCAGAGCCGCGAGCAAGAATATGACCATGGTCGCGGTAACTGGTCATCATATAATCGGTAGGTTCAGATGCTTCTTCCATACCTACGCAAACTGCTTCTTGGCCATTACACAAATGGCAGAAGCCACCGATTTTTTTCAAGCCATACATTTGGCCAGCTTTTTCTTCGAATCGGCGTATGAACAACATCATATCATGCATCGCGTGCAAGCGGTCTGCAGAATAGAAACGCCCTTCTTGGGTAATACCAGCTTGCTTATCTTGATTTTTGTCTGTCGATTTCTTGGTTGTCATAACATCCCCAATCCCTAAACTAGGATGCGAACTATGCCTATGCGCTTGAGATTCGACAACCAAAAAAGCCAAAGGTTCTTTTTTCATTTTAGGGCGCTGAAGTAAGCTAAGATTTTTTATACAAATAAATGGTAAAATCGTTGTCCAGATAGTCAGTTCTTAAGCTTGCATCACCAAATTGCTCTTGCGCATAAGATAAGGAAGCCGAAGGGGAAAAACTCTGCAAATCAGGTGCACGAACAACATCACTATTGAGCAGATTATAGGCCACACCCAACCGGGAAATCCGATACATTTCACGGATCACCTTTTTGGCGTATTTCCCTTGATCATGATAGGGCTCATTTAGGGCACCAGAGAGCAAAACCCAATCAAATTCTCTGGCTAAAAAACGTCCGTCAAACAACTCTCCAACAAAGAGTTTGACATCCGGATGCCGCTGCCTGGCAACTTCAATCAAGTCAGGTGAAATATCGATACCAGTATAAGACACCTCGCAGCTTTGCGCGCTAAACCAACCACATAAATCCGCAAAACCACATCCAACATCGAGCACGCTCTGACCAGACTCCACACCAATTTCAGCCAAAACCTTAAAGCGCAACGCCTGAATATCAGCATTGCTCCAATACAAGGCATTAGGATGGTAACCATAACGTTTTAAACTATCGCTATGACGGTTGATAATACGTCGCCTAAAAACTGGATTCAAAGCCCTACCCTCATCACGTTATATCCACAACTTCCCCTTCAGCCACATGCTCAAATAAATCCAACACATCATCATTACGCATGCGAATACAACCGTGGGAAGCTGGGGTGCCAATTTTACCTTCTTCATTGGTACCATGGATATAAATATAACGGGCCTTCGTATCGACATCACCGCCCTTATTATAACCCTCTTCTAGGCCTTCCAACCACAAAATACGAGTCAAAATCCAGTCCTTGTCTTCATCAACAAGGCTTGGCTCAAACAAGCCAACCGGCTCACGGCCAACAAAGATGGTACCTTTGGGATAGCCACCTCCAATACAAGCAAACAACCTATGTTTACCCAATGGGGTTTGATAACTTCCCAAAGCATTTCCCACACCCAAAGCCGCTGTGGATATTGGGTAGCTCACCTGTTCTCCTGATGCGCGGTGATGAATCAACAATTGCTCAGAAACAATAATTTTTATCACAACGATTTCAGACCAAGCACCTTCAGCGCAAGTACTGCGTTCATTTTTACCTTATGAACCTTTGAATAAGCATCTAAAGCATCAATAGCCTGCAATAATAACGCCAAGTCACGAGGCAAATATTGCAACAAAGTCGGCAGCACTGTTTCTTTCATATCCCATTGCATCGTTTGCAACACCGATTCCAACACTGCCTGCAAATCCTTATCCAAACGTGGCGGTGTCATATCAACACGTTCACACATGCGTAAGCGACTGGTGAGTTCGGGCGGTAGACTTTCAAACATCTCACTTCGATAGGATATCAATAACGATTTATGCATTTCTTTGGCGCGCTCTATCAAATGAAACACTGCCAAAGCCAAAGGTTGCGGTAAAAGGCCTGCTGGTAAATCAACCAGCCAAAAAACGTGATGTTCAGCCCTATCCAGCCAAAGTTTGAGTTGCTGAATATGCGAACAAGGCTGCACATGTGGCTCCAACAAAACCAAACTGGGATGTTCACTCTTTAGCGCATGCATAAAATGACTTTTACCTGCTACTTCCTCCGAAGAAAGCCATATATTACCCCCTTTGACCAGCCATAAGGCCAGCCTTGCATGGGCAACTTCAACTTGGCCATGACGCACCCAATTTCCATATAATTTTTGCTCTGGAAGCGGTAAATCTAGCGCCTGCTGTTTGGTGTAGGATGGCTGGGCAAAATTTAAAGTCTCTGAGCTCACTTAACCACCCAAGCTGCCATTTCGCTGGTTGCCTCTTCTGTAGCACTAAGACCATTGTCTGCAAACCAATCTGCTATCCATGTTTCATCTTCGCCTTGAAGACCCAATCGATAAACACGCCTATTCTTTTGCAGGGTCATCGGCACCAAGCTCAATACATTGGGATGATTAAGCAGCGCCTGCTCCAGCATAATTTGTGAAGCCAATGTGTATTCACCTTCAATGGTCAAACGCAGCTCTTGTGATTGCTCTATTCTAGCCACCTCGCCAAGACTATAAGCATCGCGAATCGTGATGAGTATTTGCGCCAGCCAATCTTGCAACTGGTAATCCAAGAAACCTTCAGCAGCCTGATCAACTACTGGCAACAAAGTAATGGGGAAAGCGCCCTGCATTTCCAAATGAATCATGGATTGCCCGTAAGCATCGATTGCAGGCGCAAAAATCAGCGCCATTTTTTTACCGTGTGGGCTTAAATGCACACCCAAACCATCCACAACACTATGACCAAAATCGGTAAGCTCCTGAGATATTTTGTTATCGTCATCGCTTAAACCCAGCGTTTTGACAGATAAATTCCAAACAGGCCTCTCCACAATCATTTGAATACGGTTCCGCGCCAAATAATTCTGCACTTGATCAGGATTAAAGGTGAGCTTTACGCCATGCCTGAAGGTTTTGTATTGCAATAAAAGCGATGTGGATGCTTTGAGCTTCCCAGCCTTTTCCATATCTTTTGTGGGCACAACACGCTTCCAAAGTACTGGTATGGCCAATTCAAGCACACCCCTCATATCCAAGCCCAGCACATCTTGCTCTGGTAGCTCAACCACCATACGCGGATCATTGGCAGCAAAAACTGAATTTACGCTTATTAACATTCCAAAGAGCAAAGCACATATAGAAACAACGACCAGCCGTAATAATTGCATTATTTGACCACCCGAAGATGCCGAATTTTAGTACCCTTACCTTTCACTGCTGAAGCAGACTTGCTTGGTTCTGTTTGCGGAGGCACAACTCCTTCATCCATGGGTTCGTCTTCAATGGCACCCAACATCATGCGAATCGTTTCGGGCATATCTTTTTCCCAAACAAGACCCGTCGACATATCCTCATCAGGCAAATACGCAGCCCAAATACAACGCATAGGAATCACGCAATGATGCGGCGTTCCGCCAAAGGAAAAATTAGACTCTAAAAATGCATCACGGATATAAATCGGCTGCGGCATACGGGCATTTAGCACCAGTCGCAGCCCAGGGTCGCCTCGCAAATACTCAGGCACCAATACATCATCACTGGTGGCATCGACGACAATAAATATCCTGCCCGACTCATCAAAATACTTGCGTAATTGCTTGGCTTTTAAAGCATCATTAAATTCAATAGCCATGATAATTAACTACGTTCTTGTTTCATGGTGTGCATCACCAATCGTTCTACAGGGCGACCATCACGGAGATGATCTTGGATAATTTCATCCAAACCTGATTCGTCCAAACCGCAATACCAAACACCTTCGGGATAAACCACCATAATTGGCCCTTGTTCACACACGCCCAAACACCCCGCTCTATTCAAACGCACGGCGTGCTCGCCATGGTCCAAACCCAATTCGGCCAGACGCGTTTTTCCGAATTTCAGCAATGGCATATTCTCGCCGCAAGATTTGCCCACACACAGGATGGCATGGCGCTGATAGGGTGCAATTTCTGGCTTTTTACTGGCATCCGACATCAAGAACCTCACAAAAAATATATCTTCGTATCGGCAGAGCGTAGCAACAACTCTTTGGTGTGTCATACTATCTATGATTTTTGGCTTGGTCTCTATGCTGCTTTGTGGTGGACTTGCGCCTATGTTTATTCCTACCCATATCGAAACACTTATTCGCCAGCACAAATCAGCAGGCAAAACCTTCAATGCTTATGTTTATGACACAGCTCCCTTACAAGAAAAAGTGGCGCTTTTACAAGCAATTATGCCCCAAGGTTTGGAAGTTTTTTATGCCATGAAAGCCAATCCGCACCCAGCCTTTTTGCAAGCCGCTTTAGCTGCCAAAGTGACAGGCATTGAGATTGCAAGCTTGGGCGAAGCCAACAAGGCAGTAAATGCAGGATTTTCACCCTCACAGTTGATTTACACGGGCCCTGGCAAAAGCATTGAAGAACTGGAATGGAGCGTGACTCATAGGGTGCGTACCATTCATATCGAATCGTTGGTGGAGGCGCATCGCTTGAATGCCGTCTGCGCCATTCAGGGCAAAACGATGGAAGTATTGTTGCGCATCAATGCCAATTTCGACATCCATGATGCACAAACCACGTTCTCTGGTGGTTCGAAAAAATTTGGCATTGATGAAGAAAAACTCAACGAAGCCCTACCGCAAATTCTTGCCCTACCCCATTTGCACTTCCGTGGCCTGCATGTCTATGCCGCCAGCGGCGTGCTGGATGTCGATGATTTGCTTCACAACTGTAAATTGGTATTTGATTTAACGAAAAGCATCGAGGCCAATTATGCGGGTGTTAACTGTGACATCATCGATTTTGGAGGTGGCTTTGGCGTGGATTACCTTGAAGCTGGCATCAATTTCGATCCCAAAGCTTATGCGGATGGTTTAGCACAAATGATTGCAGATTATGGCTTTGCAGGTCGCCATTTTGTGCTTGAGCTTGGTCGCTGGCTGGCTGCCGATTGCGGCTATTTCTGCACTGAAATTATCGACATCAAAACCAGTCGTGGCAAAAAGCAGGTGGTTTGCGCTGGTGGCATTAATCATTTCCGTCGCCCGGCGGCACTAGCCATCAATCATCCTGCGCAAATCGTTGCCATGCATGTGGGCAAGTTGTTTGCAGAACAAGAAACCATCCATCAAGAAAAAGTGTATTTTGGCGGCCCGCTCTGTACCAGCGCCGACAAACTCGCCAACGACATTTATATTGAAGATGCGCAAGTGGGCGATATTGCGGTATTTGGTCTTGCTGGTGCATACGGACTAAGCATGTCCAACGTTGGCTTCTTAAGCCACGCCATGCCCCAAGAGATAGTTTATACACCCAAGGCAACGGCATGAGCACTATCTTTGAAGACACCATGATGACACCACGTGAAATCGTGAGCGAGCTTGACCGTTTTATCATCGGCCAGTTTGATGCCAAACGCGCCGTATCAATTGCCTTGCGCAACCGCTGGCGCCGCCAGCAAGTGCCCTCACCGATGCGCGAGGAAATTACACCAAAAAACATTCTCATGATTGGCCCCACAGGTGTGGGTAAAACTGAAATTGCTAGGCGCTTGGCCAAGCTGGCTCGCGCACCCTTTGTGAAGGTTGAAGCCACCAAATATACCGAAGTGGGTTATGTCGGCCGCGATGTGGAGTCTATCATCCGCGACTTGCTCGATACCGCGTTAAAAATGGTGAAAGATGAGCACGTTGCCAGAGTACAAGTGCGTGCGGCAGAGGCAGCAGAAGAACATTTGCTCGATATTTTGATTCCGCATCCAGTCGAAGAACAAGGCCGCCCCGTTGCTGCCGATGCGCCTAGCCCCAAGAAAGATTCACGTGAACGTATGCGCGATAAACTTCGCCTTGGCGAGTTGGATAATCGCCAAGTGGAAATCGACGTGCCTGAACAACACGACATGCCCAGCATGCAAATTTTTTCGCATAACCCAGGCGATGAGAGTGAGTTTAATATTAAAGATATGCTGGGTGGTTTGTTAGGTGACAAGAAAAAAACCAAACGCGTTACTATCGCTGAAGCCTTGGTTCTATTGCAGCAACAAGAAGCCAACCGATTGATTGATAATGATAAAATCAAAGAAGAAGCGATTCTGCGTACCGAGCATTCTGGCATCGTCTTTATTGATGAAATTGATAAAATCACCCACCGTGAAGGCAGCAGCGGCAATGTCTCCCGTGAAGGTGTACAACGCGATTTGCTACCACTTGTCGAAGGCACCACTGTGAGCACCCGTCATGGCCCTGTATCTACGGACCATATCTTATTTATTGCATCAGGGGCATTTCATTTGAGCAAACCATCGGATTTGGGCCTGAACTGCAAGGCCGCTTTCCAATTCGTGTGCAGCTAAAATCACTTACTGAAGAGGATTTCAGGCGCATTTTGGTTGAGCCTGAATCAGCACTTACTTTGCAATACACTGCGCTTCTAGCAACTGAAGGTGTGGAGCTGGATTTTGCACAAACTGGCATTGCCGAGCTGGCTAAAATGGCTGTGCAAGTCAATGAAAAGACCGAGAATATTGGCGCAAGACGATTGCATACCATGCTCGAACATGTGCTGGATAACATCAGCTTTGATGCTTGCGACCGTCAGGAAAAACTCTTGGTCATTGATGGCGTTTATGTACGTAAACAATTGGGCGCTATTGCCGAAAGCGAAGATTTATCTCGTTATATTTTATGATGACACTACGTTTATGAGCCATTTATCAGGAAAGTCGATTTTACTCACCAGAGGCGGTGAGCAAAATTTAAAACTTGCCGATTTGGTCCATGAGTATGGTGCAACCCCAATATTTTTTCCGTGCTTACGAAGAGAAATCCTCACCGAAAACATCGTGCAAGCCATTGATGATTTACTGCTGCTTGACCCCAGTCAAACGGACATCCTTTTTACCAGCCAAAATGGTGTAACTTCACTTGCCGAAACATGCCCCAATATTGGGAGAAAACTCAATAACTTTCGCATTGTTGCCGTTGGCAAAAAGACTGCACATGCGCTGGTCGAATTAGGATGCAAGGTGAGCTTCACACCCGAAGTGGAATCGCAACTTGGTCTAATCAGCAAATATACCGAAATGCACCTACCCAAACATGTCCTTTTCTTTCGCGCTGAAGAAGGCAGTGATGAGCTTAGCAAGGCATTACAATTGCAAGGTGTTTATGTGAAAATGGTGCATGCCTACCGCACCACATGTGAGACACTGCAACCTTTAAGCTCCTTTGAAGCATTGAATAACAAAACCGTGGACGCAGTGTTACTCGGCAGCGCCAAAACTGCTGAATGTTATGTCCGACGAGTCAACAATTTGGATATTGCCAATGCGCCTGTGGTCATCGTCATGAGCCAGCAAGTGGCTGAAGCTGCTGACAAACTCGGTTTAACAGTGCAGGTTATCGCAAAGCTACCCAATTTCGAAGCAATGCTAGCATCATTAAATGCTTATTTTGCTTCGCTTGACGCCCTAAAAGTTCATTAACTGCAAAAAACTAAACAAGGATACCAATTCATGTCTTTTGATCTCACCCATCGCCCTCGTCGACTAAGAAAAACTGCAACTATGCGCCGTATGGTTTCTGAAACCACTTTATCCGTTAATGATTTAATTTATCCCATTTTTGTTGAAGAAGGCATCAGCCATGCAGTTGAAATCAAAAGTATGCCGGGCGTGTTCCGTATTCCGCTCTCGGATGTTGCTAAAACCGTACAACAGGTTAGCGACCTTGGTATTCCTGGTGTCATTTTCTTCGGCATTCCTACCAGCAAAGACGCCATTGGCTCTGGCGGATGGGATGACAGAGGTATTGTACAAGAAGCCATTCGCGCTGCCAAACAAGCTTGCCCTGATGTATTGGTAATCGCTGACACTTGTTTTTGTGAATACACCGACCATGGCCATTGCGGCGTGTTATGCGGCGAAGAAGTGGACAACGATGCCACCCTTGCCAACCTGCAAAAAGAAGCTGTGTCGTATGCTAAAGCTGGTGTAGATATCGTTGCCCCATCTGGCATGATGGATGGCATGATTGAGGCAATTCGTATTGCTTTGGATGATGCAGGCTTTTATGAAGTGCCTATTATGTCTTATGCAGTTAAATATGCCTCGGGCTATTTTGGTCCCTTCCGTGACGCAGCTGACTCCGCACCGACCTTTGGTGATAGGGCTGCGTATCAAATGGACCCTGCCAACCGCCGCGAAGCCATCAAAGAAGCTATGCTGGATGTAGAAGAAGGTGCTGATATGCTGATGGTCAAACCTGCATTGGCATATATGGATATCATCCGCGAAGTGAAAGATGCCACAGATTTACCCATGGCGGTGTACAATGTTTCTGGCGAATACGCCATGGTTAAAGCTGCTGCTGCCAATGGTTGGATTGATGAAAAGCGTGTTGTGCTTGAAACCATGCTAAGCTTTAAACGTGCTGGTGCGGATATAATTTTAACCTACCACGCTTTGGATGTTGCACGCTGGTTAAACGAGGCCAAATAACATGAGCGATAAAGACGAAACATTTCCGCATGATGCAGGTCAAGATGCTGTGTTGCATGCATCTAAGCCCACATCGGAAAAGGCCGCTAAGGATGAACCTTCAAGCAAGTCCACTGAGGCCGAAAAAGAATTACCTACGAAGAAAAAAAGTAGGAGTTTCGTCAAAACATTCATGTTATTTCTGCTGATTATCATTGGCACAGCTTGGGCATTTTGGCAGTTTAACAACGCGGCTTTACAATCACTCTTTGAAAACAACATACTTTCATCAAGCTTTAAATCAAACCCACCATCAACACTTACCGCTGAAGAAGATTCTGCTCAACCCACCGATTCAAATACTGATGTTGCCGCGGATGAGGCGGCTGTCGAACAAACGATGGATACACTGTTTACTGATGGCGCAGCAACTGCTCAAGATGATACAGCAGCTGGCCAATATGACATCAATGCAGATGAAGCTAACGCCATTGCTGAGGCCCCCGATGCGGCAGCGCAAATCAGCAACGCTTTGGATTCTAACACCCTCACTGAACTTCAAAACAAACTCGATGCAGTTGAAACGCTGATTCAAAGTATGGAGCAACGACAGTTATTCCAAATGCGTTATGAAGTGCGCAGCGTTATGTTTACATTACTCAACCGCGCTTCATCGCCAAGCACTTCACTGCTAGAAAGCGCCAACGCCTGGAAGAGCATGACTTTTCTTGCTAATCTAAATCCAGAAAAACGGTCGATGGCTGAGCAAGCATTCCAGGACCTACGCAGCGCCCAACAAAATGTACAAGCCATTAGCGATGAAATTAAAGGCAGCATTTACGCTTTGGCACAAATGCTCAAACCCGCAGATGCCGCCATTGTCAAAGCTGAAATTGGCGCCAATGATGTTGAAGCCTTGGTTGATTTAAACTGGCTGGAATGGCTCAAAAGCCAATTCCATTTCTCTAAAGTGAACCAAGATGCCGTTGTTTTGGCAGATCGTTATCAATCCATTAAAAATCTCATTGGTGATTTACAATTGCTACAAACCAATCTGCAAGATAACGCCTGGGCACATGTGGGTGATATGGAAGCTATGGCGCATCAATTGGGGCAGCGCGGCATTGACACCACACTCTCAAGTGAACTTCTAAGTTCAATCCAACAAACTCAGCAGCAATGGCAACAAGAAGCCGCCGCTTGGATGGAGCAATTATGATTCGCATTGTGTTCGCCTTACTCACCATTATTGCCCTATTTATTGGCCTAGTGATGTTCCCCAATATCGCCACCCAACCGGTGCGCATCGAAATGCTGGGCTGGTTGTTTGAAACGCGCACAGGCATGTTTGTGATGCTGATTGTGGTTGCTTTAAGCGTTTGGTGGGCCTTAAAGCTCATCCTGACATTAAGCTTTCAAAGCCCCAAACAGTTATGGAATAGCCTACGCAGCGGCAACAGCAAACGCCGCGAACAACATTTGCAAGAAGCTTTGGTAGCATGGATTGACGAAGGAGAAGGCAACAGCCAGAAACTTCTCAAACGCAGTAAGAACGTAATCCCTGCATGGTTGTTTGATGCACTTTCATTATGTTGGAACGATATCAATGCCAGCTTGAGCATCAATGATGAAAAAGACCCACCCATGCTGATTGCCCTCAAAGCAAGGCTTGCGACCAACCCTGAACATATCGCCAAATTAAGTTTGAGTGACAGACAACATTATTTGGAAGCTTGGTTGGCTGTGCACCCTGCCGCGAGTTTGGCATTACAACGTAAAGCTGAGTTACTTGGCGCTCTTGGTGAGTTTGATAAACAAGCAGAGTTGTATGAAAACTTATGGAACAACAAAAAAAATCAAGCCGTTATCACACCCCTCTACGCAGAAGCTTTGCGCATGGCAGCTAAGAAAAATAACGAATACACCTTGCCAAATTTGCGCAAAGCCCACCGCATCAACAGCCAAAGCAAAGATGTGATTATCGACTTGGCCAAAGCGCTTATCGCCTCAGGTGATAAAAAGGGCGGCGAACGTATGCTGCTCACTTACCTTGAAACCCATGATGAGTTGGATGTGGCCAAAGCAGCCTTTGCTGCCCTTGAAAAAGATGCGCTGCACAATTTCAAGCAAATTGATAAGCCAATCTTTCAACGCAGCATTGCGGGTAGCTGGCTACGCGTAAAATTAGCACATAAGGCCAACCTGCAAGGTTTGGCTGAAGATGGCCTTAACGCCTTGCTCACCCAAAGCGCCTTACCTGAATTTTGGCGCATGCGCGGCGATTGGTTTGCTGAAAAACAAGAATGGCAAAAGGCTACGGAAAGTTATCAAAAAGCCATTTCCAAGTAGGTTCAATCAACCCTCAAGCACAATAAGATTGTCGCTGCTTGAGGGTGTTTTGCAGCGATTCAATAACAGCAAAAGCCGCTGAAAAAGTGAATCATTCACGAATCATTTGAGCATCTGCATAAAAATATTTAGTGTCCGACAATGAAAAATGAATCACCTCAAAACTTGAATAGCCCACACCTGATGCAAAACTACGCAAGATTTCCGATCACCCTCGTGAAGGGTCAAGGCGCAAATGTGTGGGATGACACGGGCAAACGTTACTTGGACTTTGTTGCTGGCATCGCCGTCAACACCCTTGGTCATGCCCACCCAGCTATAGTTGAAGCAATCAGCACACAAGCAGCCACCATGATGCACTGCTCTAATCTCTATCATATCCCCAAACAAATTGAGTTGGCCAATCGTTTGGCCACAGTTTCTGGATTGGATAGAGCATTCTTTTGCAACTCTGGCGCTGAAGCCAATGAAGCAGCCATCAAATTGGCGCGTAAATTTTTCTATGATCAAGGCTCATCACGCCGCACGGTTATTTCGGCGTTGCAAAGTTTTCATGGCCGCACCCTGCAAACCCTAACAGCTACTGGCCAAGAGAAAGTCAAAACAGGCTTTGACCCACTTCCGCTGGGCTTTAAGCATGTGCCGCTCAATGATATAGAAGCATTAAAAGCTGCTGTGGATGACACCACTGCCGCCATCATTCTTGAACCTTTGCAAGGCGAAGGTGGGGTCAACTTGGCCGATGCAGGCTACTTACAAGCAGTGCGTCATCTTTGTGATGAAACAGGCACCCTGCTTATTCTTGATGAAATCCAAACTGGCATGGGCCGTAGCGGTTATATGTTTGCCTATGAAGATGCAGGCATTCATCCTGATATTCTCACCCTTGCTAAAGGCTTGGGTGGCGGCATGCCTATTGGCGCCATGCTGGCCGTAGAGCATGTGGCCGCCTCGCTCACAGCAGGCTCTCATGGCACCACCTTTGGCGGCAATCCGCTGTCTTGCGCTGTTGCTATCTCGATTTTGGATGTGATTGAGCAAGAGCACATTTTAGAGAATGTGAAGGCCCGTAGCGCTCAATTTAGCACTGGTTTGCAAAAGCTGGTGAATAAATATGATTTACTTTTGGATGTGCGTGGCCATGGTCTATTGCTTGGTATGCTTTGCGATGGTGAAGTAGCGCCATTGATTCAAGCTTGCCGTGAAAATGGTTTGTTGGTGCTTGGTGCTGGCCCGCATGTATTGCGCTTGTTGCCGCCACTGAATGTTACTGCCGAAGAAATTGATGAAGCACTCGCCCTGCTCAAACAAAGCCTTGAAGGACTTAAATAATGAACCACAACGTAAGACACTTTCTCAAACTCACTGATGTAGCACCTGATGAAGCGTTGGGCATCATCACCCGTGCTATGGATTTGAAAGCCAAACAAAAAACAGGCGAAGCGCATCACACCCTTGCGGGTAAGGCCTTGGCCATGATTTTTGATAAAGCCTCCACCCGCACTCGTGTCTCTTTTGAAGTAGGCATGTTTCAGCTGGGTGGTCACGCCCTGTTTTTGCATTCGGACACCACCCAGTTAGGTCGTGGCGAACCTGTAGAAGATGCAGCGCGCGTCATTTCAAGCATGGTCGATATGGTCATGATTCGTACCTTCGAGCATGGCATGGTCGAACGCTTTGCGCAGTTTTCAACAGTGCCCGTCATCAACGCTCTCACCGACACCTACCATCCCTGCCAAGTACTTGCTGATGTGATGACATTTATGGAACAACGCGGCTCTATTTCGGGTAAAACCGTAGCTTGGGTTGGTGATGGCAATAATATGGCCTACTCATGGATCAACGCTTCCATCACCTTTGGTTGCAATGTCAATATCGCCTGCCCCAAAGGTTATGAGCCTGACGCTCGCATTTTAGAAGAAGCCATAGCCCAAGGCGCGCAAGTCACCCTTTGCGATACTCCCCAACAAGCCGCACAAGGCGCTGATTTGGTCACTACCGACGTGTGGGCATCTATGGGGCAGGAAGAAGAGCAAAAGCTCCGTGAGAAAGCCTTCAAAGGCTACCAGGTGGATGCAGCACTGATGGCTTTAGCAAACTCTGATGCTCTCTTTATGCACTGTCTTCCCGCCCATCGCGGCGAAGAGGTATCTGCTGAAGTGATTGATGGTCATCAATCTATCGTCTGGGACGAAGCGGAGAATCGTCTTCATGCGCAAAAAGCGTTGATGGAGTTTTTGTTAAAATAGCAGGTAAACGCAGTCTTCATATCGAGGTGGATATCATGGCATCAGGCACCGTCACGCTACATCGCGTCATCAAATGCAGTACCGAGAAATTATTTCGAGCCTTTATTGTGCCAGATGCCATAGCTAGTTGGATTCCGCCGTATGGTTTTACCTGCAATGTTGAATTTATGGATGTGAAAATCGGTGGCAGCTTTCGTATGTCATTCACCAATTTCACAACTGGTCATAGTCATGCCTTTGGTGGACAATATTTAGAAATTGAACCCGCTAGAAAGCTTGTCTATACCGACACCTTTGATGACCCTAATTTACCAGGGCAAATGATGACTACAGTAACACTCAAAGCCGTCGCTTGTGGCACATCATTGGATATTCAGCAAACAGGCATTCCAAGCATGATTCCGGTTGAAATGTGTTATTTGGGTTGGCAGGAGTCTTTGGCAAAGTTGGCAGCACTCGTTGAGCCAGAAATCAACGACTAAATTTCAGCGCAATTGCATGCCATATGCTTTGCTGCTTGCTTGCCTTATACTTTTGTCAGGATGCTTTACAGTGCATGCCGTGCATAATCCTGAAGATATCAGTTGTAATTTGTTCACCAAAGAATTGGAAGTCCGCTTTTCGGGCGAGCTTTCTAACTTTTATCTCGATAGCAGCTCCCGCCATAACCATATCAACACCTCGGATGAAATGATGGTGTTGCTTGTAGCCGTACCAGCAGCCTCGCTCATTGTATCTGGCTCGGTTTCGGTGATAGGCAATGTGGTGCATTGGGTTGAAAAGCAAGGACGCTGCGAAGACAGCACTGTGCGAACTTTCACTTCTAGCATCAATGACGGCATCGTGGCTGCTGGCGGCATTGTTGTGGATACCTCTGCAGCCTTGATGAACTGGCTGCTACAAAAGGAAAGTCGTGCTCAAGAATAATATCTTTGCTGGCATACCTGAGTCGATGGAGCAGGAGTTATTTCAGACCTTATTGCAAAAAGACAATGTTGTTATCGAACGCATTGTATCCAAGGGTCATGTTTCACCAGAATCAGGCTGGTATGACCAGTCCCAGCATGAATGGGTGATTGTCTTACAAGGCGAAGGCATCATTAGTTTTGAAGATGGCAGCAAAACAAAACTTTCCATTGGCGACCACATC
This sequence comes from Mariprofundus sp. UBA1536, assembly GCA_002323245.1. GTDB lineage: Bacteria > Pseudomonadota > Zetaproteobacteria > Mariprofundales > Mariprofundaceae > Ghiorsea. Next base: position 53,793 of record DCPU01000015.1, on the reverse strand, counting down.
AATATCCCCGCTCACACTAAACACAAAGTTAGCTGGACCACACCACATATTGAAACGATTTGGTTGGCTGTGTTTTACGGCGTTTAATCCCGCACAACGTCTAAACCAAGGGTGGAAAGAAGCTCAACACATCCTTAAATTCATCAATCACAGCCATCGCGCCTTCAGCTTTAAGCACATGCGCTGGCTCTACCCCGAAAGAAACGCCCAACGAGCGAACACCTGCAGCCTTGGCCATTTGGATATCAAATTTTGAATCGCCAACCACCATCGTGTGTTCATGCAAAGCACCCATCTCGGCCATGCATTCTAAAGCCATAGCGGGATGAGGTTTGGAAAAACAAATATCCGCTGTGCGCCAAACAGGAAAAAAACGATGCAAATCAAATGTATCCATTACCCGCAGCAATCCACGGCTGGATTTCCCGGTGACCACACCCATGTGGTAACCGCGTACTGCAAGCGTTTCAAGCGTTTCTATCACTTCAGGGTATAACGCCAATGACGACTCAGATGCCCGATAATTGCTGCCATAGGCATCGCAAATCTTTTGTTTGGTGGCTTCATCAACTTCTTCAATCAGCAAAGCATCAACGGCAGCCATCAGCGATAAGCCAATAATGCCCAACACCTTTTCATAGTCAGGCTCATCGAGGCCATGATCGGTAAACGCTTTTTGCATAGCAGCAGCAATCGCGCCATGCGAGTTGGTGAGCGTGCCGTCGCAATCAAAGAGTATCAATTGTATGGGGGATAAATGATTCAGCTCAAACGCCTTCTGCTGCTGGGGTGGCAAACCACGATTCTGGCGTGCGTTTGACTTGCCATGTTAATGTTTTATCCACTGTCAGCACCTTATCTTCACTGGCCACACGGATATATGTGCTACGTAAATCCGTAGCAGGTTTCCCCACAAACACATCCAGCAAGACCTTTTTATTGGCATCCGTCAGTATCACCCGCGCATCACTAGCGGTGACTTCAAACTTGGCTGCATTTTCGGGGTTATGACTGACCACACGCTTGGGCTGCATATGCTGCAAATCAGTCAGAAGTTGCTCAATAGCAAGCACATGAAGCAGCTGACGTGAATCGGCATCCGCTAAAATCCAGGCATCACCATCACGCTGCGCATTTAGCGTGGTTTTTTGATCCAACATCACTTCAACATGCTGCACATTTGCCAAGGCAAACGTTGGTAATGCCGGTAACGTCTGCGCTGTATCTTTGGGTTGTTGCTGCAACCAAAGCGCTCCTGCCAGCAACAAAGCTATTAGTGCAACAACACTTTTCTTCATGCCAAAGCCCTACGTTTTCTGAGACCCAACCAGCGACCAGCAGCAAACATCAACACCAGAATCGGCAATCCAAAAATCCAGAACATTTTAAAGAAGGTGCGCTCAGCATTACCCAAAGGCTCAAGCGGGCGTTGGCTCACGCCGCGTGATCGCAACTCAATCAAAGCTTCGTCGTGGCTAAGCCAATCCAGCATGTTCAAAATCAAGACTGTATTACCGCCATCAATAAATTCATTGTCCAGCAAAGGTGCTGAGCCAGAAATGAGCAAACGACCATTTTCCGTTTGCGCCAAATGCTGTTGCCCTACTTCCAGCGAGACACCGGCTGGCGGGTTGGCAAAGGCCGACTTCATCACACCATCCTGCGCCAACATCAATGCCTGCGGACTTAAGCTCAAACCTTGAAAGCGCTCACGCATATCCACCAACGGATCCACATCAAAGGTTGGCCCGGCTTGCACAGCAGACCACGCAGAGGAAGTGAGCAAAACTGATTTATGCTCATCAGGATTCACCCACAACAAAGGCGCAGCAAAGGCCATCGACACCCCTTCCAAACCTTGGGTCATGGCGTGATTTTCATTGATATCTACGACGTTAGAAATAAAGGGATAATCAACCACGCTGCGAAATTGAAAATTGCCCTGCCTTTGGTTCACAGAAATTCGGCTAGCTTGTTTATCCATGACCATGCCAGGCTCAACTGACACACCCAAATCATCATGCAGCCAAACATTGGCATAAGCATCGGTAGGCAACACGCTAAACCCCTGACTGAGTTGTGGTTCGGCGTTGGCAGCCAGCACCAGCACACCAGCACCAGTCATGCGGAATTGATCAAGGCGATAGCGAAATGCTTCAGAAGGCTGTTGGTCCAAACCATCCACAATCAAAGCTTTGGCTTCTGCAGGCACCCCCTCTTTATCCAACTCCACTTCGACAAAGTCATAATCATCTTGTAAGAGCTGTTGCAAGGTGGTGAGTTTGCTTAAATCCGAAGCACCAAAACCTGTGGCCACAGCCATGGTTTGTTTGCCTTTGCCACTTATTTTTTTGATTTTCCTAGTCAGTAAATATTCAAAGCCCACATCAGTTTGCACCACAGGAATCATTTCCTGCTTGTCCAAATACTCAATGACAATAGCAAGGTAAGCCTGACGCACCTGCGCCCTATCGTCTTCGACCACCTGCACCTGTACCTTAGGGATATTTAGCGCTGCAAGTGATGCCGCTACATTCGGGTCATCATCAGGGTTAATCATTTCAAAACCAACGTTACCACGGCCAGCTTCATGATAACTGCTTAATTTATCTTCCACATATTGCTTGAGTTGACCGTAAGGCTGCGGCAAATCCGCTGTGAAATAAGCTTTGATTTGAATGGGTTCATCAAGCTGCGCCAACACTTGTTTGGTGGAGGCTGAAAGGCTTGAAGTTTGGTTGTCACTCCAGTCACTTTTAACATTAGCGCCTTTGCTCACAGCAAACACCAATACCGCCAGAACCAGCACGACGATCAGGGTGAACCACGATTTTTTACGAATGGATAATCTTAAATCTGTAGTACTCATAGGGTGTCCTCTTTCACGAAATCAGTGGTTACCATTAACGCCACCTCCGCCGCTCAAGCTCAAACCATGTTAAGGTTAAAAACACAGTCGTCACGCCAACAAAAAGCATCATATCATCAAGGCTTACCACGCCGCGATTCATGCTTTGAAAATGATTGATGGGGCCAAGCAACACCACAACGTTTTGTATAGCCACAGGCAATGTAGGCGCCACTTGGCTGATGAGGAATACAAACAACAACAGCATCAAACCCACGATATAAGCAATCATGGCTTGGCTGGTTAGCGCCGAGGCATACAAACAAATCGCCGCAAAACAAGCAGCCAAACACCATGCCGCCACATACGATGCCATGGTCATACCCATATCGATATCGCCAAGCAGGGAAAGCGTAAGCGGATAAATCAAGGTGAGCCCCAGCAACAGGGTGATATGACCAAGCAGGCTCAAATATTTACCTAGTACGATATCAATGGTGCGGGTAGGCATGGTAGCGAGCAGCTCATAAGTGCCATCACGCAGCTCATCGGCGAGCAAACGCATGCTCATGGCGGGAATAAAGAAAATGAACAAAAGCGGCAACACTGCAAACCAATGGCGCATATCCGCTTGGCCGTTTAAAAATAAATTACCACCAAAGAAAAAACCCGAAGCCAGCAAAAATGCAATCGAGACCACATAACCCTGCGGCGTATCAAGGCTGATGCGCCATTCTTTTTGGCATAAAGCTTTCACAGCACTCATGATTTTACTCCCGTCAAATTCCTAAACACATCTTCCAAAGATGCGTGTTCACTACGCATCTCCAGCAAGATGGCATCATTAGCAACAGCGGCCTTAAACACTTCTTCTGCCAGGCCAAAGCCAGCATCGGGATGATAGATTGCACATTTGCTGCTTTGCTCATCGATGTCGTTGCATTCACCGACCTCGATATCGGCAAACTGCGATTTTAATGCATCCAATGTTTGCGACACATGATTACGCAGAATCACAGTCAAACGCGCCCCGCCCTGAGCCTGTTTAGCAAGTTCATCGGTGGTGCCCATGGCTTGCAATTGCCCTTTATCGATAATCATCAAACGATCACACACCGCCTGCACTTCCGGCAAAATATGCGAAGAAAGAAGCACAGTTTTTTGCTCACCCAAATGGCGAATCAATTTGCGAATTTCTACGATTTGGTTGGGGTCTAACCCCGTAGTGGGTTCATCCAGAATCAAACAAGCAGGATCATGCAGCATACTTGCTGCTAGCCCCACCCGCTGGCGATAACCCTTGGATAATTCCTCAATGCGGCGATACATCACTTGCTCCAAGCCGCAAGCCCTGCTCATTTCGCCGATTTTATCGGCAAGGGTGGCTTTTGGAATACCATGCATCTTGCCTGTAAATTGCAGATAGGCTTGCACATCAAGTTCATGATACGAAGGCGCGTGTTCTGGCAAATATCCCACTCTGCGGCGCACTTGTAATGATTCACTCAAGCTAAAGCCATCAATACTGGCATCACCCGAGGATGGTGGGAGGAAGCAAGTCAGCATCTTCATGGTGGTGGATTTACCCGCACCATTGGGGCCAAGTAACCCCATCACTTCCCCACGTTTAACTTCAAAATCTAAATCTTGGACGGCAAATACATCACCGTATTTTCGGCATAATTTGTCAGCTTTAATCATGGGCGTATTTATAATAACTCCATTTTTCAGATTCAAGGGTTGCTAGCTAGTATAAAAGAAAAAAGCGGCAACAAAATGTTACCGCTTTCACTTTTTCATTCGATCAATTAATCCGCTTGCATGCGAATCCAAGTGGGTACATCCAACTTTTCATCGTAGCCCGATTCTTGGTCAACATGCGCCTTGGTTTGGCTATTGCCGTTGGCATTGCTAAAACCTGGGATAGGCACATTGCCAAACATTGGCATACGCGCTGAATGCAGTGGTTTAACTTGCGCCACTTTGGCAGGCGCAACTTTTTGCAAGCCAGTTGCAACTACGGTTACGCGCAATTCATCGCCTGCATCTTCATCAAAGACCACACCACAGTTCACGTTGGCATCTTCATCCACCATATTGTAAATCACTGACATCACTTCATCGTATTCAGCCATGGTCAATGAATCTTCACGAGCCGTCACATTCACCAACAAACCTTGCGCGCCATGGATATCCAAATCTTCAAGTAATGGTGACGTAATCGCTTTTTCAGCAGCTTCGCTAGCGCGGTGTTCGCCAGTGGCAGAACCCATACCCATCATGGAGAGCCCCTGGTTTTCACGCATCACAGCTGTCACATCGGCAAAATCCACATTGATATAACCAGGTTTGGTAATCATATCAGAGATGCCACGCACAGCTTGCAGCAACACATCATCAGCTTTAAGGAAGGTATCTTTCATCGAGGTGTCTTTACCAGCCAAACCAATCAATTTTTGGTTGGGGATGGTAATCAAGGTGTCCACGGCTTTGCTTAGTTCTTCAATACCTTCTTCAGCAAAACGCATACGGCGTTTACCTTCAAACATAAACGGCTTGGTGACTACGCCCACGGTGAGAATACCCATTTCACGCGCCACATCGGCAATCACAGGGGCTGCACCAGTACCTGTGCCGCCGCCCATGCCTGCGGTGATAAACACCATTTCAGTATCTTCAAGCAATTCTTTGATATGTGCACGATCAGAATCAGCAGCATCACGGCCAATTTCAGGTTTACCGCCTGCGCCCAAACCTTTGGTGCTGTGTGAACCCAGTTGCAAACGAATCGTGGCCAAGCTGCGACCCAACACTTGGGCATCGGTATTGGCAGCAACAAAACTTACACCCGACAAACCTTGCTCAATCATGTTATTGAGGGCGTTACCACCGCCGCCACCAACACCAATCACCTTGATATTAGCGATTTGTTTTTGTGTATCTTCGAGTTGAAATTTTAGTCCCATGATTTGTCTCCTCTGTTGCTGATTTTTAATGTGTTAAACTGGTGCTGCTTAAACTGTTGTGTTGATCGGGGGCTTCGCCTCATTCGCCACCCCCAAACCATCGTTTGATGCTGGCAAAGAAACTGCCACCGCCACTTTCATCCATACGCAGCGATTTATCGGCGCGATAGCGATAACCATACTGAATCAGGCCCACGCCTGTGGAGAAAATGGGGCTATTCACCACCCCCACCAAACCGCCGATATTTTGCGGTCTACCAATGCGTACTGGCAGCTCAAAAATCTCATCAGCCAACTCTTGTGCCCCTTCTAACAAGCTGCTGCCGCCGGTCAAGACCACGCCAGCTGCCACCAATTCGCGATAACCTGAGCGATCCAACTCTTCGCGTACCAACTCAAACAACTCTTGCATGCGTGGCTCAAGCAATTGCGCCATCACTTGCCTTGGCATGGATTGCGATGGGCGCCCCCCCACACGTGGCACTTCCACCGTTTCTTCGGGGCGAATCATCGAGCTCATGCACGAGCCAAATTTCTTTTTCAAAATATCTGCTTCACGCGCTGAAGTGCGAAGGCCTGCCACCAAATCGTTGGTGAGATGATCGCCGCCCACTGGAATCACTGAGGTATGACGAATCGCGCCATCAATAAACACGGCCAAATCGGTAGTGCCGCCGCCGATATCCACCAGCAACACACCAATATCTTTTTCATCTTGGCTGAGCACAGCTTCACTGGAAGCGATTTGCTCCAACACGATATCAGATACATCCAAATCACAACGGTTGCAGCTTTTGATAATGTTTTGCGCTGAAGAGACTGCCCCTGTGATTACATGCACGCGTGTTTCTAAACGCACACCGCACATGCCCACAGGCTCACGAATACCATCTTGCCTATCGATAATATATTCTTGGGGAATGATATGCAGAATCTTTTGATCTGCTGGGATATTCATGGCTTTGGCCGCTTCAATCACCCTCGTTACGTCTTCTTCGGTCACTTCGCCTGATTTGGTTGCCACTACCCCATGGCTGTTGTAACCACGGATATGACTGCCAGCGATGCCCACATAAACCTTTTTGATATCCACATCGGCCATCAATTCTGCTTCTTCCACAGCCAGACGAATCGATTCAATAGTGCTCTCGATATTCACCACCACCCCGCGGCGCAAGCCATGTGAAGGATGGGTGCCAATGCCCACGATATCCAGGCGGCCATCCGGGCCAGCTTCGGCTACGATACAAGCAATTTTGCTGGTACCAATATCCAAGCCTACAATAATCTGGTTTTGTCTCGCCATTATATTACCTCCTGCTTTGCTGGCCTGATAAACCAACGCTGCGGAATTCGTGCATCCAATCGCCATACGCCTTTTTCCCATTCAGGCAGGGCCAAAACGCGCATCGCTTGCTGGATATCTGTTTCTAAACTTGCAGCATTCAAATGCCATTGCTCGCCATACGAGAAATTAAGGCGCCAAGCATCACGCTCAGCAATCACTTCGCTCAAACGCATCCATTTATGGGCTGCCTTCGCTTGCATGGTGTGGAGTAATCGTGTGGCTAGCGTTACCTGGCTTTGCGGCAAACGAATCAGCGGCAAATCCACTTGCTCACCAGCTTTGATACCGCGATAAATTTGCGCATCTTCATCCACAAGCATCACCACTGCAGGCGATACTTCTGTGTTCTCCCACAAGGCAATCGGGGTGCGCGCCACTGCTTTAATCAACAAACCATCGGGCAACATGCGGCTGACTTCGATGGTTTTGATGTCGGGCACCTGGCGGCGCAATATATCTTGCAATAGACCCGCACGCGTGTGCCAAAAGTCGCGGGGTTGTTGATTCAGCACGTCTTCAATTTGCTTGTGAATATGGGTATCACATTCAATATCCCAATAGGCCACGGCCAGTTTCTCATTCAGCTGCAAACCACCCAAACCCAAACCCGCCACAATCACGGCAGCAACCATCAGTTGCAGCATGGGCCGCAGCCAGGCAAAGCTAAGCTTACGCGAAGTTTTCACTTTGCTCTGCCTGCGAACATTGTCGCTGCTTTTTTTAGGGCTGAAAAACATCATCTTCATTCCTTACCTGTGCGACTATGCGGTGTATAAGCAAGCATCGCATCTTGCAAAATCGCCATACACAAATCAGCGAACCCTAAACCTTCCCGCGCCGCAGCTTTGGGTAGTAAGCTTGTCGATGTCATTCCCGGAATGGTATTCACCTCTAAAATCACGGGTTCACCCGATTCTGGCACAATCAAATCCACACGCGGAGCGCCAATGCAACCCAGCACTGCCACTGCCCGTTCCGCCAAATCCTGACAGCGCGCTTTCACTTCATCGGATAAACGCGCAGGACAATAATATTCTGTGGCGCCAGCAGTGTATTTGGATTCAAAATCATACAGCCCTGATTTGGGCGCAATCTCCACCAAGGCCAAGGCTTTGCCGTTGAGCACAGAGGCCGCAATTTCTTTGCCCACCACACAGCTTTCAATCAACCACGCTGATGTATCGCTTAACGCAAGGGCATGCCATTGCGCAGCATCGGCCACATGATGCAACCCCACACTTGAGCCTTCAGCGACGGGTTTAACAAACACAGGGAAGGAAACAGGCACACCATTTTCCAAAGGTACATCCACAGGCGTTGGCAAATGATGTTGCGCCAATATGGATTTGGTCAGGGCTTTATGCATACATACGCTGGATGCCAACACGCCAGAGCCCGTGTATGGGATACGTAGAATTTCCAACAAGCCTTGGATACAGCCGTCTTCGCCATAGGTGCCGTGCAACGCAATAAATGCGCGCTCCACTTTGGCAGCAATAATCTGCTCACTCCAATCGTGCGGGTGTTTGGATAATTCCACTGCAAAAGCATTCAAACCCTTGCTCAGCAAAGCCTCAAGCACGGCATGACCAGAACGCAACGAAATTTCGCGCTCACTCGATGCCCCGCCCATCAGCACACCGATGCGGATGGCTTTCAAACCTTGGTTTTTATTCACAACAATCTCAGGTTCCATCATAACGCACACCCTACAAATCTTACTTCTGGCTCTAAGTCCACACCGTATTGTTCCAGCACTGTGTTTTTCGCCAAACGCATCAATGCCAACACATCTTCACAACTTGCACTGCCTTCATTGACAATAAAATTGGCGTGTACATCCGATATCCGTGCATGGCCAATCTGCTTCCCTTTCAAACCCACGCTTTCAATCAATCGCGCCGCATAATCACCCTCTGGGTTTTTAAACACTGAGCCACAATTGGGCAAAGCCAAAGGCTGGGTATCACTGCGTTTTTTACGCATCACGCGCATCCGCTCTTTGATGGATTCGGCATCATCTTCTTTTAAGGCAAACATTGCCGATAACACCAAACTTCCCGCCGGCAAATTTGTCCAGCGATAGACCATATGCAAATCTTCGCGCTGCATATCAGTCACCTTGCCATCGCGGTGTAACACTTGAATCGATACCAAAACATCCGATACCTGCTGTCCAAAAGCCCCTGCATTCATAGCCACCCCGCCGCCCAAATCACCTGGCACGGTGGCCATAAACTCCACCCCCGCCAAACCTGCCGAGGCAGCTGCTTGGGCGATTTTCCCCATACGCGCGCCAGCGTTGGCTACGATGTGTGAACCGCTGATGGTAATGCCAGACAAACCATTCAAATCAATCACCAAACCATCAATGCCATCATCAGAAACCAACAAGTTACTGCCACGTCCCAAAGGAAAAATTTCGATATCATGGGGAAGCAAAGTCATGGCTTTAACCAATGCCGCTTCATCGCTTGGCCGAAACAACCAACGCGCATGACCACCCACACAAAGCGTGGTGCGCTCAGCTAGCGATGTATCGGATTCAAAGGCGCCTAGCGCTGTTATGGCTTGTTTCCAGCTCAAGACTTCTGCCCCGCTTTGGTCATCATTTCTTTACGTAGGACTGTGGCCAAAGCGCCAATAGAGCCTGCGCCCATGAGTAATACCACTCGGCCAGCAACAAGCTCTGCCTTCACCCAAGCTTCCGCAGCTTGCATACTATCTACTTCATCCACATCACGGTGGCCTCGTGTGCGCATACCAGCGACCAAGGCTGTGGCACTCACGCCTTCAATAGGTGCCTCACTGGCGGCATAAATCGGCAAGATGCGCACGGTTTGCGCCCCATCAAAACAGCCCATAAAATCATCAAACAAATCTTGGGTACGCGTGTAACGATGCGGTTGAAACAAGGCAGACACAGGGCGCTCTGGCCAGCAGGAGTTGGCAGCTTGCAGGGTGGATAAAATCTCTTTGGGATGATGGGCATAATCATCAACCATCACCGCTTCACCCACAGCAAAACAATGGAACCGGCGCTGAATGCCTTCGAATGTAGCAAAACCCGCACGAATCAAATCCATGGAAATGCCCAAGTCCAGCAACACGGCAGTGGCTGCTAGTGCATTTTCAGCATTGTGCAGACCTGGCATAGGCAACATGATGTTTTGCTCATCGCCATCAGCAAAACCAATAGTGATATGTTGTTTGTATCCATCGACGGTAACGTGTTTTAAATACAAGTCAGCTTGCGGGCTTGAGCCATAGGTAGTGACAGGGCGATGCAAATCATCACGCAACAAAGCCACATTGGGATGCTCGTGGTGCAAAACCACACGGCCATAAAATGGGGTGAGGCTGACGAATTGTTTGAACGCGGTAATCAGTGATTCAAAATCACCGTAGTGATCCAAATGTTCTGGATCGATATTACTGACCACAGAAATCATCGGTGATAAACGTAAGAATGAGCCATCACTTTCATCGGCTTCAGCCACCAACCATTTGCTTTCACCCAAGCGGGCATTGTGGGTAGTCGACATCAACCTGCCACCAATCACGTAGGTGGGATCTAGGCCAGCCTTTTCCATATTATGGGCAATCATAGAGGTAATCGTGGTTTTGCCATGGCTACCCGCAATGGCAATGCCTTGGCGCATGCGCATCAATTCAGCCAACATTTCAGCGCGCGGAATAATCGGAATTCCGCAGCGAGTTGCTTCAATCAGTTCTGGGTTATCGCGTTTGACCGCCGTGGTCACCACCACCACTTGGGCATCACCCAAATTTTCAGCGGCATGTCCAACAATCACTTTCATACCGATATCACGAAGACGTTGCACATTGGGGCTTTCGGCCACATCCGAGCCTTGCACCACAAAACCTTGGTTGTGCAATACTTCGGCAATACCGCTCATGCCAATGCCGCCGATACCTGTGAAATGAATACATTGCACCCGTGCTTTCATGTGTGCACCTCCGTGAGAAACGGTGCCAACACCTGCAACTGCAGCTCATCGGCGTTTTTAATAAATGCAGAACGCGAAGCTCTTGCCATATCCGCTAATTTTTGCGGCTGAAACAACACATCAGCTACTTTCTTTTCCAGCGTAGTTTCATCACTTTCATCCTGTGATAGAATCACTGCTGCGCCCATATCTGCCAGCGCTTTGGCATTAAAGTATTGGTGGTTATCTGCAGCTGAGGGCAAGGGCACAAACATGGCAGGAATCCCTACTGCCGCAGCCTCGCACACTGTCATAGCCCCAGAGCGGGCAATCATTAAACTGGCCTTGGCATAAAGCGAAGGCATATCTTCACAAAAGGCCATCACCTCAGCTTCAATGCCAGCTTTGGCATAAATACTTAACACTGCTTCAACACGGCCTTGACCAGCGCCGACCAAGTGCACCACCCTAAAATCAAAACCAGCTGCTGCGAGTTTGGCGCAAACTTTTGGCATGGTCTCATTTAAAAACATTGCACCTTGAGAGCCACCCATCATCAATAACGTTGGTTTATCTTGGGGCAGTCGTTGCACATCTTTGATGCTTTGGCGCACGATATTGCCAGTAACGGCCACCCTATCCATGCTGTTTAATTGTTGTTTGGCGGCGGCAAATCCCAGCATCATGGTATGACAAAAGCGGTGCAGTTGACGATTGACCAAGCCTGGAATCGCGTTTTGTTCATACAAGACAACCGGCACACGTGAAATCAAAGCTGCGACCACGCCAGCCACGCTGGCATAACCACCCACGCCCACCAAAACCTTTGGCTTTTGCCCTGCCCATGATTTGCGTATTTTCAATACTGCCACCGGCAATTCCCAGCCCAATACACGCGCAGCCTGCAACCAACCTGAACCTTTGACGGCATGCATGGTGAGCAGCAATACCGACTCACCGCGCTCTGGCAAAAGCCGCGCTTCCAAGCCGCGCTCAGCTCCGATAAAAGAGACTTGCACATTCGGCCAAGCCAAACGCGCTGCATCAGCCAAAGCCAATGCTGGCATCACATGCCCGCCTGTGCCGCCGCCGGCAATGCAGATATCTGTAGGCAAGACCGTCGTCATACCGATACCCCTTCAACATCATTGGCATCAGCGCGAATCCTACGCTCTTTGCGATGGGCGCTGCCTCTGGCATTACGTACGGAGGCGGCTTGATGACGTTGCACTGAAAAAATCAGCCCCAGTAATACGCATTCACCTATCAAAGCACTACCGCCATACGAGACAAACGGCATGGGCATACCTTTGGTCGGGAAAATACCCATGGCTGCGCCAAGGTTTACAATAAATGCTGCAGCCAAAAGGAATGTGGCGCCCAAGGCCAGCAACCTTGAAAAATCCGTATCTGCATGGCGGGCGATTTTAAAGCCTCGCCAGCAAACGAGGCCGAACACACCAATCACTGCCAAAATACCAATCAAGCCCAGCTCTTCGCCAATCACTGCCGAGATAAAATCGGTAAAACTCTCTGGTAAATAAAACAACTTTTGCACACCCTGGCCAAGGCCTGCACCCGTGATACCACCTGCTCCAAAAGCAATTTGTGATTGCACCAATTGATAACCACTACCAAAACGATCTGCCCAAGGGTCCATAAAGGCCAACATACGTTGCATGCGATATGGTGCCGACATAATAATCACGGCCAACACAGGAATGGCTGTAGCCATCAATCCTACCAAATGGCGTGTGGGCACGCCGCCAACAAACCACAAACAAAAACTCATGCTCAAAATCAACACTGCATTACCAAAATCAGGCTGCACCAACAACAACGCCACCATCATCACGATGATCAAAAGCATGGGCATCAAACCATTGGCAAAAGAGCGCAAACGATCGGAGAAGTTGGATAAATAATAAGCCAGATAGATGACGATGGCAGGTTTCACAAACTCCACAGGCTGAATGGTCATACCAAAAATAGAGAACCAGCGGGTAGCGCCATTGATTTCACTACCCACGATGAGCACGGTAATCAGCAACAAAAAGCCAAACCCTAGCAACGGCATGACCATGGCTTCCCACCATGATGGATGCACCCTAGAAACTGCCCACATCACCGCCAATGCCACGGGGATATAAAAACACCAACGCAGCAAAATAAACCAAGGTGAGCCATAGCGCACATTGGCCACCTCAAGGCTGGCGCTACCCACCATGATCAGGCTGAAAATCAGCAATGCGACCACGCTCAATAACAGCACGGGGTCGAAGGGTAAGCGTTGATACTTAGTCATCGCTAAAGCCTGCATACCCTTTTTTGTCTTTGGGCTCTAATGCCCGGATAGCCGCCACAAAAGCTTTGCCGCGTTCAGCATAGTTTTTAAATTGATCTTGGCTGGCAGCCGCAGGTGATAACAGCACTGGGCCTTCGGTTTTTTCGGCAGCATCTTTGACTGCCTGCTCGATGGTATGCGACACCATGTAGGGCACATCAGCTTTATCGAGCATCAATGAATAGGCATCGGGCTCTTTACCAATCACCAAGGCAAAGCTCACTTTTTTGCGCGCCATCAAAATAAGCGAATCCAAATCCAGCTTTTTGCGCATACCGCCGCAAATCCAGACCACTTCATCAAATGATTCCAGGGCCGCAAGCGCCGCATCAGGGTTGGTGGCTTTGGAATCATTAAACCAGTCGCGGCCAGCAACGTGGCCCACAAACTCCAACCGATGTTCCAAACCTTGGAAGCTGAGCATCGCTTCTTCAATCACCGTGCGCGATACGCCGTGGTCGGCAGCAGCTTGGGCGGCAATGGCGATATTTTGCTGCTGGTGATGACCACGCAGCATCAAATCATCGCAATCAATTTTCACCCACTCACTATCTTGAGTCCAAAACAAAGCATCGGTTTTGCCGCTAGCTTTATCGCCCCATGGCGTATTGAGCAAGACACCCGCTTTACAAAATTTCGCGCGTTCATCGTCAGCTTCAATCACACCAAACCGCGTGACATTCACGCCTCTGCCTGCCAAATCAGCAACCGTTGCATCCCATTCAACATCAATAGGAAACAGCGCTGTATCACCCAAAATCATTTTGTTAAACATGCTTAGCTTGGCTTCTTTATAAGCCTGCGGTGATGCGTGCATATCCGCATGATCAGGCTGCACATTAAGCAAAACCGCCCAATGCGGATGCATTTGCGTGGCACGCTCCAACTGGAAGCTGGATAATTCTAGAGCCACATGAGCCGGTGGTTTATGACCAAGTAAATCAAGCATGGGCGTGCCGATATTGCCGCCTGCTTCACAACCACCAGGTAAGGTCTCAAGCAACAGGGCAATCATTTGCGTGGTGGTGGTTTTACCGTTAGTACCAGTAATAGCAATGATGCGGCCTTGGTAATGGCGCAAAAATTCATCCAAATCACCATGCACAGGAATGCCGCAACCTCGCACTGCCAGCAAGGCTGGGTGACGCCAATCAATACCAGGGCTAACAATCACCCGATCAAAACCACCCAATACATCTGCATCCAATGGGCCTGTATGCAGCGGAGTGGTTTGCAAATCATCAGGAAGCACGACATTGGCTTCATCAAAGCATGCACAGACAATATGCATGCGCTGTAAATGACGTGCTATCGAGATACCCGTGCTACCCATACCAATGACGGCGATTTGTTCTAATTTCGGAGACAAATTCATGATTAACGCAACTTCAAAGTGGACAAAGCCACCAAGGCTAAAATAAGGGTGATAATCCAAAAGCGCACAATCACTTTTGGCTCTGGCCAACCTTTGAGCTCATAATGGTGATGAATGGGCGCCATACGAAACACACGTTTGCCCGTGAGTTTAAAAGAGGCCACTTGCACCATCACTGAGACAGCTTCAAGCACAAACAAACCGCCTGCAATGGCCAACAAAAATTGCTGATGCACAGCGCAAGCCACAAATGCCAAGGCTCCGCCTAAGGCCAACGCACCCACATCGCCCATAAATACTTGGGCGGGATAGGTATTAAACCACAAAAAGCCAAGGCAAGCGCCGACCAAAGCACCACAGAATACAGCCAACTCACCAGCACCTGGCACATAAGGAATCAATAAATATTCTGCAAAACCCACGTGTCCTGCCACATACACCACCACACCCAAAGCCGATGCCACCATAAAGGTGGGCGCCACAGCCAAACCATCCAAACCATCAGTGAGGTTGACCGCATTGGATGTGCCAATCAAGACAAAGACCACAAAAGCAATATACCAGTATCCCATATCCCATTGGTAATTGATGATGGGAATATCCACGATGGGGTCAGTCATATTCATCAAGGCAATAGCGGCAACACTACCAATCAGAATTTGCAAAAGTAATTTCCAGCGACCTGCCAAACCTTTGGGGTTTTGGTATTTAATTTTCATCTGGTCATCTAGCCAGCCAATCAGGCCATAACCCAAGGTGACCATCAACGCCAGCCAAATGAACATGTTTTCCAAATCCGCCCAAAGCAAGGTGGTCAAGGTCAGGGTAGAAAGAATCAATAAACCACCCATGGTTGGCGTGCCCTGTTTGGAAAAATGTGAGGCTGGGCCATCATCACGAATAGGTTGACCTTTACCTTGGCTACTTTTGAGCCAGCGAATAAATAAGGGGCCAAACATCCAACTTAAGACCAAGGCAGTAATCAACGCATACGCCGCACGGAAGGTGATATATTGGAAAATATTTAAAAACGAATACTGATCGGCCAGTGGATACAATAAATTATAGAGCATGTGCGCCTCGGTTTCGTAAAAAATCGACTACTTGTGCCAAGCCCATGCTATGCGAGCCTTTGATAAGCACAGTGCTATCTTGTGTTGGGAAATGATGTTGTTTTAACCAATGCATCAAAGCGGGTAAACGCTCAAAATATTGCACATGGTGACCTGATTTCCCTCTAGCCAACTCACCCATTAACTCGCCCACACACAATACTTGATCGATATCGTGCAATTGTAATGCGGCATGGGCTGATTTGGCGTTTTCACCCAACTCTAACATATCGGCAATGATGGCAATACGTTTACCCGCCATTTTGGCAAGTGTATCAAGCCCTGCTTGCATGGAAGCAGGATTGGCGTTGTAACTATCATCAATCAAGGCAAATGGTTGCGCTTTGCTTGCGGCAAACACTTGCAAACGACCATCAACGGCTTGCCATGTTTGTAGGGCACTAACAATGCGCGCTACATTTAAAGACGGCACAAGTTGCTTGACCACAGTAATTACCAAAGCCATATCTTCTGCCCAATGCTCAGCTGGCAGGGATAGTTTTAAGGATGCTTGCTCATCTTGAAGCGAGAAAAGCACATCCTGACCTGTAAGCTGCCAAGACACGGCATCTGCTTCATCCAAACCAAAAGTTGGCAGCGACATCACACAACCCGCTTCCACCAAATGTTTGGCCACGCCTTTGCCCAACACGCTAAAACCATCTTGTTGAAGGTGTTTCACCAATTCAAATTTTTCTTTAACCACGCCAGTCAAACCGCCCAAGCCTTGACTGTGCGCTGCGGTAAAACCTGTTAAAATGACCACATCTGGCTGCACCATGGCAGCAATGCGTTGCATCTCACCAAGCTCACTGATGCCGCACTCAATCACAGCCACATCGGCCTCAGCATCAATGGCCAGCAGGGTTTTGGGCACACCAATCAGGTTGTTGAAATTTGCTTTGGTGGCAGCGACTTTGACGCCACTTTGACTTAGTACATGCTGCAGCATTGAGCGCACAGTGGTCTTGCCATAGGAACCCGTTATCGCCACCACGCGGGTGTTGGTCAGTTGTTTACGGTGGTAGGCAGCAATATCGCCCAAAGCTTGCAGGGTATCATTCACTTGCAGCTGCGGCGTAGTCAAATCTTGCCAAAGCGTAGCGCCTTGTTGATCGCCAATCAGCGCGGATGCCTTATGCGCCACTTGCGCCGCATGGGTATGGCCATCGAACGTCACACCACGCAATGCCAGAAATGCATGACCTGCAATAAATTCGCGAGAATCGGTACAAATGCCATCAATCAAGACGGGTTCTTGCTTGCCAGACAACCACTCACCTTGGCTAGCGATCGCCAATTGCTGCGAAGTTAAGCGCATTGCTTTTCTCCTGCAGCAAGGGATGCGGCCAAGGCCGTTGCCCTATCACTCCATGGCAGTTTTGCGCCTTGGATTTCCATATATGACTCATGCCCTTTACCTGCAATCACTACCATGTCCAACGCTGATGCTGCTGAAACGGCCTGAAAGATAGATAATTTACGATCTTCACACACATGCACATATGGAAGAAAAGCTGCTGGAATACCTTGCAACACATCGGCAGCAATTTGGGTTTGGGTTTCGCTGCGTGGGTTATCTGAAGTTAGCCACGCTTCATCTGCAAGTTGGGCAGCCACCGCACCCATAGCAGGACGCTTGGCTTTATCCCTATCACCACCACAGCCAAAGACCAATAGCAAACGCCCAACACAAAGTTCACGTGCGCTTTGCAAGCTGCGCTGCAAGCCTTCTGCTGTGTGGGCATAATCAATAAAGATGCGTTGGTTCGCATCCACTGGCTCCAGGCGGCCAAGTGGGGTAGTCATCACACCATCTAACTTCGCGGCAAGGCTCGCCAGCGGCAAATCAAATACTGTCGTCATCAACAACATCAAAGCAGCCAAATTTTCTGTATGAAAATCTGCCAAAGGCACATGTGCCATGGTTGCTGTTGCTTTGTGTTTTTTCAGCAACAGAGCACCATCTTCGCGCGACCAAAGCAAATCAGCATCTACTCCCGACTTGTTGTGAGCATACCAAAGGGCCTGTGCTGCACCCTCAGCCAAAGCCTCACGGATATTGGCATAATCAGCATTGGCAATCACTTTACCGCCAGCAGCCAACACCAGGCGAGCAAACGAAGCTTTGGCTTCGACATAAGCTGCCAAACCACCATGATCTTCCAAATGATCTTGACCAAGTGTGGTCCAAATCGCTGCGGTGAATGAAAGTCCAGCAATGCGCTGTTGGGCAATGCCATGCGAGGAGACTTCCACAACCAGCGCACCAATGTTTTGCTGATGTGCCATGGCTACGATGGTATGCAGCGTAAGCAATGAAGGCGTGGTATTACCAAGGTCAGTGATATGATCCAAATCGCGCACGAAGCCTAATGTGCCGCAAGACCATGCTGAACCCAATTGTTTGGCCAGCATCTCACGCAGCATCCAGGTTGAGCTTGTTTTGCCATCGGTGCCCGTAATACCAAATACTTTGAGCGTGGTATGTTCAGTTTCAAACCAGCGGCGAAGCAGAGCGCCTGCTGCTTCCATATGCTGTAAACATGCACAAGCGATATCCGTTAAGTTTTCATATTGACCCACAATGATGATAGCTACAGCGCCTTTAGCTTTTGCCTCAACAATACGCGCTGGTACATCATTCACTCTCGGCAAACACAAAAATGCATCACCAGCTTGCAGCAAGCGGGTATCATCACAAATGCCTTGGATGGTCACATCTTTGGCATACGCACCAATACCCGACATCAAATCAGATAACAGTTTCGGTTGAACGATAGCTTGCAGCTTATTCATTGAGCCACACCTCCATCGCATCACCTTCTTTTAAGCCATGCAATACGGAAGGTTCACTCTTGCTCACCCAGCCCTTTCCATGCAGACGAAGCTGGATGTTTTTGGCATAAGCAAAGCGGCGCACATCACGAAGCGACAAGCCATAAAGTGAATTCAATTGTTCTTGTTGCGGCGCATTGGCTTTGGCCATACCCCAAGCACTGGTTTGGTTTTGTGCTTGCATGTTAGATGGTTGCGCTGTTGGTAAATTCGGTACTATGCCTAATTGCGGCAATGCAGCAGCTGCCACTTGCTTAAACACTGGCGCTGCAGTGGAGCTGGCATAAATGCTCGATTTCGGCTCATCAAGCACTACCACAATCACCAAGGCTGGTGCTTCAGCAGGCACAGCGCCAGCAAACACCGCCGTATATTTTTCTTTGGAGTAACCGCCTTGTGGGTTGGGCTTTTGCGCTGTCCCTGTTTTACCTGCCACGGTATAACCCAGCGGCACAGCCTGCATACCCGTACCACCTTCAAGCGTTACATCAGCCATCATGCCCAATACATCGGTAGCCACTTTCTCCGAAATAATGCGGCGCCCAGCGATATCTTCATCGGATTTCACCAACTGCGGCGGATAATAAACGCCGCCATTGGCAAAAATCGAAAAAGCCGTGGCCAATTGAATGGGCGTCACGGCTACACCTTGTCCAAAGGCGATGTTGGCGGTCTCCACTTGACCCCAACTTTCCAGAGGCAGGAGTATTCCCGGCGATTCACCGCCTAATCCAATATTGGTTTTCTCTCGAAAACCCACATCGGTGAGCAGTCGATTCAAATCTTTCTTACCCACATCCAAAGCCAGCTTGGCCGCTCCTATATTACTGGAGACGACCAGTAATTTTCGAATATCAATCCAACCCTCGGGGTGATCATCATGAATGACTTTATCGGCAATTTCATAATTACCATTTTCACAAAAAATAAGGGAATCAGCAGTCCAGCGACCTGTTGATAAGGCAGCAGCAACAGTAAATGGCTTCATCACTGAGCCAGGCTCAAACACATCAGTGACCACACGATTGCGCCAATCTTTAGCTCTATATTGCGAAAACGAATTGGGATTAAAACCTGGCCAACTGGTCATGGCCAATACAGCACCATTATGTGGATTCATCACCACCACCGAACCACCTTTGGCGCCAGTGTTTTCAATGCCTTTGGCCAAAGCTGCATAAGCAATACTTTGTACATTTACATTCAAATTTAAATACAAACTTTGTCCGGGCTCGGGTTTATTCAGCCAAACGCTACCTGGCAATTCTGCACCATTGGCAGCGCGTTGAATTTGCATACGTCCGCTTTTACCCGTAAGCACTTGATTATATGAGCGCTCCAATCCTTCCAAACCGCGGTTATCAATACCTACAAATCCAAGCAGATGCCCCGTTTCAGGCCCAAAGGGGTGAAAACGTTGCCATTCTTTTTCAATGCGCACACCTGGAATATTTAAAGCTTGCACAGCCTTAGCAACATGCGGCGTCACTTGGCGATCAAGCCAA
Source organism: Mariprofundus sp. UBA1536 (assembly GCA_002323245.1). Classification (GTDB taxonomy): domain Bacteria; phylum Pseudomonadota; class Zetaproteobacteria; order Mariprofundales; family Mariprofundaceae; genus Ghiorsea. The sequence continues at coordinate 33,507 of DCPU01000015.1, read as the reverse complement.
ATAAACCCTTGGCGCTTACCAACTTTGCGCTGCAATTCTTTGATATCCATATGCAAAACTTTGGCAAGTTGTGGTAAGTCTTCTGGATTCAAATCAGCGCCCAAGGCGGCAATAGAGGGCACTTCCACACTTTCAGAAAGCACGCGACCTTGTGTGTCCACTATCGGACCACGCGGGGCGCTAACTTCAAATTGACGATAGCGCTGACTCTCAGCTTTGCTGGTTAAGTTCTCAGTTTGCATCCATTGCAAGTCCACCGCGCGAATCACCATCAAGGCCAAGCCCAATGCCACCAAAGCCACGACCACATCCAAGCGGCGTTTGGCCATCACATCATGCTGTTTATCTTGGGTAACGATGGGTCTCATGGCTGCACCACTTGCATAGGCGTGGGCGAAAACATACCCAACTTTTCACGCGCCAAACGGCGTAGTGTGTCAGGCCGAGTAATGCTGGCGACTTCCAATTTCAAATTCTGCACTTCACGCTGTACTTGCCCTTGCGCCACTTTGGCCTCAGCAACTTTTTGCGATATACCCACGCGCACATGTGACAAATACACTTGGCCTGCAGCCAAAGCGCAAATGACTAGAATCATCATCACCACATGCAAACGTAGCGACTTCACGAGCCTACCCCAATTTTTTCAGCAACTCTCAGCATGGCCGAACGGCTGCGTGGATTAGCATCTATTTCAGCTTCAGTTGCGCGTACTGGTTTTTTTTGTAGCCAACGCATGGATGGCTTGCGGCCGCAAGCACAAATGGGAAAGTTTGACGGGCAAATGCAGCCACGCACTTCAGCTTCAATCAAGTCGCGGATACGACGGTCTTCGCCCGAGTGAAACGAAATGATGGCCAAACGGCCACCCACTTTAAGCAATTTTATGGCCGCGCTCACAGCTTGGTCAATCTGATTCATTTCATCATTGACCCAAATGCGCAACGCTTGAAACGTTCGCGTGGCTGGATGAGCAGATCCATGTCGCATTTTTTTTGGTGTAGCGTGAAAACAAATATCTTCCAAATCACGGGTAGTGTTGAGCGTGCCTTGATGCAATCGCTCCAAAATCACCCTGGCAATACGCCCTGCAAAACGTTCACCACCGTGGGTACGAATCACATCCGCCAATTCAGCTTCAGAAACATGCGCTAATTTTTTAATGAGAGGTTGCCCCGAATCAAAATCCATGCGCATATCCAGCGGCCCTTCCTTCATAAAGGAAAAACCACGACCCGCTTCATCCAATTGCGGTGACGAGACGCCCAAATCAAAACCAATACCACTGACTTCATCCCAGCCTTGTTCGGCTACAGCATCAGCAATCGCCGCAAAGTCGGTGTAAGCGATGGAAAATCTTGGATCAGCTTCAGCCAAAGCTTGACCCACCAAAATTGCATCAGGGTCTCTATCCAACCCCAACACTTTTGCTGATGGCGACAAAATTTCGAGCATCATTTTGGTATGGCCGCCACGTCCAAAGGTCGCATCGACATAAAACCCGTCTTTATCCACGCACAAGGCTTGGATATAAGGCTCAGCCAATACAGAGATATGGGATAAGTCGGCCATGTTAGAAACTTAAATCCTGATCTTGGAGCAAAGCCAATGAAGAAGCCAATTGCTTCTCCCAAGCCAGCGCATCCCAGATTTCAAAGGTATCATTCAAGCCAGCAAAGACTGTGCTTTTCAAAATACCTGCATGATTACGAAGTGTTTGCGGAATAAGGATACGACCCTGCTTATCGGGTTGGTACTCTAATGCTGAGCTAACCACAGCGCGCTTAAAGGCCAACACCACACGATCATTGGCAGGCATGGCCCCAAGCTTGGCCAACAAACGGTTCCATTCACGAAGCGGATAAGCACGAAGACATGGGGACTGGGCATCTCTGGCGACAATAAGCGTGCCTTCGTTGTACGATTTTTGCAGCGCATCGCGGAATGGCGCTGGGATATTCACCCGCCCCTTTTCATCCATATTATTGGTAAATTCACCTTGAAACATAGACGCTGCTTTGCCCCTCTCCACCATCACTCAGCAAAAGCTAAATTACCCACTTTTACCCACTAACCGCCAATATCACCCCCATATATACCTTTGTCAACCAAATTTCCCCGCGTGGGGCTATTTATCACCACCTTGATAAACGTTTGTCAGATGCCTTCGCTGCACCTACATTACGCCTATGAAAATTTTGATTGTTGAAGACGAAGTGCAAGTAGCCAAAGTGCTGCAAAAAGGCCTGAAAGAAGAAGGTCATGCTGTTGATATTTCGCATGACGGTGTGGACGGTGGCTTCCTCGCAGAAGTGAACGACTACGACCTGATTATCCTAGATTTGATGTTGCCTAAGAAAAACGGCATTCAAGTGTGCCGCGAAATTCGTGAGCGCGGGGTCAATACCCCTGTGTTGATGCTTACAGCCCGAGACAGCGTCGAAGACAAAGTGCGCGGCCTTGATGCTGGTGCAGATGATTACATGGCCAAACCCTTTTCATTCCAAGAGTTACTTGCCCGTGTTCGCGCCTTACTGCGCCGCACATCGGATGTAAAAACACCAACCCTCACCATGGCGAATCTTGAGCTAGACCCCATGAGCCGCCAAGTTACCCGTGGCGATAAAAGCATACGTCTAACCACCAAAGAATATGCCCTGTTGGAATATTTGATGCGCAACCCTTACAAGGTGCTTTCACGTACGCTGATTGGTGAGCATGTGTGGGATATGAATTTCGACCCTGAAAGTAATGTGATTGATGTGTATGTCAGCCATTTACGTTCGAAAGTAGATAAAGGCTTTGATACTGCCTTGATTCATACACTGCGCGGACAGGGCTATATACTCAGCGACAAATACCAAGAAGCAGCTTAAATAAATCTCCCACCATGAAAGCGGGGCTGATAAAGCTATATAACCACATGTTCCGCACGTTCCGCGGCAGATTAGCGATGAGTTATATCGCCGTGGAATTTCTCATTCTGGTGGTGGCAGCAGGCCTCATTTACTGGGTGCTTTCCGTACAAATCTACCAAGAAGTAGATGAAGATTTATTTCACGAGACCCAACAATTGGTGCACCAACTCGAAACCTCAAAAGCACCACTTTGGGGCCATCATCTGCAAGAGTTTTCGGCCTATTACCGCGGCGTGGTTCAACTTGTAAACCTTGAAGGAAAAATTCTTTTCAGCGTCGGTGAAGAGCTAGTGGGCAAAGACAAAGATGATATTGCCCGTGCTATCTCTGGCGCCTTTTCTGGGCAAGCCGCCGTATTTGTATCCACACAAAGTTTACTAAAAAAAGGTAATTTGCGTGTGGCGGTGATGCCAATAATAGTGGATAACCATATCGTGGCTGTTGTGATTCTCGCCCGAACCACCAATGATATTCAGAAATTTTTCCAACTGCTTTATTTCTTCGGCGGCGCGCTCGGTTTGCTGTCTATGCTTATCAGTGGTTTAGTAGGCTATCGCATGGCGCGGCGCTCATTACGCCCCATCAATGAAATCACCGATGCGGCCCAAGCTGTGGCTAACGGTGATTTGAGCAGGCGTTTGGAATCACCCGTTCACGACCAAGAAATTCGCGAATTGATTGAATCGCTCAATAAAATGTTCGTATGTTTGGAAGCTAACTTTAATAGCCAAAAACGCTTTGTATCAGATACATCCCATGAACTCCGCCACCCCATCACCATTCTGAAGAGTGAAATTGAGGTTGCCTTGCTGCAAGAGCGCTCACCCGAAGAATACCGAGCCTTGTTAAAACAGTTATTTAGCATCAGTGAACGCATGCAACATATCGTCAATGCCATGCTCACCCTTGCCCAAGCCGATGCCGGCACATTGGAAATCAACAATGAAACCATTGATTTATCACTGCTTTTGCAAGAGGTCGGACAAGACCATTTGATTCTCTTTTCCAAACAACGTATTCATTTGGAACTTGATATTGAAGAAGGCTTGGAAATCAAAGGTGATCAACACCGTGTGGAACGGGTGTTCTATAACCTTCTCAACAATGCACACCGATACTCGCCTGAAGGCTCAATTGTCACTTTTCAAGCTTACCATGAAGATGATATGGCCATTATCAAAGTGATTGATACTGGTATTGGCGTAAGCGAAAAAGACCAACCACATTTGTTTGAGCGCTTTTATCGCGCCGATGATGCGCGCAACAATCAGCAAGGTGAGGGTGCCGGCCTTGGCCTTGCAATTTGTAAACATATTGTGCTTGCTCATCAAGGCAGCATCAGCGTGGAAAGCACTGTGGGTGAAGGCGCGACGTTTATCGTCAAGCTGCCGCTTTCAAGCAAACCATCTTCGAGCTTAAAGCTCTAATTCAACCTTTTTTACAAGGGCATAAGCCTTACCTGCTATAGCTTTACAGGGAATCAACTCGGATGCGGGAACCAACACATGTGCATATTGATACACATCTTCCTCAAGCAGCGCCTCATCCACCATCAAAATATCTAAATCCAAAGTTCGCGGCTTCCACGAACCTTCGGAGCGGTCGCGACCATGTTGATCTTCCAAAGCTTTTAACCAAACCTGCAAGACTTCCACATCATTAACGCCTTTGAGCAAAGCACATGCATTTAAAAAATCATCACCGTCCATGCCCACAGCCTTGGAGCGGTACACCGACGAAAACTGCACATCGGGCAGCAGCGCACGCAAAGCGACAGCGGCTTGGCTTAAATGGAACTCTGGCTCAATATTCGAACCCAGCCCAAGCAAGACCGTATGCATCAGGCTTTACTGCCTCGCTCTATCAACACAGCTACATTTTCAGAACCGCGCACAGCGCCGGGCTTGGACAACTTCAAACGCAGCCAAGGCACATTAAACTCAAGCAACACAATTTTAGCGCAGTGTTCAGCCAGGGACTCAATCAAGCCAAATTCGGAAGCTTCCACAAAATCAATCAGACGCTTGGACACTGATTTATAGTCTAAGGTATCTTGAATATTATCGGTTTGTCCGGCCTTAGAAATATCCCAAGCCATTTCCAAGTCCAAGCGTACTGTTTGGCGAATTTCTCGCTCCCAATCATAAATACCAATGACTGTGCGAATTTCCAAACCTTCAATCAATACCAAATCCATAGCCACTCCTAAAAAAATATTTGGGTTTATTTCGTTAACTGTTGACGCACAACTTCAAACAAAGAAATCCCAGTCGCCACCGACACATTCAATGATTCCACACGCCCTGGCATGGGTATTTTCACCAATTGATCGCAACTCTCACGCACCAAGCGGCGCATTCCCTCGCCTTCTGCACCCATCACCAAAGCATTTTTGCCCGTAAATTTCACATCATGAATCAAAATCTCTGCTTCACCCGCAAGCCCAGAAATCCAAAAACCAGCGTCCTGCAAATCTTTCATGGTACGTGATAAGTTGGTCACACGAAGCACCGGAATACGCGACATCGCACCACATGCAGATTTGGCAACCACGGGAGAATCCAGGCTGGCGGCATTGTCTTTAGGAATAATCACAGCTGAACAGCCAGAAGCTTCCGCAGTACGAATGCAAGCACCCAAATTATGCGGATCAGTCACCTGATCAAGAATCAGCACCAATGTTTGTTCATCTTCCTCGATGTTATCAATCCACTCCCGAAAGCTTGGCAGACCCTTGGTTGCTACTTTTGCCACCACACCTTGATGCGGCACACCTTCCGCCAATCGCTCCAAAGCCTCTTTGGGCACAAACGTAACTTTGATTTTCCCCTTACGCGCCAAATGCACCAACTCATTCAAGCGTGGGTGCGACTTACCCTTCACAATCATCAATTCATCGATGGCCTCGCCTACATCCAAAGCATGTTTTACGGCATGAATCCCAGCCAATACACTCATGTGTTACCCCTAACTCTTTTTTACAGATAAATTTAGAATTACTTATACAGCCCTTTCATTTGCAACCGTGAAATTCGCCCCAAACAAAATGTTTGCCCAGGATCAATAATCACGCGGCCATTCATGGCTTCGCGGCCGAGCAACATGCGAAAGCCCATACTGTCGCGATTGGCTAGAGTAAGATCGATATCATAACTTAAATCACCCATCTGCATTTGGGTGCGAATCACATAACGTTTTTGTTGCTCACCCGTAGAACTTTTGATGTGACGCCTATCCACCAACACATGCTCGCAGCGCTTGGTCGTTTTCTTGTCGCGTTGCAGCGGATGCACATCAAAGCTCACCCACTCCACGCCATCACGCTCAAATTTCTTGATATCAAAAGCATGGATAGATGATGTTTTTGCACCAGAATCAACACGCATCTTGATAGCTGGAATGCCAAGCTCAGGAAAAGCGCACCATTCCTGTGCGCCAATCAACACTTTGCTTTGATTATTCAATCTGCGTTGCCGTATTGCTTTTTAAACGCAGCGATAAAATCATCGAGCTGGTCTTTAGGCAAATCGTTGATGCCCGCTGCAGCTTTACGGCCACCACCAGTAGGAAACATCATACAAAGCTCATCTGCACCAGTTTTATTCGTCAAAGGAGCGCGCACACTGATGCGGTAATTGCCATTATCCATCACTGTCACCAACGCATGTGCCCTGTTAGGAAAATCACGCGCCAAGGCATTGCCATACACACCAGATACGCGGCGTGTCCAAGCCTCATCCGGCAACATCAACACGGCCGTTGCCGCGTCTTCGCTTGCCATAGGCAGCACTTCGGCCTTGGCCATATCCGAAGCATAACCATCAGCCAATACTTGGTAGGCTTCAGACTGAGCTATAAAATCAAACGGGCTGCCAAAAGGTTGCATGGCTTTATACAAGTCTTCTGGATTGTAAAATAAATCGTCCAATGAGGTGCCATAACCATTGTAGTTAAGCAGCGTGCCCAAATGTTCAAGTGATTGAAGCTTCTCATCGCTCAAACCAAGCGGCACAGCTGCAGCTCTGGCCGAATCAAAAAGATTATCCCCAAAAGCCGCTGTGACTGCCCATGGCAAATAAGCGCCCTGCAGATGAGCATTGACCAACAAACTTGTGCAGACATTAGCATCCATATTAATCAAGGTTGTGAGTTGTTCGGATTCAGGAATTTCACCAGCAAAATGGTGATCCACATAAAACACCGATGCCCCGGCTGCCAACACATCCAGCACCGCATCACGATTTTTATCCAATGAAATATCCAATACTGTTACTTGGTCGCCAGCTTCCGCTTTCACACGTTTGACCAACGAAATATCGCGTTTTACACCCGTAATCAACGCAGCATCCACAGGATGAGCCAAGCGCAATTGATGCAAAGCACAAAGTCCGTCTGCATCACCATTAAACACATCAATATAGGCCATGATATCCCCATCCACTCATATTCGCAGCGACTTTAGATGATTTATCATTACGCAACAATAGCAGAGGCGTCTCAAGCAAATAGCTTGATGACTAGTCGATGCAACTGGCAGTTAGCAATAGTTTTTCTTTTAAGAACATGTATCGCTGATAAGATTTGTTGACACATTCATCACAAAGGAAGTCAATTTACCCCATGAAACCATATCTTGATCTGTGCCAGCGCATTATTAATGAAGGCGTTTGGGTAGAAAATGAACGCACCAACAAACGGTGCCTGACTGTCATCAATGCAGACCTTACTTACGATGTGGCAACTGGTGCATTCCCTTTGGTAACCACACGCAAGAGTTTTTATAAATCGGCCATTGCCGAAATCATTGGTTATCTTCGCGGTTACGACAACGCTGCCGACTTTAGAAAACTGGGCACCAAAACTTGGGATGCCAACGCCAATGAAAATGAAGCTTGGCTAAACAACCCTTACCGCAAAGGCACCGATGATTGTGGTTTTATTTACGGTAAAGTCGGTCGCAACTTTCCCAAACCCGATGGTGGCAGCGTTGATTTGTTGCGCAAGATTGTTGATGACTTATCCAAGGGGGTGGATGACAGAGGCGAGATTTATACCTTTTACCATCCGGGTGCTTTCCATATGGGCTGCCTGCGCCCTTGCATGTATAGCCACCATTTCTCTTTGCTTGATGGCACCCTTTATCTCAATAGCACCCAACGCAGTTGCGATGTGCCTCTGGGGCTGACCTTTAACATGGTGCAAGTGTATTTCCTGCTGGCCATCATGGCACAAATTACCGGCAACAAACCCGGGCAGGCCTACCATAAAATTGTGAATGCCCACATCTATGAAGACCAACTCGAATTGATGCGCGATGTACAATTAAAGCGTGACCCTTTCCCTTTGCCCAAACTCATCATCAACCCAGACATCAAATCATTGGAAGATCTTGAAACCTGGGTGACCTTGGATGACTTTGAGATTGAAGGCTATGAATTTCATGATCCAATCAGATATCCATTCTCGGTATAGATTTGAAAGCTTTACCTGATTTATTTGCCATTTATCCGGCAAATAGCCTCGTCATCGGCTCATTTCATGGCTATGCTTGCCACCTTTTGACGGTAGGCAATCCATTTACACTTTTTAGGAGATTCACCATGCGCTTCATCACCTTTGCATTAAGTTTTGCCCTAGTGTTATTGCCTACACTTGCGAGCAGCGAAATTCTCAGCACCACCGACAAAGTGGTGGCTAAATTCATGCAGCTCGACACCGATGAATCGCTGACAGTTTCGTTTGAAGAGTACGAACAATTGGTGTTGCTGCGCATGGGCGAACGATTCACCGCCATGGACACCAACGAAGACAATGAAATCAGCGAAGAAGAATACCGTGCCTTTTGGACCAACCAGAAAGCGCAATACTATCGCCCTATTCGTTAATTTTAGACCCAACATTTCCCACTAGGATAATATTTAAATGACTGTACGTACCCGTTTTGCCCCATCACCCACTGGCATGCTGCACATTGGCGGCGCCCGCACCGCTTTGTTTTCATGGCTTTTTGCCAAACATCATGGCGGCGAATTTGTGTTGCGCATTGAAGACACCGATAAAGAACGCTCTACCGATGAAGCCACGCAAGTGATTTTGGATGGCATGACATGGCTGGGTTTGGATTGGGTGGGCGAGCCGGTTTATCAAGGTACACGCCAAGACCAACACATTGCAGCTGCTGAAAAATTATTGGCCGAAGGCAAAGCATACAAATGTTATTGCACCATCGAAGAGCTCGATGCCATGCGTGAGAAGCAACGCATTGAAGGCAAAAACGCCATGTATGATGGCCGCTGCCGCCATGCTGCAGCGCAAGACAAACCTTATGTAGTGCGTTTTTTATCCCCCAATGAAGGCGAAACTTGGGTGAAGGATATGGTCTTGGGTGATGTGAGCTTTAACAACGCTGACCTTGATGATTTGATTCTCTTGCGCACTGATGGCTCACCGACCTACAACCTTGCCGTGGTGGTAGATGATGCAGATATGGGCATTACTCATGTGGTGCGCGGCTCTGATCATTTGAACAACACACCCCGTCAAATTCAGCTCTATCAAGCTTTGGGCTTAAATGTGCCAAGCTTTGCCCATATCCCACTGATTCATGGGCCAGACGGTGCTAAAATGAGCAAACGCCATGGAGCAGTAGCCATCACCGATTATCGTGAACAGGGTTATTTGCCACATGCACTGATTAATTATCTAGCTCGCTTGGGCTGGTCTCATGGCGATGAAGAAGTATTTAGCTTGGATGCATTGATCCAACATTTTGACCTCAACCATGTGGGCAAAGGCGCAGCACGCTTTGATAAAGATAAACTCGATTGGCTTAATGCCCACTGGTTGCGTGAAAGCGCTGCCAAAGATTTAGTTGCTGAAGCATCGCGTTTTATTGGTGTAGACACCAGCAATGGCCCTGACCTTGAAGCTGTGATTCCATGCCTGCAAGAGCGTAGCAAAAACCTGATTGAATTGGCTGAAGGTGCGCGTTTATTCTATGTTGCTCCTAGCGAATACCAAGAAAAGGCAGTGAACAAAAACTTCAAAGAAGATACTTGGGGTTTGCTAGAAGCGTTTATCAGCAAAGCTGAATCAGAAAGCTGGTCAGGCGAAGCAGCTCACCAATGGATTGAAGAAATTTGTACCGCCAAAGAAGTGAATATGGGCAAATTGGCGCAACCGATTCGCATCTTGATTGCTGGCGTCCCTGTATCTCCGCCGATTGATATTACGCTTGGATTACTCGGCAAAGATGAAACCCTTCGCCGCCTGCACGCTGGCATCACAAAGCTAAAAGCTAATTCGTAACTTCTTCCGTGGGCTTATGATTACGAAGCGCTCCCTTGCGACGATGTCGCTTGGGTAGTGGCGCTGCTTTTTTCTTGCCTGGTCGAAACAAATACCAAGTGCACAACACTGCGAGTAGGCCAGCAATGATAAAATCCATATATGCTCCTGTTGCAACAACCATGCTTTGGCCGATCAGTTGGTTTTCCTACGACTTAAAAGCTAAGCATAAAAAGTGCCACCTTTGTTAGCCTTAAAAAGTAAACTGGATAAACAAGGCATGAGGCGTGTATATTTCGCGGCGTTTTGTCATGAATGATTCCTTAGAGCCAACTTACGAAGAAAACAAAAGAGATTTAAAACACAAATCTCGGTTTTCCGTCGCATTCCTCGCATCCGTTGCGTCGCATGTTTTATTGGTATGGCTGATTCAAATGACCGATACCGAATTACCCATCAGCGAAAAGAAACCACCGCACATTATGGATGTGGTCTTACTTGATGAAACCCAGACATCCAAAGATAAAGCCGATAACGATGCCAAAACCATCGCCAACAAAAACAGTACTGGCCGACAATTAGACGCCAATGATAATATCACTCGCGCAGCGCGCTCGCCTGTCACAGGCAAACCAAAGCCCAAAAAAGACAACAGCAAACCAAGCCAACCCAAACAGGTTTTGACGCCATCACCCAAAGAAGCCAGCAAAAAGAATGCGAAGTTTTTGGCCACGGAAAAAGACGATCAACCCGCCTTGCTACCCAAAGAAGTGACCCCCGAAGAAGATGTGGCGGCCAAAGCGCCACCTACGCCAGTCATGCCCCTATCGAACCTTTTCCCCAGTACCAGTGCTTTGGCGCAACTCTCCCGAGATTTTGACAGGGAAAAACGCATGAAACAGATGATGACCAAGGAAGCAGATATTGGCATCAACACCCGTGAAGCCAAATATGCGCCGTATGCTCAAGGCCTTGTGCGCGCCTTGGAAGAACAATGGCGACCAGGCGGAGAGTATTTAAAACAATATTCTCAAAATGACAGGCAAGTGTTGATGCGCGTTTCTATTGAAAACAATGGGGCGCTGGGTGATATCAAAATCATGCGCGCCAGCCCAAGCCCTGAGCTTAACGAAAGCGCGATTGCAGCAGTCAATGCAGCAGCACCATTCAAACCACTACCCAGCTCTTGGGGATTGGATAGAGCCAATTTTTACTTTATTTTCGAAGTGGTCGAAGACGGTTTTGTTTTCCGCTCCATGTAAATGAGCACCACCGACCTACTTCTTTCTTGGTATGCCAGCCATTTTCGCGATTTACCATGGCGGCGCACCACCGACCCTTATCGCGTCTGGGTTTCAGAAATCATGCTCCAACAAACCCAGGTCACAACCGTGTTGCCCCGCTATGCGGCTTGGTTTGAAACGTTTCCGACTATCCAAAGCTTAGCCAATGCCCATTTGGATGACGTGCTCAAACTTTGGGAAGGTTTGGGCTACTACCGCCGAGCAAGATTCATTCATGCGGCTGCCCAAGTGATTTGTGAAAAACACAACGGCATTTTCCCGCAACAATTTGACGACATCTTAGCCCTGCCCGGCATTGGCCGCTCTACAGCTGGCGCGATTTCCTCATTTTGTTTTGGCACCTCAACCCCTGTACTTGATGGTAATGTGAAACGTGTGTTACAAGCTTGGGTGAACAAAAAAGCCAACGACCCTGAGCTTTGGCTCATGGCCAATGATTGGATTCATCAAAGCAAGCAACCTGATATATGGAACCAAGCCATGATGGAGCTGGGCGCCACAGTATGTCAGGCCAAAAGCAGAACTTGTGAGATTTGCCCAATGGTTTCCATATGCCAAGCAGCATTTATGCCCATCGAATTGGTAAGCAAGGCCAGCAAGGTTGTGGATGTATTCTGGCAGGTGCATGTCCATCAAAACGAGCAACAACACATCTGGTTAACCCAGCGCCCCAATCAAGGCATTTGGGCAGGGTTATGGACACCACCCATTACTGAATTAAAGAAGAAACCCAAGTTAGCTCCCAACCTCATTCACCCGCTTACCCACCGCCGTATTCATCTATATCTCGATGAATCGAATGCCCAACCACAAGGCGATGGAAGATGGGTGACATCATGGGAGGGTTTTGCCATTCCTACGGGCATTTATCGCTTGTTTGAAACGCGCAAATGAGCATCAGCGAAGTTAGCCCATTCAGCTTTCGTGGGGTCAGTTATTATGTTAAACGTGATGAACTGATCCACCCACTTCTCAGCGGCAACAAATACCGAAAGCTCTATAACCTTATCCAAGCAAACCCCGAAACTTATCACACCCTAATTTCACATGGCGGCGCACAATCCAATGCGATGCTGGCGATTGCCGCCCTATGTCAGCAAAAGGGCTGGCGCTTTGAATATATCTGCAAAACGCTGCCCAAACACCTCAAAGCAACGCCGATGGGCAACTTCAAACAAGCATTAGCCCTTGGCATGCAACCCATAGAAGTTCGCCATGAAGCGTATGATGACGCCGTTATCCAAGCACGTTTGACGCAAAATGAAGGTGTTTTGTTTATCCCCCAAGGTGGTGCCTGCCCCATGGCGGAAGCTGGCATTCAAAAGTTGGCAAAAGAAATCATAGATTGGCAACAAGCCCAAAATGTCAAACAACTGACAGTGGCCACCCCTTCTGGCACAGGGACTACCGCCTTTTATTTGGCCAAAGCCTTGCCGAACAATCGTGTACTGACCACGGCTGTAGTGGGTAGCAATGCTTATCTCAAAGAACAGATGCAGAAGTTGGGGGAGCTGCCAAACAATTTGGTATTTCTCGAACCCACGCAAAAGTATCAATTTGCCCAGCCCTACCCTGAGCTTTTCCAGATTCACCAAGAGCTGAATCAAGCAGGCATTTGTTTCGACCTGATTTATGCCAGCCCCATGTGGCTGACCTTGCTCGCCAATACACAACTCATCGACGGCAAACTACTCTATATCCATAGTGGTGGTTTAACAGGAAATGCGAGTATGCTTGAGCGGTATGCACATTTAGGATTGGATTCATCATCACGCTAAAGGAGCTTTATCATGCTTGAAATCACCCTGTTGGCCGTTGCCCTAAGTATGGATGCTTTTGCTGTGTCGATTGGCTTGGGCTCAAAAGAGAGCATCAACCATACTGGACTTGCACTCAAAGCTGGCTTGTATTTCGGCATTTTTCAGGCACTGATGCCTTTGATAGGTTATCTCGGCGGCATTGGTGTGCTGGGTTGGATAGAAGGTTTTGCACCCATCATTGCTTTTATATTGTTGCTGCTTATTGGTGGCAAGATGATTTACGAAGCTTTTCAGGAAGGCATTGAAGAAGATATCGCAGCTGTCACCCACAAAATGATGATGGTGCTTGCCATTGCTACCAGCATTGATGCTTTGGCGGCAGGCTTTACACTTACCTTGCTTGATTTCAACCCATTACTCGCCTGCTTCATCATTGGCGTCACCACCTTTATATTTAGCTTCTTTGGTGTGTTCATTGGCAGCAAAATGGGCACTTGGCTTGAAAATAAAGCCGAGTTTTTGGGCGGTGTTATTTTAATTGGTATTGGTTTTAAAATACTATTTTTCTAAACAATGTTCTTTCCTTGCTTGCAACTTACATATAAAAGCTGTGATATTTATGAGAATGCGCTTTAATTATGCCCAATACATATTTGGAGAAAACCATGAACCTGCTAAAACCCACCTTCCAACACCTCGCCATCGTCGTACTATCTGGAATCTTGCTTACCAACTGCGGTGGCTCGGCAACCAAATCCAACCAACTTGAAGAAGCCACCACCATCAAAACTGATGATATCAAACAAACGCGTGTGTTTGCCGCTTATCATCGCAACTTCTACCCTGAAGCTGTGGAAAATGATGTGGTGCTCGCTGCTGGTGAGAAGTGGCAAGAAGGCGGCAGCGAAACCTCGCTGACCTTTTATGATGCTAAGAGCGAACAATTCGCCAACTTGCGTAGTTTGGTAAAATTAAACGACAAAGCACTGCCATATGGTGGCTCAGGCTCTTACTACAAATCCATGCCGCAAGCTGAGCGCGTGACTTATGATGTCACCGACAAAAAAGGTAAAAACTTCGTATTGATGCTCGATCCCGCCCCAGCTGTAAAAATTCTAAGTGTTAACGGTAAACCCAGCTACACCAAGATTCATTTTGACAAAGACTTAACGCTCAAACTCGCCAATCCAAGAGGTACTGAAGACAGCTATTTGCGTGTTTCTATGCTGGTGACCATCAACGAAAAATCATCATTCCAAACCTTGGGTATTTTTAAGTCCTCTGATTTCATCACTATCCCCAAAGACGTATTGCGTCATGTTGGTTTTAACACCACCCAAGACAGCCCATTATTTAATATCGGCGACAACTGGATTTTGGTGGAGCGTTTAACCTCCAAAGATACTATCCATCAAGGTATCAGCTTGCGCACACTGATGCATGCCATGGATGCCCGTAAAATCGGCATCGCCAAAGATACGCAAAACCCAATTCTATCAACTGAAGTCACAGGTATAGTCGCCAAAGACATGAACTACAAATTTTTGGCCAACAACGCCCTCACTACCAAACCCATGCATTTGGGCAAACGCTTTGTATTGGCAGGTTTCCATGTGCATGGTGATGTAGAAAAACCATCCGGAGCACATCAATTCCCAGTGTTCAGTGATACGCAATGGCAACACTATATGGCTTATATGTATGGCTTGACTCGTAAAGCCATGGCTAAAGAATATGGCATCCAATTTCTTCCAGTGACGGAAGTGGCTGCTGCCAAAGCTTATAAACAGCTCGTTTTCTCTGAAGATACCAACACCCCCACCAAAATTCGCAAAAACTTTAGCCAAGGTCGTGAGTTAATTGCACCTTACATTCCAGCTACCGTAGATTTCAAAAAGTCTTGGAACGACACCCCACATGAACAATTGATGGCTGAGCTCAATGTGGATGGATTGATGTTTATTGATGTAGAACTTAATGCTGAAAAGGGGGGTGATTTTGTACTTACGCCAACGGTCACTGTAAATATCGTCGGAAAAGGTATCAGCGCAGCTTTACCCATGGTGAATTACGCATCCGGCATCATCAAAACCCCATCTGGCCGCGAATATAACGCATCCATCCTGAGCAAAGATTCAGCATTAAGCTTTATCACCCGTAGCAATCATGTGATTAGTGCTATTGTTAAAGGCATGGATCACATGGCCAAACAACAAGAACAACAACATTACCAAGATGTGTGGAAGCTTCGTTAAGGTTTGCATTGTTCTGTTAAAGCATATTCAACACAACGCGCATCTATGCGCCTAATAGGTTGTACAGGGCTTTTGGCCCTGTTGCTACCAAGCTCAGTTTTTGCTGGCACCACTTTACCCAAGCAAAACGTTGTCGCCACTGCGCACCCGCTAGCAACCCAGGCAGGCATCCAAGCTTTTAAACAAGGTGGCAATGCCTTTGATGCTGCCGCAACCGTTGCCCTCACTATTGGTGTGGCAGAGCCAGTAGGTTCAGGCATTGGCGGTGGTGGATTTTTCTTGCTCTATATCGCCAAAGAAAATCGCTTTGTGATGATAGATGCCCGCGAAACTTCGCCGCGATTGGCTGGCACTGGCGAAATTTATGCCACACAATCCAGCATCAACGGTCCGCAATCGGCTGGTGTGCCAGGTCTGATTGCAGGGGTTGACCACCTGATCACAAAATACGGCAAGCTTTCACGCCAACAAGCAACCGCTCAAGCCATCATCACTGCCCGCGATGGTTTTAAAGTTTCCAAACATTATCAAATGGTCGCCAACTGGCGTAAAGATGTGCTCGCCAATAACGCAGCGAAAAATATTTACTTACAAAACGGACAAATACCAAACATTGGCGACATCATTCAGCAAAAGGCTTTGGCTGAAACCCTGCAGCGCTTTGCCAAATTTGGTGCTGATGATTTTTACCGCGGGCAAACAGCTGGGCGTTTGGTAGCAGACATGAAGCGCGATGGCGGCCTCATTCGTGAAGATGATTTGGCAGCTTATACTATTATCGAGCGTGAGCCTGTGCGCTTTAAGCATCAAGGTTATGAATGGATTTCAGCACCCTTACCATCTTCTGGTGGTATCACCCTTGCCGAAACACTGGGCATTCTTGCCCAAGATGATTTAAACACCTTGGCCAAACCACAAGCCACTCATCTATTGATTGAAGCAATGAAGCGGGCTTACAAAGACCGCAACGAACATTTGGGCGATGGTGATTTTGTTAGTATTCCCGACCTGCTCGATCCGAAACGTTTGAAACAATTACGAGCAAATATTGATAGCAATAAAGCATCTGTTGCTGCTAATCCGATTGGCGACCCATCAGGTAATGGCGCGGATACCACGCATTTCTCCATCATTGATAAAGAAGGCAATATGGTCTCAGCCACACTTTCCATCAATTACGGCTTTGGCTCAGCTTATGTATCCCCAAGCACCGGATTGCTGATGAACGATGAAATGGATGATTTTGCCACCCAAGTGGGCAAACCCAATGCTTATGGCTTGGTGCAAGGAGCGGCCAATGCCGTAGCTCCGGGCAAACGTATGTTATCGTCGATGAGCCCCACCTTTATTTTGGGCAACAACAAAAACTTTGTCGTCGGCACGCCCGGTGGCTCGCGCATTATCAGCATGGTGCTGCTTGCTGGGCTTGGTTTTGAATCAGGGCAAGGTGATGCTAATGATTGGGTCAACGCCCCAAGATTTCACCATCAATATCTGCCCGATGTGATTCAATTTGAGCAAGGCGCATTCTCAACTGAGCTGGAGGATTCACTTAAAGCCAAAGGCCATCAGCTCAAAGAAATTCGCAACTACGGCAATATGCATGCTATCGTTTGGAATAAGATAACAGGTCAGATAAAAGGTCTTTCTGACCTGCGTGGCGAAGGTGCGAGTGCTGCAACAGACTAATCTTTGCCAATGATTATTAACGCATGTCATCAAGTTGCCATCAACTCGCGTTTACCTTTGTGGTTATGGGTAGTAACCCCTGGCTAATACACTACAGAAGCTTTCATGCATAGGCTTGAAAAGCAAGGATGCACACCATACATTAGCCACAAGATTATTTAATCCGTCATTTAAAGGAGTTTTTTCAAATGGGTTCATTAAAAGGAATAGGCATGTTAATCATCGCCAATATTCTCATCATGGTTACTTTGGCTATTAGTGCCAACGTACTTGTTTATTTTGTATTACCGATGTTTGGCATTGATGTCAGCGGCAGCTTTGAAGCGCGCCAGTTGATGTTTGCAGCAGTCTTTGGTTTTGGTGGCGCATTTATTTCGTTGTGGATGTCCAAATGGTTGGCTAAACGTGGCAATAAAATGCAACAAGTGGTCAACCCAAGCACCCCAAAAGAAAAATTGGTATACGACACTGTTGAAGCCCTAGCCAAACGCGAAGGCATCAAAATGCCAGAAGTTTGGGTGTATTGGGATGACGTGCCAAACGCCTTTGCTACTGGCCCTAGCCGTAATAATTCCATGGTAGCAGTATCTTCTGGCTTGGCGATGAACTTATCCGATGCTGAGCTTAAAGCTGTGCTTGCCCATGAAGTTGGTCATATTGCCAATGGCGATATGGTGGCTACGACTTTGTTACAAGGCTTGATGAATACCATTGTGTATTTCCTGGCCAGTATGGTGGCACGTTTGGTGGCAACAGCCATGGCACGTGGTGAAGAGCCAAGCCATTTGGTGTATTTTATCGTTGATATGATTTTGCAAATTATGCTTTCTTTCCTTGCTGCTATTGTGGTGTGTGCTTTCTCGCGTCGCCGCGAGTTTAAAGCTGATGCTTATGCTGCCGACGCGCTAGGCGCGGATGCAATGATTAGCGCTCTGCAAAAAATTGATGCCATGTCGCAACGGTCTGTGGAATGGCAAGGGCGCGAATCACGCGAAGATGCGTTGGCAACCATGAAAATTTATGCTGCGCACGGCGGTATTGCTGGTTTGTTTGCCACCCATCCTAGTATTGAAGATCGCGTGAACGCTTTGCGCAACCGCCGCTAATACGTGAACAAAGCCTCGCATCAACATATCGCAATCCTCATTATTGGTAATGAAGTGTTGTCGGGGCGCACCCGCGAAGCAAACGCTTGGTTTGCAGCTAAAACATTATTTGATGTGGGCTGTAAAGTTAGTGAAGTGGCGATTGTGCCTGATATTCAAGAGCGCATCGTCACTACACTCAACCGCTTACGCAAACAATACGATGCAGTGATTACCAGCGGCGGCATTGGACCAACGCATGATGATATCACTATGCAATGTGTGGCGGATGCTTTTGCCACGCCCTTGCTCGAACATGCTGAAACCATCCGCCTTATGGAAGCGTTTTACGGCGCAAATGCTTTAAATGATGGCCGCCGCCGCATGGCTAGGCTTCCTGCATCGGCATCACCCATCATTTGCGAAAAGTCCATTTGCCCAGGGGCAAAGATGGATAATGTGTATGTGTTTGCTGGCGTACCCAGTATTTTTGAATCACAACTTCACGCTGTGCTTACCGATTTTACCAACGACCATGCATACCATCGTTTTGAAATTGAAGTCAATTTACCTGAAAGCTTGTATGCCCATGGTTTGGGTGAGATTCAGAATCAATTTCCAACCTTGGAAATAGGCTCATATCCAAGCCATTGCGGCACACAACCCAGCGGTAAAATTTGTATCAGTGGACTCGATGAAGCTGCGATTGCTCTAGCCAAAGCGACCATTTTGAAGCTGATAAAGGAAATCACTAACCCATGAAAGTCACCAACCGCGACAGCATTTTTATCGCCGTAATTCTTATCATTGTGCTCACGCTAGTATTGGGTGCAAAAGAGCGCACCACCAAAGCCGTGCCTGATGATGCAACCCACAAACAAGTTACCTCACGCGAAGCATGCATGAGCTGCCACAGCGCTGAAGGCATCCACCCCCAACCCATGGGTCATCCCAAAGCCAACCAATGTTTCCAATGCCACAAACAACCCGAGCATTGGGTGGGCCCTAGCAAATAAATGAATCGCATCGGCATCATTGCCAAATTTAACGATCCCAGAGCCGTTAAAACTGCGGTTGAACTCAACGATTGGTTGGTCTCAAAAGACAAAACAGTTGTAACCGCCGCCCATGTTGGCGCTGCCTCTTCAAACGATGCCATTCCTTTGAGTGAAATATCCGCGCATGTGGATTTAATGGTGGTCTTGGGTGGTGATGGCACACTGCTGGAAACTGGGCGCTATTTCGTAAACTCTGGTGTACCTATTTTGGGCATCAATCTTGGGCGTTTGGGCTTTCTCACCGACACCCCCTTAACCAGTATGCTTGATGTGATGCAAGAGGTCTTGGCCGGACGCTTTAAAACCAAACACCATTTTGCCCTCGAAGCCAAAGTATATAACGATGGCAAGTTGCAACACTCAGGTATCGCCATGAATGATGTGGTACTACAGCGCAACGACCATCCGCGCATGATTGAATTTGAAATGCTGGCCAGAGATCAGTTCGTATTTCGACTCCGTGCTGATGGCTTGGTCTTGGCCACACCTGCTGGCTCTACTGCCTATGCCTTATCTGCTGGCGGCGCCATTCTCCACCCCGAAATTGACGCCATCAGTGTGGTACCGATTTGCCCACACACGATTTCTAATCGCCCGATTATCTTGCCCGCCAACGACCCTATTGAATTGCGCTTGATTGATTCACCAGCACCTGCCGCACTCAATCTTGATGGACAAGTACATTCCACACTGACAACTGCCGATTCGGTGTGCATCCAAAAAGCTGGTGAAATCACATTGGTATATTTGCCGCAATGGCACTATTTCGACATGCTCAGATCCAAACTTGGCTGGACGGGACAACTTAAATGATTATAGCCTTAACTGTTCGTCAGTTTGCCCTTTTTGAACATGTTGAACTTGAGTTAAACAAAGGAACAACCGTGTTCACAGGCGAGACCGGGGCCGGAAAATCTATACTTGTCGATGCCTTAAGCGCTGCTTTTGGAGCCCGAGCCAATGCAGATTGGGTGCGTCATGGCGCTGATCGCGCTGAAATTATTATAGAATTGGACTCATCCGATTCACGGTTAAAACAAATTCTCAAAGAAAACGATATCGACGACGAAGATTTTACGGTGATTCGCCGTGTCATCACGCCCGAAGGCCGCTCACGTGCGTGGATCAATGGCACGCCAACATCTGCAGGAATTTTGAAGCAATTTGGCGATATCTGTTTAGATTTACACGGGCAACATGAGCACCAAGCCCTGCTGCAACCCCATTTTCAAAAACAAATCATTGATTCAAGGCTAAATTCTAAAACAAAGGTTGAATTGCAAACTGCCTTTAGCGAATTATCAGCCATCAACAAACGTTTAAAGAACCTCAACAGCAGCCGCGATGATGCCCAAGAGCAAGAAGCTTGGATGCGCGAAGAAAGCGAGCGTTTACTCAGACTCGATATTGAGGAAAATCTTGAAGACACCTTGGTGGCCGAAACTGAAGCCGCCCATCATATCGAGCAAATGCAATTAGCAGCAGCCACCTCTATTGGCCTGCTCGATGAAGCCGAAATCAATATCAGAGCCATGTTAAGCCAAGCTTCGCATTTGGTAGATGGCGTGGCTGCTCACCACCCTGCCTTACAAGAAGCTAGCGATTTACTGGCACAAATGGAAACCTTGGCGGGCGAAACTGTGCCTTATCTACAAGCTGTGCTTGATGGTCAATGGGATGAAGAATCCCAAGCTCAAGCTGAAGACAGGCTGGCTGAATTGCGTGCCGCCAAGCGTCGCCATCACACCGATGAAATTGGTTTGTTAGCCTTGCTACAAACATGGGAAGACAAGCTCTCAGCGCTGGATACTGCCTCTTGGGATGAAGATGAACTTCGCGCCAAACAAAGCGAATGCATGCTCAAATATCAGCAGCTTGCTAAATCGCTTCATGAGCAACGCATCAAAGCTGCCTCTGTTCTTATTGATGCCCTGCGCCCATTCTTGAATCAATTGGGCTTGGCTAATATGCAACTCAAAGCTGACATCATAACCCAAGAAGATATGCACGCCTGGCAAGCTGATGGTTTGGATGATATCACGTTGCTTGCTGCGGCCAATTTGGGTGAGCCTTTCAAACGCCTCGCGGATACAGCATCTGGTGGTGAATTAAGCCGCTTGGTGTTGGCACTTAAAGGTTGTGGTGCGCTTGAACATGAGCCAGATACGGCTGTGTTTGATGAAGTTGATGTGGGTATTGGCGGCGAAACAGCATGGTGTGTGGGAGAACTTCTCAAAAGCATGGGTAAAGATAGGCAAGTGTTTGTCGTATCACATTTACCACAAGTTGCATCCTGCGCCGATCATCAAATTGCCATTGAAAAACATAATGTGGATGGGCGCACGCGCACCCAATTGCAACCACTGGATGCTGAATCACGGCACAAAGAAATTGCGCGCATGCTCGGCGGCGCCAATACCGAAAGCCTGCATCATGCCAAACAAATGCTTAGCCGTGGTCAAGGCGGAAGTCATTAACCATGACCAAACAATTACCATTTGAAATTCGTCAAGCCCAAGTACAGGACGTGGATGCCATGTATGACTTTATGCTGCCATACATGCTTGATAAGACGCTTATTCCGCGCGACAAAGATAATATTTTTCAGCATCTGCAAGAATTTGTAGTGGCGATAATGGATGATGACGTGGTGGGCGTAGCAGCCCTGCATGTGTACACATCCACCTTGGCAGAAGTACTTTCTTTGGTGGTGCCAAGTCATCATCAAGGTTTAGGCATTGGTGCAGCGCTGGTGAATGCATGTGAGGCTTTCGCCGGCACTATGGGTATCACCCGAGTGTTTGCTTTAACTTATGTAGATAAGTTTTTCATGAAATTGGGATATGAACTTGTCACCAAAGAAAGTTTACCGCAAAAGGTTTGGACAGTGTGTGTGCATTGCCCGAAATTTAGCCATTGCGATGAAATCGCAGTGCATAAAATTTTAAGGTAGTAGCTTATTGATTCACCAGCGGGTCTGATTCACCCAATTTTGCAAAACCCTGCGCGCGATAATAACAAGAATCACAATGTCCACATGGCAAACCATTGGCATCAGGATCATAACAAGAGCGTGTCATGCCATAATCCACACCAAGCGATAAACCCAGTTGGATAATTTCTGCTTTATTCAATGTAATCAATGGCGCCACCACTTCAAAGGGTTCGCCCTCTACACCTGATTTCGTGCCCAAATCTACGGTTTTGGTGAAAGCGTCCAAAAACTCAGTTCTGCAATCAGGATAACCGGAATAATCAACCACATTGGCTCCAATAACTAATTTATTGGCACCTACAGTTTCAGCAAATGCAGAAGCAAGCGATAAGAAAATCAAATTGCGCGCAGGCACATATGTAGAAGGAATATTTGATTTGTCAGCGTGGTCTTTGGGCACATCGATGGCATCGGTAAGGGCTGAACCACCAATAGCAGCCAGACCAACTTCAATCACTTGATGACGTTTCACACCAAAATGTTTGGCTACTTTTTCAGCCGCGATAAGCTCAACGCGGTGACGTTGCCCATAATCAAAAGCAATGGAGTAACACTCCCAATTTTTTTCTTTGCTGGCCCATGCCAGAGCGGTGGTGGAATCAAGGCCACCAGACAACAAAACCACAGCTCTATTCAGCTCATGTTTCATACGCCTATCGCCTCCGCACCCCAAATCACTTTATGCAATTGAATTTGCATACGCACAGGTAATGCATCGTTGAGAATCCATGCTGCCAAATCTTGCGGATTGAGCGAGCCCCATGAACAAGACATCAACACTGTGCATTGATTCGCCAAGTTATGTAAAACCAATTGCGTTTTAGCCCAATCGTAATCCGCTCTACTGGTGAGTACGAATTTGATTTCAGTATTCGCCCGCAAGTGCTTCATATTTTCCCAACGGTTTCTCGCCACTTCTCCAGAACCTGGTGTTTTAATATCCAGAATCACAGATACTTCGGCCGGAACATTTGAAATATCGTAAGCGCCTGATGTTTCGAGTTGCACATGCTTATAAAGCGATAATAGATGCTTCAATAAAGGAATGCAGTTTTTCTGTGCCAAAGGTTCACCGCCAGTTACCAACACCAAAGGGGTATTGATAGGCCTTAAGGCAGCCTCGATGGCTGCAAAGCTTTGCTGCTTACCAGAGTCCAAGGGAATGGCTTGCGGAGTATCGCAATACACGCAAGCCAAAGGGCAGCCTGCCAAGCGGATAAAGGTACAGGGCATACCTGCCAGGGTACTTTCGCCTTGAACACTTCGATAAATTTCATGGATGCGCAGCGAAGCTGCAGTTGGAGCATTTATGGCTTTGTCCCCGCATCGGCAGGCGCTAAATTTGAAAGCTGAACCCTTGCGCGTTCAGCAGAGCGCGAATCTGGGTGCTCTTTGGTGACACGATTAAGCACAGCCCTAGCATCACCAATCATATTAAGCGACTCATACACTGAAGCTAGCTTAAGCAAGGCCGCCGCGTGTTTAGGGCTTTGAGGAAAATTATTTGCAACCATAGTGAAGGCTTCTACTGCATCTTTATTACGGCCCTGGGCCACATAACTTTCACCCAGCCAGTAATAGGCTTGGTCGGTAAACTCCCCTTTAGGAAAATCACGTACTACCTTTGAAAAGCCCAAGGATGATTCATCATAACGACTGCTTTTTAATGCCAGATAAGCAGCAGTGTATTGATTCTTTTCATCAGAATTATCGGTCACAACCGCAGGAACTTTTAGCTTAGCGGACAAATCATCAAGACGCTTGTTCAGCGCTTTTGTTTTAACGGTGTTGCTAACAGGTGTATTGATAGGTGTAGATTTTCGCTGAGCTGCTTTTTTCTTTTCTTCTTCAAGGCCAAATGTCAAAGCATCAATTTGAGCGGATTGTTTGTTGCTGGCTAATTCCAGCGAAGAAATCCGGCTTTCAAGTGCTTCAACTTTTTCAAGCAATTTTGCATTACCTGTGTGGGCATCTTGAAGGGATTGCACCACCAAGTCTTTATCTTGAAGCCAAGCCTCAGGCTCGGCCTTTTTGCTTGCGCAGCTTGTTAGCAGCGCCAAAGACAAAGCCACCGACAGAGTCAGTGGCTTTGAGTAATACATTGGCAAGTTCACCAATCTGCCTAAATTAACGGTTAACTACATCACCACGACGGTTTTGTGCCCAGCAAGCTTCGCCAGAACGTGTACAAACAGGACGCTCTTCACCAAAAGAAACAGTGTCGATACGGCTTGCTGCTACACCATTAGAAACCAAAACATCACGCACAGATTTGGCACGTTCTTCGCCTAATGCCAAGTTGTATTCACGGCTGCCGCGCTCGTCGCAGTTGCCTTCAACAGTTACATTCACATCAGTGTTGTTGTTCAACCAGGTAGCATATGCTGTCAATGCCATTTTACCTGCATCATCAATCACTGCGCTATCAAAAGCGAAGTATGCAGAGTTGGTAGAAGGCATAGCTGCCATGTTGGCTGCTTTATCAGCAGCAGCTTTTTCTGCAGCTGCACGATCTGCTGCTGCTTTATCCATGGCCGCTTGATCCATAGCAGCTTGACTGTCCATATTCCCTTTGTTGATGTTACCAGACATATCAGAATCTTTTTTCGCCCCGCAGCTTGCGAACGTCAAGCTTGCTATTGCCAAGGCAATCATAGCGATTTTCGTATAGTGTTTTGACATTTGTAATCCCCTCTTAAGCAATAATGCTTATTTTACAATCAATATATGCAAATTCAACCGTAATTAATCTGGTGTGTCCAGACTTAATTCACTTTTCATTTTACGCAGCAAAGTATTACTTTTTCTGTTCTGAAGCATTGTGATTAAAATCAGGTTGAGTTAAGATTTCTCTGATAATATCGCAAAAAGTTTTATTTAGACGGAGAACGCCTTGATGAAAAACGCAAAACTAAAATTCAGCCTAATCGCCTTGCTATTCAGCTTAACATTCATTCCACAAGCCCACGCCAAGGCTTGGTATCCTGACGTCCAACCTGCCGCATATAATAAAGCTATTAGTTGCGGTACTTGCCATACCAGCACCGCATATTCTGAAAATAATGCTGCAACACCTTACGCACTCACTTTTAGCCGCTTTGTTGACGATGATAATTTAACACAAGCTTCGTACATTCTTTTAGAGCAATACGATTCCGATGGTGATGGATTTAGTAACGGCCAAGAAATTTTTGGCGGCGGGGATGTGAACTATTCATCAATCAAGCCACTTTTAGCTGGCGCTACGCACACATCTGGCGTTGTTTCTGCCAAACCCGGCTTGAATGAAACCATCAACAGTTTAACTGCCACACCTACCACACCAAACAATCCACTTGCTGGCACCAAACTTATTGGCGGTACTATTGATATCAATATGACCAACCTGACCACCAATACCGGCACATCAACATTGATGTTTTCGACTGGCGGCGTGCAAGCTGGTGCGACTGTCTATTTTGTTAACAGCGCAAATGCACTCACGCCAGTTACCACAAAACTAATCAATACCAATGGCAGCATCAATGTGACCATCACAGATGAAAGTGCATTTGACTCTTATTCAGCCGCCAACTACATCGCCACGGCAAAAACACGCACGCCTCGCTTAGCAACTGCTGGCATTGGCAACGTGGTAGATACTTATGCCACAGTCAGCCCGCTAGCTGTTATCGGTGACAATGTGACAATCAATGCCTACGCAACCGTAGGCGCATATGCAGTTATTGATAATTATGCGATTATTGATACGTATGCGACCATTGATGATTATGCGACGGTAGCCGCTAACACTACTATTGCTCCTACAGCAACAGTCACGATTCCGACTACCTTCACAGGCACATTACAAACTCGTTTGGTAATTGCTACCACGTCTCCAGTGATTCCAGCTGTAAATGGTGGTGGCGATGATGATGATGGTGGTGAAGGCGATGGAACACCAGGCGGTATTCATTGCATGACCTCTGGTTTAGATACCACAGCCATGATGCTATTGATGTTATTAGGATTTGGTTTCCTGCTCCGAAGACAAGCGCTGAAAAACCGCGTTTAACATCCTAGTTTTGGTCTTCTGGAAAAGCCTTTGCAGCAATGCAGAGGCTTTTTTTTATGCTGGCCTAAGCTCTTGCAGCTTCCAGCGCGGATTAGCATCCCAGTCATCGCTGATAGCTGCTGAGCCGCCTTTGAACCGTAGGAAACCTGCATAAGCAATCATGGCCGCATTATCGGTACAATACGCTGGAGAAGGCACATACAAGTTTAATTGATGTTTGGAAGTTTCTTTATCCAACATGCTACGCAAAGTGACATTCGCTGCTACGCCGCCAGCAATCACCAACGACTTCACATCTTCTTGCAAGCAAGCTTTGATGGCCTTTTTTACCAGCACATCGGCAATTGCCAATTCCGTGCAGGCAGCCAAATCTGCTTTGGTTTGATCATTGAATGCACCACAATCTTTGGCTGCATACATCACTGCAGTTTTTAACCCTGAAAAACTGAAATTTACATTATCTTTATTGAGCATTGGCCTAGGAAACTTAAACCGCGCTGCATCACCCAACTTAGCCAATCTTGCGATTTCTGGACCACCAGGATACGGCAAGCCCAAAACACGCGCAGTTTTGTCAAAACATTCACCAGCGGCATCATCAATGGTTTGCCCAACAACTTTATATTGACCCAAACCATCCACGCGAATCAACAAGGTGTGTCCACCTGAAACCAGCAAAGACATAAAAGGAAAAGGCGGTAATCCTTCAGGGCTTAGCCCAGGTGCAAACAAATGACCCTCCATATGATGGATGGGCAGCACGGGAATGGCATTCACCAGGCCCACACTTCTGGCGAATGTTACACCCACCAAAAGCGCGCCCATCAAACCAGGGCCAGCCGTGACTGCAATCGCATCAATATCCGACCAATCACAGGCAGCTTCTTGCAACACCGAACCAGCCAGCTTGGGCAAAACCTGCAAGTGTTCTCTGGAAGCAATTTCAGGCACCACGCCACCAAACTTAGCATGCGTAGCAATTTGTGAGTCGACAGCTTCAGCTATGATGCCAGCGGCACTATCATAAATAGCGACCGCAGTTTCATCACACGACGATTCTATGCCTAATATACGCATGCTTCCCTCCGGCATTTCTACTTCACAAATCGCAGATATAAAAAAAGGTTTATACACCAAAGCGTATAAACCTTAAAGAATTCAAACCAACTAAAAAATGGCTCCCCGAGCAGGACTCGAACCTGCGACATACGGATTAACAGTCCGCCGTTCTACCAACTGAACTATCGGGGATTAGCGCGGCGAAACATAGGAATGAGCGCCTGCATTGTCAACTCTTAAAAGCACTTTTTTACTGATGCTGCATCATCAAAAGTGCATTGTTCTCCTTATTGAATAATTAAACTTTCCTTGGCATCCGTACCTTGGCTGATTGCCACATCTTGATCACCCAAATAGCGCTGCATCACTGGGGTTTGAATATCCTCAGCGCGAGCAAGGCTCCATAGGTTTTGTTTCACCCCGCGGGCAACAATATGCACCACTGCAGAATGAATGGCTTCTTGGGCACACAACTGAATGGGCTCATTCACACTCACGCCAACTTCCGACTGCAGTAGATTTTTAAACGACACATATTTGAAGGCATTAATATCATATTGATAAGAAAGTACGGTTTTGGTTGTTTCTACGGTATCGAGAATACGACCTGAACGCACATCGACTACACGCAAGGACACAGTAACTTGGTCAACACGGTATTGTTCAGAACCCCCAATACCCAAATACTTCACACCCTCACCACCTGTTTGCACATTGCTGTCGTAAGCAATAATGCCGCCCTCAAAAATAATATTGGATGGCAGCAGCTCTGGGTATTCGTTTTGCTTCAAAGCCCGTGATATTTTTCGCTCCGTTAATAGATGTTGAAACCCTTCTCGCTCAACTACAATAAACCAACCTGAATCTTTCAATGCCTGCATCAACATGGAGCTTGCACCTTGGGTTACGGCAGTAGAAATATTACTGTTGGGTGAGGCTTTGTACTGGCCCGTCATATCTCTAAAGCTATAAACTGATGCTACCAATTGACCTTTGGGGTCAGGCAAATGGGTTAAATCTTGATACGTTTGGCTCGTTGGTTTTAAAAGCGATGCTTCACTGGTAGCATTAAACTGACCATTCCGCGCATAGGTACCACAAGAAGCCAACGCAAGCAGCAAACTAAACAATGTTAGCCGTGATAATAGCAAATGGGTTGTCTTCGTATTTTTCAAACGTTCACCTATTCTTTTTTCTAGCGCAATTATCTCACTTCGAATGAAGTGGTTTGCCCTGTGGTTTTGTCTGTTGTTGATATGGTCAAGCCACCCGTCGTTGCATTGGCTGCTATGGATATCGAGAATTGTTGTGTCTCAATGGTCCCAGGAATCAAGTTGCCATTGGCATCAATAATCTGGCTGGTTACCGATGCAGCAATTTGATTGAGCACAAACTGCTGCAAGTTGGAGTTAAATTGATCCAAAGGGCTCAATTTCGCGAATGGGTTCACAGCTGCAGGGTCTTTAAATTTATTAATTGCTTCAGCTTCAGACATCAACATCGATGCATTACCTGGGTTACCCCCAAAATTGGGATTTACAGGCGTATAAATAATTTCAGATGCTTGCAAAGAGCCAGAAAAAGTAATGGCCAACAAAAAACATAAAAAACGCATGATTTCAACCTCTCTTTATAGTTCACTTGCAGCCAAATCAGGGTTGGCTGAGAGTTGCGAAAAGGCAAAAAAATCGACTTTATTTTTCACAGCATACGCAGCCTGAACAGCATTTTGTTCCACGTATTTTGAGCCTGTATAAATCGTCACTTGATAAATATCATCGTATTCGTACTCAACAGTGATATCAGAGCCAGATTTCTCACCTTGCGCTTCTTTGACGACCAATGTGGTAAACTTAAAATCACTATCTTGGCTTAGTGTCTCAACAAAAACACGGAAAAATTCGTGCCCATCATAACTTATCGTTTCATCAATAAATACGTTTTTGATTTCAGCTTCCACTGCTCCAGCCTGAAAAGAGCTTGCCAAACACAAGCACATCAGCATCAACATAGAGATTGGGGATTTTACCATAGCAAACAACATGGATTCCAATTAATGCTGCTGGACGATTACTTGGCCGCCCTGACCACCACTTTGGGTGACGCTGACATTCATATTAACGCCCTGCTGATTGATATAAATTGTATTGGGTTTGGTATAAGAAGCCACCCCACTTTGCGACACGTAGGCAATGTTGCCACCACCCGCTTGATTAACCAAAGCATCTTGATATTGGCCGGATTGATAGATTTGCATAGAAGAGTTATTGCCCGATTGCGTAGCGCCAATACTGTTGTTTTGCCCTGTTTGTAAAATGGTTGCGTTGGCAGCAACACCACTTTGCACCAATGAAACAGATAGGTCATGCCCACCTTGAGATATCTGCTGAATAGTTGCATCGTTAAAGGCACTGGTTTGCAATAATGAAACGACAGAGGAGTTTACATTCTGCACAATATTTGCCGAATCATTTGAGCCAAGCTGCTGCACCAAAGCGATATTTGAATTGCCATGTTGCGACAAGCCAAGCGTACTATTTTCATTGAGCTGCACGACGTTGGCCTGATTATTACTACCCACTTGTTTAAGGTCTAGCACACTTAACAAACCAGACTGATCCACTGTCGTGCTGTTACCACTACCTTGTTCTTGCACGATAGTTACCGAACCAGATTCACCTTGGCGAATATCGATAAGATTCATATCACCAGACTGAGACAAATGCGCCAAAGCTCGCTCACCTTGCTGCTCAACCAACATCTGATTGGAAATACCTAGCTGGTATGCAGTAGCACTCTGGAATGAAGCCCCTTGTTGAATATTAAGTAGATTATCTCTACCCGAAACTTCCACATTCACTTGCAAACCTGTAATGGTCGGGCTGCCTAGGTTAACTTGCGAAACTTCAGTTTGGTTAGCCACACCACTTTGATCGATACTAATGTTCGCAGAGCCAGATATCTCATCCTGAAACACATTGGCATTATTGTAGGTACCATATTGTTGGATTTGAGCATCTGCAAAAAATGCGTCGGCATAACTTGCGGTGGAGCACAGCAGAAATGCGCACAATAACCCAGTTTTTATAGGAAGTTGATGGGTACGCATTAAATAAAACAGTTATTTTTTAGGCACACAGCTATTTGCGCCCGGATAATCTTTAGAAAATTCGGCCAATAGTTGTTTGTCTTGATAAACTTTTAAAAGCATCGATACATTGTCTGCATCGGAAAAATTATGGAATGTTATGGTGCTGCCCACGTTCTTCAATTCATGTTCAATCAGCGACACATGCCCACTGTTACCATGATTGGAAGTACCCGCAGGTCCACATTTATACATATTTATTTTGTAACGTAGTTCAATGGTTTGATTGGACACTACACGCGGCGTTATTTTTAATTCCGCAGCGTTGTGTTCAATTTGAAATTGACCTTCAATGGTTGGAGTTCTTGCCGTCGCGCCAACTGCCGAAGTGGCTGAAAGTAACAACATTGGAGCAGTACGGCTTACAAATCTAACTATCTTTTTTATCACAATACCCTCCTTAAAAATTAAGATAAAAAAAGGGTGAGCTTTCGCCCACCCTTTATCTTTATTCTATTAGTGCTGAACGATTGATGCTGAGTTACCAGCGCCGCCAGATTGACTAATAGAAGCATTATTAGACTGACCATCTTGGTAGATAGCAGCAACATTGTGAGCAGAAGAAGTTCCAGCACCAGATTGGTTGATAGAAGCTACGTTACCCGCGCCTTCTTGTGCAATCATAGCATCTTCGAAAGAACCAGCTTGGTTTACACGTGCAGAGTTGTTTGCGCCTTCTTGTGCAACGTCAGCAGTGTTTGCATTACCGAATTGGAAGATATCTGCAAAGTTAAAGCCACCATTTTGTTCAACATTAGCTACATTGTTGTTACCAGTTTGTGCAACAGATGCTGCGTTGTTGTTACCCAACTGCTCAATTTCAGCAAAGTTGCTGTCACCGTTTTGTGCGATTGAGCCAGTGTTACTGTTGCCAGTTTGGTCAACTTCAGCTTCGTTGTCGTTACCAGTTTGTGCGATAGTTGCTGCGTTGTTGTTACCAGCTTGGTCAACATCAGCTACGTTGCTGTTACCGTTTTGTGAAACAGACGCAGCGTTGTTGTTACCAGTTTGTTCAACTTCAACTGCATTGTTATTACCAGCAGAAAGAATGTCCGCTGCATTTGAGTTACCAGATTGCTCTAGTTCTGCAGTGTTGCTTGCGCCAGTTTGACGGATGTCAGCTGCATTGTTGAAACCAGTTTGCTCAGCTTCAATCGCGTTGCCGTTACCAGTTAGGTGTGCATCAAGAGCGTTGTTGTTACCAACTTGTGCAACTGTTGCTTCATTAGCGTTACCAACTTGGTCAATTTCAGCAGCGTTGCTGTTACCGATTTGAGCGATAGAACCAGCGTTGCCAGTGCCTTCTTGCTCAACTTCAGCGTCGTTGTTGTTACCAGTTTGAGCGATTGTTGCAGCGTTAGAGTTACCAATTTGCTCAACTTCGGCTGCGTTGTTATTACCAGTTTGCGCTACAGAAGCTGCGTTGTTATTACCAGCTTGGTTAACTTCAGCAGAGTTGCTGTTGCCAGTTTGCGCTACTGATGCATTGTTTTCATTACCTTGTTGTGCAACTTCAGCTGCATTATTGTTACCAGTTTGGGTAACTGTTGCAGAATCGCCGTTGCCTACTTGTGCAGTAGATGCGTTATTTGCATTACCAGTTTGTGATACTGCTACGGAATCACCAAAAGTGTCGCCTTGATCGTCAGCGCCTTGAGTGACAGTTGCGTTGTTGTCAGAACCAGCTTGGTCAACTGTTGCAGATGCATTGCCAACGTCGGCTTGGTCAACAGATGCACTGTTGTTGCTACCGATAGATTGGTTTACGGCTGCAGATGAATTGTTGGCTTCTACTGCTTGCGCAGTGTTTGCTAGTGCCATCAACATTACTGATGCAGCAATCATTATAGATTTTTTCATTGTGTTCCCCTCGTATTATGCTTTAAAAAAATTTATACCTTGCTGAACTAGCATTGGATGCGCCCAGAAAATATATGAAGTGGTTGTTTTAGGAAGACATCACTGCCAGCCCTTCAACGGTTATGCGGCAATGTACAGAGGGGTGCGCATATGACAATTCACCTTTTTAGGTGACATGAATCACACTTTAACGATTTTACAGGTGATGTTTGAGGATTTACAGCTTCATCACTGAGTTTCTATCGATTGAAATCAGGCCAAGTTGAGCTGCTTCAAAAACAGCTTCATTCTTGGAGTTAACCCCGAGTTTCTTGTATATACGCTTTAAATAGGTTGCGACTGTATTCACGCTAATTTCACTAACGCTAGCCATTTCTTCACGCGAGCAGCCTTTCGCCAGCATGCGCAACATTTCAAGCTCTTGCTTACTCAGCAAAGGCCTACCGTCTATGGTTTGGTGTTTATCTTGAAAGTTAGCAACTAACCAGCGCGCCATACGCGGACTAATCGGAGATCCGCCATCAATAAGTTGGTACAAAGAGCGAAGCATTTCGTCAGCATTGCACTCCTTGAGGACATACCCTTTTGCTCCCACACCCAAAGCCTGGAACAGGCTAGTTTGATCTTCATCATGAGTTACTATCATGGATTTATACTTGGCCGTAGTGTTCTTGCCTGGCGTATGAGGTTAACTCCCTCTCCGCCTTTTAACTGCAAATCCGATAATAAAATATCTGGCCTTAATTCCTCAATAAGCTTTAAACCATGTGGGTAACTGTCTGCGACGCCAACGACACAGATACGCTCATTACCTTTAATGAGTCGCACCAATCTTTTCAAATAGTTGATATCTGAATCAACCAGGATGGCTGTTGTACGCAAGAAAAGCCCCCCTTTCTACCTTAGAACAAAAAATGTAATTAAAGTCACACGCCCATTTATAGTGAGAATGACCCTTTAAAGCAATCCATTAACACCACACTAAGCACTCAACTATTCATAATAGTAAGCAACAAAAAACCCCTCTGGAGCTTT
>DCPU01000012.1 GCA_002323245.1 Mariprofundus sp. UBA1536 | reverse complement strand
GCACTTACAAGTTGAATCCGCGGTGTTTTGGAATAATCATTAAATTATCTACAGACCAGGTAGATCGAAGATACGTTAAGAAAAAGAAATTTGGATTATCTATCGCTTGTATTCTTTTAATCATAGATTCATAAGCACCATCAACAATTTTTTTACCCATAGACGGTCCAAGTTTACTTTTTAATTCAAACTGATGCGCACAGACACCGCAATAAAAATCTGCAACGGGGAGGTTGTTCTTAAATTGATTCAGCTGGTCAGTGCCACAATTAGGGCAATAACTATTTCTGCTCATCCAATCTTCTGTTAGGACACGGGCAATTTGCGATTGACTCGTGTATCCTTTTGCTAGTGATAAATCAAAGGCTAGATTCATTTCGATACTCAGCTTGTACATGTAAATTGTTGGAAGACTACAGAGATAGTACCTACTGATCCATTCGTTTATCCAATCAGCATCTATCCTCTCAACGGAATCACTTTCCATTGAAGTTAATGACAAATTTGCAAAAACTCTGATTAAAAAAGCCCCCCTCTTTTGTGAAAAAGCGAGGGCTTGTGATGCGTTGTAACGTTTGTGTTTAAGCTTGGATAAACCCAGACACTGCTGCTAAGGCTTCTTTGAGTTTCGCTGGATCTGTACCACCTGCCATAGCTAAATCGGGTTTGCCGCCGCCTTTGCCGCCGCAGATGATGGCGACTTCGCGTACGATGTTGCCTGCGTTGTAGGTGCCGACCAAATCTGCGGTGACACCTGCAACAAGTTGCACTTTATCACCGTTGATTTGACCGAAAACAATCACGCCCGATTTCATTTTGTTTTTTGCTTTGTCCATGAAATCACGCATATCTGCCACGCCTTTCACTTCGGCGCTTAGCAATTTAATACCGTTTACTTCCACGGCGGTCTGAATCAAATCATCAAGGATGCCAGTCGATGCTTTGGCTTTGACTGATTGCAGTTCTTTTTCGGTGTCTTTGAGCTTGCTTTGCAAGGAGGCTACAGCTTCAGAAGATTCAACAGGGCGCACTTTGAGTTTGCCTGCTACTTCATTTAGCGCGTTGGCATCTTGAATGTAACTTTGATACGCGCCTTGATTGGTGACTGCTTCAATGCGGCGAACGCCTGCTGCAATGCCTGTCTCAGAAAGAATGCGGAACAAACCGATATCACCCGTGCGCGACACATGCGTGCCGCCGCAAAGTTCGGTGGAGAAGCCTGCTGAAACCACGCGCACTTCATCGCCATATTTCTCGCCAAACAAGGCCATCGCCCCAGAAGCCACAGCTTCATCCTGGGTCATCAGCTTGGTTTCAACAGCTTTATTTTTCCAAATTTCCTGGTTCACAATGGCTTCGATTTCAGCTTTTTGCGCTGCACTTACGGGTTCATGATGGTTAAAATCAAAACGCAAACGCTCAGCATTGACCAAAGAGCCGGCTTGTTTCACATGTTCGCCAAGCACATCACGCAACACTTTATGCATCAAATGCGTAGCTGTGTGGTTGCAAGCAATCGCATTGCGGCGCGGACCCAACACTTGGAAATGAGCTGTGCCGCCAACGGTGAATGAACCCTTGGTGACTTTACCAATATGCACAAACAAATCAGACAATACTTTTTTGGTATCAAACACTTCAAACATGGCATCTTGGGTGGTAATCAAGCCTGTATCACCAGCTTGGCCGCCTGATTCGGCATAAAACGGGGTTTGATTGCTGATTAACCAGCCTTTTTCGCCAGTTTTCAGTGTTAGAACAGCCTCTTCGCCTTGAATCAGGCCAGAAATTGCGCCTTCTGCCACGAGGGTTGTATAACCCAAAAAGTCCGTTGCGCCATGTTGCTCGCGAATTTCAAACACCGCTTTTGGTAATGCCGCTTCGCCTGAGCCGCCCCATGCTGCGCGTGCGCGGGTGCGCTGCTCTTCCATGCACACTTCAAAACCATCCATATCCAAATGGATATCTTGGCCTTTGAGAATGTCGGCAGTTAAATCGGTGGGGAAACCAAAGGTATCGTAGAGTGAGAATAATGTTTTGCCCGGAATCGTGCCGCCCTTACCCGCTTCTTTGGCAGCATGCTCAACCAGCGTTAAACCCTTATCCAAAGTTTTGATAAAACGCTCTTCTTCAATACGAATGACTTGCTCAATATTGCCTTGGCCTTGTTTAAGCTCTTCGAAATGATCGCCCATTTCATCCACTAAGGCTTGCACCAATTTGAAAATAAAGGCTTCTTTTTTGCCCAATAAACGACCATGACGGCAAGCTCTGCGCAAAATGCGGCGCAAAACAAAGCCGCGACCCTCATTGCTTGGCAATACACCATCAGCAAGCAGAAACGACACTGAGCGCAAATGATCAGCAAGCACGCGAAGGCTTACGTCTTGTTCTTTGTTATCGCCAAACTTGATGCCTGTTTCTTTGCATGCTGCGGCGATTAAATGTTGAAATAAATCAATGCTGTAGTTGTTGTGTTGATGCTGCAGCACTGCTGCTACACGCTCCAAACCCATACCCGTATCTACTGATGGTTTGGGCAGCGGATTGAGTGCGCCTGATGCATCGCGGTCGTATTGCATAAACACCAAATTCCAAATTTCGATAAAACGATCGCCATCTTCTTCCGGTGAACCCGGAGGGCCGCCCCACACATCTGCACCATGATCATAAAAGATTTCCGAACAAGGACCACAAGGGCCTGTATCACCCATGCTCCAGAAATTGTCTTTGGCACCAATGCGAGCAATTTTATCAGCTGGGATGCCAATACCTTTGGTCCACAAAGCATAAGCTTCATCATCTTCTTCAAAGACGGTAATAAACAAACGATCTTTTTCCAAAGCTAATTCAACGGTTAGGAATTCCCAGGCAAAATCAATAGCTTCCTTCTTGAAATAATCGCCAAAGGAGAAGTTGCCGAGCATTTCAAAGAAGGTGTGATGACGGGCGGTGTGGCCCACATTTTCCAAGTCGTTGTGTTTGCCGCCGGCGCGTACGCATTTTTGGCTGGTTGTCGCGCGCACATAACTGCGCGTTTCATTGCCCAAAAACACATGTTTAAATTGCACCATGCCAGCATTGGTAAACATCAACGTCGGGTCGCCATGCGGAACCAATGAGCTTGATTCGACAATCTCATGGCCATGCCCTGCAAAATACCCAAGAAACTTCTTGCGAATATCCGATGTTTTCATGCTTTATCCTCATTCATAACCTGCAAAATGGTGGATATATCGTATCCCTTGCTTTGCAAATAGCGCATTTGGCGTTGCCATACGCGCTGGTCATGTTTTCGTAATCCTGCGGGATCACGTTTATCCAATACTGTTTTGCACGCATCAAAAGCATCAAAATGCCCTTCTGCTTCCTCAATCGCTAGCTGCAATGCTTCTGCATCAGCGCCACGCTGCCTGGCTTTGTATGCTGCTGCCCTTGGCGTTTCGCCCTTATTT
Source organism: Mariprofundus sp. UBA1536 (assembly GCA_002323245.1). Lineage (GTDB taxonomy): Bacteria > Pseudomonadota > Zetaproteobacteria > Mariprofundales > Mariprofundaceae > Ghiorsea. The sequence continues at coordinate 6,779 of DCPU01000012.1, read as the reverse complement.
AAGCGCGAGCGCAAAAATGATTCTGCATACCGATGCTCATTCAAATAATCATAGTGTTTGAGCTGCTCAATCACGTTATCAATAATGATGCCATCGTAATTGCGCTGCTTAAGTTTCTCGCGAAGCTCAAGCTCATTATGCTCACGTACACCCAGCGCCCGCACCGCCACAGCGAGGGCTTCTCGCTGTTCGGCTTTGTTGGCGTCAGCTGGCTGGTTGGTCATCCTTCACTTTTGCTGCATTTTTTTCGGCGCGATTGGCGGCCTTTTCTTCTTTGGTCACAATGCCCAATTCAGCGCGCACTTTAAGCTCTACATCGGCCAATAAATCAGGGTGTTCTTTTAAAAACGTAATGGCGTTATCGCGGCCTTGGCCAATGCGTTCATCACCAATGGCATACCAGGCGCCACTTTTCTTCACATGGCCATACTCAACGCCCAAATCAACCACTTCACCTACGCGTGAGATGCCTTCGCCATACATAATCGAGAAGGTTGCCAACTTAAATGGCGGTGCCATTTTATTTTTCACCACTTTCACTTTGGTATCATTACCCAACACATCTTCGCCTTTTTTAATCGATCCAGTGCGGCGCACATCTAGACGAACTGATGCGTAGAATTTCAAAGCATTACCACCAGTAGTGGTTTCTGGGTTACCAAACATCACGCCGATTTTCATGCGAATTTGGTTGATGAAAATCACGGTGGTATTGGTGCGCGAAATCGCAGAAGTGAGCTTACGCAAAGCTTGAGACATCAAACGCGCTTGCAAGCCCATATGTGAGTCGCCCATATCACCATCGAGCTCTGCGCGTGGGGTCAAAGCCGCCACAGAATCCACAACCAATACATCCAATGCGCCTGAGCGGGTCAACATATCCACGATTTCCAAAGCCTGTTCGCCGCAATCGGGTTGCGAAAGCAACAAATCATCCACATTCACGCCCAATTTTTCAGCGTAATCAGGATCTAAAGCATGTTCAGCATCAATAAATGCTGCTTTGCCGCCTGCTTTTTGTGCTTCAGCCACAGCATGCAAGGCAAGTGTGGTTTTACCCGATGATTCAGGGCCATAAATTTCAATAATGCGGCCGCGCGGATAGCCGCCTATGCCCAAGGCTGCATCCAGCGCCAATGAGCCAGAGCCAATCACATCAATGTCCACGCGGGCTTGATCGCCCATGCGCATAATCGTGCCTTTACCGAATTGTTTTTCGATTTGGGCCAATGCTGTTTCTAAAGCTTTTGATTTGTTATCCGACATGTGCGCGCCATCCTTTTTTGCCAATCTTTAAAGTCGCCGAAACGTAACATTAGGCTGAAGCTATTGCCAGCAAGTTTGGATGCTACAAATGCTGTGTTCACAGGCTTTTAATAAATACTTTTAAATATACGCCGCAGCAAGATTGAAATCATATCCAAAGCGAGGTTTTTCATGCAAAAGTTTAAATTAAAAATGCTGGTTTTAAGCATGGGGTTAGCGCTAGCACCGTCATTAGCCACTGCGGGTGAACATACTGGCAAAGACCATACTGGCCCCTACTTTATCAGCCCTAAAAATGGGGAAACTGTATCTTCTACATTTACAGTCGTGATGGGCATTGAAGCCATGAAAGTTCATAAAGCAGGCGAAATCATAGAAGGCACTGGCCATCATCATTTGATTATTGATGGTGCGTATGTACCTGAGCACAAAGCCGTGCCTGCTGATAAGCAACACATCCATTTTGGTAAAGGCCAAACTGAAACTGAAGTGACTCTAAGCCCTGGCAAACACACATTAACCCTGCAATTTGCCAATGGTATTCATCAATCCTACGGCAAAAAAATGAGCACCACGATTGAAGTTAACGTGAAGTAAACAAAGCTTAAAAAGCCCCCTTAACGTGGTAAGCCAAATTCTACAGTATTAAATTTATTGTTTTCTGGTGAACACGTTTCAGGTGGTAAGCGATCGGCCAAAGCTTCCAGCGCCACCAACTGCGGCGTTGCATGGCCAATCAAAGGTTGCATGGTGAAGAAGTTTTTCGAGCCGTGATCAAAAGCAATGGCATTGTGGTGATGCGCATGCACACGCGCGACATTGCCCAGGTTGCTGGCATCAGCAAAATCAATATCCCCGTAGCAAGTACATAAATACGTTTCCTCTTTCCCAACGTCCAAATAAGCGCCCGTGCCCCGCACGCCAAGCACCGCAGTTTTGGTAATAATTTGTTTGTGGTCATGATGACGAAACACCGCCAATAACGAACCAAAGAAGAAGTTCAGCGTGATGTTTTCCTCATGCGCAGGCAAGGTCAGCCGAGAATATTGCCCCAAACGAAACACATTCCCATCGAGTTTGATGGTAATGCGCCCCCCTTTGCCAGTGAGCACTGCATCGCCAAAATGCACAGGGGTATCCTTACTTGCCCAATGACCATTAATAATCACAGGCTCATGAAAATCATACACAAAGCCATCGCTGGCTGCCAAAGCATGGCCTGCCCATAAACACAGGCTCGTGGCCAGTAAACATGCTTTCAACATAATAAAATCCTCAGTAATGGTTTGGTGGAAACAACAGTGCAAAGGTAAAGCTGGTGCCATCACCGATAATGCTGCTAACGGTGATTTGTGATTGGTGCAAGGCAAGAATCCGGCGAACAATAGCCAAACCAAGGCCAGCATGCGCGCCGCCGCGATGGGCGTTGTTAACCTGGTACATTGGCTCAAAAATTTGTTCCAAATGCTCAGGCGCAATGCCACTACCAGTATCGCTGACTTCCACCTGTACCCGGTCACCAAGATGGCGCAAATCAATAGCAATCAAATCACCCTTTTGCACATGGCGAATCGCGTTACCCAGCAGGTTTTCAAACACACGCTGCATCAAGCTGATATTACCCGTCACAAAAGGCAGCTCGGTATCACCACGCATCTGCAAAGCAACACCCACTTCTTTGGCGCGCAGTTCAAACTGTTGTAATACATCTTGCACCAATTCAGGAAGCGAAAACGGCTCAAGGTTGGGCGCAGTTTGAAAGGTGTCCAATTTGGCCATTTCAAACAACTCATCCACCAAATCTTTGATTCGGTTGCTAAAGGTAATGGCTTGATTGGTATAGGTTTTTCGCTGGTTTTCATCAAGAGATTTTGCTTTGATTTGCAAGGTTTCCAAGTAACCATGCAAAGTCGCCAGCGGCGTGCGCAGGTCATGAGAAAGCGATGCAAATAAATCGCGCCGCTGTTGTTCTTGCTCAGCAAGTTGTACCAATTGCGCCTTGATTTGCAGCACCATGGCGGCGATGTTGTTTTCAAGCTGACTGAGCTCATCTTGTTTGGCTGACAAGGACAAACTTGGCTCTCCTTCGAAACCACTTTGTGCAAAACGTTCAACTTCTCTTGCTAGCTTCTGCAAACGGCGCGTGATGGGATATAACACCATCAATCCCACCAACAGGCCCAACAACAGCGCCAAAGCCACCACCCAAGCACTTAACCTTAACAAAGCTTGAGCGCGGGCCATTTGCTCCACATCATCGTATTGCTCGCCGCGTAAAATCACATATAAATAACCATCTGGGTTATCCGTACTTGGAATGGGTGTTACCGAAAAAACCTTTTGCCGCTCGAATGACCGCGGATCATCGCCCAACACTGGAAACATGGCATCTTCTTTGAGAAAATTTTGAATGGGTGTTAAGTCCACAAACTGACGCTGTACTTTCCCTGGATCGGCTGAATACGATAAAATCTGACCCTTGAGATTCAACAAATAGATTTCAATGCTTGGGTTTACATTCATATAAGCTTGAAACAATTGTTTAAGCGCGCCGTCATCCAAAGCATTTTCACGCACCAAGTTGCGCTCAGCCACTAAGGTTTTAGCCAAATCGCGATTGAGGGTTTGCTCGGTATATTGCCTGTTATTTTGCACAGTGGTAAGCATCAACACGGCATACACAAGGCCAACCAAGCCCAGTGTTAATGTGAGGGTGATGGCTAGGCGCGCATACAAAGAATGTCTCAAATACCATCCCCACATTTGTAACCCACACCCCAAACGGTGAGGATATATTTCGGTTTGGCAGGGTCTGCTTCGATTTTCAGACGCAAGCGATTGATATGGGTGTTGACTGTGTGGTCATACCCTTCAAATTGATAACCCCAAACCTGGTCAAGCAATTGGCTGCGCGTGAACACTTGCCCAGGGTGTTTGGCAAAATACAGCAACAAATCAAATTCTTTGGCGGTGAGCGCGATGGCTTTGCCTTGAATCGTTACCAGCCGTTTACCCACATCCATGCGCAAATAACCCATCTGGAATAGTTCGCTAGTTTGATGCGTTGGCTTATGGGTCAAGGCTTCGATGGTGCGAAATTGCGCTTTGATGCGCGCTAACAATTCCGGAAAACTAAAGGGTTTAGTCAGATAATCATCAGCGCCCACTTCCAGACCGACCACGCGGTCAAGCTCCGAAGCTTTGGAGGTGAGCATAATAATGGGCACATAAGCACCCTTATCACGCATTTTCTGGCACAAGCTGATGCCATCCATCACGGGTAACATGATATCAAGAATCACAAGGTCATAGGCTTTGCTTTGATACATCCGTAAAGCCTGACCACCATCGTGGGCAATATCAGCATCACAATTGATATCCAACACATGCAGCTGCACTAAGCTGGCCAGATCCGCATTGTCTTCCACGATTAATATATTCTTTTTCATCATCCGCCCTGAGCTTGCCGATTATCGAAACTGTAGTCTTGTTTGGATCACTTTTCTTACACTTGTCATTTTCACAGCACAAACCTTAGTTTGGATTTATCACGCAAATATCACGTGATACAAAAGTGATATTTATGTGAATTGTCTGTGTTCTTTTGTCTCTAAGCTTTGCCACGCGCGGCTTGCGCCAGCACAAATCAAACACAACGGAGAAAAAATCATGAAAAAACTCTTCACCATAGCTGCACTCATTACTTTGCCTTTCCTACTTAACGCCTGCCAGTCGGATATGAATCACAGTATGAAAAAAGATGATGGTATGATGATGCAAAAAACCAAAATGATGGATGGTGACATGCAGCAAGACAGCATGAAAAGCGACAAGAAGATGATGGGTAGCGACATGAAAAAAGACAGCATGATGTAAATATCGTTGCCGCCAAAACAAACGCCGAGCTTATCACTCGGCGTTTTTTTATTACAGGCAGCCCACTTCGACCATACGCATCTGCCCGAATAATTTAGTTATTCTTTGTATATTTGCTCCGCGTTATCATCAAAAATTCCGTATGTTTAACATAGTCGATAATAAGCAAACCAATTGGTTTTAAAACAACGTTTGATCATTACTGAGCCATCAATTTTTACTGATTTGTTATGTTATTTACTCATGCCTCTTCGATTTTATTTAAGCTCAAGGCATTGATGCAATAGCGCAGGCCTGTGGGTGCTGGGCCATCAGGGAAGACATGACCCAAGTGCGCATCGCAGACGTTGCAGCGCACTTCGATACGTACGCCATAGCTCAGATCTTGGTGATATGAAACCACGTTGTCTTGGATTGGAAGAGTAAAGCTCGGCCAACCTGTGCCGCTGTCAAACTTCGTGGTGGCATCAAACAAGGGCGTGTCACAACAGCTGCAAGCGTATAAACCCGGCGCAAAGATTTGGCACATAGCCGAGCTGTGGGCCCGCTCTGTGCCATGCTCTCGAGTCACGTAAAATTGCTCATGACTCAGCAAGGCTTTCCACTCATCTTTGCTTTTTTCTACGCGCTTAGGCGGTGTGGGGTTTCCTTGTTTGGTTATGCTTAACACATCATTCCAAGTGAAAATGTTCGGTTGATTCATGGCTTTCCTCGCTTACTTTTTGAAGAGATTTGCAAATTGGCCGTAGCCTTCTTCTTGAAGTTTGTCGGCAGGAATAAAGCGCATCGCAGCACTGTTCATGCAATAGCGCAAACCAGTGGGTGCGGGGCCATCGTTGAACACATGACCCAGATGCGAATCTGCTTTTTTGCTACGAATTTCCGTGCGCACACTAAACAAGCCTCGATCTTCTTTTTCAACAATGTTTTCAGGCTCAAGCGGTTTGGTAAAACTTGGCCAGCCTGTGCCGGATTTGTATTTGTCAGTAGAGCTAAACAGCGGCTCCCCAGAAACGATATCCACATAAATGCCCGCGGCTTTGTTGTTCCAGTAAGTATTGTTAAACGGCGGTTCGGTGCCCTCTTCTTGCGTCACTTTGTATTGCAGTGGCGTGAGCTTAGCTTTGAGGTCTTTGTAAGCGTGGCTCGATACTGGTTTCACACCATGGCGTTCTTCGCCCCAAATCTTATCCAAATAGGTATCGCGGCCTGAACCTTTGCGGTAATACCAATAACGAACAGGATTCTTGATATAATAATCCTGATGGTACTCTTCGGCTGCGTAAAAGGTTTTGGCAGGTTGAATGGGTGTGACCAGCGGTTTGGAAAAACGACCTGATTTGGCCAGCTCGGCTTTGGATTTTTCAGCTTCAACCCGCTGAGCTTCATTTAGATAAAAAATAGCTGATGTGTAGGCATAACCTCTATCGACAAACTGACCACCAGCATCGGTAGGGTTGATTTGACGCCAAAACACATCCAGCAACTGCGCGTAAGTCACCTTGCTGGTTTCATAAGTAATTTCAACCACTTCGACATGGCCGCCTTGATTGTAATTTTGATAGTTGGGATTGACTGTTTTGCCATTGGTGTAACCCGATACCACTGAAATCACACCATCGATTTGCTCAAAGGGT
>DCPU01000007.1 GCA_002323245.1 Mariprofundus sp. UBA1536 | reverse complement strand
GGTCAAGGCTTGATTCGCGGATTCCGAGGCTTTTTCAATTAAATATATGAGAAGATTACTGAAAAGGTGTCAGGTCTTGAATCTTGAATGCAAATGATATGTTAGGTCAATGGCTAGACCTTTAAGAATAGAATACCCTGGTGCTATTTACCATGTGACATCGCGTGGCAATGCACGTTCAGACATTTATTTATCAGACACTGATCGCGAACTTTTTTTGGGCGTTTTGCATTTGGTTGTAGAAAAGGTATCTGACACCTTTTCCCGGTCGTTGACAAGCCGAAGCTATGTCAAGAGTGTGGCAAGTATTATGAAGGTTCACTGTCATTTTGCCCAAATTGCGGGAAGCCCGTTCAGGCAAGAGGAAGCGTAAAACATGCAGATCGAACATAAAATATCCGTACAGGCACCACCTAGCGTGATCTTCGGCATCTACGAAGATGTCGCCAATTGGCACACTTGGGATCCAGATACCAAGCGCGCGTATTTGGATAGCCCACTTCAACTTGGAGCCAAAGGAAAACTCACGCCGACTAAAGGGAACACCGTTCCAATGAAAGTTATAGAGGTTACTCAAAATCGGTCATTTACCGTTGAATCAAAGATTCCTCTGTTTCGTATGGTTTTTGAGCATGAGCTCAATCCAACAATCGACGGAGGTGAAGTTGTTCACAGGGTCACGCTATCTGGCCCCCTTCGGCTCCTCATCGGGCGGATGCTGACCAAGCAGATTGATACAGGCTTGCCTGTAACTTTGCGCAATCTCAAACAGATGGCCAAAGCTCGCAGTGCTGCGGCGCATTCTCAAAGTTGAAGTGTAATACACCGATGCAAAAATCGCCTAACCCTACAGTCAAGCGGACCGTCACAAGCTGCGTTTGTGGTTCCCTCCGCGCTTCGCGCTCCGGCGTCCGCTTACTTCCACGTTATGCATAAAAAACGTACGAAGGAGATACAGGATTACGGTGACAGTTTACTAAATACACTTAATTATCCCCATGTTGCCTCGTGAAAACTGCTTGACTGCCAAGACGTTATCTGACCCCAAGATACACGCGTCATTTTTGATGCGCTGGGAAGGGCATCAGCATTTATAGCGGTAATACGCGCATGGATAAATCCAAAGCAGGGGCGGAATGCGTAATCGCGCCCACGGCAATGCGGTTGATGCCGGTAGCGGCATAGGCATGGGCGTTGGCCAGGGTGATGTTTCCTGATGCTTCCAACACGATGGAGCCGGGTACCAATCCACGCGCAAGTCTGACATCCTCAATCGACATATTATCCAGTAGGATAATATCGGGGCAGACAGCAACAGCTTCGTGCACTTCCTCTAAGGTTTCACATTCCACTTCAATCCAGGTGTCGGGTGCAAGCTTGTGACAAGCTGCCACAGCATCGGTAATCGATCCTGCACCAATGATGTGGTTTTCTTTGATGAGCATGCCCGAAGCCAAATCGTGTCGGTGGTTGGCGCCGCCGCCGTGGAGTACGGCTTGCTTTTCCAGAAAACGTAGGCCAGGCGTGGTTTTGCGAGTATCGACGACAATACAGCCTGTGCCTTTGAGGGCTTTGGTGTAGGCAAAGGTGGCGGTCGCAATGCCAGAGAGATGCTGCAAAAAATTAAGAGCTGTGCGCTCAGCAGATAATAGCGAGCGCATATTGCCGTCCAGCTCACAAATTACATCTCCAGCCTTTACCAGGTCTTCATCTTGTTTGAACCAACTTTGTTTGATGCTGGCATTCATGGTGGTCATCACTTGCTCGGCTATGGTGCAGCCAGATAAGACGCCATCAGCCTTAGCCGTGATAGTGGCAATTGCTTGTTGCTCTGCTGGAATGGTGGCAATGGCTGTAAGATCTTTAAAAGCCATGTCTTCAGCCAAAGCAGCATCAATCAAAACCTGGTGAATCAATGTGTACATAATATTCCTTTTATAAAACCCAAAGCGTGAGGCTCATGCCCAAAAATGCCAGCGGCATATTCCAGCCAATTGGTGTTAAACCACGAATGGCCGAGGCCACGAACCCTGCCATTAATGTGGCAATAAAAAACTGGTACCACACTACGCCGTGATAAAGCTGTAGACCCCATGCACAAATCAGGCTTGCACTAAGCACAAAGATAATGTGTCCGAATAAGGTTTGATTGGGGTGCAGGGCAAAACCAAGTAATAATCCTTTGCCTGCTTTGTCGAGCAGCTCTGCAGCAGGCCAAGCCAAACAAACGCTAAGCGCTACGCCCAATCCCAGTTCGGGCGCTTGATAAAAGAGGATGGCAGCAATAAACAAACTGGATAAGTATACCAGCCATGGTGTGGGTTGGCGTTGGGCTTCGGGGGTGGTGTGCCAGCAAAGTTTGATGTGCCTGGCAAAGGCTTTGTTGCTGCGCCAGGCAAAGAAAATGGGCAGCAAGAACAAAGCAAACCCCGACATCAGCCAAAGGCCTTGGGTGTAAGCAGGCCAAATCAGCACCCAGATCGATAATAGTGGCAACAAGGAAAAGCGCACAACCGAGGGTGCAAAACCTTTGCGAATGAGCACCACAGACAACCAAATCACTTGAAATAAACCGATGGCGAATAAGCTGGTGAGTAAAATATCGGTAGTGGAAAATTGCATGGTTATCCTTTGGCTTGGCATCGATGGTAAAGCTAGGGGTTTGGTAAAGGTTTTTGAAGCTTGGCGAAGTCAACTGTAACCGCAACTGTTTTGCTCGGTCAATGTGCGCAGCCGATGCTAGCGCTTTGTATCTGTGATGGGTCATTTATAATTGTATTATTCACTTCTTCCTTTACAGTTCCGCAGCTTCATCGGAAATTGAAGGGAGATAATACCCATGGCGCGCATAGCAATTCCTGCCGAAATCGCTGCAAATGAAACACGTGTGGCGGCGACACCTGAAACAGTAAAAAAATATATCAACCTTGGTTGCAAGGTTGTGGTGCAACGCGGCGCTGGCCTTAGTGCTGGCATTACTGATGCTGCTTTTGAAGCTGCGGGCGCAAGTATTGCTGATGATTTTGCAGCAACCGTGAGTGGCGCTGAAGTTGTGCTTAAAGTGCAATCCCTTTCTGCTGAAGAAAACAAAGTTTTAAACAAAGGTACTGTGGTGGCGAGTTTGCAGTCGCCTTTTGCCAATCCCAACCTACAAGCATATGCCGACCAAGGGTTAACATCCTTTTGCATGGAAATGATTCCGCGCACCTCACGGGCGCAAAGCATGGATGTGTTGTCCTCACAAGCGAATATCGCAGGCTATAAATCTGTATTGCTGGCCTTAGAACACTATCAAAAATTTATGCCCATGCTGATGACAGCAGCAGGCACTGTGCAATCAGCCAAAGTATTGGTGATGGGTGCAGGTGTTGCTGGCTTGCAAGCCATTGCCACGGCGCGCCGTTTGGGCGCCATGGTAGAAGCTTTTGATGTGCGCGCTGCGGCCAAAGAACAAGTGGAAAGTTTGGGCGCTAAATTTGTGGAAGTGGCGCAGGATGCTGATGCCGAAGATGCCGGTGGTTACGCCAAAGAAATGTCGGATGAATACAAACAAAAACAAGCGGAATTGATTGCTAAGCATGCGTCAGCAGCTGATATCATTATCACTACCGCACTAATTCCTGGTCGCCCTGCGCCAGTGTTGGTCACAGCCGATGTGGTCGCTAAGATGAAACATGGCGCCGTGATTGTGGATATGGCTGTGGAAGCTGGTGGTAATTGCCCTTTATCTGAAAAAGATAAAGTGGTGAAAGTTGGCGGCGTTACCATTGTTGGTGTGAGTAATATTCCTGCTTTGCTCGCGACTGATGCCAGTGCTTTGTATGCCAAGAATATGCTTAATTTTATGAGTTTGATGTTGCAGAAGGGCGAAGAAGAAAGTGATTCGGCAACACTGAATATCAATCGCGAAGACGATATTATTGAAGCTGCATTGTTATGTATGGATGGTGAATTTTTGAAAACGAACTTATTGGAAAAACGGGGGTAATCATGTGTAATGCATCTTCATGTGACAGGGCAGCTTGTGATATGGCCGAGCATGCCAACTTGGTTGCAAGCACAGCGGATCCCGTTGTTTTATCGTTTACAGTATTTGTGTTGGCCATTTTTGTGGGTTACCACGTGGTTTGGAATGTGACGCCAGCCTTACACACCCCATTGATGAGTGTGACCAATGCGATTTCGAGCATTGTGATTGTGGGTGCGATTATTGCCTCGGGTCCTATGGAAATGAATTTGGCGACTGTGCTTGGTTTGGTGGCTGTGGGCTTGGCATCGGTGAATATTTTTGGTGGTTTCATGGTGACGCAACGCATGCTCGCTATGTTCAAAAAGCGTCAGTAAGGGGATTACATGTTATCAGCAAATATGACGGAAATGGCGTATTTACTTGCTTCGATATTAATTATTCTGGCGCTTAAAGGGCTTTCTTCTCCGGTCACTGCGCGTCGTGGCAACAGCTTTGGTATGATTGGTATGGCGATTGCCATTGTCGTGACTTTGCAGCTTGATGGCGTGCAAAACTACACATGGATTTTAGCGGCGATTGCCACAGGTGGTATTATTGGCGGTGTTGCAGCGCGCAAAGTGCCGATGACGGATATGCCGCAAATGGTTGCCTTTATGCATTCACTTGTGGGTTTGGCTGCGGTTTGTATTGCCGTATCGGCATTTAGTAATCCCGTGGCTTATGGTATTGCTGATATCAATGGTGGCTTGAAGCTTGCCAGCCGTATTGAATTGTTTTTGGGTACGTTTATCGGTGCGATTACGTTTACTGCCTCACTTATCGCCTTCGGTAAGTTGCAGGGTGTGTTGTCTGGTTCACCACTAAGTTTTAAAGGTCAGCATTACCTCAATCTTATCCTTGGCATTGTGATGATTGGTTCGGGTTTGATTTTTTGTGTGAATCAGTCACCAGAAGCGTTTATGCTGATGTTGGTTGTGGCTATGGTCTTGGGTGTATTGCTTATTGTGCCTATTGGTGGCGCGGATATGCCAGTGATCGTATCGATGTTGAATTCATATTCGGGTTGGGCTGCTGCTGGTATCGGCTTTACGCTTGGCAACAATATGTTGATAATCGCAGGCGCGTTGGTGGGTTCATCGGGCGCGATACTGTCTTATATCATGTGCAGGGCGATGAATCGATCGCTGTTTAATGTGTTGTTGGGTGGTTTTGGTACAGATAATTCATCAAGTGCTGTAACAGGCGATCAAGTACAGCGCCCTTACAAATCAGGCTCTGCTGATGATGCAGCATTTTTGTTATCCAATGCACGCAGTGTGATTATTGTTCCTGGTTATGGATTGGCTGTAGCTAGAGCGCAGCATGCTTTGAAAGAGTTGGTTGAGGTTTTGCAAGAAAAGGGAGTGAAAGTACGTTTTGCTATTCATCCTGTGGCGGGTCGTATGCCTGGTCATATGAACGTATTGCTGGCCGAGGCTGATGTGCCTTATGATATTGTGGAAGAAATGGATGAAATTAATCCTGAATTTTCGGATACCGATGTGGTGTTGGTGATTGGCGCTAACGACGTGGTGAACCCTGCTGCGAAAAATGATAAGACTAGTCCGATTTATGGTATGCCGATTTTGGAAGCGACCAAAGCTGAGCATATCCTGGTGGTGAAGCGTTCAATGTCAGTGGGTTACGCTGGTTTGGATAACGACCTGTTTTACATGGATAAAACCATGATGATTTTTGATGATGCAAAAAAAGCGTGCGAAGCTATGCTGCATGCCATTGAATAAATAAGCTTTTGCATAAGCTGGAGAATAAAATGAAAAAAGTAGTACAAGCAGTGATGATTGCAGCCGCCTTGGCAGTTGTGCCTTTTCAGGCATCAGCTGCAAACAGTGAAGTGCAAAATTTGATGGATGATGCTTTGTATGGCGCAGGTGTTGGCGCTTTGATTGGTTTGGGTGTGATGTTGGTATCTACAAGCCCATCGTCACATTGGGATTATGTTACCAAAGGCGCTGGTGCAGGCATTATTGCTGGCGCGGCTTTTGGTTTGTTGCGCTCAACCAAAGCTTTGGCTGAAGTTGAAGATGGTGTTATTCATTTGGGTGTACCAACACCAGAATTTGCATTGCAATCAACCGATGGAGGTTATGCGTGGGCTGTGAAAACGGATTTGATTCACGGCACGTTCTAATTCAACCAGTTGTATATTTTGAAGAAAGGCAGCATTTTAGCTGCCTTTTTTATGCCTACTCTTTGAGAGTTTTTAGGTATTCGATGATATCAAGCCTATTATGTTCATCTTGCATCGCGGGTAATGTTGGCATCGCTAAACCAAAGGTGTTTGCATCGATTAAATCGCGAGCTGCAACATCCTTTTGGGCAAATTCTTCGGGTGACTTCAACCATTGGTTTAACCACGTTTCTGAGTGGCGCTCAAGTACACCTTTAAGGCCTGGAGCACCGATACGGCTCTCTTCATAAGTCGTTGTATGGCAATGGGCGCAAATGGCCTGAAATTGAGCTTTGCCTCTTTCTGCTGAGGCTGCGAAGGTTTCTGGCAAACCTTCGGTTTCAGTTGCTTCATCCGCAAAGGCTGGTGCGGAAATTATCAGTAAACACAAAGAAAGTGTTACAACATTGGATTTAACGCTCAATTGCCCCTCCCCAGAAGACTTTGATGCATATCTTGCCCTAAGTTCTCGCAATTAAAAAGATTTCTTTACCAAAGGCAAGCATGGCTCGGCCAATCTGTTTGAGGCGAGTGCGAATAAAATTGCATTTCACGCAACCACCACCAGCGATTTGTTCGCGTACTTCCAAGCTTGGATAAATGGTTTCGCGCCAAAATTCCAGCCGTTGTGACCAGCTCGGTAACATGCGTGAAAACAAACGTTCAGCCATATACGGAATGATTTCATGCTTCATAAACCGCGCAAATAACCGGCGCTCAACAAGCCCCATATTGGGTTTGGTTGCCACTAAAATTTCATCTGGGATGTTGGCTCCCATATGCTCTTTCACATACGACAATGCATAAAAACAAGGTCGTTCGAGTTTGTATTCTTTCATGCCTTCCAGCACTGCATCCCATTGCTTTAAGTCGTTCACCTGTTGGGCGAGAAGGTGGATATCGTAAAGCCAAATGAGCCGTTCAAACGAATGCTTAAGTGCATGGAAGCAAAGGTAAGGGAGCATCACGCGAGGCCCCACGAGCAAAGCTTTCTCACCAGCAAGTGTTGATTCTTGTGCATACATAAAAAAGTCTTTGGTGCTTAATGGTGTGATATCTTTCCAGGCTTTAATACGCTCAGCGCCAATGGGTTCGATATGCAAATCAAGCGGGATATCACCTTGTTTGAATAACATGGGGTATGCTTTTAAGGGGTTGTAGTGAAGTATGTTTCCCACTACTTGTTTGGCCATGAGTGTATGTTTCTCTTCAAATAAGAGGTCGATATCAGTGTGAGGTCGCAGATAAGCATGGGGATAGAGCTTTTCACTCACGGCTACACCACGCATGCAAATAACAGGTATTTTGGCATCGTTAAAAGCGCGCAACACTCTGGCGGTGGCATTTTTCATGCGTAATGCATCCGCGGCAAATACTTTTCCGCTAATGGGTAACTGAAGCGAGGGCAAAGCCCTAGCTTGATCTGCCTCAGTAAGAGATGTCCATAAGATTGGAAACATGGCATCGGCTTGGGCATAGGTCCAAAAATCCGTAGACGTTAAATATTGGTCTGACAATTGCTTGTTTATAGCAAGGCAAGCTTGTTGCCGATAGAGCTTGGTATTGAGCTTGATCATTGCTCAAGCTTAAAGATGAAAAAGTAAATAATCTATAGGCGCTTGCTGTGATGCCGTACATAGACATTGTAACGACTCTGTTTTATAGTGCAGCCAAAGCAAATTGTGTTGGAGTGGTCATGAACAAACAAGATAAACAAAATAACGATGTGCGACGTAAATTGTTAAAAGCAATGGTTTATGCGCCACCAGTTATTCTTGGGTCTATGGTCGCAACGCCTAGAACTGCAATGGGGGCTATCGGGCAAACTAAAACATGTAAGATGACTGGCGGTGCCCCCTCTGTGATGATAACCATTTCCTCGGGGACCAATGCTTGTTGTCCATGTATTCCTGGATCGACTAAATACGACCCTGTGAAATGTAGTGAAAGTCAATGTCTTAAATCTTGTGGCACGAATTGCCCACCTGGCATGTTGGCCACAATAAAGTGTAAAGATTTTTGTAAAATTTGTGGTTTTACACCAGTCGGCTGTAAATCTAACTGTAAGTGTAATGGTGTCGGTACTGGTAAGAAGTGCTAAAATAGTCAGTGAAATTCTGTAGATTCTGATTTAAATCGTAACGTTTATTCCTTTTTACATTTTGCATTGACTGTATTTATGGTCTACGATTGTTATCATGGAAGATGAACAATCTAACCAAGACAGTAAAAATGTACGCCGTAAGCTTTTAAAGGCTGTGGTGTATGTTCCGCCAGTGATTCTTGGTGCCATGATTGCGACGCCCCGAAATGCCATGGGAGCAACTGTGAATTGTCGAATGGGTGGACGCAGAGGTGGCGGCGGCAGTGTATTGATTACTATTTCGTCAGGTACCAATGCTTGTTGCCCATGTGTGGCTGGCGCTAGAGATTACAATGAGCGAAATTGTTGCCGGGCCTCATGTGGCACCAACTGCCCAGGGGGCTCCTTGAGAAGGGTTCGTTGTAGAGATTTTTGCCGTGATTGTGGGTTTACACCTGTTGGCTGTAGAAGACCTTGTACTTGCCAAGCATCTGGGCGTTGTAGATAAATCTGTTTTTCAAGAGAGTGTATGCAGCAACCCTATTATATTTTTCTAAGTGATAACGGTTTTGTCCTCGCGCTTACAGATAAAGAGTCTGAAGAAGTAACCCTTATTCATCCTTTCCAAACAGGGCAACAAACACTATTACAGGGTGGGTTTGCGCAAAGCTTATTCCAGCAGCTGTTCCATCGCGAAGATGTAGATGCTTCTGGGGCCGCACAGTTAAGTATCATTGAAAAACAACATCCTTGGTTGTCCAGTCTATCAGAAGCCGCTTTGATTCCCTCATCTATGCAGCACGCAGTGATTGGTGATGAACTCGGCTTATTATTCTTGGAAATTACCGATCAGTGTAATGAGCGTTGTATCCATTGTTATGCATCCTCCTCCCCTGAATGCCATGATTTTTTAAGTCTTGAAGAAATCAAATCGGTATTGATGCAAGCCAGAAGTTTGGGGCGGCCTTTTGTGCAGTTTACGGGCGGAGACCCTTTGATTCATCGCAATTTGGTGGAGGCTGTGGCTTTTGCTGCCAGTTTGGATGTTCAAGGCATAGAAATTTATACCAATGGCTTGTTGCTGCATGAGCCTTTGCTTGAAGCTTTGCTCCCGTATCAGCCGAACATTGCTTTTTCTTTGTATTCACCCGATGAGGTTGTGCATGATGGCATCACGCAAGTACCTGGAAGCTTTAAGCGCACGATTGCAGCGATGCATAGGGCACAAGACATGGCCTTTAAAATTCGTGTTGGTATGGCTGTGATGGAGCAAAATGCTGGGCAAGAGCCTTTGATGCTCGATTTTGTAAAATCAGAATTCTTTTTGGATGCCACATCAGTGCGCTTTGACCCCGTGCATGAAACTGGCCGAGGGGAAAGTCTCAATACCAAACATATTACGCTATTGCCTTCTAAGGGTTCACATGTGCCGAGTGAAGAAGGACATCATGTTGTGGTACAAACCGATCAACCTAAGCAATTGGAAGTGGTGCAAGCAACTTCTGTCTCCAAAAGGCGGGGGAAATTGGCGGTATGTGCCAATGGTCAAGTGAGCCCGTGTATTTTTAATCGCAGCCATCAGTTGGGTAGTGTCCGAGAAAAATCATTATTGGAAATTTTGGGTGCCAACGACGCATGCCGTGGTAACTTATCGCCTTCCATCGAGCGTTGGAATCATTGCCAGCATCATTTGAGCTGCGCTGATTGTCAGATGGTCGCGTACACTTTAGGAGATAACACATGAGTGAAACCTTTGAGATTATCGTGCCTGAATATCCGAAACGGGTGGATAGATTGGTCTGTGAAGAGCTCGAAGAAATGGGCAGCTATGTGTATATCCACGAAGACAATGGCACAACCGTCACCCTAAACCCCACAGCGAGCGCCGTGTTTGATATGTGTGATGGTGAGCATCGTGCTGAAGATATGGCTGGGCTCATTGCTGAAACACTTGGTGTTGAACACGCTGTTGCTTTGCGTGATGTGAATGATGTATTGGCTGAGCTTTCGGGTTTTGGCTTTTTCCAAAATTAATTGAGCCTGTAATGGCTTGGCTTCAACAATGCCGTATCGCCAATATCGTGGTGCAGGTGGGTTCAGATTCGGCTGCATGCCAGCAGGATATGGGTAAATTCCTCTGTTTATATGAAGTAGTAAGCGGGGAGATCCCGCAGCTTAAGTTTGAAGTGTTGCTTAGTGATGATGTGTATCGATTCGTGGCAGTGGATGCGGATGGTGAGCAGGAATTGCTTTGGCAAAGTGATGATGAGCGAGAAATCAGTGCGGCATTAGAAATCCATTTCTATCGAAAAACCATCGAATATCTTGATAAGGATATGGCTTCGATTCATGCCGCGCTGCTGCATGTGAATGGTAAGGCATGTATGTTTGCCGGTGTTTCAGGGGCTGGTAAAAGCAGCATTTGCACGGCGGGTTTATTGGCGGGCGCCGATTATTTCTCGGATGAGTTTGCCCTGTTGGCCAAAGATGGTTGGGTTTATCCCTTTCCAAGACCCATGCAATGGGAATTTACTGAGCATCCAGCTTTTGAGCGACAAACCATTATCGATTCGGGACTTATAAGCGCCGATTATTTTGATTTTCCCGATGCGCAAGGTGTTGAAACACGGTGCCATCTTTGGCACCCCAAAAATATTCAGCGTAAGCCATTGCCGCTGACACATGTGGTGTTGCATCAGTATCGTGCTGATTTGACTGCACCAGAACTTCTGGAAATACCGCGCCATGAAGCTTTGATGGCATTGCCCGAGCATTTGCATATTCAGCGCGGCATGGCGCTTGATTTGCCCATGCTCAACAAGCGATTGAATAAGGATTGTAAGTTTTATCGTTTAACGTTTCCCAATGTGATTGCGGCTTGGGAATTGATAGAAGCAGAAATTCGCAGCCGTTAGTTAATTCTTTTTGAGATAGCGTTTGAGCATGAAAGAAAGCCAAGCGCGATTGGCTTTGCCATCCTCTTTATCCCATGCGCCATACAGGAAATCGTTTGGATGCTGATACATTTTTTTCAATGTATGAAGACTTAAGTTTACCGTATCGGGTTGATGGCGTGATGAAGCAACCATACGTGAGTATTGCGTGACTGAACGTTGCAAACAAGCTTCTTGCAGTGGTTTATCTTCTGTACAGAGATGATGGTAGGCCTGCAAAAATCCAGCCCCGTCTGCTTCAGCAAGACAGCTCCAACCCGAGAGTCGCGGATTGATTTCAATGAGCCACCAAGTGCCGTTTATATCTTGTTTGCATTCCACTTCGGCAAAACCAACCCAGCCTATCGCTGACATCAGTTCAACGGCTGCTTCGTATAGATCAGGAAGCCATTCGGCTTGGGCGGCAAGTGTTTCACCAAAGGGGCCGTAAAGGGTTTGTGTTACGCGAATTCTTCTGGCTGTAAAACCACGTATGGGCTTACCCTCAGCACCAAAGAGAAGTACGACAGAAGCCAATTGCGTTGTTTCTCCAGCAACGTATTGCTGCACGCGTTGCTGGAAATGGAAGGGGTAGTCTTTTGCTGATTGACTCTCCAGCCACTGCGCTAGATTTTGCTGGTTTTCAAAGCGTATAAATCCGTCACGAAAGGATTTAAAAATTACGGGGAAGCCGATGCTTTCAGCAGCTTTAAGCATGCTTTCACCATGACAATAAAGTGTGTTTGGAACCCGAAGTTTACCTTGCCATTGTTGTAGCGCAGTAAGGTCACACATATCGATTTGTTCAGGGTGCACAGTTAAAAACGATAAGCCGTTTTTGCGCAGTAAAGGCGCAAATTCAGCTAGCAGTTGTGCAATATCATCAACCATAGGCACTAAAACGCCGCTTAAACCTGACTTCTTTAGGTTTAATGCAAATAAACCTTTGTTTACATCACCTAAGCTGGGCATTTCTTCAACGTGGGAAATATATCGACTGTGTTTTACCCACGGCGCCGCCTTTAATGATTGCACTGTGCCCTGAGCATCAAACCCTGCTCTGCCAGCGGCTTGGGCCATAGCAAATATTTGTGAGTCTTGGAGGTCGTGGAATATAAACGGAAGTTTTGCCATATGGATTCAGGCTGATCTTTTTTCAGGCCATGAGCAGTCATCTTGAATGGGACATAACGTACATTTGGGTTTGCGGGCTGTGCAAGTATATCGGCCATGAAGAATCAGCCAGTGATGGGCATGCTGCATAAACGCTTTGGGGATGACTTTGAGTAGCTTGTGCTCCACATCAAGCGGTGTTTTTCCCTTAGCCAACCCTGTGCGGTTACCAACGCGAAAGATATGCGTATCCACGGCCATGGTTGGTTCTCCAAAGGCGACATTGAGTACTACATTCGCAGTTTTTCTGCCTACACCCGGTAAAGACTCAAGCTCTTTTCGCGTGCGGGGCACTTCGCCATGAAATTCATCGATGAGTTTGCGTGAAGTTTGAATGGCGTGTTTTGCCTTGCTGTTATAAAGGCCAATGGTTGCTATGTATTTTTTTAGCCCTTCTTCACCAAGCTTTAGAAATGCCTCTGGGGTATTGGCAACGGGGAATAATTTGGCGGTGGCTTTGTTGACACCAACATCAGTGGATTGCGCTGATAAAAGTACAGCGATAAGCAGTTCAAACGGCGTTGAATAATTGAGTTCAGTTTTGGGTTCGGGGTCGCGCGCTTGCAGTGTTTCAAACAGATGGATAATAGCTTGTTTGTTCATCAGTTGAAGTTGGCGTTGACCTCATCAAGCGTCAGCGTGACTTGCTGGTCAATAATTTCGCCAGCAGGATTGATGGTTTGTTCTACCAAATAAACAGTTTTATTATCAATTTTTTCAATTTTACCACCGCGCTTGCCAATGTAATTACCACGGCGGACGGTGTACGATTGACCTGAATTATCTTGAATGCTGGCTACCCAACCCTGGTTTTGACGTTTGTAGGTAGCAACAAGTTTGAGGGCACTTAAATCAAAGGCTTCAAGCGGTTCGCGTTTGCGAGAGTTAGATGGAAGTTCTTTACGGTTTTTAAAACGTTGGGCTTCTTCAATGCGCGCTTTTTCAAATGAGGATAAAAATGGGTCGCGTATCGTTTCAAAGTCAATTTCAGGTGCTTTGATCAAACGCGACATAGCATCAGGCACCACTTCATCATCTGCTGGTGGGTTATCTGCTGCCCAAACCAGCGCGGTGATTAGTAGCGAACATGGTACAAGTAAAACAGCAAATAAGCGCATAAAACCAACCTCCATGACATTCTCCGCAATCTGCGGAAAAGAGTAGTTAGCCTACTTTATCTCATGTAAAAACTGAGCAATCATAGTTCAATCCCTTGAATTATCAATAGAAGTGCGCTCTAGACTGTGCGGTTTAAGAACGCTTTGCTTTGGCCATAAAAGCAGCATTGCCAATGTAATCCGCTGGCGTGATATCGGCCAAACGGACTTTTGCATCAGCAGGGATATCCAAATCAGCAATAAATGTACGCAAACGCTCTGGCGTAATACCTTTGCCACGTGTGAGTGCTTTCATTTGCTCATAAGGATTAGGCAAGCCATAACGACGCATTACCGTTTGCACAGCTTCGCCAAGCACTTCCCAACAAGCATCCAAATCGGCGAGCATTTTATCTTCGTTAACTTCCAACTTGCTCAAACCGCGTTGCAGCGAAGAAATGGATAACAGAGTATAACCAAAACCAACGCCAAGATTACGCAATACTGTGGAATCGGTGAGGTCGCGTTGCCAGCGTGAGATAGGCAGCTTCTCTGCCAAATGCTGCAACATGGCGTTGGCCAAGCCCAGGTTTCCTTCGGCATTTTCAAAATCAATAGGATTGACTTTATGCGGCATGGTTGAAGAGCCGACTTCCCCTTCAATCACACGTTGTTTAAAGAAGCCCAAGGAAATATATCCCCAAATATCACGGCAGAAATCAATCAAGATGATGTTCAAACGCGAGGTTGCTTGGTTGAGCTCAGCAATATAATCGTGGGGCTCAATTTGAGTGGTGTATGGATTCCAAGCTAGGCCTATGGATTCTACAAATGCTTGGGCTGTGGCTACCCAATCCACATCCGGATAAGCCACCAAATGGGCGTTGAAGTTGCCAGTGGCGCCGTTGATTTTGCCTGAGATTTCCACCTCGGCAATTTGTTTGCGCTGGCGATCAAGTCTAGCCACCACATTCATCCATTCTTTGCCCATGGTTGATGGTGAAGCTGGTTGGCCGTGGGTGCGCGCTAACATCGACATATCCGCCATGTCGGAAGCCATGCTCTGCATCGTGGCGATGGTGGTATCGATATGTGGCAGTAAAACCATGTCGCGGGCTTCTTTGAGCATCAAACCATAGGATAAATTATTGATATCCTCTGAAGTGCAGGCGAAATGGAAAAATTCGGCAGATGTTGCTAGCTCAGCATGATTGGCCACTTTCTCTTTAAGAAAGTATTCCACTGCTTTCACATCATGGTTGGTGGTGCTCTCAATGGTCTTAACACGCTCAGCATCAGCAATCGAAAAGTTTGTGACGATGTCATCAAGAAAAGCGCTGGCGTCAGGAGATAGGCTGGCTACTTCGCTAATGTCTTTGTGGTTTGCCAGCATTTGTAACCAACGCACTTCAACCAAAACGCGAGCTTTAATCAGGCCAAACTCACTAAAAATAGGGCGAAGCTCACCAACTTTGTTGGCGTAACGGCCATCCAATGGAGATAAAGCGGTGAGCGTGGAATGAATCATGGTTTTGCCTCTTGGTGATTAAGATTGGGTCGCGAAAGGTACAGCTTAGTGTTTGATATGCAATCTGAAGGGGGAGTGTGAAGGTTACTCATAACCATTCCCCGGCGCCTTGGCGCAGAATTTGGATATCATTATCGCATAAATCGACAATGGTAGTCGGCTCTAAGCCACCCCAGCCAGTATCCAAAACGACAGCATTGAGGTGTTTGATATGGTTGGCAATTTCATCGGGATCCATGGCCATGACTTCTTCATTTGCAAATTGCATGGAGGTGCCGAGCAAGGGTTCACCCAATTCTTCAAGTAGCATTTTGCAAACGGGGTGGTCGGGCATGCGAATGCCAACATCACGGCGTTTGCCAAAGATGCGTTTGGGCAATTGCGAGTTGGCTGGCAAAATAAATGTAAATGGGCCGGGCAAATGATGCTTTAAGATGCGGTGGGCGTTGTTATCAATACTTACATACTTGGCCGCTTGCGATAAATCAGCAACCACCAGCGACCATAAATGGGTATCATCCAAGTTGCGCAGCTTTAAAATGCTTTCCTGGGCTTTGTTGGCGGAGGGCAAGACCATGATGGCATAGGTGGTTTCGGTGGGAACCACTGCAAACAGACCATCGCGAAGCAACGAAACTGCATGGCGAATTTGGCGAATTTGTGGGCGCTCTGGATGCAAGCGCATATGTTCAAAAGTGTGCATGATTTACCCTTTAAAACTTAAACCCTTTTAAGGCATTTTGTAGCTTTTCTTTGGCGCGGGCTTTTTCATCATTCAACTTTTGTTGAATAGCTTCCTCGGCCTTTTGCTTTTGTTCTTCCCGTGTTTCCACGAAACCTTGCTCAAGCACTTGGCCAGCTATGCCGCCGATTTTATCGCCTGCCTTTTTATTCAATGCGGCAGCACTTTCTAACAGCGCATCTCTATCCACTTCTAAAGACACGTCCAATTGCTCAAATGGGCCAAAAATATGCAAAGGAACCACCAGTCCTTTCTGCTTTTGGCTACCACCTTGACCCGTAATCGAATCAATCAAACGCGGCCGAACGTGGTAGTCCAAAGCCATTTCTTTGAAGTTGACCCTGCCTTGTCCAGTTAAGCGAAACAGTGGTGAAGCCATATACAAATCATTGTTGTTGAGCACGCCATCTACAATGCGAAAGCTGCCCTGCATCTGCGCAAAATCAGTGCTGTTTCCGGCTTGGGCATCATCTTTTTGCAGCTTGCGAACAGTCTTGGCGATATCCACCCCTTCAAATTTACCGTCTTCAAACACAAATTGTCCGCGACCATTGAGGCCTGCGATGATGGCGTCGGGAAGCAAACCCTTACCGCTCAAATTGGTGTTTAGTTGCGCTGTGCCAGACAGCTTGCTGAAATCAGCAAGGGCTTTAAGCACGGGTTGCACGGCAACGCCAGTCATGTTCATTGATTCCTTCCAAGTGGCAGGATATTGGTTGGCATAGAGAATGAAATTTTCAGCCACACGTCCTTCACCCAAACCAAAACTTAAAGGGTTGAGTCGAACTACGCCTTTTTCTGAGCTTAAGGTCAGTCTTAAATCATCCAGTGTAAGGTTGAGGATATGCACGGCTTTGGCATTCAATTGAAGGGATACATACCAAGGTTTGATAAAGGTTAAATTGGGTTCAATATCTTCTGGTGGCAGTTGTGGCTGCTCATCTGTGAGCAAGGGGTCAGAAGCAACAATGGGTGTGGTATTTTCTAGTGGCACTGGCTTGCTTTTGGGTAGCCATGGATCAAGGTGCAAGGCATTGGCAGAAACCCGCAGCTGGATATCTAAATCTTTACCTAAGGCCATATTGCCTGACATTTGTACAGGCTCATCATCAAGTTCAAGTTGAAGGTTGCGTATATCAAGAATTTCGGAATCTCCAGCGATTAAAGCACCCAATTTGATGCTGCGCCAAGGTTTGGGGTTGTCGCTGTAGAGTTGCTGAAGTTGCGGAAGCAATGGATTAAGCCAAAGGCGTTGTAACTTTTCTGTCTCAAAGCGCAGCTCATATCGCGGTTCGCTTTGTAGCTGGCGGAGATCGCCGCTAAGTGCTAACACAGGGGCTTGATTGATGTCCACATCCACGGATTGGATATGCACGGTGTTGCGATCTTTGGCATCCAAAATCCAAGCCACTTTGGTTTGTTGCTTCATACTTAAATTCAAGTAACCCGTACTACGGATTTTGCTATCGCTGTGTTGTTCTAAAGAAATATCAGTATCGATTTTTGCTGCTCTTAAATCGCCAAACTGTTCGATTTGGGCTTTATCAAAAACAGGAAGCCATGGTGCAAGGGCTGCTAATTCAAAGCTATTGGCTTTAAGTTGGGCGAGTATAGGCAGCTCTTCAAAGTTAATATGATTAAAATCAAGAATGGGGCCAACTTGAGCAGTGATTTTGAGGGGCTGGCCACCAACGCGTGCCGATAAATTGATGCCAATCGGGCGTTCAAGTTGTAGGTCTGTGACATCGAGCTGAATGTCTGAAAGCGTCAGTTTACTAGCATTAGGCTCTGTCCATTCAATGCGGCCATTACTGATGCTGAGAAGCTTGGCGTTGAGCGCAATTTGCGATGCTAAGTTTGAAGATTTGGCTGAAGGTTTTTGTTTGGGTTTTGAGGCTGAAAGCACTGGGCTGGTATTTGCATTGGCCGCTGAGGAAGTTGCTAAATCATCCCAGTTGCTACTGCCGATACGTTGCTCTAAATACACTTGAGGTGCATCCAAAGCGAAGCGTTTGACTTCGATTTTTTTGCTGAAAAGGGGGATGAGCTCAAGTTGAACATTGATGGATTTTACCGTCAGCATGTAAGGCTGCTCAAAGCCTGCTGCGTTTTGTAGTTGCACTTGATTTAAACGCACACCTACCCAAGGGAATAAGGAAAGTTTGATGTGGCCAATTTGTAAGTCGCGGCCAGTAGCATCTTTGACTGCTTTGCTGATTTCTGGTTTGTAATCATTGATATCGACAAAAAAAGGTGTGGCTATCAAAACCACCAGTAAAAAACTCAACAGAATGAGAAAAAATTTAATGACTTTTAGCATGTTTTCCCCATGAAAAAATATTGCGAAGTGGCTCTATAAGCCGGGTTCTGTACTCACTCAACCAATGGCCAAGTCAGCGATGATCATTCATCTGGACATGCTGTTACCAGCAGCCTCAAGCAACCTACCCGAAGCCACGCGCGAGTAACGCTTAACGACTCCCTATTTGGTCTTGCTGCGAATGGGGTTTACCTATGCCTTGGTTTGTTGCCAATCCAAGCGGTGCGCTCTTACCGCGCCATTTCACCCTTACCACATGTTTCCAAGTGGCGGTCTGTTTTCTGTGGCACTTTCCTAGGGTTGCCCCCACTGGACGTTATCCAGCATTCTACTCTATGCAGCCCGGACTTTCCTCGGCTCGTTTTGCAACTAGCCGCGACCACCCGAGCCACTTCGCTGGGCAATTTTATCAGATTGTTTTGGAATTACGAATGGTGTGATGATTCGTCGTCATTTTTCTTCTTTTTTACAGGTTTAAGGATATACCAAGCGACAAACCCACCCAAGAGAATAAACAAACCAAACTCGATAAGGCCCGCCCACCACACGGGTTATTGGCTTTGTGGCATGGATTCCATGTCCATATTGTCCATATTCATTTCTTGAATGTCTGCTGGGCTCATTTCCATACTGTGGTGTCCATGATGGCCACTATGCAGTGCATGCATCCACTCGCCACCACGCACCATGGTCAACACACCCAATATAATGAGTAAAATTGCTGCGATTTTTAACACCCATCCGCGCAATGCTGGCGATGCGGATTGCAGCATAGCTGGCACAAACATCATGGCGGGCACTGTGCCCAAGCCGAAAGCAAACATCATTGCAGCGGAGGTGAATACATGCCCAGAAGTTAAGCTGAATGCCAAGCCTGCATAAACCAAACCACAGGGTAGTAAACCATTAAACAAACCAACCATCACCCAACTCATGGGCATTCTGCTGGTGGTGGCGGATTGAATCCAACGTGATAATCCAATCAAGGCGCTAAATCTGGCCATTGCATTTACAAACGGGTCAGCCAACCAGCCTGCTAAGTTTAAGCCAAATACAATCATCAAGAGACCTGCAAATACAGCGAGACCCTGTTGGATATTGGCAAACCATGGCACTTGTGTCAGCGCTAAGCCAACCATGCCAGCAATCAAACCTAAGAATGTGTAAGTGGCGATGCGGCCCAGTTGATAGCCCATGAGACCTGTCCACCAGATGTGCTTGCGTGACATACTTAGTGAAGTGACCAGTCCCCCACACATGCCAACGCAGTGCATACTGCCAAGAAAACCGATAAGAAAAGCTGCTGCCAGTAGTTCCAACATGATTAATGACCTTGTTTTTGTATTTCTAGAAGTGGCCTGAGGAGCGTTTCTTCGAATTTATCAGGAGCCACAAATTGTAAGATTTGCAGGCCATCGGCAGGTTGAATAAAATCCAAACCCATGGCGGGGTAGAGGAAGTGGGCATTGCCTTGGCCATCATTTAAGAATTGTGCGGGCTCACCAAATTTTTCTTTAAATTCTTCAAATACAACTTGCCATCCAGCAATGACAGTGATGCTGCGAATGGTTAAATGCCCCATGGTTTCGGATAAAGAGGGTGAAATGCCAATGCGAATGACATCATTGGGGAAAAGTTGGGGTTCAAAGGCTTCTTTCTTGATGAGCGCGAGCAATTCATCGCTGGCATCCAAACCAAAAATGACGCGGTCGCCCTCATCATACAAGTCTTCTAGATAAGCTTCCAAATGCAGCGCTGCAGGTGCTTCGTCTTTGCGTGTTCGTTTGGTAAACATAGCGACATCGGCTTTCACTTGCAGTTGCTTCGACACATCATCAAGTGTGCTCTGATGCATATTAAGATTTAAGACAGAAACTTGTGAATTTTGAATTTCGATATTCCACCAACTGGGGCGTGGGTTTGGATCGCTGTTGGGATAAATATAATAAAATACGAGTGCAAGGATGAGTGCTAAAACCAGTCGATACGACCATGTTGCTATCATTGTTACCCCTTGTGCGCTGAAAATGAATTGCTCGCTATGGTGCCATTGGAAATGCAGGTCGCAAGTAAAGATAGAAAATGGGCTAAGACTAGAAAACGAATGTTGGCATTAAAAAAAATTTAGGTATATTACGCTCATTATAAGCATGGATATTTGAGCATTTGCTTGCTTTTGGGTATCAAAATTGAGGAGGAGATTCGAATGAAAGAAAATGTAGGAACAGTTGATCGTACACTGCGTGTTGTAATTGGTATGTCGTTGCTACTCGCGGGTTGGTTTGGTGGTAGTGGAGTTTTAATCGTGATTGGTGCCGTATTGTTGTTTACTGGCGCATTTAGCTTCTGCCCTATTTACTCAGCATTGGGTAAAAATACTGTTGAAGGACCTGATCCACGCGGTCATTGATTCTGGCGATAAACGCTTAAGATTGAAAAAAGGCAGCCATTGGCTGCCTTTTTATTTGTGCATTTTATTGTTTGTTACAGGGGCGGTGTTGGGTTGGTAAATACCAGTTTATCTTTCTCATCGTTATTGATTGTGGCTTTTAACCCAATTTTAGGGAAAGCGTAGATTGCTGTATCCGTGTTGACCTGTTTTTCTAACACAGCTTTACCAAACTGACCTTCTAGTATTTTAAGGTCTAAGGCAACGCTTGGCATTAAGACTAATTTTTTAATTTTAAATTGTTGCACTGCAATGACATCATCATCGCCCAGATTTAATCGGGCTACACCATTGGGGTACATGCGGGGTGAAGTGGCTCTTTTGCGAATGGCTTCCATGGTTGCGTTATCCACATCCAGCGTCAACATCACTTTACTGTGATCGGCGATAGAGGGGAAATAGGCTTCTAGTTCCAAACGAAATTTCTCTTCGCCAGTCGCATTTTCGATGGGATACATAAAAATGGCAGCATCTGCTCTACTGCGGAAAGCCAATTCAGCATCACGAACGGTGCTTTCGCCCAGAATCAGCCCCATCACATGCAAATGACCAGCTTCATCAATTCGGGTGCTGTTTTGCGACGAGTTGCCAACTTTAAACGACTGGCTGGTAAAATAAAAAGTCGCTGAGGCAACGATTAGGATAATAATCAGGGAAATTTTTCCCATTCCTAAACGCTATCCTTGTTTTCAGTAGCGCTTGCTTCAGTTTGTTTTGGGCCTTTTGGCTTTGGAATCATATCTTCATCGTCCATCAAGATGCGATAAGCCTCGCCTTCCATGTCATCATATTGGTCCGAGTTTACCGACCAACGAAAAACAAGCAGTGCGCCCACACTAAAGACAAGGGCAGCGGGTATAAGCATTAAAATAATATCCATGATTTATCCTTTGACACGTTTATGGATGAGTAAAGCATTGCCAATCACTAGCAGTGAGGATGCAGGCATTAGAATGGCTGCGAGCAATGGGTGAACCATGCCAGCAATAGCTAAGGGTACAACCAAGATGTTGTAGCCAATGGAAAGGCCTAGGTTTTGCCGGATGGTGCGCATGGTTTGGCGGGATAGTTCTAAAGCAACGGGAAGTCGGTCTAAGCCACCCAAAAGTACAATATCAGCTGCTTGTGCAGAAATGTCCGTGGCTTGGCCCATGGCAATGCCAACATTGGCTTGGGTGAGGGCAGGGGCATCATTGACACCATCGCCAACCATGCCGACACATAAGCCTTGGCTCTGCAATGCTTTGACTTTACTGGCTTTATCACCGGGGAGCACTTCTGCAATCACATTGATGGGGGGGTCTAAGGGCTGCAGCTGATTACACATGGCAGTTGCTGCGCCTTGTCTGTCGCCAGTAATCAGGCTTAAGCCTACCCCACGTGCTTGCAAGGTTTGTAATACGTCGTTGGCTTCACTTCGAAGCTCATCACCCAAGGCAAACCATGCCAATACTTGCGTATTATCAAACAAAACAACAACGGTAGCACCAGCACTCTCAGCGCTTTCCCACTGTTGAAGTATGCTTGGTGATGCGGTGATTTTGTGTTGTTCAAGCCAGCCAATAGAGCCAATACGAATGGTTTTTTCTGAAAACTCAGCTTCAACGCCAAAACCAGCTACATTATTGAAATTCTTTAGCGACTCATCGACAGGGTAGGCAACAAGTGCTAGTTCTATGGCTTGTGCCAAAGGATGCTCAGAGGCGCGTTCAAGGCTGCGGGCATAGCTGAAAATTTCATCGGCCTCAGCAACACAAGCTTCCTGGCGCAGTAAATTCATTTGTCCTAAAGTGATAGTGCCAGTTTTATCAAACACCATATGATTAATCATGGTGGCTTCTTCTAAGGCAGAACCCCGACGAATCAAAATGCCGAGTTTTCCTCCCAAGCCAGCGCCGATAGCTATAGCCATGGGTGTGGCTAGCCCCAATGCGCACGGGCAAGTAATAATAAGTACTGTGATAGCTGTGGTGATTGCAAAGGCAAAACCAGCGTCTTGATACCAGAATAAAAATGTGGCGATGGAAAGCAGGATGACCACAGTGACAAACCAAGGAACAATGCGATCGGCAAGATTTTGAATGTTCACTTTTGAAGCTTGGGCTTGGTCCACCATTTCAACAATTTGTGAGAGTACTGAATCATGGCCGATATGGGTGGCGATGATTTCAAGTTGGCCAGAAACGTTAAGAGTGCCGCCAATCACTTTGCTGCCGTCGAATTTTACAACAGGGCGAGATTCACCAGAAATAATAGCCTCATCCACTTCGGAATGACCTGCAATCACTTGTCCATCAACAGGGACGCGGTCTCCAGGTTTGATGAGCAGCTTATCCCCTTGTTGAATGGTAGATAAGGGAACAAGTGTGATGTCACCATTGGCTTCTATTTTACGGGTGGATCTTGGCAGCAGTGCTAACAAGTGCCGTGTAGTGGAGCCTGCAGTTTCTCTGGCCGACGATTCCAAGAAGCGACCAGCCAAAATAAGAAAAACAAACATGGTGATGGAATCAAAATATACGTGCCCTTCGGCAGAGAAATGGGGAAAAATCGTGATGGTAGAAGACCATAAAAAGCTGGCTGTGATACCTATACTAATCGGCACATCCATGTTGAGACGTAGTGTTTTGATAGTCTGCCAAGCAGAAGTGAAAAAGTTGCGTCCTGAATAAATAATGCCCGCAAATGTGAGCACCATAGAGTACCATTGAAATACGGCGCGCCATTTGGCTTCAATGCCAAAAAAGTCGCCGCCATATAAGCAAACCGCTGCTGTCATCACATTGGCAAAGACAAAGCCCGCAAAAGCCATGCGGAACATCAATTCTTGGCGACGTTCTTTATTGGCTTTTTGCTCTAAATCTTCTTCATATGGGGTAGCTTTATAGCCGATATTTCCGATTGCGTAGATAGTATCTGATAATAAGGCTTTTTCAGGGTCCCATCGCATGCGGAGCCTATGTCGTGTGTAGCTTACTTCGGCATATGTCACGCCTTTAGTCTGCCGCAGTGTATGTTCAATTAGCCATACACAAGCAGGGCAGTGAATGCCCTCGATAAGTAAATCAGCTTGCAGGGTGCCATCAGGCCGCTGGCGTACAAAATTGGCCTGAAGGGCAATGTTGTCAAACACCTTGGTATCTTCAGGTGCTTGTTCTGGTGTTTGCCAGCTCCTTGTTTCGGGTGCGTGTTTATAAAAAGAGTCAAGCCCCGAGTTATGAATGATGGCACATACCTGCGCGCAACCATTGCAGCAAAAAAACTTGTCATCATTGGCGATTTTAGCAGTGATAGTGCCGGCTTTTGGTAAGTCTAAGCCACAGTGGAAGCAATGGGTTGGTGCAGTATTCTTCATAAGCACAAGACTTTATCGGGGCACAATAAAATTAACAATTTTCTCCAGAGTGCTTGGTTCATCAACACTGTCACCAGTAATTGAAACGCGTTGATTTAGCATGTGTTTATTTTCACCTAAGGTGAAAAGCACATTCAAGTCCCATACGCCTTTCATCGGTAAGGTGATTGGTGTTTGATATACACCAGCACTTTTTTCCTCGAGCTGCAATATGATATCTGCTTTGGCATCACTTGGGCGATATGCCGTCACTTCTGCTAAGCCACCTGTCAGTGGGTTGTTGTCTTTGTCTAGTACGGTAACTGCGATGACGTTGTTTTCGCCAGCTTGCCATGCTTGAGCAACATCCAAACTAACCTGCCAGCCCCGCGCAGATTGGGTGCGTAATTGTTTGTCGATTTTATTCTGCTGCAGTCCATACTTATAATACTCTTCATTGACCAAACCCGGGCTGGTGCCAACGGCAACAGAAAAGAAGAGGTAATTCACAAAGAAAACTAAGGCCATAAGGCCAAAAGCTGCCCATACCCACATGCTTTTAAATGCTGAATTTTTTGTGTCAGTTGTCATGCTTAGTTCCCTGGTCCAAAAAATGCAGATTTATATTTGGTGGTGATTTCTGGGTTTTCAGTCGAAGTCAAGGTGATGGTTACATCCTGACTCGCAGACTTCAGGTTTTTACGCGGAACTTTAATACGCAAATCAACCTTCTTCGCTTCCCCACTCAGTAAGTGGATTGGCTTGTCATCAAAGTTGGTCATCGCGCCATCGAGTCCTTTTGTGGTTAACATGAAGTCAGCAGCACTTTCAGTTTTGTTGAGTACAATCATATGATACACATTTTGAATGCTGCGATCAGACATTAAGGTGAATGTTGGGCTGCGTTCATGGTTTACATTCATTTCAATTGGTGAAATGAATAGCAACAAGTATGCGATAGAGATGAAAGTAATGGTAGTAACCGCCATGTAAAACAGAGGGCGAGGACGCATAAAACGATTGTGCGTGGTCGTATTGTTTTCCACTTCATTGTATGACATGAAACGAACCAAACCTTTAGGTCGGTTAACGCGCTCCATAATGTCATCACAAGCATCGGCACAAAGACCGCAGTTGATGCAACCGATTTGATTGCCCTCACGAATGTCTACGCCCGTTGGGCAAACAGTGACGCACATATTACAATCAATACAATCACCATTTCCTTCGGCAATTTGACCTTTCACCAATCGACCGCGATTCTCGCCGCGATGATAGTCGTATGTGGTGGTGATTGTGTCTTTATCGGTCATTACAGCTTGAATGCGTGAGTAAGGGCACATCCATTGGCAGACTTGTTCGCGAAGGAAGCCCGTGTTCACATAGAATAGTGCGAATACAAAGATAAACGATGCCCATTCATACACATTGTAGTTGAATGTGAAAAAGCCAGTCCAAGCATCATAAATGCCAGAAAAGTAGCCTAAAAATGTAATGCTGGTGGCGCCACAAATAACAATCCACATCAAATGCTTTAAGCCTTTTTTGCGAATCTTTTCAAAGTTCCATGGTGCAGCATCCAGTTTGATGCGTTGTTTGGCTTTTCCCTCAGTCCAGCCTTCTACAAGGGTTAATAAATCTGTCCAAAGGGTTTGCGGGCAAACAAAGCCGCAAAAAATCCGACCGGCAATGGCGGTCATGGCAAATAAGAGGATAAAAGCAAATAACATCAAAAGGGCCAAGATGATAAAATCTTGCGGCCATACGACTATATTAAATAGATAAAACTTTCGTTCTGGGATATCAAAGAAAATGGCTTGGCGTTCGTCCCATGTAAAATAAGGGAGTAGGAAGAAGGGCAGTAGAAAGATGCTGTTAATAATCCACTTAATGTTGCGGAACCGGCCAGGAGCTCGGCGAGCGTGAACAGTTTTGTCACCAAGATTGATTTGCCAATTGGCATAATCTTCGTGTTCAATCAGATAATCGGAATGTTTTTTTTCTTCAGCCATGACCAGTAATGCTCCTTAAATTCTGGATTAAACTTTGTTAATGTTTAATCCAGAAGAAAATTTTTGGAAGTCGGAAACATATATATGGAAAAGCAAGTTGTCCAAATGTAAAACCATATCTGTAATAGGGAAAATATTCCTTGTTAAAATAATTTAATAAACTTAATGTTCCGCAAAATAAATTTCTCAACTGGAGAAAGAGGAGGGATAATATGCCTTTTATTTTGGGTTTTGTTTATTATTTCACGTTTGTTGCGATCGTAAGCATAATCACGTTGCTCGTAGGTTAATGTTTACATTGAACAAACAAATATTCAAAAAAGGAGTGTGTAATGAAGGAAGTTGAACAAGCTGGCCATGTTATGTTCAATGCAGACGCATGGGTGTTTAATGATCCAGTAGTTTTCTGGTCAGTTTTCACTGTGTTGTTTTCATTAAGCATGGTTATCTACGCTATTAGAGTGGCCGTGAAGAAAGCAGAAGAAGAACGAAAAGCAAAAGAAGAAAAAAATGGGGGGGCAAACTCGTGAGTTCAGTAGCTGAAAAAGATCAGTATAACTACGATATTGTTAAGTTTTGTGTCATTACTGGCATTGTTATGGGTGTGCTTGGAACACTAGTTGGTACATTTGTTGCCTCCGAGTTGGCATTCCCATGGTTGAATATGGACATTGCTGAAATCAGCTTTGGTCGTCTTCGCCCGGTACATACAAACGTCGTAATTTTTGGATTTGGTGGCTTCCTATTATACGGAGCTGGTTTATACATGGTGCAACACACAACGCATGCGCGCATCGCGTTTGAAAAAGTGGCATGGACTGGTGTAGCACTTTGGTTGATTGGTTGTCTTGCAGTGGTAGTAACTTTGCCATTGGGTATGACTCAAGCAAAAGAGTATCACGAAGCTGAATGGTGGATTGATATCATCTTGGCGCTTTCTTGGGTTTGCTTGACCATCACTTTCTTGGGTACTGTTGCTCGTCGTAAAATGTCTCATATTTATGTGGGCTTGTGGTTCTTTATGACTATGTTGTTCATGGTGACTTACATTTTCGTATTCAACGGACTTTGCATTCCTGTAGATATGTCTTTCTCATACTCTGCATATGCAGGTATTCATGATGCGATGACACAATGGTGGTGGGGTCACAACGCTGTAGGCTTCTTCCTAACAGCTGGTTTCATTGGTGTGATGTATTATTTCGTACCGAAGCATGCAAACCGTCCTATCTATTCTTACCGTTTGTCAGTGTTGCATTTCTGGTCACTTACATTCTTGTATGTATGGGTTGGCGCACATCATCTTCACTATACAGCAATTCCTGACTGGACCCTTTCTTTGGGTGCTGGTATGTCTGTTGCTCTTATCTTCCCATCTTGGGGTGGTATGATTAACGGTATGATGACCATGTCTGGTGCTTGGGATAAACTACGTACTGACCCAGTAATGCGATTCATGGTTGTGGCCTTGGCTTTCTACGGCATGTCAACATTTGAAGGTCCGTTGATGGGTACTAAATCTGTGAATGCACTTTCTCATTACACTGACTGGACTGTTGGTCACGTTCACTCTGGTGCTTTGGGTTGGAATGCGATGATCGCAATCGGCGCGATGTATCACATGATTACACGTATGTGGAACACTGAAATGGCATCTGAGAAATTGGTTAACCTGCATTTCTGGATTCACCTTACAGGTGCTGTTTTCTATATCACTGCGATGTGGGGTTCAGGTGTATTACAAGGTTTGATGTGGCGCGCATTTGATGAGTACGGCAACTTGGTTTATACCTTTGCAGACTCTGTAGCAGCTATGCATCCTTTCTACGCATTGCGTGCACTTGGTGGTTTCCTAGTATTCCTAGGCTTGAGCATCATGTTGTTTAACACAATTAAAACTATCGGCGCAGTGAAAGCCGGCACCAACACGCCGCTACGCGCTGCTGATTAAGGCAGAGGGAGAGATAAATGTCTGAAAAACGTGAAAGTAAAGGTATGATTCGTGGGATTCCCCATGATACAATTGAATCAAGCCTACCTATTCTTGCGACATTTGTTGCGATTTTGGTGGCTGTCGGTGGTATCGTGGAGATTGTCCCTACGTATTATCTTGATGATGCAGAGCCAGCTGTTGAGGGTGTACGTCCTTACACACCATTGGAGCTGGAAGGTTATGCGATTTATCGTCGTGAAGGATGCTTCTTGTGCCACTCACAAATGATTCGTCCATTACGTGATGAGAAAGAACGGTATGGTCATTTCTCATTGGCTGCTGAATCACAGTTTGATCACAACTATCAATGGGGTTCAAAACGTACTGGTCCTGAATTGGCTCGTTTGGGTGGTAAATATACCGATCAATGGCACATTCAACACATGCGCCAACCTAAATCGGTAGTTCCAGAATCGGTAATGCCGAACTACTTCTGGCTTGAAGAAACACCTTTGGATACAAGCAAAACCAAAGCGCGTATGGAAGTATTGGCCATGATGAATGTGCCTTACAGTGCTGACGATATCGCAAACTGGGAAGCTGATTTGAAGGCACAAGCTGCTGTGGATGATGGTGCTGGTGAAGATGCGCTACGTGCTCGTTACGAACGCAAAACTTGGGAAAATGACGGAGTTGTTACAACTTGGACAGATTCTTTTACACCTACGCCAATCAATGTTCGCGCATTTGATACTGATGCTTCTGATGTGACTGAATTGGACGCATTGATTGCTTACCTCCAACAATTGGGAACTAGTGTTCACTTTGAAGAAGGTGTTGATTATTACCACGATAAGTTTGGTAAACCTTACCGTAAGTAATATGAGTTTTGGTGCTATTACTGTTTTTCTCGCCCTTTGTACGATTGTATTGTACATCTGGTTCTTCCGTGCGAAGGACGACGAATACACAGAACAAAAAAACATTCTTTTTGATAAAGATGAATTAAAAAAACAATCCGAGGAGGGTAGACATGAGTGATCATAATGATCAAAATGATAACAGTACCGGTCACGAGTGGGATGGTATTCGCGAGTTAAAAAATCCACCACCAACATGGTGGGCATGGGGCTTCTATATCGGCCTTAGCTTTGTAACAGCTTATTATATCATTTATCCATCAACACCATTGAATAACAAAATTCAAGAAGTGGTAAATGGCGTAACTGGTATGGAAGTCTTAGTCGATGGACACACAAAGGGTATTATGGCACTGGTGAATTCCAACCCATATTATCAGGGTGATACTTGGACTCAGGCTGAAATTGATGCCTTAAAAGCTAAGGGTCATACTGAGTTGACCATCAAAGCTGGCGACCTGAAATATCAAGACGGCTGGACTGCCGTCAATGAAATGCGTGACGATGTAGCTGAAATTGAATTGATTCGTGCAGCATCAATGAAGAAATTGGAAACAATGTCTGTTGATGAAATCATTGCTGATGACCAAATGCGTCAATTTACATTGGGTCGTTCTAAAGTGTTGTTCGGTGATAACTGTGCAGCTTGTCATGCTTCTGGTGGTCAAGGTAACTTGAACGCAGCTCATCCTGAGTATTCGTTCCCTAACTTGACTGATGATGACTGGTTGTTCGGTGGCTGGACTGCAAAAATCATGGAAACCATCACTAGTGGCCGTGAAGCTGCAATGCCTGCTAAAGGTGGCAACGAAGATTTGACCGATGCTGATGTTGATAGCTTGGCTAAATTCGTTATCGCAATGGCTGATGGTTCTGCTGCAGTGAACGATGATGGTGCGTTGACCAAAGGTTCATTTGCTGGTGCAAATGCTTTGTTCCAAGAAACTTGCGCAGGTTGCCATGGTGCAAATGCTAAAGGTTCTTTGGTCAATGGTGATTTCGACACAGGCGCTGTGAACCTAACTGATGGTATCTGGCGTTTCGGTGGCGATATGGCCACAGTACGTGACACCATCGCTAATGGTCGCGTTGCTAAGATGCCTGCATTTGGTGGGCGTTTGGACGAGGTTTCTTTGAAAATCTTAACTGTACGTGTACATCAATTGGGCGGCGGCATGGACGGCGAACCACAATAATCGAATATGCTGTAGCTTCGGCTAAAGCAAAAGATTGAAGAAAGGCGACCTTAGGGTCGCCTTTTTTTTTAAGTGTTGTATAAACTTCGTCAGCAGCAAATGGAGGTGTGATGAACAAGCAGAATCTTAAAGTGTTTTTGGTCGTATTTTTGGTGGTGTGGGTGTTTATCTTTTCCATCGATTCGATGTTTGGCATCGACTGGCCAAGCTACACCATTCAACGTATTTTTATTTGGAGCCCAACAGTATTAATCGGTATTTACTGGCTTGTGTTTGGTGGCGATAAAAAAGAAGAAAAGTGAATTAGCGTTTACCAAGAAGCTGCTGCCACCCCTGACTGCAAATAGTGCCCTTACAAACATACCAGCGCACTAAGCCTTTTGTTCTACCGTCGCCCTCATCCAAGGCATCATCTTTATCTTTACATAAATCTAATGTGACTGACTCAGTCGATGCAAAATCATTGCTGTCTAATGGTTGTTTTTGATACGCCTCTAATGAGTTTGCAACAGCGCAAAACGACTCATTGCGTGAGTCTTCAGTGAGCAATACGTATATGGCAAAAATAGCCCCAGCAATCATAGGTAAAGGGATAATCAGGTAACTTAATTTGTAGAAGCGCTCAGTATCTCTATCTTGCTTTTGATTGCTCATGACAAACCCTTATTGTATAAATTTTTAGCAACCTAAACGCACATGTGATGAATTCAACTTCTCATGTTTTTTTACTGCTGTTTTGTTAATCTTCGCCCATGACAGTTGAGCAAAAATCGCAACATACACCCATGATGGAACAATACTTAAAAATCAAAGCTCAGCATGCCGATTGTTTGCTTTTTTATCGCATGGGTGATTTTTATGAAATGTTTTTTGATGATGCCATCCATGCTGCTAAAATTTTAAATATTACACTGACCAAGCGTGGCAAAGCCAATGGCGATGATATTCCCATGGCAGGCGTACCATGGCATCAAGCTGAGGGTTATTTGGCCAAGCTTGTCGCTGCTGGATGCCGCGTAGCGATCTGTGATCAAATGGAACTGCCTAGCGCCGCAAAAGGGCCAGTAAGGCGCGAAGTAGTACGCGTGGTTACGCCAGGTACGCTCACTGAAGCAAATTTATTGCAAGACCATCAGCGAGCTTCGCTAGCCGCCTTATGTTCTAATGCAACAGCGTGGGGCATTGCTTCCATTGATGTGGCAACGGGACAATGGCAATTGCTTGAGGGTTCCACATCTGCGTTAGAGGAAAACGTAAGCGTTTTAAGTCCAGCTGAACTTTTGGTGCAACGTGGTTTTCAAGGTGGAGAATTTTATCCATCGCAAACGAAAACTTGGGAGGTAGCGCCGTGGACTTTTTCTACTGAAGTTGCCCAAGAAAAACTTCGTGAACATTTTGGCCTTGGTGATTGGGGTACACTCAATCTTGAATCACATCCTTTGATTGCCAAAGCTGTGGCTGCTGTTTTGGTCTATTTGGAAGAAACGCAAAAAGGTGTGTTGGGGCACCTTACATTGCCAGTGTTTGTAGAGTCCAAACAGGGCATGAGCATCGATAAACGCTCGCGCCGCAACCTTGAAGTACACTACACCATGAATGGCGATACCAATGGTAGTTTGGTGGGTGTGATAGATAAGACCAAAACACCTATGGGTGCACGATTGCTGCGTGAGTGGGTGGATTATCCGCTTTCAGATTTGGAGCTTATTAAACAACGCCAGAATGCAGTACAAAGTTTACTCGATGATAGTGAAGCGCGTGATGCTATTCAGCAAAGTCTCAAGCAAATTCGCGATATGGAGCGTATGCTCACCCGCATTGTACTAAATCGCGCTGCCCCGCGTGATTACAGAGGTTTGGCCGATAGTATTTTAGCGCTTCCCAGCCTGATAACCGCCATTGGCCAACGCGAAGGTCTTTTTGCGCCAATGCTACACCATCTTAGTGGATTAGAAGCACTGGGGGCCTTGTTGCAAGCCAGCATTGTTGATTTGCCGCCGGCTGTGTTTCGTGATGGTGGTGTCATTCGCGCTGGTTTTGACGCTGATTTGGATCATCTGCGTCATCTGGCACAAAATGCTGATGATTGGTTAAAAGACTACGAAGCCAAAGAGCGCGCTCGCACTGGCCTTGCCAATTTGAGAGTGAAATACAATAAAGTGTTTGGTTATTTTATTGAAATTTCCAAAGCTCAAGCTTTAGCCGCTCCGCCTGAATATGTGCGCAAACAAACGCTGGTGAATGCCGAGCGCTTTATCACCGATGAATTGCATAAGTTTGAATCCGAAATCTTGGGCGCCCAAGATGCAGCTATGGCCAAAGAGCAGGCTTTGGTGGCACACATCCAAGAAAAAATATGCAGTTGTACAGTTGCTATCCAGCAAGCCGCTCGCGCTGTGGCAGCGTTGGATGTGTTGCAATCGTTTGCCAGCTTAGCGTTTAAAAATAATTATGTTTGCCCAGATGTGCATAGCGGCCGTGTTTTAAAAGTGGAAGGTGGTCGTCATCCTGTGGTCGAACACTTCCTAAAAGACCATTCGTTTGTACCCAATGACACGCATATGGATATGAAAAACCGCCAGTTTATGTTGCTTACTGGCCCGAATATGGGCGGTAAGTCCACGTATATGCGGCAAGTGGCTTGGATTGTATGGCTCGCACATATCGGTTGTTTTGTGCCTGCTACAGAAGCACGTATTCCGTTGACCAAAAGGTTGTTCACCCGCGTTGGTGCTGGAGATGAACTCACCAGTGGTCGTTCGACATTCATGGTCGAGATGATGGAAACAGCAGCCATTTTGCACCATTTGGAGCCGCGCTCATTGGTGATTGTCGATGAGATTGGCAGGGGCACTAGCACTTGGGACGGTTTGGCGATTGCCTGGGCTGTGGCTGAGCGATTAATAGCAGCCAAAGATGTACTCACGCTGTTTGCAACGCATTACCATGAGCTCACAGATTTACCCGATGACTATAACACAGCCTTTAATGCCTCCGTGACAGTGCGCGAATGGAAAGGGCAAGTGATTTTCATGCATCAAGTCGTTGAAGATGCGGCCGACCGCTCATACGGCATTGCTGTGGCGCAGCTGGCTGGCTTGCCGCCCGATGTGGTAAAAAATGCGCGCGAACATTTGTATCGTTTGGAGCATGATTCAGAATTGCATGCAGAATCAGGTAAGATGCAGTTGGGTTTGTTTGCAGAGGCTGAAAAACGTAAACAAGAAAAGGATTTATCGCGTTTGAAAGATTTAGAGCAATCGTTGTTGGATTTGGATGTGAATAGCATGCGTCCGATTGAAGCTTTGGCTTGGATTGAAGCTTTAAAACAACAACTTGGTCAGCAAAGTTAAGCAGAAGACCATAAACTTGATGTACCGTTTTTTATAAGATTGATTATGATGCGGGCGTTATCATTTTGAATTCTAAGGAAGTAGTGAGCGTATAAAATGGGAAGAGCATACCAAAATAAAAAAGAATCCATGGCCAAAACGGCTGGAGCCAAAACCAAGGTTTACTCCAAATATGGCCGTGAAATCTATGTGTGTGCCAAAAGTGGCGGTATCGACCCTGATGGAAACTTATCGCTGCGTCGTTTGATTGATAATGCCAAAAAAGACCAAGTGCCAGCGCA
Source organism: Mariprofundus sp. UBA1536 (assembly GCA_002323245.1). GTDB lineage: Bacteria > Pseudomonadota > Zetaproteobacteria > Mariprofundales > Mariprofundaceae > Ghiorsea. The sequence continues at coordinate 11,894 of DCPU01000007.1, read as the reverse complement.
TGTGATTAAAAATGCTTTGGATAAGGCTGCTGGTGGTGGTGGCGAAGATTTTGCTGCTGCCCGTTATGAGGGTTTTGGCCCAGGTGGTTGTATGGTGATTGTGGATTGTCTTACCGATAACAACAACCGCACCTTTGCTGATGTACGCAAATGTTTTACCAAAAACGGCTCTAAAATTGGCGGCCCTGGCGCTGTAGCGCATATGTTTGATCACCAAGCTGTGTTTGCTTTTAAGGGTGATGACGAAGAAGAAATCCTGGAAATGCTGATGATGGCTGATGTGGATGTTAGCGATATCCAGCTTGAAGATGGCGTGATTACTGTGTTTGCGCCCAATACCGATTTCTTTAAAGCCAAAACTGCGCTTTTAGAAGGTAAACCAGGCATCGAATTCTTGATGGATGACATCACTTACGAACCACAAACCTTGTCGCATTTATCAGGCGATGATGTTGCTATGTTTGAAGGTTTGCTTGAAGCGCTTGAAGATTGTGATGATGTACAAAAAGTTTATCACAATGCTGAGCTTCCTGAATAAGACAACGTTGTAAATTTCCTAAGAGGCCTGCTTCATGCAGGCCTTTTTTATGCAGTAGTCAATAATTGTGTAGCAGCAAGCTTTGGGTTTGAGGTGTCGAGAATCCCGCCCATGGTTGCGATGCCTGCGCCCTGAAGTTGTTTTAAGTTTTCAGAACTTATCCCTCCAAGAGCAATCACCGGAATACCAACTGATTGCGATAAACGTTGAAACTCATCTGCACCAAGACTTGGGGCACCAGGGTGACTTTGGGTGGGAAATACGGGTGATAAAAAAACAAAGTCGGCGCCTTGTTGTTCGGCAGCTTTTAACTCTTCTTCATGATGACAAGAAGCCGAAACCAAAACTGGAGTTTCAAACCAAGCTTTGATGCTGCTTATTTCTGTGATTGAAGCGGAATCCACATGTACGCCATCTGCATTTACAGCCTTGGCGATATCCGCTTGGCTGTGAATCATCAGCCTGACATGGTGTTTATTGGTGAGTGCACGTAGCGCTGAAGCCAAGGCTAATAGTTTGGCTGAATCCAAATGCTTTTCGCGAAGTAACACCGTATCCACACCACCCAACATGGCTTGTTCTATGACCACCAGCATATCACTGTGGCTTTTGAAACGTTTGCTATCGCTGATAAGTAATAACTGAACAGGTCGCACTAGAAGCGTTTGATAATCCACATCGGTGGTACAGGTACTTTGTTGCCAGCAATACGGCGCTCGAAGTTACCATTGCCTTCATTGTCGTAAAGATAATACGGCGGGAAATCACCCACGGGCTGCACTTTAATCATGTACACCTGACCATGAATGCGGTGTTCGGTAATGGTGGCACCGTCTTGATGTTTGTAAGCGCGAATTTCGACTTCTTTATTGGTGAGGCCGGGTGTTAGTTCTTTTTTTAGGTCTATATCGCTGGCAAGTGTCAATGCAGCTGATACAAAAAAAGAGAGGAACAGCAGTAGATATTTAGTAAACATAATCAGTCACCATTCGTGAAGAGGTCAGACGGCGCATCATTGGCAACACGTTTTGGTGGTCTGGATGAGCTTGATAGTCTGCAAGGCCTTGTGCATCGGCAAATGTAGAATATAGCACTACATCAGCTGATGCATCAGAATCACTAAAATCAATACCTACCTCAATATCAATGATGCTTGGTACTTTGTCTTTTAAAGCTTCTAATGTTGTTTTGATTTCTCTGGCATCGCTTTTGTTATGAAGCTTCCACATTACAATATGTTTAACCATGTTCCACCTCTGATTTTGCTTCAAACTTCAAACATTCATGCCCCGAACTTTGTAACACTTCTGCTGAGGGTAGGCGCTTGGCTTTGAAGTTAAAAGCGGCGCAGCCATACGGAAAGCTTTTATCCCAAGTCACATAATAATGTTTGCAGTTTCTACAAATAATAACCTTTGTTTTAGCTGTCGATGTCAATCTGAATGATTCCTTCTTCTACGCGGACAGGAAATACTTCAATGCTTTCATAAGCAGGTGCGGTCAAGGCTTCACCATCTTTGATGCTAAAGCGCGCGCCGTGGCGAGGGCAAATGATTTCATCGCCATCACATTCACCGCTGGCAAGCTCGCCGCCATCGTGTGAGCAACGGTCTTCAATGGCGTAAAAACCAGTGGATAAATGAAATATGGCCACTTTTCCCGCATCTGTATTCACCACCAAGCGTTGGCCTGTGGGGCAGTCTGATTCTTCCCCAACATCAATCCATTCTGACATTAAAGCGCTCCATCAATAAAAATAAAATCATCCCACACCGCCGTGGCAGCGCCTTTTGCATCACGGAAACGTAAACGTTGTTGCTTGGGTACCATGCGCGTTGCGCGGCCATACAAATCTTCTTGTACATCATCATGCTCATGCGATGATAGAATCAACATATCTTCAGCAGGTAGAATATCAGTAATTTCGTAGGGCTGATCTAGGTAGCGAACTTGTCTGCCGACAAGGCCACGGAGATCATCAATATTGGAAAAAAGCGCTGCTAATTGCTGTTGATTCATATTGAACTCCCATACCTGCTTTGGCTTAGTCTAGGAAGCGTGCTAGAAAGCGTCAATGCGCTGAGTGTGTTCATCTTCAAGTGCATTTCAGGAGTTGAATGAGAAGCCAATGGCAGTGTTATTATTTAAGTTACGTGGCGTAGAAGATGATGAAGCCGATGCTATTCGCAGTTTACTGGAATCGGAGAACATCGATTTTTATGAAACCACCAATGGACGCTGGGGTTTGGGTTATGCAGCCATTTGGCTGCATGATGATACACATTTAAGCCATGCGGCTATGCTTATTCAAAGTTTTCAGTTTGCCAGAGCTAGTCGTGCCAGAGAAGCATATCAAGCGCTGCGTGATGCAGGGCAAGCGCCTACATTCTGGGGTAAAGTGAAGCAACACCCGATACAAGTCTTGTTGGTCTTGCTTGGTATTGTGATGGCCGCTGCGCTTTCCATGCTACCGTTTATATTTTAATGAGGTGAAATTAAGCATGTTTCAAACGATTGAGATTGCAGTAGAAACTGATTTTTTGCTCCAACACTCCCAAGATTTTCATTATGTGTTTGCTTACCATATTTGTATTCGTAATTTGGGCGACAGCCCTGTACAGTTGTTAAGTCGCAAATGGCTGATTACCGATGCCAATGGAGACAAGACTGAAGTGCAAGGTGATGGCGTGATTGGCGAGCAGCCAGTGATTGCAGGCAAAAGCGAACATCGCTACAGCAGCTTTTCAGTGTTAAAAACGCCCGTGGGTTGTATGCAGGGCAGTTACACCATGAAAGATGAGGCAGGCAATCTATTTGATGCCATTATTCCTACTTTTACGCTGGCAAAGAGTGGTATGTTAAACTGAAGCCACAGCTGTGAGCGTTGCTTTTTCTGGTTTGGTCCAGGTATACAAGCCAAATTTATAATAGCCGCGCACATTATGTAGACGATAATCCAAGTCTTCTTTGATGGGGATGGTGATGCCTTGAAGTTGCTCTTGGATATAAGGGGCGAGTACTGCGCCGCCGCCGCCGGTAATCATAATGGCATCAATATCCCAATCATCAGACCACACTTGGTTAGCATCAATGGCAATCACGCTGGCCAATTGTTTGAGTGATGCTTCAGATATTTTTTTCAAATCGTAAGCTTTGCCACGCACTTTGATGGTGCCTTGGTCGACGGCCGTAAACAGGCGATAAATCTCAATATCGATGCCACAGGTTTCTTTGAGCTTGTGACCAATTTTGCTGAATGCGACTGAAATACCATTTTTGGTAGTCAATGAGCCGCGCTCGGAATAACGACCTTTATCGGAAATGGTGTAGTCGGTGGTGCGAAAGCCCACATCAATAACGCCGATTTTGTCGGTGGCAAAACGTTGGTTTTTCGGCGTGCCCAAGCTGCTGAGTAAGCGATCCATCACAGTGCCAAGGGGCTGTGGTAATACACGCACATCAGCAACATGAATATTTAAAGAGCGCTTGTTGCCTTCGCCATCCACAGCCACAAAAGCATGAGTACCATTGAGCATTTGTGCCAATTCTTCTTTGTATTGGCGATAGTGGCCAATGGGTAGGCCAACGACCAATTTGATAGGCTGGCTATCATCACGAACAAAATGACTTAATGTAGCTAAAGCAAGAATTTTGCTCGACGAAGAAACAAATTGGGACTGATCGAGGGTGAATGAACGACTGGTGCTTTGGCGCTCGGAAAGCTCACCGACAAAATAGGAAGCACCATCAATCTCAATTTGCAGATGTTCATCATTGCGGCTGGTATCCAGCAGGTTTTCGCGGAACTGAAAATCCACGGCTTCACCGTAAATCGACTTAAACACAAGAAAGTCTCGGCCATCCGTTGCTTTGGTAAATCCAAAGCCGATATCGATTCCAATAATGTTTTCTGCCATTGCTTACTCCAAGCCATCAAGCCCCATGTGCGCTTGTTTGAAGAGGTAGGGTAGGTGGCTGACTTTTGTTGTCAAATAATGCTCAATAAACGAAGATTTTGTTGGTAAACCTTTTCAAGGCAGATAAAACATCTCAGTTTAGCTGCGAAGACCAATTTTATGCAGGAGGCCGCCAGTTGATGTCAAACCAGAATGCAAGCCAGGCCCACGCGCATCACCGCGACCACCATCATCATCATGGTTTGTCAGCGGCGTTATGGCTCACGGCCGCCTTTGCAGTTGTTGAGTTGGTCGGTGGATTTTTGTCCAACTCTTTGGCACTTTTGGCTGATGCTGGGCATATGGTATCGGATGTGTTGGCTTTGTCGCTGGCCGTTCTGGCCAAACGTATTGCCACCAGACCAGCCCATGATGGTATGACTTACGGTTATGGCCGCGCCAAAGTGCTGGCGGCGCAGTTTAATGGCCTAGCGCTATGGTTTCTTGCGGGTTGGATTGCTTGGGAGGCCGTGGGCAGGCTCTCTGAGCCGCCACAAGTTGATGGCACCCTGGTGGTGCTGATTGGTGTGCTTGGCTTAGGCATTAATCTTATCATTATGCGTTGGTTGCATCATGAACATGATATCAATACGCGGGCTGCCTATTGGCATGTGATGGGTGATGCTTTGGGTTCGGTGGCTGCCGTTTTGGCAGGTATTATCATCATGTGGACTGGCTGGATGCCGATTGACCCAATACTTTCTTTTTTGGTGGCGGCTATTCTGATTTGGGGCGGCTGGCGCTTGATTCGTGAAACCACCATGGAATTGATGGTGTCTGCGCCAGAACACTTGCTTGGCGAAACAAGGGCGGCATTGCTGGCGGCTGAAAAAGTTTTGGGTGTACATCATATCCATATCTGGAGTCTGCCCGATGGGCAAATGGCATTATCTGCGCATATCTTGCTTGCAGATATGCAAGACTGGCCGAGTCTGCTGCAAGAATTACAAAACATATTGCTCAGCCAAGGTGTTTCACATGCTACGCTACAGCCTGAGTTGGAACATCAGATCAAAGACGGTATTAGCTGTGCGACTTGCATGGACGCGTAAGGTTTTAGAGCAGCTTATCGGTTTGCTGTAAACGTTCCAAACGTTTTTCCTCTACAGCCAGCATGGTTTCAGCTTCCTCTTTGGCAGGGCTTTGGCTGCTTGATTGATGCAAAGCGCGCCGCAAATCTTTGACCGCAGCTTGCACTTCATTCAAATCATTATTTTTTGTGTCCAATTGTTGGGCCACTTGCTCAAGCCAAACCATGGATGCCTCCACATCAGCTTTTTTTGAGCCGCTTTGTTGCTGCTGAACTTGCTCTTGAGTGGGGGCGAGAGGTGCTTGATGCGTATCATGCTCTACTTGGGCTTCAAGCATGGAATGAAAGGATTCCGTGGCATACGGCGATGAGGCATTCTTTTTGGGTGCAAGATTGGGGGTGCGGTTATTGTTCACTTTCATTGTGGCGACCTCATATTGTAGCCGACACAAAGTCGGTTTCTGAGCTGTATTCTTTAAGCTTGTTGCGCAGGGTGCGGATGCTGATGCCCAGCAGTTTGGCCGCTTCCGTGCGGTTGCCATGTACATGATCGATGGTTTGTTCAATCAAGGCGCGCTCCATGTCGCGAATGCTCATTCCTGCTTGTAAATCGGAGGGTTGGGTGCTGCTTTGTGTTTGCGTAAGGCTTGCATGCCCATCAATGCCCAAGTGTTCGGGCAAAATATTGCCATCCAAACTCATCAAGAATGAGCGGTGCATACAGTTTTCCAATTCACGTACATTTCCTTCCCAGGGATGATGTTGCAACACGGTCACACTGGCAGGGCTGAGGTTGGGTTCTTCACGGCCATACATAGCGGCAAACTGACGCAAGAAATGTTGCGCCAGTGGTTTGATGTCGCCAGCTCGGGCACGCAGCGGGGGTAACACCACGGTGACGACGTTAAGCCGATAATATAAGTCCTGGCGAAACTTTCCTTCTTCTACAGCCTTTTCCACATTGCGGTTGCTGGTGGCAATGATGCGTACATCCACCTTGATGGGCTTGTTGCCGCCAAGTCTATCCACTTCGCCCTCTTGCAAGACACGTAACAACTTGGCCTGTAAATGCAGCGGCATTTCGGTGATTTCATCAAGTAGCAATGTGCCTTCATGAGCGATTTCAAATTTGCCAGCCCTGGCTTTATCTGCTCCAGTAAACGCACCTTTTTCATGGCCGAAAAGCTCTGATTCCAGCATGCCATCAGGGATGGCGGCGCAATTGATGGCAACAAAAGCGTGGTCTTTGCGTTTGGAGCATTGATAAATGTAACGCGACATACGCTCTTTTCCCGTACCCGATTCGCCAACCACAAAGATTGAGGCATTACTTGGTGCAACCAAGGCCACTTGGTCAAGCAAACGACGGGTTTCAATATCTTCTGAGACAAACACATCTGAGCCTTGTTGTTGGGCTTTGGCCACTTGTTTGAGCGCGGATTGATGACCTGATTTGCGTACATAAATTTCCAACACTTCATCAGGGCATGGCAGGGTGCGATAATCCATGATGCCCATATCCATCAAGTCTTCCGCGCGCTCGGTATTGCCATGCTCAGCCAAGACCACCACGCTGGCTTGGGGGTTGGCTTTGAAGATACGGTGCACGAGGCTAATGATGGTCACATCATCCCAGACAAAAAATAAGCTGTATTGCTCAATCAAATCATCATGCAGCTGCATGATGGGGTCGACAGCGGTATCAGGCAGAATACCGCCCAACTGAATCTGCAGCTCCGAGATTTGATGCATCGGGAATCCGACGATGGCGATATGTTGCGCAACGGTCATGGGGCTTTCTCCATTAAGCGTTCTGCTTGGCGTTCGGCAAGGGTGAGTGCTGCCAATGATTGATAAATGCCAGCATCTGCATTGTTTTTCAGCGTTTCTAGTCTGGCGATAGCGGTATCAGTGATTTCAGTTGCCCTTGCTGTTTTCAGCTGGCTAACACTGTAACGGTATTGCCAAACTGGTGATTGCAGGGCTTCGGGTGTAGTGGCATAGATTTTTGCTGCCGGTACAAAGTCATTACCCTTAAATAGAGCATGTGCTTCGTTAAGTTTGGCTTCTTCCTTATCATCCACATGCTCGTTGGCATACATACGCCAAGAGCGCGCCGCCACATGCCAACGCGAGAGTTGTTCTGCCGCCAAGGCCTGCACCCGCCAATATTCAATGCGTGATTCAGGGGAGAGGTCGTCGGCCATGACAAACTCAAGGGTATGAATTGCTTCGATAGCATTTTTGTCTTTGAGCTGCATTTGTGCAGCTATCACCAGCATCTCAGGGCGATAAAGCGTGAATTCGTGTTTGTCCAACCAAGTCAGGATTTTAAATACGCCAGTGCTATCATTGCGATTGAGCCATAATCTTGCCCGTTCTAGCATCACTTTCTCGCCCCATACACTACCGTCAGCTTGTGCGTGCAGTTGCTCAAGCAGTGTTTCAGCCTGATCAAAAGCCATGATTTGACGCAAAGCATGGGCCATATCAAAGCGCAGTTGCGCGCTAGTTGCAGGCGCTGGTCTAAAGTTTGGGAAACGTTCCCAAAGACTCACCGCACGCAGCCATGACTCTTGGTGGATAAGGTTTTGTATCTGACGAATAAAAGCAGCATTACCTTCTGCTTGGGCCAAATGTTTGAGTTTGGCATCATGGGATGCGGTCACGCGGGTGTATTGGGTCAGCGCTGTTTCAGGCGCAATCGTAGGTGCATTGGCTGCATCTTCCTTGGCGACTTTTTCCCAAAGCCTTGCTTCATGCAAAAAGGCTTCGTCTTCGATATCGGAAAGCTGATTTTGATTGGCAATACGTTTGAGGGCAATGATTACGGGTTTGAGGGTGCGATAGCTTTTTTCATCACGCGCTTGCAGCATCATTTTACGCATAAAGGCTTGGCGGCCAACGACAGTGTCGGCCTCATTTATCGAGAGTATTTCATAAGATTTTTCCACAGTACTGGCTTTTTTGGGAAAGAGTTCAAGCGTTAAGTCGGCATGCAATAAACGAATTTCAGGGGCATGTTTGGTGGCCTTATAGATGCTTAGAAAAGCATCGGCTTGACGCAAGGCTTCTTTGTTTTGGTTTTGCATGGCGAGCAGTAAAATATATCGTGAATAAATACTTTCTTGGTTGGTAATCAATTCAGGTTGTTGCTTAATAATTTCTTCCATGGCCGCAAAGGCTGGGACAAATCGTTTTTCAGCAAAATCGACAAGGGCTGTCCATAAGCGTACTTCGCGTGCTTGCTCTGAGTTGCTGTTCACATGCAGGGCGTAACGCAAAAAGGAATTACGGGCATCGGCATAGTTTTTGTTGAGATAGAAGATTTTACCCATCATCAAATGGCTTTCGTAATGTGATGGAAAGCGATTTTGTAAATCGAGTAACACAGCTTGGGCATTCTCGTAACTGTCTTGGTCCCAATATAAATTGGCGATTTCCCAAGTGAGCTGCTCCTCATCCACTTTATTGGGGAAGGCATTGATAAGGGTTTGTATCGCAGCCACAGCGGGTTTGACATCTTCGTAATGTTTGGCACGGGCCATGGTGGTTTCGGCTTCAACAATGTATTCAAGCACAGTTTGCCGTTCAGTATTGGTAAGTTGCGTGTTTTTCAACAAGGCACGCGCAGTGCTACTGGCTTTTTCAGGACTGCCAATTTTTAGATAAGTGGCGATGCCACGAATGGCATCGTCTTCGGCGCCATGAGCGCTTGTGAAAACAAATAAAAAAAGCGAAATGAAAATGAATAGCTTGGTCATGCTGCTACTAACGCAAGAGTGATGCCGAAATCTTGGCTTGGTAAATTACGACGTTTGAGACCCTCTAATCGTGGAGAATGTTTGGTTTTTGACGCATTAGTCAGCGGCTTAGATGTACTTAATTGGGCTCTAAACCTTTTTTCTTAATTTTTTCGACCAATGTGGTGCGGTTCATGGATAAGAATTTCGCGGCGCGATTTTTGTTCCAATCAAATCTTTCTAGGGCGCTGGTAATCAGATGGCTTTCAAATTCATCGACAATGCCTTTAAAATCAATGGAATCATGTTGTTTTACATCAATGCTGTAGCCTTGCATAGCGCGTTGGGCGGAATTGAGCATACGCGAAGGTAAATCTTCCACATCGATTTTGCCTTCGCGTTTGAGCGTAGTCACCCGCTCAACAAGGTTTTGTAGTTCGCGCACATTGCCTGGCCAGTCATAACGCGTCATCACATCTTTAGCATCATCGGAGATGCCATTGATTTGACTGTTTTTCAGGGTATTGAAGTTGTTGAGGAAATGTTCAGTCAAAAGGATGACGTCATCATCGCGATCGCGAAGCGCTGGTAATGTTAAAGGAATAACATTGAGACGGTAATACAAATCCTGACGGAAATTGCCTTCTAATATTTCTTCTTCCAGGTCTCTGTGTGTTGCAGCAATAACGCGAACATCAATATGAATGCTTTGATGACTACCTACAGGTTCAAACGAGCGCTCTTGTAACACACGCAATAGTTTCACTTGTAGTTTGGGGCTCATATCACCGATTTCATCAAGGAAAATAGTGCCGCCGTTGGCGACCTCAAAGCGACCAGCACGAGCGCGGACTGCGCCAGTAAACGAGCCTTTGACATGGCCAAACAGTTCGGATTCGAGCAGTTCTTCTGGGATAGCACCGCAGTTGATCGAAACAAAAGGTTTGTCAGCGCGGCTACCAGCGCGATGTAGCATGTTGGCCAATACTTCCTTGCCTGTGCCCGATTCGCCAGTGATGAGCACTGTTGAGTCAGAGTTGCCCAAGAGTTGCGCAGTTTCGCGTATGCGCTTGATAGATGTGGATTGCCCAATCAGCCCATGCTGACTTTTCTGGGCTTGAACTTCTTGTTTTAAGGATTTGTTTTCTTGTTTAAGTTGACGTTTTTTAAGCAGTTCTTTGACGCGGACGATCAGTTCGTTGGGTTCAAATGGTTTTTTCAAGAAGTCATCAGCGCCCAACTCTACAGCTTGCACTGCCGAATCAATTTCCGAATAACCAGTGATAAGGATAACACCCATATCAGGGTCGATTTGTTTAAAGGCTTGCATCAAATCGATGCCGTTACCGTCAGGGAGGCGAATATCCAAAATAGCGATATCAAACTTGCCACCATCCATCGCATCTTTAGCGCGCATGGCATTGTTGGCTGTGGTGACGTGGAAATTGGCAAGCTCTAAGCATTCTTGCAAGGTCGAGCGCAAATCCTCTTCGTCATCAAGCAATAAAATATATGCAGTTTGTTTCACGCAAAAACCCCAGTGTTACCTTTAAATCATATCCCTTGGTCAAAATAATGACATCCAAAAATAGCATGGCAAGCATTTGTTGGAATTTTGACGCTTTGGGTCTTGGTGAAGAAACGGAGGTAGCTTCAATAGTCTGTACAGGGCAAAAAAAACCGCCTCTAAAATAGAAGCGGCTTTTCAATGCGCAGACTCTAAAATTATTGGATTTCTGAAAGTAAATCAGGGTTCACAACAAGGTTACGTACACCGTGTGCATGGTCTTCTTTGAAGGTATTGCCTTTGCACCATTTGCCAACCGTTTCGATGTTTACTTTCGCAACTTTCGGGCGAACGCTCCAAGATACTTGGAACGGAGAACCGCTTTCATTGTAGCTCGGGCCAGTGGTAGAGCCGTCATATTGCACCGGTGTGCCAGTGTTGCTTGGGATGTTTACAGCTTGATTCAAACCGTTCACTTTTTTGTGTTTGGTCAAATCATTAAAGTCCAAAGCATGCTTGTCGTTAACCAACACATACACTTGCGTTTCAACACGCAATTGTGGGTTTTTAATCGCATCGCTCAAGCAAGAACCCAATGTTGGGCCTGGGTTCACTTGCGCAGTTGAGTGTACGTAATGTACTTCAATCGTGTCGCCAGCCATCAATGCGCCGTGGTCGCTTGGGCAGATTTCGTGTTTAGCTGGTGCCAATTCTTCATGGCTCAATGTGCCTGAATATTTGTAACCGCTTAAATAACCAGTGCCAGTGCCGTTGCCAGCATAAGTGGTGAATTCGCCGCCTTTGTGCTCTGCATTTTTGTGGAAATGGATGTTGCATAGATTCATTTCAGTGTATGCAGGCGCAGCATTGAATGCGCGATCGTTGTTACCTTTTTTAGAATCAATATCACGTGGTGATTGTGGGCCATAACCTTGGTCTTTGGTGTTGTGGGCTAGGGCTTTGCGTTGGTTGGCAATCACGCCATCAGCAACAGTTTCGTGCGCGCCATGGCCAGAAGCATGTTCATCGTGGCTGCCGTGGTCACTTGCAAATGCTGGCGATGCAAGCAGTGCTGAAGCTGCCATAGCAATAATATATCGCGGATTCAACTTGTAAGTGC
>DCPU01000017.1 GCA_002323245.1 Mariprofundus sp. UBA1536 | reverse complement strand
TCAACTTTTGGGATCAATGGGGGCAGACTCGATTGATTTTTACCGCTATCAATGGGGTCAGACTCGATTGATTATACTTTCTTGGTATTTCTTTGATTTTCTATCACCACCCCGCCCCTTTGGTTGCGCCTGCCTAGCTGTTAATTTTTCGATTCTTTCTTTAAATTTACTCGAACCAAGAGCCCATGACTTGTTCGTAGATTCCCTAATCTCATCAAGTTCACCTGAATCAATATGACTAGGAAATAAGTCCTTGTAAACTTCACAGCGTTTGTCTGCGCTCAAGCCTAGTGCTAAATAAAGTTCATGCGACTTAATTAAAGTGTTCGCTATGCCAAGAGCATTACAACCATAACTCGACCAAGGATAGTCCGCTGGATCCGCCACCATGCCTGCCCTTACAGGATTTAGTTCAATATACCGTGAACATATTAACAAATAGGTTTCTGAATCCAGCAGCGTTGCTTTGTATCTACCTTCCCACAATGTGCCCGTTCGTTTATACCGATAATTAAAATACTGAACATAATAACGACCAACCGATTGCATCAACTTGCTTATGCCATCTTCAGTTTGGGGAGTTATAAGCAAGTGAACATGATTCGTCATCAATACATAAGCGTGAAGCTCACAATTAAACCGCGCACACGCCGCATCCAGCTTCTCCAAATAAAACTGATAATCATCATCAGACACAAAAATAATATCTCGATTATTGCCGCGCTGGATTACATGTTGGGGTTGCCCTGGTAATACAAACCTTGGTTGACGGCTCATTTCATCACCTCTTCATTCGACAAAAGAAACCATAGAACACTTATCGACATAAATCAATCGAGTCTGACCCCTTTGATTCAGACCCCTTTGATTCATGACCCCTTTGATTCACTGTGCTCTTCGATCCGCCCGCAGAAGCTCGTGTTTCCGTTGAGGAGATCTTCATCCCGGTGGTCTGCGTTTATCCTTACGACAATATGGATGAGGCGATCACACGGGCAAACAGCCTGCCGTGGGCATTTCAGGCCGCAGTATTCACAGAAAGCATTGCGATCGCACGGCGAGCCGCCCACCGTCTCGACGCCTCGGCAGTGATGATCAATGATCACACCGCCTTTCGGGTGGACTGGATGCCCTTCGCCGGGCTGCGCCAGTCGGGGCTTGGCGTTGGCGGCATTCCCTACACATTTGACGATATGCAAGTGAAAAAATTGATCGTGGAGAGTATCGCATGAATGAAATCATGGCAGGGGTGGCCGGGCTGTTGCTCGCAGGTTTCCTCTGGTGGCGCTGGCGAACTGTGCGGCTGGCACGGCAAAGCATCGGGAAAAGCGTACCGGAAGCGGAAGCAGGCGATGATGTGTGCCGTGTCTATTTTTTTCACGCCAAACATTGCGCACCGTGCCGGACAATAAAGCCGATGATCGATGGTATGGCACAGGAGTATCCCAACCTGATTCAGGTAGATGTGCAGGATGATATGGTACTGGCAGCCCGGTTTGGTGTCAGGGCCACGCCAAGCCTTGTCGCGGTACGTTCTGCTACGATCACGGCCGTAGAGCTGGGAACGGTAAGCAGAACATGGCTTGTGGCGCATTTGACTGCAAATGGAGAAGAGATATGAAACATGTTGAAGATTTGTTGAAAAGCCTTTTTGTGATGGCCTCGATGGTTGAATCACGCGATCCATATACAGGAGGCCACCTCTGGCGGGTATCGCAATACGCATGGCTGCTGGCAGATCACGCTGGTCTGGATCGATCCGAGATGGCACGAATTTCGGTGGGTGGATTTTTACATGATCTGGGCAAAATTTCGATCCCCGATCATATACTTGGCAAAGCCGGGCCGTTAAGTGATGAGGAGTTCGCTGTCATCAAAACGCATCCGGAAGTAGGTAGCCGTCTGCTTTCCGGCCATCCGCTGGCAGAAATGGTCAAAGCGGCAGTCCTGTCACACCACGAAACCCCGGCAGACACAGGTTATCCTCACAACCTTGTGGCAGAGGATATACCGATTGATGCCCGAATCGTCGGTATTTGCGATGCCTTTGATGCGATGACAAGTAATCGGCCATATCGCCGTGGCATGCCGGTTGCCCGGGCGCTGGCAATTATCGAGGAAAACCTTGGACAGCAGTTCGATTCGGCTCTCGGTCAGATGTTTATCGCGATGGGCAGGCAGGGCCAGCTCGATCATATTGTCGGCCATAGTGAGGAGGGTATCCCTGTTCAGGAGTGTCCGATGTGCGGGCCGACGATTGTGGTCACTCGAAAACAGCATCATGGAGATCATGTCTATTGCAGGAACTGTGGCAATGAAGCCGAAGTCGCGCGAACAGATGGCCGGATACAGCTCCAGTTCACAGGCAAACGGGGAACTCCGGCTGACCTCGAACCCGATCTGGATATCGATTTGATCGCTGATTTTGTTCATTCAGCCACTCAAGTGCTTGATTCGGCAGGTGAAGCTGCTTGATTACCGACCTTTGCGTGCAGCCCCGGGTGATTGTCCGAACTGTTTTTTGAACGCCTTGCTGAAGGAGGACTCAGACATATAGCCACATGTCTCGGCAATATCGCCCATGCTACGACGGGTTGTTTCCAGTATTGCGCGGGCGCAATGCATGCGCCACTCAGTCAGATATTGCATAGGGGGTTGGCCGACACGTGCAAGAAATCGCGCTGCAAATGCCGTGCGTGACATGCCGGCAATACTCGCCAGTGATTCCAGCGTCCAGTGTCTTTCGGGCTTGCCGTGCATTGCTTCCAGCGCGCGTCCCAAACGTGGTTCGGCAATCGCTCCCAGCAGACCTGATGCGTCGGTTGATGTTTCGATATATGCGCGGAGTATCTGAACGAAGAGAACCTCGACAAGGCGCCTGACCGTGGCCTCTGTGCCTGGCCTGCTGGCTCTGGTCTCATGATCGATAAACTGCATGGTCGTCACCAGCCACGGAAAATCAGCCGCGACCCTGTTGCATTCAAGGTGAATGAAAGAGGGTAATGCATTAATCAATGCGCTATGGCCATGGCGGTCAAAACTGAAATAGCCGCAAAGCAGGCCGATCCGTTTTCCTCCTCCATCGCCAAATTTGACCGTGCCATAGTCTGGCGGGAACTCACCAATGATTTCGCTGGCAGGTAACGGCCGGGTTTCCGGAGCGTCAAGCAGCACATGTGCATGTCCGTGTGGAAACAGAATGATATCGCCCTGTTGTAGGATGATTCGGTTATCATACCCGGCGATTTCCACCCAGCACTCGCCTTCAACGACCAGATGAAACTCTGCAACTGGAGTTTCATCAATTTGCATACCCCACGGGCCGGAAAAGTCGCAGCGAAAGAATACATCGCCGCTTAGCTTCACCGCCTCCAGCATGTCATTTAATACATCCACTCGACCCTCCTCTTTGTACGATAAGACATAAATATTGGCGCATGGGGCATTCAAAGTACGCATATTGAGTTTATAATCCAGCTTTATCTATTCAACAGGAGACAGATATGAGTCAGAACCGAATTCTCGAACTGCCGCAGCAGCAGGTAAACAATGCAAACCCCAAAATTCATGAACTGCTTGAGTCTGCACAGCAGAAGCTTGGGTTCATTCCTAATATGTACGCCAACATGGCCAATGCACCGCATCTGCTGGATACCTACCTGTTTGGTTATGATCAATTCAGAAACGAATCGGGTCTGACTCCGGCCGAACAGGAGGTGGTGCTGCTCACCATCAGTCGCCACAATCGGTGCCAGTATTGCGTGGCCGCCCACAGCATGCTTGCGGACAATGTTTCCAAAGTACCACCTGAAGTCACCCTTGCCATTCGCGACGATACGGAAATTCATGACGATAAATTACGTGCTTTGAATCTGTTTACGCACACGTTGCTGGAAAAACATGGCTGGCTTGATCAGTCCGATCTGGATGCATTTCTGCAGGCCGGTTATCAGCAATTACATGTTCTGGATATATTGTTGGCCATCAGCGTCAAAACGATAAGCAACTATGCCAATCATCTTTTCGCCACGCCTGTGGATGATGTGTTTAAATCCCATGAGTGGCAGGGGTAGTGGCTATGAACAGCAGGCTTCAGCTACTTGATCGTGCTCCGGACATTCAACTCCCCTCTATAGATGGATCGATATTTGAGCTTTCATCGATGCAGGGGCGTCCATTAATGATCTCGTTTTTCCGTTTCGCATCATGCCCTTTCTGCAATCTGCGGGTGCATGACCTTGTGAAGCGATTCGAGGAGCTGGGGGATAATTTTTGTATAGTGGCGGTATTCGATTCGCCGCTCGATAATCTGCAAAAGCACGCGGTCGGCCACCGGGCGCCTTTTCCAATCCTTGCAGATCCTGAAAATTACTATTACCGCGCCTATGGAATCGAGCATTCAGCAGGCGGCGTTATCAAAGGTATGGTGACAAGGATGCCAACACTGATTCGCGGCATGGCAAAAGGCTATGTGCCAACGACCATTCAAGGCAGCATGACAACGATGCCAGCCGATTTCCTGATTGATGAAGAGGGAGTAATCCAGTTTGCCCATTATGGCCGGGATGAGGGAGATCACCTGCCTTTTACGCAGATCAAGGCTTTTGCCCACAGTCGAAAACACAACAGTTTTTATGAGCATGCTGTAGCCGGATGATGTAAGAAAAAAAATAATCCAACGACATACTCTGAGTTATCTATTAAAGGAGATCTATAATGCCAGCCATTGAAATTTATTCGGGCGATCAGTGTCCTTACTGCATTCGGGCCAAGTCGCTGCTGAAACAGCGCGGTCTCGAATTTATCGAATACAACGTACAAAAGGACCCATCCAAGCGCGATGAGATGGCTAACCGCGCGCCTGGAGCAAGAACCATCCCGCAAATTTTCATTGATGGCCAACATATAGGTGGTTGCGATGATCTGTTTGCCTTTGATAAGCGCGGCAGCTTGATTGCTTTGTAGACATAAGGCAAAACGGTCATGTTACTCTTTTTCGCGGATTGCAGCTCAATGGAGTTGCAATCGGGAGTAGAACAATTCGCGTTTAAAGATGGTATGGCTCATAAAAAACACATCCAATGTGTAATCAAAACATGTGTGGTTGGCAACCTACCACAATCGAGTGATTGAAGAGCGTTCAGATACTTTTTTTGATCATTATGAAATGAAGCGAGTAGACTTATTAATTTCCAATTCGGAGATCGCTGTTATTTGTAATACAATATACCCCCTCGTCTTCGTTACCAAAAAAAATGATGCCATCATCTTGGGGAAGCGGAGTACGGTATTTAAGTGTCCAAACATCGGCAACTGAACATCCTAATTCTGGCAGCTGAGTTTCCGAAATTCGGCATTTCAAAACTCCAATAAACGCCCTTCCGAGAGAGTGTTACCTAACATAGGTAACAGCATTATAGCCTCCGTAACGAAAGGCATTAAGGCCTGCCTGATTCGAATATCACTATATGAACTCTCGACAAAAAGTCAATACTTTCCCTTATATAACAATCACTTACGACAGATACTTCTTGACGCATGTTTCGCAAATAGCCAGAGTAGCCCCCCATTGGGGAGGCATCTGGCAATGGGGTTAACACCCCCTTGACCCCGTTTTTAAGGCAGGCCTCCATGACTCCGGAAGAACAGCAAGCAGCCCGAAAGAAACGACGCGGCACTGGTGAGAACTTTTCGCTCTGGCTGAACCCTGATCAGAAAAATGAGCTACATTCTCGTGTCGATGCATCCGGTGCACCTAGCCCCAGTGCCTACATCAAACGCCGCGTGTTCGGCACTGAGTTTACGCCGACATGCAGGCGTCCGATTGCAAAGGCCGATCCAGCCTTGATCCGGCATCTCTCCTGGATAGGCAACAACGTCAATCAGATCGCCCGCGTCTGCAATCACTCCCGCGAATTATCACCAGAGCAAGCCGCTAGCATTTATGCATCGCTGGCTTTGATTGCCGAAGAACTTGAAGCACTCTCGGAAACGGCCAAGCAATGATTGCCCGTATTCTCGACGGTCATGGAATCGGCATTGCCATGGCCGCAATTCTCTATATAGCAGGAAAGCTGAACCATAAAGGAGTTCCTCGCGATGATGTTGTCCACCTCTTCGGAGATGGACAGCAGCTCATTGATGTCACTGAGTCGATGACCTGCAAGCATCGCTATCTGTCGAGTGTTCTTTCATTCACGAAAGAAGAGAGCGAGCGGCTTACCACAGATCAAGTGCACTCACTCGCAGAAGCATTGGCCGAGCATCATGCCTATCCATTTGGCACCAACAACATCTCTGGATGTGCCTATCTGCACATCCAGGATGGCCGATACGATGTCCATTTAATCCAAGCGCAATGTGACCTGGAATCCGGAAAACGTGTCGATCTATATCTCGATAGCTGTGGCGATACTCATCGGATTGCAGCCTGGCAGGATATTCAAAACTTTGAACACGCCCTAGATGATCCCCGAGACCCATCTCGGCAGCGATTGACCAAAGAACGTATTCAGGAAGCGGTAAACCGCAAGGAAATGCGTTCTCTTATCAATTCTCGTTTAGAACGCATGTATATCAATGGTGAGATCAATTCCCGCGCAGATGTGTGCTCAGAACTCGAATCGCTGGGCTTTGTAATCGCACGAAAAACGAAATCCTCGCTCTCAATCATCTCGCCAGACTTGAACAAAAACATCAGACTGACAGGAGAAATACAATGAATCATATGCAGGCATTACAGAGAGCCGAGGCGCAATCGAGGAAAGCCGAGGCAGAGCTGACGAAGATCGTCAGAGGCAATATAACGCGGCTCGAACGCGACTTAAGGAATCAAACCGACGGCGTACTCAGCGGCTTTCAAAAAAGCTTAAGGTCGACCTTGCAGCGCGCTCACAGTGATTACACAAAAGCGATGAAGCGGAAACAACTGTTGCTTTGGATGCCGTTCTTGCTGAATTGTCTTCTTCTCGGAGTGACTATGACTTGGGCTCAGCAGAAGTTGGAGGCCCTGAGCATTCTCAGCGCGCTGACGACCTATCAAACCATGACCTACCAGGGACAGAGTTATGTGTCCGTGTCCCCGACGAACGTCCTGAAAACTCAGGATGGTCAGTACCTAATCAGGGTAAAGTAGGAGTTAACGATGAATCTTCCCAGCACCAAGTCACAGACCCTTTCGCTTTCTTATGTCCGAGATCACGGCCATGAGGAGAGAATGCGACGGTTATCGGAATGCGGCCGATCTATTGAGCACGCAAGTGAGCAACTTGGCAGAGCTTGTGATCCTGACAGCCCAGCAGGCCCAACAACGCGAAGAGGCTTTATTGAAGCAATTGCTAACATTGCAAAAGGCATTGCCCGATGGGTTGAACGATTGACCGGAGGTGGAGGCACTGCCTCCACCCCTGGGCCAAAATAAATCGACCATCCCGAGCAGGGTCTGTAATAGAAGTAAATGAGCAGTCCAAGACGGGTTTTAAAGGATGGGTTTATCCGCGCTACTCAATTGTCTGCATTGAACGATCCTTTTGAGGCTGTTTATTGTGAGAAAGGACTCAAAGAGCTGGTTAGTTACTTTGATGATTCAAGTGTAGTTCAAACCGGATTAGGCGAAATAAGTTTTTCTGAGTATGTAGAACGGAATAAAAATAACATTGGCGTAATTAGTTTTTCAGAATCAAAAGAGAATCTTCTCATGTGGGCTCATTATGCCGATGAGCATAGAGGAGTTGTTCTTGGGTTAAGTGGGCTAGATTTTGATAAAGGAATGTTTGTTAACCTTTCTCCTCCTACTATTTTGCTGTCTACTTCTTGGGAAGGGTACGGCCCTTTTGATGGGATCCCAAAGCCAGTAATGTATAGGAAACAGCCCAGGTATCGCAAGAAAAGGTGTCAGGTCTTGAATCTTGAAATGCAAATGATATGTTAGGTCTATGGCTAGACCTTAAATGAATAGAATACCTCCTCTTTATGTTTGTTGCTGGAGGAGATTTATGAAAGCGGAGCTATTGCATATGAGTCATCAGGAGCAGTCACGTTCACAGATCATGCGCCTTTACGTTGAGGGCTATATTTTTTGGTGTCTTCAGTTTTGGCGTTTGTATAACAAGGAGAACCTGACCAAAAAAACCTTCGTGTCACTTTGCGAATTGATGGTGAATTACGAGCCAGCTAGCTGGCGTAGTGAGAGAGGCTCCCCTGGGGGATGGCGGTTCAAAAAAATATAGTCTTTTGGGTAGCTTAGAGATAAAGCGGATGGGTTATTTCTTGATGATGATGGGGAGCGCGCGGCGAAGGCTGCCTTTCCAGCCGCCTTTGATGAGTAGCTTTTCCAAATAGGTTTTGTTTTTGTGCATAAAGTCGAGGTAGGGGTTGTCGCCATCAAAGAAGGTGGAGAGATAGTGATACACACCACCGAGGGTCTTTTCTAAGCGCACATCGATGGAGAATTTCATGAAGTTGGTGGTCATTTTCATCATGTGATCTTTGGATTCAAACACGTATTCTTTGTTGGAATCGCCGCCATATTCGGGGCGCACCAGTTCTGCATAAACAAACTCTTCATACAGGCGCTCGCTGCATTTTTCCAAATAACAACAATCAGCAAGCTGGGCCACCAAATCGGCGGAGCCAATCATATAACCCAGGATTTTATGTTGATGGCTCTCAGATTGAATATTTTCGATTTCCACTTCGTAACCTGTGAAATGAATCAGCTTCTTAGCCAACTCTACTTGCGCATCTAGCTCCAAGTCATGCAGATAGAGGCCCAAAAATTCTGCACCGCGTGAGACATGGGTTGAGGTGAACACTGCGCCGTGTTCGATGAAATAGTCATCGTGTTTTCGGATGTATCCCACATCGCAAAACAAGGCGACGATAATGCCAATTTCAGCCAAATCGGCTGCGATCTTGCGCGATTCCAGCTCGGCTTGGTTGTAGCCGCTTAAGATGCGCGCCATGCACAAGACCACATCCAAAGCATGTTGCATATCATGGTAGGGTGTTTCAGCGGCATAATAACTATCGTATTTTCCTGCGTGAATGCGCTCAAAATCAATAAAGGCTTGGGCAAGATGGGCCGTGGAGGCTTGCGGAAAAAGGGCGCTATAAATGCGGCAAACCTCATTGCTGACGGCTGCTGCGGAGGTGATACAAATGGTGTCGGTGACATCATAATCATTACGCCGAAAAACAACGGCTTGGGCCTCGGTTCCCGCGCTGGGTTGCAAAGAAAACAAGTTGAATATGTTATCAATCAGAGATGCCATCTTGCTCCTAACAAAGCTGTTGCCTGAAGTGTTTCTATTTATCGCCGTTACAAGCAAAAACGTTAACAGCTCAACAGGCAAACATCTATGATTCTAGTGGTAAAGTGAGCGCGGGCCCAGTTAGTCTAGAGGACTTCACGCACTAAGGATGTGATGACCTGGCTTGATGGGCTGTGTTCATCCATGGTGGCCACTTCCACGGTAAACCGACAACGCTCGCCAGCAGGGGTGAGCACTGTGAGGTCTTCGCTATCCTGCGCTGCGGCCATACGATGGCGGGCATAAGCTGGGCCAAACTTCCGTGGGGGCAATGTGCTTTGAATAAAAGTTTCGATATGGTCAGCGCCTTGGATGTCGCCAAAAGGTGAGGCTGTGGCCCAGATGGCATCGGGATGAAAGAGCTTGGCGGCAGCTGCACCATCGCGCCTATCCACGCAATCAAGAAAGCGCATCAAAAGCGAGCGTTTGGAGTTGCGCGCAGCAAAGCTTGTATGCAACAGGGCTTCGGCTTCGGGGGAGTTGGGGTGTTTGAGTTGGGTGGCATAGAGCTTTTGCACATCCTGATTTTCAAACGAGCGCCTTCTGCTGGCTGTTTTGTCCATGGCATAAATGGCTTGCATACGTTTTTGCAATACCAGCGGGTCGTCGGATTTGGGTTCGCCGCCGCCGCCCAAACAACCACCTACGCAAGACATCACTTCAATGGCCACAAATTCATGACGCCAGCTATCTGTTTGCAACAAATCTTGGGCAGCCGCAATACCATTGCAGATGGCCACTTTGCCCACGCCAGGAATCTCGGCAGTTTTGATGCCAGCGTCCACACCGCGCAACTGTTGCCATTCCAAAGGCATGCTGTCTTCTTCGCCAATCAGGTGGGCTGCTGTGCGCACCACAGCTTCCATCACACCGCCCGATGCGCCAAAGATTTGGGCAGCGCCTGTGCTCTCGCCAAGGGGGTTATCAAACACACCATCATCGGGTAGGGCGCTAAAGGCAATGCCACGGGCTTGAATCATACGCGCCAGCTCGCGGGTGGTGAGCACATGATCAACATCACCAGCAAGGTCAGGGCGCACTGCTTCATCCTTTTTAGCGGTGCATGGCATCACGCTCACCACATAAGGCTCTTCCTCACCTGCGGCAAAGCTTGCACCAAGGCTACGGGCAAAAGCGCCGCGTTTGCTCAGCGCGCCATGCATTTGCTGTGGGGATTTGGTGGTGCTTAAAAAAGGCAAAAGGTTGGGGCGATTGATTTCCACCCAATTGACCCAGCCGGGGCAGCAGGAGGTGAACAGGGGTAGGTTTTTCTGTGCTTTCAAGCGGCTGAGAAATTCAGTGCCTTCTTCCATGATGGTTAAATCGGCAGCGAAGTTGGTGTCGAATACATAATCAAAACCAAGCTGGCGTAGGGCATGGATTAATCTACCTGTGCTGACGGTGCCTGCCTGCATGCCAAATTCTTCGCTGATGGCAATACGCGTGGCCGGGGCAACTTGCACCACCGATACGCGCCTATGCGCATCAAGGGTGCGCAACACTTCATGCCAGTGCGGTGCTTCAATCAGTGCGCCTACAGGGCAGACCAGCGTGCATTGACCGCAAGAGATGCAGTGGGTATCGGCCAAGGTTTGGTCAAACACCGTGACAGGCATTCTGCCTTCACCGCGTTCAGCAAAGCCGATAACATATTGTTGCTGGCCATGTTCACCGCAAGCTTCCACGCATAAGCCGCATTCCACGCATTTGGCCAAATCGCGCCAGATGCTGGGTGAGGTGTGATCGCTGACCTGATGTTTGGAAAGGCTTGGCGAATCTTCGGGGGCATCGCGCCAATGGTTTTGCAATTGATTGTCGCTTACAAAGTTTTGCAGTTTGCAGGCGCCGTTCACCTCACAGCGTATGCAATCATTGGGATGGCGATCAAGCAGCCACTGGGCATCGCAGTTGCGAAACTGCATTAAATTTTCGGAGTCGGTGACCACCGTATCACCCGCTTTGGCAGGGGTAACGCAGGCGGGCTGTAAATGCGATGTTCCATCTTTGCCCACATCAACAAGGCACATGCGGCAAACAGCGTGGGAGGGTAGGCGGGAGTAATGGCATAGCGTGGGCACAAACACGCCAGCTTGGCGCGTGGCCTCAAGCAGGGTAGCGCCATCTGCTACGGTCACTGCTCTGCCGTTGACGGTGAGGTTGAGCATAAATACCTCCGATACCAACCGTTTAGAAAGCAAATACGTTGGTAGGCCTCACTCAAGCTTAGGTGTATCAATCAGCCCATGAGGCAAAATAAGACCATACACTAAAAATGGTATTTCGTATAGAAGGATATTGGTGGGGTGTGGAAGTTTTAGGGTGAGCTTTGTTGGGTGTTGCCCCTAGAGCAACGAAGTAAAAAAAAAGCCCCATTTAAATAGCTTCCATCACTTTCAGACATGAAAAGAACGCTGACCACCGCGTTTTCACATCATCCTGCGCTTCAAAAAGAATGATGTCCTTACTTTATGATTTTATAGCAGGGGCGGTAGTCTTCGGCAGTCATTTTCATGCGGCCTTGAGCCACGAATGCTTGGAGCAGGCGATCCACAGGATCCATGATACTAGCTTCGCCGTGGATTTCGAAATCACCATATTTTTCAATGGCGCGAATGCCTTCATCTTTCACATTACCTGCCACCAGAGCTGAAAACACGCGGCGCATATTGGCGGCCAGCAAATAAGTGGGTTGGTTTTTGTGTAGCGCAAGGCCGCGCACATTTTCGTGGGTGGGGGCAAAGGGTTGCTGAAATTCCTGGTCAATTTTTAATGACCAATTGAAATAATAAGCATCCCCCTTGGCCTTGCGATACAAGCGCACTTGCTCGATGCCTGTGCGCATGGTGTTGGCGACAAGGGCGGGGTCGTTGATGATGATTTGGTATTTTTGTTGGGCTTCGATGCCAAGGGTTTCAGCAATAAATTGGTTGATTTGTTCAAAATACGGGCGCGCCGATTCCGGGCCAGTGAGCACCAGCGGGAAGGGCATGTCTTTATTATCTGGATGCATCAAAATGCCGAGCAGATACAAAATTTCTTCGGCAGTGCCTACGCCGCCTGCAAAGACGACAATGCCGTGGGCAGTGCGCACGAAAGCTTCGAGACGCTTTTCAATATCGGGCATAATGCAAAGATTGTTCACAATCGGATTGGGCGCTTCTGCGGCAATGATGCCGGGCTCAGTGATGCCCAAATATAGGCCGTGATGCACACGTTGTTTGGCATGGGCGATGGTGGCGCCTTTCATCGGGCCTTTCATGGCGCCAGGGCCACAACCCGTGCAAATGTCCAAATCGCGCAAGCCCATTTCATAACCCAACTTTTTGGTGTAGTCGTATTCATGGCGGGTGATGGCATGGCCACCCCAGCAGACTACCAGCTTGGGTCGGCGCAAGAGGTTGAGCACACCAGCATTGCGCAAGATGTAAAACACGGCATTGGTGATGCCTTCGGAGGTGTTTAAATCGGTGTTGGGGTTGTTCAATATCTCATCTTGAATAAATACGATATCGCGCAACACTGAAAACAAATGCTCATGGATGCCCTTAATCATTACACCATCAACAAAGGCTGAGGCGGGGGCATCGATGAGTTCGAGCTTGATGCCGCGTTCCACTTGGCGCACATGAATTTCAAAACTTTTGTAACGCTCAAGCAATACATGCCCATCATCCAAATCGGCATCACAATTGAGCACCGCCAGCGAGCAGCGGCGAAACATCTCATATAAACCGCCAGAGCTGCCGTTGAGCAATTGCCCAACTTCCAATTTGGAGAGCAACTCCAATTTATCATCTGGGGCGATGATGGTGCTAATCACGTCGTAAGTTTTAGTCGCGCTCATTGCAAATCCTTTGCTGCCTAGCGTTGTCCGCTCTGCTAAGTTGATTGTAATGCTTGCTATCTTGTGTGCTATCTTAAAACGGCCACCAGCTGCTCTCAAGCTCATCTTTGCACTTGGCCAACTGGGCTTGATACATGGCTGCGCGCTTTTTGACCTTTTGGGATACGCCAATCAACCATGGTTTTTGGTTGAATGTTTTGCGCCTATAACCACCATGGCCTTCGTGGTAAGCAAGGTATTGGTTGTAGGCATCCCATTTGGAGATGCCCAAGGTTTTGTGGGTGTAACTCACATACCAGCCGATAAAGTCGGTCACATCTTCAAAATCATCACGGTCAGCGCCGCTGTTGCCGGTTTGTTTGATGTACCAATCCCAGGTTTCATCTTTGACCTGTGCATATCCATAGGCCGAGGATTTGTTCCCCCAAGGGATAAACCAAAGCAGATATTCGGTTGGGGTTTTGGCTTGGGCAACAAAGCGGGACTCTTGATGAATGATGGCCAATTGCACATGAATGGGCACGCCCCATTTTTTGAATGAATCATTGGCAGCATCATACCAACCATCTTTTTCCATAAAAATTGAGCAGCTATCATCAAGATAACGGGGTGGTTTTTTGGCGCAGGCTGCAGGCAGCACCAGTGAGAGAATTAAAAGAAGTCGCATCCAAAACATGCGCCAAGTGTTGCATCAAAAGCTTAGGGTTTCCAGCCAAAGCCTTGGATTTAAGTGAGATGAGACCAAACGGGATGTTTTTCCATGATGTCGTGAAACACGGTGCTTTGGATATGGGCTTGTAACCAATCTCGCAACCTAGGATAGGGGGCGGTTGTGAACCAGTTGGGCTCAACGCCTGCAAACTGGCGTATAAATGGGAAGATGGCGTAATCAGCGATAGAAGGGTGTGTTGAGTTGAGATATGGAAATGCCAACAAGGCTTGTTCGAGAGCACGTAAAAACTGCTCACATTGCTCGCGATAGTAGGCCATGCTGTGTTCTGGGAAGCGGTCGGCGTATTTGTATTTATCGAGCCAGGTTTTAAATGTGCTATCGTTTACTTGCATGAGGACTTGGTTTTGCTGAGAGATTTGTAACAGCTGCTGTGATGATGCGTTTTGGGCTAGCGCCCAATGCATGATATCCAAGCTTTCATCGATGACTTGTCCTTCGCATACGACCAACACAGGCACAGTGCCTTTGGCTGAGGCTGCCAACATCGCTTCAGGTTTGGCTTTGAGTAACACTTCGCGGAGCTCCACTTTTATGCCAGCAAGTTGGATTGCCATTCTGGCGCGCATGGCATAAGGGCAGCGGCGAAAGGAATAAAGGATGGGAAGCTCGGAGGAAATCATGCCCAACCTAAGCACAGATTTGTGCCGCTGTCATTTGGTGGGTCAGTTGTTAAAGTTGCGCCATGAATACGCAAGCTAAGGATAATTTATTTGCACAAAAGGATGTGAAATCCTTTGTCTTTGATGCTGATGTGACGCGGGTGTTTGAGGATATGATCAAACGCTCGGTGCCAGGTTATGGCCTGACCCTGCAAATGATTAGCCTGATTGCCGCTCAATATGCGCAAGCGCACAGCAAACTGTATGACTTGGGTTGCTCACTTGGCGCCTCCACGCTGGCCATGAGCCATGCTGTGCAAGGGCGCGATTGCAGTATTGTCGGCGTGGATAATTCTGAGGCCATGCTTAAAGCTTGCGCGATTAATGTTCAAGCTTCGCCAACGCCTGTGCATTTGCTATTGGGCAATATTGAAGAGGTTGATATCGCTGATGCTTCGGTGGTTGTCCTTAATTTTACCCTGCAATTTATCGCCAAAGAAAAACGCGATGCGCTGATGCAAAAGATTTATGCTGGCATGCGCCCCGGCGGGGTGTTGGTGCTTTCGGAGAAAGTGGCCTTTGATGATGATTTTGAGCAAGAAGCTCAGATTCAGTTGCATGAATCGTTTAAAAAGGCTCAAGGGTATAGTGAGATGGAAGTGAGCCGGAAACGTCAATCCATTGAGAATGTATTGATTCCCGAAACCATGGAAACCCATCATGCAAGGTTGGAAAAAGCTGGCTTTGCCCATAGCCAGACTTGGTTTCAATGTTTTAATTTTGTTTCCATGCTGGCTTATAAGTAAGAAGAAAAGGTACGACAAAAGGTACAACAAAAAGGAATAAACAATCCCATGTTTAAAATGATCAAAGAAGATATCCAGTCTGCATTTGCCCGCGATCCAGCGGCATGCAATACATGGACGGTGCTGACTTGCTATCCAGGGCTACACGCCATTTGGTTTTATCGCCTTGCCCATCAATTATGGAAAATGGATTTGTGCTGGTTGGCGCGTTTTATCATGCATCTTGCCCGCTGGTTCACGGGGGTGGAAATCCATCCTGGTGCCACCATTGGTAAACGCTTTTTTATCGACCATGGTATGGGCGTGGTGATAGGTGAAACCACGGAAATCGCTGATGATGTGACCCTCTACCATGGTGTGACTTTGGGCGGCACCACTTGGCAGGCCGAAAAGCGCCACCCAACGCTGGAAGCTGGCGTGGTGGTGGGCGCGGGCGCTAAAATTTTGGGGCCTATCGTGATTGGTGAACAATCACGCATTGGTAGCAATGCTGTGGTGCTCAAAGCTGTACCAGCCCATTCTACAGTGGTGGGTATTCCCGGAACGGTTGTGGGGCGCACTGATACCATGCTTGAAGATGGGAAAATTAATCTGGATCATCATTTGATGCCCAACCCTGTGGCTGAAGCGATTAAGCATGTGCTCAAACTTGTGGATGACGTGAACGCGCGTGTGGATGGTTTAGCCGTGAGTGAAAGTGAAGATAAACCGAAAACAGCCGATGAGCAAAAATTGCTCAAAGATATGAAGAAAGAACATAAAAAAATTGATCGTTTTTTGGATGGCGAAGGCATTTAAACGGCTAAAAAACTTGTGATGTAAAATTGGCTAATGACATTACAAATCTTCTCGTTAAAGTGCGCCACCCTTATTGGAGGTACGATATATGGCAGCAGTAATTCGCTTACAACGTGGTGGACGCAAGAAACGTCCTTTTTATGCAGTTGTAGTAATGGACGAACGTAAACGTCGCGATGGAGCATTCATTGAGAAAATGGGCTATTATGACCCATGTTCACAGCCTGAAGTGATTGAATTGGACTTGGCTACTGTGAAGAAATGGACCGATCAAGGTGCGAAAGTATCTGACCGTGTTGCATACTTAATCGCTCAAGCATCTAAAGCATAATTCATTGTTATACATAGGCGACATTCTTAATCCGCACGGATTAAAGGGTGCGGTCATTGTGTTTTCCCATACCCGGCCTGCGCAAGCAGCTGCCGGGTATTTGCGTTGGTATATCGGCAAAACAGAAAGCACGGCAAAACCTTACATCCTCAAAAACTGCCATCAGCATGGCAAACGCCTTCTCGCCAAACTGGAAGGCTTAGACACCATCGAAGCTGTGGAACCCTTCAAAGGCATGAAGATTTTTATAGATGCTGATGAAGTGCCTGTGGATGATGATGAATTTCTCTGGGAAGATTTGAAGGGTTGTATCGTTATCGACCAAGACCAGCGTGTGCTGGGTAAAGTGAGCGCCCTTTATGAATTTGGTGCCCAGGATAATTTGGAAATTACCACCCTAGAAGACGCGGAAACGCCGGGAGAATGGTTGATTCCCTTTATTGATGAGGTGATTTTGGATGTGGATGTGGATAACAAACGCATCGAAGTGGAACTACCTGAAGGGATGGACGTTTGTTTCACGCCCAAGTCTTAACTTTATTCCCGGAGTTTTTTGATTCGCCCTTGGCCTGTTCGATTCCCAAGCGCGCCATTGAAGATGGGCATGTGGTGGTGGATTGCATCCAAATTCGCGACTTTGCCAACAATAAACATCGTAATGTGGATGATGCCCCGTATGGCGGCGGCCCAGGCATGCTAATGAAAGCTGAGCCTGTGGTGGGCGCTGTACAAGAAGCACGCAAACGTCAGCCAAACACCCATGTGGTGATGCTCACGCCATCTGGCACGCCCTTTACCCAACAAAAAGCCCTGCAATACATTGAAAAAGAAAGTATCACATTGCTTTGTGGTCGTTATGAAGGTTTTGATGAGCGCATTGTGGATTATGTCGATGAAGAATTATCGCTGGGTGATTATGTGTTATCTGGTGGTGAACCAGCAGCGCTTTGTGTACTCGATGCCATGATTCGCTTGCTTCCTGATGTGCTCGGCAGCGCCGAATCAGCGGTGCTTGATTCGTTCAGTGAAGAAGGCATTGTCGATTGGCCGCATTACACCCGCCCTGAAGAATTTGAAGGCAAACGTGTGCCTGATGTTTTGCTCAGTGGCAACCATGCTAAGATTGAAGCTTGGCGCTTAGAACAATCCCGAATCCGTAGTCAGCAACGTCTGGCCAACAAAGAGAAATAATATGTCACATTCAGCCATGCACCTTGGTGTCAACATCGACCACATTGCCACCCTGCGCCAAGCGCGTTTAACTACTTATCCTGATCCCATTCAAGCGGCCAAGGTATGTTTAGAAGGCGGCGCGGATGGCATTACTGCCCATTTGCGTGAAGATCGCCGTCATATCCAAGATGCGGATATGGAAACCCTAGCGGCCATGGCGCGCGCTGGTGAATTGCATTTGAATTTTGAAATGGCTGCCACTGAAGAAATGGTGGGCATTGCTTGCCGCATGAAGCCCCAAGCAGTTTGCCTTGTGCCTGAAAGCCGCGAAGAACTGACCACTGAAGGCGGATTGGATGTAGTAGGTCATCAAGCCCGTTTGCAGACCATGGTGGCGAGGTTGAATGATGCAGGCTGCCGTGTATCGATGTTTATCGACCCTAATCTCAAACAAATCCAAGCTAGCTTTGATATTGGTGCACCAGTGATTGAATTGCATACAGGTCATTACGCCAATTTTTCGGGACAGCAACTGACTGATGAATTGTTAGCGATTACCAGGGGTGCCCAACAAGCAGCAGCCTTGGGTCTGATTGTGCATGCTGGTCACGGCTTAACCTTGGATAATACCTTGCCTATGGTGGCTATCCCTGAAATTGAGGGCTTAAACATTGGTCACGCCATTGTCGCCGACGCATTGTTTAAAGGTCTAAAACAAGCTACCGCTGATTTTAAAGCATTGATGGTTCGCAGCTAGACAATAGCTGCGTCAATCGCTTGCGGTGAACGGCTAATTAAGTGTTTGTTTTTAAAGTTAAATATGAAAGTGAGAGTGCTAACTAAAAATAGATAGTTGACACCAAACAACATGCCGCTAAATTTCGCCGCGTTGACAGATTGACTCGACATTATGTCCCCATCGTCTAGTCGGCCTAGGACACCGCCCTTTCACGGCGGCAACAGGGGTTCGAATCCCCTTGGGGATGCCAGTTAACCCCGGTTATGGCAACATAGCCGGGGTTTATTTTTTCTTATTTATCAGTCTCTTAGATATTTGTGTCATCTTTGCCCCAAAGGGCGCTAATTGCTATTGCATATAATTTATCACCAATTAACAACGTAACGTCACCAGCAAAGAAGATAATACGCATCTTTCATGAAGTGCCCATCAAAGACTTAAAGGTTCTAGAGCTACTTTGCTAAATGCATAAGTTTTTTCATTTTAAGGTGGATCTTATTCAATTTATTGCCATCTTGATGGGCCTGTCCTAATGTATAGGCATTTATTAATAAAGGTCGAGGTTATGGGACATTTGAAGAGTAGTCAGGCAGCCACAGATCGAATTCTATCACTACTTAAGGTACGCGGTGTAATTCGCCCTCGTGATCTAGATGCTTATGGCATTCCGCGTCGCTATCTGAGTCGCCTATACGAACGTGGAATTCTCCTGCGCTCGTCTCGTGGCATATATATGGCAGTTGATGCCGAACTTTCTGAAAAACAGACCATAGTAGAGGTGTGTAAGCGTATCCCCAAAGGAACCGTTTGCCTTCTATCTGCACTGGGCATGCATGAGCTGACTACGCAGGCACCCTATGAAGTATGGCTGGCAATTGATCGTAAAGACTGGCTACCACAAGTAAAAGACCTCCCAGTTAGAATCGTCCGGTTTTCCGGAGATGCCCTTAAGAGTGGCATTGAGCATCATACAATCGATGGTTTTTCTATTCCTGTTTATAATCCAGCAAAGACTGTAGTAGACTGCTTTAAATACAGAAACAAGATTGGGCTGGATGTTGCCATTGAAGCGCTTAAGGATGGTTGGAAGGTTAACAGATTTACGATGAATGAAATTCAGAAGTACGCAGATATTTGCCGAGTTCATAATGTTATGAAACCCTATCTTGAGACACTCGTGGCATGAGTGGTAAAGGTACTGATACGGCAGCATCAATTCGGCAACGATTACTAAATATCTCGCGTGAGAAGAAGGTCGATTTTAACCGTATTTTGACAGATTATAGCTTGCAGAGGTTACTTTACCGTGTTTCTGTTTCCGAATATCGGAGTGAATTTATCCTGAAGGGAGCAATGTTATTCTCTTATTGGAGCGGCGACGCATTCAGAGCTACGAAAGATGTCGATTTTCTCAAGTCTGGAGAGGCCTCGATTGATTATCTTACGAAGGTATTTATCGAGCTATGCACTCAAGCCGTAGTGCCTGATGACGGAGTTATATTTGATCCAGAGTCAGTTTCTGCTACAGATATTAGAGAAGAGGATGCATACGGTGGTATTCGAATTAGCATGAAAGCCAGACTATCCGGTGCTCGTGTTTCGATTCAGGCTGATATCGGTATTGGGGATGTTGTCACGCCGGTGGCACAGGAGATTGAATATCCGGTTCTTCTTGATTTGCCAGCTCGAAAACTAAAGGCCTATCCGGTTGAGACAGTCATAGCGGAAAAGTTTGAGGCCATGGTTCATCTGGGCTTTGCCAATAGCAGGATGAAAGATTTCTATGATGTGTGGGCACTGTTAAAGTTCATGAGCCCTGATGACGGCACATTGGCTAAAGCGATTTACAATACCTTCAGGCGGCGTGGCACGCCTTTGCCGATGGATTTACCGGTTGCACTGAGCAGTGAATTTTCAAGAGATGATACGAAGCAGAAGCAATGGACTGCATTTGTCAGGCGAGCTGCAGTGGTAAAGAGCGCCAACCAGACACTTCATGAAACAATTGAAGAGATCAGGCCTTTGTTGATGGGGCTGGTAGATGTTGCGAGGAATGATTATGAATGACGAATTCCAACTAGTCATATCGACGTTGTGCCAAACAATCACAATTGATGGTGAGGCAGTGGATGTTGAAATTTATCGTGGTGCCCATGATAAAACGTGGACGCTTGAATTAGTCGATGCGTTCGGCAACTCCACTATCTGGGATGATGAGTTCGACACTGACAGTGATGCCCTCAAAGAAGTTTTGAAGACCATCGAGGAAGAGGGCATCGAGGCACTGCTTGGTGAACCATCTGAAGAACAAATCATCGACCGAAAACTCCGAAGACTGGACGACATCTTTTGCTCAGATATCGCTCCAGAATCAGCTATGGATGCCGCCACTCTGGAGGGTTTCTTTACAGCTCTGATACTAGGCCCATATGTTATTCCGCCATCACAAATGGATTTGGGACATGTACGATGGCAAGGAAAGTGTCGTTTACGACTCTATGGAGCAGGTTGAGGAGATGATGAATCTTCTCATGGCCGTCTGGAATAACATTGCCAATACGTTCTCGACCGATCCCGCTTCATTCGAGCCAGCATACTTCCGTGCAGTCGAATGGGGTGCAGCAGAATGGTGTGAAGGCTTTCTCCTCGGCGCACACATGTTCGGAGATCAGTGGACGTCTCTCTGGTTAACCCAGTCCAAACTCGCCACTCCCTTTCTGAGGCTTGGCGATGAAGCTGGCTTTGAGATGACTAAAAAAGAGAAAGATGCCGAGAAGTGGATGAGTGTTGTGCCTGATGCTCTGGTCGATATTCATGCATATTGGTTAGGGCACCGAAGCAACTCGCCCAGTCGTTCACCATCGGTGCCGCCAGTGCGACGAGAGCACAATGTCGGCAGAAACGATTCATGCCCATGCGGTTCCGGCAAGAAGTTCAAGAAGTGCTGTGGAGCGCCTACAACTCTTCACTGACGGAGGAGCAAAAAGATGATTTTAGAATTGAACAAGTGCTGAGACTTTAAATTATTCTTATTTTTGGTTGTAGCACCAGATTGTGGTCAAACTTTACAGTTTCATGGATTAATCGTCAGCTTGTAAAATGTCATATTATATCGACTAATATTTTTCTAGTTGTCTTGTATGATGCTATCTATGTGTTTTATCTAACTTTAGTGGTGCTAACTGGGGTTTATTTTTACCAAATCCCCACTCAAAACTATATCACCAATACAAGACTGAAGTAGCGCTTTCTTCCTCTCAATATCCGCACTTTTAAATTCAACTTTATAATTAGAAAGGAATTTTAAGACACTTTGCTTACTCATTGTGCTCACTTTTAACAATAGATCTGGTCTTTCCCCGCTGATTTGTTTCTCTAACAATACTCGTTCTTCTTCTAAGCTATCAAGCCGAACAAGTAATGGTCGCTGATGTTTTACTTGCTGTAGAATATTCATGACATCCTCAATCTGTTTTTCTGTTGCTTTCAATTCTGAAGTTAAACAACCCTCATTTTGGTTAGCTTTTTTATTCTTTTTACCGATGAGCTTTTGAGCAAGTCTCGTATCAAGGGGAAATACAGTATTAAACTTGTGATGCCGCTACTCGCACCTCACATGGCAAATGCCTACAAAAATTCAAGTTCTTCTCACCACACACGGACAGAGCTTTGCTGGTTTTGGCTTAATCGAACCCCATACCGCAGCTTGGGCTTTTTCATATCACACTTCACTGCTGTCCGGTTAAAGAAAATCACTGCATAAAAAAGGTCTGAATTCCCAAGGGATATGGTACAATTG
>DCPU01000019.1 GCA_002323245.1 Mariprofundus sp. UBA1536 | reverse complement strand
GGTCAAGGCTTGATTCGCGGATTTATGAATACAAGGCAAGCTTAGGTCTTGCAATCATACCTTCTCAAACTTAGGTCAAGCTTGCCCCAGATTACTTGCCTTTTCCCTGAGTGCAGATATGGGTTGATTGAGCGAGAACCGCCTGCGTCAATATGAGGCGCTGGTATTCCAGGGACATATTACATCATTCGCCATCATGTCCGCCCATCTTCCTAGTCGTGAACAGATCCGGTTCTGTTCTTTTTCCGCGCTCAGCATGTTTGTGAAGCAGACTCAATCCGGACAACGTATGTATTCTAAAGCCGGACAAGTCTATTTGTTGCAAACAGCAACTTTTTTTTAAACCCTTGCGCCCACAGGCCAAATCAAGAAACACCGGGCATCGCCAATGCCACATTCCACAGTTAGGCTCCGCCCATGCGCCGCGCCTTGTTTGCACATCCGATTTCCAAAGCTTTATTGTTTTCGCTGATTCCACTGAGCTATTACTTGCTGGATGCCCTCAACTATGCCCAGGCTGGCAAATCGGGCTTGCTTGGTTTTTTTGTGCTCACCCCCTTATTTTACTGGCAAGCCTTATACCCCCAACACAAAGGCCTGCGCACTGGACTCATGGGCAGCACCTTTATCATTTTGGCCTTTATGATTTTCCAAGCCAGTTTGCGCGAAATTTTTGGCGTGGAACAAGATAGCGTCGTGGTGATTGAGGCCTTGTTTAATACCAACGTTTCTGAATCCCAAGAGTTTTTTCTGCAATACCGTTATGCCTTAATCAAGCATGTTTCACTGCTTGTTGTGCTAACAACGATATATCTTTTTATCGTACTTAAGCTGCTGAAAACTGAAGGATCTCCGTTTACACCACACTTTAAAAAATCATTCCACTTCGGCTGCTGGGCCTTTACCTTTTTGGCGGTGCTGGTGCACTTCAACCCTACGCTGCGCAAAGCTAATCCCATCTTTTTCTTTCCCTCCTATTATCTGCAATGGGCCAATGAAGTGGCGCTCACCAAAACATTGACCAACCAAATTGAGAAATTTGCCAGCACAGGTTTATCCACACTAAAACTGACAGGTGAACACAAACATCGGACTGTGGTATGGGTGATTGGCGAAAGCGATACACGGCACAATTGGGGCCTTTATGGTTATCCGCGAGATACCACCCCAGAACTGAGTAACCAAAAACAAAATCTGATTCGCTTTGACCACGTGCGCGCAGCAGACGGCGGCACGGTAGGCTCCATCACCAAAATGCTTACACCAGCTTCTCAAGCTGCACCCGATTTATGGAAAACACAGCCCGATGTTTTAGCCATGGCCAAACATGTGGGTTACAAAACATTTTGGCTGAGCAACCAAGCCACCGACACACGGGGCGTGTTATCCATCTTTGCCCAGCACGCTGACCAAACCGTGTACACCAACGAAGGCACAGCCCGAGGCGAAGGCACCCTTGATGAAGCGCTGTTTGCTCCGCTGGAGCAAGCCTTAGCCGACCCTGCCCCGCTTAAATTCATTGTTGTGCATATTATGGGCGAGCACCCTGCTTACAATTTCCGCTATCCCGAATCATTCGCCAAATTTGATGGCGTGTTTGATGATGAAGTAGCTAAAGGTCTGGAAGCTGCCGGGCGTTCGTTTTACGCCACCACCTTCCGCAATCAATATGATAATGCCGTGACCTATAAAGACTATGTTCTTGCCGGTTTACTCACGCGCACCCAAGCCTATGAAGGGCATGACGCAGCATGGGTCTATATTGCCGATCATGGTCAAGATGTGTCGCACCATAGCGACTTTTCAGGTCACAACCGAAAGGTTGCAGAAATGTGGGATGTTCCCATGTTGGCGTGGTTCAGCAATGGCTTTTTTACCCATGCAGTACGCCCCAAAGTAGACACTCCCTTTCAAGCAGACCATATCAACCACAGCATTTTAGGGCTGTTGCACATCCAAGGGGATTATTACAATCCCGCCCTGGACATCTTCCAGCCCGACCCACAGAGGTAAGCCCATGTTAGAAAAGCTCGTGAAAATAAATCGCTCCAAAGACAAACAACACGTCTTTTCCATCGTGATCCCATCATGGAACAACTTGCCTTATTTGAAGATGTGCGTGGAAAGCATCCGTAAAAATTCTGCTCTTCAACATCAAATTATCATTCTGATTAATGAAGGTGTCGACGGCTCCTATGAGTGGGTGCAGGCCCAGGCCGATTTGGACTATGTATATTCGCCAACCAATCTGGGAATTTGTTTTGGCTTGAACGCTTGCCGCGGCCTCATCAACACCAACTACATCGTCTATGCCAATGATGATATGTATGTCCTACCTGACTGGGATAGTGAACTGCAACGCAATGCCCAGGCCATTGGCCATGATAATTTCATTTTATCAGGCACAGCCATTGAACCCTTTGAATCGGGTAATCGTTGCGTAGTAGTCAAAGATTATGGCGATAGCTTGGAAACCTTTCAGGAAGAAAAGCTACTCGCCGAGTTTAAAGATTTACACATGGCCGACTGGCTGGGCAGCACCTGGCCGCCAACATTGATGCATATCGACCTCTGGGACTTGGTGGGCGGCATGAGTGTGGAGTTTTCCCCGGGCATGTATTCCGACCCGGATTTATCCATGAAGCTTTGGCAGGCAGGCGTGCGCTACTTTAAAGGCGTGGGTAGCAGCAAGGTGTATCATTTCGGCTCCAAATCCACCAAACGCATCAAACGCAATGTGGGCAGAGATACCTTCCTGCTCAAATGGGGCGTATCCTCGAATTATTTAACCAGCAAGATGCTGCGCCGCGGCGAGCCTTTTGATGGTGAACTCCAAGAACCCGTCACAGGCAAACGCTTTACCAACAAACTCAAACGTTTGGCTGCCTGCCTCTCGGCCAAGTAAGGATATTTTCAGACCATGTATCGACACGCTGTCATTGGCTTAGATGGTTATACTTTAACTGAGCAAGAAATTGCTTGGCTCAAGCATAAAACACCCAAGGGCGTAATTTTATTTGCCCGCAATGTGCAATCGCCCGAACAGGTGAAAGCCTTGCTCAACGATGTGCGCAAATATGGCGGCAAGCATGTGTGGGCGGCCATAGATGAAGAGGGCGGGCGGGTGCACCGCATGCCGTGGGCGCCATTTCACAATCGCATACAAGCTGCTGATTTTGGCGCGCTCTATGCCCAAGAGCCAGAAGCCGCCATCAAAGGTGTATTCACCGATGCCTACAAAGCTGGGCAGGCGCTGAAAGCGCTTGGATTCACCCATAATTGCGCCCCTGTGCTGGATGTTTTTTACCCTCAAGGTCATCCAATCATTGGCAACCGCGCTTATGCTGCCGACACCGAGGTGATTACGACCTTGGGCAAAGCCTGTATGTTTGGTCTGCTTGATGCCGGCATTGATGCTATTGGCAAACATTTTCCAGGGCACGGCCGCGCTGATGCCGATTCACACGTGGCAATGCCAGTGGTGGATGCTGATTTGGATACCATTCTTGCTGAAGCAGATGCCTTTACCCGCCTGTTTAAATTTGGTTTGAAACATGTAATGACTGCCCATGTGTCTTATCCCAACATCCATCATGAGGTGGGTACATTTTCTTCTTTCTGGCTGCAAACTATCCTTAAAGAAAAGCTCGGCTTTATAGGTGATGTTTGGAGCGATGATTTATGTATGAAAGGCACAGGCATGGATGTGCCATCTGCTGCTGCCAAAGCATTCCACTCGGGCTGTACCGTGTTGCTGGTCTGCGAAGCGGCAGGCGTAAAAGCCTTTATGGATGCTTGCCAATGATAATGAATCGGAGCACAAACTAATGGCCGCCAAATCGATGTATGTATGCCAATCCTGTGGCGCTGAACAGCGCAAATGGCAGGGGCAGTGCCCGGATTGTTTGGAGTGGAACTCAATTTCTGAGCAAGCCACTGAAGTTTCAGGCTTTCGCAACCAAAAAATTAGTCTTGGTTCGGCTTTAACCCCTGAGCCCATCACCGCCATCAGCAGCAAAGACTCCCCGCGCCGCCAAACCCATATCGATGAATTTGACCGCGTACTTGGCGGCGGCTTGGTGCGTGGCTCGGCAGTACTCATTGGCGGCGACCCAGGCATTGGTAAATCAACCATTTTACTGCAAGCCAGCGCTTTGTTGGCGGAGCATTACGGCACAGTTTTGTATATCACCGGCGAAGAATCTGCCCGCCAAGTGCATTTAAGGGGCGAGCGCATTGACGCCCTGCATCAAGATTTGCAGCTCACCACCTCTTGTGATTTGGAAGCCATGCTTACCACCATCGCCAAAGTGAAGCCACACACCGTCATCATCGACTCGATTCAAACAACGGTCACCAATCAGCTTACCTCTGCACCTGGCACCGTTGCCCAAGTGCGTGATTGCGCTGCGGCCTTAATCAACAGCGCCAAAACCCTTGGCCATGCTTTGATTCTGGTCGGTCATGTCACCAAAGATGGCAGCATTGCTGGGCCACGTGTATTGGAACATATGGTGGATGCTGTGTTGTATTTTGAAGGTGATAGGGGATACAACCACCGCGTATTACGGGCTGTGAAAAACCGCTTTGGCCCAGCTGGTGAAATTGGCATATTTGAAATGAGCGATAAGGGGCTCGTCGGCATTCGTGATGCTTCCAAATTGTTTCTCGCTGAGCGGGCAGTGGATGTACCAGGGTCTGTGGTTGTGGCTTGCATGGAAGGTACGCGCCCAGTGTTGGTAGAAATTCAAGCTTTGGTGGTGCCAACTGTGTATGCCACACCAAAACGCTCAACGGTAGGCGTAGATGCGAATCGGGTGGGCATGCTCACGGCTGTTTTGGAGCGGCGAGTAGGCATTCCGCTCGGTACCCAAGATATTTATGTCAACGTGGTTGGTGGGGTGAAGCTCACCGAACCTGCATCGGATTTGGGTGTGGTTCTGGCCATTTTGTCTGCTTTCCAAGAAAAAGCTTTGCCTGCTGATTTGGTGGTCTTTGGGGAAATCGGCCTCACAGGGGAGATCAGACCCGTGGGCGCGCCTGAATCACGGGCCAAAGAAGCATTAAATATGGGCTTTAGTCGGCTGCTTTTGCCACGCGGCAATAATACAAGAGTGCAGGAGGCAAACATCGCTGCTAGCTTGCGCCCATCAAAACAACAAACTGCGTGGGAAGCCATGCCTGCTAAGCATTTAAGCGAAGCTGTGCAACTCGCATTTTAAGGCTTTGAGATTCGGATTCGTTCACCATCACGGAGGTTGAAGTGAATTTTTTTGACTACATTCTCATCAGTATTGTGGGGCTCTCCATGATCCTCTCAATTTGGCGTGGGTTTGTGCGTGAGATCATAGCTTTGGTGGGTTTGGTGCTCGCCTTTTTGATTGCCAGCCGTATTTCTGGTGATGCGGGCAAATTGTTTGGTGATTGGATTGAAAATGATTCTGTGGCCAATATCGCAGGTTTTGTCCTCGTATTTGTGCTGGTGATGGTCATTGTTGGTTTGATTGGCGCCATTATTCGTAAGCTTGTGCATATGGCAGATTTAAGCGCAACAGACCGTACTTTGGGTGTCTTTTTTGGTGCGGCCCGTGGTATGTTACTCATTGGCGTGGCCTTCCTTGCTTACACAGCCTATGCCAAAGCCGATCAGCCTTGGATGAGCAAAAGCTTGCTCACACCTTATGCTTTGCAACTGAGTGATTGGATTGGGAAAACGATTCCTGAGGGATACCCTTTATCCACACAAGGTAACACCGAAAAATTATCTATTTCAAAAATGGCCACACAAGCTGTAGAAACCGTCAAACAACAAATTACTCCCGAGGATCAAGAAGCGATGAAATCAGTATTGATGGACGCGCTTAAGGAAACTAACCCATGAGCCAGCACGACAAATATCAAGAATCTGAAGCCCTGGAAGACGACCATTTTCGCGATGAGTGTGGCGTTTTCGGTGTACTCGACCACGGCGAAGCTGCCAACTTAACTTATCTTGGTCTTTATGCTTTGCAGCATCGCGGCCAGGAATCGACGGGTATTGTCTCCACCGACGGTAAAAACTTTAACAACCACCGTGGCATGGGTTTGGTATCCGATGTGTACACCAAAGAAGACATTGTACGCCTGGAAGGGCGTAGCGCCATTGGCCATGTTCGTTATTCCACTTCTGGTGATTCTGGGCTGCGCAACTGCCAACCTTTTATGTACGAGTATGCCCACGGCGGCATTTCGATGTGTCACAACGGTAATATCGTCAATGCTGATGAATTGCGTAAAGAACTTGAAAAATCTGGCTCTATTTTCCAGTCCACTTCTGATACAGAAGTGATTATCCATCTTCTGGCTAAAAGCCCGAAAACTACTACCCACGAACGTCTGGCCGATGCAGCCCTTCGCCTGAAAGGTGGTTTCTCGGTCTTGGTGCTCACCGAAACACGTTTGCTTGGCTTACGTGACCCCAACGCCATTCGCCCACTCGTTTTGGGTAAACTTGATGGCTCCTGGGTCATGGCTTCTGAAACTTGCGCTTTTGATTTGGTGGGCGCTGATTATGTGCGCGATATCGAACCAGGTGAGTTGGTGGAAATCACCCTCGATGGCAACATCACCTCTTATTTCCCATTCCCTGATCCATCACCACGTTTTTGCGTGTTCGAGTATGTGTATTTTGCCCGCCCAGACTCTAATTTGGAAGGCGTGAATGTGTATCAAGCCCGTTACAATATTGGTGTGGAATTGGCCAAAGAATCACCTGTAGAAGCTGATCTGGTGATTCCTGTACCCGATTCTGGCGTGCCGCCAGCGATGGGTTTTGCCCTTGAAGCTGGCATTCCATTCCAAATGGGCTTGATTCGTAACCATTATGTGGGTCGCACCTTTATTGAGCCTAAACAAAGTATTCGTAACTTTGGTGTGAAGCTAAAACTCAACCCCAACCGCGATATGATTAATGGTAAGCGTGTGGTCTTGGTGGATGATTCCATCGTGCGCGGCACCACCAGCCGCAAGATTGTGGAAATGGTTCGCGCTGCCGGCGCTGCTGAAATCCATATGCGTATTTCTAGTCCGCCAACCAAGAACTCTTGTTACTACGGCATCAATACACCCGATTCCGAAGAATTGATGGCCAACCGCATGGACTTGGATGCGATGTGTAAAGCCATTGGCGCTGATTCCTTAGCTTTTGTGAGCAATGATGGCTTGTATCGCGCTGTGGGCAAGCCACGCAGCAGCCATTGTGACGCCTGCTTTACTGGCGATTACCCAGTGCCGATTGAAGAACGTAAATCACCACAAATGTCGTTACTTCGCTTCTTCGACCGTCGCCCTTCGTGAAACCAGAACACCACCCGGTAGAGCATTTATTCCACGCCACCAAATGGTCGTGGCAAGGGTTTAAAGCCGCTTGGGCTTACGAACAAGCATTTCGCATTGAGATGTTCTTCTCCATCTTCATTGTGCCCTTGGCTTTTTATGTGGGCGATTCAGCCATTGAAACACTGCTTTTGTTGCTGAGCTGGTTGCTGGTCATTGTTGTGGAACTCCTCAATTCTGCCATTGAAGCCACGGTAGATCGCATCAGCACTGAACACCACGAATTATCGGGCCGAGCCAAAGATTTGGGCTCTGCTGCTGTATTTCTTTGCAATCTTATTTTTGCAGGCACTTGGCTCACGCTTATTTTCGTATGACATCGTTTAGCCTCAACACTTGGCGTCAAAATCCTTATGTCCGGCTTATGCGGCTGGATAAACCCATCGGTAACTTCTTGTTGCTCTGGCCCACGCTGTGGGCGTTGTGGCTAGCAGGGCAGGGCAGCCCCGACCCTTGGATTGTTTTGATATTTGTATTGGGTGTAATTGTCATGCGCGCAGCAGGCTGCGTGATTAACGATTTTGCTGATCGCAAAGTGGATGGTTTTGTGGAGCGCACGGCGCATCGGCCATTGGCCACAGGGGAATTAAGCAGCAGACAAGCCATTTTTACTTTTTTTTGGCTGATTCTTTTTTCTTTTCTCCTGGTCTTACTGCTCAACTGGCAAACCATCTTACTCTCAACCGTGGCACTGTTTCTGGCGGCGCTTTACCCCTTTATGAAACGCTATACCCATTTGCCGCAAGTGTTTCTGGGAGCTGCATTTGGCTGGGCTATTCCCATGGCATATATGGCGGTGAGTGAAAGCGTACCGCATGAGGCATGGCTATTATTTTTAGCCAATGTTTGCTGGGTGATGGTCTACGACACCATGTATGCCATGGTCGATAGAGATGATGATATCAAAGTAGGCATCAAATCCACGGCAGTACTATTTGGGCATTTTGATAAATTCTGGATTGGCGTTTTTCAGCTCTTATTTTTGCTACTTCTTACTTGGATTGGACAGGCATATGAACTGGGGATTTATTACCACCTAGGCTTAGGAATCGCCGCAATCATTGCTATCTATCACCAACGCTTAATCGCCAACCGGCAACGCGAGCATTGCTTTCGTGCCTTTCTTCACAACAATACGCTCGGAGCCATTATCTTTGTTGGCCTCGTTTTAGACTACACACTGTAAATTTAGCCCCCTTTTTTCGGAGATTTTATGACCCATATTCGTATCGCTACGCGCAAATCACCCCTAGCACTATGGCAAGCAGAATGGGTATCGGCAGAATTGCAGCGTTTATTTCCTGGCGTGACCACCGAATTGGTTAAAATTGAAACACGTGGCGATAAAATTCTCGATGTGCCTTTGGCCAAAGTTGGCGGCAAAGGTTTGTTTACCAAAGAAATTGATGAAGCGCTGCTTGATGGCAGAGCGGATATTGCTGTGCACTCGATGAAAGATGTGCCTACCCAATTGCCTGCAGGTACATCCATTCGCGTACACCCTGAGCGTGAAGACCCGCGTGATATTTATGCGACAGTAACTGGTGGCGATTTGGATTCATTGCCAGCAGATGCCACCATCGGTACCTCAAGCTTGCGCCGCATTGCCCAAATCAATGCCAAATACCCCAAATTTAAATGCGTTTCTATTCGCGGTAATATCCAAACCCGTCGCAATAAATTGGGTGTAGA
Organism: Mariprofundus sp. UBA1536; assembly: GCA_002323245.1. Taxonomy (GTDB): domain Bacteria; phylum Pseudomonadota; class Zetaproteobacteria; order Mariprofundales; family Mariprofundaceae; genus Ghiorsea. The sequence continues at coordinate 42,634 of DCPU01000019.1, read as the reverse complement.
AGTGGATGCTGTGATTCTGGCTGCCGCTGGCATCAAACGCATGAAGATGGAAGATCAAATGCACGGTTACCTGGAAGTTGCTGATGTCTTGCCAGCAGTGGCGCAAGGCACCTTAGGCATTCAAACCCGAGATGCTGATACCCAAACGAATAAAATGGTGGATGCTTTAAATCATACCGACACATCTGATCGCACCCGTGCCGAGCGTGCATTCTTAGCTCGCCTCGAAGGCGGTTGCCAGGTTCCGATTGGCGCTTATGCAACGCTAGATGGTGATACTATTCATCTGGATGGTTTGGTGGGTGAGGTTGATGGCAGCGTGTTGATTCGCCGCAGCATTACTGGCAACCGCGAAGACGCTGAACGTTTGGGCATTGCACTTGCCGATGAAATTCTTGATGCCGGTGGCCGTGCCATTTTAGCTGCGCTTTACGCTAGCCAAGCCTGATTTAGCCAAACATGGCTCTAGCTTTCTCTAAGCTGGTGATTGCCAGCAACAATGCCAAGAAACGCGCTGAAATTGCAGCGATTTTAGGCGGATTGGGTATTGAAGTGGCGCCTATATCTGAAACTGTCTCTGTGGATGTGGTGGAAGATGGGCTTACTTTTGCCGAAAATGCCAAGAAAAAAGCAGACGCTTTTATGCGGACCAATCAGTTACCTGCACTGGCGGATGACTCAGGGCTTTGTGTTGATGCTTTGGCTGGCGCGCCGGGCATTTATTCAGCCCGCTTTGCAGGCGAAGAAGCCAGTGATACCGATAATAACCGTAAACTTCTCGAAGTCTTACAAGGCAACACAAAGCGCTCAGCAAGGTTTGTGTGCGCCATCCATCTAGCACTGCCCAACGGTCAGCAATATGCCGCAGAAGGCAGTGTAGAAGGGCATATTTTAGAAACTTTGGATGGTGATTCTGGTTTTGGCTATGACCCTTTGTTTTTTGCCCAAGAATTGAACAAAAGTTTTGCTCAGGCCAGCCCTGAAGAAAAAACTACGGTTTCGCATCGCGGTCATGCACTGCGCCAACTCAAAAGTCAGCTTGAGGCAAGTAAACTTACCTCCGGTACACAGCTTCCAAACCTTGAATAAATAAGGATTCACGCGTCACACCCTTACGCACAATCGCGCTTGGGTTTTCACCAATCGCCTCTAAAGACAGTCGCGCATAAGTCTTTTTATCCTGCTCACTCATTTTACGCCAATCCAAACCATCCATGACCCCATCTTCATTAAGATCAAACTTGGCATCAGTAGGCGTAAGCTTGGACGTTTGGTTTTGTGCAAAAGATAAGCTAACTAAAAAAAACAGCGACAGCACCAAAGATGCTGCCGCTGCAAACCTTAGGTTTAAAACGTTCAAAGCTTAATAGCGGTAGTGGTCAACCTTGTAAGGGCCTTCCACCGGAACGCTAATGTAATCTGCTTGTTGTTGAGTGAGTGTCGTTAAGTTCACACCAATTTTTGCAAGGTGTAAGCGCGCCACTTTTTCATCCAAACGTTTTGGCAATACATAGACTTCGTTTTTATAGTTGCTGTGGTTTTCCCACAACTCGATTTGCGCCATCACTTGGTTGGTAAATGATGCCGACATTACGAAACTTGGGTGGCCAGTTGCACAACCAAGGTTCACCAAACGACCTTCCGCCAACAAGGTAATACGTTTGCCATCTGGGAACACGATTTGATCAACTTGTGGTTTCACATTGTCCCACTCGTATTTTTTCAGTGATGCCACATCAATTTCGTTGTCGAAATGGCCGATATTACAAACAATCGACTGATCTTTCATTTTAACCATGTGCTCATGGGTAATCACGTGGAAGTTACCGGTAGTGGTTACGAAAATATTACCTTCTTTGCAGGCATCATTCATATCCACAATTCGGTAGCCTTCCATAGCTGCTTGTAAGGCACAAATGGGGTCGATTTCTGTCACCCAAACTGTTGCACCCATGCCGCGGAATGCTTGGGCACACCCTTTACCCACATCGCCATAACCAAGTACAACTGCGATTTTACCTGCAATCATTACGTCCGTTGCGCGTTTGATACCATCAAGCAATGATTCGCGGCAACCGTACAGATTATCAAATTTTGATTTGGTCACAGAGTCATTCACATTGATTGCTGGCACTTTAAGTTTGCCCGCACGCGCCATTTCATACAAACGATGCACGCCAGTGGTGGTTTCTTCAGACAAACCTTTGATATCAGCAAGCAATTCAGGATATTTATCATGAATCAGTTGTGTCACATCGCCGCCGTCATCCAAAATGAGGTTAGGCGTCCAACCATTTGGACCGTGAACGGTTTGTTCGATACACCACCAGAATTCTTCTTCGGTTTCGCCTTTCCAAGCAAATGTTGGGATGCCAGCTGCTGCCATGGCTGCTGCAGCTTGATCTTGGGTTGAAAAGATATTGCAAGAAGACCAACGCACTTCTGCCCCTAAATCCACAAGTGTTTCCATCAACACGGCAGTTTGGATGGTCATGTGCAAACAACCCACAATGCGGGCGCCTGCCAATGGTTTTTTACCTTTGTATTCTTCACGAAGCGCCATCAATCCTGGCATTTCTGTTTCCGCAATGTTTACTTCTTTGCGGCCCCATGTTGCCAATGACATATCGGCGACTTTGTAATCTGTAAATCCAGACATTCTCATACTCCTTAGTTCACCCAAATTTTTCATTTGGGTTGTAAAATATGAGCACCGTTGTTTATCACACGACTGAGCCTAACGACTTAATAAACATCTATTAAATCGGCGCAGTGCTCCTCAGTCTAAATTCGAATCACATGCCTGCTGCTGCTTTTAAAGCATCAACTTTATCTGTTTTTTCCCAAGTAAACTCAGGCAGCTCACGACCAAAGTGACCGTATGCTGATGTTTTTGCATAAATAGGTCGCAATAAATCAAGCGCCTGTACGATACCTTTGGGGCGCAAATCAAACACTTCGCGCACAATCTCTGCCAATCTTTCTTCATCAATCTTGCCAGTATCAAAGGTATTGACCATCACCGATAACGGACGAGCCACACCAATGGCATAAGCCACTTGCACCTCGCAGCGATCTGCCAAACCTGCAGCCACAATATTTTTAGCCACATAACGCATCATATAACAAGCTGATCTATCCACTTTTGTCGGATCTTTGCCTGAAAATGCGCCGCCGCCATGATGACCAAATCCACCATAGGTATCGACAATAATTTTTCGCCCAGTCACGCCGCAGTCGCCAACAGGGCCACCAATCACGAAACGGCCTGTTGGGTTGATGTGGTATTCTGTTTTATCGTGCAACAATCCTGTTGGTTCTAAAACTGGGTTGATAATTTCTTTCATCACACCCTTCACCAAATCAGCATGGCTCACATCTGCTGAATGTTGGGTGGAAAGCACTACCGCATCAATAGCAACCGGGACACTGTTTTCATAGCGGACAGTCACTTGCGATTTCGCATCAGGGCGCAGGTAGGTCAGCGTTTTATTTTTACGAACTTCTGCTTGTTTCTCCACCAATTGATGTGACAAATGAATCGGCATCGGCATCAACACATCGGTTTCATTGGATGCATAACCAAACATTAACCCTTGGTCCCCAGCACCTTGATCCAAATCAAGACCTTCGCCTTCATTGACACCAGCAGCAATATCCACCGATTGTTTGTCCATGGAGACCAACACAGCGCATGAAGCATAATCAAAGCCCATATCTGAAGAGTTATAACCAATATCTTTGACAGCATTACGGGCAATTTCTTGGTAATCAATCACAGCCGAGGTCGTTATTTCACCAGATAAAATGATCATACCTGTGTTAATCATGGTCTCACAAGCTACGCGAGCATGCTTATCCTGCTTTAAAATAGCATCAAGAACACTGTCTGAAATCCTGTCGGCAACCTTATCAGGATGCCCTTCGGATACAGATTCAGATGTAAAAACGAAATTTTTACTCATGTATAATTTCCTTATCCTTTCATGCTTGATTTCTTTATGAAAACTCTGGCAGCAGCTCTGCAGCAAATACCGGGCCATCAACACAAACACGACGATACTTCTCTTGCCCATCTTCAATGGTTTTGACCACACAACCCGCGCAACCACCAATCGCACAAGCCATAAACTCTTCCAAACTCAATTGCGCAGGGACACCAAGCTCCCGTCCTAATTTAGCAACTGCATGTAACATGGGGTGAGGACCACATGATAAGAGCACACACCTGCTTCTTTCTTCATCGCTTAGAGCAAGTAAATAATCTCTAGCCAAGCTGGGAACATGTCCTTCATAACAGCCATACAAACCGGCATTGGAAGCCAAACGGCACGGAATATTGCGTTCTTCAAGTGAAGCAATCGTTAAAGTCGTGTTACCTGTGATGCCCGGAAGAATGAATGTTGAAGGTTTTAAAGCGAAGGGAAACTCAACTTCTGAGCCTGCAAAAACAACAACATCTGCTTTTCCAGCCAAAGCATCAGCCGTAAAAATTATAGGGGGGACACCAACGCCACCACCAATCAAAACATATCGTTTGGATGTATCGGAAACGTCAAATGGTGTGCCAATGGGGCCAAGCATGGGTAAGACTTCACCGACTTTTCGCTCTGAAAGTTGCTTTGTGCCTTCACCGATGTGCTTGTACAACAAATCGATCGTGCCTTTTTCAGGGTTGGTCAACATGATAGAAATTGGTCTGCGTAGTGGTAGTGCATCTGAAACGCGTATATGCACAAATTGCCCAGGTTTAGCTGATTTTGCAGTTTTTGGTGCTAATAACCTTAGTATACTTTGCGCACCAGGATGATGAATATGCGCAACAACACTGGCTTGTTCTTCAAAAATTGTATTTCTATTGGAATTCATATCAGAGAATACCAATATGAACTTGGGCCTGCGTCAACTTATTCATGCTTTTTGAAAATTGAGCTAATGAATTATCATCCATTCATGGTTATGATGCTGGCATGAATCATCAAGAACAATGGAACCGTATCAAAGATCATTTATCCTCTGTTTTATCACCCGCAAAAATGGGTGCTTGGATTGAGCCTATTTCTAGCCATTTTGCCAGCGACACTTTGACACTTAAAGTGCCTAGCCAATTTTTTATTGATGGCATTCGTAGCGACTGTGAAAAAGATATTTTGGATGCTCTACATGCTTTGGATATGCCAGGCATCAAGCTGGATTATTTTGTTGATACATCCATTGACCTTGGGCACGGAGTGGCAACGCCTGTTGTTGTTAAAAAAAGTAATATTGATGGTTTTATTGATGAGCGTTTCACCTTTGAGAATTTCGTGGTGGGCTCTAGCAATGAATTCTGCCACGCAGCCAGTCTCGCTGTGGTTGACCAACCCGGTGCTCAATATAATCCTTTGTATATTCATGGTGGTGTAGGTTTAGGCAAAACGCATCTCATAAACGCTATTGCCAACAAACTTGCTGACAAAGGGAATATCCAGATTGCTTACCGAACTGGTGAACATTTCACCAATGAGTTGATTGAGTCTATTCGTACCCAACAAACGTCGGCTTTTCGTAATAAATACCGCAAAGTTGATGTGCTCATTATTGATGATATTCAATTTATTGAAGGTAAACAAAGTACCCAGGAAGAGTTTTTCCATACCTTTGATGCCTTACATAAAGCTAAAAAACAAATCATTCTCACTTCCGATCGTGATCCATCTGCCATTAAACATTTGGCGGAGCGCTTACGTTCGCGTTTCAATTGGGGATTGGTGGCTGATATTCAACCGCCAAACTTTGAAACACGTATGGCCATCCTAAAAAGTAAGGTAGAAATTGCTGGCATCTCTTTAGATGATGATATTTGCTTTTTATTGGCATCTAAAATTTCTAGTAATGTTCGTGAGTTGGAAGGCGCACTCACACGGCTTACTGCTTATGCAAAACTCTCAGGACAGCCGATTACTATGGCTTTAGCACAAGATAAATTGCGCGATCAGCTACAAATGAAACAGGTCACCGTAAGTATTGAAGATATTCAAAAACAAGTGGCTCAGTTTTATAACATTCGTACCCAAGATATGAAATCAAAGGTTCGTAAACGTAATATTGCTTACCCACGACAAGTAGCTATGTATTTATGCAAAGAGCTGACCAAACACTCCATGCCAGAAATCGCTGAACGGTTTGAAAAGAAAGATCATACAACCATCTTGTATGCCTACCGAAAGATTCAGGAAGAGCGTGCCCAAGATGCTAATTTTGATGATGAAATTACGCGCCTTATCAAGCTTTTAAAGCAGCAATAAAGTTACATGTGTATAACAGCAGGAAAAGAACAAGTAAGCCTGTGGATAAAATGTGATTGAAACGAATATATTTAATTTTAAAAAATAAAATCATATTATCCGCAATCTATCCACAGGCTTGAGCATGGATTGTGCACAGAAAAAAATGAGCTAAGAAGTTGTTTTATATCGATATTAGAGGCTTGTACCATTTATACACAGCTCCTATGACTACGATAATTTAAAATAAATAGAGAAAGAGAGTATAACAGACATGCATTTAAAAATTTCAAGAGCCCATCTTTTTCACCAAATTCAACGTTGCCAAAATATCGTTGAAAAAAGAAATACCAATCCCATTCTGGTCAATATTCTTTTTGAAACTGTAAGTAATGGGCTAAAGCTCACAGCCACAGATTTACAGGCTACATATTCAAGCACCCAAGAAGCGGAAATTTTAGAGCCTGGAAAGTTAACAGTGGATGCCAAAAAGATTTTTGAAATTGTTCGTGAACTTAATCCTGAGCAAATGATTGAACTAAAAACTAAACCTAATTTTTTGGAAATTTTTAGTGGTGGTGTAAAGTTTGAAATTGCCGCGAAATCAGCGGATGAGTTTCCTAGTGAACCTACTGATGAAACTGATTTATCCATTTCATTACCAGGCTCGGAACTGATTCGCATGATTGGTTCTACCAGCTTCGCAATGTCCAATGACGAAACGCGTAAATACCTCACAGGCAGTTTATTTGAAGTTAGCCCAGAGCATGGAATCCGTATTGTGACTACCGATGGCCACCGTATGGCTTTAAGTGAATTTAATATAGCAAATCTACAGCAAAGTGCCTCATGTATTCTTCCTAAGAAGGCTGTGATGGAGCTCAAACGATTAGCTGAAGAAGCCGAAGAAAATATCCAACTTTCATTGGGGCAACACCAAGTTCGTATTGAGTTAAATCAGCAAAGGTTCACTTCGAAAGTGATTGATGCGAAATATCCTGTTTATCAGGATGTTATTCCCCAAAGTAACCCCCACACTGCTTTAGTGGATAAAAACCTTTTGGATCAAGCTTTAAGGCGCAGTATGGTGGTATCCAATGATTTTACCCATGATGTAAAACTTATTTTCACTGATAATAACTTATCAATAGCTGCGCATAATACAGAGCAAGAGCAAGCTGAAGAAGATATGGTTATTGCCTATGAAGGCACAACAATTGAAGTTGGCTTCAATGCTAAATACATGCGTGATGTATTGGCTGCGGTATCCTCACAAAATGTTCGGATTGTTTTAAAGGATAGTTTATCACCAGCACTTTTACTTGAAGAAGGTCATGAGCTATCAAAGCATGTTTTAATGCCAATGCGCATTTAATTATAAATATTTTATAAAAATAGGATGTAATTACAGGAAGAAGCTGTATATTGCCACCCATTATTATTGTTAGAGGGAGTATCTATGTCTATTAAGCATCCTGTCATTTCAGTTACAGGCTCTTCAGGAGCGGGAACAAGTACTGCTAAAGTTGCATTGGAGCACATTTTCCGTCGTGAAAAAATTACTCCTGCAGTTGTAGAAGGCGATTGTTTCCATAAGTTCGACCGCAATGAATTTAAAGTAAAATCTAAAGAGTTTGAAGCTGCTGGTAAGCGCCTTAGCCACTTTTCGGATGAAGCTAATCTTTTTGATAAAATCGCTGATTTGTTCAAAGATTATGGTGATAAAGGTGTGGGTAAAGCCCGTACATATGTTCATGATAAAAAAGAAGCTGAGTTGTATGGTGTTGAGGCTGGTAAGTTTACCGATTGGAGAGATGTAGGTGAAGGATCTGATCTACTTTTTTATGAAGGTTTGCATGGTGGTGTGAAAGAGGTTGTTCCGTTTGCTGATTTAATTGTTGGTATCGTCCCGGTTGTAAATTTAGAGTGGATTCAAAAAATTCATCGTGATACAGCAATGCGTGGATATTCTTCTGAAGCGGTAGTGGAAAACATTCTTTCTCGTATGCATGATTATGTACATTTCATTACACCTCAGTTCGCACTTACAGACATTAACTTCCAACGCGTACCTTTGGTGGATACTTCTAACCCATTTATCGCTCGCGATGTTCCTACACCTGATGAAAGTGTTGTGGTTATTCGTGTAAAAAATCCAGAAAAATGGGGTATTGATTTTCTATGGTTGAATGCGATGTTGAAAGATTCATTTATGTCGCGTCGTAATACTATGGTTGTTCCTGCAGGTAAAATGATGTTGGCTATGGAATTGATTCTTACGCCAATCGTTCATAATATGATGGACAAAGCTAAAAAATAAATATCACTTTTATGTAATTTTTAAAAGGGACCTTATGGGTCCCTTTTTTTATCCCTATTATTTAGGTTTATATAATCGCTAGAACTTTCAATTTGCTTTCGTAAACTACGACCATGAAAAATTCTAACCCTACGTTTCACGTGAAACACCCAGGCGGACCTGTTGATGTATTGGTGATTGGTGCTGGACATGCCGGTTGTGAAGCTGCGCTTGCTGCAGCAAGGCGAGGTGCGTCCGTACGTCTTATTACCCAAAACTTAGATACCATTGCAAAAATGTCTTGTAATCCAGCCATTGGTGGTGTGGGTAAGGGGCATCTGGTGAAAGAAATAGATGCATTGGGTGGTATGATGGGTGCAGCTGCCGATGCTTCTGCTTTACAGTATCGGGTCTTGAATCAACGTAAAGGTCCTGCTGTTCAGGCTACACGTGCCCAATGTGATCGACGTTTGTATCATATTACCATGCGCCATTATCTTGATGGGCAAGAAGGTTTGAACTGTTACCAAGGTAGTATTAATGATCTTTTGTTTGAGGGTGATAAACTTATAGGGGTACTGGATAATTTTGGTGTTAAGCATTTTGCGCCAACTGTTGTGTTAACCACAGGTACCTTCCTTGGTGGTCTTATTCATATCGGCGATCAGCGTTTTTCAGCAGGGCGGTTAGGTGATGCTGCGATTGAGGGTTTAACCCAAGAGCTTTATCAAAAAGAATTACGCTTGGGTCGTTTAAAGACGGGAACACCACCACGGTTGGATAAACGCACTATTGATTGGGTATCATTAGAGCAACAACCTGGTGATTTGAATGCTGTCCCTTTTTCAATTTTGAATACACAGGTGAAACAGCAGCAGGTCAATTGTGCGATTGCGCGAACCAATGAAACAACCCACGAAATTATCCGGGAAAACCTTCATCGTTCACCAATGTTTTCCGGGCAGATTGAGAGTAAAGGTCCAAGATATTGTCCAAGTATTGAAGATAAAATTGTTAGGTTTGCTGATAAGGATAGCCATCAGATTTTCTTGGAACCAGAAGGTGATGATCACGCAGAAGTTTATCCGAATGGTATTTCCACATCGCTACCTATTGATGTGCAGTGGAAATTTTTACGATCGATGAAGGGGCTTGAGCATGTAAACATCATTCGTCCAGGGTATGCAATTGAATATGATTATGTGGATCCAACCGAGTTGCGACCAACCTTAGAGTGTAAAAAAGTGCCAGGTTTATTTCATGCTGGTCAGATTAATGGAACCACAGGTTATGAAGAGGCAGGTGCGCAAGGTTTGGTTGCGGGTGTAAATGCTGCAGCTGTTGCGCTTGGTTTGGAGGAATGGGTTCCATCGCGTGCTTCATCTTATATGGGTGTTATGGTTGATGACTTGGTGAATAAAGGTGTTAGTGAACCTTATCGTATGTTCACTTCTAGAGCAGAGTTTCGCTTGCAACTTAGAGAAGATAATGCCGATTTGCGGCTTTATGCGGATGCTTTGAAACTCAATGTGTTAAGTGATGTTTGGTTGGAAAAAATGGCCACACGATTAAATATCATGGAAAAAGCCCAACAGAGGGTGAAAGAGGTTGTTATTGGATCGGGTAAGGTTTGGCAGGAAAAGCTTGATGCTTTGGATTTACCAACGCCTAAACAAGGTATGTCTATTTCATCTTATTGTCACCGTGAAGATGTAAATGTGGATGCCGCTATGACTTTGTTGGATCTTGGCAGTAGCCTTAACACGCGTGATTTATTATCTGTTAAAGCATTGCTTCATTATGATGGTTATTTGGATAAACAACAGTTGGAGGTTGATAAATTTAACCATTTAGCAGCAATGCAAATACCAAATAATATCGTTTATGGAGAAGTATTGGGATTGAGTACCGAATCAAGGCAAAAGCTTACAGCAGCTCGCCCAGCTACACTTGCGCAAGCACTACAAATCTCTGGTATTACCCCCGCTGCTATTAGCTGTTTAATGATTTGGATGAAATCTGATGAGAAGTTAAAAGCCCGCCAGCATGGATAAGCTACAAGTTGCATATTGCGATGAGGTGTTGCGCTTCCGAAAAGTTTTAAACCTCACATCAGTTAAAGAGTTATCAGTTTTTTACGAAACATTTATTACTTCGTCGTTGGCATTAAATCCGTGGATTGAAGAGGGTGATATTCTTTTGGATGTTGGCAGTGGTATGGGTGTCCCTGGTATCCCTTTACTTATTCACCGACCAGATATTAAAGGTATACTGGTTGAGCGCCGGAAGAAGCGAGCTGAGTTTTTAAGGCATGTTGTGCGGAAGTTAAAATTGAATGCCGATGTGTACGATGCAGATATCAATGATTTACCACCACTTTCAGCCACTATTTGTACTGCTCGTGCAGTTTCTGAAGTTAAAACATTGATAGGTATGTGTGATAAACATATGGTTCTATCAGCTCGTGCTGTTCTGCCCGTGCCAGATAATCGCCCGATTCCCTTGGTTGATGGGTGGGCGTTAGTTGATGATGTTTCGCAAAGTAATACGCAGCGCATAGTTTGTTTGAAGAAAAGTGTAATGGATGCTGTTGGAGGTGTTTCACGTGAAACATAAGAATTTAGGACCTGTTTTGGCGATAGCGAACCAGAAGGGTGGTGTTGGGAAGACGACAACAAGCATTAACTTGGCAGCATCACTATCAGCAATGGATAAGCGTGTGTTGGTCTTGGATTTGGATCCACAAGGAAATACAACATCTGGCCTAGGTATTGATAAAACTACGATTGATTATGGTATGTATGATGTATTAAGCCAAGATATGAAGCTTGAAGATGTCATTATTGAAACGGACTGTGAAGGACTGTATTTGGTCGCTGCGACCATGGACTTATCAGGTGCAGAAGTTGAACTGGTGAATGTTCCTGATCGTGAAAAAGTGTTGTTACATCGTTTGGAAGCATATGAAGGTGAACCATTTGATTATGTAATTATTGATTGCCCACCAGCCTTAAACATGCTGACCATTAATGCGCTTACGGCTACGGACCGCGTGATGATAACGCTGCAAACTGAATTTTACGCTATGGAAGGTTTGAGTCAGCTTATGGATACTATTCGCCGAGTTCGTGCGAATTTGAACCAACATTTAAGTTTGGAAGGAATTCTGCTGACGATGGTAGATCGCCGTAACAATTTATCTGTGCAAGTCGAAAAGGATGTGCGTGAATATTTTGGCGTCCAAGTTTATGAATCTGTGGTGCCAAGAAATGTGCGTTTATCTGAAGCACCAAGTTATGGTATTCCAGTAATGTACCATGATTTAAAATCAAAAGGTTCTCAAGCCTATTTACAGGTTGCCAAAGAGTTTGTTCAGCGTGAAACCATAGCTGTTTAAAGAAGAAGAATGATGCGATTTATAAGAGGGGTTTGGGGAATATGAATACACCACTACCAAAGAGAAAGGCCTTAGGAAAAGGCTTAAGTGCTTTGCTTGGCGACAGGCCCACACCTGAAATTTTAGCACAAGCGACCATGATACCACTCTCTAAAATTCAACCTAACCGTTTTCAACCAAGGTCTCATTTTGATGATGAAGAGTTAGTAGCATTGACCAAGTCCATTCGGAAAGATGGCGTATTGATGCCCATTCTTATTCGCCCTTTCGGCGATGGTTATGAGCTGATTGCGGGTGAAAGAAGATGGAGGGCTTCAAAAGCGGCAAAGCTCCGTGAAATCCCAGCTGTTGTTCGAGATGTTGATGATTTACAGGCGCTTGAATTAGCAATTGTAGAAAATGTACAACGCGATGATTTAACTTCAGTTGAGTCTGCCAGAGCATACCGTCGATTGATGGATGAATTTAACTATACCCAACAACAAGTGGCAGAAAGTATCGGAGTTTCACGTGTGCAAGTCAGCAACTTGATTCGTTTGCTGCAATTACCAGACCCAATCCAAAATATGCTGGAAACACGAAAGATTTTCATGGGCCAAGCTCGCCCATTGGTCGGTGTGGATTCAACGACTGCACTCACACTGGCTAAACATTGCGTAGAGAAAGGTTGGAGCGCTAGGCAAATGGAGCGCGAAGTTAAAAAACTATCTATGGTGGGTAAAAAACCAGTCGCAGCACCAGCTGCTGATGTGGCCGCATTGGAAGAGGAATTGACACGAAAATTGGCAATACCCGTGGCTTTAATGAAAAAGAAAGATGGTTCTGGCGTGTTAAAAATAAGCTATCAAAATAAACTTGAACTTGATGCAGTGTTGCAACGCTTGAGAAAAGAAGGTTAATAATTTTAAAACTATCTTTTATGGCAACGCTGACTAAGCTAGCTACGTATCTATCGCTGTTCTTAACGCTAATTTTTTTAGTGTTAATCAGTGTGGCTGATGGCAATGCTCAACAATCCTCGGATATTGTTCAGCATGAAGAATGGATTTCACCTTTAGCTTCTGAACAGCACATCGCTTTAAAGACGCGCACAGAAACACTGCAATCAGGTGATACAGCCGGTGTAGTTTTGCAGCGGCTTGGATTTAGTAATACCGAAGCCGCAAATATCATCGCTGTGGCAAAGCCAGTTTACGCGCTAAGCAATATCTACGCAGGCAACAAAATAGTCCGGCAAGACTTTGAAGACGCAATTGCTGTTACCTACCATATTGATAGCACTGATGAGCTACACCTCATGTTTACAGAAAAGGATGGCTGGCATGCAGAAGTTGTGCCGCGCGAAATGCATATGCGCACATCTGTTGCCAGAGGCACCATTGAAGATAATCTTTTTTATGACGCAGCCAAAGCAGGCTTAGAAGACAATTTAACCATTCAACTCATGGATATGTTTGCCTGGGATATCGACTTCGCGAGAGATTTGAGAAAAGGTGACAGTTTTAAGGTTCTTTTTGAAGAAGCCTTTGATGATGAGGGTAAACGGGTTGGCTATAAAATACTCGCCGCTCAGTTTAAAAATCGCGGCCAATTATTTACGGGTATTCGCTATGAAAACAAAAAGGGTGATATTGAATATTATTCCGAAGAAGGAAAAAATTTACGTAAAACTTACCTTAAATCACCGGTGAAATTTTCCAGGATTTCATCGAATTTTTCTGATTCGAGGAAACATCCTGTATTAGGTTACACGCGCGCTCATCGCGGAATTGATTATGCAGCGAAATCGGGTACACCCATTCGAGCGATTGGTGATGGACGTATTTCTTATTTGGGTTGGAAAAGCGGATACGGTCGCTTTATAGAAATCAGGCATAATAATGGTACACATAGCACCGCCTATGCGCATATGAGAGCTTATGGAAAAGGTGTGAGTAAAGGTAGTTACGTTAAACAAGGTCAAATTATTGGTTATGTGGGTATGAGCGGTTTAGCCACGGGACCTCATTTACATTTTGAGTTCCGCACACGCGGTGTGGCTGTGAACCCACTCAGTGTGAAGCATAAACCGGCAGATCCTTTGCCGGATCAAGAAATGTCAGCGTTTCGCGTGAAAGCCAACAGTTTGTTGCGCGAAATAGAGTTTCAAAGCAAAACTGCCAAATGGGGTTAACCATGTCTGAAATGATTAGCAATAAATCTGAATGGATTCAGCAAGCCAAAACTGTGCTTGATGTTGAAATTCAGGCACTAGAATTGCAAAAAACAACAATAAATGATGATTTTGTATCAGCAGCTTCACTAATTTTAAATCTTAAAGGCAAACTCATCGTTTTGGGTATGGGTAAGTCGGGTATTATTGCGAGAAAGATTGCTGCAACCTTTGCGTCAACAGGGACACCTGCATTTTTTGTGCACGCAGCTGAAGCGCAACATGGCGATTTGGGAATGATTACCTCATCTGATGCGGTGCTGGCATTATCACATAGTGGCGAAACTGATGAAGTATGTGGTTTGTTACCAACCATCAAACGTTTGGGTGCTCCCATTATTGCTATGACAGGCGGCTTAAAATCGACCTTGGCTACCCATTCGGATTTTGTTTTACACATTCCGGTAACGGAAGAAGCTTGCCCCATGAATTTGGCGCCAACGGCCTCGACCACATCGACATTGGCTTTGGGTGATGCGCTAGCGGTGGTGGTGCTTAAACATCGCGGTATCAAACCTGAAGACTTCGCACGTGTACACCCAGCAGGAAGTTTGGGCCGGCGCTTGATGTCGGTGGCGGATGTGATGCATAAGGGCGATAAAATCCCATTGGTTAAACCAGACACCAAATTGGCAGATGCAATTTTTACGATGAGTAGCTATCGACTAGGAATTACGGCTATTGGCGAAGGTGATCAATTGGCGGGATGCTTTACCGATGGTGATTTGCGCCGACTCCTTCAACAAGATGGTAGCGTTGATATGAAACAAGCGGTATCGGAAGTCATGCATGCCTCTCCCTATACCATCAGTGATGATCATTTGGCCACAGAGGCGGTGCGCATTATGGAAGCCAAAAAAGTCACAGTATTATTCGTGACAAACACAGACCAAAAACTCGTCGGTGTTGTGCATATGCACGATTTGCTGCAAGCAGGTATTTCATGAGTTCCTACCAAACATTTCCCCTGGATATTGCCAAAGGTATCAAGATGTTAGTGCTTGATGTGGATGGCGTATTAACCGAAGGCCATGTGACCATGACCGATAATGGTGATGAAATTAAAAATTTTAATGTGCGTGATGGCCATGGTATCAAAATGCTTCAGCGCGCCGGCATTGAAGTGGCAATTCTAACGGGTAGAAAATCCACAGTGGTTGCCCACAGGGCTAGAGACTTGGGTATTGAATATGTGATCCAAGGTAGCCTGCGTAAAGCCGATGGGTTGGCAGAATTATGTAAACAGTCTGGCATTGATGCTAGTGATTGCGCCTATATGGGTGATGATGTGATTGATCTGCCAGCAATGCGTTCATGCCGGCTGAAATCAGCGCCTGTAAACGCCCATAAAGGCGTTTTGGACTATGCCATGTGGATTTCATCATATGAGGGGGGGAATGGCGCTGTACGTCAATTGTGTGAAGGATTGATTCTAGCCAATGGTGCCTGGGATTCGGTTGTGGCCGATGCTTATGGTTTGAGTCCTGCTGATTGTGGATGGGTTAGTTAACTAATTTTGAAACAAAAGTCTTGGTTATCCGCACTTAAATGGTTATTGCTCAGCTTCAGTGTTTTGAGTGTGCTTGTGGCGCTGTATTTTACGGTTTCAGCCAAACATAGTTTAGAAGAAGTGATGCAGGTTGCTGCGCTAAAAGCAGGTACCACCATTGCCAATCCAGATATATCATCGCTTGAAGGTGAGGTGCTGGTTTGGCGGCTTCAAGCGGATAGTGCCACAGAGCAAGGTTCAACAGTGGCGTTGATTGAGCCGCGCGTCGATTTATATTTAAAAAACCAAGAGCATATGCCTATTGCTGCCTCATCGGGTGTTTATGACAAAGATAAGAAACATGTTTTGCTCAAAGGGGATGTAAAAACCACCTATCAAGCATGGCAGCTATTTAGCCAATCTCTCGATTTTTTTGAAGAAAAAGATGCAGTCTTTATTGATGACAGCTTTAAGCTCATGCAAGATGGCGTACTGATTGAGGGCAAAAAACTGCAAATTTCACGTCAAGACGGAACCATTCGCGTATTCAAAGGAGTACATATGGAATTGGAGCAAAACCCTTGAATAAAATATTACTGATATCGCTTCTGATTGCTTTTTTTGTTGTTGGTGTTGCAGGTGCAGAGCCTCTGCGCGTCGATGCAGATAAGTTTGAGTTGGCGCAAGATAGCCAACAAGCTGAGTTTATTGGCCATGTCATTGCCACGCGCGATGATGTGAAGTTGACAGCCAATCGCATGACAATTTGGTACGAAAAAGACGAAAAAACGCAAAAAAACATCTTCAAACGCGCAAAAGCAATTGGAAATGTGGAAGTATTGTCAGCCGACACCAAAGCTCTGGCCCAAGAGGTCTCCTTATCAGCAGATTCAAATATCGTGGTGCTCAAAGGTGAAGCGAGTATCAGTAGCCCACAAGGTTATCTGACTGGTGAGCATATTGAATATGATACCCAAACGAAGAACACCAAAGTGTTACCTAGCGAATCAGGTGGTAAAGCCCATTTTGTCTTTGAAGAGAAAAAGAACCCATGAACGATGATGATTTAAACGCACCTTTAGCGGAACGTTCGCATTTAACTGCACAACATTTGCGAAAAACTTATGGCAACAAAACTGTAGTTAAAGATGTGAGTTTGGATGTGTATTCTGGAGAATGTGTTGGTCTTCTTGGTGCTAATGGTGCTGGGAAAACAACGAGTTTTTATATGGTTTGTGGATTGGTGGAAGCTAATGGCGGCGATGTGACCCTGGATGGCGAGTCGTTGATTCACATGCCCATGTATCGCCGCGCAAGGAAAGGCATTGGTTATTTACCGCAAGAAGCCAGCGTCTTTCGAAAGCTCACTGTACGTGAGAATCTGTTGGCAATTTTTGAGACACTGGATATGCCCAACGAAAAAATTCATGAAGAACTTGATGGTTTGTTGCATGATTTTGGGTTGGAAGAAGTGCAGGAGCAAAAAGCATATACCTTGTCAGGTGGCCAACGTCGACGCACAGAAATTGCACGCTGCCTAGTGACAAAGCCGAAGTTTGTTTTGCTCGATGAACCCTTTGCAGGGGTGGATCCGATTGCTGTTGAGGATATTCAAGCCATTATTAATGATCTGCGCGTTAAAGGTTATGGGATTTTAATTACCGACCACAACGTACGTGAAACCCTAAGCATCTGTGATCGCGCATATTTGATGACAGCAGGTGAGATTTTGGTGCAAGGTAGTGCCCAAGAGATAGTTAACAATAAAGATGCTCGTCGCCTCTATTTTGGCGAGAGTTTTACGCTATAAAAGGAATACAAGATGAGCCAAGCCAAGCACGCTCCCATCATCATTGCCATGACTGGCGCTTCTGGCGCCCCGTATGCGTTGCGTCTTATTCAACGTTTGGCAGCGCAAAAGATTGAGCTTCACTTGCTGATTTCCAATGCGGCGCGTGTGGTGTTGGATAAAGAGTCAAATTTCATTTTATCAGCAGATTTAGAGCAAATGCCGCAACAAATTGCAGATTTTTTACAAATTGATGCTTCTTTGCTGACTTGTTGGGGTGAGAAAGATTGGATGTCACCAGTAGCCTCGGGTTCTGCGGATATGAAAGACATGGTGGTCGTGCCATGCTCAATGGGCTCATTGGCGCGTATCGCTACAGGCGCATCGAGTAATTTGATTGAGCGCGCCACTGATGTGATGATGAAAGAACGTAAGAATTTAGTGTTGGTGCCAAGGGAGACGCCTTTTTCCGCGATTCATTTGTCGCATATGCTCAGCTTAACCCAAATGGGTGTGCGCATTGTGCCAGCAATGCCTGGCTTTTATCATCAACCCAAATCCATTGAGGATTTGGTCGATTTTATGGTCGATCGCATTATGGATCATATCGGTGTGGATGATGGTGGGGCTTTGCGCTGGGGTTTGGGCGCGCCAAAAGCAGCTTAAAATTTAGAGACAAACGTAGGAGTTGGTGATGGCAGTGGATGCAAGAACATTGGATGATATTGCAGAAAAAATCGCAGCGGGTTTGAAAATGCTGGGCGGTGTGAAAATGGGCGCTGAAGCCCAAATTCAAAGTGTGGTTGAAAGCGCGTTGGCGCATTTTGATGTGGTTACCCATGAACGCATGGAAGTGCAAGAAGCCATGCTGCGCAAGGCGCGAGAAGATTTGCAAGCGATGGAAGCGCGCATTGCATCTTTAGAAGCGCAATTGAAAAAATAAAGTTGGATTAACCTTTGTTAGCACGCCTTTTATCAGCATCACTTCGCGGTTTGGAAGCGGAGGCTGTTGATGTTGAGGTGGATTTATCGCGCGGGCTGCCATCATGGAGTTTGGTAGGGTTGCCCGATGCGGCTGTTCGCGAAGCGCGAGATAGGGTGCGCGCTGCTTTATTAAACAGCAATTTTGAATTTCCTCTGCGCCATATTACCGTCAACCTTGCGCCTGCTGATAAGCGCAAAGATGGTTCACACTTTGATTTACCTGTGGCGATTGGCTTATTGCTGGCCTCGGGGCAAATCGCTTTGCAAGCTGAGATGGCGCTTCCGTTTTTGGTGGGTGAGCTGGCATTGGATGGAAGGCTAAACCCAGTGAGCGGCGTGCTGCCATTGGCGATGTTTGCCAAAGCCCAAAACTTAAGCTGTATGATTGTGCCACGCGGCAATGCTGAAGAAGCAGCGGTGGTTGAAGATTTAAATGTGCTAGTTGCCGATACTTTGTTGGAAGTGGTCGCCTATCTAAGTGGTAAAAAAGAGTTGCCCATGGCGACAAGTTTAGCCAGCCCAGCGCACCCTGCTGACCAAGTGCCAGATTTAAAAGATGTGCGCGGCCAGCAACAAGCACGGCGCGCCATAGAAATTGTTGCGGCTGGTGGCCATCACTTGCTTATGAGCGGCCCACCTGGTTCTGGCAAAAGTATGCTGGCCTCAAGGTTGCCAAGTATTATGCCGCCGCTGACATCCACGCAACGCCTTGCTGTCGCAAGGATTTACAGCATTGCCGCTGAAATATCTCGTTCTCCTATGGCTTCCACGCCACCATTTCGTTCTCCCCATCATTCCGCTTCCGACGTAGCCATGATTGGCGGCGGCCAAACCCCAAGACCAGGTGAGGTGAGTAAATCCTTATATGGCATTTTGTTTTTGGATGAATTGCCTGAATTTAAGCGCAATGTCTTGGAAGTATTACGTCAGCCTTTGGAAAGCGGGGAAGTGAGTATTGCCAGAGCCGCTGATACCTTATCTTTTCCAGCAGAATTTCAGCTCGTTGGCGCCATGAATCCTTGCCCATGTGGCTATTTGGGTCATCCGAGCAAACCATGTCGCTGTTCGCAAGCGCAGGTTCAACGTTATGTAGGTCGAATATCTGGGCCGTTGTTGGATAGGTTTGATTTACGCATTCATGTGCCACCCGTGGAGCATCAAGAATTGACTAAGATGCAAGTGGGTGAAAGTTCAGAAACTGTCAAAGCGCGCGTTTTAGCTGCCCGAGAGCTGCAATATGCACGTCAAGGTGAAGGTGTGGTCAATGCGAGGTTAACCCCTACAGCCTTAGAAAAACATGCGAAACCCGATGCGGATGGCGCAGCCTTGTTAACGCAAGCACTGAGCAGGTTTGGTTTGTCGGCGCGCAGTTATCACCGGATTTTGAAAGTGGCGCGCACCATTGCGGATTTGGATGGGGAAGCGCAAGTGAAGTCCGCGCATATCGCCGAAGCGTTACAATACCGAGGAGAAGACGCATGAATGTCGTTATCACCGGTGGAAATCGTGGTTTAGGTTTGGGTTTTACGCAGCATTATTTGGCACAAGGTGATCATGTTTGGGCATGTTATCGCCATGACTTGGGAGGCTTGGCTGATTTGCAATCGCCGATGTTAACCAAGGTACAATTGGATGTTACCCAGCAGTTCTCAGATGCCTCCGCGTTTCCAGACAAAATCGATTTATTGATTAACAACGCAGGTATTTATGGCCCTGGCAAAGATGGGCAAAGCCTTGGGCTGGTTACGGCTGAAGTGATGCTGGATGTGTTTGAAGTCGATTGTGTGGGGCCGCTGCGAGTGGTGCAATTGCTGCAAGATAAAGTGATCAAAGCCAAAGGGCGGATTGTCAATGTCAGTTCTAAAATGGGCTCAAGCACTGATAATAGCAGTGGTGGCACGTATGCCTATCGCGCAGCCAAAGCCGCTTTGGTGACCGTATCCAAATCCATGGCAATAGATTTATCACCTACAGGAGTCAGGGTCATCACACTTCACCCAGGTTGGGTGGCTACGGATATGACAGGTCAAACGGGGCTGATTGATGTGGCCACATCAGTGGCCGGGATGACCCATGTGATTGAAAACATAGGTGATTATGAAGCTGGCGCTTTTGTGGCCTATGATGGGAACATCGTACCGTACTAGTTGGACTTATTCATCGAAGCAGGCGCATGGAGTCACCCATGAAATACGTTCGGTTTTTTAATGAAATTCAGCATTCGGATGTACCCTTGGTGGGTGGTAAGAATGCCTCGCTGGGCGAGATGTATCAGCAGCTCAACAGCAAGGGTATTTTGGTACCCAATGGTTTTGCCACCACATCGGCCGCGTATTGGCATTTTCTCAAATCCAACGGCTTGGATGAGAAGATTCAGCATCAGTTGCAAGGCTTGGATACACACAACTTAAAGGCCCTGTCCCAATGTGGCACGGCCATCCGCGATATGATTGCCAACGCTACCATTCCACCCGATTTGGTCTCAGAAATCACTGAAGCTTACGCCCGCTTATCGGAAGAAGAAGGCACAACATCCCTGGCTGTTGCCGTGCGCAGCTCAGCTACTGCTGAAGATTTGCCCGACGCCTCATTTGCCGGGCAACAAGAAACCTATTTGAACATCAGGGGCATCGCCAACCTACTGGAAACTACGCGCTGGGTGTTTGCTTCATTATTTACCAATCGCGCCATTTCTTATCGTGTAGATAAACACTTTGATCATGCAGGCGTAGCATTATCAGTAGGTATACAAAAAATGGTGCGCAGTGATTTGGCGTCATCGGGCGTGATGTTTACCATCGATACGGAAACTGGGTTTAAAGATGCTGTGTTTATTACTGGCGCTTATGGGCTTGGTGAGAATGTGGTTCAGGGCGCAGTAAGCCCTGACGAAGCTTATGTGTTCAAACCTACACTAAAACAAGGTTTTTCTCCTATATTAAGCCGAAATGTAGGCGAAAAAGCCATCAAAATGGTGTATTCTGATTCACTAAAAAAACCAACCAAGAATGTTGCTGTTCCTATCGAAAAACAACGCCAGTATTGCTTGAGTGAAGATGAGTTACTTAAGCTGACCAACTATGCTGTGGTGATTGAAGCGCATTATTCAGCGTTGGCAGGCCATACCCAGGCCATGGATATTGAATGGGCCAAAGATGGTAAAACCGGTGAGTTGTATATCGTACAAGCCAGACCCGAGACCGTATTTGGCGGCCAGGATGCAACAACCATCAAAAAATACATACTTAAAGAAAAAGGGCCTGTGCTTAGCCAGGGAAAAAGCGTGGGCGGAAAAATTGCTTCGGGTGTTGCCCGCGTGATTCGCGATGCAGCCCAAATTCGTGATTTTAAAGCTGGCGAAGTGCTTATCACCGATATCACCGATCCCGATTGGGAGCCGATTATGAAAATTGCTTCGGCGATTGTGACCAATCGTGGTGGCCGAACATGCCATGCGGCCATTATATCTCGAGAATTGGGTTTACCTGCTGTGGTGGGCACCATTGATGCCACCACCCAGGTGGAAACAGGACAAATGGTGACTGTATCCTGCGCAGAAGGTGAAATGGGTTATGTATATGACGGCGCGCTAGAGTTTAGTGTGGAAAAATCAGAGGTCGGGGATTTAAGCAGGCCCCAAACCAAGATGATGATGAATGTGGCCACGCCGGATAGCGCATTTACTTTCGCGGCCATTCCCAATGATGGGGTAGGCTTGGCGCGATTGGAGTTTATTATTAACAATGCTATTGGTATTCATCCCAATGCCCTGCTCAATTTTGAATCATTAACCGACAAAAAACTCAAACAAACTATTGCCGAAAAGATTGCGGCGTATGATTCACCCACCGACTTTTATGTGAAAAAACTCGCTGAGGGTGTGGCGATGATTGCCGCGGCCTTTTATCCCAAGAAAGTGATTGTGCGTATGTCCGATTTTAAATCGAATGAATATGCCAATTTGCTGGGTGGCAGTTTATACGAACCTAATGAAGAGAACCCCATGATTGGTTTTCGCGGAGCATCGCGTTATTACGCTGATGAATTTAAAGATGCTTTTGCCTTGGAGTGTCAGGCTATGTTGATGGTGCGTGAACTGAAAGGCTTTACCAATGTGTGTTTGATGATCCCGTTTACGCGTACACCCGGCGAAGGAAAGCGTGTATTGGCAGAAATGGAGAAGAATGGCTTGAAACGCGGCGAAAATGGCTTGGAAGTGTATGTTATGTGCGAAATTCCAGCCAATGTGATTGCAGCCGATGCCTTTTTGGATGTGTTTGATGGCTTTTCGATTGGTTCCAACGATTTGACACAATTGGTGCTGGGCATTGATCGTGATTCAGAAAAAGTAGCGTTTTTGTTTGATGAGCGTCAGCAGCCAGTGTTGGATATGTTACAAATGGCGATTTCAGCCTGTAAGCGCAGGGGCAAGTATGTGGGCATTTGCGGGCAAGCGCCCTCGGATTACCCAGAAATTGCAACATTCTTGGTGCAACATGGCATTGATTCGATATCGCTCAACCCCGATGCGGTATTGGCAACAACCAAGCTGGTATTGGAAGTTGAGAAAATCCCTAAAGAAAAAGCCAAAACAGAGGATTCAACATACGGCAGCCCAAACTAGCGATTTTTAACCGCTTCGTTTAAGGTGCGCGCTGCTTCAAATGTGTGTGTGAGGGTTTGGCTTCTTGGAATATTCAAATGCAAATGAATGGCGCGAAGCTGCAATGCAGCGTGAAAACGGTATTTCCGATACCGAAAGCCAACAGCGTCGTTCGCAAGCTGCGTTGTTTTATCAACAAGAAAACAACGCACCCGACGCAGACACATTGGCTGATCATGAGCTGTTTATCTTAGGCAAGATGGAGCTGGAAGAATACGAACAATACTTATTGTTCAAACATAGCGCCCAAGCCATTTAAAGGCGGGCGGCCTTGCAGGGAATCCCTCAAGGCAACATAGGAGACTTCATGTCAAAGAATCAAATCGTAGCAGCAGATAAAGTTGTAGAAATTCACTACACACTTACCAACGGCGCTGGTGAAGAAGTAGACTCATCACGCGGTGAAGCACCCTTGCCTTATATCCATGGCCAAGAAAACCTGGTGCCTGGCCTAGAGCGCGAACTTGAAGGCAAAGCTGTGGGCGACAAACTCGTCGTGACTGTTGATCCAGCTGATGGATATGGCGATGTAAACCCAGAACTGACGCAAAGCATTCCGCGCGACCAGTTTGAATTTGATGGCGAAATCGAAATCGGTATGCGCTTTGAAGCAGAAGCAGAACACGGCCTAGAGCTTGTGACTGTGATTGCAGTGTCTGATGAAGAAATCACCATCGATGCTAACCACCCACTTGCTGGCGAAACATTAAACTTCGACGTTGAAATCGTGTCTGTTCGCGATGCTACAGAAGAAGAATTGGAACACGGTCATGTACACAGCGAAGGCGGCTGCGGCCACTAAGCATGGGCATTCAAATTTATCACAACCCGCGTTGCTCCAAATCGCGCCAAACCTTGGCGTTGCTTGAAGAACAAGGCGTCAACGCTGAAGTGGTGGAGTATCTTAATACACCGCCAACTGCGGCAGAGCTTACAGCCATTTTGCAAAAACTGGGCTTATCGCCTATGCAATTGATGCGTAAAGGTGAAGATGAATTTAAAGCGTTTGTGAAAGATAAAGATTTGGATGACGCTGCTTTGATAGCCATCATGGTAGCGCACCCCAAATTAATCGAGCGCCCCATTGTGATTCACGGCAATAAAGCGGCCATTGGCCGACCACCCGCATCGGTGTTGTCGATTCTAGCGTAACCCCATCAAAAAGAGCCTCGCCAAAGGGCTCTTTTTTTATGACTGTGAAAAAGGGTAGCGTCGCCTTATTCAATCACATGAGAGAAATCCGCGAATCATGCCCTGACCCCGAATGTTGCAAATCCACTTCAGCTTTGGTGGTGTGACAGTCATCAGAAGCGGTGTTCCACTGCACTATATCCGTTGTGAAGTATCAGCATGCCAAGCCTTAGCAATCGGGGCATGAGCAATAGCTTCAACAGTGATTTTCATATGACAACCTCGCAAATTCGTTTTAATAAAAGCGCGCTAAAGCGGCTCTTTTCAGAACCGAGGGCTAAATTTACTGTCCATTTAGCTATCCCTAATGAAAGCGTATCACCCATTTAGGGTATGCGCAGTTCGACGAAGAAAATTACATTTTGTTTTTTCGTCAAGGAGTACGCTATGAATAAAACAACAAATCGAATAGCTCTTTCGCTAATGGGTATAACCGTCTCGTTAACATTATTTTGCTGTGGTGGCGGAGATTCTGGAAGCGGTAGCAACGCAGGCAGCACGGCCACTTCAGATCCAAATAATTGGGATAGTTTTGCATGCAATGCCATGGTAGACCCGAATACAACGAGCAATTTGGGGTGCCCACAGTCGGTTTCTGTTTGGTCGCGAAATGAACTTGGCGGATGTGATCAGTGTTCAACTCGGATTACTGATGCTTTTGGCTCTGGCTGCGCATCAACAGACCTGATTCCCTGCTTACTTGCTGGTTTATATTCAGGAGGCCCATATTCGGCACCAGGGTTTAATGGAACAGGCGGAACAGGCGGAACAGGCGGAACAGGCGGAACAGGCGTCACTTGTAATACTAATGTAGGTACGTATTTGGATGTGGGCACATTCGCAAAAGCAAGTGAGTATCTGTGGGCGTGTAAAAATAATGGAATTACTGGTTGGGACGATTGGAGTAGCGATGTGTCATTTTCGCAAGCTTGCACTAATGTAACTAGTAGGGGCAACCCCAAAACCGCATGTTACTGCTACATTAGTACGGGCGCAGGGGCAGTTTCTGCTGGAGCTTCGATGTGCTACGTTATTAATTAGAAACAAGCATAATACAATAAAAATGAGCCCCGTAAAAAGGGCTATTTTTTTATGACTGGGCTTCCACGTGTTTTGCAAAATTATTCAAGATGGCTTGCCAGCCGCCGCGTTGCATATCTTCAGGATTTTCAGCTTCCGCATCAAAGGTAACACGCACGGTCACGGCGTTATTATTGGGCAAAAACTCAACCACCGCCTCGCGATCACCAAAAGCATAAACAATCATCTCTAGCGGCACGATTTTTGTGTAAGTGCCTTCAAAGTCAAAGCCAAAACTTCCGTCTTTAGCTTCCATGCGTGATGAGAAAGCCCCTCCCTCGCGCAAATCCACTTCAGCTTTGGTGGTGTGCCAGTCATCAGAAGCCGCGTTCCACTGCACGATATCTGCTGGTGTTGTGTATGCGCTCCAAACTTTGGCAATCGGGGCATGTACGATGGTTTCAACAGTGATTTTCATTGGGCAGCCTCACAAATTCGTTTTAATTCCAGCAAGGCTTTGGGCCAAGTCTCCTGCATATATTGCTCGTGCGCTTCAAGGTT
Organism: Mariprofundus sp. UBA1536; assembly: GCA_002323245.1. Classification (GTDB taxonomy): domain Bacteria; phylum Pseudomonadota; class Zetaproteobacteria; order Mariprofundales; family Mariprofundaceae; genus Ghiorsea. The sequence goes on along the minus strand of DCPU01000019.1, from coordinate 16,763 downwards.
ATCCAGCTCAACCTTAAACTCGGTTTTACCAGCAACTTCGCGCAAGGTGTAGTTTTCATAAGCTGGTGCCCAGACTTTCACATTATCGCTTTGCGTATCTTCAACACCGTTTTCAATCATGCCTATATGACGAATCGAGATGAATTCATTGGGTGTGTTGGCAGCTATTTCAGAGAGCATGCCATTACCATCGGGACCAAGAAATCGGATGGTCTCATTGGCGTTCCAAGAGCCTTCGAAATAACCGCCCTCAGAAAATGGTTTCGTCCACACACTATAGCTTTCCGAGCCGATAACCTTTTGATAGACAACATCGCTTGTTGCATCAATTTCAATTGAGAAATATAGCTTTTGCATAGCGTTACCCCTATTTATTCTTCATTCACTGCACACAGAGATTAAATAAAGTTGTAACCGCCTACAAGTAGCAGCCTTAAATTTTGCGAAGCAAGATTGGCCAGACTGTGTTTATTATAACTTATGTAATGACGAAAATCGTGAAATAGCTATAGTCTGCGCCAAATATTTGTTTTGTAGTATATATCGGAGCGTTCCAACGTGACTTTTCAAGATTTATTGCTGACCTTGCAACAATTCTGGGCCAAACAAGGTTGTGTGGTGCAACAGCCATACGATAGCGCCATGGGCGCTGGCACCTTTCATCCATCTACTTTTCTACGGGTGCTTGATGATAAAGATTGGCGCACAGCTTATGTACAGCCCTGTCGCAGGCCGACGGATGGTCGTTATGGTGAAAATCCCAATCGCTTGCAGCATTATTATCAGTTTCAAGTGATTCTCAAACCAGCGCCAGAAAACATTCTGGATTTGTATTTGGCATCATTGCGCGAAATCGGCATCGACACCGACGTGCATGATATTCGCTTTGTGGAAGATGATTGGGAATCACCAACATTGGGCGCCTGGGGTTTGGGTTGGGAAGTTTGGCTCAACGGCATGGAAGTAACACAGTTTACCTACTTCCAACAAGTGGGTGGTGTTGAGCTTTCGCGTACGCCTGGTGAAATCACCTATGGCCTTGAGCGTTTGGCCATGTATATCCAAGGCGTGGAAAACGTGTATGACCTTGTGTGGGTGGAGCAACCCGATGGCACGAAAGTGACTTACGGCGATGTTTTCCTCCGCAATGAACAAGAATTTTCAGCCTATAATTTTGAGCATGCCGACACCGCGTTTTTGCATGAAACATTTAACCATGCCGAAGCCGACTGCAAACGCTTATCCGAAGCTAGCTTGTATTTACCTGCTTATGAAGAAGTCATCAAAGCATCTCATGCGTTCAATCTTTTGGATGCACGCGGCGCGATTTCTGTGGCTGAGCGCCAGCGCTTTATTGGCCGCGTACGAGGATTAGCACGCACCGTTGCCCAAGGGTACGCGGGGGTTGAGGCATGAGTGAATTGAAACCCTTATTGATTGAGATTGGTGTAGAAGAAATCCCGGCAGGTGTTGCGCCGCGTATGGGTGCTGCTTTGCAAGCGGCGATTGAGAAAGTGTTTGTAGATGCCAACATCAGCATCAGTGATTTAAAGCTTGGCGTCACGCCACGGCGATTGTTGATTCATGTGCCTTCATGCCCTGTGATGCAGCTGGATAGTGAGCAAGAAATTTGGGGACCACCAGAAAATATTGCCATCAAAGATGGTGCGCCAACACCTGCAGCAGAAGGTTTTGCTCGCAAGTCGGGCCTTACATTTGCTGATTTTGAATTTGCCGATAAAGGCGATGGCAAAGCCAAATACATGCGCGCTGTGGTCAGCGTAAAAGGTCAGAAAGTGACTGATATTCTAGCGGCTGCTTTGCCCGCAATTTTGCGCGGCTTGCCAAGCCCGAAACAGATGCAATGGCAAGATGGTGAAGCGCGAAGTGATGCCTTTATTCGACCTGTGCGCTGGATTGTGGCGCGGTTGGGCGATGAAGTGATTCCGTTTACCTTTGCCGGCATCACATCGGGCAAACAATCGTATGCTCATCGCATGTGTGCAGATGCCAAAGGCGAAATCAGTGTGGCAACGCCATTTGCGTGGCTTGAAGAGCGTATGGTCATTGCCGATAGGGCCAAACGTAAAGCTGCGGTTGCTGATGGTTTGGCTGCTGCTGCCAAAGCTGCCAATGTGGTGGTGATTGAAGATAATGATTTGGTTGAAGAAGTGACCGACCTAACTGAATGGCCGCATGCGATTACTGGCCATTATTTGGAAGATTTCCTGCGCTTGCCTGAAGAAGTAAGCCGCATTGAGCTCAAACATCACCAACGCTGCTTTGCAGCGCGCAACACCGATAAGGGCAGAAGCCATGTGTTTTTTGCGGTGGCTAATATCAAATCGAAAAACCCAGCGGCAGTAGCCCAAGGCAATGAGCGGGTGGTGAATGCGCGACTTGCTGATGCTGCATTCTTTTTCGATCGCGATCCCAAAGAAAGCTTGGAAGCGCGAGTTGAAAAATTATCGAATATCACATTCCAAGATGGTTTGGGCATGGTCGGCGATCAAGTAAATCGCTTGCGTGGTTTTGTGTTGGATAAAGCTGCAAAATTGGGTGTGGATGCGGATGAAGCGCAGCGAGCTGCGTATTTGTGTAAAGCCGACCTTACCACCGGTTTGGTGGGCGAATTCCCAGAATTACAGGGTTATATGGGTGGCATTTATGCTGGCATTGATGGCGAGAGCCAGGCTGTGAGCCAAGCGATTGCTGAGCATTATGCCCCAGCAGGCGCAGATGATGATTTGCCAAGCAGCGCCATTGCCAGCGCCATTGGTGTGGCGGAGCGGGCGGATAAATTGTTGGGTTATTTCCACCTGGGCAAAATCCCGACGGCAAGCGCGGATCCTTATGCGTTACGCCGTGCGGCGATTGGTTTGATTCATTTGCTTGAAAACAAAACAAACCCTATTGAATTGACCTTGGCTGAAGTGCTTGATGAGGCGGCCAAACAATGGAACCAACAGCGCGTAACCATTGCCATCACTGATGAAACCAAACAAGCGGTGGCCAACTTTGTATTCGATCGTTTATTGGGTATGGCCGATGGCTTTATGGTGAGTAAAGCTGCCATGGATGCAGCATTGCATGCCAATGTGGCTTTACCGCTTTATAAACATTTGGCAGTGGCAGAGTTGCTGACCAAGTTTGCTGATTCCGATGATGGTAAAGCAGTGGCCGCAGCGAATAAGCGTATTGCCAATATCCTGAAAAAAGCTGGCGATGTGGCGATGACTATCAATACCGCCTTGTTTGCAGAAGCTGCTGAGCGTGCTTTGTTTGCAGCTTTGGAGAAGGTAGAAGCCACATTCCCCGCTGAGCCCAAAGCGCAATTGAATGCTTTGGCGAGTTTGCGCACGCCCGTGGATGCCTTTTTCGATGGGGTGATGGTGATGGCTGACGACGAAGCAGTGCAAAAGAATCGACTGGCCTTGCTGGCGCGTTTACGCGGCTTGTTTTTGAAATTGGCGGACGTGTCGCGTCTGGCATGAGTAACCATGGCTGAAACCGACACCAACCAAGGGCATCGCGCGCGCCTGAAGGCGCGCTTTGCCCAGCATGGTCTTGAAGGGTTTCACGACTATGAAGTGTTGGAATTATTGTTGACGTACGCCATCCCGCGCAAAGATGTCAAACCCATCGCCAAACGTTTAATCGCGCAGTTTTCCACTTTGGCGGGCGTGTTTGATGCGGAAGTGCAAGCCTTACAAAGCGTGGAGGGGCTTGGCGCTGAATCGGCCTCATTTTTCAAATTGCTTAAAGCGACACACAGCCAGTATTTAAATTCGGAATTGGCAGAGAAACCTATGCTGGCATCCCCTGACGCCGTTAAAGCTTGGCTGCGGGTGCAATTACAAGAAAAAAGCATTGAGTATTTCGGCGCTTTGTTTGCTGACCAGCAGCATCGCTGCATATCCTCAGAAATATTATTTGAAGGTACCATTGATAGAGCTACGGTATATCCGCGCACAGTGATTAAGCGTGCTTTAGAGCTTGATGCCAAAGCCATTATCGTGTTTCACAATCATCCTGGCGGCACAGCCAAAGCCAGCGAGCAAGATATTCAGCTCACCCGACAACTGATTGAAGCTTGCGCAACGCTGGATATTAAGTTGCTGGATCATTTTCTGGTGGCTGGCACGCAGGTGTTGTCCTTCCAAGAAAACGGTTGGTGGCCCAGATGATTGGTTGGAAGCGGCTTGCAGATGAACCCACTGAAGGTGAAGCCCTGCTTTATGCTTTGGCAGCAGGGGCTTTGATTTGGTTGGCTGTGTATCTGTATGGTTTGGCCAATAAAGAAAACCGATATTTACCGCCTCTTGAGGATAAAAAAGACGTAGATGATGAGCCTTCACCTTAAACGGCGGTAAGTTTGGTGCGTTTAGAAACGATATAAAACGTTAAAAGCGCCCGTTGCAGCGTCGTAGTTGCCGCTGGCATTACCTTGGTAATCAGCAACAGTACGACGGGTACCTTCCAATGAAATTAATAGGTCGCGCCAGCCATAACCGATGGTAAAGCCTAAAGATGTGCCCGAATAATCTGCATTGGTTGTTGATAGAGGAGAAGACAAAGTTTCACTCCATAAACCTGCAGTGGCAGAGATGTTAAAACCCGTACCGACCTTGCCAAAACGCGCGACAATATCGTAACCGTTCATTTCAATGAGGTCGCTTAGTTCGTATTTGAGTGCATACAAGTGTGAATCTAATGCGATATTTTGGCTAAAATCATAGCCCAATATCAATGCCGAACCAGTGAAGGTATCCGTAAATGATTGATCGGTAATGCTCAAGCTATATGTGCCAATGCCGATATGACCTTGATTCTCTTGGGCAAAAGCATTGCCTGAGATAGCTAAAGAAAGTGCAATGCAGGCACCTAAAATATGAATTTTCATAAGTAATTTCTCCTTTTGACCCTTATATAGTTGAGGAATCAAAGAAGGTCAAACACGCCCAACCAAAAATTTACAAAAGTAATGCAGCAAAGGATGGGGTTTGTTGCGGTATTTTTACGCCGCCGCCTTGGGTTTGAGGGGCAGGTAAATATCCGTGATACGATGGTCTTCGGGCATGTCATCAGCGACATTGATATATTCGAAAAACAACGGGAAATCGCCAGAGTGCTCACCGCTGCCGGGGAACCAGCCACGGGTGAACTGATAAACGGTGCGTGCTAAGGTGTCATGTGAGCCGATATGGCGCGTTTGAGCGCAGCGGCTGGCTGGGATAAAACGATTGACCACACCAAAATCGTTTTCAGGCACATCTGCAACCACTTCTGAACAAATATCATAGCGGAAAGCTTCAGGTTTGGTTTTTTCAGGATCGCTAATCGCCACGCCAAAGGTACGCTTGCTGGCCACGGGCGAAAGCCCAGATGCTTTGCGCCATGCGCGAAAGGTTGCCACTGAATCGGGAAGGGTTTCTTTGGGGCCAAGATGTTCAAGTGTGGCTATCTTGATTTGCGGGAATGCGATGATGCGAATATTCATTTGCGCAATATACGCATAAATCGCTTCAATCCCAATGCAATCAACGCTGCTTAAGTTTTTAGCCTTTAAAAAGACGAGTTCGGTTGCTTAAGAAAGGCAATTTCCTCTGGTGAGGATGTGCGACCCAAAATTTCATTGCGATGCGGATAACGACCAAACTGATCGATAATCACTTTGTGTTTGAGCTCAAATTCGTATTGATACTCGGTGCCTGGTTGTTGGAAGAGTTCCATGGCTTTTTCATGAATTTTTGCGGATTCACTATGCATATATGGCATATACATAAAGGCGCGGCGGTCGATGTCGATTGCTTGATCTGCGCCAACACGAATAGCCTCTTGGGCGAGCACCAAAGCCAAGGCATCAAAAGCAAACGCTTGGGGTGTATCGCGGAACATATTGCGGGAGAATTGATCGAGCACGATAACCTCAGCCAATCGTCCAGCGGGTGTATCACGCCAGTTTTCCAGCTCACCTGCTGCTGCGGCTGCATGGGTGGCGGCAAAGCGGGTTTTAATGACCTCATCAAAGGCCAGGTCTTTCATAAACCATTGTTGGGGCGTGCATTCTTCAAACCAAAATTGCAATACGGCTTCTTCGGTGGCGATGTTCATAAGCTCTCCTTGAGGCGTTGATGGATATAGGTGGCCAATGCACCGTTAATCCAGCCGCTGACTACCGACAAGGCCAGTAGCGGTGGTAAGATGTAATACAATGCATGTTGTTGGATAAACCAAGTTTCAACCGTGATAAACTGACCGCACATATGGGCAACTGCTGCGAGCATGCTTAAACTGATTAGACTCAAGCGTGGGAATAATTTGTAGCAGACCACCAGCACCACAGCGGCCGCGATTGCGCCAGCTAAACTAATGAAAAAGGTGGGGGTGAGCAGGGTGCCGATAAACATACTGCCAATGACCACACGGGCGATTGCAAGGGTGAATGCTGCGCGGGCACCAAGAAAGACCAAGGCCAATAAAGTCATGATATTGGCCAGCCCCAACTTAAACCAAGGCCCGAGATTGGGCAGCGCGGATTCAAAGACATGAAGGCCGATAGCCAATAGCACAAATGTGAGCCACACAGCAGTGGCTTCCAGCGAAGCTAGGCTTGGGCGCGGCGTGAGCTGCTGCTGGCTCATTCAGTCACCGCATCAAACATGAGTTTATCTTGCTGGCGATCAAAGCTGCCGCGCAGCACCACCATGATATGGTTGGGCACGCAGGCAATCACTGCACCAGCATGGTTTTTATGGCCAGAAAGCATGCAGTAGTGCGTGGTGCAAGGGGAGCTGACAAAACGAATGCCGTGCTTAGAGATTTCGATATCAGATGTGCCAATTTCACCGTTAGCTGGCACATGAATCACTTGCCCATCGCGGGGCAATGGATATTTGGCCAGCAATTGATCTTGATGATACACAAAAGCTGTGGGCTCGCCGATGTTGAGGGAATGTTGGATAAAAAACCAAAGCCATATAATGCCGCCCATGAGCAAAGCCAACAGCAGGCGATCTGCCCAGCTGCCTTGAAAACAAATCCACAAACTATCCTTAGTGGATGTGGGGTGGTTGTTTGCTTGATTCATCGGTAGATTTCCACTCACGCAGCTTAACACCGAGAAGATTTGATTGAAAAGATAACAGGCTTTTGCACGCCGATGTATCTGCAATCGTGGAGCGAACTTGGACCAAACACGTATTTATAGAGAGCAGCTGGCAGATTATTTTCGCGGAGGTTGTAAGCCCAAAGAAGCTTGGCTGATTGGCACTGAGCATGAGAAAATTGGCTTTTGCACCGAATCTTTTCGTCCAATCCCTTATTTTGGTGAGAAAAGCATCCAACGCTTATTGGAGCGCCTGGCCGATTGCAATCATGAAGAACAATGGTTGGCAGTGTTTGAAGATGGTCATCCTATTGCCCTTAAACATGGCCTTGCTTCCATCACTCTAGAGCCAGGCGGTCAGCTTGAATTATCTGGCGCGCCACTTGCCACCATCCATGAGACGAATGCAGAGATTGGTCGTCATTTTGATTTGTTGCGCAACCTGACCCAAGAAATGGGTATGGGTTTCCTCACCTTAGGTTATCAGCCCAAATGGAAGCGTGAAGATATCCCGTGGATGCCCAAATCGCGCTACAACATTATGCGTGCATACATGCCCAAAGTAGGCAACCTTGGCTTGGACATGATGCTTCGTACCGCCACCACCCAAGCCAACCTCGATTTCTCCGATGAAAAAGACATGGCCAAGAAAATGCGCGTGGCCTATTGCTTGCAACCTATCACCACCGCTTTGTTTGCAGCCTCACCTTTTAAAGAAGGCAAACCTTCGGGATTAAAATCTACCCGCGCAGCGTGCTGGCTGGATACCGATGCTAAACGAACTGGCACTCCTGCGTGTGTGTTTGAAGAAGATTTCGGCTTTGAATCCTGGACTGAATGGGTGCTGGATGTGCCTATGTATTTTGTGATGCGCGACGCTCAATATGTGGATTGCACAGGTGAATCATTTCGTGATTTCCTTGAAGGGAAATTGCCTCAGTTGCCTGGTGAATTCCCCACTCGCGGCGATTGGGAGCTGCATGTGAGCACCACATTCCCTGAGGTGCGCCTTAAAACTTACATCGAAGTGCGAGGTGCAGATGCTGGTGAATGGCCTTGGATTTCAGCGCTTCCTGCCCTGTGGAAAGGCTTGCTTTATGATGAAGTGGCATTACAAAAAGCTTGGGATTTGGTCGAAAGCTGGACGCATGCGGAAGTGGTGGCGTTATCCAAAGCCGTTTCTAAAGATGCTTTAAAAACATCTTTTTTGGGTAAGGATGTGCATCATTTTGCTAAAATCATGGTGGAAATCGCCCAGTTTGGCCTCAAACGCATCAATGTCTGCAATGACGAAGGCTGTGAAGCCCAATATTTGGAACCCTTGTTTGAAGCTATTGAAACAGGCGAAACCCAAGCAGATCGTTGGTTGCGTTTGTACAACACAGAATGGAATCAAAATATCGATCAGCTCTTCATCAACGCAGCGCACCCTTAACGTGTAGTACGCTGATAAAAAGTACAAAACCAGGGGGCGGCTTAAACTTTGGGTTCTGTATTACCGATATTGGCGCAAATACCACCATTCAAAGCCGCGTTTCATCCAGTGAAACAAACGGTTAAAGGGCAAAACAACAGCACGCTTTTCGTCGCGCCAGACCAGCATGCCTTTGTTGACTGAATCAACGATACAAATCAGCTCTACTTTGAAGGTGGCTGTAACATCCTTGCCGCTAAGCTCGGCCAACAGGTTTTTACTGGCCGCTTCAGCTTGTAAATCGGCCATATGCGCTTGCTTGGGCATCCAATCAGGCCCAGGGAAACTTCCCGAATCACCAGCGACATAAACCTTTTCAAAACCTTCAACTTTGCAGTGTTCATCAGCTTTGAGCAGGCCGCCTGCTGAGCGGGGGAGATCGGTATTATCAAACCAGAGGTTGCCGGTCATGCCGGGCATAAACAAAATCAAATCGGCATGAAATTCGCCGCCTTCGGTGGTGACTTTATCTTCTGTAAAACCTTTCATTTTATGGCCAAGGTGGGTTTCGATGCCGCGCTTTCCCATTTCCGCAAGTAAGCCAGACATGGCTTTGGGGCCAAGGCGGTTACCCGGTTGTGGGGCAGGGCTAAAAAAGACGAGGTGAAATTTATCGCGGCGATTTTGCTGGCGCAGCAAGGTGTCGATACCAAAGAGGAACTCAAACATTGGGCCACCACGCATGGCGCTGGGCTCATTGGGGTTACCTGCAAAGCCAACGGCAATCGTGCCGCCTTGCATAGTTTTTAGACGCTCACGGATGTTTTCTGCGGCGGTAATACCTTCGCAAGGGGTGATGCAATGTTCGATGCCAGGTAACTTTTTAATAAAGCGGCCACCAGAGGCAATGATTAATCCGTCATTGGCCACATCACCGTTGTCGGTTTCTACGATGCGTCCACCATCTTTTAAGCCGGTGACGTTACCTTGGTGGAAAAACACATTGTGGCGGCGCAAAAAGTTTTCAAGCGGCACTGTCAAATCTGCGCGGTTGCGTAGGTTGTTGGGAATCCAGATGATGCCGGGTAAATAATGCAGCTCAGCACGCGGGGCAATCAACGTGATTTGCACTTTGCTGTCGTGTTTACGAAGCGAGCTGACCGCCTTTAAAGCCGCAAAGCCTGCACCGATTATCGTGATATTACGCATAAGCTTCACCTGTAATGAAAAAGTATTGAAAAGCCCCGCTTTGGGCAGGGCTCTCCTTTATTCTGCGATGGTATCGCTTGGTTCTGGCTTGTTACGTTGCCAGAGATAATACATCAATGGGGTAACAAACAAGGTCAAAATCGTTGCGGCAATGGTGCCAAAGGCCATGGATACACCCAAACCACCAAATACCGGATCGGAAATCATGATGGATGTGCCTGCTACTACGGCCAAAGCCGTGAGTAAGATGGGGCGTGCGCGCACAGCGCCCGCTTCAAGCACAGCCGTTTTCAAATCATGGCCTTGCTCCCGGTAATCGAGGATAAAGTCGATCAGCAGCGTGGAGTTGCGCACCACAATGCCAGCCAAGGCAATCATGCCAATCATGGATGTGGCGGTGAACGGTTGCCCCGTAATCCAATGGCCTGGGAAAATACCAATCATGGTCAATGCCGTTGGTGCCATCACCAACATCGGCAAAATAAACTGACCATAATACGCCACCATCAGCAGATAAATCAGCACCATCGCCACAATGAAGGCAGCGCCCAAATCGCGGAACACATCCAAAGTCAGGCGCATCTCGCCATCCCAAAGCATGTGATAACCAAAGGTGTCTTCTGGCGCTGTATCGGTAAAGCGCATGCCGCCAGTGTTGAGCGTGGTGTTGGCCAATACTTCTTTGCCATCAATTTTCGCATCGATGTCTAAGAGTGAATACACTTGCGACGCTGATTTTGGCTCAGCTGACACATAGGTCACAGGGTGCCCATCTTTACTAAAGATTGGCTTGGGCACGAAACTTTCTTCAATGGTGGCAATGGCTGATAGCGGAACTGAGCCATTACGCGCACTCACATAAATCCTGTCCAAATCTTCAGGATGCGCACGCAAAGCTTGCGGCAACTGCACATGCAAATTCACCGAATGACGCTCTTCTGCAATATGAACTGCACCAAAGTTGTAACCCTGTAAGAAATCACGCAAAGCGATTTCCACTTGTTGAGTCGCCACACCCAAACGCGCAGCTTTTTCTCTATTCACTTTCACATTGAGCTGCACCTGGTCAGCACCGATGGAGTCATCGATATCAACAACATCATAAGTGTTGGCAAATTCAGCACGCACAGCTTTAGCCATATCGCGTTGGGTGGCGTAATCAGGGCCATAAATTTCAGCGAGCAAGGTAGCGCGCACTGGTGGGCCTGGTGGATCTTCCACCAATTTGATGGATACACTTGGATTGTTGATGAAGATTGGGGTGAGCATCTCACGAAGCTGCAACACGATATCTTCAGAGCGATCCGAGCGGGCGTGTAAGTCTTTCAGGTTTACACGAATTTCGCCCAAATGTGGCGCTTCGCGGAACAAAGCGGCACCGCGCAAAATGCCATTAAAATCAATGGGGCCGCCGCGGCCAACAAAGGTTTCATAATCTTTCACCATGGGGTGTTGCCTAAGCACATTGCCCACTTCACGTGCAATGCGGTCGGTTTCTTCCAAAGTCGAGCCTTCCGCCAAATCAAGCGTGATATTGAAGGTATTTTGGTTGCCTTTGGGCAACATTTTCAATTCCACACCACCGGCAGATAGCGGCCCATTGATGCCAGCCGGGCGAATAAACTGCCAGCCTGGTTGCAACATGGCGCCCACAAATAAAGCGCCAACAACAATCCAGAAAATCAGTCGTGTGGCCTTATTTTCTACCAAAGGCGTGGCCATTTTCATGTAGGTGCGATGCACCCAGTCTTGCGGGTCATGGTCTTTTTCTTCCATGGTGGGGTTGGCCATTTTGGATGGCAACCAACGCTGGGCAATCCACGGGGTGAAGGCATAGGCAATCACCAGTGATGCAGCCATAGCGAGAGGGGCATTAAATGGAATGGGCCCCATGTATGGGCCCATCATGCCAGTCACAAAGGCCATGGGAATAAAGGCCAAAATCACAGCCAAGGTCGCCACGATGGTGGGTTTACCTGTTTCGTTGGTGGCTTTGATAATCAAGCGCGCTTTATCGGTGAGGCTGTGTACGCCTTTGTGTAAATGGCGGTGAATATTTTCAATCACTACAATGGCATCATCCACCAATAGGCCCAGCGCCAGAATCAGCGAGAACAGGGTGATGCGGTTGATGGTTTGGTCGGCTAGCAGGCCGATAGCTAAGACCACAAACAAAATCAAAGGAATGTTCATGGTGACAATCGCAGCTTCCCGCCAGCCCAGGAACAACAGCAAAATCAAAATCACAGTGGCAATGGCGATACCCAAATGCTCAACCAAAAGATTCACCGCCGCATTGGCGCGCTCACCCGCATCGCGGGTGATGTCAACACGCACATTGGTCGGGATAAAATCGCCTTTGAGTGTTTCTAGCTTGTCCACGATACGCTCGGTGACAAACACAGCATTGGTGCCGCGTTTTTTCGCCAAAGCGATGGATACAGCATTGGTTTCAGGTTCAGCATTGGTTTCAAGAGTGCGATCTGCTGCTGGGCCAAAGCCGATGCGGTGCAATTGTTCGATTTGGGTGGGGCCATCGATGATGGTGGCGATATCACGTAAATACACGGGTTTATCACCCCATTGCCCAACCATCAATGTGCCGACTTCCTGGGCTGTTTGCAGAAAGCCATTGAGCCATATTTTGGTGACTTGATTGCTGCCAACAAGCGAGCCCACAGGGCCGCCTGAGTTGGAGCTCACCAACACTTGATGCAATCTATCCAAGGGGATGTTGTAGGCTGCCATTTTGGCGGTATCGATTTCGATGCGGATTTCATGGTCGCTGCCGCCGATAATATCCGCCACAGACACGCCTTCGAGCGGCGCAAGCTGCTCGCGCACACGCTCAGCCAAACGCTTGAGCGATAGGCCGTCCAAATCAGTGGAGGAAAGTGTAATCACTGAAGCAGGCACATCGTCCACATCCATGGGTTTGACCAAAGGCTGTGAAGCACCAGCAGGGATACGATTCAGATTTTGCATGATGCGGTCATAGAGTTTGACCAAGCTCACTTCTTTGTCGGCACCCACTTCAAAGACCACGGTCACCACGCCCACTGAACCCATGGCTGTGCCAAAGGTGTGGTCCACACCGTTCATTTCACGCAGCACCATTTCTAATGGGCGTACAATCAGGTTTTGCACTTCTTCAGGACTAGCGCCTTGCATTTGCACAATCACATTGGCTGCAGGCACGTCAATTTGCGGATTTTCTTCGCGGGAAGTCACACCCAAAGCCACCAAACCAATGATAAAAATCAAAATGCTGATGATGGGTGTCAAATTTGTTTTCATGGCATACAAGCCAAGCTTGCCCGCAATATTGAGGGATTGCGTATCCTTGGGATCAATAAGGTGAGGCATGATTATTTACCGTTCCCTGATACATTTCCTGATGCCACTTTCATGCCACTTTTTAGTGCGGGATTGCCTGCCCAAGCGATGGTGTCGCCAGCATGCAAACCTGCCAATACTTCAACGTTATCCCCCATCGTGTTGCTCAAGCGCACCATGCGATATTGCGCCAAGCCTTGGGCATCAACGATATAGACATTGCTTAGACCTGAGCGGGTCAGAACAGCACTGGTAGGGATAAACAAAGCAGCGCGTTCGCCGACATGAAACTTGGCTTGGGCAAACATGCCAGGGTGAATATCTTTGCTGGCCGTCAAAGCGATTTTGACCAAAAACTGATGTGAAACAGGGTCGGCAGCTTGCACCACCTGGCGAATCACGCCGGGGAAGATTTGTTTGAGTGATGGGATTTCCAAATCCACGGTATCGCCTTCATGGATGCGGCTGACAAAGCTTTCCGACACATAGGTTTCTACCAATAGGCTGGTGGGATCTTCCAAGGTCAGCAATGGAATACCAGGAGAAGCCAAATCGCCTTGGCTCAAACGTTTTTCAACGACCACACCATCCACAGGTGAGCGCACTTCGGCGTAGCTTAATTGGTTGCGGGCTTGTTTCACTTGCGAAGCGGCCACATCAAAGCGCAACTTGGCTTTGTCGGCTTGTTGCGGGGTGACCGCGCCAGCTTGTACCAATTCCTCGTAGCGCTGCATATCCGCTTTGGCGTCGGCCAAGTCGGCCTCAGCCTGAATCAAAGCTTGTTTGGCATCGGTGGGGTCCACGCGCACAAGGATTTGACCTGCTTTAACACTATCGCCTTCACGCACATTCAAATCACGAATATAACCCGACAAACGTGAGCTAATTGATACACGATGATCGGAAGTCACAGCGCCGCTGGTTACATAATTGGCTGGCACAGTTTGGCTTTTCACCTGATGGGTGGTGGCCACTGAGGTGATGGTATTCATTTGCACATTGCTCACATCTTCGCTGCAAGCGCTTAGGCTAAGGCCTGCAAGCAATAGCACTGCAGTCGCGCCGCGCTTGATCAAGGGATAAGATGGGTTGTGAGTTGTAGTCATTGTACTGCTCCTTCGGTAAGTGTGCCTGCGGCTAACAACAAGGCTGCTTTGGCGATAATAAGATCATAACTGGCGCGAATAAACGCGATATTGGACGCATCAGCGCGCACTTGCGCATCCAACACATCCGATGTTTTTTCTAAACCTTGGCGATGGCGCAAGGATTTGATGCGCAGTGATTCAGCGGTTTGCGATCTGGCTTCGCGTTCGCTGTTGAGGCGTTTTTCTGCAGTGCTTAAGCTGCGATACGCTTGGCGCACTTCATTGCTTACGCGTTGGTGGGCATCAGCAATTTGGTATTCCAATGCTGCACGCTCCATGGTGGCGCTACGCACTTGGGCAGCATCGCTGCCGCCGCCGTATAAGTTCATGCTCACCACGATGCCGACCATATTGTTGCTGTTGCTCAGGCCAAACGTTTCTTTGTTCCATTCTTGGGCGGCAATCAAATTGACGCTTGGTAAAAAGCCTGCTTGCGATTGTTGCAAAGCTGCGCTTGCAGCCAGGGATTGTTGATCCATGGCCAATAAATCAGCGCGGTTGCTTTCTGCTTGGTTGATAAGGGTTGCCAGTGGTGTTTGGGTGAACTGGATGCTCGGTGCTTTGAGTTGTCCCAGCACAGTGTCTGGTGACATGCCCAAGGTGAGTTTAAGTGTTTCCACGCTGCTATCACGATTGGCGCGGGCCTCATCCAAAGCGACTTGGCTGCGTAAGACATACACATGGGCATCCATCACATCACTATCAATGGCCATGCCGCGTTTTTTCAATGCCTGCACATTTTCAAGGCGTTTTTGCGCTGCGATCACTGCATTTTCTTGGGCGGTGACTTGCGCATCAGCTTGATGGGCGTTGACATATGCCGCGATGGTTTGAAACACCACCTGTTGTTTATGAAAAGCCAATTGTTGGGCTTGTGCGCCCGCGAAATACTCAGCGCGCTCGCTGGCTGCTTGCAGAGCACCGCCAGCAAACAAAGGCATGCTTAATCCCAAGCGGGTTTGGTAATTGTTTAAATAGTCTGGGTTGTTGATGTTGTTCACGTCAAAGTCATTTGCCGTAGTGCTTTGTTGCAGCACTTTGGTACCAAACACATTTAGCGCTGAGTTGGTGCGATAAAAGCCAGAGCTTAAATCAATGCGAGGCATGGATGAGCTGCTTGCTTGGTCAGCTTGGGCCATCGCACTTTCAAATTGTTGGTTGGCAGCAGCAAGGCTGCGGTTGTGGGTGAGGGCATAGTTCACTCCAGCTTCGAGCGTAAATGGTGCGTTGGTTTCTGCCAGCGCTGGCCAAGAAGCTGTCAATAAGGCGAAGGCAACGGGCAAGGTGAAAGAATATCGCTTAATCAGCATGTATGGGCTCCATGGTTTTCGTTCAAAACGTTGTTTAAAAGGGGTCAATTCGGCGAAGTTTAGAAGCATGTAAGTATATTAGCAAGTTCTAATTTAAATAAGATGAAGACGCTGCATTGTTGGTTGTTCATTTGCTTTCTTTCTTATGGGCAAAAGCCCAGGAAAAATCAGCCTTTAACCATTCTCCGCCGAGCACATGCACAGCCGAATACATCAATTTAGCCACGGCTTTATCCGCGCCGTCAGCAAGTAATTCTGCTTCAAAGGCGAGGTCAGCGTGATGTTTTTCTTCGCTGTTTCCAGGCTCTCCATAAGCATATTTCAAATCGTGTTTGAGGGCGATTTCAACCAAATTGGGGATGTGAAAGACCTTGGCAAACAGCGCATCGGGCAACATGGATGCGCCATCAAACACCCAATCGTGGTAGTGGTCGGGATGCGCGGCGATGCGCTTGGCCAAATTGGTAAAACCATAATAGCTACAAAGCGCATAAGCGCGCTCAGCGTTCATCGTCTCGCCAATTTTCGGAAGGGGTGGTTGTTCTGATGACATGGGTATGTTCTATACCTATCCGTGTTTTATGCCATATATCTGAAGCTGATTTAAAAAACTGTATTTGCTGGGGGCACGAGGGCACCTCTCGACTAGAGGCGGTCGCTCATGCTTATCTGCCGACAGCTATCTAGAAAAACAGGGGCAATTCAAACCGAATCTAGCGGGATAATTATTTTGCATGTCGGGTAAGCAGAACAAGCTAAGAATGTACTTCCCGCATACTTACCCTTCTTCGCTGTTCTTCGTATCATTGACGATGAGCACTTGGGGCACGCTTTATCGCCTAACGTACTCGTTTTAGGTGCGGGCTTAGCCTCTTGCCTCGGCACTACAATTGCCACCGTTGCCATTTCTGGTTCAGTTGACCGCAACGAATCCTTTTTCTTCACTGGTTCATTTTTTAATTTCAAAGATAGCTGATCCTGCATTAAAGCCAATGCTTTTTTGCAGGCTCATAGAAACCTCATCTATTGAATATGTTCTTTTTGCTTTAAATCTAATAAGTGGAAGCCGAGCAGCTTGGAAGGCTTCGTGAAGAAAATCATCTCGTTCAATTCTTTTAGGTTGGTTATGCGACTTATCATCAAGCTCGATAGCTGCGACAACAGTATAATCACTTGGGTTACATAATATGAAGTCTACGTGCTTTGATTTTATTTCGCGGATTCAACTTGTAAGTGCA
>DCPU01000004.1 GCA_002323245.1 Mariprofundus sp. UBA1536 | reverse complement strand
GCCTGTCCTCTACTCTACCCTCTTCTTCCTGACCCCTCTTCTTCCTCTTCTTCCGTGGCTATAGTAAACTTATTTATACAAAAATGAGCACCATAAACTAGTAAACGCACAACGTTCGTGGGCTTTTTTTATGCCATTTCCGCGCTGGTTTTATTGTGGTGTTTTTAACTCTCAGCTATGATTTCCTTGGGGATACAAAGGGAGGGCTTATGACTTACGTGTTAAGGCTAGTGCTTTTTTCAATCATACTGGTGCTGATGGGTTGCGCTACTTCACAAATTTCATCATATAAATACAAGCTAACTAAGCCTGACATTGGCCCAATGATTGGAAAGACGACATCAAGTGGTTTCCGGGTCTGGATCAAGGCACACGAGCGAGATAATCAAGTTTATATCAGGTATAGGAAAATGGGTGGCGCTGGAGAATTTAGCGATCCAGATCAAATAAAGATAAGTGCGGATTATGAAAATGTCGGTGTCGTAGACGTGCTGCCTGAAGGCGCGCAGCCAAGTGACTCTTATGAGTACCAAGTTGGATACTTGAAGTACCCAGAGGTTAAAAAGGACTGTCCGTCTCTTTCAAGTGAGTGTATCGATTGGAAGGACGCAGCTAGTGGCACTGTTAGGTTATTTCCAGCAGCAGGTGCGTCAGCTGCTACGCGCTTTATATTTGGGTCGTGTAGAGATTTTGGAATTTTTAGCGCTATGGGTGAAAACACCTTTGCTCGAATCCGTGAGCTGCTTGCATATGAAGAGAAGCTCATGGAAGATGCAAAGACTGACTTTATTATTCAAGCAGGTGATCAAGTTTACATTGATGGTAACCCACTTGCACGACTTACAGAAAATAGGTACAGAGCTACTTATAAAAGATCATTTGCTAAGAAAAATTTCACATCAGTGATGTCTAAGCTTCCAACATATATGATGTTGGATGACCATGAAATAACCAATGACTGGTCAATGGGTCAATTTAAGTACGATAAGTTAGGTAAAGACAAGCTGATGGCGGGGCAAAAATTTTACGAAGCTTATCAAGCGTCTTTGAATCTCGGCAATAATGCAGCCGAGGCACTTAAGCCAGCAACCTATGGTGATACTTGTCATAAAAAATATTGGTATGACTTCAACCATGGGCAAAACAGGTTTTTTGTTCTGGATACGAGGTCGGGAAATAGCATCACGAAAGATCAAAAGTCTGGCAAGGACAAAAGCGAGCCTGTAGTTTTAGGTGAATCGCAAGAGTTGGCCTTTAAGAAATGGCTATGTGAGGGTGCTAAAAGTTCAGGGGTAGGCGAAGAGAAATGTATCTCAACTGATAGGGCAGATGATAACGTGGTTAAATTCATAGTTTCTCCCCTCCCCGTGTTTCCTGACACCTTGAATCCACCTGATTTTGTCGGGGCAATCGATGGGGACCCTGATGATAAGTGGGGAGGTGCCGTTGAGCAGCGGAAAAGGATACTAGATTTTATCCGGTTGAGTAAAATTAAGCGCGTTGTGTTTTTATCAGGAGACGTGCACACGTCATTTATTGCTGAGTTGACTCATGAACAAGATAAAGACTTCCGAATTTATAATGTTGTGTCTTCGCCCTTTAACTGGTCTACATCATTTGGTGTAGGTCTTCAGAAAGCGAATTTTGACTTTGATTTTCTGCCAAGAGAATTGAACCGCCCACCTCTCAGCAAATGGGATAATGCCTATTCAAATGCAATAGGTAAGCGCCGGCCTTGTGGAGAAAATAAGGGGTTCTACTGCGTTCGCCGTTTTGCGGCATCGCAGCCAAAACCCGACTTGATTCATACTGAAAATAATTTCTCAAGAATCACCGTGATTGATGGAGAAGTTGAAGTTGAGTTTTTCAAAGGTCGCAATGGAGACCTGCTTGAGAAGACAACTTTGCAGTTTTAAGTGTTTTAAGTTCCAGAAAACAAAATCTTCGCCTAAGCTGTCGATTCAAAAAGAATGATTTGAAATCGATCTTGTTCTTTGTTGAATTGTAAAGTTTGGTCTTTAGGTGAACTACAAATATTCATAGGTAGGAAAAGTGGACGAAATCATAAAAAAGTTAAAAGAATTCAGGGATGATAGAGATTGGGAACAGTTTCATAACTCAAAAGATTTGGCGATAGCTTTGAGTATTGAGTCTGGCGAGCTTCTGGAAGCTTTTTTATGGAAAAAGCCTGAAGAAGCAGATGTTGAAAAGGTGAAAGAAGAGTTGGCAGATGTGATTGCCTATGCTTTGTTGCTCGCTGAGAACTATGAATTAGACGTTAGGCAAATTGTTCTCGATAAGATTGCATTAAATGAAAAGAAGTATCCTGTTAGCAAGTCAAAGGGTTCCGCTAAGAAATACACAGAACTATGAGTCAGAAGCATCTGGTAGAGGTAAATCGCTATACGTTTTCCAGTGACTCGTTGCATGGCATTAAGGCTAATGCTTATGCGAGCAATCAGTGGCCATTGGTGTACGTTTTAAGTGATGGCGTGAGTAAGAGGGCATATATTGGCGAAAGGAGAAAAGGTGTCAGGTCTTGAATCTTGAAATGCAAATGATGAAAGAAAAGGTGTCAGATTTGCTTCGCAGATTACACTTTTCACTTTTACGCCGTCATAATCGGAATGGTGATTTTCCGTTTGTTGAGGGTGATGATTTTCGCCATCACTTTTTCGGCCATGTCTTTGTAGATGCCTGCTTCGTTGGAATCGGGTAGAGCGGCTACGATAGGGGTGCCGGCATCGCCGTTGGCGCGGATGCCCATGTTGAGGGGCACTTTGGCAATCACCTCGGTTTTGAATTCTTCGCTAAGCTTTTCAGCGCCGCCTTGGTCGAAGATATGGGATTCACCATTGCAATGTGGGCAGATAAATACGCTCATGTTTTCCACGATGCCAAGCGTAGGAACATGCACTTTATCAAACATTTGAATGCCTTTTTTACAATCAATGAGGGCAATGTCTTGTGGGGTAGTCACGACCACTGCACCAGTAACGGATACGGTTTGCGAAAGGGTGAGTTGGGCATCACCAGTGCCTGGAGGCATATCGATAAAGAGCACATCAAGATCGCCCCAAGCTACATCTTTGAGCAACTGACCCAGCGCGCCAGCCACCATGGGACCGCGCCAAATCATGGCTTGATCATCAGCCACTAAAAAGCCAATCGACATCACTTTTACGCCAAAGTTTTCCAGCGGATACAAGACTTTGCTTTCCACATCCACTTCAGGTTTGCGACCCTTTAAGCCCATCATATTGGGAATGGATGGACCATAAATGTCTGCATCCAAGAGACCGACTTTGTAGCCGTGTTGCGCCATGGCTACAGCCAGATTCACGGCTGTGGTGGATTTACCCACGCCACCTTTGCCTGAGGCAACGGCTACGATATTTCTAATGCCTGGAAGGCCTTTTTTGCTTGGAGTTGGGTTCTCTGCCATGGGGTTTACGCTTTTCCTTTAAATAATTCTTGAATGCCGCCGATGGCGCCAAGTGTAGCTGTGGCATCCATAGGCATAAATACTGTTTTATCACCTGCGGTTTGACCGCCGATGTGGTTCATGGTTTCTAAATAACGCACAGCCAATAGATACTGGCTAAATTCCGCACCCAACGATTCTTTAAGTTTTTCCAAGGCTTGTTTTTCACCATCGGCTTCCAAAATACGGGCAGCGCGATTGCCTTCGGCCACCAGGATGGATGATTCTTTTTCGCCTTCAGCTTTGAGAATCGCTGATTTTCGCTCGCCTTCAGCCACCAAAATCGTGGCGCGTTTATCACGCTCAGCGCGCATTTGTTTTTCCATGGCTTCTTGGATGGCAGCTGGCACCACCAAATCTTGGATTTCTACGCGCTTGACCTTCGCGCCCCAATCATCGGCAGCTTCATCAAGAATGATTTGCAGGCGTGAATTGATTTGTTCGCGTGAAGACAGGGTTTTATCCAATTCCATTTCGCCCACCAAACTACGCAGCGTAGTTTGCGCTAATTTTTCAATGGCGTTGGGAAGATTGGAAATGCGATACACTGCATCATGGGGTTTGGTGATTTCGATGTAGAGCAGGGCATTGATATGAATGCTGACGTTGTCTTTGGTAATCACGGTTTGTGATGGCATATCCAGCACCGTTTCGCGGATATCTATTCTATCAACCGTGGCTAGGGTGGTGTGATATAAGCTATCGTCGGACTCCCCAAGCAATCTGCTCAAGCGGCTATCTGATGGTGGTTTTACCCAAATGAATTCGCGCTTTTGATCGACAAAAGGAATAATGAAATTGATGCCAGGCTCTAGGGTGTGGGCATAATTACCAAAGCGCTCAATCACCATGCGCTCAGAATTGCGAATCACCACAATGCCTTTGAATATAAATGATATGACCACTGCCGATAAGAAAATGGTGACGATTAATCCAGTATCCATAGTAAAATCTCCTAAATTCAAGTTGCGCCTATGCTGCTTTTTTCACGGTAAGTGTGCTGCCATCGACGGCCACAATCACCAGCTGCGTTTTGGTTGGTATCTCTTCATCGGTTTGCCCAGCTTCAAGCTTGGCCAACCATAACACGCCTTTATAACGCACGCGGCCTTGGGGATTGAAGGCATCCACCAGCTCCACGTTTTGGCCAATCATATGTTGGGTGCCATCGGTGTTGACTTCGCTTTTTTTCTTACGAAAAGACTGCAATAAGAAGTATGACAAGGCTGAAGCAATAGCAAAAGAAAGGATTTGCATGGTGATAGTCGGCATCATCCAAGCAGTAAAAACTGTGGTGATAAATGCGCCGCCAGCCACAGCGAGTAAGAAGTAAGTGCCGCTCATCAATTCGATTATCAATACCACTGAGGCAATCATAAACCAGCTATGCCAATGTTCTATCCAACCCATGGAAAACTCCTTTTGTTGTGTTTTTGCCTGCATATTCAAAGTTAAAAGTATGGAAGAGTGGGCAATGTGGGCGAAGTGGGGCATGAAGGCAAGCCTAAAATTATATGGTTATTTATAGGTCTTCTTCCTATGCTTTGGGGCAGTGAAAGTCTTAATTGTTAAACTATCAGCCTTTGGTGACATTATTCATAGCCTTCCTGCATTGGATGATGTGTTGGCGCGCCCAGGTGTAAGCGAAGTGCATTGGCTGGTGGATGTGCGTTATCAATTTGTGACGGAAGTGTTTCCACCGCAAGTGAGAGTGCACACCATTGACCTGAAAGGAAAAAATCGTTTATCGGAAGTTTGGCGTGTGGTGAAAGCCTTGCGCGCCGAGAAATTTGATGTTGCCCTTGATTTGCAGGGTTTGATGAAATCAGCGCTTTTGGCACGTTTGATTTGCAGCAAAGTGTTTGGCATTGATCAAAAGTATATGAAAGAAAAACCTGCATCGTGGATGCAGCAGGCAGTGTCCTTTGATAAGTTTGAACAACATGTGGTGCAGCAGTATAAGAAAGTGGCCGCTGGCCCTTGGCTTCAAGATTCACCAGCAGTGATGGCCTATCAAGCGCCTACGATTCACCAGACATTTAGCGATGAAGCAGTGAATGCGCTACTTGTCCCCAATAAACCCTTAGTGGTGCTCAACCTAGGCGGCGCTTGGGAAACGAAGGTGTTGCCCAATAGCACTTGGCTTGCTGTGGCAAAAGGGGCAGTGGCTAAGGGATATCAAGTGGTGTGGAGCTGGGGAAGCACAGCTGAGTTTGAAAAAGCGCTTAACCTCAATGAACATAATATCGGTTTGGTATTGCCGAAGCGTTTTGAAATGAATGGTTTGTGCAGCCTTCTACAGCAAGCTGCATTTGTGGTGGCTGCCGATACAGGCGTGTTGCATTTGGCATCAGCATTGGGCGCGCCAACCATCAGCTTTTGGGGCGCTTCAGCCGCTTGGCGCTCATCGCCGCTGGCTGCTTCTGATATACAGGTGCAGTCCAATCCAGCTTGCGGGCCATGCTTTAAACGCACCTGCAATGCGTTTATTTGTATGGATATGATTCGCGCCGATGATATTGTGAGCCACCTATGACTTTTTGGCATCCTGTTGGTCTGTGCTTAGCTGTGATGTTCTTAGCCTTTGGCGCAGTGCAAAACAGTGCGGCGGCAACTCACGATTGTTTTCCTTTTGTTGGTGAAAAGATGAAATTCGATGTGGACTGGGAGTTTGTAAACGCCGGAACCGCGGAAGTAAACATCACTGCTGAAGGTCAAGATGGCTATAAGGTGCATAATTTTGCCCGCACCAATCGCTTCTTGGATATCTTTAAAAAGGTGCGTGATACGATTGTTTCAGAGGGCATTTGCTTGGATAAGACCATGCAAAGTACAGTGTTTACCGCTGATCAAAAAGAGCGGAGCTATTCGTCTACCAAAGAAGCCTTGTATTTGTGGCAAGAAGGAAAGGTGAAATACACCAAAAAAGGCCGTGTGCGTATCTACGATGTGCCCAAGGGTCATTTGAATGTGTTGGATGCTTTTTATCTGACTAGGATGGCGCCGCCAAGTAAGGATACGCCCATTTCAATACCCGTGTTTGATTCGGGGGAGAAATATGACCTTGTGGTCAAATGGGTGAAAGAAGCGAAGCTTCAGGCGCCATGGGGTGAGCTGGTCAATTGCATTGTGATTGAGCCAGAATTGAAAACAGAAGGTGTGTTTACCAGCGTGGGTAAGGTACAAGTTTGGTTAACTGATGATGAGCGCAGAATTCCGCTTAAAATCACGGCTAAGATAAAGATTGGCAGTATCGTGGTTGATTTGACCAGCTACAGCAAAAACACTTAAGTAAAAATACAAGAGAAGGAAAAAGGAATCACCATGGAACTGACCAAATACGAAGAGTTTGTATATCACCACCGCCCACGCCTCACTGGCTTGGCTGCATTGATAGTCATCCTCTTTGCTCAACCCACCTTAGACTCGCTGATGCTGGGTGCTTTGATTGTGGTGCTTGGTGAATCTGGCCGTACTTGGTCCTTGGGTTATATCGATAAAGATGCTGCCCTAGCAACCACTGGCCCTTATGCATTCACGCGCAATCCTTTGTATGTGTTTAACACGACGATGTTTATTGGTTTTTGTGTGATGGCCAATCAATTGATTCCGGCGCTATTTGCATCCGTTATTTTTATTTGGATTTACGTGGTCGTCATCAAAATTGAAGCAGCGCGTATGGTGAGTTTATTTGGTGATGCATATGCTGAATGGTCAAAATATGTGCCTTTATTTCTTCCGCGTCTTACCCCTTGGAAAGACAGATTACGTAAACCATATTCCTTCGCATTGATGTTGGGTCATAAAGAACCAAAACACTGGTTTGGCACATTAGTTGGGTTGGCGATTTTCTATGCCATTTATTATGCCCAACATATGAATGGTTAAACGCCAGCTTTTTTAGGGCGGTTTGCTGCAAAACATGAAGCATTTGCTTTCGTTATCCAAACACCACACAAGACCAACGCTGTTTTTCTTAAAGCTGATGTTGGTTTTTTATGTGGTGTTTTTTCTTTGTCGCTTGTTATTTTTACAAATCTATAGCCATGAGTTTGATGATTTAACCTGGTTGCAAACCATGTATGCCTTGCTCAAAGGGGCACTGTTTTTTGATACATCCATTACTCTTGTATTTTTGGGTATTCCTTTTCTTATTTCCTATTTGCCTTGGCGCTGGTGTGTATCGCAGCGTTATTTGAGTTTCATCACTTGGTATAGCTTTGTGGTGTTGTGTGTTTTTGTGTTTTTGCTGGCGGCTGATTTGTTGTATTTTGGTTTGGTGCATCGTCATGCTGGCCACGAAGTGGGGGCTACCCTCAATTCTTCGGCCATGGCCATGGTAGGCATCGCTTTTTCCGAATACTGGCTGCAACTTTTGGTGATGGTTGTGGTTGTGTTTTTGGGTGCGAAACTCTGGGGTAAATGGATGCTGCCGCAGCAAAAAAAGGTGGTGCATCAAAACCTGAGCTGGCTAAGTATTCCTGTGTTTGTGAGTATGTTTTTGCTTATTCTTTTGGGTATGCGCGGCGGCGTCACCAGCAAACCCATCCAAGCAATTTTTGCTTATGATGAAGGCCCGATGGAGCAGGGGCACCTTGCGCTTAACGGTGCATTTTCCATTTTACACGGCCTTAAAAAATCAACCATGCACACCCCGCAATTTATGAGCAAAGAAGATGCGATAGCGACTTCGCAGTTATTGTTTGCATCCAGCAGAGATGCTTATCCTGATGCCAATTATCCGTTGATGCGGCAGCGCGATGGTTTGCAGCAGGCTGACAAACCCAATGTGGTGATTTTATTGCTTGAAAGCTGGGACAGTGCATTTGTTGATTTTGCGCGAATCACCGAAGGGAAAATGCCTTTTGGTGTCACGCCCAATTATGATGCCTTGGTAAAAGAAGGGCGTTTTTACGCCAACTTCTATGCCAATGGCCAACGATCTATTGACGGTATTTCCTCAGTGATTGCAGGTATCCCCACCGTGCCGGGTGCGGGTTATCTGGGTGAGGGGATTGAAGTTAATACCATGGGCTGGTTGCCGAAATTGGCTAAGGCACAGGGCTATAGTACTGCCTTTATGCAGAGCTCGTATCGTGCGTCCTTTTATCTGGATAAAATCAGCGCTTTGGCGGGGTTTGATACCTATATGGGTGCTGAAGATTTGAGACCATCTGCGCATCAAGACGCTATCACCCCAGACTGGGGTGGATGGGACTATGACTTATTTAACAAAGCGCAGCATTGGTTTGAGGCGCAGCAACAGCCCTTTTTTGGTATGTTGTTTACAGCCAGCACTCACACACCGTGGCAACTGCCAGATAAGCGCTGGGAAAAGTTTGCGCCTACTGGTGATCAGGAAAAATTACTCAACACCATGTATTACACCGATTGGGTTTTGGGTGAGTTTTTCAAAAAAGTTAAATCCAGCGCTTTTGCCAATAACACCATTTTTTTGATTTTAGGTGATCACGTGAGTGGCTTGGCAAAGAATCCAACGACACTGGAACAACATCATATTCCTCTGCTCATGCTGGGCCCTGGCATTCAAGCAGGTGTTGATAACACGTTGGCTGGTCAGCTTGATTTAATTCCAACACTCATGGATTTGGCTGGCTGGAGCGGGCGATATGCCAGTATGGGAACTTCTTTGCTCGAGCAACATACGCAGCGCGGCATATTAATTACTCGTGATGATATGGTGGGGCGTGTGGAGAATGGTGCTTTGTTGATGCACAATCTTAAACGCACAGTTAAATTTGAGGGTGATGCATCACGCCAAGCAGATATGGAGCATAAACTACAAGCACAAGTGCAGTTGTTGATGGATTCGCTTGAACACAACACCTTAATGTCGACCAAAGTGCATGCTGAGTCGTTCGATTAAACTTTAGGCGGTTTATCCCAATGCTGGTTTTTCCAATCCCGCATCACATAGCGATAAAATGTGGTTTCAAAATTGAACAACGCAATCATAAAGCCTGCTTTACCATCCAAGAAGCCGAGCTTGATAAAATAGATGCGGATAAATGCCCATAAGCCGCGACTTAAGCCTTTAAAAAATCCACCGCTTTTACCTTTACTTTCAAGTTTATCAGCACCCAATTTGGCGTAGTTATCAATCTTACGCACGATGTCAGATAGCTGTTGATATGAAAAATGAAGTACGTCGTGTTTAAGATAACCAATGCTGCCTGAAACATCCCAATCTTCATGTACCACATCTTCATCACGGTATCGTAGAGCTTGCCGTTTAAACAGCTTTGGTTGGCAATAATCCGGATACCAGCCACTGTGCTTAATCCAGCGGTTCATAAACCAATTTCGGCGTGGTATCCAGTAGGCATCATGTTGCGGGCTATTGGCAAGTAGGGATTGAATTTCTTGGATGAGTTCAGGGGTGCATCGCTCATCAGCATCTATGCTTAAAATCCAGTCGTGGCTGCACGCATCAATACCTGCATTGCGTAGTTTGCCAAAGCCCTCAAATTTATGTGGGACAATTTTAGCGCCATAGCTTATGGCAATCGGAATGGTCTGGTCGGTACACCCACTATCAAGCACCACAATTTCATCAGCCCAAGCCACAGTTTTAAGGGCATCTTCAATTTTCCGCTCTTCATTAAGCACAGGGATATAAACCGAAACTTTATTCGTCATGAAATGGCAGTGTTCATCCCTTGATTCTGATTTGAAAACTTACTTTTCAATAAAGATTTCAATACGGCGGTTTTGAGCACGACCTTCTTCAGTATCGTTACTAGCTACTGGCACTGTGTGTGCTTTACCAACCACAGAAATCATTTCAGGGGCAAAACCTTGACCCCAAATCAAATGTCTTGCTACTTGACCTGCACGACGTGCTGATAAATCCCAGTTGTCGGTAAACATATCGCGCCATTTGGCATGTACTGGCATGGTGTCGCTATGGCCAATGACTTGAATATGTTGGTCTGAATTGAGGTTTCTCAAGCTATCGGCAACCTTTTGCAATACGGCATAACCTGCATCATCAATTTTAAATGAGGCGCTAGGGAAAAGGATAGCTTGCTGCATGGTAACTTTGATATCGCCTTGGGCGCTTTGCTCCACCAACACTTGGTTGGCTTCAATCTCTTCTGCCAAGCGCTGTTTTAGCGCATCTACAGTTTGCTTTAATTGGCCATTCTCAGCTTGCAGTTGTTGGCTTTGCTCCTCATAGCTTGCTGCTTTGGCTTGTAGGGCTTCCAAATCTTGTTTGCTGATATTTTGGCAACCGGTAAGCACCAAGGCTGCAATGAATAAAGAAATAGCAGTGATTTTCATGTGCGTGACCTCGTTTTAACGTATTTAATCGTGAACAATGTTGTCTTTTTAAGCTATCGAAGTGATGTATATCGCAATTTACACCCCAAGTGTTTTTTTGTCTAACGTGGTTGTTGTAACTTTTGTTGCTGTAGTATCGCTTGAACCCGTTGCAAGTTTTGTTCAGCCATCTCAAAGCCTGGATAAATATCCAGTGTGCGTTGCAAGGCCGCTTCTGCTTTTTCAAATTGTCCACTCATCATATAAGCTGCACCAAGCATGTTTAATGCTGGTGGGTTATAGGGGTAAAAGGATTCGAATTCCTCAAAATAACCGGCACTTTCTGCGTAACTCTTTTGTTTGTACGCCACTTGCCCCATACCAAAAACAGCGCGGAAGTTTTCTTTGTCCCAGCGATAGGCTTTGTTGTAAAAATCAGCTTCATAGGATGCGTATCTGGCATGAGCCATAGCTTGCCCTGTATACCATTCCGACACTAGCCAGCGGATAGGCCAAATACTCAAAGCTAGCGTGAAAACAATCAGAACGATTGCTGCTACTCGATTGGAAATAACAAGTGACGGTTTTGATTCATCTCCCGTTGAAGCAGGCAGGGTGCCCCACCAAGTGCCTGCAAGCAAGGCAAAGGTGAACATGCTGGCGGGGTTAAAAAACACATGATTAAACATTGCATCAAATATCGCAGCTGTGACTGCCGCAAGTCCTGATGTGAACCATGGGTCCCATTGTTGCCATGATGCTTTGAGTAAACGGTACCAAAAGGTGAGTAGCAAACCCATAAAGATAAGCATGGCGGGAATGCCATTTTGTGAGGCGATTTGTAGAACAATATTATGAGGGTTAGTGGTGAAGGTGCGGGCGCTACTTAAGGAATCTTTGAAATCTGGGAAACGATTACTGTAATAAGGATACACCCAGGCAAAATTGCCAGTGCCTTGTCCAAGCCAAGGCGCATCGAGGGTCATGGCTGTGGTGGAAGCATAAATGGGCGTTCTGGCGCCAAGCAATGGAGACAACGCCACCCACATTTCGACCAAGGGAGGTTGCAATGCCCCTTCGGTCAGTTCCAGCTTGCCTTCGCCAGTCACTGCTTGACCAGCGGAAGCCGATACACGCGCTAAATCGCGGTAGTGAAAGGGCAGGGCATTATAAATGGGCAATGAAATCAGCAGGGCAGAGCCGATAAGTATTGCAGGAAGCCAGTGTTGTTCTTTCTTCCATGTATTTTGCCAGTGTAGACGATGCTTAATCAGGATGAAGACAACGAGTAATCCTGCCAAAGCCAAACCGCCCAGCGCACCGCGAGAGCTGGCTACGAGCAGAATCGTGCTGATGGTGACCACCGAAAACCAGTTGACCACACGCAATGCCGCATGCTGCGTTGTGGCCAATATCCAAACCAACATCGGTAGCAGAATGACCAACACATCGCCTGTAAAGTTCACATGGCCTATGGGTGAGAATAGGACATGGATATTGTAATTGGGTGTGCCGTAATCAATGAAATAACTTTGCCAGTAACGTATGGAAAAGATGATGCCGGTGATAGAAGTTGACCAAATTAAAGCATCAGTCCATTTCGGGGTGGTGCGAGCTGCCCAAGCCGCTACCAACCAAATAGCCGCAACAATTAACCAAAAAGCATAACGAATCAAACCTTCGGTGGTGTTGGGGCCAAGCCAAACGCTCAACCCCAGTAGGATAAAGTAGGATGCAAATAACCAGCCTAACAGATTGGGTCTTGGCCAACTGATGCTTTGCCTTTTCAACCGTAGCCATGCAGCGGTTAAACCCAGCCAAAGACCGCACAGAATAAGCAATGCCCATTTCGGCTCTTCGTTGGGCGCAATGAATGGGAAAACACGCAAATTGAGCATCCAAGGAAACACAACCAAGGGTGCTAACAACACCAGCCAAATGGATTGAAACCAAGATGATTTGCGTTTTTTTGTTTGCATGCAGAGTCAGCCTTTAATTGATGCTTGCCAGCTCAAGTAGATACACACTTTCTCCGCCGTGCGTCACTTTCAGGCGTCGGGACACTTTGCATGCCATCGCTTTTTCAAAGGATTGTTCTGGGCAAATGACCACGACTTTCCATGCTGGATCGCTTAAAAATTGTTGGCGCATGATTTGCCCCAAATCCGACCAAAGGGACACGGTGCTGGCTGTTTCACCGATACGCTGTGCATAAGGAGGATTAAGAAGCACCACACCACCAGTGGGGGAGTCGGGTTTAACAAGGTTGTGTACATCCAAAACTGTGGTGTCCATCCAAGCAGTCACATCAGCGCGTTGTGCGTTGTTTTGGGTGATGCTTACGCCGCCAGCATTGATGTCAGAGGCAAAGATATTGGCTGTTTTTGGAGCTTCATTTTTAAGCATGCCCATGCAGCGCTCGACAACTTTCTCAAAATCTTTGGCTTTAAAGTTATGCCAATGCAGGCAGGCGAAATCATGATTGAGGTTGGGCGCTTGTTGTTTTGCAACCAGTCCTGCTTCAATAGCAAGCGTGCCCGAGCCACACATGGGCACCAAAAGGGTTTGCTCAGGCTGCCAGCCAGACCATGAAATCATAGCAGCTGCAAGGGTTTCGCGCATAGGCGCTTTACCTGATTCCAAGCGGTAACCACGTCTGTCCAATCGTTCACCTGAGGTATCCAAGCTGATGGTGCCGCGATTGTTTTCGATGCGGATATGAATGCTTTGCTCGAATAGAGCGCTGTTTGATGTACCAATTTTGGGCATGGCTTTTTTGAGAATCAAACTCACATAATCAGCAATATCTTCAGAGTGGTTCAAACGCGAATGTTTGGTGCTCACCGACACATTCACTTTGGAGCTTTCATTAAGAAAAAGGTGCCATGCAATTTTGTCGATTTCAAAGCCAAGGCCTTCGAGGGTCATATTGCGAAATGAGCGCAAACGCATCAAAACACGCGTGATCACTCGGCTGCGAAGGTTGACGCGATACATCAATTGTGTAGTGCCTGAAAAGCTGACGCCGCCATGTTCGATTTCAATATCGTGAGCTGAAAGAGCTTCTAATTCTGCTGCTGCAAGTTGCTCCAAACCAGGAAGTACAACTGCATAAAAAAGGGTGTGTTTTGCCATAGCTGCGGATACTAAGTGAGAAAGCGCTTAGTGTCGCCGTCTACTTTGCTCATCGAGCGTGGCACCAAGGGATGCCCCAAGCAAGACCACCATCCAAGAGATCCAAATCCAGAGCATGAAAATAGGCAATGTGGATAAGGCACCATAAAGTTTTTCATAACTTGCATACTTGGTAACATATAAGGTAAATGCCCATTTGCTCAATTCAAAGAGTAAGGCTGCCACCATTGCTGAGGCAATGGCATGGCTGCGTTTGGTGCGGGCATTGGGCACATAATGATAAAGAAAGTAAAGACCGATGCTGGAGAAAAACCAAGGCAGCAGAATAGAAAATTTTGAGGCTTGAGTGGAAATATCATGCAGGTAGGGAAGTGAAATTAGCCATGTCGACACTGATAAGGAGGCCAATAGCAATAATGGCGCAACAATCCACAAAATGATGTGACCAGGAATGCGTAAATAAACGCGGCGCTGGGTTTCCACCTGCCAGATATGGTTGAGCGCTGCTTCAACGCCAGTCGATAATAAAATGGCCGATAAAAATATAAAAGCCATACCAAGATATGAAAAGGATTTGATATTTTTGGCAGTCGCGAGCAAATAGGTTTCCACTTGTTCACGGCTGGTGGGTAGCAGCTGATTCAAAAGCTGGGTGCGCACCTCATCAAACAAGCCAGAAAACATTTCAGTTTGTAAGGATAGGAAAAATAAAAATGCCGTCATGGGCACAACAGCGATAAGGGTGCTGTAACTTAAAGCCGAGGCAAATTGTATGCAGTGTTTGTCATTAAACTTATATAAGGTATCAGCAAGTATATGGATGGGATTTGCAGGCATCATGCTTGCAAGTATAGACGAGCTTAAATCAAAAGGAAGATGTCGAACCTACTTGCTTGGGCAGATGGCATAGACGCGAATGGCTTCGCGTTTACCCTTGAAAATCGCACGCTCTACAAAGGCATAATCATTTTCATAACTTTTCGGCAGGCCATCAATCAGGTTTTGCGTAATTAGGGCTTTGAAGGGCTCGGCAATACCACATAATCGGGCAGCAGTATTGACGGTATCGCCAATAACTGTGAACTCGCGCCTTGTGTCGTCACCCAAAAGACCAAAAAGCACATTGCCGTCGTTGAGACCAAAGCCAACTTCACAGGGTAAAAAATCAAGTTCGGTTTCGCGCTTCTCAAGCACTGGTAATAGCGACTGCACACAATGAAATGCCCGCTCGCAGCGATCAGCGCCTGAAAAACATGCCAATACACCATCACCCAAAAACTTATTTACACTGCCACCAAACTCATGAATAAATTGGGTTTGCACCGCCAAGCTGGCATTGATAGTGCGATAAACTTCGCGTGGATCATACGCTTCGCTCATGGCAGTAAAATCGCGCATGTCGGTAAATAAAATCGTCATCTCTTGTTCAAAGGCTAGGTCTGGCGGTATTTCACCAACCAATGATTTGACCATCTCAACTGTTTCCTTGGGCAGGAAGCTGGTGAGTGAGTCGCTATAAGCGTTTACATTTTCTGACATATTCCACCATTGTACTAAATTTGACGTGTCTTTGTTGTTGGTCAGTCATGTTTGATAAGCAAAAAGGGTGCCGAATTCGCTAGCAGGGGCATCTTTGTTCTTTTTGAATGCTTGATAGTCCGCGCTGATACGCTAAAGTGCCGCCTGCTTTGATATCCTTAGGTTATTGAAGCGTTACGGAGAGATGTCAGAGCGGCCGAACGAGCACGCTTGGAAAGCGTGTGTACAGCAATGTACCGAGGGTTCGAATCCCTCTCTCTCCGCCACATCGTCAATATGCTAAAGATTTCACCCTTTAGCTATTGTTCAGTTTCACATATGTTGGCTTTGAATCACGTTACGATGATTTGGTCAGCAGAAGTGAGCCAGGTGTCATCTGGGTCGGGCCTTGCACGGATTCTCTTTGTGAACCCCGTCAGGTCCGGAAGGAAGCAGCGGCAGCGAGGTAGGATCGCGTTGCAAATCAGTCCGGCTCAGATGGCATTTTTATTGGGTTTCTTTAACCACAAACCCCACAATATTTTCTTTGCGCAGCAGATGTGTTTTCAAACGATTGGCATCATCTTTCGATACGACTGGCCCAACCCATACAATGTATTTATCACCCTTGGGTGTAGCTGTAGCGTGTTTGTATTTATCTTTCATTTTTTTCAGCATCAAGCGCGCGCGTTTGGGCTCCTTAAAAGCACCAACCTGCACATAATATAAACCCTGACCGAGAATGATTTTTTGCGTTGTTGCTGGTTGTGTTGCAGGTGCTTCAACTTTACTGGCTGTGGCTGGTGTTGGGCTTTTGGTAACAGCCGGCATAACAGGCGTTTCAGGTTTTGCTGCCATTGGTTTTTCTCGCGCAGGCGTTGGTGTTTGCGTGGAAACGGCGTTGGAAGTTGAGCTTGCAGCTTTTTGAGGAAGGTTGGGTCTTGGGGTGATTTGCACCAGATGCTGATTGTTTTCGATATGGGTGGTAGGCGCAGGTTGCTCGGTAAAAAAGATGGAATAAAATAAGGTACTTGCTAATGCTAGGGTGGTAAGGATAGCGACAATCGCTGCAATCTTTAATTCTTTGGTATTGGCTGTAAGGTTTTGAATCCAGGTTGAAAGCATGGTTTATTGTTGCTCCAGAAGTTGATCGATTTTGTCGCAAAATGTTTGGTAACGAAAAGGTTTTTCGAGAATGTTTAATACGCGCTGCGGAAATCGGTGTTTAAGGTCTTCGGCATAACCTGTAATAAACATAACACGGTGAAGTAAAGCAGGATTGGTTTGCAAAATCTTGCTATAAATCTCATCGCCTGATAGTTCGGGCATATGCACATCTAAAAGTATGATTTGATAGTGGTCACCATTGGTGCTGAGTTCAAATAAGCCCTGTACGGGGTCATTGAGGGTTTTGATATTGCCAACTAAGTTTTTCTCATCCAAATAACGATTCAAGAAAGCTGCAATCACACTTTGTACTGTGTTTTCATCATCAATGGCCAATATGTTGATGATTGTGTTCATATGAAGCCTCCTCAACAGCATCTCGTAAGCTTGAGGCTATCATGTCCAACTTGGATTTCAGTTTCAACTGGATTGACAATCACAGCTTGGGTTGAAGCATGGTTTCAGGATTAATTTTTGCGCCTGAAAAATGCACGCCCCAATGCAAATGTGGCCCTGTGCTGCGGCCTGTGGAGCCAACTTCGGCAAAAACTTGACCCTGCGCAACATGATCGCCGACTTTCACCATTGCCGTGTGTAAATGCGCATAAATCGTGGTTAGCCCATCACCATGACCGATAGCTACAAGATTACCGTTGAGATACATCTTTGAAACCAATAACACTGTACCGGCCAAAGGCGCCACCACAGGTGTGCCTGTTGCAGCAGCGATATCAAGACCAGAATGTTGTGAGCGTGGTTCATCGTTGACATAACGTTGTGCAGCAAACGGTGTAGAAATAATGCCCTCAACTGGGAGAATCATTTCAGGCCAATGGGGCTGAAGCGCGACTTTGGTTTGATACGATGCTTTGATGGCTTGTTGGTCAGCACGGATGCGTTTTAAGCTTTCTTTATCAAAGCTGGCCATCTTTTTCTCAACTGTGATGTGTGAAATACGAAAGTTGCCTTTTTTGACCAGCACTTCGTCTTTGATGGTCTGCTTTTTGTTTTTCCAGGTGATAGTATAAGTTTTTGGTTTAGTCTTTAAATCGACAGCAATCCAAGCGATTTTGTTTTGCTCATATTGATAAATTGGCCATGGTTTACCAAAGCAGCTCACTTGCACATCCTCTTTCGCGATGTCATCTGGCACATGTATGCGTAAAACCTCACCTTGGCTGGTTTCATAGGTCGCGGCAAACGAGGGCGTTTGGAAACAAAGCAAAAAGAACATGAGGGCGAGAATGGGCTTAGAATTTGGCATGGTTATCCTTGTTTGCATCAAGATGCGTTTGTTTCACTTCAGAGAGCACGCTGCCATCAGCGTAATGTAATATTAAGCTGTCTCCTTTTTGCAAACTTTGCGCTGAAGAGACGATGCTGCCGTTGCTGCTGGTGGTCATAGCATAACCGCGTTTGAGCACCTGCTTGGGGTTTAAGGCCAATAGATGTTCATGCAATGCCAACCAGTGTTGTTTGTGGGTTTGAAACCTCAACTGCATGCTTGTAGCAAGCCGTTGGTTGGGTAAACGAATGTGCTTTCGCTGTGTTTGCAGGCTTGGTGCCAAGGCAGCAAACAAGTGTTGCTTACGGGCTATCAACGTTGCGGTGTCGTGGCGTAGCCGTTGATGGGGCTCATAATATTGCAAGCGTGTTTTTAAATCGCGAATGCGTAAGCGTTGTTGCTGTGTTTGGGCACGCACCAGATGTTGGTATTGATGGCTCAAGCGCTCCACTGTCCAATGTTGATTGTCTTGTAAACGCTGCATGGCGTGTGATTGACGGGAAAACAGATGATTGTTTTGTTGTTGCCAATGCTGGATACGGCGCTGAATCAAGCTGGCTAAAGAAACCAGTGAGGGCAGTTGTTTGCTTAAACTCAAGCGGTCTGGGCAAGCCAATTCCGCCGCATTGGATGGCGTGGCAGCTCGCACATCGGCGACTAAATCAACAAGCGTGGTATCGATTTCATGGCCAACACCAGAGATGATGGGGATGGAAGCCTCAAAGATAGCTTGCACAATGCGCTCATCATTAAAGCACCACAAATCTTCAATGCTTCCGCCACCGCGCACCAGCAGAATAACATCGGGTTTATGTTCAAGCTTATGCAATTGTTGGATGGCACTTACAACGCTTTGTGCAGCCTGCTCGCCCTGCACCACAGCGGGTGCCACGGTGATGTGTAACCAATTAGGGCGTGTGGCCAAGACTTTTTTCACATCTTCATAAGCAGCGCTGGTGGCAGAAGTGACGATGCCGATATGTTGGGGCAGTGCAGGTATCGGCAGTTTATGGCTTTGCTCAAACCAACCGCGAGAGGCAAACAACTGTTTGCGTCGCTCAAACTCTGCAGCCAATTGTCCCGCACCCACAGGTTCAATGTGTTGCACCACGATTTGATAGGTGCCTCTGGGCTCATATAAGCTTAAATGGCCGAAGAAGACATAAGCCTGACCTTCTTGGGGTCTGGTGTTCAGACGCACAGCTGTGGTGCGCCAAACCACGGCTGAAATCGCGGCGTGGTTGTCTTTGATGGTGAAATATATGTGGCCAGAAGAAGGTTTGGTCAGCCGAGATATTTCACCGGTCACTTCAATTTGCGCAAAACCTTGCTCCAATACCTGCTTGATACGGGCAGTAAGCTCGGTGACGGTGAGTGGCGCAGAAATCATCAATCTAAGTTTAAGGGGCGATGCTTTGCTGCTGCAAAGCTTTGGGGATAAACCATTGTTCGCGATTATGGCCAATACCCGATGGGGCAGGGTCGATGCCGTAGATGCGTTTATGAATAGCTGGTAGCGAATAACCTGCATACAAAAACACCAAGGGCGCATCGTGATGGATTTCTTCCTGCATCATGTCATACCAAGCTTTGCGCTGGTCCACATCAAAGGTTTTACGCGCTTCATCCAAAGCTTTATCCACTTTGGCATTGGCATAACTTAAAAAGTTAAACTGCCGAGCCCCTGTTTGTGAAGAATGCCAGATATTATATTGGTCGGGTTCAGGTGAGAGCGACCAGCCCAAAATTACAGCATCAAAATCACGGGTGTTGATAAAGTTTTCAATAAATGCCGACCACTCCACCAAACGTACATTCACGGTGATGCCAATTTCGCGCAAACGCTGCTGTACAATCGTGGCAGTATCCGCGCGCATTTTGTTGCCGTTGTTGGTTAAGATGGTAAATGCGAGTGCTTCGCCATTTTTTACCATCTTACCATCCACTTCTGTGTATCCCACTTGCGCAAGGAGTTTGCGAGCAAGGGCTGGGTCATAAGCGCGGGGTTTAATTTTGTTGTTTACCCAAGTGGTGCCCGGTTTAAATGGTGCGGCTAGGGGTTCGCCCAAGCCCAGCAAAACGCCATCAACGAGCTCTTGGCGATCAATGGCATAAGCAATGGCTTGGCGGACTTCTGGCTGGGTGAATGGGCCGCGCTTGAGGTTGAAACCAAGGTAAGTGTAGGTAAATCCTAAATATTTATACCGCTCATATTCAGCCATAAGTTTCTTATTTTTTTCAAACAGGCGGCTGTATTGGGTGGGTGTGAGGTTCATCATATCGATTTTACCAGCACTT
The DNA here is from genome assembly GCA_002323245.1 of Mariprofundus sp. UBA1536. Lineage (GTDB taxonomy): Bacteria > Pseudomonadota > Zetaproteobacteria > Mariprofundales > Mariprofundaceae > Ghiorsea. Next base: position 12,698 of record DCPU01000004.1, on the reverse strand, counting down.
AATTCCAAAAACTGGGTGGCAGGATCGGGGATGATGCGGGTGATGCGGGTGTCTATCCAAACATCACCATCAAAATAATGGGGATTAGCTTGCATGGTAATGCTTTGTTGGGCTTGCCAATCTTTTAAAAAATAGGGGCCAATACTCACTTTCGGGCTGCGTGAAAGTGATGTGTTCATGATGTCTTGGCCTTCGAAAATATGCTTGGGAAGAATGGCTAAACTGGCCCATGAAGCTAGGGCAGGTGAGAAAATTTCATTGTAGGTGACTGTGAATGTGCGGGCATCTTGCGCAGTTGCTTTGCTCACAAGGGTGTAATCGGATTTATATGGGCTCTGGGTGGAATCGGCTTGAATCAAATGCAAGGTAAATAAGCAGTCTTCGGCTGTGAAGGGGTGGTTATCGCTCCATTTTAAGTTGGGTTTGAGCGTGAACGTAATGCTGAGCTTATCTTCGGAAATTTTCCAAGATTCAGCCAGTTGCCCAACCAAATTGAGGTCTCTGTCATATTTTAATAGTGATAAGTAAAGGTTGGACGCTACATCATGGCTGGCTGCATCACCTGCGATCATGGGAATAAGATTGCTGGCATCACCAATGCTGGATTCAAGCATTCTGCCACCATGACTGGGTAGATTAGAAACGCTGCTTGCTGCAGGGGTGTTGTTGGTTTGTGGCTGTTCGCTATTACATGCGAAAAGCGTGAAGCATAAACTGAGGCTTACGAACTGGGCTGTAAACGAGCGATAATCCATAATTTATCTCCAGGGCGAAGCAGCTTGCCCTCAGGCATTTGATTGATGCGAGCAATGGCTTGGGTGGATGTGCCGAATTTTTTGGCAATGGTCCACAACGAATCACCATTTTTTACTTTGTAATAGATACGGCGTCCCTTCGATAGCAGGGGGTTAGCCTTGGAGGTGCTGCTACGCATATTGTCAGCTGCTGGTACGGTAATCACTTTACCGATGCTTAAGGTTTTGCCCAGTTGGGGGTTTAAGCTGCGCAGGTGCTTGGTGGTCGTATGGTGCCTGAGCGCAATCACAGAAAGCGAATCACCAGCTTTAATTTTGATTTGAACATATTTGGGTTTAAAAATATTCGGGTCTTCTGATAGGGCTTGGTTGAGCGAAAGAACATTTTTTTCAGGTAATGATAATTCAATGTCTTGATGCAGATAATGTTGATAGTCGAATTCAGGGTTGAAATAAAAAATATCATTTTTATCAAGACCAGCAATGGCTTCTAATTTGTTGAGGTCGATCGGTGCATTGATGTTGATGGGTTGCGTTTTTAGCGGTGAGGAAAATGCCAGTTCGCCAGCGTCGGCTAGGGCAATCATTCCTAAAATTTGTTTGACGTAATGTCTTGTTTCCCCAGGAAAGGGAAGGTCATCAAGACCTTGCTCTGGATGCCATGGGTTTTTCTTTAAGCGTTTTTCTACACCCCAAGGGCCAAGGTTGTAGGCGCAGATGGCGAGCGTCCAACTATCAAAGCGATCATGCAGTTGCATCAGATAAGAGAGCGCAGCTCGGGTGCTTTCTTCGACATGGCGGCGCTCATCAATACCATTTTTGTGAACGGCACCAAGCATGCGCGCTGTTCGCGGCATCAATTGCCACAAGCCAGAAGCACCTGCATGAGATAGGGCATAGGGATTGTATCCGGATTCAGCGACAGGAATAAACAGAAGTGACTTGGGGGCACCGACTTCTTCTGCTATATATTCCATACGATGATAAAATTGTTGGGAGCGTTCGTTGATATTTTCCCAGTGTTTTGAAGTGACGCGTTTTGCTTCTTCTTTGATGCGTGCGATTTCATCATCAGTAAGGCCAGCTAAAAACAAATCAGCCTCGGTAGGTTCGGGTATGACAACTGCTGTATAATCATCAATAGGTTGTTGAAACACTTGAGCTGTGTTGTCGATGTTAATGGCCAGCAGGGAAGCGTCTTCAGCTAGGGGTGCAAAACCTTGGCTGGTGATTTCTTTTTTTACGCAGCCCAACAAAGCCAAGAGGACAAGGCTAAGCAAGGTGGTGATAATTGCTGGTCGAAAGATAGGGAGAAATGAGTGCACGCAACGAAGTCTAACGTCAATAATGATAAGGGAAAGGACTTAAAACTCCTTGATATTATCACCTTGCAAATTAGGTTCTCACACTTATTCATGGGACGGAGGATGCATGCTTCTTAAGCAGCAAAGGCAGTTGATAGATACAGGCCTGGTCACCCAGGTGCAAATATCAGAAGCAATACAATCCGAAGAGGCTAAAAAAGGTGGCTTGCTCATGGGCTTGCTTGCCAATCCAGCTATAAATAAAGATGCTGTGCTGCATGGTTTAGCTAAAATTTACAACGTCCCTTATGTTGATTTAAACACCATTAATATTGATGATAATCTGGTGAAAAAATGCCCGGAAGAATTGTGTAAAGAATTTCACTTTGTGCCACTTGGTATCAGCGCTGGTGAAATTGTTATCGCCACTGGCGACCCCATGGATTATGCCGGCATGGACGTGTTGCAGTTCAAGCTCGGTCAGCGCGTTAAGCCTGTTTTTGCCAGCCCTGAACAAGTCATTCAGAAAATTCGCGAGATATTTGCTGGCGGTGATACTTCTATTGAAGAGACCTTATCGGGTATGGATGCCGATGAACGTTTTGTCTCGGTTGAGGATAGCGAAGACGACACTAAAGGTGAGGCGGATATTGATTCGCTGAAAAAAGGTGCTGAAGGTTCTCCTATTATTAAATTGGTGAATGGTATTATTATTAAATCTATGCAGATGGGCAGCTCGGATATTCACATTGAGGCTGGTGAGCAGGTCAGTATTGTTCGCTTACGTATGGATGGTCGTTTAAGAGCAGTGATGAAAATCCCAAGTAAAGCCCATCCTATGTTGGTCTCGCGGATTAAAATCATGTCCAAACTGGATATCTCCAATACGCGCTCTCCCCAGGATGGTCGCACACGTGTAAAATTTAACGGAAGCAATTTTGATATGCGTGTATCTACCTTACCATCGCTGCATGGTGAGAAAGTGGTGATGCGGATATTGGATAAATCAGGCTTATCCCTTTCCTTGGATGTACTTGCATTTGAGAAAAAGGCCGATGCGCGTATTCGTGAGTCTATCGCCAAACCGACTGGTGCGGTGTTGGTAACGGGTCCAACAGGCTCAGGTAAAACCACTACCCTATATTCATTTTTGCACCATATTAATGATGAAGAAACCAATATTGTCACCGTGGAAGATCCTGTTGAATTTCAAATCAAAGGTTTGAATCAGGTGCAGGTGAATCCCAAAGCGGGCATGACCTTTGCTGCAGCTTTACGCTCTATTTTGCGCCAAGACCCCGATGTGGTGATGGTTGGCGAAATTCGTGATGAGGAGACTGCCCATATTGCCTTACATGCGGCGCAAACAGGGCATTTGGTGATGTCTACGCTGCATACCAATGATGCGCCTTCCACGGTGAGTCGTTTGGTAGAGATGGGTACTGATGCTGTGGCGCTTTCATCGTGTTTAAATTTGATTGTTGCTCAGCGTTTGGCAAGAAGGCTGTGCCCCAAATGCAAACGCAAAGTAAAGCCCACACCTGAGCAGGTGAAACTATATGAATTGCCGGCGGATATTGATATTTACGAGCCTGTGGGATGCCCAGCATGTATGGATATTGGTTATAAGGGGCGTGTGGGTGTCCATGAAACCTTGTATGTGAATGACAGGGTACGTGAAGCCATTGCCCATCAAGTCTCGGACCAAGAATTGATGTTGGTATGCCGCGAAGAAGGCATGTACACCTTGTTTGAAGATGGCATGAACAAAATGCTTTCTGGGGTGACCAGCATCAAAGAAGTTTGTCGTTTGGCGTCTCCGCCTGAAGACTTTTCTTTCCGTGACAGGATTGATGATGAGGGTCAGTTGATGTCGCTTGGGCAGGCCTTGGCTGCACGCAGCTCTGCGCAACTCAACAATGATACGCAGCAAGGAAGAAAAACGATTTTGGTCATTGATGATTCCAAGAGTATTCGCAGCTTGGTGCGTTATGTGCTACAAGTAGAAGGTCATGACGTGATTGAAGCAGAGGATGGGCGTAAAGGTATGGCCTTGTTGCAGCAGTCTGCTGAGCATTTGAGTCTGGTGATTATCGATTATGAAATGCCCAATATGACTGGCCCAGAATTTATTGAAGAAATGCGCAAGCAAAGTAAATACGACGAGGTACCTGTGGTGATGTTGACCTCACGCAAAGATGAAGATGATGAAGTGTTGGGGCTAGATGCAGGGGCAGATGATTATATTTTGAAACCTGTCGAGCCCATGAAGCTGCAAGCGCGGGTGCGAAAAATCATCAATATGTACAATAGAATTCGCGTTGCTTCGAGCGCAAGGGTAGGATAAGGCATGCCAGTAGATAAACTTCATGCCATCCAAACTGCCAAAGATGCGTTGCTCCTCAAAGGGCCAGAATATGATGAGTATATGCGTGTGGTGCTCAATGGTCAGACCTTTCTGATTGCAGTGAAAGATGTGCTAAGCGTGTTAAGGCCGGTGCCGCTGACGCATGTGCCCATGGCTCCCGATCATTTGATGGGTGTAGCGAATATTCGTGGTCAGGTGTTTTGCTTGATTGACCCTGGGAAAATTTTACGCATACCAGCAAAAAGAAAAGAGGCCACGGCTGCAAGTCGTTATTTATTGTTGCGCCATCCTCGCGTGCATTTGGGGGTTTGGGCAGAAGAGGTGTTGGATTTACACCGTGTTGAATCGGATGTGGTGATTGAGGATGAGGGCTTGCCCTTTGAGCAGGGTAAGTTGGCCACAAGGCATGGTATGTTGCCTGTGCTGCGTGTGAGCGCCCTGTTTGATTAGTTTGAGAATTTAGCTTAAAAATTAACATGGTTTTGTGTGATAAGGGTTTTGAGGGGAATGACGTATGGCATTGGAAAAAGCGATGAGTGAAAGTAAGTCGGTGGAAGAAGTGTTTGTTGAGGCAATTGCTGATACTGCTGAAGCTGAGATTAAGGTCAGTGAAGCAAGCTTGCGGCAATTGGCGCGCAAAAATATTTTGTGGTCTGTGCTGTTTTTCTTGGTGCTCTTGGTCACTGTGGCTTACACAGCCATGCAATCACTAACCAGCATGAGTGAAATCTCTAAACTCGATGGGCAACAGGTTAAAATCGAACGCTTTCGTTCAAGTTTGCCGAATGTACTTTTGCCTCTGAACGATTATGTGATGGTTCAAAACCAAAACGACATTGTTAAAATCAAAAAAGCCAAGGCTTTGTTTGCCACGCTCATCACTGAAGTGGCCGGGTTTCCAAATTTAAGCCCAAACGATGCCAAAGATTTGGACAGTGTTGGTAAACTCATGGCTGAAGTAAGTCAAATGGCAGAAGATATTACATCGGGCGTAATTCCTTTTGATCAGGCAGAAAGTTTGGTGTTGGTGGCACAAAGTTTGGTGTTTGTGGCTCAAGACAAACTTGATGCCATTGCTCAGCATCTCAATCAATCGCTTGAAGCTGAAACGGCTGCAAAAATTGAGCGAACCACCATACTTACTTGGCTAAATATTGCTGTGATTGTGGCCATTCTTGGGTTGTTAGTATTACTCAACCGTGGCTTTGCCAACAGTGTGACCACGCGGATTACAGATGCAGCCTTAAATGTGGCAGCTTCATCTGCTGAGCTTTTATTGGCTGTGGATCGTCAAACAACAACATCCAATACCCAAGCGGGCACGGTGGTGAACGTGACCAAAGAGCTTGGCTCAATGTCTGAAGCATCCAAGAAAATCGCTGCTACTGCACTTGGTGTGGAGCGCATCGCCAAAGCGACGGCGGCTTCAGCAACTGAAGGGGCAGCAGCAGTAAATGAAGCCATTGGTTACATGGATAAAATTCGTGATGAGGTGTTGCTGATTGCTGAGAAAGTGACAGATGCAGGGCGTAAAGCCGACCAAATTCTAGAGTCTGTAGGTTCGATTCAAGAAATTGCTGATGAGACCCATTTGTTGGCCTTGAATGCTTCCATTGAATCTGCGGCAGCAGGTGAGTTTGGTAAGCGCTTTGCAGTGGTTGCCAGTGAAGTGCGTAGGCTTTCAGAGCGGGCCCGTGAATTTACCGAAGAAATTCAACTTGTGGTCAACGATGTGCATGCTTCAACCCGAGGTTCGATTGAAGTAACGCAAAAAGGTTTGGAAGAAGTGGCCAAAGGGGTTCAAATTACCCGCCGCGCTGGCGATGCCTTGAAGAAAATGCAGGATATGTCAGATAAAACCAGTCAAGCTGTGCATACTATTGCTCAAGCTACTGCCCGCCAAAGTGAAAACAGTCATGAGTTCGTATTGACCATGGAAGATATCGCTTCTTTGCTTCAAGAGTCGGCAGTGCAAATGAAGAACTCTCGGGATTCCGTGGTGCAGTTGACCAACCTTTCCGATGAATTGAAGAAATTCGTTTAAGTTGCATCGTCGCTAATTATGTCGGGATTCGACCTATCCAATTTTATTGCTTCATTTTTTGATGAGGCCAAAGAACGTTTAAGCTCTATCAATCAGGGTCTTGTCGATTTTGAGGCAGGCACGCTCAGTGATGAGGGTTTGAATGATTTGCGCCGCGATGCCCACACCATCAAAGGTTCTGCTTTGATGCTGGGTGTGAACGATATTGGTGAAGTGGCACATATTTTTGAGGATATGGTTGAAGCGCTGATGGGGCATCCCGAATGGCGGGATACTGTAGCGGTGCAGTTTCTTTATGATATGCACGATATGTTGGGTGAGCGTTTAGAAGACATCGAAGGTCTTCATTTGCTTGATTTCAAAGCAGTGGCGAAGCAGTTTCAACATGTGTTGCAAGCCCTGCAGGATGGCAAATCTGTAGCTGATCCAGTAGCCAGCTTGGCCAAAGAAGTATCGGCATTAAGTACGGTCAAAGAAGAGGCTGATACGCTTGAAGCTGAGTCAGAAGCTGAGTCAGAAGCTGAGTCAGAAGCTGATTTGGATGATGTTTATGATGCTGATGAGCATGCGTCTGCAACAAGCCAAGCAGATAAAGATAAAGCCAGTATTTTTAGACCTTTGGTACTGGATGTTGAGAAGAAAACTGGGGCGCGTAAAACTTCCGGCCGATTCTTCCGAGTGGATGCTGAACGACTCGAAGCCTTATCACACCAAGTGATTGAAATGAGTACCGAGCAAAGTCGTGGTTCTAAGGCTGAGCAAAAATTACAAGAAGCCCATTTGGACTTTCGCACCCTGCGCCGTGAATGGCGGAAAATGCGTTTGGACTTGGAAGAAAATGGCTATCCTGAATCCGTGATTAAAAGCATGGATGAGCTGTTTGATGCGCAACTTCGCCAACTCAAACACTTGGTGCAAGAAACCCGTTATCAATCTGAGCGAAATGTGTTTGGCCTGAAAGAGCTACGCGATCAAGTATTAAGTTTAATGCTGCGACCACTGGATAATATTTTCTCAACCTTCCCGCGCGCAGTGCGCGATGTGGCATCTAAAATTGGTAAAAACGTTCGTTTGGTTGTTGATGGTAAAACAGTTCAAATGGATCAAGGCGTTGCAGAATCCTTGGTAGAACCTCTCGTGCATTTGCTGACCAATGCTGTGGCTCATGGCATTGAAGATGAGCAAACGCGTATTGCGTTGGGTAAACCCGCGCAAGGACAAGTGGCGATTATCGCCCGTCAAAATGGTAGTGAAGTTAGGCTTGAAGTGATTGATGATGGCCGTGGCATTGATACAAGCATGATTAAAAAAGTTGCAGTTGAGCGCGGTGTCACCACCCAGGATGAAGCTGATGCCATGAGCCAAGCTGAGTTGCTTGAGCTGATTTTTAGGCCAGGCTTTTCAACCCTTAAAGCAGCTGATGCATTGGCTGGGCGCGGCATCGGCATGAATGTGGTGCAAAATGCCATTCGTAAGCTCACAGGTAATATCAAAATTGAATCCAAGGTCGGTTTGGGTACAAAATTTATTGTATCGGTGCCTGTGAGTGTTGCTGTACAACAAGCTGTGATGTTTAGGATGGGCAACGAGAAATATTGCATGCTTACACATATGGTGGAGCAAGCTGTTGCTTATCAGGGTCAAACCATCAGTCACAGCCGCTCGGGCAAAGCCTTTATGAGTTATGATTCACAACAAGTACCTATTGTCGATTTGCGCAGGATGATGTCTTCGGTTGATACGGTTTTGTCGTCAAAACCATATATTATCATCGCTGAGCATATTGAAGGTTATGTGGGTATCGTCGTTGATGAATTGTTTGGCGACACCGAAATTGTGGTACACGACTTGGATCCCTATTTGAAGCGTTATCAGCCTCAAGGTTTGATGGGCAACACCATTATTGATGATGGTTCAGTGGTGATGTTGCTTGAGCCATACGGCATCAAGGAAATGGGGCGCACCTCGCCTGATCAAAACTTATCCACACAAATTCCTGAAGAAGAGAAAAATGATTTTAGAATACTGCTGGTCGATGACTCACTCATCGCCCGCGAAGTCGAAAAAGGCATTTTTGAGAAGTTGGGTTTTGTGGTGGAAACAGCCATTGATGGTATGGATGGTTTAGAAAAGCTCGAATCTGGCGAATTTGATATGGTGGTTACCGATTTGGAAATGCCTCGCTTGGATGGGTTTGGATTTGTGCGGCAGATGCGCAACCAAAGTAAATATGCCGAGATGTTGGTGATGGTGATTTCAACGCGCGAAAGTCCTGATGACAGGCTTCGTGCTTTGGATGTGGGTGCTGATTCTTATATGGTGAAACAACATCTCAACGCAACAAATATCATCGCTACAGTGAAAGCTTTGGTAAGCCCGTCGGTAGTGCAAGAGCGCGGTTTGAAGCATCAAATTAACGCGCCGGAGTGAATGCTCAAATGAAGCGCACAAATTCTGGAAAATACCAAGTGGTTCCTGATTACCATATGCACACCCCACGTTGTAATCACGCCACCGGCACTATCGCTGAATATTGCCAAGCTGCAGTTCATGCAGGGCTTGATGAAATTGGCATGTCTGACCATTCGCCTATGCCCAATGGTTTTGATAAAGCTTGGCGTATGGATGAGTCAGAGCTGGGTTCATTTATCGCTGAACTAGAAGATGCGCAAGCCGCCTTTGAAGGAAGATTGCTCGTGAAATCAGCCTTGGAGGTTGATTTTTACCCAGGTGCAGAAGGCCATGCTGAACATTTGGCAGGGTTATACCCTTGGGATTATTTGATGGGTTCAGTGCATTTTATTGGCGAATGGGGTTTTGATAATCCTGATGCGATTCAAGTCTGGGAAAGCAAAGATATCAATCAGGCTTATATTGAATATTTTGAATTGGTTGCTCAGTCGGCAGCAACTGGACTCTACGATATTATTGGTCATCCCGATTTGATCAAAAAGTTTGGCCATAGGGCGAGTTCCAATTCTCGAAAAGTTGAGGCTGCTGAAGATTTTATGCTTAAAGCCGTCAAAGCAGCTGACGTGGCTTTAGAAATTAGCTCAGCTGGTTTACGTAAGCCAGTTGGAGAAATTTATCCTCACCCGCGCATTGTGGCCAAAGCTGCAGCATTAAATATACCTTTTGCCTTTGGCTCCGATGCGCATTCGCCCGTGGAAGTCGGGCATGGCATGGATGAATCTTTAACCTTACTTACCAGTCTTGGTATCAGCGAAATAGCAACCTTCACCCAGCGTCAAAGGCTGATGCAAACCATCGTCAGTCGCGCATGAATAATACACCTGCGCTTAAAACAGTATTGCTCACCGGGGCTTCGGGTGGATTTGGTTATGAATATGCCCAGCAGCTTGAAGCATTAGGTTATGCCCTGCTGTTGCATGGGCGGGATAAAGCCAGATTAAAACTGACGATGGACGCCTTACTTCATCCTGAACGGCACCGCTGCGTGTTTGCCGATTTATCCTCACGCAAAGCTACCGAAGCATTCATTGATGCGCTGGCTGATGAAGAGATTTTTGGGCTGGTCAACAATGCAGGTTTTGGTGTTTGGGGTGATTTTTCCAAACGTGAGAGTATAGCCCAAGCCGATGTGGTACGTGTGGATTTGCTCACGCCCATGATGCTGACGCATGCTTTGTTACCATGTTTGAAAAAGAATCAAGGTTTTGTCATCAATGTCTCATCGCTGGCTGGCGAATCACCTATGCCATATATGGCAACCTATGCCGCGGCCAAAGCGGGCATGACCTATTGGAGCGAGGCGCTGCGTATTGAGCTTGAGGGCCAAGTGCATGTGGTCACCTTAGCGCCAGGTCCTTCACCCACAGGCTTTCGCGATATTTCGGGTGCACCCAAAGGCAAAGGTAGCTTTTACAGTACCTCAGCGCATAAGGTGGTGGCAGCATCGCTTGTCTGTTTAGCACAGGGTGGCGGTTATTGTGTGCCCGGTATTCGTCACAAACTGTTGTGGCTGACCCAAAAAATAGTGCCTAGATTTTTGCAGTTGAAAATTTTGGCCAGTTATTTAAAAAAATAAACCATGTTATCTGTCTTACCCTTTGAGTGGACCATGCGCTTGTCTAACCGCGCCAAGTATCCGCGTATCACCATCAATAAGTTCGCCAAAGTGGAGTTGGTTTGGCCTAAACACATGCCACAAAAGCATGTGAAACCGACGCTATTTCGCTTTGAACCGTGGGTACGTAAGCGATTGGCTGAGTTTGAGCCCCATCAGCATCAACAGAATTTGCCGCCGCAAAGCATCACCTTACCCGCTATCCAACAAACATGGGCCATGCGTTACCAGCATCAGGCTGGCCTGAAACCAGCCATGAGCGAGAATAATGATGCGCTTGTTATCGCAGGTGATTTACAAGATGGAGAGGCCATCCGTGTTGCCTTGCAAGGGTGGTTAAAAGCCAAAGCGAAGTTGCTGTTAAACCCATGGTTAAAAGATGTGGCGCTGGATATGGGCGCGGAATTTTCGGCCATAAGCATCCGCCTGCAAAAACGAAGATGGGGCAGTTGTAGCAGTAAAAAACGTATCAGTTTAAATGCGGCTTTGTTGTTTCTATCGCCGGAGCTGGTGCGCCATGTGCTGATACATGAATTGGCGCATTTAAAACATATGAACCACTCTGCAGCGTTTTGGCGCGAGGTGGCTGTGTTTGACCCCTTATATAAGCAGCATCGTTTGGCGCTGCGCCATATGGGTAAAGATACGCCACGTTGGTTGCATGAAACATTTGATACACCACCACAACTGAAGGAAGCCCCATATGAAACAAGATAATTTTCGCAGCTTTAATTTGGCTGATGGCGTGATTGGTCATATCGACCGCGCGCTCAACAATATCTTTTGCCCGCAAACGGCTGAGCGTGAATATCCTGCAGTGCATGAAGCAGCTGACACACTCAGTGCGGATGAAAAAAAACAAGCAGCGGCTTTGATGCGGGTGAATCATGCAGGCGAGATGGCGGCACAAGCCTTGTATCATGGCCAATCCTTGATTGCCCGCGATAAATCACTCAAAGATAAATTGTATCAGGCTTCTGTAGAAGAAAGCGATCATTTGAATTGGTGCCGCAAGCGCCTAGAAGAATTGGGCGAGAAGCCATCGGTGTTTGATCCGCTTTGGTATGCAGGCTCTTTTGCCATTGGTATCACGGCTGGCGCCTTTGGCGATCGCTGGAATTTGGGTTTTTTATCAGAAACTGAGAAACAAGTGGTGCGTCATTTGGATGCGCATTTGCAATCGTTGCCTACAGATGATGTGCGCAGCAGGGCCGTGGTGGCGCAAATGAAAATCGATGAGCAAGGCCATGCCGATTTGGCAGATGATTTGGGCGCGGCGACCTTGCCAGCGCCTGTGCAATCGCTGATGCAAGTGACCTCCAAGGTGATGACTTCATTGGCTGCCAAAATTTAATCTTAGTGAACAAACAAGACGTTAATTTTGACGATTTGGTCAGCCATTTTAGCTCACGTATTTATGGCAGCCGAAAAGGTAAAATACGATTGGCTGTGTTGCAGCGGGATTTATTGGCTCAAATACCAAACTTGCAAGATGGTACACTCAATATCCTCGATATCGGTGGCGGTCTTGGGCAAATGGGCTTGTATCTGGCCAGCTTTGGCCATCAAGTCACTATTAATGATATTTCGTCCGGTATGCTGGACATGGCCAAAGCGGAAGCTTTAGCACAGGGCTTGTCGGATAACATCACTTGGCATCATGGTGGTTATCAAACCATCTCGCCCAAAGCTTATGATGTGGTCACCTGTCATGCGGTGTTGGAATGGCTGGCTGAGCCAGCTTTGCTGCTTGAGAAATTAAGCGGTTTGGTGGGTGAGAATGGCATTGTTTCATTGATGTTTTACAATGCCGATGCTTTGGTGCTGCACAATCTCATTCGCGGTAATTTTAATAAGATTAACAACCAAGATTTTTCTGGCATGAAAGGCGGCCTTACGCCGCTGCACCCCGTTTCACCCCGTTGGGTGGAAGACAGGTTGGCAAGTTGTGGTTTGCAGGTGTTTTACAAAAGCGGCATTCGCGTGTTTAGCGATTACGTGGGCATCAAACGCGGTGGTAATGAAGATGATGAACAAGTGCTGGCCATGGAGCTTAAATTTTCCCAGCAGCAGCCTTATATCAACATCGGTAGGTATGTGCATTTTATGTGCAGGGTCACTGCTGTCCGGTTAAAGAAAA
>DCPU01000018.1 GCA_002323245.1 Mariprofundus sp. UBA1536 | reverse complement strand
TCTTCAATACCAAAACCAAACTCATTGGAGTTGCACTTGAAACTTGAATCCGCGATGTTTTAGAACGGAATATCGTCATCCACAGGCGCTGAATTAAAGTCGGGTTGATCTGCAAAAGGGTCACTTTGCGCTGCTGGGCGGCTTCCGCCACCTTGTTGATAACCACCACCTTGGTTGCCTCCGCCTGATTGACCACCACCATCACGGCCACCAATCAAATCAAGATTATCCACATTCACTTCTACTGAAGTACGTTTGTTTCCATCTTTATCATCGTATTCACGAATGCGAAGTTCGCCATTGATGGCTACTTGCGCACCTTTCTTCAAATATTGTGGCAAGCCGCCTTCTGCACGTTTACCAAACAATGAACAACGCACCCAGTTGGTGCCTTTGTTATCGCCATAACCGTAGTCCACGGCTACAGTAAATGAGCAAATGGCTGTACCATTTTGTGCAAAACGTTGCTCACTATCGCGGCCCAAACGGCCTGTAAAACTATATACATTCATTCCTTACTCCCCTCTTTAAGACCGATATTCGGCGTTGATGGTGATGTATTCATGCGTTAAATCACCTGTCCAAACTGTTGCAGATGCCTCACCCAAACCTAGGCCAACCGTCAAACTAAACTCTTGTTGCTTAAACACTTTCATGCCCATTTCATCGCGGTAATCTGGGTGTAAGTTACCATCTTTTACAATCAAAACATCATCGGCTCTTAAGCTCACTTTTGATGGCACAATCGGCGCATCACTATTGCCTATAGCGCAAATGATTCGGCCCCAGTTGGCATCAGAGCCTGCAAAAGCAGTTTTAACCAATGGTGATGTTGCAATTTTACGGCCCATCAAGCGAGCTTGTTGTTCAGTTTCAGCGCCTTCTACCGTGATGCTGACAAACTTGGTCACGCCTTCCCCATCGCGGACAATCAATTGCGCCAATTCAATGGCAACTTCCGTCAATGCTTTTTCAAAATCACTGGTATCTTCAAGCTCGGTATAACCCAAGCCCAAACCTGACGATAATAAATATACCGTATCATTGGTGGAAGTATCACCATCCACAGTGATACTGTTGAATGAGCGATCAGCAATTTTTGAGAGCAGAGCTTGCAATCGCGGTGCGGACAACGGTGCATCGGTAGCGATAAAACCAAGCATGGTCGCCATATTCGGATGAATCATGCCGCTGCCTTTAGACACACCCGTAATAGTGTAGGTTTTGCCATTAACATCAAACTGACGTGATGACCATTTGGCAAAGGTATCGGTGGTACGTATCGCTTCAGCCGCTGCCTGCCAATTGTCTTCAGCCAATGAGTCCACGCTTTGATGTATGGTTTCAGTGATGCGTTCAATGGGAAAAGGTGTACCAATCACACCAGTGGATGCCGATAACACCTGGTTGCTATTTACGCCCGCAGCTTTGGCTCCCAAATCAATCAGCGCTTGCGACCACACGCGTTCCATATCTCCCACACCCGCATTGGCATTACCGGCGTTGGCAACAATGGCGCGAATATCGCTACCAAACTCACGCACAGTGGCTTCACCAAAATTCACGCATGCTGCGCGAAAAGCATTGGTGGTAAATACACCGGCAGCATGCGCAGGAACATCAGCGACAATCAGGGTCAAGTCTTGGCGCTTTCCACGCAGACTTGCTGATTTCACACCACATGAAGCTGAGCCCACGCGGAATCCAGGCACGGGCAAAGCCTTGCCCAAAGGTTGAAAGAGTGGTGATACCATGTTAAGTGTTTTTCCCGTGACATTGTTTGTATTTTTTACCCGAACCACAGGGGCAAGGGTTGTTGCGGCCGATTTTATCTTGCACGCGTTTGTATGTTTCTTGTTTGGGTGTTGGTTCCGGGCGCTGCTGTATATTATATTTGATGCGCTCAGGCTCTGGTTGCGGCTCAGGGTCTTTCACTTCCACCCGATACAATGCAATCACAGTTTCAGAGCGAATCTTGCCCAACATAGCGCTAAAAAGCTCAAAGGATTCATGTTTGTATTCCTGAATCGGTTGCTTTTGCGCATAACCACGCAGACCCACACTTTGACGCAAATGATCCATGGCCAGCAAATGCTCTTTCCAATATTGGTCCAACACCTGCAGTACCAACCATTTTTCGAAAGCACGCATTTGCGCTTCGCCAGCGCGCTCAGATTTGGCATCCATAAATGCCATCATGGCTGCAAAAATTTGCTTGTGCATATCTTCGGCAGTGTCCACATCGTCAGAATCCGCCATCGCTTTCACGTCAGCTTCAATGGTGAGTTTGGTCAGCATTTCGTTTTGCAGACCTTCCACATCCCAATCATCGTGGGTGCCAGTCAAATAAGTAGCCACCAAATGATCGACATAATCCATAGCCATATCATCAATCACATCTTTGACGCTATCCGATTCCAAAAGCTCGCGGCGTTGTGAATAAATCACTTCGCGTTGTTGGTTCATCACATCATCGTATTCAAGCAATTGCTTACGCGTATCAAAGTTGCGGCCTTCCACTTTCTTTTGCGAATTGGCAATGGCTTTACTTACCCAGGGATGCTCAATCACTTCGCCTTTGTTAAAGCCCATTTTGGTGAGCATGCCTTGCATTTTATCGCCACCAAAAATACGCATCAAATCATCTTCCAATGATAGGTAAAAACGCGTTGAACCTGGGTCACCTTGACGACCAGCACGGCCGCGCAACTGATTATCAATACGGCGAGATTCATGACGCTCACTTCCGATAATGTGCAAACCACCCAAAGCCACCACTTCTTCATGCTCAGCTTTACACTCAGCTTTGATGGCAGCAGCACGTTTTTCGCGTTCTTCATCAGTAAGCTTGTCAGGCAAAGCCGCAATCAACATGTCCGGGTTACCACCGAGCATAATATCGGTGCCGCGACCTGCCATGTTGGTGGCAATGGTAATCGCACCTTTACGGCCAGCTTGCGAGACAATCTCCGCTTCACGCTCATGGTGTTTGGCATTGAGCACTTCATGCTTGATGCCTTTTTTGGTAAGCATATCCGAAAGTGTTTCTGATTTTTCAATAGACGTGGTGCCCACCAACACAGGCGAGCCTGTGGCATGAGTACCCTCGATATCAGAGATAATTGCCAGAAATTTGTCTTCTTGATCGCGGTAAATCAAATCACCCAAATCATTACGAATCATGTCGCGATTGGTGGGCACAATCACCACTTCCAGCTTATAAATTTTGTTGAATTCTTCTGCTTCGGTATCGGCTGTACCTGTCATGCCAGCAAGCGTGTCATACATGCGGAAGAAGTTTTGGAAAGTAATTGATGAAAGGGTTTGGTTCTCCGCTTGGATGGTGACGCCTTCTTTGGCTTCCAAAGCTTGGTGCTGACCATCGGAATAACGGCGACCTGCCATCATACGGCCAGTGAACTCATCAATAATCACCACATTGTTATCACGCACGATATAATCTTTTTCGCGAGTGAAAAGTGTATGCGCACGCAAACATTGGGTGGCAGCATGCAAGAAGTTGATGCTTTCAGGATCGTAAAGATTGCTTTCTAACAAATGACCTTCTTCGCGGAAAAGCGCTTCGATATGCTCCATACCGATTTCGGTGAACGAGACTGCCCTGTCTTTTTCATCCAAATCAAAATCTTCTGGGTTAAGTTTGCGAATCAAAGCATCGGTGAGCGTATAAAGCTCTTTACCCTGCTCCGTCGGACCCGAGATAATCAGCGGCGTACGCGCCTCATCAATCAGGATGGAGTCCACTTCATCGACGATGGCGAAGTTGTAACCGCGTTGTACCAAATCAGCTTCGGAAAACGCCATATTATCACGCAAATAATCAAAGCCGAATTCATTGTTGGTACCATACGTGATATCAGCTGCATAGGCTTTTTGGCGTTCATCATGTGGCATATTACTGATAATCACACCCGTACTTAAACCAAGAAAGGCATACAACTTACCCATTTGCTCAGCATCACGCGCGGCCAGATAATCATTCACCGTGACCACATGCGCGCCTTTGCCTTCAAGGGCGTTCAAATAAACAGCCAAGGTTGCAGTTAAGGTTTTACCCTCACCTGTCTTCATTTCTGCAATTTTTCCTTGATGCAAAATAATCGCGCCCAACACTTGTGAATCAAAATGGCGCATACCCATCACGCGAGCAGATGCTTCGCGGACCACAGCAAATGCTTCAGGCAGCAAATCATCAAGTTTTGCCCCTTCTTTTAAACGACTACGAAATTCATCCGTTTTAGCGCGCAGCTCTTCATCAGATAAAGTGGCGATAGCATCAGCAAAACTGCCAACTTTAGCGACCAACGGGTACAGGCTTTTTAGAATGCGTTCATTACGGTTACCAAAGATTTTGGTGAGAACTTTCAACATGGTTTCGGCTTTCCCTTCGAGATAATAACGTACGAATCAAAGCGCACGCATCAAAATTTGACGCAGGATAGCCTGCTTTGAAGATTATATCATGTAGTTTTTCTGCCTAGTAAGACTAAGCTGGAACCTGCTGCGTAGCGACTATTCACAAATACCCAATACCTTTACTTCGGTGCCATCTTCTAATTTTAACGGCGTCGCTGCATCCACAACCGATATGGGTAACAATGCAATACCAAAGAGACCATCCTTCGAATCGGCAACACTGGTTAACTCCCCAACCTTGACTGTTGTTAAAATCGGGATTGGCAACACTACACCTTCACCATCAAACCCTTCACGCATCAGCGATACGCGATAAAGCTTTTTCTTGATGCCGCCGCGCCAATGCATGCGGCTGGTCACTTCTTGCCCCACATAACAACCCTTATCAAAGCTCACACCATTGCGCTCAATCAAATTGGCATTAAGCGGGTGAATTTTCTCATCCCAATCCACACCAAAGCTGGGCACACCTTTGATAATGCGGCGAGTGATGATGTCTTGCTCATCGGTATTGGCTAGCAATGCACTTGACATACTCGCAGCAGGCAGCATACACCAAACCCCATCATCAGCAGCTTCTGGCAAACGCATCACCGCAATATCAGCCGAATGCGCCACTGCCAACGATGCCTGGCTAGGCACAGGCAAGCCAGCAGCTTGCAAGTAGTCGTTTACGCCCTGCCCTTGCAAACTGATTACCTTAAAACTGGAAACCACACCAATGCGCAATTGATAACCCAAAGCAAAACTTCGCAAGCGCTCAACCAATGTCACCGCCAATGCCGCAGGACAGACAAACATCACTTCATCACCTCGAGTGGGCAACACATAAAAATCAGTGATGGCTTTGGACTGGTGATTGAGCACCGCCGCGTAAATTGCTTGGCCTGACGACATCAGTTTTACATCTTGGGTCATTTGCCCCTGCAAATACGTCAAAATATTTTCACCCGAAGCTTTGACCACGGCATAACCATTGCGATGACAGATGTAGACTTGTTGCTTATTTTCCATTTTTTTACCCCTAAAAAACCCTGAAGACCTTACAGATTAAGAACTTTTAACTTATTCTAAAAGTTGTGCACGTTGCCTGTGGATAACTTTGTGTATAACCACCCCAAGTCCTTAAACATTATTGAGCACTTACCGCTCGCCCACCTCTTGTCTAAAAAATAGGCATAGACTTATTTATCTTATTTATCATTACTTTACGCAATCTTGTCACACCTATTTGCGAAGGAGTCGCCCTAATTATGACAACTTTGTTACACGACCTCGAGAAAGTGAATAACTTACAGTGTCAAGGCTTTTCTCGTGTGATATTTGTAACAGCAGCAGCCGCTTTTTCACCCGAAATTACCGCAAGTTCAATGGTTGCAGGCAGTTGCCCTGGAAATGGCGATTCACCAGCGTCAATGAAGTGTGATGGCAAATCAATAGATCCAAACGGACGAACCAATGTGGTGGCCCGCTTCTCGCGAATCAAACGCGATTTGAGCGGCATTTGTAGCGGGCGACCAACCATCACTTCAATCTCTGACCAAGCCTTGTTCATCATTTCTTCTTGGCGCATATCTGAAACATCGGCACTCACTGTCACACAAAGGTGTTGAAGTTGGCCTGATTCATGGGTCATCGCACTCACATCAAACAACCATTGGCTGTAAGTGCCCAGCATTCCAACCATCATATTGGACATTTCAATGGGCTCTTCCAGCCAAAAGTGAATATTGGTAATCGCCATGGTTTCTACTGGCGCATCGATGCCCAGCAAACGATTCCTTGCCGTCGCAGGCAGTGCTAACACCACTGCATCAGCCTTAAGCTCGCTGATATCACGAATCGTTTGTCGTGAGTAAAACCGTACACCCTGTTTTTCACAAGCGTTGACCACAGGCGCTACCAAGGCTTGCGAGAGCGGTTTATTAAACCAACCCATCTTGGCAAAGTTGTGTGAAGCAAAGGATGTGGCCAACACCCTGGCAAAGGTTTTGGCATTGGCGGTGAGCATAGGTTCATTCATCACGCCAAGGCAAAGCACTTCCAACATATCTTGTTTGAGCAAATCGGGTGCTTTCACTTCTTCCATCCAAGCAGCCACGGTTTGTGTCTCATTGCGCTTGTGCATACCCAAAGCAATTTTAAGCATGGCCAACACACTTTTATAACCATGCCCTGGTAATTTTGCGACTGCCACCAGTAAGGCCAAAGCAATAGGCAAATAGGGCTTGGCTTCCAACGCAAAAAAACCGCGCTGTTGATGCCAAAGCGGCAAGGTCAGATGATGCTGCCAACTGGCCAAATCCGATGCACCAACATCTGCCATCAGCTTCTGTGTGGCTTCATATGCACCCACCATCAAATGCGGCCCATTATCTACCCACACTTGCAAACCTTCATCAAAATGGGATTTGGTGCGCCCGCCAAGCTCAGGCGCGGCATCATAGACATCCACAGCAAAACCACGTTCTGCCAAACGCAAAGCAGCAGTTAATCCTGCTATACCCCCGCCGACAACAATCACATGTTTAGTCATGATATAAAACGTTAAAAATCAAGGCGCAGCGGCAAGTTTTTCTGCACTGCTTTCTTTTCATAACGCCAAGCTCGCCATGCAATCCAGATTTTGCGCAAAGGGCTGATGCGCACAGGAAACTTCCACACATCAAAACCCACAGCTTCAAAACGCGCCAAGTGGGCATAATAAATCGCACCCATCATCAGCGATGGGGTCAGGCTTGCTCTATCCTCTGCTGGCAGTGCAGCCAAAGCATCAGCATATGCTTGTTTGGCTTGTGTAAACACAGAAAAAAGCAGGGCTTTTAAATTGGCATTCACTTGTTCATCTCCACCAAAGCCTTGGCGAATATCTTGGTCGGTAACTTTAAATGCTGCCCGTGTTTGTTGCGGCAAATAAATACGATCGATTTTGGTATCTTCATAAACATCACGCAGGATATTGGTCAACTGCAAAGCTTCGCCCATTTTTAGAGCAAAGGTTTTCGAGGCTTCGTTGCCAAATCCAAACACAGCAATCGACATCAAACCGACCACACCTGCCACCCGATAACAATACAGCTGCAAATCAGCGGCGCTGACAATAGCTTTGCCCGACACATCCATCAGCATGCCTTCAATCATTTCCAGCAGAAGTGATTTATCGATAACATAGTTGTTTTTGGCCCACATCAATTCGATACCCACGGGATGGCGGGCAACATCGTTGTAAACCCTACCCACCTCTTCTTTCCAAAACAGCAGCTTGCGCGCAGCTACTTCTTTGTCTTTGATTTCATCAGCAATATCGTCTACTTCGCGGCAAAATGCATACAAAGCCATCATCGCCCTGCGTTTTTCTGGGCTTAAAAAGATGAAGGCATAAAAAAACGACGAGCCCGAGCCGCGTGTTTTATCTTCGCAATATTTTTCAGGTGTCATCGTTTACATCCTCGTGCTTTGGCAGCGGCCTGGAATCGAAATGTTATATCTATAATCTTCAAGCTTACTTTTGCCCATGTGAACTTACTCAAATGCGGGCGCTGCTGCAAAGGGTTAGCCAATGCTGCTGTGCTGCGCAAAATAGCTTCACCGCCGACCAAGGTGGCGGCAATTTGCATGCGCAACCGAAACGGTAAAAAGCAGAGCAAGGCATAACCATGATCAAAAAGCTTTTGTGTGACTTCAATCGCTTCAACCACAGCAGGTTTTAGCTGCTGATCATTGGCACTGCCGCTTAACACGTCATCCCGTGAAACATGGGATAAAAGCAACCATTCATCAGCCAAATAGCAGCGCCCTTTGGGGATATCGATGGAAAAATCTTGCCAGAAATTGGTAAGTTGCAGGGCCGAACAAATCGCATCAGAAGCATCAAAAGCTTTTTCATCATGGATGCTGTGCAGCAGCAACATCAAGCGCCCCACAGGGTTGGCGGAGTGTTTGCAATAAAAAAGCAAATCATCAAACGACGTAAAACCCTTAAAGTTCACATCCATTCGAAAAGCAATCAGCAAATCGCGAAACAATTGTACTGGCAAATCAAAGTGCTGCATCACATCGGCCAAGGCGATAAAAATCAAATGATCAGATTGGCCAGTTAAACATTTATCCAGCTCAGCTTCCCATGCATCAAGCAATCGCAAACGTTCTTCTGCTGCCATCACACCCTCATCAGCAAAATCATCTGCTGAGCGCGCAAAGGCGTAAATCACCGCAATCGCTGGGCGCAAATCACTGCGAATCAACAAGGATGCTGTAGGAAAATTCTCGTAATGGCTATTGGCGATGTTTTGGCAATGGGCATAAGCCTGTTTGAGTTTATCGTTGTTGGCATTGGGCATGGCTGCATCTTAGAAAGCTTAGGGCACATGGCAACCACGCAACCAATCACCAACGTTTTCATGCCACAAAGTTTGATGTTTTGATGAAAAACCCCATCGTAAGGCCAAGTCAATAAAGCAAGCAAACAAGGATGGATGGCGCCAATGGATTCCAAACGATTGAGTTTAACAACAAAAGTGATGTTTGGATTGCTGCTGGGCATCGCGGTGGGCTTGGCTTTTAACCTCTTGAGCCTCAATGAAAAGGGCAGCTTCATCAACACCTATATCACCGATGGTTTGTTTGATGTGGTGGGTAAGATGTTTATCAATGCCCTGAAAATGTTGGTGGTGCCGCTGGTGTTCTTCTCATTGATTTGCGGTGTATGCGGCATTGGTCATCTGAGCACCCTGGGCCGCGTCGGCTCAAAATCATTTGTTCTGTACATGCTTACCACCGCTATCGCCATCACACTTGGCATCACAATCGCAGCCTTTGCCGGTATTGGTGAGGGCATGCAATTACAAAGCACAGCAAACTTTATCGGCAAAGATGCCCCACCATTATCTGAAGTGTTGATTGGCATCATCCCCACCAACCCCATTCAAACCATGGCACAGGGTAATATGCTGCCCCTTATTTTCTTCTCAATTCTTACTGGCATCAGCATGTTGATGGTGGGTAAAAAAGCTAAATCGTTGATTCAAGGCGCTGAGATTGCCAATGAGGTGATGATGAAAATGGTCACTATCGTCATGGCTGTTGCGCCTTATGCTGTATTTGCGCTGATTGCCAAATCCATGGCTGAATTGGGCCTAGACCTTCTCACCTCTCTGGCTGGTTACATTTTGGTGTTGGTCACCGTGTTGATGCTGCATCTTTTTGGCACGCTTATGCTGATACTCAAGCTATTTTCAGGCCTTAGCCCAACCATCTTTTTATCAAAAATTCGTAATGCGCAAATGTTTGCCTTTAGCACAGCCAGCTCCAATGCCACCATTCCTGTCACCCTAAAAACGGTCACCGAACGTATGGGTGTGAATAATGCCATTGCCTCATTTACCGTACCCTTTGGCGCCACCATCAATATGGATGGCACCGCTATCATGCAAGGCGTGGCCACAGTATTTATCGCCAATGTCTATGGCGTAGATTTGAGCCTTATGGGTTATTTGACTGTCATTCTCATGTCGGTGCTCGCTTCTATCGGCACAGCAGGTGTGCCTGGCGTTGGTCTGATTATGCTCTCGATGGTGTTTGCCCAAGTGGGATTACCCATTGAAGGCATTGGTCTTATTTTGGGAGTCGATCGGTTGATGGATATGATTCGCACCGCCGTGAATGTTTCTGGCGATGCAGTGGTGTCAACCATTGTTGCCAAAAGCGAAGGTAAACTTGATGCATATGTTTATAACAATCCCGAGGCGGGCGCTCTAAGTGAAAACGATTCTTTGTTTATCGATGAAGCGACTGAAGAAGACATCGCGCAAGTGGTGCAACAAACTCACGATACAGCCTAAATCTTAAAGCCTCACGTTAATCCAAAACCAAACTACGCTGCATATTGATGGGATGAAGCAGGGGCGAAAAGCTTCCCATTACTTTTTTCTTGTGCGTTAGCTGCCAAACAGGGCCTTCACCTGTTTGCTTTTGGGCCAAGCGAAAAGCTGCATTATCGGCATAATCTTCGGCCCAACTTGTGGCAGCATACAAGGTCACAAACGGCGTGTTTTGCCAATCTTTAAAGGATTGCAGCATGGCCACATTCGACACCTGCTTTTTGTGAATATTCATAAAGTAAGGATTCACCATTTTCCGCGTTGGAAAATTAAAAACGGAAACCGGTTGATACAATTGTTTGCCACCAATCACCCACACACCATCCATAAACGGTGATGACTTGGCTTCAGATTTAAAATATTGGCGAATCAATGGGTCATTTCCCAGCGTGTAGTGATGCTCAAAATCGATTACATGCGCGGCTTCATGCCAAAGGATGTATTGCAATGCCGAGATGCTCTCCAAGCTATCAATAGCCAAGCGATATTCGCCTGCTTCAAATGTGCCGTTCGCGCGTATTTCCAACCATTCTTTGGCTGAGTATGTGAAGATATCAGGATTGAGAATCATGGTGTAGCTCAGTTGACCCTTGGCATTAACCACCCAATCGGTAATGCCCCCGCCCAGCAAGGCATCAACAAAATAAAAGTTTACCAACTTCTTCTGCATCACCGCTTGCCACGACTTTGGAAGCATGGCCACAGCTTCAGCAAGCTTATCTTTTTCTTCTTCGCTTAACGTATGGTTGCTATAAAGCTTGGCTTGGGGATTCATTTGCAAATCAGCTGTTTGCCAAACGCTACGCACAGCATCTGGAATTTTTTTCACCCGCTGCGCCAATGGCAACTTTTCATCCACCACCAACACCACACCCATTCGCTTCCTATCATCAATAGAAAAACTACCATGATGATTGGGCGTAGCGCAGCCAAGCAAAACAAACAAAGGTAAAATACAAAAGAAGAAAGCTTTTGGCTTGGCCATCACTTTCCTCTTCATCGGCATTGTTTTACTGCTGCGAGAGCAAGTTGACTTGAAGACAAGATTTCAAGTGGGTATCGATTTTCAAAATATGATGCACCAGCCAGTTTTCCAAGAAGTTATGCAGCTTGAGCACCAAATCTTCGCTGACCCCTTCTTTTTGGAAACGTTCATTGTACTGCTTATAAAGGCTAAGAAGTTTGCCATGTTGCTCTTTATTTTTGGCGGCAACCGCGCATTGGTTTTGACGCATACAAATTTCTTCATAACAAAAATGGCTGCGGGTAAACAACCCAAGGTCAGCAAGCAAACGCCCCACATAAGCTGCATCAATGCCTTTTTTCATATGCAGCTCAAGGTCATCAAGATAATCAAACAATATACGATGCTGTTTATCGATTTCTTCATCACCTGTGCGGTATTCTTCTTTCCATTCAACAGCCATGTCTAATTTCCCCTTTTGATGCAACCTAACAAAAACTTTTAAGCGCACTTCCACCTTCGCGCTGACGAGTTTAGTCGTTAAAGCTCAAACCACAATCATCATGAGGTTTTGTATCACCGAATTCCTAGCCCAAATCGTTATTCACACATGTTTTGTGTAGCGCTTCTTATCTTGTTTGTAATGCACCATATCACCCTTAGCCATGGCAATCTTCATGCCCGCCAACCAATGTTTACAAGGCGGCGCAAAATGCTCATCATAATATAAGCTGCCATCAATCGCGCTTCTGCTTCAACAAATTCTATATTCGGGAGGCAGCTATTTAATCATCTACCCTCCTTCTTAAATGCATATTATAAACTAACGCAACACTTTACATACTCGCGAAGACGAACAACAAGTAATGTACAAACTTAATACTCCTGAAGTAAATATTGGTAATTATACGGAGACTTGCGCGCATCTGAAGGGTGATCAATCGCTCTAGTCAGAGCATCACCCTTACTTGTTCCACCGTGATGTATTTTTCCGAGAAAGCCCAATTTATGCACTATTTCATGTGCTATTAAAGAAGCTTGCACATCCAAAGAATGGCCAAACCAAATAGGGCATAGGTGAATTTTGTTCCCAAAGGGCGGTATCACATAGGCAGATGTAGTAGCATTGCAATTATGAGATTTTTTTCCTGATTGCTCCTTAATCACCACATAAACAACACCATCATCCAGGTTTTTTACAATTTTTTGAACACGCCTGATCACATAGCTAATTTGTTGACTATTCACGCGCGATGCACCAAACCAACGGACAATATTTGTATTCGCATTCCAAGCTGCTACTCGCCTAGCACTTTGCGTAGACCCTGTGCCTGATTGGTTGTAAATGGAATCTAAGTCCGCAGATAGCAATTCTAATAGTTCACGGGCGCGCACATCTGCATTTTCAATGGAAATTCTCCATGCTATAGGTATTGTTTCATTACCATCTTGGCCTTCTTTTACATCAATTCTATTAATCATCCCCCCTCCTTTTTTACCGAATAGCAAACCTCTTATTTCTAAAATACATGGTTTAGTATGCAAGCAAAACGCTAATACATTTAATAGTTGATGAAAAATAATAAGTCAAATGAGTATAGAGTGCATTTTTATCAAGTTTCTCTTTTATTCTAAGAATGACTGTAAGAACATCAAAATGTTGTTCTTACAGTCATTCTTAGATTTAGAACCAACCTAACGGTTATTCACACATGTTTTGGTAGCGTTTCTTATCTTGTTTGTAATGCACCATATCACCCTTAGCCATGGCAATCTTCATGCCCGCCAACCAATGGTTACAAGGCGGTGCAAAATGTTCATCGTAGATATAAGCCGCCATCAAGCGCACTTCTTCTTCAACAAATTCCAAATTCGGCATCACACCCATTGCTTCAACCGCCTTTGTCATCAGCGCGCCTTCTGCCGTGGGCGCCATGGTAAATGCAGTCATCTTGGCAACGAAAGACTCTTTATCACCTGCAAAGCGCATATAATTGTTTTGAACACCAAAAAGCGGCGGCGCAACTGGCGGATCAAGATTGGCATCATGACAACTTAAACATTGCTCACCCACCAACGCTTTTCCTTTCATAAAATCATCAGCCAAGCAGACATGACTCACCAACAAACTGAAACTAGCAAACACCATGACACTGTATTTATAAATCATTCGTTTCCCCTCATACCTACGATTCCTGTAACCCACTCATCATACAATACTTTTCTCTTGAATGTTAGGAATTAAACGTATCAAAGATAACCCATGAAACAATAAAAACGCGAGAGGCTACTTTTGTCTTTATCTTAGTTGAGGATTCCTTTCCAGCAAACCAATACCACCCCTAAAGTTGCAAAGTGGCGTGATGCTCGTAAATTAGCGTGCTTGATATTTTCTTTAAAAGCGAGACACACTCATGTTTGATAACCTCACCAGTAAACTCGGTAGCATTGCCAACAAACTTCGCGGCACGACACGCGTGAATGAAGCAGATCTTGATGCCACTTTACGCGAAATGCGCCTTGCTTTGCTTGAGGCCGATGTTGCCCTGCCTGTGGTGCGAGATTTATTGGCCACTGTGCGTGAACAAGCGCTGGGCGCAGATGTAGCGAAAAGCCTTCAGCCTGGGCATGTTATTATCAAGATTCTTCATGATGCTTTGGCAGCAACCCTTGGTGGGCAACGCCGCAATTTAGACACTTCAAAAATCCCGTCCGTAATTTTGCTTTGTGGTTTACAAGGTGCGGGTAAAACCACGACTGCAGGTAAACTTGCACGCTTATTGATGCAACAAGGTAAAAAGGTTGCCGTGACTTCGGTGGATGCCACCCGCCCTGCTGCACGTGAGCAGTTGCAACGTTTGGCAGAACGCGCCGATGTACCCTATTTAACAGGCGAAGGTTCAACGCCTGAAGCCATGGCCATCTCTGCCCTCAAACAAGCCCGCCTTGGCGGACATCATGTCTTGATTCTGGATACGGCTGGTCGCCAAGTGTTGGATAACAGCTTGATGGCTGAAATCGAGTCGGTAAACAAAGCCGTGAGCGCCAGTGAACGATTATTGGTGCTCGACGCCATGACGGGTCAAACCGCGCTTGAAATTGCTGAAAATTTCCACAAATCAGTCAACCTCACAGGTTGCATCATGTCCAAAACCGATGCGGATATGCGTGGTGGTGCAGCGCTTTCAGTGGCTGCAAGCACAGGCGTGCCTGTACGTTATATTGGTACAGGCGAAAAGCTTGATGCCTTTGAATTGTTTGATCCTGAGCGTATGGCGGGCCGCATTTTGGGCCAAGGCGACATTGTTGGCCTTGTTGAAAAAATGGAAGCCACGATTGATAAGGAAGTGGCGCTTAAAGCTGCAAGCAAAATCAAGAAGGGTAATTTTGATTTAATGGATTTTGCTGAGCAAATGGGTCAAATGCAGAATATGGGTGGCATCAGCAGCATCATGAAAATGATGCCTGGTATGAATATCCCCCAAGAAGCGTTAAAACAAGTGGACGATAAACCCATCAAACGTATGCAAGCCATGGTGTATTCGATGACACCAAAAGAGCGCCAATATCCAAAAATCATCAGCGGCAGCCGCAAAAAACGCATTGCCTCTGGCTCTGGCACCTCCATCCAAGAGATCAATAAGATGCTCAAACAATTTGCACAAATGCAAAAAATGATGAAAAAAATGAAAGGCAGCGGCGGCAAACGCATGATGCAAGCTATGGCTGGCAAGATGGGCTTGGGCGGCATGCCGGGTATGCCAAAGTTTTAATGCTTCATTCACCCATTGAATAAAGCTTAGCGTTTTTGTGGTTACGTTTAGCCCCAAAAAAATGTTATGGTCTCGCCAGACGTAACATTGGTTACATTAATTTAAGGAGTCTTCACATGAGCGTATTAGTAGGAAAAGATGCACCAGATTTCACTGCAACAGCAGTTATGGCTGATGGCAGCATCAACGAAAATTTCTCTTTGTCGGATTATGCTGGCAAAGAAATCGTATTGTTCTTTTATCCCCTCGACTTCACATTTGTTTGCCCAAGTGAATTGATTGCTTTTGATCATCGCATCAAAGAATTCGAAGCACGTGGCGTACAAGTGATTGGTTGTTCAGTCGACTCACAATTCAGCCATGTTGCATGGCGCAACACTGCTGTTAAAGACGGTGGCATTGGCCCAGTGGCTTACCCATTGGTCGCAGACATCACCAAAACCATCGCAGCTGACTACGATGTATTGATGGGCAACATGACTGTGGAAGATGATGAAGGCGATCAATACCATTTATTGGGTGGCGATGTAGCACTTCGTGGTTCTTTCTTGATTGACAAAGCTGGCGTTGTTCGCCACCAAGTGGTCAACGATTTGCCATTGGGTCGTAACGTTGACGAAATGTTGCGCATGATTGATACCTTGCAGTTCACTGAAGAGCACGGCGAAGTTTGCCCGGCTGGTTGGAACAAAGGCGATAAAGGTATGAAACCTGATGCTGCTGGCGTCGCATCTTACCTAGCAAGCGAAGGCGACAAGCTGTAAATCGAACCCAAGCTCAAACTTTAAAACGGCCTCCTTTGTGGGGTCGTTTTTTTTGGGACCGCGAAGTACGCAAAGTTTTTTGAGGCTCGTACCCTTGTTGCAGCTACGTTAGAACCACAGCCCTAAAAAGAAATAGCCCCGTATCACGCGCCCTATCTCTGGATGTAAGTGAAGGAAATAGACTTCTGCGTAAGCTGCGATTTATAATTCGCGCCTTGCATAGCACTTTGGGCATGCCCCGCATTTCTTACGTCTAGTTCCCTATTTTGCTGATTTATATGTTACTTTTGAGCACACGAAAGTAACAAGCTCTACCAACCCAAGCTGTCTCCAAAACAAGCCGAGAAATCTTAAGATATAATGCACGAATAAATTCCGCCGCTAATATACAGCCTCCACAACGAGGGTTCCCCATGAAGTTTGAGCAATACCACATCTCTGATGATATCAAAAACAATCTCGATAAATTGGGCTTTAAACGCCCAACTGATATCCAATTTAAATCCATCCCTTCCATTTTAGCTGGTGAAGATGTGTTGGCCATTGCCCAAACGGGTACAGGAAAAACGGCTGCTTTTGCCATCCCAGTGATTGATAAAATCCACAAATTCAAAAGCAGTAAACGCTCTTATGGCATCAAATGTATTGTCATGGCTCCTACCAGAGAGCTTGCACAACAAATTGGTGAAGTCTTTGATAAGCTGGCCAAACACACCCGCGTCAAAACCTTTGCCTTGTATGGCGGCGTGGAGCAAGAACAACAAATCATCAAACTCCAGGATGGTATCGACATCTTGATTGCCACCCCAGGACGCATGTTTGACCTCATCAATCAAGGTGTGCTTGGCCTGTTGGGTGTGAGCACGCTTGTACTTGATGAAGCCGACCACATGCTGGATTTGGGCTTTATTGAAGATATCAAATACATCAAAAAGATGATTCCTGCCAAACACCAAACCCTGTTCTTTTCGGCTACCATCAATGATGAAATTAAGAAGCTGGCGTACTCGCAAGTGAAATCCGAAGCCATTCGTATTCAAGTGGCACCCAAAGATAAAGTATCGAAAAATATCTCCCATTTTGTGATGGATGTGGCCCAAGATGACAAACGCTTTTTCCTTGAGCGCTTTATCCATGAAAATCCCGATAGCCGTATTATTGTCTTTGTGCGCACCCGCGTACGAGCTGAGCGCGTGGCCAAAGCCATGGCGCGGGTAAATATTCCAAGCGAAACCATTCATGGTGATAAAGACCAGGATGAACGCATGGCAGTGATGGCAGGCTTTAAACAAGGTGAAGGTAAACTCTTGATTGCCACCGATGTCAGCGCACGCGGCATTGATATCGAAGGCGTGGATTTTGTCATCAATTATGATTTACCTGAACGCGCCGAAAATTATGTGCACCGCGTAGGGCGCACAGGACGAGGCATCAACAAAGGCATCGCTATTTCCTTTTGCAGCGAAGAAGAAAAAGAGCTGCTTACCACCATTCAAACCTTTCTAAATAAACCCATCGAGCCACTGAAAGTGACCAAACGCGACTATCAGCAAACCACCATTCCCAAAGCGCCCGTTGAGGATTTACAAAGCCTTCGTCAGTTGATTATCGACACCGATGAAGTGTACAAACAAAAGAAAAAATCCAAGACCAAAGCCAAGAAACCGAAAAAGACAAAAAAGTGAAATAAATAGTAAAGTCGGAGGGGTTTCTACCGATAGTTTATGTTGAGCGGGTACGAGTTTTGGATGACTCTCCCCCTTAGACACATGGAAATACTTTTATTTTCATAAACTTGGAGGATGACATGGCAATGACAATTCGCCCAGCTGATGCGTTAGTCAATCGCTTGCTGCAGCAGCAACGATCTGAACCCGTAACGACCAAGCCAACATCAAGCGCCGCCCCTGTCACTGACAAGGTCAGTATTTCTGACGCTGCCCGTCAAAATCTACTTGCAAGTGATAAACCAGATGACAAAGCAAACAACACCTACCCTTCATTTGGCTTTAAACAACAAGAACTGGAAAATCAGCTGCTCAAGCTATATTCCAGCGATAAAAATTCAGGGACATAATCTTGATTGAGCCACGCCTTCTCATTGCAGAGGATGACTTGGCACTTGCAGCCTTGTTAGAAGAATACCTTGGTGGCAGTGGTTACCATACTACCGTTGTTCATCGTGGTGATGACGCCTTAGCTTTACTCAAAAAAGAACACTTCGATATTATCCTCAGTGAC
Organism: Mariprofundus sp. UBA1536; assembly: GCA_002323245.1. Taxonomy (GTDB): domain Bacteria; phylum Pseudomonadota; class Zetaproteobacteria; order Mariprofundales; family Mariprofundaceae; genus Ghiorsea. The sequence continues at coordinate 236,675 of DCPU01000018.1, read as the reverse complement.
ATCGTGATGCCTGGCGCCGATGGTTTGGCATTGTTAGCACAAAACCATCAAGATCCTATCCGCACCCTTGTTTTACTCATGACCGGCTATTCTGGCATCGAAGATGCTATACATGCAGTGGAGCAAGGAGCCTATGACTTTATTAGTAAACCCTTTCAACTGCCTGAGATTCGCGTTCGCCTTGATAATGCCATGCGTTATCAATCGTTGCTGCGTCAATTGCAGTACCAATCCAGTTTGCCTGTTGAAAGTAAAAGCCAGCAATTCCTGCCCTATGTTGATAAAGCAAGTAAACCTATGGCGATTAAAGCCTATGCAGGCAATGTGAGGGCTGGCCATGTATGATATCCTAATCATTGAAGATCAACCGGCAGTCCGTGAAGTGATTTCCGAAGTGATGCGTAGCTTGGGCATCGAAATTCAAATCACCCAAGCCATCAATATCAAAGAAGCTGAAACACAATTGCTTGAAAAAGGCTGGGCGCTGATTATCACAGATCTCAGCTTGGGTGATGGTAGCAGCTTGGATTTGATTGCGAAAATGAAAGCGCAACAAGTCAGCATTGCACCCGTAATACTTATCAGTGGCTTTTTATCCGCCAAACATTTGAACCAAGCCAAAAGTTTGGATATCAAATATGTATTGGCCAAACCCTTTAATCCTGATGTGTTGCTCAATTGTGTGCGCAAGGTGCTTGAGGTGGAAAACAAAACAGCCGATGGAGCTCCTCACAAACCCACACACGATAACCGCCTATTACCCGAAATTTTTGAGATGGATAGAAAGCTGGGCTTGCTCTATCGCATGTTTGATGAAATCCCGAAAAACCGTGATGTATCAAGTGTTTGCAGCAGCGCCTTGGGCGTGGCTATGGACATGGTCTATGCGAAAGGTGGATATATCGCCTTGTTCGAGCGCCATTCACATAAACTCATTCGCATTGCCTCGCAAGGGCTAAACGCTGACTTTTCACCCAATGCATGCCCAATCGATGACACGCCTTTCACACCGTTACTGATGGATGAGGAAGAGTTTATCGAAATATTCTCTAAAAACGGCAACAAACGTACCTGCTGGCCAAGCACTCCTGTTACCTCTTTTATTGGCGTGCCTATTTACTTACAAGGCATCCCCATGGGCGTATTGTGTTTAACCGATTGCATGGGTAACAAATCTATCGAAGGCGAAGCCAAACATATGCTTGGTTTGCTGATTAAAAAATTAGATACCTTACTCGATAATCGCGCAGTTCACGCCGCCCTTGCCAGCAGCATGAATGAAACGCTGATTGCACTCGTGCGTTCCTTGGAAGCACGCGATCGTTACACCAAAGACCATTCTTCACGGGTGAGCAAGTTATCCGTCCTTTTTGCCAAAGCATTGGGCTTGGATGATGAAACCATTCAGCTCATCAAAACAGGTGGTTTGCTCCACGATATTGGCAAAGTGGGCATCGCAGATTCCGTGCTGCTTAAACCTGGGCGTTATACTGATCACGAGTACTCCATCATGAAAGCACATCCCGCCATTGGTGACTCGATTCTTAAAAACATGGATACCCTTGTGCGCGAGCGCCTGATGGTACGTCATCATCATGAACGTTGGGATGGCAAAGGTTATCCTGATAAAATTGGCAGCACTGAAATTCCCTTTGAAGCTCGTATTGTTTGCGTAGCTGATGCCATTGATGCCATGACCACCCACCGCGTTTACCGTCAAGCCAAACCGTTATCATTTTGTGCTGAACAACTTGAATTTGCCTCGGGCACACAGTTTGATCCACAAATCGTGGCAGTTGCTTTAGAAGCCATCAAACAAGGCACCATTTCTACGCAAGCCATTTCCAATGATTACAATGAAGGTGTATTGCCCATTCAGGCTGTGCAGCAACAACTCCAGCAACAAGTAGGAGCCAACTTATGAGCGACAACCGCAGACAAGATTTCCGCATTGATGATGTATTGCCTATGCGTGATGAACTCATCAGCAGTGAAGAATTTGAACATCAAAAATCGCAATTGGGTATACGCTCACGGCAAAACTCCATGCTTAGAAGCATGGTAGGGCGCGATGTGTTTGCTTCGGTGAGCCACGACAGCATGAATCCGGATCTCGCCAATGCTATTGAAACCCTAGATGCCAAACTCAATTATTTGATTGGTGTGAATATGCTTAATGATGCCAATCGAAGTGATTTACAAGAACGCCCAGTCAATTTAAGCGTCACTGGCGCCAGCTTTCATACCGATAAACCTTATCGCAGTCATGATTGCCTCAAGATTACAATGATGTTGCCTTCATTTCCGCCCATGGTGTTGGAATTGATTGGTGAAGTCACTTGGGCCAAACCTGAGAAGAATGGCACCCTTCATATCGGTGTTCGCTTTCACTTCCGCTGCTCTGAAGAAGAAGACAATGTGGCCAAATATGTATTCCAGCGTCACCGCGAACATCTTCGCCTACGTCTTAAAGATGAGGGCAATATCGCCCTCAATTAGGATAGAAATTAAGTGATTATCCCATCAAGGATGGGATATAAGCTTGTAGGCTTGCCACCAAAGCTTCACCCACACTCTCAAGGTCGGCTTGATTTTCACACTCCACCATCACCCGCAGTTTCGGCTCAGTGCCCGAGGCGCGTACATTCACCCTACCACTATCACCAAGTGCTTGCTCAGCCTCTTTGATCATCGCTTGTACTTTGCTATTGCAGAGTACATCAATTTTCTTTTCCATCAAAATATTCCATAAATGTTGTGGGAATAGCGACATCTCAGTGGCCAATTCATGTAATGGTTTTTGTGAAGACTGCATGGCGCAAAGCAATTGCAGCGCCGTCATCAAACCATCACCTGTGGTGTTGTGATCAAGCATAATCATATGCCCAGATTGCTCGCCGCCCAAATTACAGTCGCGCTCGCGCATCATCTCCAACACATACCTATCACCAACATCGGCTCTATACATATCAAGGCTGCAGTGGTCTTTTAAATAGCGCGCCAGCCCCATATTACTCATCAAGGTAGTAACCACAGCTCCGCCGCGCAAACCGCCTTTGTTTTGCAGGTATTCCGCTAAAATGGCGATGACTTTATCACCATCCACAACTTCACCTTTAGCATTACAAGCAATCAGTCGATCGGCATCACCATCAAGTGCAAAGCCAATATCTGCGTTGTGCTCCAAGACGGCTTTACAAATGTTTTCTGGATAAGTTGAGCCACAACCTTTGTTGATGTTGTAACCATTGGGTTTATCAAACAAAGAAATCACATTACAGCCAAGCTCTTCAAACAAATGTGGGGCAATATGATAAGCAGCGCCGTTGGCCGAATCGACAACCACGGTGAGACCATCAAGGCGTAAATCACGCGGCAATGATGATTTTAAAAACTCGATGTAGCGGCCTCTGGCATCATCAATGCGCACAGCTTTACCGATATCCAAAGCCGCTGGCAGTGGTGGCAAATCATCCAGTGTCGCTTCAATTTCAAGCTCCAATTCATCAGGAAGCTTAAAACCATCAGCTGCAAAAAACTTAATACCGTTATCGCCAGCTGGATTATGCGATGCCGAAAGCACCACGCCAGCGTCAGCGCGCAAGCTGCGGGTAAGATAAGCCACCGCAGGTGTAGGCACGGGCCCGACCAACATCACATTCATGCCTTGGGCGGTTAACCCTGCACACAAGGCTGATTCCAGCATATATCCTGATAGACGGGTATCTTTACCAATCAAAACATGTGGTTTATGGCTTAAGTGTTTGGTCAGCACATGGCCTGCAGCTCTACCCAAACGCAAAGCAAATTCTGCTGTCATCAAATCGCTGTTCACTGAGCCGCGTACACCATCGGTTCCAAAATAACGTCGCATCTTTTCTTACTCCTGTACTTGCGTGGCGGGGTTGGCATACAAATCCTGAGCTGGTAAAACTCCTTCAGCGCGAGGCTCTGCTGCTGCATCGCTTGATGACCAAGACGCTTCAACCTCTGCTTCCTCGGTATCATTTTCACCTTGTTGGTCATCTGCAGCTGATGCATTCGGCATATCTTCAGCGTATGTGTCCAATGGCTCTACATAAGGTGGCACCTCAGCATTGAATGCACCGTTTTCTGATGCGTCTGCATTGCTTTGCGCTGCCGTTGTTTCGCCAGTGACCGCTGTACTTTGGGTTTGTGCTCTGGTGACTTCTTCAATATTCACAGGCTCAGGTTGCTGCGCTTTTTTTAATACCAATTCACCGCGCACACGCACGCTGCCATCACTACCCTGCACATGAATCCCTTTACCACTGAGAGGCACCAAGGATGTGGTAATATCAAACAAACCTGATGCTTGATCCAAACGAATGGCTGCCGTTTCAATTTTGTTTAATGTGCTCAGCCATACTTCAGGGCCAGTAAGTTTTACAGCCGCAGGAGTTACCACCACCAATATCGCTTCCCAACCTTGGGGCAAATTAAAATTTGGCTGCACGTCAAGGCTTCTTGTCACCACATGATCAACCTGCAATTGCACGCTATCTGGCTGAATTTTTTCAACCTTCAAACCAACAGGTAAGGTGATTTTTGAAACATCCAATGCCTGCTCAATCACGCCCGGCTTTTTTAGCACTGAAGCATCCACAGACACAAATAGGTTTTTCCTGTCCAACGCATTCAGCTGGGTTTGTAGGCCAGTAATAGTAATACTTACCTGCTCAGGTAAATCATTCACAATCACCATATCAGTTGGCACATCGCGTACTTGCAATGCCACATCCATGCGCAGAGAGCCCATGCCCGCACCGTGCACTTGCACCCACAATACGATTGCAATCAGAATCGACCAAAATGGTAATGCTATCTTACGAAACCCTTTCATCATTCCTCATCCGCAATCATACGCTGCCCGCTTAACCGTTTCTCAAGCTCAGCTGTCAAAACATGACCACGTAGCGCAGGGCCCATCTCACCATTTTGCACAATGTGAATATCTTCACGTTCCTCAGAAACCACCACTACCAACGCATCATTTTCTTCAGTTAAACCCAGTGCTGCCCGATGCCTCGTGCCATATTCGCCGCGAACAGTTTTTGATTTTGCTAGTGGCAGCAACACCCGCGCTGCACGAATTTGAACTTCACCGGCGGCATTAGATGCCAACACCACAGCACCATCATGTAATGGTGTGTCGGGGCTAAATAAGGAAACAAGCAATTCAGGCTGCACCCTTGCATTAAGAATCACCCCACTTTCATCAAGGTGTTTGAGTCCCATTTCGCGCTCAAATACAATCAACGCGCCCCAGCCTTTTTCCAGCAACATCTCTGTTGCTGCCACCACATCTGCCACTAAAGCTTCTTTGGGCAGCACCGGCGTTGAAAGTGGGTTAACGGCCACGCGCATCAAACCTTTGCGAATTTCTGCTTGAAAAAGCACCACCAAAATGACGATAAACACAGCAAACACTTGATTGAATATCCACTCTACTGTGAGCAAGCCAAAGGTGCGCGCCACCTCATATAAGATGAGCATCACCACCAAGCCAATCAGCATTTGCTCGGCATGGGTGCCACGAATCAAACGCAAAACATAATACACAACCAGCGCCACCAAACCGATGTCGAGCAAATCCATAAAGGTGAGTTGTAAGTTGCCCACTACCATATCATATCCTGCCGTGCATCCGCGCAATATCCTCCGATAATTGCTGCTTTTATTTGAGCCAAACAATCATGAATACGAATCATATCTGCACCAGCATAGATACCAATGCCGGAAATTACAGCAGTTTCAATTTCTCTATCATCCACATCCGCACCAGTCATGGCTCCCAAAAAGGATTTGCGCGAAGCGCCAAGTAAAATGGGAAGGTTAAAGCGACTACGCAACACACCAAGATTGGCTATTAGCGCCAAATTATCTTCCAGGCGTTTGCCAAAACCAATGCCTGGATCGAGCAATATAGAAGACATCTGAATGCCAGCATCCAAACAAACTTGAATACGTTGCTCAAAAAAGCTACCAACCTCATCCACCACATTGTCGTAAGCCGGTTTATCCTGCATATCTTTGGGCGAGCCTTTCATATGCATCAAGCAAACATCCACACCCGAATCTGCAGCCACCACTACGCTTTTTTCGTCATGCAAAAGCGCGCTCACATCATTAATCATGGTTGCGCCAGCTTTAATGGCTTGGGACATTACTTCAGCTTTGGTGGTATCTATGGAAATGGGGCATAGCCCTTTGATGGCAGTAATCACAGGAATGACACGCGCTAATTCTTCTTCTAAGGACACGGGCTCAGCACCGGGGCGAGTAGACTCACCACCCACATCAATGATGGAAGCGCCTTGCGCCAACAAACGTTTGGCTTGGTTGATACTTTTTTCGGCATTGAATGAAGGTGAACCATCCGAAAACGAATCGGGCGTGCAATTGAGCACGCCCATCATCCATGCTGGTTTACCTTGTTGCCTGTGCCAGGGCGATTTCAAGATTAGCCTTCTTGGCCTGTTCCTTTGGCTGTGCCGTGTTCATCCACACCGCTTGCCTCATTTTCTTTTTCATCACCCATAACAATCTCATCATCTTCAGGATCATTGCTTGGCATATAACTATTTTTTGTGGCATCACGACCAATGCTTTCACCGCGAAGTAATAAGCGGACTTCCTTGCCCGACAGTGTTTCATACTCCAGCAAACCTTGGGCAATGATTTCCAATTCATCACGGTGGTCCGTTAGAATTTTGCGGGCTTTGGCTTCTGCAATATCAATCAATGCGCGAATTTCTTCATCAATAATCAAGGAAGTGGTGTCGGATAAATGTTTGCTTTGGGTAACCGAGCGTCCCAAAAATACTTCTTCTTCATTATCAGAAAAGCGCAAACGACCCAAACGTTCACTAAAGCCATATTCGGTGACCATAGCGCGAGCAATTTTAGTTGCCTGTTGAATATCATGGCCTGCACCAGTGGTGATATTCTCAACACCAAACACCAATTCTTCAGCCATGCGTCCGCCAAACAATGAAGCAAGACGTGATTCAAGCTCAATGCGTGATTGGCTCAAGCGATCGCGTTCGGGCAAATTCATGGTCACACCCAACGCTCTGCCGCGAGGAATGATAGTCACCTTATGCAAAGGATCATGTTTAGGGCTATGAATCCCCACCAAAGCATGACCCGCTTCATGGTAAGCTGTGAGCGCTTTTTCTTCATCACTCATGGCCATGGAGCGGCGTTCAGCACCCATCATCACTTTATCTTTGGCTTCTTCAAAATCCTGATTACTTACTTTATCGCGATTGTAGCGGGCAGCGTTTAGCGCTGCTTCATTAACCAAGTTGGCCAAGTCTGCCCCAGAAAAACCAGGAGTGCCGCGCGCTAAGGCTTTAACGTCCACATCCGAAGAAAGTGGCACTTTTTTCATGTGCACTTTAAGAATCTGTACACGCCCAGCCATATCCGGATTACCCACCACCACTTGACGGTCAAAACGACCCGGACGCATCAGTGCAGGATCAAGCACATCAGGGCGGTTGGTTGCAGCCACCAAAATCACACCTTCATTGGCTTCAAAACCATCCATTTCTACCAGCAATTGGTTCAAGGTTTGTTCGCGTTCATCATTGCCACCACCAAAACCTGCGCCGCGATGACGACCCATAGCATCGATTTCATCCACGAAAATAATGCATGGTGATTGTTTTTTGGCTTGCTCAAACATGTCACGCACACGGGATGCGCCCACACCTACAAACATTTCCACAAAATCAGAACCAGAAATAGAGAAGAACGGCACCTCAGCTTCACCAGCAATGGCGCGGCCAAGCAAGGTTTTACCAGTGCCAGGAGGGCCAACAAGCAAAATACCTTTTGGAATTTTACCGCCCAAACGGGTGAATTTGGAAGGATCGCGTAAAAATTCGATCACTTCAGTCACTTCTTGTTTAGCCTCATCACAACCAGCCACATCTTCGAAGGTGACACGATCTTTATGCTCATTGAGTAGCTTGGCTTTGCTTTTGCCAAAACCCATCGCCCCGCCTTTGCCACCACCTTGCATTTGGCGCATAAAAAATACCCACACACCAATGAGTAACAACATTGGAAACCAAGAAATCAAAATGGTTAAAAATAATGATTCTTCGCGGTGGCTGGCTTTGACCTCAACCTTATTGTCCATCAAACGTTGAACCATGGTTGGGTCATTGGGCACTTCGAGTTCAAATTTAACGGGGTTGCCTGCGGTATCGCGGTATTGACCCATCACCTGTTTATCTTGGATGACAACCTCATCGACCAAACCTTGGTCAACTTTTTCCATAAATGCTGTGTAACTAATGGGCTGGCTTTTGCCCATGGAGCCGCTGAACATATTAAATACGCTCATCATGGTCATACCAATGATAATCCAAAGTAGTAAATTTTTATTCATGTGATGACCTCTTTTTATTCGGCAAAAGTGTTGCGCAAACTCACCTTTCCTTGGCAAAGTTGCAACCCTTGACCCCTTCTATATAAGCAGCTGGATGGTAAATTCAACCAGCTGTTTCCACCTTGTAACCGCCAAGCTTCAATCGCCAAAAGATGACGCCTGCCCAAAACCCTGCCTTCTGCAAACAACATCCCCATCATTTGCTGCAAAACATACACCCGCACAACAAAGGGAAGTGAGCACCAATCGTGCCAATTGACTGTCACCGCTTCACCTGAAACATCAGATAAACGCTCAATCACCATATGTTTTGCCAGTGATTGAATCGCCTGTTGCTGCTTCACGGCCTGCTCTTGCCAGCGTAGAAATAGGTGTTGTGGCTCGCTGCCAGCCTTACGCATCTGCGCAAACAACTGATGGCGAATCTTATTACGCCAAATACTGGTATCATCATTGGAAACATCATGCTCCCAAGGGATATCACGCGATTTTAAATAGACCTCAATATCTGCACGGGAAACACTTAACAATGGGCGCCATAGATTCAAACCTTCATGTTGGCGATATGCCAGCATACCTTGGCATCCAGCTACGCCTGCGCCTTGTAGCATTCGCATACACACCGTTTCAGCTTGATCATCCAGGTGATGCGCCAAAGCAACATCATGGCAGCCAGACACCCTACTCAAATCAACAAATGCCGTGTAACGACCTTGCCGTGATAACGCTTCTTTATTTTTACTCGGCTTTTCAATATTCAGTGACGTAAATGGAATGCCCCACGCTTTCGCTCGCTCAGCCAGCAGCGCTGCGATTTCGGTAGATTGTTCACTCCACTGATGATTAATATGCCATGCTTGCACCGCATAACCATGTTCACGAAGCAGCCATAACAATGCCGTAGAATCTGCCCCGCCTGACCATGCCACAGCTATGGCATTGGGCATATTGAGTGCACTAAATTGTAAGCCAGCCAGGCTATGCGGACTCACTTCCAGCGCGGCAAACCATCATTATAAATGCGTGTGCCAGCCACACTCCTAGCATCAATAAATTCATAGAGCTCAGTATCCACACCCGCCAAAACTGGCCGCCCCATACGAGCAAACATATACACTTGGTCATCGGCGCGCATACGCGCACAAACTAAAACAAAATCACCTGGTGGCATCCTATATTCAGCAAGGGTAGCTTTGAGCTGATCTTTAGTGGGCCTGAATTCTTTAATCACTGCCTTGCCTTCAACAGCTGTTTTAAATTCGTTCACAGCTTGTGATGTGAGGGCAATACCGTTGTTATAAAGCAGTTGCTCAGCTTTACCGGTTCCACTTTCAAACAAGTCCACGCGCACGCCACCAATGGGTTGCTTACGCATCTTCTGGTCGCGATATGCAATCAAGCGGCCAAGCCCAGCATCGCGGCCCACGCCAGCATCAGCTTGCGAAACCGATAAACTAAAAGCCATGGTTTGTTTACCCATGGCTTTGCTCTCGTGTTGCACAAAATCCCAATCGCCCAGCAGGGAAATACACATCGAAACCGCAGGCATGGTGCCATATTTATTATCTTCACTCACCGATTCAAACCAAGTATGCAGTTGATTGCGTAAATGTTGCGCTGTATCGACGAGTTCGCGAATGCTGCCGCGCAGCAAACAACCCGAAGCTGAGACTTGATCAAGAAAAACATGTTCATGTTTGCCGACCAGCGCCAAAACTCCTGGCAAGAAATATTGCCCCAAAAACACACTACGATTCGGCGACATCATGGTCATCCCAGCAAGATAATCTGACCACTCTACTCGCAAGCAACCCTGCTTGGTCGCTAGCGTAGATCCGCTGTGTAAAGACTTGCCAGCATCTGGCTGAAAATAAACGATTTCACCGTTTTCATATGCTGCCTCAAACTTAGCAATCGCTTCATTGCCGCGTTTATCTGCTGCAATTTTTGCTGTTCTATTCATCCACAATGATTCTTGTCTACGACGTGCGCCTTCAACTACCACATCTTCTTCAAACACACGAAATGCATTGAGTACCACATCTTCATTCAACCAAGGTGTACCAGCATTTTTGGCAGCTTTGCCGCCTTCGCGCATTGCCAGCAACCAACCAGCAACTGAATGTTCACCCACAGCAGCTTGCAATAAGCGAACTACAGGCTCTGGCAAGGATTCGGGCCTAGCAATTAACGTATCTAGTTTTTTAGCATTTTGCACCCACTGCATCCAAACACCTTGTTTGGTTTTTTGCGAAAGTGTCCAAAGCGATAAGCGCGTCCACGTGCGTTTGAGCATATGCTCACCCATACGATCTTGCGCCAGCAGTGGCAGAATGCCCGCTTCATTTTTCATACCTACCTTTTCGCGTAATGCACGCATCCTCGGCAATAAATCAGGCTCCAAGCCGTAAGCTTGAATCACCGATCGCGCTTCAGACAACAAATTGGCATCGGGTTGCACATACAAAAATGCCATCGGCGTCACGGGAATAATCATGGTCTCATAAGTGGCAATGCGGGTAACTTCCACTGCCCCATCCAGATGTTGTTTCAAAAACTCACGTACAGCCCAGTCGTATAACCCGCCAATCACACTCACCATAATGTGGTCGTTGTGCGCAGGATAAGTGTTTGGCAATTTACCAATCGCTTCACGAATCAAATGCAACATCAAGATATTCACTGCCGGCACCCAAGGTGCGGTATCTTCTTTATCCTGACGCCATGATTGGGTCCACATATCCTGCCAAACTTTCAATAAGGCAGGCCCGCCCTCTTTATCAGCGCACCAATGGTGCAAGAGTGTGGATGGCAAATGCGGATACAAACCCTGTAAATACTTAATCATGGTACGCGAGACCACATCCGTGGCCGGCAGTTGATGAGCAGAAACCCGCTCACCATCAATCATATATTTTACAGATAAATCGTATAGGCGTTTGATAGCTGTTTGAAACACCGACGAGAGCTGCACATGCATGACATAAGGCACATATTCCCTAGCATCTTCACCAGGCACATAAAGCGGCAATCTGCGCGCATCCACACGACAGCGTTTGGCTGCCGACTCACCCTGTTGCAAAATCGGGCGGTACCAGCTCCAACGGTAGCGATAATAATCAGGTGATAACATATCTTATCTTACTCCTCGGATTTACCGACATCAGCACTTATCATTGGTTCAATGCATAGAAACAGCTAGAGTGCCGCCTAAGATTTGATAAAAACACATAAAATAGCAACCATTTAGGCCACATACACACGATTGGCGCTATTATTTAGGAACATCATACCCCATGAAGTCTTTAACACTTTTTCTTAGCTGCCTGCTTATGCTGCCATTCACCGCTTTGAGCGCAGAACAACCCAAAAGCAATGAACTCATCATCGTGACGCTTCCGCCATTATCTGGACTTGTAGCAATGCTGATGCCAGAAAAACAAAGCGTTTGCCTTCTGGCTGCAGGTGCCGACCCCCACCACTTTCAACCATCGCCTCAGCAAGTTGGTCAGTTAAAAAAAGCTACCTTGGTGCTTCGCGCAGGCCGCGATGACCAGGGCTGGCCGATTCGAGCCAAAGCAAGCCAAGTGCTAACGTTATGGAAAAATCAAGCCCATGGCTGGCTGAATTTTCAAGAAGTCAAAGCAGCGTTAGCAGAGCTAGCACCCGTATTGAGCCAACAATTCCCAGCTTCAAAAAACCAAATTGAACAGCAATTGCCATTGGCTTTGACCGAAGTGGATGCGATGGAAAAGCTCTGGCTTCCCGTTTTAGAGACCCTCAAAACCAAAGGTGTAATGATGCAGCACCCTGCATGGCAAGGTGTGATGGAAGCCTATGAAGTGCCGATTTGGGCAGTGCTTGAATCACATCAACATGGCCACGAACATGGCCCTCGCCATTTGGAAGAGGCGCTGGCAACACTTTATGCGCATCCGCAAACTGTATTGCTTGGCAGCATGCGCCATAGCAACCGCAGCCTTGAATGGTTAAGCGCCCACCAAACCTCGCCAAAACCATTGCTCAACCTTGATGCCTTAGGCACATGCAATATGCCATGGTCAGTGTTGATGACATCCAATTTGAACAAGCTACAATCCCAGCAATGAATTCACCGGTTATCCATTTATCGCACATCCGATTCGGCTCGGAAAGTAAACCCATCCTTGATCACCTTTCATTAGAAATCGAGGTGGGTCATTTTATGGGTATCATTGGCCCCAATGGCGCAGGTAAAAGCACACTTTTGACCATTATCGCGGGCCTGCGTAAACCCGATGCAGGGCACATTGATTTGTTTGGTACTTGCCTCACCCCCAAGACACGCAGCACCTTGCAGCGTGATTTGGGTTATCTGCATCAAGCCCACGGCGGCATGCCCGATTTACCCATGCGCGCCGCTGAAGTGGTGGCCATGGGTTTAACTGAGTTTAACCAACCGCTGTGGAAAACTTTATTCCGCAGCAAAACCAAGCAAAATGCTCTGATTGATGAAGCCTTAGAACTGGTAGAAATGACTGGGTATAAAGACCATGATTTTAGAAAACTCTCTGGCGGCCAGCAGCAACGCATTCGTCTGGCTAGGGCCTTGGTGCGCAAACCAAAACTTCTTTTGCTGGATGAGCCATCCGCGGCGCTCGATAGCCGTCACCAAGAAAAACTTTATCAACTCCTACGTAAGCTGTGCGATGAAGAAAAAATGACCGTGGTTATGGTGGAACATGATGTAGCCGCGATTACTTCTTACGTGGATTCAGTGGCCTGCTTAAACAAACATATTCACTACCACGCCAAACGCGGCGAAAGCATTCCAAGCGATGTGTGGACAGCCATGTATGGCGATCACATCAGCATTGTCACCCATGATGAAAGCTGTATCGGTTGTGTACCAGCAGTGAAAGATTCCGCCAAAAAATCAACACACCACGGACACCACCATGTTTGATTTTATCCATGCATTTTTCAGCAGCACAGTGATGCAAGAGGCTTTGTTTCCTGCCCTGTTGATTGCAGTAGTTACTTCATCAATGTCCATTATGGTCTTGGCGCATCGTTTATCGTTTTTGACGGTGGGTGTATCGCATGCCTCATTGGCAGGCCTTGGTTTGGCAGTAACATTGAGCTTACCCTTACTTCCCACCGCTACTTTCACTGCCATCGGTATTGCGCTACTGCTTGCCTTGATGCCCAATCGCCAAGGCATCAATGAAGATGCGGGCACAGGTATGCTTTTTGCAGGCAGTATGGCATTGGGCGTGATTCTCATTTCCAGCGCCAGCCGCAATGAAGTTGATTTGTTTGGCCTATTGTTTGGTAACATCCTCACTGTATCTGCTGAAGACACCCGTTGGATTACCTATGGTAGTATCATTGTGATGCTGAGTTTAATCACTTGGTCGCGCAGCTGGTGGAGCATGGCTTTTGATATGATTACTGCCACAGCATCTGGCATCGCCACCTCGCGTTTGCGTTTGGTGTTATATGGCATCATGGGCCTTACCGTGGTCATGTGCGTGAAGCTTGCCGGCATTGTACTCACCACTGGTTTGTTGGTATTGCCAGCAGCTTGCGCTTGGTTTTGGGGCCGTTCGATGTTTAGCTTATGGGGACTTAGTTTACTGTTTTCATTAACAGGTACCTTGGGCGGCTTGATGTGGTCATATCACTACGATTGGCCATCTGGTGCAGCCATTATTTTGATGCTTTGTTTGCTTTTCACCTTGAGCTGGGGCGCCTCGTGGCTATCCAACAAAAGCAGCCATTAAAAACCACACTTAGAAATTTAAACTTTACTCTGGTAGAAACCGCATATGCCCACCTCTGAAAAAGAAACCAACCCATCTTTTGATTATGTCCACGCCATCGAATCATCTCGCGTGTATGACATTGCCACCGAAACCCCATTAACACTGGCACCCAAACTATCGTTTCGTTTACAAAACGAAGTGCTGCTCAAGCGCGAAGACTTACAACCTGTATTCTCATTTAAACTGCGCGGTGCTTACAACAAAATTGCCAACCTCTCTGAAGCCGAACAAGCCAAAGGCGTGATATGTGCTTCAGCGGGCAATCATGCCCAAGGTGTAGCCATGAGCGCCAATAGGCTTGGCATCCAAGCGACTGTGGTCATGCCGCGCACCACCCCTGAAATTAAAGTGCAAGCAGTGGAGTCCTATGGCGCCAAAGTGGTATTGATTGGCGATTCGTATTCGGATGCCGTTTGCCATGCTGAGACCCTATGCGCAGAAGCAGGCATGCAGTTTATCCATCCTTTTGATGACCCCATGGTGATTGCTGGCCAAGGCACTATTGCCGAAGAAATGCTGCGCCAAGTGCGCACCAAAGATATGGATGCGGTGTTTATTCCCATTGGCGGTGGCGGGCTTGCTGCGGGTATGGCTGCATATTTGAAAGTAATGTCGCCCAACACCAAAATCATTGGCGTAGAACCAGATGATTCAGCAGCCATGAAGCTCTCCATTGAAGCTGGTGAGCGCATTGTACTCAGCCAAGTCGGCATCTTTGCTGATGGTGTTGCCGTGAAACAAGTGGGCGCCTACACCTTTGATTTATGCCGCCAATATGTGGATGAAATCATCCTTGTGGATACCGATGAAATCTGCGCTGCCATCAAAGATATCTATGAAGAAACCCGCGCTGTGGTGGAGCCTGCTGGCGCTTTGGCCGTGGCCGCGTTGAAAAAATACGTCAAACGCGATGGTGTTCGCGGCCAAGTGTTAGCTGCGGTAAACAGCGGTGCCAATATGAATTTTGATCGTTTGCGCAATGTGGCCGAACGCGCCGAAATGGGCGAGCGTAGAGAAGCCTTGTTTGCCGTCAAAATCCCTGAAGTGGCTGGTGCATTCCTTTCGTTTTGCGGCGGTTTATCCAGCTTTAATATCACGGAATTCAACTATCGCATGAGCAGCCGTGATGAAGCTTTTGTTTATGTTGGTGTGGCCGTGTCTGGTATTGAAGCGCATGAGAAAATTGCCGCTGATTTAAGCAGCCAAGGTTATCAAGTGACCAACCTGATGCACAATGAGGCTGCCAAATTACATCTTCCCCATTTGGTGGGTGGCAAATCTGTGAATGCACACAATGAGCGCCTGTATCGCTTTGAATTTCCTGAGCGCCCCAGAGCATTGCTTGATTTTCTCACCAAACTTGCTGGCCGCTGGAACATTTCCTTGTTTCACTATCGCAACCATGGCGCTGCCTTTGGCCGAGTGCTTGTTGGCTTTGAAGTGCCCGATAAAGACCTCGATAACTTCCACAGCTTTTTAGACGATGTGGGTTATACCTTTGTCGATGAAAGCAACAATGAAGCTTTGCATCATTTTATCTAAAAACCATGCCTAAACCCGACTTAAACTTTGAGCAAAAGCATGTATGGCACCCTTATGCCTCCATGCTTACCCCCGCCAAAGTCTATGCCGTAGCATCAGCAAGTGGGGTGACCCTCACCTTAGCTGATGGGAGACAAGTGTTGGATGGTATGAGCTCATGGTGGTGCGCCATTCATGGTTATAATGTGCCCGAACTCAATGAAGCAGTGAACGCACAACTTCAAAGTATGGCCCATGTCATGTTTGGTGGCCTTACCCACCAGCCTGCTATTGATTTGGCCAAAACACTTTTGGATATTACTCCAAATGGTTTAGAGCATATCTTTTTTGCTGATTCAGGTTCGGTGTCGGTTGAAGTTGCGCTAAAAATGGCTGTGCAATATTGGCGCGGCCTTGGTCAAAGCCATAAATCGAAGTTTTTGAGCCTACGTCATGCATATCATGGCGACACATTTGGCGCTATGAGTGTTTGCGACCCCGTAACAAGCATGCATCACCTTTTCGCTGAAACTATGCCCAAACATTATTTTGCTGATGTAGATATCCAAAGCATCAGAGCCCAACTTAACTCGCATCATCAACATATCGCCGCCCTGATTATCGAACCCATCGTCCAGGGCGCTGGCGGCATGCACTTTTATTCACCAGAACTACTTGGCCTTATGCGAGAAGTGTGTGATGAATTTGATGTGTTACTTATCGCCGATGAAATCGCCACAGGCTTTGGCCGCACGGGCGAACTATTCGCCTGCAATGCCGCCCACATGTCCCCTGATATTATGTGTGTGGGCAAAGCCTTAACTGGCGGTTATATGACCCTTGCCGCAACATTGTGCAGCCAAAAAGTGAGCAACGGTATTCATCAGCAAAGCAATAATGTATTGATGCACGGCCCCACATTTATGGCCAATCCTCTGGCTTGTGCCGTGGCCAAGGCCAGCTTGGATTTATTACTTGCATCGCCTTGGCAACAACGCATCAAAAGCATTGAACAACAGCTCATTCAAGGTTTAGCGCCAGCTAAAAACCTAGCACAAGTTGCCGATGTGCGTGTACTTGGCGCAATTGGTGTAATTGAAATGACGCAAGCTATCGATATAAACAAGGTGCAAGATTTCCTGATTAGACGAGGCATTTGGCTGCGCCCCTTTGGCAAACTCCTTTATACCATGCCGCCTTTTGTGATGAACGAAGAGCAAATCAGCCAACTCACCCGTGCCATGTGCGCAGCGGCAGCGTTGAAATAAAGCGTGTCCGAACTTCGCCTCAATGTGATTACCCGTGAGTGGGTCGTTATTGCAACAGAGCGTGCCCTTCGCCCTGATCAATTTAAGCATGAAAGCAGTGCACAAGTGCCGATAATCTTTGATCAAGCGTGTCCATTCTGCCCAGGCAACGAAGAACATACCCCAGGCGAATTGCTGCGTTTCCCCGCATCTAGAGACTGGCAAGTTCGCGTGGTGCCCAATAAATTCTCTGCGCTTTCCAAGCAAACCGAACAAAACCATAACCATGAAGGGCTTCATCACAGTGTGTCAGGTTATGGTCTGCATGAAGTTGTGATTGAATCAGAAATGCACAACCACTTTCTCGCCGAACAATCACTATCTGCCATCAGTAATCTTCTGCAAACCTTCAAAACACGCTTTATAGCCATGTATGAAGACCCTGCTATTGCCCATGTCACCATTTTCAAAAATCATGGTGAAGATGCTGGCACCTCATTGATTCACCCCCATTCACAAATCATTGGCACACCGATCACGCCTATTCAAATTCGTGACCGGCTTGATGCCGGAAAGCGCTATTTTGAAGACACAGGCAAGTGTTTGATGTGTGCCACCCTCGCCGATGAATTGGCTGAACAAAGCAGAATCATTTTTGATACAACGCACTTCACCACCTTTATCCCATTTGCTGCACTATCACCCTTCCACACATGGATATTCCCCAAGCGACACAGTGCATGTTTTGCTGATATCAGCGATGATGAAATCACTGAGCTTGCTTTGCATTTAAAAACTATCCTAAGTAAATTGTATTCAGGCCTTAATAACCCCAGCTACAACTTCGTCCTTCGCTCTGAATCACCGCGTGCCAGCGAACCCGAATGCTTTCATTGGTATATTAGCATTGTACCTCGCTTAAGCCGTCCTGCAGGTTTTGAGCTCGGCTCTGGCATGTATATTAATACCAGCATCCCTGAAGATAGCGCAGCTTTCTTACGCAATATCATTGTTTGAAGCAAAGTTCAGTTTCTAAACAAGTGGCCTGAGCCGGAGATGTGAATATTTACCTTTCCCGTAAAAGTGCTGCCTGAGTTGCGATGACTTTACCTATCATGCAAACAACGGCAAAATACGCAGCTATTGTTTGATTGATTGTCACAACCATTTCCAATGCCAGCTCCATGCAAGCGAAAATGACGTAACCTTCTGTTAAACAAAATTAACTTGCCACATTTCTCAATGTGTGGTCTCATCTATAGATATGGCATCGAAAAAAGTAAAAGAACAAGCAAAAAAAGTATTAAAAGACGTCTTCGGTTACGACCATTTCCGCGAACCACAAGAAGAAGTGATAACCTCAGTACTCGATGGCAAGGATGCCTTCGTACTGATGCCTACCGGTGGTGGCAAATCTTTATGTTATCAAATCCCTTCTATTATTCGCGAAGGTACTGGCATTGTAATCTCTCCGTTGATTTCTTTGATGAAAGACCAAGTGGACGCCCTCAATCGTTGTGGTGTGTCGGCCGCCTATTTTAATAGCTCGCTCAAAGCCGCCGAAGCCAAAGATGTGATGACCCGTTTTGAAAATGGTGAACTTGATTTGTTGTATGTGGCGCCTGAGCGTCTTCTCACCAAAACTTTCTTATCACGTTTGGAAAAAGTAAAAGTGGCATTGTTTGCTGTGGATGAAGCCCACTGTGTATCACAATGGGGTCATGATTTCCGCCCTGAGTATGTGCGTCTTGGTGAATTGCGCGAAGCCATGCCAGACGTACCAATGATTGCGCTTACGGCTACAGCTGATGTGCATACCCGCGATGATATTGTCAAACGCCTGGGCATGAAACGCGCCAAACGTTATGTATCAAGCTTTGATCGCCCCAACATTCGTTATTTGATTGCTGAAAAACGCCAACCGCTCACGCAGGTGTTGCAGTTCCTTGAAGACTGGAAAGATGCATCAGGTATTATTTACTGCTTATCGCGCAAACGTGTGGAAGAAATGGCTGTGAACTTACAACGCCACGGCATTCGCGCCTCGGCTTACCATGCAGGTATGCCTGGCCGCGTTCGCGAAAAGGTACAAGATGATTTCTTGCGCGATCGCGTCAAAGTGATTGTGGCCACCATCGCCTTTGGTATGGGCGTGGATAAACCCAATGTGCGTTTTGTCATTCACCATGATTTGCCCAAGAGCATGGAATCCTATTACCAGGAAACGGGCCGAGCTGGCCGTGATGGTTTGGAATCTGAAGCCATGTTGCTTTACGGCTCTGGTGATGTGAATTTGGTACGCCGCTTGATTGAGAATGTGGAAAACCCTGACCAGCGCCGCGTGGAAGTGCATAAACTCAACAGCATGATTTCATTGGCTGAATCGCTCACTTGCCGCCGCCGTGTGTTGCTGGGTTATTTCAATGAAGACATGCCGGAAGATTGCGGCAACTGCGATGTTTGTCTTGATCCACCTGAGCAATACGAAGCCACCAAACTGGCGCAACTTGTTGCCAAAACGATCAAGGAACTCGATGGTGATTACGCTGTGGGTTATATCGTCGATATTCTGCGCGGCTCCAAAGGCAAGCGCATTTTAGAAAAAGAACACGATAAAATTTCTACCCATGGTGCTGGCCATGAAATCAATGCTGATGAATGGACATCCATTATTCGGCAGCTTGTACATCAAGGTTATTACAACCAAGATATTTCAAGGCGCGCAGCGCTTGTGCCCACGGAAAAGAGCGAAGACTTTATTGCTGGTAAAGCCGAAGTGATTTTGTCGAAGTATCAGCCTGGCATCAAACGTAAACTGCGTCGATTTACCATGATTAAAGATACAGCTTTGTACAAAAAGCTAATCGATTTGCGTGCTGAACTGGCAGAAAAAGAAGATGTGGCTCCGCATACACTTATCAGTGATGTGACCATCACTGAACTCAGTCAATTGGGTAATATTAGCGACATTGATAATCCCTTTGAACTTGTCAGCGGTATGGGAAAACACAAAATTGAGGCTTATGGCGAAGCATTTGCTGATTTAATTGGCTCACATGTGGGCAAAAAATCATCGAAGAAAAGCCATGAAGACAGCAAGCCAGCCTTACTGGCCAAAGGCCCACCAGCCACCGATGCGCAAAAATATTCATGGGACTTGTATAAATCAGGCATGTCGGTGGAAGAAATAGCTGCTGAGCAGGGTGTGAGTGAAAAAACCATACTCAACCATTTCATCGCTTTGGTGCGTGCTGCCCATTATGTTGAAGTGCGCGATATTATTGGTGATGACTTCGACAGCATCATGCTCGAGCTTAGCGAAGCAGATCCTTATGCTTCATTATCGGAAATCAAAAACGAACTTTCTGTGCCATTGAGTAATGAAGAGTTTCGCTTGATTCTAGCTTGGCGAGAAGGTATCGGCGTTTCATAGCACTGAAAGACCATGATGAAAATTTAGAGCAGAATTAACACCACTTGGTTTACGCCAGTGGTGTTGCTTTTTGTGTCATCGCCTTGATGTGTTTGTGAATGGCATGTGGGGCAAAAGGTTTGGAAATCAACATCGCTTGCTCAAATTGTCTGGTCGCATCAATAGATAAAGCTTTGTCGTAGGCTGTCGCAAAAATAACCGGCACATTCGGATACATTTCACGAATATGACCAGCTGCAACTGAGCCATTCATTTTTGGCATAATCATATCCATTAATACGCAATCTACCCGCTCCCCATGGGCTTCCATCTGGGCAATAGCTTCATAACCATTGTTGGCAGTAATCACTTGATAACCCAATGATATCAACACCTCAGCGCAGGTATCACGAATAATATGTTCATCATCAACGACCAAGATAAGTTGACCACGGGCTGCACGTCCAGTTGCGACTTCTTCAACATTCTCTTCACTATCCAACAACGGCAACCATACAAAAATACAAGTGCCCGATGCATCGGATGTCACATCATAAAGCCCATTCATTTGTTTGATGTTGCCAGCTGCCACCGATAATCCAAGCCCGCTGCCCAAGTGTTGGGTTGTAAAAAATGGGTCAAAAACACGGTCAATAATATCGGCATCAATGCCTCGACCGTTATCCCAGATGGTGATTTGGGCAAACTTGCCCTCTTTTAGTGCAGGGTGTCGTTTGAGCCACTTAGCTTGTTTGGTTTTATCAAAAACTGACAAATGAATGCGAATCTCAGCCTCTTGCTGAGGCGATAAAGCATCAACCGCATCAACAGCGTTTTGCACCATATTCATCAATGATTCTTGCAGTCTGTCGACATCACCAAGGCAAGGAAATTCACCGAACTCAAAATCAATATTCATGTGAATATATTCAGGCACTGCATGTTCAGCGAGTTTAACAAATTCTTTTAAAAATGAATTTAAGGGGAATTTTTGCTGTTCAATCCCGCCTTTACGGGCAAAGGTCATCAATTGCGCCACAATGGCGGCAATATCATTAACCACATGTTGCACCCGATGAATACGCTCCACTGTTTTAGGTAAGCCCTGCACCTCACGATTGGCCAAATACAAATGCCCCATCATGCCCGACAATAAGTTGTTAAAATCATGCGCGATGCCACCAATGAGCGTAGCCAAAGCTTCTTGCTTTTGGGTGGTGCGATAATGTTCCTCAAGCTGCAGCTGCTCATTGATGTTTTCTTGCACCACCACCACATGACTAACTTGCTCACCTGCATTTTGAATGGGTGAAATGCTGATGGATGCTGTAAAGCTCTCACCATCTCGGTGCTTAATTTTTTTGCGGCCCTGCCAATTGGCAGCCATCATGGTCAGGTTGCGAATATGGGATTGATCAATTGCTGTAACAAAAAGTTGGTGGTAATAAAATGGTGCAGCTTGCTCAATGGCTTTGGCACTCCAGCCTGTTTGTTCGGAAAATGCAGGATTAATATAAACAATTTCACCAGTGCAACGCATCACGATTAACGCTTCATCAGCATGCTCAATGGCAGACACCAACATCTGATTATTGCGCTCAAGTTCATGGCGCTGCTTCAGCTCAGCGTCAAACTCTTCAATCAAATGTTCATACTTTTCCATTTGATTCACATACAAACTCATATCTTGCACCAAAAACAACGCCATGGGCTTTCCTTTTTCGGATAACACATGCGATAAGGTCACTCGTTGAGGCTGCAACGCTCCACTTTCACCATGAAAATCAAATAAGCCATGATGCAGCTGTTTGGAAAATACGGCTGGTGCTCCACCTTGTAACACTTGGTTGATACGCAACTGATACGAATCTTCTTTTAGCTTAGGAAAAAGTGCCGATAGATTTTTTCCCACCACATCTTGCTCAGCAAGACCTGACCAGCGCTGCATCAGCGTATTCCAAAACACGATATTGAGGTGTTCATCAACCAAACAAGCCCCGTCAGGAATGGCGTTTAAAATATGCAGATTGGCTTTAGGCATTAAGTTTCTCGGGTGCTAGCAATGTAATCTTTTCTAGCGATGTTGCAGAAACAACCATCCACATCAGTAGCGACACCTCCAGCCCATCAATATTGAGTAAGGTATCAAGTCGTATTAATTTCTTGTCCGATTTTTCTTGGGCAAATGGGATGGATTTTAAAACACCTTCAACACAATACGGCAAAGAAAATGACGCCTTAGCGTCAAATATTTTCAACCACTGCCCCAACACACTATTGAGCACAATATTACCGATTTCGAGCAATGTACCCGTGCGCAGTGGATCGATATCAATGGATGTTCGCTTGGATTTACTCAAGCTGCTCACCATAGCCGCAGCAGAGGATGCCGAAAAAACGACAGCTGAGAAACCTGCCAATTCACCGCTAAATTCTAAGCAAATCGTTGCATCATCGGATGTAGCAAAGGGCTTTGATTCGTGAGGGGAGGTGAGCGATAAATCCAACAATTTAAGCTTATGCGCTGTCATATCACCAAGCACAGTCATCGCCTGCTCAAAGCCTACTTTGAACACTGGCCTTAGCGTTTCAAGCTGCTCAACCGACACTGGTGTTTGCACAAAAAGTTTCATGGCTGCTACTAGCAAAAACCGAGCCAGTTTTTGTTTATATTCGCATTAAAATAAAAGATAAAATTAAATTTGTGAGAAGCTATGGGTAATCGGGTAACGACGATCGCGACCAAAAGCCAGAGCTGTAATTTTAATACCTGGTGGTGATTGGCGCCGCTTGTATTCAGCCAAGCGCAGTAAGCGCACGATACGCCTCACTTGCTCTGATTCAAAACCCATGGCCACAATGGCTTCAACATTTTTACGATCTTCAATGCTGGCTTTAAGAATTGCATCCAATACAGGGTAATCAGGCAATGAATCCGAGTCTTTTTGGTCAGGCCGTAATTCCGCGGAAGGTGGTTTATCGAGGGTGTTTTGAGGGATAATTTCATGCACGCGATTCAAATGCCTGCTCAGCGCAAACACTTCCATTTTATACACATCTTTAAGCACTGCAAAACCACCAGCCATATCACCATAAAGCGTGGCATAACCCACGGCCATCTCGGATTTATTACCGGTAGTGAGCAACATGCGGCCAGTCTTGTTGGAAATGGCCATCAGTAACACACCCCTTGCCCGCGCCTGAATATTTTCTTCGGTCACATCAGGCAAAGTTTTACCCCAAGCTGCAAAGGTTGCTGCCAAGGTTTGTTCAAACGCTGATACACTGTCAGCAATGGGCAGGGTGATGCTTTCAATGCCTAGGTTGCGCGCCAAAACTTCTGCATCATGGATGGAATGATCGCTGGAATATAAGGATGGCAGCAACACACCCAGCACATTGCCTGCACCCAAAGCTTCCACGGCAATGGCAGCAGTAAGCGCCGAATCAATACCACCAGATAAACCCAGCACTACCTGCTTGCTACCATTGCGCAACACGTAATCTTTCACACCAAGCACCAACGCTTGGTGAATTTGCTCAATCTCCACAGGTAGCGGCGTGATATCTACGGCGCCTACTTGTGCAAAATCAAAGGTATAAGCCCCATCGACAAACATGGGCGCGCGCTGCAAAAGCCCACCATCAGCGCCCATAATGTGCGAGCCACCATCAAAGACCACTTCATCTTGGCCGCCCACAGGATTGACATAAACCAAAGGTGCAGCAAAAGCTTTTGCTCTGCGTGAAGTGAGTAATTCGCGTTCGTGTTGTTTGTTGATATGAAAGGGTGAAGCATTGAGATTAATCCACACATCACATGGCAATTCGGCTTGTTTTTCGGCCAAATCGTCTTGCCACAAGTCTTCGCAAATACCCACACCCAAACGCCAACCATGGGCTTCAAAGACGCATTGCGCCCCATCACCTGGCGCAAAATATCGCAACTCGTCAAACACACCGTAATTGGGTAGACATTGTTTGTCGTAAACACCAATGGCTTGCCCATTGCTGGCTAGATAGGCACTGTTTTTAAGCACTTTGCCATCGATTCTTGGCGCGCCAAAAATCAGTACAGCATTTTGGCTTTGTTTGATGATGTTTTGCGTGTTTTCCACCACCGCTTCCATAAACGAAGGGCGAAGCAACAAATCTTCAGGTGGATAGCCTGTAATCATCAATTCAGGGAAAACCAAAACATCAATGCCCGCTTCATCCGCTGCTCGCACAGCATCAAGAATGAGTTGGCTATTGCCTTGAAGGTCGCCAACACGGGGCGTGCATTGCATGAGTTTGATTTTCATTGGGGGTAAGTGTATCGGCCTTGATGCGCAATGGGTAGATGCTGTTATGCTTTGCCCATGTTTGATTCGCTCCCCATTCATCGTGTTTCGACCATGCCTCGCGGACTTGGTTATGCCGTGGCATGTTTTGAAACCTTTCGCGTTATTGATGACAAGATTTTTGCTTGGGATAAGCACTGGCTACGCCTGAGCCAAGGCCTTCAAGCTTATGGTTTAACACTGCCTGAATCAGCGCAACAATACGTCTTTGAAGCCGTGCTCGAGTATTGCCAAGGATTGGGCCACGATTGTTTAAGCCGCATCACCATTGCCGCAGCTGAAGCACCATGGGGTCTTTTACAACACAGTAAACTTGAATGCTTTATCCAAGCCCAAGCCTACAGCCAGCCTTTTGCGCTGCACAATTTACACAGTATCGCTTACCCCTATGCACTGCGCCCAAAAGTTGCCAAATTCACTTCTGATTATGCCGAGACCCTGCGCGCTATCGAACATATGCGCGGTCTGCATCCAGACATCAAACCCGCCGATTATTTATGGTGCCATGATGGTTTCATCATCAGCGGTTTAACTGCCAATGTGCTGCTTTATGTACAAGGCCAGTGGCTCACGCCGAACAATACTGCGGTTTTACCCGGGATAATGCGCGATTATTTCATCACCCAAGGATGGGTTGAAGCCATGGCCTGCCCCGTTGCTTTACTTCATGCGTGTGAAGCCATGGTGCTGAGCAATTGTGGACAATTCATTCAGCCTGTTGCTTATATCAACCACAGGGAGCTTGATGAGCGTCACCCCGCTATTAATCAATTGAGCAAGCATTTGGCCAGTAACGAAGGTGTTTCACTTTGAATAGGCACATCAAAGCCATAACCATGGTCAGTTTGGCTTTGCTCATCAGCCTTATCTTGTATCTTGCTTACGTGATTCAAAGCCAACACATTATCCCCGAACAAGAACTTGAAATTGCCAATGGTGCATCCAGCAAAGCCATCGCCTTCACCCTCAAAGAACACAACATCATCACCTCAAAATTTATCTTCAATGGGCTAACCAGACTCTCTGGTAGTGCCGTGCAATTAAAGCCGGGGCTTTATCATTTTTCTGGTGAGCTAAATATGCTGGATGTGTTAAAAAAGCTGAAAAAAGGTGACGTATTACAGTTTAAAGTCACTATTCCTGAAGGTTTGCGCACCGATGAAATGTTGGCTCTGCTGGCCAGCAAAACCCAAACACCTTTGGCAGATTGGCAAAAGGCATTAACACATTTCACTGGCGGCGATATCAATGAAGGTTTATTTCTTCCTGAAACCTACCAATACAGCAAACCCATCAATGCCAAAGCTTTGCTGCAACAAATGTTTGATGCTCGGCTTCGCATCGAAGATGACATTGCCCAAGCGCTTTTTTGGGATGAAGACCAAATTTTAAGAAACCGCATCATGGCCTCCATTGTTGAAAAAGAGACCGCGCTGGCGCATGAACGCGTATGGGTGTCGGCTGCCATTCATAACCGCTTAAAACTGCGCATGCCGCTGCAAATGGACCCCACTGTAATTTACGGTATTTACCGTATCCAAGGGGCTTTCTCGGGTAATATAACCCGCAAAGATTTAAAGACCGACACACCATGGAACACCTACACCAACCGTGGTTTGCCACCCACCCCGATTTGTAATCCAGGCGCAGAGAGCTTGCGCGCAGCGGCATTCCCAGCTGATGTGGATTATTTGTATTTTGTTGCTGATGGCACTGGTGGCCATGCTTTTGCCTCAAGCCTAGAAGAGCACAACGCCAATGTGCGCAAATGGATGAATATAGAGCGCAAAGCCAAGCGCTAAACTGCCCGACGTTTATTTATTTTCAGGAAGTACAAACTCAATATAGATATATTTGGTTTCATCGCTGGCTTTGCCCACATCCAACTCCAATGAAGCGCGAATCTTGTCCAACTGCGCCATAAATTGAATCGCACGGGCAATATCTTCTTGATTCATGTTTACAAACAAAGCTTCTTCGCGTTACTCCACTTCAGCCATCACAATGCTTACCGAAGGCGACATCACAATGCTATGAATATGGCGAACGTCTTGGATATGTTTGTTTTTTGTCCACAGCGCCAAGGTCTGTCCATCAATGGCTTCATCTGCAACATTGAGTAGGCATTTTTTATTGGTTGCAGCCAAGAAAACCGCCAAACAACCCATCAGCAGGGCAATACCAAGGGCAGCGGCTGTATCAAAAATAGCGAGGCTGGTGTAGGCAGAAAGCAACATACCCAGCAAAAATACAAAACCAATAATACAAAATGCCAGCAAGCTGATTTCTGGTGTATGACCACTTTCCATTTGCTCCAGTGAATGCATCACGGTGTAAGCACAACCCAAGAAAAAGGTGGTCACTGCCGATACTAAGTTCCAAAAATAACGCTCTTGGCCATAACCAAATGGATATTTCTTATCGGCCACACGGCTAGAGCGTTTGATACCAAGGAAAAGTAGTGATTGATTGGCTGTATCAGCGAGCGAATGCACAGCTTCAGCCAACAAGGCGCTTGAACCTGAAAAGGCGAAACCAATAAATTTAGTAATGGTAACTATGCCGTTTGCAATCACCGCCGTGACTACTGCTTTGGTTGCACCATCTTATGCGTGTGACATTTAGACTACTCCGTTTAAACTTGCGATATGTGGACATACCAACATAGCGACTTTCTTGTACATCAAATTCCTGCTTTGGAGAATAACTATATTTATGTTGTAGCCGATAAGCACTCAGACAATGTGCTGGTCATTGATCCTGCATTGGCTGAGTTGGTGCGTGATGCTTGTAAACAACTCAACATCACACCCTCGCATATCCTCAACACCCACCACCATTGGGATCACACCGATGGCAACGCGCAACTGGTGGCGTGGTATGGCTGTGAAGTCGTCGGTAACGCTGCTGATACCAAGCGCATTCCTCATATCAGTAAAACCATCCATGCTGGTGAAAGCTTCGATATTGGCAGCCTGCATATCCAAAGTTTGGATGCGACCGGCCACACCATTGGTCATATTGTTTATGTAATCGATGATGCACTGTTTTGCGGCGATACTTTATTTGGGGCGGGCTGCGGCAGGTTGTTTGAAGGCAGCTTTGCGCAAATGTGGACTACCCTACAAAGCTTAGCCGCATTGGATGAGCAGACCAAAATTTACTGCGCTCATGAATACACGTTGGCGAATTTAAGCTTTGCCAACAGCGTGGATGGCAACAACCCAGAGCTGCAAGCGCGCATCATCAAGGATACACAAACGCGCAACATGAAGCTGCCAACGATTCCCAGCAGCATTGGCCTAGAAAAACATACCAATCCCATGCTGCGCGCTTTGGATGATGATTTTTGTTCAGCGTACAATCCTGGCAAAACACCATTAGAAGTTTTTACAGATATTCGCAGCAAACGAAACGTCTGGTGAGCGGAATAACTTACTTAGCTAGCCACAGCCCAAAGTTGGGTTTTGGGCACATCAAGCCTAGCCAAAGTAAGATGACCACCCCACACATAACCTGAATCAAGACCAAGCACCGATTTTTCCTTCAGCACCAACCCCAAAGCTGCCCAATGTCCGAAAAGTACACGACAATCCGATTTCCACTTGGCTTTGGGGTGGACAAACCAAGGCTGATACACAGCAGTCTTTGATTTGGCTGTTTTCTGCTTCCAATCGCATACACCTTCAGCGCTGCAAAAGCGCATACGTGTTAATACCGAAATAGAAAATAGGTTTTTCTCATCTTTGCCCATGGGCTCAGCCATAGGAAAATCTTTGGTTTGCAAGGATTTACAAAATGGTTTCCATTGCTCACTGCGCAAAATCTTTTCAATGCGGCCCGCTCTGCGCTTGGCTTTATTCAGCGACCAACGCGGGCTTAAACCTGCATGCACCATACACCAATTCAAATCAGCATCATGATGTAACAAGGGTTGAAAACGAAGCCATTCAATCAAATCATCCGCATCAGGTGCAGCAATTAAATCATCGAGCGTATCACCAGAAAAACTTTTGCCGCCAGCCGAATATGCTAGCAATTGTAAATCATGGTTACCCAAGACACATACACAGGCATCGCCTAGATTTTTAAGAAACCGCAACACTTCTAGCGACTCAGGGCCGCGATTCACCAAATCACCACAGCACCACAATGTATCCACTTCAGGATTAAAATTAACCTGCTCAAGTAAGAGTTTTAAAGGCTCAAAACAGCCTTGGATATCACCAACTGCATACACAGCCATGCTTAGCGACTCATCTGCGCCCAGCATAGGCTGGCGAGCTTTTCAGCAGGGTTTTCAGTACCCAACATGGTTTTTAATTGCGAAAAAGCATTCTTCTGCTTCACAGTTTGCCCTTGCAACAAAGGCAAGACGGCTTGTTCAATATTTTCCAGCGTACACAAATCTTGGAGCAACTCAGGAATAATACCCTCAGCGCTTGGCACATCACCAAGCAACAAAATATTCGCCAAACCCACGCAGCGTCCTTTCACCAAACGCTGGCCGATAAACCAACTGGTTGCAGAGGTGCGATACACCAACACGGTAGGTGTTTCCCAAAGCGCCAGTTCAAGTGTTGCTGTACCCGACACAGCCACTGCTGCATCAGCGCGCATGGCATAATCATTTTCGGTGCGCTGCAGTAGGTGCACACCCACATCTGTGAGTGGCTGCAATAGTTCTGCTCTCACGCCTGGTGCCAAAGTAGCGACAGCTTCAAGCGCTGGCACTTGTAGTTTCAAATGCACAAACGCATCGGCCAGCAATTGCACATGGCGCTTGAGCTCACTAGGGCGTGAGCCAGGCAAAAGCGCCAACAAGGGCGTATCATCTGTTAAGACCAAGCGAGATTTTAATTCGGCTTTTGACCAGCCACCTTGGCAAGAAAAAGCACTGGGATTACCCACGTAAGTGGCATTGATATCACGCGATGAAAACCATTGTTCTTCAAATGGAAAAATACAAGCCAGTTGATTTTGCGAGGCTTTCAGCTTGGGCAGACGATTAGCCCCCCATGCCCAAAGCTTGGGCGCAATATAATGCACCACATAAAAACCCTTAGCGCGAAGCTTGCGGCCTAGTCCAATATGAAAACTGGTGAAATCGGTGAGAATGACAATGTTGGGCTGAAACTTATCGGCAAAGGCCGCGATATCCTTTTGCACCCTGCGAATACGCGGCAAAGCCATAATCACTTCCGCAAAACCCATCACATTAAGTTGGCTCATATCACACACAGCCTGACAACCTGCTGCCTGCATCATCGGCCCAGCAATGCCAGCAATCTCAATAATCGCACCTTCAGGAAGTTGTGCTTTTAAGGCTTTAATCACGGCAGAAGCATGCAAATCACCTGATACTTCCCCAGCTGACATCAGCACCTTGTAGCTCGTTACCGTCAAACTAAATACCAACCACAGAGATTTTTAATCGTTTAGCCACTTCGTTTAACTTATCCTTCTCAATAAGAAGCGTATGCCCTGCTTCAATGCCAATGGATGTACAACCAGAAGCCGCCATAAATTCTAGGGTGCCCACACCCATAGCGGGCACATCAAAGCGGGCGTCTTGGTCAGGTTTGGCAACTTTAACCACAGTTGCACCGCCACCACCCAATTCACCACCACGTTTGATGGCCTGATCGGTGCCTTCGATGGCCTCCACAGCCAAGACTGCTTCGTTTTTCACCACAATGGTCTGACCGATATCAAGGCCAGCAATATGCTTGGCTTGGGGAAAGCCAAAGTGCATATCTTTGAGTTGCTGTTTGCTGGGTTTGGGTCCAAACAGATGGCCTTCGCCAGCAATCATATCATCAGCAAATTCAAGCTGAGAACGCACCGTAATACCTTTATCGGCAAGGGCACCCACGATACCGAGCATCAAAGAATCATCTTTAAAATCTTTGACTTGTAGCAGAATTTTTGCAGCCAACAAATCAGGACGAAAGTTACGGAACAAATGCAGTTTATGTACTTTGCCTGCAAAAATAAGTTCGGTGACTTCATGCTTTTGCATGGTTTTAATCAGTGTAGCAATCTGGCCAACTTGCATCCAAGTGATGCTATCAGCAACAGTTTCAATGACTTCGGATGCTTCCTCTTTGATAGCGGCCACATGAACAGTATAACCATGGTTTTTCAGAGAAGTGGCCAGTTCTACAGGGAACAGACCATAACCAGCGAGTAAGCCAATGCGTTTTTCTGCCATAATGGCGACTTAAACGTCTGTCGCTTTGATATTATGCATCATCACGCCGCGCTCGCTGCTACGCACAAAGGCCAGAAGTTCATCCACATAGACATTGTTAGCCTGCATATCTTCCACAGCTTGCAGGCGGTCTTTATGCAAAGCTTTGGATTTAAACAACAAACGGTATGCTTCTTTAAGCAAGCGGATATCATCATTGCTCAAACCACGGCGTTTAAGACCCACCAGATTCAAACCAGAAACACTCATTTGATAACCGCCACCAGCGATACAAAACGGTGGCATATCTTTGAGCGCTGTGCACATTGCGCCGAGCATAGCGAATTTACCAACACGTGCGAATTGGTGAACTGCCGACATCGCGCCAACGATTGCACCATCGTGTACTTCAACATGACCTGCCAAAATTGCACTGCACGCCAACACAATATCATTTCCAATCTGACAGTCGTGCGCAATGTGGGTATAGGTTTGCATCAAGTTATTGCTGCCTACTTTGGTCACCATACCGCCACCTTCAGTGCCACGGTGCACAGTGGTGTATTCCCTAAAGGTGTTGTTTTCACCAATTTCAACCCGCGAAGGCTCACCATGATATTTCAAATCTTGGGGTTCAGCGCCAATACTGGAGAAAGGGAAAAAGCGATTTCCTTTGCCAATAGTGGTGTACCCTTCGATACTCACATGTGAAATGAGTTCGCAATCATCACCCAATACCGCATGGGCACCGATAGTACAAAATGGGCCAACTTTGACCCTTTCACCAATGGTAGCGCCATCAGCAATCACCGCTGATGGATGAATCAAATTGCTCATGCTTGTTCCTTAGGCAACACGGTGGCCATCAATGTGCCAGCACAAACCAAGGCACCATCCACAAAAGCTTCACCTTTAAAGCGCCACATAGCACCGCGACGGCGAAGTACTGTGATTTCAAAAATCAATTGATCCCCAGGACGTACGGGTTTGCGAAAACGCACTTCATCGATGCCAGTAAAATACATCAAATATTCTTCACCCGCTGGTGCAGAAGATAAGGCCAATACACCACCAACTTGCGCCATAGCCTCGACAATAAGTACACCAGGCATCACTGGGTGACCTGGGAAGTGACCATTAAAATGCGGCTCATTGATGCTCACATTTTTTAAAGCGCGAATCGAAGTATCTTCAACGAAATCAAGCACACGATCCACCA
Organism: Mariprofundus sp. UBA1536; assembly: GCA_002323245.1. Taxonomy (GTDB): domain Bacteria; phylum Pseudomonadota; class Zetaproteobacteria; order Mariprofundales; family Mariprofundaceae; genus Ghiorsea. Next base: position 204,508 of record DCPU01000018.1, on the reverse strand, counting down.
ACAAAAATGGATATCTATGCGGCAACCTTGCCATAATTTCGTCAATATTAAATTCAGCCATGTCTATTCCTATTCACCCAAATGTTTAATTTTATTCCATATTTCTGGCAAGCGATCAAACAAACCTGCAGAACGCAACCAATGACGGTGTGGGACAGCCGGAAAGCCAGAGACCATACCGGGAATTTTCACATCACCGATTACACCAGCCTTAGCTGATACCACCACCCCATCAGCAATATTCAAGTGCCCAGCGGCACCTGATTGGCCACCAAACTGGCAACCTCTACCAATCGTAGTAGACCCAGAAATACCTGTTTGTCCTGCCATCACCGTCAACTCACCAACCACCACATTGTGGCCAATTTGCACCAGATTATCCATTTTCGCGCCGCGGCGAATAATCGTGTCTTCAATGGCTCCGCGATCAATGCAAGTGTTGGCGCCAATTTCAACATCATCTCCAATCACCACAGCACCTACTTGCGGGATTTTAAGATATTCTGAACCTGTCCAAGCAAAACCAAAACCATCAGAACCAATCACTGCGCCAGCTTGCACAATAACGCGGTTACCGAGACATACGCCGTGTTCAATCACTACTCGCGGGTGGAGTAAACAATCATCACCAATTCGTGAGCCCTCTGCCAACACTGTGCCAGCACCGATGATACTACCTTTGCCGACAACCACTTTGGCACCAATGCACACATGGGCATCAATCTGTACATCTGGTGCAATCTGTGCCGTCTCATCAATCGCTGCAGTAGCGTGGACGATAGCATTGCTTATGGGTTGCGGTGAGAAGTAGCGCTGGAGCAAAGCAAAGCCCATATATGGGTTTTTCAACCGGATGACTGCAAAACCGGCATGTTCTGGAACTTCAACTTCAGGACTAAGCAAAACCAAACCCGCTTTGGTGATATCCAAAGCGTGTTTGTATTTTAAATTTGATAAAAAGGAGGCTTGAAAGGATTGGGCTTTTTCAAGAGTTTGAACGCCTGTGATACTTTTGCTTTCATCCCCAACGTATAAATCGCCGGAAACCAGCTTGGCAGCATCGGCGAGCGTGATTGATGGGCTAGCCACAAGTTACCGTTATTTTGTATCGAGAATCTTAGTGATATCTGCAGTGATATCATTCTTACCACTGGCATAAACAGTAGCAGATTTTGGCAATATGATGTCGAAATTGTTGGTTTTACCATACTCACGTACAGCGTCATAAAATTTACCAACCAAGACCTGATCAAGCTTACGTTTCTCACCTTTGAGCTCATCACTTGCATCTTGCAGCTCGCGATCGAATTCTTTCTTTAATTGGGTCATTTCTTGTTGTTTGGCCATTTTATGGTCGTTAGACATGGTCATGGATTGCATTTGCACTTCTTTTTCCAAATCCGTGATACGATTGCGCATGGCTTCAAGTTGTTTGGTTTTCTTGCTCTCCAATGCTTCCAAGCGTTTGAGACCCTGGCTGTAATCTTTGGTGCTTTCCATGGCTGCTTTGATATCCACATAGCCAATTTTGGTTTCAACAGCATTAGCGGTTGTTGCCAAAGTTGATAAAGCAAGCAACACAAACATCATTTTTTTCATATTCAATACACCTTTCATATTCTATAAATTATTGATTTAACTGCTAAAAACCGCGACCAATACTGAATTCAAACCCACGTTTTTCATCATCAGGCTGTGATCTCAACACTTGACCCCAAATCATTGAAATCGCACCTACTGGCGACATCCATTCAATGCCAAAGCCGTATGATGCCCGAACTTTTGATAAACTAAAGCTTTCAGTGACCACGCCAGCATCACCCCAAACCGTGCCTGCTTCAACAAAGAACGCACCGCGGAAACCCGCTTGCGCCATGTAAGGCAGCGGGAAAATGAGATCCAACGATGAGGTCGCTTTATAGGTGCCACCCAAGACATCCAAAGTACCAGGTTCACGCAGTGTCACACCGTAATAACCAAAGCCACGTAAACTTCCAGCACCACCCAGCGAATAGCGGCGATAAATAGGCATACTTGAATCACCTATACCTGCAATTTTTCCAGCTGTCGCCGAAGTACGCAGCGTCCAGAAATCACTTAGCGGTGTATAATCGGTTGCCGAAGTTGTGACCTCATAAAAATTAAAGTCACCACCCAAACCCGCTGTACCAAGCACCAGTGAATAAATACCACCATCGGTTGCCGCAATGATGCGGTCACGGGTGTCAAACGAAATAGACTGGGTAATTTCACTGGTCGTAAACTGACCAATTTGTGCCTTAAGAATGGCAGATGCTGTTGCCAAGTTCACATCCGACAAGGTGGTGCGCGTCAACGAATACTTTACTGCATAGCGAGAGAACTCACTCAATGCAAAACCAAGTCCTGCAGACCAGCCGCTTGTATCTTGCTTATAGTCGGTAATGGTTTGCAAGTCAGTCTGCGTGCGATTGAGCGAGAACGAACCCGTAACATCTTCACTCATGAAGTATGGGTCGACGATACTCGCTGAATAATTGGTAGTTGCGCCCCCAATATCACCACTGACGTTGGTTTGATAACCCTCACCAAATAAGTTTTGTTCAGCGACAGTTCCCGTCAACGAGGCGCCATACAATTGTGAATACGTCATACCTGCAGTGAAACTACCACTTTTTCCTTCTTCAACATCAATATTCATATTCACTTTGTTGGGATCAGCTACTGGTGGTGTAGAAACACGAATATCCTTAAGGAACTGAAGACGTCTTAACCTTTCTTTGCTTCGTTTCACATCCGACGCTTTATAACGCTCACCTTCGTGCTGACGCATTTCACGGCGAATCACATTATCTTTTGTCTTTTTATGACCAGAAATAACCACACGTTCAATATAAACCTCACGGCCTTTCTCAATATCAAATGTAATAAACAGTGTATTATCTTTTAAGTTACGCTGAAACAAAGGTGTCACATTGGCAAAAGCATAACCCTCATCGCCCACGCGCTCAGTAATTGCTTCAATGGCTTGGCGCAATGTCGAAACCTTATACAAATCACCGACTTCAAGTTTCACATTTTCCATCACCGCGTCTTTGCTGGGTACCACATCACCCGTCAAACTAATGCCTGAAATGGTATATGCTGGGCCCTCAAACACACTTAGAGCCAAGTAAAAACTGTCTTTATTTGGTGTGAGCATCAATCGAATGGATTCAACCCTAGCATCCAAGTGTCCATGCTCTTGATAAAACTGGCGAATAAGTTGGGCATCCGCTTCAAAACGGTCGCGATTAAAGACATCTTTATCGGAAAACCAGCTACCAAAATCAGAAGCCCGAGATGCCAACGGATTCAGTAATTCATCAGCTGTAAAGGCTTTGTTACCAATAAAGCGAATTTCTTTAATATGCGTTACTTCGCCTTCAACAACATTGATAACGACATCAATACGCCCATCCTCCAAGGTTGTGGTTTGGATATCCACATCCATTTGATAGTAACCTTTCTCTAAATATTTTTTACGAATGGTATTGGTGTCTTTACGCTCGACCAAAGGGCTGAGAATAAAGCCAGGCTTCATATCAAGTAATGGCTTTAATTTTTTATCGGACAACTCTTCATTACCTTCGATCTCAACGCTGGCAATCACTGGATTTTCTACCACATGAAAGACGAGATGTAAGCCATCTGCAGCACTCTCCCCTTCCGTGAACACATCTGAAAAATAACCCGTAGCAAAAAGCCTGCGCACATCCCGGCTGATTTGACGTTTGCTAAGTGGCTCGCCCACTTTACTTCTTACTTTGGTCAAAATAGCTGCAGTTTCGATATAGCGATTACCTTCGATGGCTATCGAAGCAATCACATCTTCAGCCATAGCCGCTGATGGGGCGAACATCACAAACAAAGCAATGAGAATAATATAAACAGACGAAAATGATGGGGACTGGCGCATAGTAAGTTTCGTCATCCTTTAAAATAAGCGCATAATGTCATTATAAAATGCGAACACCATCAACGACATAATCAGCAACACACCCACCATCTGAATTCGCATCATCAGCGCTGGTGTGAGCGGCTTGCCACGTAATTGCTCAATGGCTAAAAACACCAACATACCACCATCCAAAACAGGAATCGGCAGTAAATTAAGAATGGCCAAATTCACTGAGAAAAATGCCAAAAACATCACAAAATACACCATGCCACGTTCAGCTGTGGTACCTGCCATTTGCGCAATAGCAATGGGGCCGCCTAAATTTTCAGCAGCAATTGAGGTGCTCACCATGCGCTTGAACATCTCACCGGTCATCTTGCTTACTTCCCAAGTACGTTCAAAGCCATAGACCACACCCTCAACGAAGCCTGAACGCTGCATAAATGGCTCTGCCCATGGTTTGGCTTTCAATTGCACACCAATCAAGCCGCGGCCTGAAGCATCCGCACGCGGGGTCACTTCAAATTGTAAACGTGAAGCTTGGCGTTTGACCTGCAAATTAACTGGTTTATCTGCTGAGCTACCAATCACCGTAATCAAACCATGAATCGATTTCACTGTGTCGCCATTCACCGCCAGAATCTGATCGCCGGCTTCTAGCAAACCCTGCTCCGCTGCAGAATCAGGCATCACTTTATCAATCAAGATATCCACACCAAGATTAATACCCAACACTTCATCAGCCACATCAATCAAGAAGGCATCTTTTTCTGGCTGCGGCAACACAAACGAAAAACGTAACGGTGATTCCTGGCGACGCACATCCAAGTGAACTTCTTCGCCCACATGCTTTTTCAGACCCTCTTCCAGGCTACGCCATGAATTGATGGGATGCTCATTGATAGCAACAATCTCATCACCAGTCATCAAACCTTGGCTTTCAGCCAAGGAATGCGGATACACCACACCAACAGTGGATGGCATGGCCAAATGCCCCATCCAACTGACAATCATATAGGCCACAATGGCAAAAATAATATTAAAGCCAGGGCCAGCCACGGCTACTGAAGCACGTTTCCAAACAGGCTGACGATTAAAGGCGCGCTTTAAATCGACTTCACTGATGGGGTTGCCGTCGGTATCAATACCTTCTTGCTCATCGGGATTTTCACCGAGCATTTTAACATATCCACCCAAAGGAATGGCAGCGATAATATATTCCACTTCGCCATCTTTGCCGCGCCAAGAAAAAAGCTTGGGGCCAAAACCAATGGAGAATTTTTCAACTTTAATGCCCAACTTACGCGCCACAATAAAATGGCCGAATTCATGAAAACCAATGAGTAAAACGATGGCAACTACAAAGTATAAAAGCGTATGCAAAGTTTCCATTATTTAGCGATGACCTCATTTGCCAATTGGCGGGATATGGCATCGTGTTGCCACACATCATCCAAGGTCTCGATGTGTTTATTCTCTGTTTTATTGAGCACTGCTTCGACTGTACTCACAATGCCCATAAAGCCAACTTTACCATCTTGAAAGGCTTGATTGGCCACTTCATTGGCAGCATTTAAAGCTATCGCCAAACTATCTTCACCAGCCAATACGCCTTTTACCAAACGCATGGCAGGGAAACGTTCTTCATCCACAGCTTGAAATTCCAAAGGGTGCGTTTGGGCTAATTCAAGCCATGGAATGCCACTTTCTAAGCGTGGCTCAGCTTGCATGGCATAAATAATCGGGGAACGCATATCTGGCATAGCCATCTGCGCCAATACCGAGCCATCGCGGTATTCCACCATGGCATGCACAATACTTTGCGGATGGATAATCGCTGATAATTGTTCGGCTTTAGCATCAAAAAGCCAGCGCGCCTCAATCAATTCGAGGGCTTTATTCATCATGGTTGCCGAATCAATGCTGATTTTAGCTCCCATCGACCAATTCGGATGCGCTACAGCTTCAGCTGGAGTGACATTGATCAGTGTTTTGGGGTCACGATTACGAAATGGGCCACCAGAAGCTGTTAAAATAATACGCGTGACTGAATCTCTATCATGACCAATCAAGGCTTGATGCACAGCTGCATGTTCAGAGTCTACGGGCACAACCGTGGCGCCAGATTCTTTGGCTGCTTGCATAAAAACACGGCCAGCGGTGACTAAGCATTCTTTGTTGGCAAGTCCCACACGTTTACCTGCACGCACAGCAGCAAGGGTAGCCGGCAACCCAGCTGAGCCCACCATGGCTGCCATCACCATATCCACATCGGCATGTTCGGCTGCAGCAATGGCTTCATCCATGCCATACGCTAAATTCACGCCTGCTGGCAGTTTACCTTTGAGTTCGAAATACGCTGATTCATCGGTCATTACCACCAGCTCTGGGCGAACTTTTTCTGCAAGCTCAGCCATCAGCTTGGCATTTCTATGCCCCACCAAGGCATACGCAGCAAATGCTTGAGGATGACGCAGCATCACATCAATGGTGCTCGTTCCAATCGAACCTGTTGCACCTAAAATTGTAAGTTTCATTGGCTTATTCATTGCATCGCCATCCAAATCAAAGCCACAAAAGGAATCGAAGGTAAGAGCGCATCAATGCGATCTAGAATGCCGCCGTGTCCTGGTAATAAGCGGCCACTGTCTTTTACACCTACTGCGCGTTTCAACGCAGACTCGCCCAAATCACCAGCTACGGATACAATCACCAATAGCACAGCTAAAATCACAGCTGAAGCCAAGTTCATGCCCAGCGTTTGCATCCAGAACACAGCAGCAGCGATTGTGCCGAACAACAAGCCACCTACAAAACCTTCAACGCTTTTGCCCGGGCTAATGGCTGGGCAAAGTTTGTTTTTGCCCCACGTCCTGCCCACAAAGTAAGCGGCAATATCTGCAGCCCAAACACCAAGCAATGCACCTGATAAAAACAAAATACCACCTTCCAATCGGTGTACAGTAATCAGCGTATAGATAAAAAGCATAATCAACACTGTCATTGCCTGGGCATAAGCCAGCCTGGAAAAGGATTCAGCAGTACTGGCAAAACGATGTGTGCTTACATACAACAACACCCATAACACCATAGGCATGAGCAGCGGAAAAATTAAAGGGATAGTAGCTTCACTCCACACCCAAAAAAGGCTTGGTATCGCCAGTGTAATCACATAAAGCAAACCCATTGGCAGCGAAACCATGCCAATAAGCTCAACCACAGCGAGCAAACCAAAGACCAAAGCAATGAGATTAAACAAACCTTCAGTTGTATAAAACATCCAATATACGGCGCCCACTAGCAACACAACAGCGGTGATGAAACGTTTACTTAACTCACTCATTTTGTTTCATCCTTAGTATCATGGTCGCTTTCGGGATGTAGATTTTGAACTTGCTCACTTGTTTTGCCAAACCTACGTTCGCGGCTGGCATAATCCTCAATAGCAGTCATCAAATCATGTTTGGAATATGCAGGCCAATTGGTATCAGAAAAATAAAGCTCGGCATAAGCAGCATCCCACAAATGGAAATTAGAAATACGCTTTTCCCCACCCGTGCGAATCAGCAAATCAACAGGTAAAATTTCATCACGTTGCAAATATTCAGAGAAACGTTCAGGGGTTAAATCGGCCAAGGCTTTGGCCAAATCCTTCTGATCATCAAAGCTTTGGAAAAAATGACGCATACCATCAATGATTTCCTGATGACCGCCATAATTCAGGCATAAAATCACATCAATACCCGAATTTTGTTCTGTCGCCTTACAAGCTTTTTGAAGGGCACGTCTTGCCAGCCAAGGTAGTTTTGAGATATCGCCCAAAGTGAGTAAGCGGGCATTTTTTTCCTGCATTTTAGGTACTTCAAGCGGCAACAATGTTGCCATTAAAGTCATGAGGGCAGTGACCTCAAGCTTGGGGCGTTTCCAATTTTCAGTGGAGAAGGCAAACAGCGAAACCTGTTTAACACCAGCATCTTTGGCCCATTCAATCACATCACGCACACGTTTGGCGCCTTGTTTATGGCCTTCCACACGGGATAGACCCTGAGCTTTCGCCCAGCGTCCGTTTCCATCCATAATTATGGCAACATGTTTGGGCGCACGTTGCAGTGGCAAGCCTTCAGAAGAAGACATTAAACCGTGAGGATATCCTGTTCTTTTTTATCAATCACTTGATCGACTTCGATAATATAACGATCGGTGATTTTTTGAATTTCATCCTGCAAACGCTTGGATTCATCTTCTGGCAGGGCATCGTCTTTGACTTGTTTCTTGACAGCTTCGTTGGCGTCACGACGCAAATTACGAATCGAAATTTTCGCTTTTTCACTCATGCTACGGGCATGTTTCACAAACTCTTTGCGGCGCTCTTCATTAAGCTCTGGCAACACCAGACGAATCACTTCACCATCATTGGATGGATTTAAGCCCAAATCCGCAGAAAGCAAAGCTTTCTCCAAATCTTTAAGCACACTTTTTTCCCAAGGCGAAATCATCAAAATACGTGGCTCAGGCACTGAAATACTTCCCACTTGGCTTACCGGTACATCTGAGCCGTAATATGGTACACGCACATGATCCAAAAGTGCGGCGTTCGCACGACCTGTACGGATGGTGGCCAAATCTGATTTCAAAGCATGGATAGCTTTGCCCATGCGTTCTTCAAGTTGTTCAAACATTTCAATCCTCCCGGACTAGTGTTCCTACAGCTTCACCCTTCATGGCTCTGAGCATTTGCCCACGGGTGGTGACATCAAAAACAACAATTGGCATTTTATTGTCACGGCAAAGTGACATAGCGGTGGCATCCATGACACCCAATTGCTTGGTGAGTGCTTCAGTAAATGTAAGGGTTTCATAACGAACTGCATCAGGGTTTTTCACAGGGTCAGACGTATATACGCCATCGACCTTGGTACCTTTAAGTACGATGTCAGCTTGAATTTCCATAGCGCGCAAACTTGCGGCCGTGTCGGTTGTAAAATAAGGATTACCTGTGCCTGCGGCAAAGATGAGAATGCGACCTTTTTCTAGGTGGCGTACTGCACGGCGGCGAATATAAGGCTCTGCCACTTCTTTAATATGCAATGCAGAAATCACACGGCAATTTTGTCCTTGGCGTTCCAAGGCATCTTGCAAGGCAATGGCATTCATAATCGTTGCCATCATCCCCATATAATCAGCACTTGCTCTATCCATACCAGAGGCTGTGCCCATCATACCGCGAAAGATATTGCCGCCTCCGATGACGATAGCTAAATCAACATCGTGGCGGCGCACATCTATCAATTCGGCCGCAAGACGATTGATGGTATCAGGGTCAATGCCGTAACCACTATCGCCCATCAAAACTTCTCCGGAAAGCTTCAGTAATACGCGCTTGTATCGGCAAGTATTTACTTTTGAAGTTTCAGTTGAACTTGATGTCATGCGAACCTCTTTTCAAACGTTTTTTGTTTAACCGTTAATTTGAGCTGCAACTTCTGCTGCGAAATCAGAAACCACTTTCTCAATGCCTTCACCCAATGCAAAGCGAACAACGCCAACAACTTTAGCGCCAGCTTGCACATCAGATACAGCTTTACTTACGATTTTATCCGTATCCATCACAAATGCTTGGTCAAGCAAGCAGTTTTCTGAATAAAACTTTTGCATTTGACCAGCAACAATTTTATCCACGATTTCTTTAGGCTTGCCGCTTTCAAGTGCACGCTCAGTCAACACAGCGCGTTCGCGCTCGATGACATCAGGAGTGACTTGGTCGCGAGATACAAACATTGGATTAGCTGCAGCCACATGCATAGCCACGCCACGAGCGATATCCGCCAATGCATCGTTGCTTTGGCCTTGAACAGCAACCAATACGCCGATTTTACCAGCACCGTGGATATAGTTGGCAACAACGCCGTCACACTCAAGCACTTGGAAGCGACGAATGCTCATGTTTTCGCCAATTTTAGCGATCAATTGTGACAACGATTGCTCAACAGTTAAGTCGCCATCAAAAGGCATCGCCAAAAGCGCATCAACATCTGCAGGGCGTTTATCCAAGATGAATGCATTGACATTGTCAGCAAAAGCTACGAATTGGTCATTTTTGCTCACGAAATCAGTTTCAGCGTTAAGTTCCAAAATCACAGCCACATTGCCTTGTGATTTTGTTGCCACGATTCCTTCAGCGGCCACGCGGCCAGCTTTTTTAGACGCAGCAGCCAAACCTTTGGTGCGCAAGTAATCAACAGCAGCATCAAAGTTGCCATCAACTTCGCCCAAAGCTTTTTTGCAGTCCATCATGCCTGCGCCCGTGGCTTCGCGTAATTTTTTTACATCTGCAGCAGTAATTGCCATTTTATTTCTCCAATTAAAAAGGGGCGCCGACCGGCGCCCAGAGTCTATTTTTGGTTATTTTAAAAAGCGATTATGCTTTTCCAGCTTCTTCAGTTTCCACTGTTGCAGCAACTTCTTCAGTAACTGCGGCTGCTTCTGCAGCTTCAGCTTGGCGAACCATAGCTTCTACCACATCTTCATCTTCAGCTGCGTTTTCCAGTGTCCAGCTTTCGGTGCCTTCCAAAATTGCATCTGCAATTTTGCTGCAGAACAAAGATACAGCACGAATCGCATCATCATTACCAGGTACAACATAATCAACGCCAACTGGGCTACAGTTAGAGTCAACTACAGCTACAACTGGGATACCCAATTTTTGCGCTTCTTTCACTGCCAATTCTTCTTTCATCACGTCAATCACGAAGATACAGTCAGGTAAACGGCTCATTTCTTGAACGCCACCAAGTGTGCGCTCCAATTTCTCAAGCTCGCCCATCAATTTTAATGCTTCTTTTTTGGTCAAAAGCTCAAGCAAACCTTCTTCTTTTTTGCGTTGAAGCTCTTTCATTTTACGTACAGATGCTTGTACGGTTTGGAAGTTGGTCAACATGCCGCCCAACCAACGGTGATTTACATAATATTGGCCAGCACGAACTGCTTCAGTTTTGATTGCTTCGCGTGCTTGACGCTTGGTACCTACGAACAAGATACGGCCGCCAGCTGTTGCTAGCTCACGCATAAAGTCATAAGACTCGTTTGCAAGGCGAAGTGTTTTTTGTAGGTCGATAATATGGATGCCGTTACGTGAGCCAAAAATATATGGCGCCATTTTAGGATTCCAGCGACGAGTTTGGTGACCAAAGTGCACCCCTGCTTCAAGCAGTTGTTTCATAGTAAATTGAGACATATGTCCTCCGATTGTTGTTCCTCCACGCTTTAAATCCCTGCATTTGCAAGGCACAACGGAAAAAGCGTGTGCGAATTGGCGGCGGTTTCTACTCATTATGCCCCAAGTGTCAATGACCAAGGCCAAACACCCTAATTTTGAAGTGTTTACAATGTTTTTTTGATTTCCGTTGCTTTTCTGCCAACGTTCGCCCATGTCAACGCCAGCTAATCAGCCCCCTAAACTCCTGTTCCTCCATGGCTGGGGACAATCACCGCAAATCTGGTGTCAGCAGATTCATTATTTTTCACCGATAACCAACACTGCAACCTTACAGCTACCCGGACATGCTGGCAGCCCAGATACTGAAGCCCCTTTTTGGTTGGAATACATATATAATAACATATTGCAGGAAGCTGATGGCGAAGATTTTGTCTTGGTCGCATGGTCTCTTGGCGGCCAAATCGCCCTCTCTTTAGCAAGGTCCCTGCAACAACTATCAAATTTCAAAGGATGGGTTTTGGTTTCAACCACACCATGCTTTCGCCAACAACCCGACTGGTCTTTTGGTTGTGCAGATGATGTATGGCAAGGCTTTAGCGATGCCGCATCAACAGGTGATACTAAACTGATGCAGCGTTTTTTTCGCCTGATGTTGCATGGCAATAACATTGATCGCCAATCCTTTAACCACCTTGCCCACATCGCCATTAACAAACTAGCGCCACCAACGCTTGCTGGCTTAAAAGCGGGCTTAGACTTACTTTCTTCGCTAGATGAACGCGCTAACCTTAGTGATGTTTGCTGCCCCACCCTCATTTTCCATGGCAGCAACGATGCTATTGTGCCAGCAACTGCAGGACGAGATTTGGCAAAGCAAATCAATGGCGCGCAATACCGTGAGCTTAAAGAATGTGGACACGCGCCATTTCTCACCCATGATACCGCCTTCAATCAAACATTGGAGTTATGGTGGAAGAATTTATCAGCGTAAGCCAAGTGCGCCGCTCGTTTTCTGGCGCAACCAGCCATTATGATACGCATGCAGAATTACAGCGTGAAATAGGCAGAAGGCTTTTGGGCCATCTCAATTTCACCAAAATCGAACCCAAAGCTATTCTCGACATCGGATGCGGCACAGGTTTTTTCACTCGTTTACTTGCTGAAAAGTATAAAAAATCAAACATTTACGCCGTTGATTTATCTGAACCCATGGTCAAACATACCAAAGCTCACCATGAGCGGCGTTGGCCATGGCAAGGCAAACATCATCATGCAGCTTGTGATGCCATTGCCCTGCCTTTTCAAGATGCATCATTTGATTTGGTCACTTCCAATTTGGCCATGCAATGGGTGCCTGATGTTGAAAGAATGATGAAAGAAATGCGCCGCGTTTTAAAGCCTGGCGGATTAATCCTTTTTTCCACCTTTGGTCGCCGCACCCTTATCGAGCTTAAACAAACCCTTGCCAGCATTAATGCCGAGCGCACCAATTCTGTTTTGTCTTTCCCTGATGTGATGAGCCTAGGCAATAGCTTGAGCACCGTGGCTGTTGAAATGCCCGTCACCGATGCCGACTTATTCACGCTCACATATCCCGACACCATGAGCCTGGTGCGCGAGCTTAAAGGTATCGGCGCTTCTGCATCGGCCATTCAAGGGCGCTCTGGCGGGCTGTATGGACGAGCATTGCTGCGCAATCTTGATACCCATTACAAGGCCAACTACATGGATGACGACCAACGTATTTATGCCACTTTTGAGGCTTTATATGCCCAAGCATGGTACAAACCAGCAAGCTTTGCTGACCGCGAAAACGTGATTCCCATCCAATTGATTTGAGCATGTCTTCAACAATTCCTCATCTTAATCTTCTTATTCCTAATCAAACAAATCGCAACATTTGCCCCATCACAGATTCAAGGTGGCATAAAACCATACCGATGATAATGTGTGTCTGGTGATTGAAATAAACAATCACATCTCACCCCGCGCGCAGTAAAAAGCATCGAAGGAGCAAGGCGTAATGCTATCAAAGTTCATCCATTCTCAACCCATTTCCATGGCAAACCTTCACCTGACCCTCACCTTCACCTTACTGCTTTTGACCCCTACTTTGGCGTTAGCTGAACCTAAACTCATAGATAGTATTGATAAGGCGCAATTCCCTGGCATCAAAGTCAATGCCATTTCATCCATGACTGCTGCTGAAAGTGGATTATGGATTACCGATGCATCTCGCAATGTTCACCAATGGGCCTATGGTAAACCACCAATCACCAGCACATTGTCTGACAAAAATAGCGACCAACGTATCTCAAAAATCATCCCTATGCCGCAAGACCGTTTTTTACTTACCGATAGCGGTGATGAAAAAATTTGGGTCGGCAAAGATGGCGATTGGAAATCCATAGCCAATGAGGGTGAGTTAGAGGGTGAAATCAAAGATCCTGTTGCTGCAGCTTGGTCAGACCAAGGCATTATCTATGTCGCTGAAAACGGCAACAATCGTATTTCAGCATTCACCGAACAGGGATTATTCTTATTCACTTTTGGTAATGATGCTACATCTCCTGAAAATAATTTGAAGCGCATTACTGATATCAGCCTTGACCGCCTTGGCCGAGTATATGTACTTGATGAAAGTGATGGGGGCCGCATTTTGGTCTACTCGGATGTAGGCGTGCTTGATAAAGTGATTGGCAAAGATGAATTTAAAAAGCTCATCGATGATTCTCCGCGCATTACAGCCATAGCCATACGCCCTGATGGCATCATGATTTTGGCCGACAAAAAGAGTGGCAAAATATATGAAATCGATTGGGAAAATATGGAGCTTCTTTCCAGCTTTGGCACGGTTGGTAAAGGGCGTGGTCAGTTTCAACGGGTGAGCAGCATCAGCTTGGATCATGCTGGTAAGCTTTATGTTGCCGATCAGGGCAATGAAAAAATTGAAGTCTTTCAACTTGATGGCCAACAAGCGCCATGGATGCAACAAGATGCCGATAAGCTAAGCATTCGCCTATCATCTGTGCTTCGTTCAGCTTGTCAGGTCAGTTATATTTATGCAGCCGAGCAAGTCCTCTGCCTCAACCAAAATGATGATACTGTTACTTTACGTTCGCATGATGGTGCGGTCTTGCAAACACTGAATGCTAAATTTAATGACCCCATTCGAGCTGTCTTTGACCAAGAAGAAATCTTAGTGCTTGATGACAATGACGTAAAAGTTTTTGATGCTGCGGGGCAATACAAGTTCACATTTGGCGGTAACGGACGACGCGACGGTGAGTTTTTAGAAGCCAAAGATTTGGACATAACGCCAAGTGCCGTTTATATCGCCGATACTGGCAATAAACGAGTACAAGTCTTTAGTCGTAACGGACTATTTCTACGCGTGTTTGGTGATGCAACCTTGCAAGACCCACAAAGTATCAGCGTCGATCAGCGCAGTAATATTTATGTGGCTGATAGTGTGCTCAAACGCGTGATCGCTTTCTCTCCCAGCGGCGACATTCTCTCTATCCTTGGTTTCCCACAAGAACACCCCCATGAATTTCTAAAAATCTATGACGTGATGACTGACCAAGACAACATCCTCTATTTTGTTACTAAAACACCAAACAATCCCTTAAGTGTCTGGCTTTATAAAGATAACAAATTTATGTATCGCTTTTCACCCAAAGCCCAAGAACCGGCTGCTGGTTTTGATGCACTTTGGTCTGGCGCTTTCCGTAGTAACCCCGATGGCTCGTTGGCTGACTTATTTAAAGCTGCAACACTTGCCCAACAAAGCGTTACCGAAATCAGCATCGATATGACGCAAGAGCCGATGAAAAAGTTATTTGCATCTGAAGCAGGCTTCTTTAGTGATGAGCAATGGATGTTTAACAGCATCACCAACAATCCAACAGCATTTTCACTTGTGGATTTAACCAATCATGCGCGTTATACCTTTGATATCCTTCGCGCGCCTAAGCAAGTGCGTAATGTACTGATATCCGGCAATGAAACTGACGTACGTTTAGACTGGCTCGCTGAAAGCAAAAGCTTTTCCGGTTATTACAACGTATATGGTCGATCCGATATTTCGCAGCCTTTCACCCTGCTGAAGCAAACCGTACTTCCGCAAGTGAACCTTGGTCGTAAAGATGGAAACATTACAGAATACCGTGTATCTGCGGTAAGCCCCTTGGGCAAAGAAAGTGAAAAATCTTCAGTGTATCAAGACTATTTCTTACTGGGTTTGAAAGCATATCAAAACAAGGACTGGCAAGAAGCGAAAGCGCAAATGGTGCAAGCAACAGCACTTAACCCAGAACATGCCTTAGCGCAACTGTATCTGGGTAAAACATGGATGGCTTTACAAGCCTATGATGAAGCCATTCAAACATTCCAGCCTCTTACACAAACTGAAGGTTTCAAAAGCGAAGCCATCCATTACCAAGCCGATGCCATGATGCAAAAGCAAGCTTGGCTGGATGTGAAATCGCTTGTGGATTTAGCGGAAAAAGAGCAGCTCGTGGATGCATCACTCTATAGTCTTGCTGCCCAAGCTTTGATTCAACTTGATGATATCCCCAGCGCGATTTATTACCTGAGCCAAGCCGTGGCTCTTGAGCCTAGTTCGGCGCTGTGGCATTTATCGCTTGCTGATGCCAACTTTGAATTGGGTGCAACAGAGGCTGCCATAGCAGAGCTTCTCAATGCCACACAACTTTCTGGCAGTGATGCACAGTCTTGGCTGGCAGTTGCTAGAGCCTATAAGAAACACAACATGCTTGATGATGCGGCATCAGCTTATGAAGGCGCATTAAAAATAGAGCCATCTCACCCAGAAGCTTTGCCTGAATTGGCGCTGCTTTATTTAGAGCAAAACAATTTGGCAGCATCACGCAGTATTGCCACCCAGATGGCAAGCGTTGAAAGCTTAAAACCAAAATCTTATTTCATCCTTGGCCGTGTTGCGCTGGCTGAAAGCAATGCACCGCTAGCCTTAGCGATGCTGGCAAAAGCTGGCCAAGATGAGCCTAACGATCCCGCCATTTGGATAGCCATGGCCGATGCATACTTAGCCATCAACAAACCAGACCGTGAAGTCGAATACCTGAACAAAGCCGTTGCTTTGGATGCTACTGACTTTGCTGTACACATGCGGTTGGGCAACGCTTGCACATTAGCGCAAGACAATACCTGCGCACGTGACCATTTTGAACAAGCTGCGCTTATCAACGATAAAGATGCCCAAGCACAAGTGGCGCTAGCGACTGCACTTATGCAAACTGGTGAACTCAATGAGGCTGACATCCATGCTGCCAGAGCACTCCAACTGGCACCCAAATCAATTCCTGCGCACATTGTGCTGGCAGATATTCAAAACCAACGCGGCATGATTCCTGACAGTATCAACACCCTTAAAAAAGCCATGCTTATTGACGAAACCAACATGGATGTTCACTTAAGTTTAACACACGCATACATGGCCAATCATATGTACAACGAAGCTATGGAAATCACCGATAAGGCCATGTTGCTGGATGTGCGTAATGCTGCCCCCGTATTGCTTGCTGGCAGCATTTATCTGGCCCGCCAATCCTTTGATGAAGCCATCACTGCTTTCCAAAAAGCAGTAGAGCTAGCTCCTGACAATGCCAAATACCGACAACAACTCAACATGGCTTACCTACAAAAGAAACGATTGGTGGATGCTGGTGGAAGCTTACTTGGCCCGAAACTCAAACAACTTCAATTTTCACGCGTTTTCTCAGCAGCATACAAGCAATATACAGACAAACCGGTTGGCAAACTGACGTTGAGCAACGAAGCGGCTGTGGACTACACCAATATCAAAATCTCGCTTTTAGTGAAAGAATATATGGACTTCCCCACTACCATGGTGGTTGAGCGCATTCCAGCCAACGGTGAAATTGATATTGATTTACTGGCAGCCTTTAACAACCGCATCTTGGATATCGATGAAGATACAGGTGTGCAAACAGAAGTGCGCGCTGAATATTATCTCGCTGGTAAGCCGCACACTGAAACGCTGAACGAATCCATGACCATTTATGGCAAGAACGCCATCGTTTGGGATCAGCTTGATATGGTTGGTTCTTTTGCTACGCCCAAAGATGATGCTCTGGCTGTGTTTATTCGCCAACTGGTTAATGCCTACAACCCCAAAAAAGGCGCCGTCAATGAGCGTATATCTAAAGCCATGACCGTTTATAATGGCTTATCTGCTTATGGCATCCAATACTTGGTTGATCCCAATACCCCATATGGAAAATTAGGTGCTACACAACTTGATACCATTCAGTTTCCTCGCGAAACACTTCGTCAGCGCAGTGGTGATTGCGACGACCTTTCTATCTTACTTGCTGCAGCGCTAGCCAACTTAGGCATTGAGACAGCCATCTTGGATGTGCCTGAGCATCTGCTGATGATGTTTAATACAGGTGTACCCGAAGCACAACAAGACTCCATCAGCCTGCATGATGAAGCACTAGCAATCATTGATGGCGAAGTTTGGATTCCTCTTGAAGCAACCTTGATTGCCACCAGCTTTACAGAAGCTTGGGCAGAAGGGGCGAGGAAATATCATAACTTTGGCAAGCAAGATAAATTGAAAATTATGCCTTTAGCCACAGCTTGGGAAACTTACCCGCCGGTAACGCTTCCACCTGCTGAATTTTCTTTAACTATTCCTTCAGCAGCGCAACTTGGTGATAAAATCAATAAAGAATGGGGTATTTTATCGGTTAAGGCACTGGAGAGGCAGGTTCATCCATACCGTTTGATGCTTTCACTGGATCCGAGCAATATTCAAGCACAGATGCAGATTGCTGTGGTATATGCTCGAAATGGTCTTTTTGAACAAGCCATTGCTGAGCTGGAAGATATTCGCAGCAAAGATGCCAACAATGTTGCCGCGCTCAACAACCTGGGGAATATCCACTTCTTGCGCGGTGATTTTGCTAAAGCGCAATCGATGTATACCCAAGCGCTGAACATTGATACACGAAATGTCGATATCATGGTAAATATCGCTATTGTTCAATATAAACTCGGTGATGTCATGGCCGCCAAACTCTTGTTTGCCCAAGCCAGCAAAACCGATGAACAAGTGCCAGAACGATATGGATCATTGGCTTTGTTGCTGAGCCAATAAGTTGACTCAGCTCACAGCCAAACGCATTTGAAGCAGTACACTGTAACAAGCTTCAAAAGGGAGATTTTTTATGAAATATATGCTCATTTTAACCTTTTCAATACTCACGCTAACCAGCGGCTTATCACCTCAGGCAGCCGATGCCGAAGAAGCAAAAAAAGCATCTACCTACCAAGTGGTGAAGTCTGAGTCTTCATTTTTCGGTTCGTTATGGACGCGCATCAAACGCATCATCCCGCGCAACAGTGCAACCACCAACGCAACAGCCACAGCAGTATTGGGTGTACGCGGAGCTGAAACCACAGAAAGCGCTCTCATGCCGCATTGGGAAGGCGATATGACCAACGATGCCAATTTCCAAAATGACATCAAACAGTTCGAAGACGGCACCAAACTTTGCGAATCCGAGACCCCAGGTCAGGGTGAAGGCGCCTTTGAGTCATTACTCAAGACTTCAAACAACGATATGCTAAAAGCCAATACACTTATCGCATTAGCCTCTTGTTATGCGCAACATGGCGATGAAACCAAAGGCCGAGAACATCTTCAAACATTCCTTGAAAAGTACCCGCAACACCCTATGCATAGCGAAGTAAAAACATGGCTAGCCTCAAGTAAATAAATTATTCAAGGTGTATTGAATATTCTAATTTTTATGAATTTTTTCAGTAACTTTGACTTCTTTTATTACAAGCCCTATTTTTAGGACATGTTAGCTATTGACGGCCACACTTCACTTTATGGCATCCTGGGCCACCCCGTTGCCCACTCCCTATCCCCACTTTTCCAAAATGCTTTTTTAAAAGACTCGGGCATGAATGGGGCGTACCTGGCTTTTGATATTGAACCTGAAAACCTCAAGACATCACTGGATGGTCTTTATGCGCTTAAAGCGCTTGGCTGCAACATCACAGTACCCCACAAAGAAGATGTACTGAGCTGGGTTGAAGCTGATGAGGATGCATTACTTATTGGCGCTGTGAATACCATCAAATGGTCAGACCAAGGCTGGCAAGCTACCAATACCGACTGGCTGGGATTTTCTTTGGTACTGCAAGGGCTGGAAGTGAACCTTAAAACCACTTCTGTTTTATTGTTTGGTGCAGGTGGCACCTCAAAAGCTATTTGTCATGCTCTTTTTCACATGGGTGCTGAGCATATCGTGATTTGCAATCGTAATGAAGAAAGAGCAAAAGCACTCTCTGAAACAATCGCACTACATTATCCCAACATCAAAACAACGATTATTAGCTGGCAAGACAGTGATTTGGTGCAACAATATATCCAAACATGTGGCCTTCTCATCAACGCCACAAGCATCGGCCTTCATGACAATGAATCCTTCCCTTTTCTACTCAATGGCGTTGGCAAAGCGCTCGATGTGGTCTATAAACCTTCAGGAAAGACAGTTTTTGGTGAAGCTACGAAAGCGGGAGACTATGTGTTTGCTGATGGCCTTCCTATGCTCATTGCCCAAGGCATTGCCGCTTTTGAATATTGGCATGAAGAAGAAATTGAAAATGGCGCATGCCTATTGCCAGACCTTTTACAATCTTTACAGTGGGTTGAAGATAAACTTGGGCGGGAAGCTTTGGTTTTACCAGGCTGGAGGGGTTTAAGATGAAAAAAACGCGTTTGGGCGACATCCTGCTTCGCAAAAATGCCATTACTGTTGAGCAGCTAGAAAGCGCACAACAAAGCATGAAGCTTAACGGTGAAACACTTACTCACGCCCTGGTTAAACTCGGCGTATTTAGTGAAGATGAACTCGTGAAGTTTATCAGCCAAAGCTTTGGCCGCCCTGCCATCGACTTAAAGTCCATCGAAATCGATCGTAACCTCACAAAAATCCCAGTTGAAGTGATGCAAAAGAACCAAGCTATTCCTGTCAAACGCAAAGGAAGCATTATTACGCTGGCCGTTGCTGACCCCTACGACATCAACAGCATGGATGAAATGGCTTTTATTACTGGCTGTCAAATTGACGCTGTGATTGTTCGAGAGTCTGAGCTTTCTGTTAAACTCGAGGAGCTAACTGGATCCACCCAAGCGCTAGATGATGTTATGGCAGAAATGGGGGCCAGCGACCTTGAAGTGGTCAACGCCGAAGAATTTCAAAATGATAGCGGCCTGCTTGCAACTGAAAGTGAGGAAGCACCCGTTGTTAAGCTGGTAAACCTCATTTTGCTTGATGCCATTAAACGCGGCGCGTCTGATATTCATATCGAACCTTATGAAAAAGTATTACGCGTTCGTTATCGCGTCGATGGTGTGTTGATGGAAATCATGCGTCCGCCAATGCATATGCGCGACGCCATTGTGTCGCGTTTAAAAATTCAAGCTCAGCTTGATATTACGGAACGTCGCGTACCCCAAGATGGACGAATCAAATTACGGATATCCAAAGCAAAAACAGTGGATTTCCGTGTTTCTGTGCTACCTACACTTTTTGGTGAAAAAGTTGTTATGCGTCTTTTGGATCAGTCTAATTTGCAAACAGACATGACCAAGCTCGGGTATGAACCTGAAGATTTGGCAAAATTCCAACATGCAATTCACTTGCCTTACGGCATGGTCTTGGTCACTGGGCCTACTGGTTCGGGTAAAACAGTAAGTCTTTATTCAGCGGTTGCCGAAGTAAATGAACCTGGCATTAATATTTCTACTGCCGAAGATCCAGTAGAGTTTAACTTTATGGGCATTAATCAGGTGAATGTAAATCCAGCAGTTGGCATGGACTTCCCGGCCGCCCTCAAATCGTTTCTACGTCAAGATCCTGATGTTATTCTCATCGGGGAAATTCGGGATTATGATACAGCAGCTATTGGCATTAAGGCAGCTCTTACAGGTCACTTGGTGTTAGCAACATTACATACCAATGATGCCCCATCAACGATGACTAGGATGATTAATATGGGCATCGAATCATTCTTGGTAGGCTCTGCTGTGAATTTGGTAACTGCACAACGTTTAGGGCGCCGTGTCTGCAGCGAATGCGCTGAACCCATCAAGCTTGACCCACATGCTCTTATTGAAGCGGGCATTAAAAAGGATGAAATTGATTCCTTCACTCCAATGCATGGTAAGGGATGTAGTGTTTGTAATGGCACGGGCTACAAAGGTCGGGTTGGTATTTACCAAGTTATGCCCGTATCAGATAGTATTCGCGATGCTGTATATGCAGGAAGAAACTCCGATGAAATCAATGAAATCGCTATTGCCGATGGCGTCAACACACTGCGCATGGCTGCACTGACCAAAGTGAAACAAGGGGTACTCACCCTCGAAGAATGTCTTAGGGTCACGGTCGGAGACTAATTATGCCAATTTACCTATACACCGCTAAAACGCGCCAAGGAAAGCCCAAAGCCGGTGAGTTTGATATGGTCAATAAAGATGTGGCAACTGCTGCATTAAGACGCCAAGGCTACACCGATATTAAAATCAAAAGAAAACCGATTGAAATAAAAATCGGTGGTGACCCCAAAGTCACAGATAAAGACATTAGTATTTTCTTCCGTTTGCTATCCACCATGATTAATGCTGGTTTACCCTTAGTTCAGTGTTTTGAACTGCTTCGCAAGGGAACAGACCACAAAGGATTACTTAAGCTCTTGACCAGCATTCAAAATGAATTGGAAAGCGGCTCCCCATTTGGTGAAACATTACGAAAATTCCCAAAAGAATTTGACCGCTTGACTTGCTCTCTGGTCGAAGCCGGCGAAAAAGGCGGCATCCTTGATGCAATATTATTGCGTATTTGTGAATACAAAGAGAAGTCGCTTTCTTTAAAAGGGAAAATCAAATCTGCAATGGTATACCCAGCATCGATTTTATTTATTTCATTCATCGTTACATCGGTGTTGATGATTTTTGTGGTTCCCGTTTTTGCAGAAATGTTCTCCTCATTTGGCGCAGAACTGCCTGGTCCAACAAAAATCGTGATGGCGATATCCAATGGTTTTGTTGAATATTGGTATCTTGTATTTGGAACACCCATTGCCATCGTTATGGCAATTAAAGCAGTTTACAAGACACCAACTGGCCAATACCAACTAGATAAGCTAATGCTCAACCTACCTGCTATTGGGGATGTCATGAGAAAAGGTGCTGTAGCTCGTTTCACAAGAACTTTCTCAACATTAAGTGCCGCAGGCGTACCCATTCTTGAAGCTATGGATACCGTGGCTGAAACCTCTGGTAACGTCGTGATTGAGCGCGTGATTATTGGGGCAAAAGAATCCATCAGTCAGGGGAAATCATTAAGCCAACCCTTAGAAGAAAGTGGGGTATTCCCAATCATGGTAACACAGATGATAGGAATTGGTGAACAAACTGGTGCCATGGAAGAGATGCTAGGAAAAATTGCCGACTTTTATGAAGAAGAGGTCGACACTGCCGTAGATAATATGACAGCACTCATGGAGCCGGCAATTATGGCCTTCTTAGGTATCGTCATTGGTGGGCTCGTTATTGCTATGTACTTACCAATCTTCATGATGGCATCGGTGGTTTAATAAACACCCTAACCCATGGCAGACCATAACCCATTAGTAATGGATCAGTTTAATTTGCAACGCTTAAAGATTTTACTTCTTTTTAGAGCGTTAGCATCGTTATCTCTGTTCGCAATTTTGTTTTGGATGAACAACGTTGTAAATTTTTCATCAACAATATTGTTAACTCAGGTTTCTGTTTTTTGGCTAGCATTTACTGCAATTCAAGTGTTGGGCATGCGGCTTGTAAATTCTTATTCTATTAACCTTCTGGTTCAATTCACCTCTGACCTTATACTAATCTGTTTCTTAATTTATGGCAGTGGAGGTTTAGAAAGTCCTTTTATATTTTTATTGGGCTTGGTAATTGTCGTAGCAGGCAGCCAATCTCGTGTATTGGTTGTTCTGACAGTTGCAGTACTTGCATCTATTGCCTATCTCACAGCGATTTATACATATGCTAATGTTCATGACTTTGAAATCATTAAGGAAAACGTCTTAAGAATTTTACTGCAAACCTCAGTCTTCTTTCTTGCTGGCGGCATGATGGCGCATATCGCAAGTAAGCATGCCGCTTTACAAAAAGAATCTGAACAAGCCATAACAAAGCATAAAAATTTAAAAGAGCTTTATGCTCAGGTTCTATCCACCATGGAAGAAGGTATTATTATTCTCAATCAAAGCATGCAAATTCAGGACTTTAATGCAGCTGCAGCCAACATTATCGGTATTTCCAATCATCAAAAAGGGTTTAGCATCAAAAGCTTTATTCAATTATCGCCATCATTCATCCAGCATCTTCAAATGTATGCTGAAGGTACTTATCAAACCGAGCATCAGCACCAAAATCTAACCCTGCTCTTGCGTTTAAACCGAATCATGGGCGAGGAAACTTCTTGGCTGTTAACCATTATTGACATCACTGAGAACAGAAAATTAGCACAACAACTCGCTGAACGTGATAAATTGGCCTCTATTGGCCAAATGGCAGCTATGTTGGCCCACGAAATACGTAATCCCATGCAAACTGTAGCGCAAGCCGTAGAGCTAATGGGATTAAAATCTGAGGACAAGAAACTTGAAAATATTATTACTCATGAAATATCTCGCCTGAACCGTCTCGTTTCAGATATGCTCGATTACGCCAACCCTTTGCACCCCCACCTTTTGCAATCGCATATCCAAACCTTGATTCATCAATCGGTAGAGCAACAGGATTTAAGTAATAAACATAAAATTATTGTAACGTGCGAAGATGTGAACATAGAGGTAGACCCTGATCACTTCCGTTTGGTTCTTGATAACTTGTTAAGAAATGCCATTTTTTCCAGCCCAGAGCCAGCTTCAATCAAAATCTCATTCAATCTCATCAATGATGTTTGGCAACTCATTGTTCGCGATCATGGTAAAGGTATAGCACCTCAATTACGTAATAATATGTTTGAACCATTTCGAACCGGTAGCAAGCAAGGTACTGGCCTTGGTTTAGCCACAGTTTGGCAAGTCTGCCATATCAATCATTGGGATATTTCAATCGATAATGATATTGATGATGGTGCCTGCTTTATAGTCCGCGGTAATGCTAACATCGCTATGCGAGGGTAATAATATGGCTCAAATACTTCTCGTCGAAGATGAAGTAAATGTCAGGGAAATTCTTTCATTATCGTTGGCCTCTCATGGCCATGACGTCATCGCCTGCGCGGATATTGATGAAGCAGAAGTTGCTATGCGGAAAAATTCATTCCAAATTATTCTCACTGATTTACGCATGCGTGGTGAAGATATGGGGCTAGATGTCATTCAATTAGCCAAAGAAATCCAACCCAATGCACATGCTATCCTACTCACAGCATATGCCAGCGCTGAAACTGCAGTTGAAGCCATGCGTCATGGGGCTTTTGATTATATCACCAAGCCTGTTTCTCGTACTGAACTTGGTGAAGTGATAGAGCGCGCATTATCTGAACCGATTGGGGGCCCCGCACTTAAAAAAGACAAAGTTAAGAATTTAAGTGGCAATCCGCGTGCTCTCATTGGTCAATCCACAGCTATGCAGCGCGTACGTGATCGCATTGAACGTTCAGCCAAACGCAACTTCACAGTACTCATTTCAGGTGAATCAGGCACTGGTAAAGAACTGGCTGCTTTTTACCTTCATACCGCATCCGATCGCACCTCAAAACCCTTTGTTCCCGTGCATTGCGGAGCTATCCCAGAAAACTTATTTGAGTCCGAATTATTTGGCCATGTAAAAGGCGCGTTTACTGGGGCTGATACCGACAAAATGGGGCTTATTGAAAGCGCAGATGGCGGCACGCTCTTCCTTGATGAAATCGGAGAAATGCCATTGCTCATTCAAGTAAAATTGTTGCGGGTTTTGCAAGATATGAAAGTGCGGCGTGTGGGTAGTGAAGTTGAAAAACAAGTGAATGTTCGCGTTGTAGCTGCAACGAACAGGGATTTAGATGCAGAAGTGAAGCATGGCAACTTCCGCGAAGATTTGTTTTACCGACTCAATGTTATACCCCTACATATGCCAGCTCTTCGTCAGCGTAGAGAAGACATCCCTGAATTGGTACATCTTTTCTTAAAAGTACATGGCGGAGCAAACCTTAACATTACTGATACTTGCCTAAAGACATTAAGTGAGCTGCCGCTCAATGGTAATGTTAGAGAGCTGGAAAACCTCGTTCAGCGTTTAATGGCTTTATCCGATCAAGACACGCTTGATGAACACCTTTTATCAGAGATTCTGATTCAACAAACCTCACCCGATCAAGTCACGCTTGATGACTTACAAGCTAAAGATCTATCACTCGATGATTACTTGGAACAAACCGAAAAATCATTTGTTCAAGAAGCCTTGCAACGCACACGCGGCAACGCAACCAAGGCTGCCAAGTTACTAAAAATAAGCTTTCGCTCAATGCGCTATCGTTTGGAAAAATTAGGTATCAAGGAAGATAAAGACTGATATGGATTTACAACTTTTCGCCACACTTTCCATGGGTTTACTTGGTATCTTATTTGGAAGCTTTTCCAATGTATGCGTACACCGCATTCCTTTGGGTCAGTCCATTGTCACCCCGGGTAGTCATTGCCCACAATGTAAAAATGATATTGCTTGGTATGATAATATCCCACTCATATCTTGGGTGCTATTGGGCCGAAAATGCAGACATTGTAATCTAGCAATATCATGGCGTTATCCACTGTTAGAACTAAGTATGGGTGGTTTATGGGCACTTATCACTTGGTTCACACCAATAGCACCACAAACATCGGTATATCTACTTCAAGCTATAGTTTTGGTAAGTTTATTATGGATTTTAACGCTTATCGATCTGGAAACCTTTTTACTACCCAACGCCCTAACCTTTCCGGGCATAGCTTCAGGATTACTATTTGCATGGCACTTTGATTATCTCTTAGATGCCTTGATTGGTGTTATTTCTGGTTATGGCTTCTTTTGGTTGATAGCTTTTTTATTTTATAAAGCAACAGGCAAAGAAGGTATGGGGCAAGGCGACTTTAAACTGCTTGCGATGTTGGGCGCATTTATGGGCTGGCAAGCGCTTCCATTCATTGTTCTTGTGTCATCTGTAGTCGGTGCAATCATCGGTAGCATTATTCTGCTATTACAACGGAAAGGACTCAGAAGCGAAATTCCTTTTGGACCCTATTTGGCTATGGCAAGCGTCGTATGGTTTTTCTTTGGCACACAAATATTAGATTGGTACCAAAGCTTATGGATGTCATGACTAAGTTCTATGGTTTAACGGGAGGCATAGGCAGCGGCAAATCTACAGTTTGTAGTATGTTCAACGCACTGGGTGTGCCTAGTCTCGATCTTGATCAAGTCGGCAAGCTTCTCTTAACCCAAGACAAGCAACTACAGCAACAACTTATTCAAACTTTCGGCGTAGAAATTTGTAACGCTTCGGGAACAATAGAGCCCAAGAAATTGGCTGCACTAGCTTTTCTAACGCAACAGTCTACGCAACAGTTAAATGCAACCATGCACCCAGCTATTCAAAGATATGAAGTATTATGGCGCAGGCAACAAACGTCTTCTTACGCCATCATTGAAGCATCCGTATTAATCGAGTCCAAGGGAACGTCCCGTATGGATGGGTTGATTGTGGTTTTTGCCAATCTATCGTTAAGAAAATCACGCGTACTCAGCCGAGGCAAACAAAACGAAAGTATCTTTGAATCAATCATTCAACAGCAATGCAGCGATGGGCAACGAAAAGCACTCGCCGACTATATCATTCACAACAATGACAGCTTAACCAATCTGCAACTACAAGTGAGCGAGCTGCACAAACAACTGAGCAACAACTAATTTTTTTCTTAATCTCTTTCCAGCATAAAAAAAGGGAGCCCGAAGGGCTCCCTTTCTCATTATTGAACAAATTAACCTGTAAAGGAAAACTTAGTAAACGTACTCAAGTTCAAGAATGCTTTGTGCTACAGCTGAAGAGCCATCTGTCTTAGTAGAAGAGTACTCATAGTTGATTGCAATGTTTTGCGCCAAGTCATACCAGCCGCCCAAGATAAGACGGTTTGTAGTCACATCAGAAGCGCCGCTTGCATCAGTTGCAGTGTCAAAACCAAGTTGTACGCCTGCTGCATGCGTAAGGTTGTAGTTACCATAAAGTTGGAAACCAGTTACATCATTTGATGCAGAAACTACGATTGGCATATAAACACCAAGTAGGTTGCCACCAACTTCACCTTGCATTTGCAAATCGATACCAGTTACATCAGCAGTAGTACCGTCACCATTGAAGCCACTGTTCAATACTGCGGCGTCAAGGTTAATACCTTTGCCATCAACAGCTGCGTAGAACACACCGATAATTGAATCAAAACCAGCAACATCACCCAACCATGCTGCACGAGCATAATTACCCATGTTTTTCAATTGTACAACGTCGGCGTTACCATTACCAAAACCACCTACTGCATCAACCAAACCTGCTGCGAAGTAGATAGAGTCATTCATGTAACCATAAACACCCAAACCAGTAGCCGCATCATGAATCATTGGTTGCGTGCTCAATGCCATAGAACGTGATTGAATACCACGTGTGTTACGAGAGATAGCATTTGAAGGATCATTGAAGATTGAAGGTGCACCCAACGCATCAGAAGTACCGATTGCGAATGCCAAAATACCAGCATCCAAATCGTTGACGTATGCGAATTTACCGCCCAACATTTCACCAGAGATTACGTCCCATTCTTGCAAACCACCAGCGTGTTCGCCAAAACGGCCACCGAACAACAATGCTGATTCATCAGGCCATTGGATGTTGCCATCACGGCCGCCGGTTTTGTCATCATAACGGATACGTGCTTTCATTAGCAATGAAGCGTTGAATGCCAAAGGAATTGACAAATGTTCATCTTCAAGAAGTTCAGCTGAAGTGTCGCGGAAACCGTTCATACGGAATTCACGGCCCATTTGAGCAAGACGTGGGATTGCGCCAAAGTGGCAGTTCAAGCAAGCAGCGCCAGTTTGGCGTGCGAATGCTGGTACAGCTTCAGAAGTAGTTGGAGCAACTGATACAGAAGCAACAGCAGCAACAGCTAGAGAAGCAGCAGAAAGAATAATTTTCTTCATGTTGTTTAACATCCTATTATTGTTTTGGATTTAGCTTATCAGCGATAAGCTATTGTTGTTGCTGTTTCCCCTCCCTTTCCTCTTGCGAGTCCAGTTCGCTTTCCACATCAACGAGGCGTACAATCACAAGTCAATGCTCAAGCGTCAAACCTCTAACAACATTGATGTGTATTTTTGCCACACTCGCCAAGTATCGTTGGCATCCATAAAACTATCGAATTTTGACAATCACGGATTAGACTGCCGCCATGTCTGAATCTAACTCTCCCTCACTTCTAATTTTTTCTGGCCAAAATGCGTTAACTGCGTTTCGTCTAAACAAACTAAAACAACTTTTAAATACACCAGAAATCCAAGCCCACTATATATATATGGTTGAAGTCTCTCCTGCTTGGACAGAAAAAGAAAAACTCACACTAGATAAACTCTTGAATGTGCAAACCCAACCGTTTGCTGCAAGTGACCATAACAATTTATTTATCGTCACCCCACGAATCGGCACCATTTCTCCCTGGTCTTCTAAAGCTACGGATATTGCTAAATTATGCGGTTTAACAACGCTATTACGCATTGAGCGCGGCATCGCTTACAATATTGATGGAAAGTCAGACATCATCCTTCCTTTGATTCATGACAGAATGACTGAATCTGTATTATTTAATGAAGGCAGCTTAGCTGCTTTATTTTCTCATCATGCACCCAAACCTTTAAACCATATCAATATCCTTACAGATGGCCGTGATGCACTTCATCAAGCCAACTTAAGCTTAGGTCTTGCACTTGCAGCCGATGAGATTGATTACCTATTTGATAATTTTACTCAGTTGGGCAGAAACCCAACAGATGCTGAATTGATGATGTTTGCCCAAGCCAACTCTGAGCACTGCCGCCATAAAATTTTCAATGCCGATTGGATTATTGATGGTACGGAACAAACGCGTTCATTGTTTTCAATGATTCGCCATACCCATCAAACCTCCCCAAAAGGTACGATTGTTGCTTACTCCGACAATTCTTCGGTCATCAAAGGTGGTAATTCAGCTCGTTTTTACCCTGATGCGGATGGCACATATAACAAACACGACAATACAACACACATCCTGATGAAAGTGGAGACCCATAATCATCCCACTGCTATTTCTCCTTTTGCAGGGGCAGCAACGGGCTCTGGCGGCGAAATTCGTGATGAAGGCGCTACTGGCATTGGCTCTAAACCCAAAGCAGGACTGTGCGGCTTCTCAGTTTCTAACTTACAAATCCCTGGTTTCGAACAACCTTGGGAAGAGCATCATGGCAAACCAGAACGAATCGAGTCTGCCCTCAACATCATGCTTGATGGCCCCATTGGCGCCGCTGCATTTAATAATGAATTTGGCCGCCCAAATATTTCTGGTTATTTCAGAACCTATGAGCAAAACGTCAATGGTGAGCTTCGTGGTTATCACAAACCCATCATGCTTGCCGGGGGCTTGGGTAATATTGATTCACGCCATGTCTTTAAAAAGGAAGTACCAGCTGGCTCACTTATTATTCAACTCGGCGGCCCTGCTATGCTGATTGGCTTGGGTGGTGGCGCAGCTTCGAGTATGGATACCGGCTCCAATGCAGAATCATTGGACTTTGACTCGGTGCAACGCGGCAACCCTGAAATGGAACGCCGTTGCCAGGAAGTATTGGATCGATGCTGGCAAATGGGTGATGACAACCCCATCCTCTTTATCCACGATATTGGTGCCGGCGGGTTATCCAATGCTGTACCAGAGCTGATTCACGATGCAGGGCGTGGCGGTTGGTTTGATTTACGCGAAGTACATAATATGGAGCCAGGCATGAGCCCCATGCAGATTTGGTGTAATGAAGCCCAAGAACGGTATGTATTGGCGATTGCTCCTGAATCTCGTGATATCTTTGAAGCCATGTGTCACCGCGAGCGTTGTTTGTTTGCTGTGCTTGGTAGCGCAACCGATGATGGCCACTTGCATGTTGGCGATTCAACTTTAGGCGATAGCCCTGTCGACTTATCGCTAGAAGTGCTACTTGGCAAAACACCCAAACTACTTCGCGATGTGAAGCACCGAGACATTCCTATTGTGCCACTTAAGCTTGAAAGCATTAGCATTAACGATGCTGTACAGCGCGTATTACGCCTACCTTCCGTCGCCAGTAAATCATTTCTTATTACGATTGGCGATCGCTCCATTACAGGCCTCGTTGCGCGCGACCAAATGGTTGGTGCGTATCAAGTTCCCGTGGCAGATGTTGCGGTTACAGCCACTGATTTTGAACACTACACTGGTGAGGCTATGGCTATGGGTGAGCGCACACCGCTTGCTGTGCTCAATGCCCCGGCATCAGGCCGCATGGCAGTGGGTGAAGCGCTAACTAATATTGCAGCTGCTAACATTGGCGAAATTGGCAACATCAAGCTATCTGCCAACTGGATGGCAGCATGCGGCAACGATGGCGAAGATGCAGCCCTATTTGATACGGTTAAAGCTGTAGGCTTAGAGCTATGCCCTAGCCTAGGCATTTCAATTCCTGTGGGCAAAGATTCCCTATCCATGAAATCCGTTTGGGAAAGTGAAGGCGTTAAAAAGGAAATGATTTCACCGGTATCGTTAATCGTTTCTGCGTTTTCACCAGTTTCAGATATTCGCAAAACTTTAACCCCTGAATTGCGTACAGACTTGGGCAATACAGCTTTATTACTAATCGACTTGGGAGCTGGTAAAAACCGTTTGGGCGGATCGGCATTAGCACAAGTGTTTAACGCAACTGGCGCTGAAACGCCCGACTTGGATGATGCTTCCCTATTTAAAGCATTTTATAACACAATTCAGGCATTAAATGCTGCGAACAAAATTGTAGCATATCATGACCGCTCAGATGGCGGACTTTTCGCTACCATCGCTGAAATGGCTTTTGCAGGTCGCACTGGTGTTTCCTTATCTTTGGATGGTTTAGGTGCTGATTCTCTAAGCATATTGTTTGCCGAAGAGCTGGGCGCTGTCTTGCAAATCAAAGAAGTGGATATCAATGTTGTTCAACAAGCATTTGCAGATGCTGGTTTATCGAAGCTATGCCATAACATAGGCCAAACCAATGAAGCGATGAAGTTGATCATCAACTACAAAACAGAGGTTGTATTCGACGGAAACATTCTCGAATTGCAAAGCGTTTGGTCCGAAACTTCATATCAGTTGGCTTCGTTGCGTGATAACCCTGAATGCACCCTGCAAGAATTTGAAAGTATTAAGCTCAAATCGAATAAAGGCTTATTCAGCGAGCTAAGCTTTGACCCTCAAGATAATATTTGCGCACCCCTCATTAAAAGCTTACGTCCTAAAATGGCAGTACTTCGCGAGCAAGGCGTGAATGGCCAAATTGAGATGGCTGCTGCATTTGATCGTGCTGGGTTCATATCGGTTGATGTGCACATGTCTGATCTTATTGATGGTCGCAGAAGCCTCGATGAATTCCAAGGGCTTGTGGCTTGCGGAGGATTTTCCTTTGGCGATGTATTAGGTGCAGGCCGTGGCTGGGCAAGCTCTGTGTTATACAACCCAAGGGCTCGCGATGAGTTTGAAGCCTTCTTTAACCGCAGCAATACCATCGCTCTTGGTGTATGCAATGGCTGTCAAATGATGTCGCAGCTCAAAGATTTAATTCCTGGCGCTGAACATTGGCCTACCTTTGAACGTAATCTGTCAGAGCAATTTGAGGCTCGCTTGCTGATGGTTGAGGTGTTGCAATCAACCTCAATTTGGACCGACGGCATGGAAGGCTCTAAATTACCTTTGGTTGTGGCGCATGGTGAGGGTCGCACCCAATTTGCTTCTCAAGATAGTGCCCATAAGGTTGCTGCGACATTACGCTTTTTGGGACCAGATGGTTTACCAACGGAGGATTACCCATTCAATCCTAATGGCTCGGCCAATGGTTTGACTGGCTTTTCCAATGATGATGGCCGATTTAATATTATGATGCCCCACCCGGAACGTCTTTTCCGTCAGAGCCAAATGTCTTTTGACCCGCTTAGAGTTAAGCAAGAAGATGGTGCTTGGTTAAGACTATTTAGAAATGCGCGTCATTTCTTAGGATAAAAAAAGGCCCGGAAAACAAATGTTTTCCGGGCCTTTTTTTATTCAAAACAACGAAATTATTTCTTAATAAAGAACTGCATTTTCACATCACTTAATTCAATGATATCTGAGTCTTCTAAAGTTTTAGGTGCGCTGGTTAAAGTTTCCCCATTCACCTTCACTTTGCTCATACCTTCAAGATACGAAATATGATAACCAGACGGCCTACGCGTAATGACCGCTGCTTGTTTGCCAACAAGCATACCTTTGATTTTAATTTTGCAGTTATCACCCTTACCAATACTTGTTAGCGATGCTTTAAGCTCAACACTTTTACCCATCAATGGGCCAGACAAGTACTGAATAAAACCGAGGGCCATGTTTGAACCTGCGGAATCTTGATTATCTTTAGCAGGCGAAGTCATCAATTCCTCGCGGGCAGCGGAACTAATAATCATCGTTTTATCCATATCCGATTCTGGTTCAGCTTCAACCACTGGTGACTTAGCATCAGCAACCTCGACAAAACTCAAGGTATGCTTACCTACAGTAATGACATCGCCATGCTTGAGGATATGCTTGGTTACATTTTGGTTGTTCACCATCGTACCATTGGTGCTACCCATATCTTCAAGGATAACCTTTTTGCCTATTTTCAAAATTCGCGCATGCAAACTACTCACAGCCAAATTATCAATATGGATGCTAGTCTCGGCTTTTCGCCCAATGGTAGTTTCTTCCTGATCCAACTCGAATTCAGAAATAACTGTACCTTTGAATTTTAAAACAAGTTTGAAACTCATCTTATTATCCCCCAAACAACCTTGAAAAGAACCCCTTTTTCCGTGAGAACGGTTGTTTCACTCGAATTAGTATCACTGAAATATTATCAGGCCCGCCCGCATCGTTAGCTAGATTAATCAGCGTTTTCGCACATAAGTCAAGGTTATTCCTATGTTCCAACATGGTCAGACGAATTGCTTCATCTGGCACCACATCAGTCAAACCATCGGAACACATCATATATATATCACCAACTACAGCGATATCTTCTACAACATCTGCCTCAACATCCTGCTCAACGCCAAGCGCTCTAGTCACAAGATTTTTAATCGCAGAGTTTCTCGCATCCTCTGCAGTTAACAAGCCCCTACGCACTTGCTCCTGGATAAGCGAATGATCTTCTGTGACATGGGACAAGTAATCATCACGTAATAAATACATACGTGAGTCGCCCACATGCGCCACTGCGATACGATTCCCATAAAATACTGCCACCACAACGGTCGTGCCCATGCCTGAGCATTCAGGCCTCGCCTGAGCTGTCTCTATAATCACATTGTTAACAGTTACAACCGAATCACGGGCCAAAATGGCCTCTCTAGAGAAGCCTGTATCTTCGTCCAGCTTGCCTTGCGGAAACTTCTTCAGCCCCTCTTTAAGCAAGCGCATAATAAACTCAACAGCCATCGAGCTAGCTACTTCACCAGCATTATGACCACCCATACCATCCGCTAAAACAGCGATACCATTACCAATATCGATATTGACGCAATCCTCATTATGATCACGTTTGATACCAACATCCGTGACGGCAACCATCTCTATTGCGCTCATTATTTTCCTTCCTTCGCTGACATGACTTTTAGACAAGCAATAATACCTCGGATGACAGCTGCCCCATTGGGTAATCGTTTATCAGGATCTTTTTGTAACATAGCATTGATGAGTTTACTCACATGCTCGGGTAAATTGGGGTCAAATTCTCGGATATCAGGATGGGGCTCATTGGCAATTTGGAACAGTAAAGTCGCCATGGAATCGCCTTTAAATGGACGCACACCTACGAGCATTTCATAAAGCATCACACCCAGAGAAAAGATATCAGAGCGGCCATCCACGTGCTTGCCTGATAATTGTTCAGGAGACATATAAGAGGGTGTGCCTAAGACGATACCAGTTTTGGTTTTACTTGATGCTGTAATTCGCGCAATACCAAAGTCAGTCACTTTCACGGTTTTATCTTTAAGAAGCATGATATTGGCTGGTTTGATATCTCGGTGAACTACGTGCTGGGTGCTGGCGTAATGAAGAGCCTCAGCCACTTTGCCGCAAATTTTCAGCGTTGCCATTTGCGGCAATAATTTGCCCTTCTTCGTATATGGCGCCAAATCTGTACCATCTAAAAATTCCATGGCTATATAGGCCAAATCATGTTCTTCGCCAGCATCATACATGGTCACAATATTAGGGTGATTGAGCATACCTGCAGTTTCAGCTTCGCGGAAGAAGCGATTTTTCACATCAGTGAGCTCATCGCCCTCAAACTCTTGTGACAAAGCCATTGTTTTAATCGCTACTTCACGATTTATTTTTGGATCTTTGCCCAAATACACAGTGCCCATGGCACCTTTACCCAATTCTTTAATGATTTCGTAACGCCCCAATGTTGGCTTCGCGCCACCAGTGATCATCAATGTGCCCATTCCATTAGAACCGGCACCCCCAAAAATCATTGATTCACCAGCGTCTTTAGTGCGTTCCATCCGCTGCTTCACATCTTTAAAACCAGGCTTGGTTTCCATGATGTGCTCATACACAGCTGATGCTTTGTTGAACTGACGTTTACGCTCAAAATCAAGCGCTAAGGTGTAAAGTGCGCCCAAAATATCATCGGTTGGTGGACACTTTTTAAATTTATCAAATGCCATGTCCAACATACCTTGGCTTTGGAAAGACAAGGCCAGCATTTTATTCGTTTCTGCTGATTCAGAAGAAATTTTTACCCTATCTTCTTCACTGGCAAAGAAGCGCTTAGTCGTCAGAATCACATGACCAAGTAACAACAATGTTGCCGCGGCCATCAATTGAACCCATAAGTTATGCTCTGTGATTAACACAAAACCAACGCCAAGTAACACCAACAATAGTGCAATACTTATCACTGTACCCAACACAGCACTCAAACGCGGCAGCATGAAAATAATATACAAAGCTATGAAAATCAAAGCAGCCGATTCAGCCATACCTGCCCATTCAGGTGCAACAATAAAGGCATCATTGAGCATGCTTTGTAGCACATTGGCATGATAATCCACAGCCGACATATTACTTGAAATAGGTGTTATATAAGACTCGCCAACACCAATTGCTGATACGCCGATGAGAACAATTTTGTTTTTTAACAACTCAAGCGGAATCTTTCCTGTTTTCACGTCATAAAAAGGGAAGTGAGTAAATGCCTTATTAGCATTGCCGTTGATATCCGCATAAAACATAGGCGATACTTTCATCTGCCTATCTGTGGCTATCGATAGCGCACCCAACTCAACACTTGAACCAATATTGATACGTATATCATCCATGGTCAGATTTAAATCTTTTGCAATCATCGCCAGCGACATCGAAGGGAAGAATTGCCCATAATACTCAACAATTAAGGGCTCAGAACGCAATACGCCATCTGAACTTGGGCTCACATTGAGATAACCAATACCAGCTGATACTTGCGACAAAGCCTCAAATGGATATGAGAATTTAATTGCGCTTAAAGGTGGTGAAGTTTCATCAACCTCACCAATATTTGGAATACCCATGCGTGTTATATAATTTGGCAGTGGTCGATCAGGGCGACCGAATGGCTCACCTGCTTCGTAAAACATCGGCATAAAAACATTGCCTGCCGCAGCAGTTGCCTTAACCAAGCGTGCATCGCCATTATTGGCCTCTGCACGTGCAAGCAGCTTGTCTGCCTCAATAAACTTCTTATCAGCAGCAGCTGCTTTTAGGTAGGCGGCAGCCTCATTTCCTTGCTCGTCCAAAGCTTGAGCCTCATCCATAAGGTTATTGCCTTGTTCTTGCAATAAATTAGCCAACTGTAGTATGGAATCGTCGCCATTATTAGCTTGTTTTTCACTAAAAAAAACATCCACACCAATCATGCGAACGCCTGCATTAGTGAGACGTTCAATCATGTCAGCCATTTCAGTACGCGGCCAAGGCCAGCGACCAATCAACTCAATGGAAGCATCGTCAATATCGAGCACCACAATGCGATCATCTGGCAGGGTAGTTTTTGCAGAAACAGCCGAGTCGTACAAAAAGAATTCAATGCTACGCAATACAGGAGCTGCGCTTAGGTATGCAAAAGCAACAACCGCAGTGAGCAAAACACCAATAAACCAATCCGTTTTCCAAAATGCGATTTTCACTTGCGGCTGAACTCCAAAGGATGTGATAAGTTATTAAAAACCATCGAACAACCGTATATTAGTTGAAAAAAAATGAGATATCTATGAAAGATATGCAAAAGCCTTACTTACGCCAAAATTCAGGCACCATCAACACGAAAAAAGTAAAAATTTCAAGGCGGCCCAACACCATCCCAAACATCAACACCGCTTTGGCCATATCTGGCAAAGATGCATAGTTTGAAGCAGGTCCTACAGCACCAAAACCTGGGCCGGTATTGGTTAAACACGCAGCCGCAGCAGAAATAGATGTTGTGATATCAACTCCAGCCATGGCAACCAAAGTGGCAATTACTGCAAAACAAACCATATAAAGCACAAAAAAGCCCCACAAAGCTTGAACCACACTACTGACCACACGCTGTTCGCCAATTTTGACGTGAATAATGCCCTGCGGATGTATCAATCGTCGTATTTCGCGCATCCCTTGGCGAAAAAGCAGTAATACGCGCACAACTTTCAACCCTCCGCCCGTTGAACCAGCACACGCACCAACAAACATAGCCAACAAGAACAACATAGAGGTACCAGGCGGCCACATATTGTAATCACTCACAGCAAAACCCGTCGTCGTAGCTATGGATACGGTATTAAAAATAGCTTCATCCCAAGTGCTCTGCCCAGAAAGTACGGTCAAGAAGCTTACAAGCAGCACCAAAGTTAGAATCCATTTCACATACGTCACAAATTCATCGTCTCGCAAATAGGTCGAAATGCTAAACCCCTTGCGCAATGCCACAAAATGCAAAGTAAAATTAATCCCTGCCAACAGCATGAACACAACAATCAGACCACGAATCCACACTGAATCATAATAACCAATGCTGGCGTCATGTGTTGAAAATCCACCGATAGCTACCGTTGTCATCGCATGATTCAAGGCGTCAAAAAGCCCCATACCAGCAAACCATAATCCAACCATGGTGACCACAGTCATCCCCACATAAATAAACCAAAGTACTTTGGCAGTTTCCGTAACCCTTGCGGTAAGCTTATCTTTAACAGGGCCAGGTGTTTCTGCACGAAACAACTGCATTCCACCTACACCCAACAATGGCATGACAGCCACTGCCAACAAGATGATTCCCATGCCCCCCAGCCACTCTTGCATAGAGCGCCAAAATAAAATCGAGTGTGGCATATCATCCAACCCAACCAATATTGTAGCGCCCGTTGTCGTTAAACCTGAAGTCGATTCAAACAAAGCATCGACCAATGAGTCGCATATCCCAGTGGTTAGAAAAGGAATCGAGCCTAGCATGGAAAGCACAACCCACGCTAAAGCCACCACCAAAAAGCCATCTTTGTGACTCAGTTGCTTGGGTGACTTACCAGCCCAAGCCACCATCAATACGCCGAGCATACCAGTCATCAAACCAGCAAGCACAAACTCCTCAGCATGGCCAGAACTGTAATACACAGAAATAATAGCAGGAAATAGCATGCCCAGAGCAAACAAGACAACAAGGATACCGAGGGTCCAAACAACGCCTCTTATATGCATAATTTAATCATCTCAAAAGAATTCTAAGCGCACTTCAAACAAACGTTCTATTTCACGAATGGATTCTGCCCTAGACACCAATACAACCAAATCATGGGGAAGAATCACGGTCTCACCATTGGGAATAATTACTTCTTCTCCGCGAACTACAGCGCCAATCACAGTATCTTTGGGCAATTTCAGACTCTTGAGCGGAGCATCAAGAATCATCGCTGTTGCTAATGCCTCGGCCTCCACCACTTCCAACGTGCCATCACCGAGCGGCGACATACCTAAAATCCTACCTTTACGCACATGGCACAATATGGATGCAGCGGTCGTAAACCGAGGAGAAACAATGACATCCAAGCCGATCTCACGCACCAAATCAGAATAAATCGCCCGATTCACCAAAGTCACCACATGGGGAACTTTATATTTGCGCGCAATCAAACTACTCAAAATATTGGTTTCATCATCATTGGTTAAGGCTAAAAAATCATCCATATGTTCAATAGATTCTTCTTCCAACAAATCCCGGTCTAGCGCATCACCATGCATCACAATCGTCGATTTAAGTTGGTCTGCCACCCACGATGCACGTTCTTTGTTGTATTCAATGAGCTTAATAGACACACCCGTTTGCTCAAGTTCCTTAGCCACAGCAAACCCAACATTACCGCCACCAACAACCATGACATTTCGCTTTAAGTTTTTTTCTTGTTTGCCACCCTCTAGCAGCTCAACAATCGCCGAAACTTCTGAGTTTGCCGCAGCCAAATACACACTGTCACCAGCTAAGAGCACCGCATTTGGCTTAGGCACCCGCCAACGGCGATTGTGCTCATGGGCAACCACATACACCCTATTTTTCCCCATCACCTCAGGTAGCTCTGAAAGGGCAATACCTGCAAGCGCACTTTTGGGGCGAATCATCATGCCCAACAACTGCACTCTATCACCAGCAAAGGCTTGCGCATCCATAGCTGAGGCAACTTGATACCTTTTCACAATGGCTTTAGCAGCCTCACGTTCTGGAGAAATAATCAAATCAATGGGCATTTCATCGCGCCCGAACAAAGCTTTGCAATTGGCAAAATCAGGTTCGCGCACACGCGCCATTTTTGTGGTCACCTTAAACAAGGAATGCGCCACTTGGCAGGCCAACATATTGGTTTCATCGCTGGCAGTAGCAGCAATCAATAAGTCACAATTCTCAGCGCCTGCGCTGGCCAGGATAGATGGATGGGCTGCATTGCCTAAAACAGTGCGCACATCCATGGTGTCCGATACTCGCTGAATGCGTTCTTTATCACTATCAACGACAGCAATATCATGGCCTTCAGCCGCAAGCCGCATAGCAATGTGAAACCCAACTTCACCAGCACCCAAAACAATAATATTCATTTGGTATCTGGCATTAAATTGTACGATTTAATTTTTCGGTGCAATTGACTGCGCTCCATTCCAATATCGGTAGCCGTTTTACTGACATTCCAATTGTTCTTTTCAAGATGATGCGCGATGTAACTGTGTTCAAAACGCTTTCTCGCATCATGAAACCCATCAAGCAACACCGAATCATCAGGCACAGTTGCAAACGATGTAGAAAAATTTGTTGTTCCATCCAAAGGCAGCATGGTTTGCAGAGTTAAATGCAGCCCCGGACACAAAATATGACAGCGCTCAACATAATTACGCAACTCGCGAACATTGCCTGGCCAGTCGTATTGTTGCAGCTTTTGAATCACTTCCTCATCAAACTGCACAGGATCACCGCCTAAGCTTTTGGCTTGTTCTGCAGCCAAGAAGGTGAGCAATTGTGGAATATCCTCACTTCTATCTTTTAACCTTGGCATATGAATCACTGCAGTGCTCAAGCGATCATACAAAGGCTTCGCTATCCTACCTTCCTTGAGTAGTGTAACTGGATCAGACAAGGTACTCATTACCAAGCGTACATCACATGGAATCGGTGTGGCATTACCCAAACGCATAAAACGGCGCTTTTCAGTCACTTTCAGCAATTCAAGCTGTGTTTCTATATCCAAGTCGGCAATTTCTTCAAAAAACATGGTGCCCATATGCGCTGCTTCCAAGCGGCCACGCTGCGTTTGCAGCGCGCCAGCAAAAGCACCTTTTTCAAAACCAAACAATTCCCACGATAGATTGTTAACGGATGTGCTATTAAAGCTGATAAACGAGCCATTTGAGCGGGGTGAACCTTCATGTAAAAGCCTTGCCGCCACAGATTTACCAGTCCCGTGCTCGCCAAGCACAAAAGCCATCACACCTGAAGCTGCTACCTTATTGATATGTTTGTTCACATCGGCAACAGCTTTGCTTTGACCAATCAAACTTGGGCAATTGCGTTTACTTTCAAATTTTAAATCCAAATTTTCAATGGCTAAACGACGTTTCTCCACAGCATTGCGCAGCAAAATGAGCAATTTATCAGAGGAAAATGGTTTTTCGATAAAATCAAACGCACCTTGGCGGGTAGCGCGCACAGCCGTATCAATCGTGGCATGACCTGACATCATAATCACTGGCACATTGGCATCAATTTGTTTGATGCGGGCCATGGTTTCGAGTCCATCAATACCTGGCATCCAAATATCCAAGAATATGCAATCAGCTGGGTGCTTGCGAAACCTAGCAACTGCCTCCTCACCTGATGCAGAAGTACTCACAATAAAACCTTCATCCTCAAACAAGCCACATAGCGACTCACGAATCGGCTGTTCGTCATCTACAATGAGAATATGGGTCGACATGATTCAAGCCTCCTCTGATGATTGGGGAAAAACATGAGGTAAAAACATGCAAAAACGCGTTGGGGATGATGCTGAGACCAATTGTAAATGTCCACCATGTTCTTCACTAATACGTTGGGCGATAGCAAGCCCCAAACCGCTACCATCTTTTTTGGTTGAAAAATAAGGTTCAAACATATGCTGCGCTGTGTTCTCATCAATACCCGCACCCTCATCTTGCACAAAAAATGAACTGCCAAGTTTATCCACAACCACATATACACGAACAGGCTTTTTAGTCGCCAAAGCATTGTCGATAAGATTGATCAACACCTGACGTATTTGATCGGCATCGCAATACACTTCCCCTTCAGGCAATCCTTCAAATGTGAGATTATGATAGGCGCTATAAAGTTCACTCATATCCTTGATAAGGCTAGATATTTTCACCTGCGTACACTTGGGTTTTGGCAGCGTGGCAAGATTCGAGAAATCAGCAAGCAAACGTTGCAAACGCTCCACCTGATTAATGACTGCCGACGTGCAGGTGTCAAACACCTCCACATTATCCACCTGATTACGGAAACGACGCTGCACGCGTTCTGTGGAAAGCTTAATCGGTGTTAATGGGTTTTTAATTTCATGGGCCAAACGCTGAGCAACTTCAGACCAGGCTTGATGTTTTTGCGCTTCTGCAAGCTGGGTAACATCATCAAATACAAGCAGCCAGCCCGTAAACAGGCCACTGCCCTTTTCACCCAAACGACTGCCCCTAGCCAGCACTTTAAACGACTGTAAACCATAAGTAATTACCATCTCGGTCTGTAAGCTTTCAAGGGCTTGTGTTTGCATGGTTTGGTAAAATTCGAGCACGGGTTTTAAGTGAACTTCGGAAAAATCCAAAATGGATGTTTTTCTCTTCTCAGCATCTTGGAGGGCAAACAGTTGCTTACAAGACAAGTTCATCAGCCGAATACTACCATCATCATCCAAGAGAATAACGCCGCTTTGTAGCTTCGCGAGCAGGTTTTCCAACACATATTGCCGCTGCCTACTACTGACCAAAGCCCCAGTTAATTCATCTTGGGTTTGCCGCAGCGTTTCCATATTAAACTTTAGTCGCTCGGTCATACTATTAAACGAAACGGCCAACGAGCCCAACTCATCATCCGAGCGCACAGGTACAAAGCCATCAAACTCACCACTTTCCACTTGCTTCAGCGCCTGCGCCAAATCTTCAACTGGTGTAGTAAGGCGTTTGGCAAAAAACAGGGCAAATAATCCTGCTACACCTGTAATAAAAATAGTCGTCATCATCAGCGTTTGCATGAATAACTCTTTGATACCTTGCCTGTGTCGCTCCAGCTCGCGATAACTGCGGTAGTCAGTTTCAATGCTTCGCGCACTACTGGCGACATTATCCGGAAGTCGCACCTGAGCCCTTAGCAAGGCTATTTGCCTGCGTTGGTCATAGATCGGTAAATAACCGACCACATATTCACCATTTTCACGGATCTCATGCTCAGAAGTGTGTCTACCCAACAGCACACTCAATCGTCCAGCGTCAGAAATCGGCAGGGAGCGAAGCTCACTTAAGCTTTGACCCTCAAACGCCATTTGAGCCGCAGCAATCACCCTCTCATTGGCATCAAACAGCTCAGCTTTATCCCATGAATATTGCTGTACCAACTTACTCAAATGTCGGCTTGTCACCATAGAACCAATAGGCACCACAGTTATCTCATTGACCAGCTCAGCATCTTGCGCCACCTGCACCATTGATGCATCCATATCAGCTGAAATACGCGCATAAAAGCCTTGTGACAAAGCCATCGCCTTATCCAAAAGCGTATCGACGCGGACATCAAACCAGACGTCCATACCCTTCTCAATCACTTGATTGGCGGTCACTTGCAAAATCACGGCAGGCACCAACACCATCACCACCATGGCCGCCACCAACTTCGCACGCAGCACAGAGCCAGCTTTGGCTGCATCAATGGTGAGCTTACGCAGTGAAACAAAGAAAACACTCACTGCCATCGCAATAAGCAAACTGATATTGAGCCAACTTAAAAATTTTGAGCCGTATTGATTGTCACTTGGCCACATCGCCACTGCGATAATGATAAGCAATACAACAAAGGTAAAAGGCAATAGCCGATAAGGAAGCGCAAGATTATGCTGTGGCCTCACCTCATTGTTCATCAGTTACCCCGACAACCGACTCACCAACAACGTCATTATTGAGATTGATAGCAACACTACCCATCTTTTCACCCCAATTGATGAGCGAAGTCCACCATCCATCCTCTTTGAGTGTACCTTCATAGCTGTATAACTTGGCTTCCAGCCAATATTTACTATTCGCATCAAGCACAGAAACATCCACAACCGCAGCATGATTCATCTCGGATAAAAACATCATGGCTTCTTCGATTTCAGCTGTATAGCGCACCACGCCACCGCTTAAATCACGCATCAACCAGCGTTTGGTTACCAAATCGGGAATCACCTGCCTGCCCAAGCGCACTGTCACCACTGCTTGATCAATCCAATACTCACTTATTTTCCGCACTTTAAATTGCCAATAGACAGTCATCGCCGAGCCAGCACCCAACACATTCAAGAAATATGCTTCATGGTTAAGCGCTTGTACGTCGCAATAAACAACACCAGCTTCAATATGTGTGTGGATTTGCTCAGACTCTTTTAGCTCCTCAGCGGCGGATGCTGCAAAAGAAAAGAACATGAAGTTCAAAAGAAAGAAGGATATACGAAACATCATCGCTAAGCTAAAACGGATTGAGCACTTGAGCAACTTATGCCAAATGAATGATAGATAACTGCCGGCCTGTCTGGCCGTGGTCGCGGCGATAGGAAAAATAGCTGGGGCTATGGCAACAAACTGTGC
The DNA here is from genome assembly GCA_002323245.1 of Mariprofundus sp. UBA1536. Taxonomy (GTDB): domain Bacteria; phylum Pseudomonadota; class Zetaproteobacteria; order Mariprofundales; family Mariprofundaceae; genus Ghiorsea. Next base: position 160,589 of record DCPU01000018.1, on the reverse strand, counting down.
AAATTCCAAGCGTTTCAATGTTCCCAGCAGCTAAACCCGCTTGTATCAGTTGTAACTCATTGGTTTTAGCCAAATTTGCGTAAATAACACCTTCGCGCTGCGTAATCACATCTTCGCCACAACTTTGTGCAAGCTGCATTGCAATATCGGTATTGATTTCAAAGCAGCAATCGCCAATGCAAGGACCAAGACTTGCCATCATATCTTGTCTCCGCGCCCCCAAATCCAGCATGGCCTTGACTGCAACTTCTGCCACCCTTGCCACGCTTCCCCGCCAACCGGCATGCACTGCAGCTACAATACCAGCTTTGGAGTCAGCGATTAAAATCGGCAAACAATCAGCAGTGCGTACAGCTAGCGAAGTACCTATCTGATTGCTGATCAACACATCAGCCTCAATTTCATGCATTTGACCCTTACCGCTGCAATGGAACACTTTTGTTGTATGCACTTGTTGCGTTTGATGTGGCACTGGTATGGCTGATGCAGAAATAAGTATGTTGAGATTTTTTTCGATGTTGGCAGCTGAATCACCCAGGCCAAGACCCAAATTCAAGCTATCAAAAGGACTAGAGCTTACACCACCATCCCTATCGCTAAACAGAGCTTGAACACCATGTTTGGCCAATAAAGGGGATGCGGTAAACATTAGATTAGCGTGGAGAGCGCTTGTTCGAGCTGCACAAGCTCATCCGGAAGTGGAGCTTTACACAACACATCCTCTTGCGTAATCGGATGCACAAAACCCAAAACTTCAGCGTGCAAAGCCTGCCTGCTCAAATGCAGCAAGCTTTCTCGCAACACTTCTGGCAAATCTTTGGACGGGTTGAATTTGCGGCCATACATAGGGTCGCCTAATATCGGTAATCCTTCGTGGGTCAAATGCACGCGAATTTGATGTGTGCGCCCTGTATGTAAGCGCAGACGCATGCGCGAAAACATCTCACCAAAGCGTTTTTCTAAGGAAGCATCCGTAATGGCATGTTTCCCGCTTTCCACCACCGCCATTTTCTGGCGATTGTTGGGGTGTCTGCCCATAGGTAACGAAATGGTTTTGTTGTGCCAGCGCGGAAAACCGCGGCACCAAGCCAAATATTCGCGTTGCAAATCATGGCTAGCAAAAAGCGCTGAAAGGCCATGATGCGCTGCTTCAGTTTTGGCAACAACAAGACTACCGGATGTATCTTTATCCAAGCGATGCACAATACCTGGACGCTCTACACCATTAATACCTGGCAACGAATCACAGTGATGCAGCAAGGCATGCACCAGAGTGCCCGAGTCATGACCATGGGATGGATGCACCACCATGCCAGAGGGTTTATTTACAACAATCAGGTGCTCATCTTCAAAAAGAATATCCAAGGGAATATCTTCAGGCTCAAGCAAAAGCGGTTGCAAGGCTGGTACACGCGCTGTGTACACATCGGCAGCGAGCACCTTATGCGAAGACTTGCTGATTACTTTGACTTCTTGATTGGGCAACAATAATCCCACTTCGCCATCGTTAATCAATTGCTGTACACGCGCCCTGGTAAAACCAGAGAGCTCGACCAACACCTGATCAAGCCGACGGCCATGGGCGGCATCGCTAATTTCCCAGCAGTTTACTTCTTCTTGATTGCTCAAAGTTTAGCTATGTTCCGCTGCAGATTCTTTCACTGGCACTGGTGCTGCTGAATTGCCGCCTTCATTGGCTTGGCCAGCATTGGCATTGATGCCACCTTCAGTACCATCTGTTTTCGCTTTGGTTGGGCGACGGCGGCGACGACGACGTTTTGGCGCTTCTTCGCTGTTTACTGGGGCCTCAGCTTCTATTTTCGGCGCCGCTGTTTTTTTTGGCTCAACTTTTTTCTCAGTTGGACGTTTACGACGGGCCGCTGGTTTTTTACGCGCCGCCGGAGCTGCAGGTTTAGCTTTTTCTTTCTCACCAAACAGTGATTCAAGCAAAGCTTTCAACCAGCTCTTCTTTTTCGCACGTGGTGCAGGTTTTGGAACGCCAACCACTGGTTTTAGCACATTTAATTTGCGCGTGGTGCGCTGTGGTTTTTTACCCTTGGTTGTATCTTCCAATACTTCCAATCGATCTTGATTTTCTTCTTTCCAATGGCGCTCAATGCGGTAATGCGGAATCATCAATTCAGGGCGAATTTGCAAGGTCACTACAACTTCGTAGGCCTCTTCAATGCGAGCAATATCTTCGCGTTTGTTGTTGATGAGATATTCACCTGTATCCGATGGCAATTGCACAACCAAGGTTGGTTTCTTCCCAGCAGCCGCCAAATCCTCAACGCGGGTTAGCATTTGCAATGCCATGGATTCCACTGTCAATATGGATCCTCGGCCCTGACAACGCGGACAAGTTTCGGTCGTTGTTTCGCGCACGGATGGGTGCAGGCGTTGACGCGACATTTCCAACAAACCAAAGCGTGAAATGCGGGCAAATTGCACACGTGCTTTATCACCTGCTGTGGCATCACGAAGGGCTTCTTCCACACGCTGACCATGTTTACGATTTGCCATATCAATAAAATCAACGACTACCAAACCACCAATATCACGAATGCGCAACTGGCGCGCAATTTCAACAGCCGCTTCCAAATTGGTATCCAAAGCAGTGTCATCAATATGCTTACGGCCAGTTGAGCGAGATGAGTTGACGTCCACTGCTGTCAACGCTTCGGTGGGGTCAAATACGATAGAGCCGCCCGATGGCAAACGAATTTCACGCTCATGAATTTCTTCACATTGTGATTCGATATTGTAATGACGGAACAATGGTTTTTTACCACGGTAGAGTTTTACTAATTTTTCTTTACCCGGCAGCACAGCATGCACAAAGTTTTTGGTGCGTGTGTACACATCATGATTATCCACCCAAATTTCTTGGATATCATCGCTGAAATGATCGCGGATAGCGCGGGTAGCCATATCACCTTCAAGGTAAATTAATGATGGTGAAGGCGCTGTACCGCTCTTAATACGAATCTCATCCCACAACCGTTGCAGGTAAGAATAATCGCGCTCTAATGATTCAAGTTTTTGATCGCGACCAGCCGTACGCACAATCAAACCCATGTTTTCAGGCACATTCAATTGCGACAAAATTTCTTTCAAAGCACGGCGCACATCATCGGGCAGCTTGCGTGAAATTCCGCCGCGTGAGGTATTCGGACTAAGCACGAGGTAACGTCCAGCCAGTGAGATTTCTGTGGTCAGTGCTGCGCCTTTGGTGCCGCGCTCTTCTTTGACCACTTGCACCAGCACCGATTGCTTAGGCTCAAGCACATCTTGGATGTTTACATTGCGCACATCCTGAGTTTTATCCACGCCATCTTTCCAGTAATCCGGGTGAATTTCAGAGAGTGGCATAAAACCTTGGCGCAAGGCGCCATACTCAACAAATGCAGCTTGTAAGCTGGCTTCAACTTTGGTGATGGTACCTTTGTAGATATTGCCTTTGGTCAGGACTTTATGAGTGGATTCAATATCGAGCTCTTGTAAATAATCATCTTCGATAATGGCCACACGACTTTCTTCCTCGTGTGAGGCGTTGATAAGCATCAACTTTTTCATTGCGGTTTCCTTACCGCTGACAGTATAAGACATTGAAAAGACTAAAAGACTTTGGCCTTAAAATCCTTTCTTTTTTAACGTGTGTAACAAAGCGTAACTTAAAGTTTAACGTCATATTACACGACTAAATCGTATCTAACTAACTACCATCAGGCGGTTTCATTTATTTTCAATTGACATGGCTCTACACGCATTAGGCGGTGGTTAGGGCACTCCAGAAACGGCCCAAACATTCTCCAAACACCAAGCAAACGACACCTTTTAAATGCCTCAACGGTTTAACCTCAACACATTGTTTTTCGCTTGGTACGCGACACATTCATCGCTAACATCGCCAATTCGTGGAACGCATGTACAATTGCACCGCATTAGAGCAAATGGAGTCAACATTGGCAAGTTCAGAACAACAAAGCACAAATCCATCGTTATTCGTCGTTGATAGCAATGAACATGATAGTCGATTGGACCGCGCGCTCTGTCGCTTGCTTGGGCAAGAGAAACGCACATTAATCGTGCGATTGATTCGCAAAGGCAATGTTCGCCTCAATGGCAAACGCTGCAAACCAGAAACGCATGTGATGGCTGGGGATACTGTTTTTTTACCCGCCAGCCTACGCCAAGATGCTTTGCAAGATGCTAGTGAGCAGACTCATGCCCCAACACCATTCATCCCTAAAGCTATTAAAAATCTCAGCGTTTTATTTGAAGATGACGACATTCTTGTGTTGGATAAAGCTGCAGGTGTGGTGGTTCATGGCGGCAGTGGTCATGACGCTGGCTTGGTGGAAACCTTAAAAATCCAACTCAACCTTCCCGAGTTGCGTTTGGCACATAGGTTGGATCGCGATACCAGTGGCTGCTTACTGCTCGCCAAAAATTTGGCCACCCTGCGCAAGCTCAGCGAAAGCTTTCGCACCAGAGATGCCCATAAAACCTATTTTGCTTGGGTCACTGGCCACCCATATCCGTATGCAGGCCGCATCACTTCCCATTTGCTCAAAGGGCAAACCAAAAGTGGCGAACGTATGGTCGTGGATGATATCGATGGTCAAGAAGCGATTACAGATTTGCAAACCGTTTGCCTACAACAGGCTGAAAACACACCTTATGCACTGGTGGCGTTAATGCCGCACAGCGGCCGCACCCATCAGTTGCGGGTGCAACTGCAACAACAAGGTCACGCTATTTTGGGCGACCCCAAATATGCACAGCGCGATGATATTCATTGGTATAAAAAGATTGGTGGCAAGGGTTTGGCGCTTCACGCTTGGCGCTTGCGCTTCATCCACCCCACCACGGAAAAAACCATGGATTTACGCGCGCCCTGGCCAAACCGCTGGGCGCACTTTACAACGAAGGATTAAGCCTAGACTTTAGTCTTCTTTTTTGTCTTTGGCTTCGTTCACACGAAGTTTACGACCAGCAAAATCAGTATCATTCAAAGCCAAAGCTGCTTTCATATCATTGGTCGTTGCCATCTCAACAAAACCATATCCCTTAGGACGACGACTAGGGCCACCGCGCACCAAACGCACTGATTTTACAGCGCCATAAGCTTCAAACAAACGTTTCACTTCATCTTCACGCGCTTTGAAAGGGATATTTCCCACATACAAAACATTCGCATCAGCGCTGCCGCTCTCGCATGATGAACAGCTCATCCAATTGACCAAAGCACTGACCAAATAACCCACAAAAAGACCCACTGCAACCAAAGAACCCATTGGCACTGTTGCGTCCAGACCAAGCAATGGGGTGACATAAAACCCAGCCAATGCCAATGCAGCCGCAGCCAAAATTCCTTTTACAACACAACCGATATTCATAATAAAAAAACACTCCAATTTGGGATACAACCCTGAAAAATATGGGCGCAATATGCCCAAATCCTGTCATTACACAATCTATTTGATTTTAGTCGAAAGTATTTAAGAGCTATCGAAAAACTAATTTAACTATGCTTTTGCGTATCTAAACGGGGGAGTCAATTGAGCGTTTTCAAAAAAGCAATCACATCGGCGCGCATCTGCTCATCTTGCATTTCCCGAAACTTAGGCATGGTCAAATTGTAAGCATTACTCTCGCGTAAGGTTTTCGCATATTCATCGGTTTGAATGGTTGATTCGGGGTCTTGAAGAAAACCATGCAACCATTTTTCATCACGTCGCTCAGAAATGCCGCCCAAACCGGGACCAAATTTCTCATCATAACCTGCTTTATGGCAGTGGCTGCACAACTGCTGAAATAATTTCCGACCATGCTCCACGTCCTCAGCAACGCCAACATTGGGTAACGCCAACAAACCACCAAAAACCAGGAGCATCATGCACTTCATATCGCTCATAGAATTAAACCTGCCACTTGATTGAACACCCAATCGTTGGGTGCTGCACTCTCGGAGCCTTACCACCGGCCACCAATGATTCAGCTGCTGGCAATAATTCTTCAGCTGTCACCTTCGTTTCATCTTTCCAATAATCATCAATACGACCGTGGTAATAAAGTGTGCCTTGATGGTCAAACAAATAGATATCAGGCGTACATTGGGCATCAAAGGTTTTGGCGACTTCTTGCGTCTCATCCGCCAAATAGGGGAAAACAATACCCCACTCGTCGATTTTCTTTTTCATCGCTTCGATATTGTCAGCTGGAAAATCAGGATGAATATTTGGATTAATAGCCACAGTGTTAATACCCATAGCTTTAAGGGTTGCCGCATGGCGCACCAAGCGCGGCCACACGGCAATGGCATAAGGACAATGATTGCAGGTGAAAACCACCAACAAACCCTTCGCGCCCATTTGTTCCTTCAAAGCCACAGACTGATCGTCTGGATTTTTTAATGTAAAATCTGGTAACGAGAAATCCCCAACATGAATCGATGCAACCAAAGCCATAATCATCTCCCCATCATTTTTGACCGCTAAGCATGTTATAAAACAAGCTTTGAATCAAATGTAAGTTCAAGCTTTAGATGCCAATGTTGATAACCACTATTTTTGGCATCATTTCTGCTCTACACCTAATGCTGCAAACACAGACCATACCATCTTTGTGTATGAGGAGTTTTTAACGTGAGTCAAAAAGATATCATTGTTCAACAACTATTGGATGGGCTGGATGAATTACGCCCTATTGCCCTGGCGGCCAAGGAAGATAGTGATGATGCACGCAGCCTGCTGCGCCGTATGGTAACGCTCACCGAAACCTTGCAACGCCTCCCTTTTATCGAACCATGGCTTTATGGCCGAATTGCCAATTTACTCATCCAACTCTTTGACGCTGAGCACGGCGTGCTACTCAAACATATCCAAGAAGCAGATATGGATGCCCAAGATTGGCTATCTATCGAAAAACATACCGTAGCTCGTCAAAATTTAATCAATACTGCCGTCAGAGATATTCCACATATCACGCAGATGCTACAGCGCAGCACCCAAGCTTTGGGGGTAAGCTTATCCCCGCAACACAGTGTCGCTCAGCAATGTACTGAGTTTGAACGCCTACTTCTCGAACACCTGCAAAACCATGGCAGCATCAACAAAGAGATGCGTTTACTGGTTGTGGCATTCCAGGCATCCATCCAAAGCATTGCTAGCGTGCTCGAAGACATCGGCGAGAACTCACCGGAACTATCTCAAATCCAAGCGATTTTAGAGCAAGAATTACCTGAAGACCCCAAACAAGCCCAAGCCTTGTTGCGCGAAGCACGCAGCAATATCCTCAAAGCAGGCTTAAAACTCAGCTCAGCTGGCGAGAGCATCAAATCAAGTATGGCCACACAACTGCAACAGATGAGCGAATTATCTGAGCGACTGCAAGAAGCCGAATCCCAAGCGCGCAACGACCCGCTCACTGGCCTTGCCAACCGCCGCAAACTCACTGAATTTTTCCAATCGCTGGATGAGTCGCGCCAGCCCGTACTATTCATATTGGACATCGACCACTTCAAACGCATCAATGATAAGTATGGTCACGATGGTGGCGATCAAGTACTCGAACAATTAAGTAGCCTACTTCAAGCATCAGTGCGCAACACTGATATGGTGGCGCGTTTGGGCGGCGAAGAATTTTGCATCGTATTGCCCATGGTTAACCTGCATCAAGGAAAAATCCTTGCTGAAAAAATCCGCCATTCGGTTGAGACGTCATCGTTTAAAACCAATCAAGATAAGGTTGATGTCAAAATCAGCATTGGTATTGCCCAGCAACGTGGCAACGAATCGCTACAATCATGGATGAAACGCGCTGATGAAGCTTTGTATGAAGCCAAAGAAAATGGCCGCAATCAGGTGGTGCTTTCAGAATAATTCCACCTTCCAAAAGAAATAGTTATAGCGAGGTTGAATTTGCAATCGCCATACCCTATAAAACTGCGTATGGCGCAATTCTCAACCACATTCCTCGACGAACTCCTCTCACGCGCCGATATCGTTGAGCTGATTGGTCGCCACGTCGATTTAAAACCTTCAGGCGCCAATATGATGGGCTTATGCCCTTTTCATCACGAAAAAACGCCCTCGTTTTCAGTATCCACTGACAAACAAATTTATTATTGCTTCGGTTGCGGCAAAGGCGGCAATGCTTATCGTTATTTGATGGAGCATGATGGTTATGCTTTCCCTGAAGCAGTAGAATTTTTGGCCAACAAGGTCGGCATGCCCATGCCTGAAAGACAAGTGGCCAACCCGCATGAAGAGGCCAAGAAAAAAGCAGGCTTGGGTTTATTACAACAAGTTGCCGATGTATTTCATCGCACCCTTGCTGGCGAGCAAGGCGGTAAAGCGCGGGCTTATTTTGAACGCCGCAAATTACCGCAAGCTATCATCAACAACTACCAGCTCGGTTTTGCCCCAGCCGGTTACGGCTTTATGCAACGCTGCTTTGGTACGGATACAAAAACATTGCAGCAACTCGAACGTATTGGTGTGTTGATTAAAAACGAGCGCGGATATGCCGATCGTTTTCGCGACCGCATCATGTTTCCTATTCGCAACAAAAATGGCCAAGTGGTGGGCTATGGTGGTCGCATTTTGGACGATGGCGAACCCAAATACCTTAACTCGCCAGAAACCGATTTTTACCATAAATCCGATTTGCTTTATGGCTTCTCAGAACACCGCGATTATATCCGCAAGCATAAATTACTGGTGGTGGTTGAAGGTTATATGGATGTGCTGGCCATGGCTGCACATGAGCTACCCTGCGCTTTAGCGCCCTTGGGTACAGCGATTACCGAGCAACAACTGCAAAACATCCTGCGTTTACACGGCGAACCCATCTTTTGCTTTGATGGTGATAGAGCAGGTCGCCAAGCAGCATGGCGCGCCATTGAACGTATGCTACCACACCTTAAATCAGAGCATAGTCCGCGCTTTTTGTATCTTCCTGATGGGGCTGATCCTGATTCATTGTTGCAAGAAGAAGGCAAAGTCGCGTTTGAAAAACGCTTGCGTGAGGATGCTAGACCCATGCTAGAAACTTTGGTTAAGGGCTTAAAAAATATCGCAGGTGATGGCGCTGAAGGCAGAGCTCGCATGGCCAAAAAAGCAGATACTATGCTCTCCACCATGACCGATGATTACCTTCGCCAAGCCTGGCAAGGCGAGATTGAAAAAATCAGTGGTGTGAATCTCATCCATCAAAAACCAAACAATTTCGCTGCCAACCGCAGGAACCAAACAGCATTAAAACCGCAGCGTCCTTTGTCGGTGGCACCGATGAAACACGATAGATTTATGGCTTCATTGCTACAGGACAGCAAAAGGTTCAGTCAATTACCCGATGACGCTTACGATTTTTTCATTGACAATCACCCCTTTAAGTCATTATACACCCGAGCCTTTTCGTTGGCAGGCGACGATGATAACACCTTAGAAATAACGGCACAGTTGATGCGGGAATTCCCAGACAATCAAGATATAGCACGTTGGGTGAACCTGCCAATCGTTGAAGATGCTGAGTTTCAAATGCTCTTGATAGATATGCATATGTCTTATCTGGACGGTCTTCGTGGCCGTGCGGAAGGCTTAACAGTGATTATGCGATTAAATGAAGAATTAAAAGCATTGCGGGCTCAACAGCATCAACTCAAAAATAGTTCAGAAAAAGAAAATTAAGCGAACCTTTGTGGCATTGGTTTGTTGATATCAGTTTGAAAATGGTGGCGCACTCATGACGAAGACTAAAAAAGTAAATGCTAGGGTAAAAGAACTTGGCACATTAATGGCCAAGGGCAAGGAAGCGGGGTTTATCACCTATGATGAACTCAACAGCCACCTACCCAAAGGTCTAGTCGATGCCGATCAAGTTGAAAACATCATCAACCTCTTCACAGAGATGGGTGTTGAAGTGGTTGACCCTGAGCGGGCCCCTACTGGCGAATATGCCATGCGCAAAGACCGCTTGCGTAAAGAAGACTCAGCCCTTCGTGCCGATACAACAACCCTAGGCACAGTTATCCGCGTGGATGACCCAGTGCGTATGTATTTGCGCGAAATGGGCACCGTGGAACTACTTACCCGTGAAGGCGAAATTGAAATTGCTCGCCGCATTGAAGAGGGCCGCATGCAAGTGCATGAAGCCATTTGCTTATGCCCTGCTACGTTCCGCGAAATCATGCGCCTTGGCGAACGTGTTATCGAAATTCGTGATGAAGCGGCCATCTTAGAAGAAGAGCCAAACTTTAAAGATATCCTTGATATTGATGACAAAGTGGTCAACGCAGCAGCGATAGCCGAATATGAAAATCGCATGAACAAAAGCGACTCAGATGACGACGATGATGACATGGATGATGTGCGTCCAAAGATGAATGCTGAAGAATTATCTGCTGCCATCAAAGCCCGCACAGCCACCCCTGATGGCACGCCTATGGATGAAACTGTCATCACCAAAGAAGAGCAACTTGCAGAAGCCTTGGAACACTTTGAAAAAGCCAAAGCTTTGCATGAAGAGTTTTTGATGATTCGTCAGGAACGCGCCCGCAAACCACGCGACAAAAAACTTGCAGTCCGCTCCAATGAAGTACTCAACGCTATGTTGATTGAATTGGTAACCATTCCATTCTCAACCAAACAATTGCTCACTTTGGTACAACGCTTTAAAGATGCCGTCGACCGTGTTCGGAAATACGAACGTGCAGTACGCGACCAAGCTTTCGCAGCTAAAATGCCGCGTAAATTGTTTTTGGAAACTTTCCCATCACGTTTAACCGATGAGAAATGGACTGCCGATATTCTTAAAGATTTTCCGAATGAAAAATGGTCGGAAGAATTTGAATTGGCATCAATTAAAATTCGTGAAAACCAACGCCGCCTCAAACGCGTTGAGCAAGAAAGCGAAATGGATGTGTACGAGCTTAAAGATGTAGCGCGTAAGCTCACCATGGGCGAAGCGAAAATGCGCCAAGCCAAACGCGAAATGATTGAAGCCAACTTACGTTTGGTGATTTCGATTGCCAAAAAATACACCAACCGTGGCCTTGGTTTCTTGGATTTGATTCAAGAAGGAAATATCGGTTTGATGAAAGCTGTGGATAAATTCGAATGGCGTCGTGGTTATAAATTCTCTACCTATGCAACATGGTGGATTCGCCAAGCCATCACCCGCTCGATTGCCGATCAAGCGCGCACGATTCGTATTCCTGTACACATGATTGAAACCATTAACAAAATCACGCGTATTTCACGCCAAATTTCGCAAGAAAAAGGCCGTGAGCCAAGCCCTGAAGAATTGGCAGTGATTCTGGAAATGCCGATTGATAAAGTTGAGCAAATCTTGGAAGTAGCCAAAGAGCCCGTATCGTTGGATACCCCTGTGGGTGATGACGACAACACCAACTTGGGGGATTTCGTAGAAGATACCAAAGCTGAAAATCCTTTGGATACAGCCACTATGGAAGCGCTTCGCGTTGCCACTTTGGAAGTACTTGAAAACCTCACCGATCGCGAGCAAAAAGTATTGCGCATGCGTTTTGGTATCGGCATGAACACTGACCATACTTTGGAAGAAGTGGGCAAACAGTTCAACGTAACCCGCGAACGTATTCGTCAGATTGAAGCCAAAGCATTGCGTAAACTTCGTCACCCATCACGGGCACAAAAGCTAAAAACATTCGCCGAAAGCCCAGAATCCACTTCATCACTACTGAAGTAATTCAAAGCCAAGCAACAAAATCAAAAGGGAAGCTTAAAAAGCTTCCCTTTTTTTATGCTGTCTTTTTTTAAACCGCAGAGTACGCAAAGTTTCGCGAAGTTTAGGGTGTTGCGTCGACGAGTTGAATCCGCAGTCGGAAGTTGACTGCCGCAGTCAGAAGGAATCAGAAAGCTATGGCTTATGATTCCGGACGAATGCAGATGCGTTCAATATTTGTGGTTTTTTTGGTACTGGCATCCACGGTGATTTTGGTAGCAAAAATGGTGGCGCCGCGCTCAACCGCCTCAAAGCGTTGTGGCAAGCGTGTCACCATACGGTGCAGCGCCCCCACTTTTTCCATTCCGATAATCGAGTTGTACGAACCTGTCATACCGATATCACATTGAAAAGCCGTACCACTGGGGTGAATAATTTCGTCACAAGTCGGCACATGGGTGTGGGTGCCGTAGACAAACGAAACCTGCCCATCAAGAAACCAACCCATGCCCATTTTCTCACTGGTCGTTTCCGCATGAAAATCCACAAGCACGGCATGCACATCATCGGGCATATCTTCCATAATGCGCTCGGCTGCTTCAAACGGACAATCCCAAGTGCTCATAAACACTTGGCCGATAAGATTAATCACGGCAATGCGATGGCCGTTGCGCGTTTCTTGAATCGTCCAGCCAGCGCCGGGTGCATGTTTGGAAAAATTCGCTGGGCGCACAAATCTGTCGTCTTCATCAATTTCTTCTAAAAAGCTGCGTTGATCCCAGCAATGATTGCCATTGGTAATCACGTCCACACCAATGCAAAATAATTCATCAGCAAGCTTGATGGTGGTACCAAATCCCGCCGCAAGATTTTCACCATTGGCCACGCAAAAGTCGATTTGATGATCATCAATCAAATGCGGTAAATGGTCGCGAAGCGCCCTGCGCCCTGCTTTGCCGAGCACATCGCCAATGATGAGAATGTTTATGGAATCGGGCATGCGATGACCTCGCGTTCAGTGATAATCGTAGAAAGTGGCGCATCATGGCTATCGGTGGGTACTTTGGGAAGCTCTTGGCAGGAAAACGCTAGGCCGACAAGGTGATCGATATGCTTGCCGTGCAATGCCAACCAACGATCAAAATAACCCTTACCCATACCTAGGCGATGACCCATACGGTCGAAACCTAACAACGGACAAACCATCACGGTTTGTTGATGCGCATGAGCAACCCACAGCTTGCCATGGCTGGGTTCAACTATGCCAAAACTGGCTTTTTCCCAAGCTGTGCTGGCATCCACTTGCACCCATTCCATAGCAACATCTTCCAACATGCGCGGTACATAGACTTCGAATACATCCGAACCAAACAAACCATGGGTGTCCACCTCAAAAGGAAGGGCGCAATATATGAGCAACTGGGTTGGTAGGCTTGCATCCAAAACTGCCTGCAAATGGTTTTGGAGCCGTTGTTGTATCTGTTCGGAATATTGCTGACGTTGGCCTAAAGAAAGCGCTTTGCGCGCTGTGTTTAATTCTAAACGAAGGACTTGTTTTTGTTGATTGATATCAGGCTGATTGATTTTAGACATATAAAAAAAAGCATCCCCACACTGTCGCCGCAACAGGAAGCTGTCGAACCCTCAAAGTGAGGGGGGCGTAGCACAGAAGCATTAGGTTCTTTAACGAAAAAGACGCACACAACAACTGTAGCGAACTCCCATTCGAAACACATCGGCTCTGGCAGCTAATCTGTGATTCGATCAGCGCAGGGACACATTAGCTAAACCCTCTGCTTGGGCGATGGCTTGGTCAAGGCTTGAAATAACCGAGGCCATTGCCACAGGGTTAGACGCTTTTAAATTCAATAATTCATCAGCCAAATTCAGGGCAATCAGCGCCATAATTTTGCTGGTATCGATGATGGTGCCTGAGCTTTTCAGCTCATTAAATTGTTTTTGCACCATTGCAGCAGCCCGTTTGACATGCTCCGGATCATCGTCGGTATGGATATTTAATTTGATGCCAGCGAGCATGACTTCAACAGCTTTACTCATGATTGCGACCTCGCACTTTCTGCTGCCAGCAAATCAAGATTCTCAATAGTTTTTTCAATTCTTGATTTGGCTTCCAAACGTTTGCTTTCAGAATTGTGATGTTCAAGTTGCAAGCGCTCAATTTGCTCACGGCGTTTGCGCAGCTCACCTTCAGCCAAACGCGCCACCTCACGCAAGCGTTTGTTCTCGGATAATATTTGTTCGTGGTTACGACGAATGGTAATCAAATGCTCTTGCAATATTGCAATGCGTTTTTCGACTTCATCGGGTTGTTGATTTTGACGGACATCTGAATTCATAGCCCGATTGAATCACTGAATTGATTTTCTGTCAAAGCTCAACTGCTTGCAAAACTCTTTTCGGCACGGCCTTCAGAATAGCTATGCAGGCAATCTGAAACGTGATGCATTGTATTCGCTAAACACCTTAGTAGTCTGGCAACCTGTACAAAATCACAGGAGAGCACTTCGTGAAAATCGGTATTTTATCAAGAAATCCAAAATTATATTCCACCCGCCGTTTGGTGGAAGCCGCCAAAGTACGCGGCCATGAAGTGCGCGTCATCGACCATACCCGCTGCTATATGAATATTACTTCCAGTAGCCCTATGGTGCATTATAAAGGTGAAAATTTAGAAGGTTTTGATGCAGTAATTCCGCGTATCGGTGCATCAGTTACTTTTTATGGCACGGCTGTACTTCGTCAATTTGAAATGATGGGTGTTTATCCGATTAATGAATCGGTAGCGATTAGCCGCTCACGCGACAAACTTCGTTCGCTACAATTGCTTTCTCGTAAAGGTCTTGGCCTACCCGTCACTGGCTTTGCCCGTCACCCTGATGAAGTTGGCGATTTGATTAAAATGGTCGGCGGCGCGCCTTTGGTGATTAAACTTTTGGAAGGCACTCAAGGTATTGGCGTGGTATTGGCTGAAACCAAATCCGCCGCATCAAGCGTGATTGAAGCCTTTATGGGCCTTGAGACTAACATCCTTATCCAAGAGTTTATCAAAGAAGCTGGTGGTGCTGACATTCGTTGTTTGGTGGTGGATGGAAAGGTTGTAGCCGCCATGAAACGCCAAGGCGCAGATGGCGAATTCCGCTCCAATTTACATCGCGGTGGCACTGCCCAAGTGGTTAAAATCACACCCAAAGAGCGGGCAACTGCCATCAAAGCAGCAGCCACGATGGGTTTGAATGTGGCAGGTGTGGATTTGCTTCGTGCTGAGCGCGGCCCTGTGATTATGGAAGTGAATTCATCACCAGGTTTGGAAGGCATTGAAGGCGCAACAGGAAAAGATATCGCTGGTATGATTATCCAGTGTATTGAAAAAAATGCGAAAGTGGGTCGTACCAAAACCCGCGGACAAGGTTAATTATGGCCAATGAGCTCATCATCGGTGGTGTAAGTGTTGCGCCTGGTGAGCGCACCATTATTGAATTACAATTAGGAAAACTCGCTACCCATACCGACTTACATATGCCGATTCATGTAATTCGCGGCAAAAAACCAGGCCCTATCCTGCTGGTGTGTGCCGCCATTCATGGTGATGAAATCAATGGTGTTGAAATCATTCGCCGCTTATCGGCGCGTATCACCACCAGTAGGCTTAAAGGCACCCTCATCGCTATCCCCATCGTCAATGTGTACGGCTTTATCCATCGTAGCCGTTACTTACCCGACCGCCGCGATCTTAACCGCAGCTTTCCAGGTAGCCCGCACGGCTCTATGGCCGCCCAACTTGCTGATACATTTATGAAAGAAGTGGTATCCAAATGCACCCACGGTGTGGATTTGCATACTGGCGCCCTGCAACGCGAAAACTTGCCACAAATTCGCGCCAATATTCAGGATGAACGCATCAAAGACATGGCCATTGCTTTTCAAGCGCCGATCATCATCGATAGCGTTGTGCAAGCAGGCACCATTCGCGGCGCGGCTGCGGATTTGGATATCCCTTGGATTGTGTATGAAGCTGGCGAAGCGTTGCGTTTTGATGAAGTCAGCATTCGCGCTGGGGTGCGCGGCACACTCAATGTAATGCGCAATATTGGCTTACTCACCTTTAGCCGGAAAAAACTTTTGGAGCCAAGGGTTGCGCGTAGCAGCTCATGGATTCGCGCCCAAAAAAGCGGCGTGATGCGCTTGATTGTTAAATGTGGCGACTTGGTAAAAGGCGGCCAAACCCTTGGTTTTATTGCCGACCCCTATGGCTCCAATGAAGCGCCATTGCAAGCAGAGCGCGATGGCATTGTGGTGGGAAGAAGCAATTTACCGATGGTTTATCAAGGTGAAGCGGTGATTCATATCGCCCGCTTTAATAATATCAGCAATGCAGCCGATTCCGTGGAAGCTTTTCAAAATGAAATAGAGCCCGATTGGGATGAGCACATCTTAGCCCCAGAATCAGCGCCGATTATTTAGGCGTTTGTTTAAGGCTTGGCCACCAGCAACAACATTTCGCGCACACATTTAGCAGCCAGCACCGATGAGCAGCCGCTACTATCAAGTTGCGGCGCAAGCTCTACCACATCCAGACCGACGATGTCAGTACCTTCCATGGCTTTTAGGAAACGCTGAAAGGTCCACCAATCAATGCCACCCGGCTCTGGTGTGCCTGTGCCAGGTAAGGAGGCTGGATCAAACACATCCAGATCCACAGTTAAATATAAAGGACGGCTTCCAATCCAAGCCTTAAGATTCAGTAAATCATCCTCGCGGAAGGTGGTCAGTGTAGAATAGTTTCTCATCAAATCGTATTCATCTTTGGTGCCCGAGCGAATGCCCAACTGGCGAATATGTTCTTGGCCAAGAAATTCAGAGACACGCCGCATCACGCATGCATGCGAGAGCTGCACACCCAAATAATCCAAACGCTGGTCAGCATGGGCATCAAGCTGCACCACCACCAAATCAGGATATTTGGCATACACCGCTTCAATGGCGGGCAATGACACCAAATGCTCACCACCGAGCACAAAAGGAATGGCATCATCTGCCAAAGCTTCTTCCACAGCTTCTTTGATAATGGCCAAACTTTGCTGCACATTACCCATAGGCAATTCAAGATTACCTGCATCGGCATAACGCACTTCTTCCACATCAGCATCCATCAACGGCGAATAGGTTTCGATGCCATCGGATGCCTCACGCAAGGCAGCTGGGCCAAATCTTGCCCCTGGGCGAAACGATACCGTGCCATCAAAGGGGGCACCGATAATGCGAATATCATGGTCTTGGGATAGGTCTATGGCTGTGAAATCAAACATGGGCGAAGCGTATCTTTTTTTTGGCAATGTACAAAGACAAGTCGATGCAACCCAAGCAGGTTTGGCAGTAGCTTAGGCTGGTTGCAAAGTTTATCATGCCCCCTATCTTCTCCACCCAAACACTTCTTCACCCGAACACTTCTTGAATCCAAAACTTCCATGCGAGGAATACAATGAGCAGAGTACTAATTATCGGTGCAGGTGGCGTAGGCCGCGTTGTTGCCCACAAATGCGCGCAAAACACAGGCACATTTTCTGATATTTGGCTGGCTAGTCGCACCCAATCCAAGTGTGATGTCATTGCCTCTGAAATTTTAGAAAAGACTGGTGTGCGTATTCATACCGCAGGCGTGGATGCTGATAACGTGCCTGAATTGGTCGCCCTAATCAAAGAAGTACAACCGTTTATGATTATCAATGTGGCGCTGCCATACCAAGATTTAACCATCATGGATGCCTGCCTTGAAACTGGTGTTCATTATTTAGACACTGCCAACTATGAGCCTTTGGATGAGGCCAAATTTGAATATTCATGGCAATGGGCTTATCGCGAGAAATTCGAAAAAGCAGGTCTCATGGCGCTGCTTGGTTCGGGTTTTGACCCAGGCGTGACCAATGTGTTTTCGGCTTACATGCAAAAACATCATTTTGATACCATGGATTATGTGGATATTCTTGATTGCAACGGCGGTGACCACGGTTATGCCTTTGCCACGAATTTTAATCCTGAAATCAATATCCGCGAAGTCACCAGCAAAGGCCGTTACTTTGAAAATGGCGAATGGATTGAAACCGAACCGATGGAAATCAAAAAACAATTTGATTTTGAACAAGTAGGCCCCAAAAACATGTATTTGCTCTACCACGAAGAAATGGAATCGTTGGCTATCAATCTTAAAGGCGTCAAACGCATGCGCTTTTGGATGACCTTTGGTGATGCTTACTTAAAACATTTGGAAGTATTCAGAAACATTGGCCTCGATTCTATTGAGCCGATTATGTTTGAAGGCCGTGAAATTGTGCCGATTCAGTTCCTCAAAGCGTTGTTGCCTGATCCTGCCAGCCTTGGCCCGCGCACAGTGGGCAAAACCAATATCGGTGTGATTGTACAAGGCTTTAAAGATGGTAAAGCCTTATCGCGCTATATCTACAATATTTGTGATCATCAAGAATGCTACAAAGAAACCAATGCTCAAGGCGTTTCTTACACTACAGGTGTGCCTGCCATGATTGGCGCGATGATGATGATTCAGGGCAAGTGGAAAAAAGCAGGCGTGCACAATATGGAAGAGTTTGATCCTGATCCATTTATGGAAGCTTTGAACAAACACGGTCTGCCCTGGACAGATATTGAAACCGATATCGATGTCGATTCACTACCAGAATAATGGGATTTACCGCAGAGACAAAAGAGCACAGCAGTCATGAGGATTTATCATCACATACTTCGCATAACTTTGCCTACTTTGCGGTTCAAAAAAGGCTAACCAAATGACGTTTGATATTTCCAAAGTGCCATCACCTTGTTATTTGCTAGAAGAAGACAAGCTGATTAAAAATTTAAGCGTGCTCAAACGTGTGCAGGACGAAGCTGATTGCACCATTATTTTGGCGCTTAAAGGTTTTGCTATGTGGTCGATGTTTCCGCTGATCAAGGAATATTTACCAGGTTGCACAGCCAGCTCCCTGTATGAACTGCAATTGTCGCATGAAAAATTTCAAGGCGAAAATCATATTTATGCTGCCGCTTACCGCGATGATGAGTTTGACGACATCACCAGCATGGCCGACCACATGGTGTTTAACTCTACGGCCCAATGGCATAAGTTTAGTGAACGCGCTTTGGCATCTGGCGTATCCTGTGGTTTACGGGTGAACCCTGGCATCGCTGAAGTGGCGACCGACTTGTATAACCCCTGCTTTGCAGGCTCGCGTTTGGGCATTCGCCCTGAGCATTTAACCCCCACCGATTTGCAAGGCATTGAAGGCTTACATGCCCATGCTTTGTGCGAAAATTTAGCATCATCTTCCATTACCCTTATCGATGCTTTTGAAGAAAAATTTGCAGCATATATTCCGCAGCTTAAATGGGTGAATTTTGGCGGCGGCCATTTGATGACCCATGCCGATTACGATGTGGATGCTTTGATTGCGCGCGTGAAAACCTTCCGCAAAAAATGGGGCGTGAAAGTGTATTTTGAACCAGGTGGCGCCATCGCATGGCAAACTGGCGTATTGGTAACTTCGGTGCTTGATATTGTGCCCACCGATACTTTGCCTGTGGTCATTCTTGATATTTCCGCCACTGCGCATATGCCCGATGTATTGGAAATGCCCTATCGCCCCACCATCACTGGCGCAGGTTTAGCCGATGAAAAAGCTTTTACCTATCGCTTGGGCGGCACCTCATGCCTTGCAGGTGATGTGATCGATACTTACAGCTTTGATGAGAAGCTCAAAGTGGGCTCAAAGCTCACCTTTGAAGATATGATGCATTACACTATGGTTAAAACCACCATGTTTAATGGCGTGCGCCATCCTGATATCGGCATTTGGCACACCGACCAAAGCTTTGAATTGATTCGCCGCTTTACTTACCAAGACTTCCGCAACCGCCTTTCATGAGCCAACATACCTTAACAAGCGCCAGCAATAGTAATGCTGCATGGGTGGGTTTTGCCTTGGTTTCAGCATTAAGTTTTGCTGGCATGGCTGTGGGTGTGCGATTGGCCAGCCAAAGCTTGCCTTTATCTGAGGTGGTATTTTTCCGCAACTTTATTGCCCTGTTGGTGTTACTTCCCTTGGTCATGCGCAATCATACTTCGCTGAAAACCAATCATTTTCCTTTACATGTGTTGCGCGCAGGCGGCGGCATCCTTGCCACCTACTGTTATTTTTATGCCTTGGACAACCTGCATGTTGCTGATGCTTTATTGCTCAACTACACCTCACCGATTTTCATCGCCCTATTTGCAGTGGTCTGGCTCAAAGAGAATTGGACACTGCATCGCCGTGTCGCATTGGGTTTAAGTTTACTCGGATTAGCTTTGTTGTTTCGCCCCAGTTCAGACTTATTTTCCGTAGCTGGTTTGTCTGGTCTTTGCTCAGGCGCATTGGCGGGTATGGCCTTAACCACGGTGAAACGCCTGACCAGCACCGATGATCCCATCAGTATTGTGGTCTGGTTTGCCCTCATTTCATCCATCGTTACTGCCGTGCCCATGTTTTGGTTTTTTGAATGGCCGCAACCTATGGCTTGGCTTTGGCTGCTTTTGGTGGGTTGCTGTGGTAGTTTGGGTCAGCTCTCGCTGACTTGGGCTTATCAGCGCGCTCCAGTGACGCAAGTATCACCTTTGGGTTACTCAAGCCTTATATTTGCTGGTTTCTTTGGTTATATCTTATGGGATGAACTCACCGACCTTGTTGGTTTTATCGGCATTGTCTGTATCTCCATCGCTGGCATCGTTGTGGCGCGCGAGCGCTCGATTCCTGCGCCGCAACCACCAAGCACTGTGCCTATTATCAGTGCTGAATCGGATAGCCAGCCCAATACCAAAACCTGATTTATTTATCGATGCTGCCAATCTCCATGGCAGGATGCTCTTCTAAGTAAGTATATCCTTTAAGACCCTCACGGTAGTAATTAAGGAAGGTGGTATATTCCTTCGCGCTGATTCTGCCTGTGGCTTTGGCTTCTGAGAGCTGCCTGCGCATACGGTCTATCAACACTTTTTCATGGAACTGTACATAATCGAGCACTTCAGCAACCGATTCACCCTCCACCACTTGCTCAAGCTCATATCCGTCGCCATCCATGCGCACATGTATGGCATGGGTATCACCAAAAAGATTATGCAAATCCCCCAGAATTTCCTGGTAAGCACCCGTGAGAAAAATGCCTATCAAATAATCTTCACCAACTTTGAGTTCATGCAATGGAAGCGTATCCATCACCCCTTCTGAGGTTGGAAACTGCTGAATTTTACCATCTGAATCACATGTGATATCCACCAAAATCGCATCACGTGTTGGAGCTTCATCCAAGCGATGAATCGGCACCACTGGAAACACCTGATCAATAGCCCAAGAATCGGGCAGCGATTGAAACAAGGAAAAATTGCAGAAATAGCGATCGGCCAATTGTTTATGAATGCCTGGAATCATTTGATTCAAATCATCTTTACCAATCTTTTTCATGAGCAGACCAAGAATATACCAATAAAACTCATCGGCTTGTGAGCGCTCAAGCAGGGTGCAATGGCCAAGGGTGAAGAGTTTGTTTACATCTTCACGCAGCGAGACCACATCATGCAAAGCTTCGCGGGGATTAATCTCATCCAAATCTTCCAGCGTCATCCACAATTGGCGCAATTGCATGGGCGCATCTTCGTGGGGTTCATTCAGCGCAGTGCCTGTGCTGCGTTTGGACACGCCAAGCACATCGATAATGAGCACCGCATGATGCGCCACCAATGCCCGACCCGATTCAGAAATGATATTCGGGTGCGGCATTTCTTCATCGTCACACACGCCTTTGAGCGTCCAAACAATGTCATTGGCATATTCTTGCAAAGAATAATCCACCGATGAGTGATTCGATGAAATCGAACCATCATAGTTCACACCCAAACCACCACCCACATCCATAAATTCAATGGGCGCACCCAATTTACGCATTTCCACGTAAAATCTGGCCGCTTCCTGCATGGCTTGTTTGATGCGGCGAATTTGTGGCACTTGCGAGCCAATATGAAAATGCAGCAAGCGCAGGCAATGAAGCATATTTGCATTTTTAAGCTTGTTCACTACATCCATCAGCTCGGATGGAGCCAAACCAAATTTAGAATTATCCCCGCCAGAATCTTCCCAAAGGCCGTGGCTAGTGGCTGCCAGCTTGCAGCGCAGACCAATCAGCGGATCCACACCAAAACGTTTGGAAGCATCCAGAATCATGTCCAGCTCATTGGGTTTTTCGACCACGATAAACACTTGCTTGCCCATTTTGCGACCAATCATGGCAAGTTCGATAAACTCACGGTCTTTGTATCCGTTGCAAACAATCAACCCTTCCACATCTTCAAGCATGGCCAGTGTGGCATGCAATTCAGGCTTGGAGCCAGCTTCTAAGCCCCAATTAAATTCGGAACCAAATTCCACAATTTCTTCCACCACTTGGCGCTGTTGGTTCACCTTGATGGGATAAACGCCAAAGTATTTGCCCTGATATTCGGATTCTTCACGGGCAATTTGAAAGCGGGCATAAATCTGACTCATGCGCTGACGGAGCATATCAGAAAAGCGCAGCAGCAAAGGCGCATACAAATCTTTCTTTTCAAGATCATCGCAAAGCTCTTTTAAATCGATTTCATGCTCGCCATCGGGGATAGCGACCATATTGCCTTTTTTATTGATGCCGAAAAAACCATTGCCCCACCCTTCGGTTTGGTAGAGTTCCGCTGCTTTCTTGGTTGTCCATTTACCTGATTCCATAGCTAAATCCCAAATTGTGCTGCCATCACGATGCGGCTTGGTCACCAAGCACGGCAGAAGAATGATTTTCGATGCAGCTTAGGCTGCTAAAGATGGGCGATACTACACCAAGATGATTGAGGGCTAATATTTTTTTTTATTGACCGGGATTTGACAGCTATTTGTATGCTTTAAATCGACCAGTTGGTCACCACCTCTTTCTCGGCTGCAGAAATTGCAGATGCAATTTCTTTGCTTAACAGCTTCACATCATAAGGCTTGGCCAACACGGGAACCTCTGACGATAAAACATTTTCAGGCAAAGCCTCTTCAATGTCGTATCCTGATGCAAAAATGACTTTAACATTCGGGTTAAGCGCCATGATTTGATGCGCCGCTTCAACGCCACCAAGCTTAGGCATCACCACATCCATCACCACTACTTTAATGCGCTTAAACGATTTGCTATAGATATCGACAGCTTCCTGGCCATCTTTAGCCAGCAACACTTCATACCCCAAAGACTCCAGCACCTCTTTGCCTGTAGCACGAATATGCGCCTCATCATCAACCAACAATACCACTTCACCATTTCCATTAACGATAGGCATCTCTGCCTTGGATGCAGCAGGTTGGAACGCCTGGTCAAGCAACGGAATGTAGAGATGAAATGCAGAGCCCTCGCCTTCCTTACTTTCCACTTCAATATAACCTTGATGTGTTTTGATAGCGCCAAACACCATAGCAAGGCCGAGCCCTGTGCCTTTACCTTGCTCTTTGGTGGTAAAAAATGGTTCAAACAAATGATCCAAATGTTCGCTAGGAATGCCGCAGCCATTGTCCTGCACTTGTAAGTGGGCATACACACCTTTAAGAAAATAGGGGTGATTTTCCAAGAATTTACTATCTACCTCCACCGTATTCAACCGCACAGTAATGGTTGGGTTATCAATACCCTCCAGTGCATCACGGGCATTATTTACCAAATTAATCAGGGCTTGTTGCAGCTGTGTGGCATCGCCATTAATCAGCAACGAATCGGTGCACACATCACGGCGCAGTTTGATATTTTCAGGGATGGTGGTGCGCATCAATTTAAGTGGCTCTTTGATAAAAGTCGCCAAGGGCAGTGGTTTCATAGTCACCATATCGCGGAGAGCAAAGGTGAGCAGCTGTTGAATCAAATCAGCTGCTCGAAAGGATAAGTCTTCCACATTACTCAGCTTACGTTGCACATCTGGCCTGTCTTCAGTGTTTTTCTTCGCCAAATACAAATTACCCGTCATGCCGGCCAAGATATTATTAAAATCATGGGCAATACCGCCCACCAACGTGCCCAATGCTTCCATTTTCTGCGCTTGGCGAAATTGATTCTCCAAAGCCTGATGCTCTGTCATGTCCTGCTGAATGCTCACAAAGTTCGTAATCTCACCTTGATCATTCAAGATTGGCGCAATGGACATCATAGCCGGATAGCTTGAGCCATCTTTACGCCGATCAATAATGCTTCCTGTCCAGACCTTACCTGATGTAATCGTACCCCAAAGCTCTTGGTAATAAGCTTCACTTTGAAAGCCACTCTTAAGTTCACGTGGCGTTTTCCCCAGTAAATCTTCTTCGGTATAGCCCGAGAGTTTGGTAAATGCAGGATTGATATATTCAATCATTCCTCTGACATCGGTGATTAAAATAGCTTCACCCGCTTGCTCAATGGCGCGTGAAAACTTGCGCAGAGAAACATCTCGCTGCTCGCGTTCCAATACTATACTGGCCAAATGCGCTGCTGATTCCATATCGGCCAATTGCTCTTCATTGGGCAAGCCTGGCGCTTCACCATACATACAAAATGAGCCAAGCACCTTGCCAGAGCTATCCAGAACAGGCTTCGACCAGGCACTTCGAATACCATAACCAAGAACTACGTCTTTAACCGTCGCCCATTTAGGGTCGGTGGCAACATCTTCAACCAACACCATTTTCCCAGTAAAGACTGCCGTTCCACAAGAGCCCACATCAGGTCCAATGATCAAGCCATTCAAATCCTTACAGTATTGCTCTGGCATGCTGGGTGCGCTGCCGTGAAGCAACTGATTTCCCCTTAATTCCAGTAAAGAGCAGCGTATACCACCGTGGCGTGATTCATAAAGACTGGTAATCGCATCATAAATGCGCCTGGCCCCCTCACCTTTGGCCATCATTTCTAGAATAGCGTTTGTTTCCTTTGAAAATTGCTCGGAGATTCTTAATTTCTGCTTACTGGCGTCACTGCGAATACGCATCGAAATATTTTCTAAGTTGATGCTGTAGCTCTGATTAGCCGAAATCATCAAGAAAGTGATATACATCAAAAGTAAAATGCCAATCAAAAATGCTGTATCAGAGCCTGTGAGAAAAAAATTGGCCGTCATCGGCACCAATACCAGCAGAAGAAAAGTGGCCACGGGCTTGCGCAGTGCCGATAATGTCGTCACTGCCCCGGCGGCCATACCTGTGAGCACAACCAGTGTACCTGCTTGGTATTCAAAGGATGCCTGGGGAAACATCAGCACGCCCGCCGAGCCCCATGCTGAACCAGCTAAGACAGTGATAAAAAATTGTGCTTTTTCCCAAACATGAATCTTATAAACGTCAGGTTTTACTTTGAAAAAAAGCGCAAAACTTATAAAGCGAACGCTTGTGGCGACAAACATCAACGCCAGCCAAATGATGATGGTATCCTGAGCAATGACATGCCACTGCATCACTGCCAGCAAGCAGGCCACAACAATACTCGTGAATGAGGCTGTGGCAGCTTGTTTATAAAGAATGGTCACTTGCGCTGCGCGAATTTTCAGGGCATCAGTGTCTGCATGTGATAAAGTGTTCGATGCAGCTTCTTTTGCCATGTACCTCTCCCTTTGCAGATGTGAACCAAACCTCATAACAAAACCAAAGCAAGTATGATGCCTATTTTGCCAAACCCTAGCGCGTGAAGCGTAAAAGCACCCGATACAAATTTGAAGGTAAAGATACAGCTACTGTTGGCACAGTTATTGTTAAGTGGTTATGGTTAACTACCTTCAGTCACCCACCCCTTTTGTTGTTAGGAGTAAGCCTGTATGAAAGAAATCATCGACCAACTTGTTGAATACGATTTATTGCAACATATCGTCGAAGGTGTGCCTACCCGTGTATTTTGGAAAGATAAAAACCTCACCTATTTGGGCTGCAACCAACTTTTTGCTGAAGATGCTGGCTTTGCTTCACCAAACGACATCATCGGTAAAACCGATTTCGACATGGGTTGGAAAGCAGAGGCCAATCTATATCGCGCTGACGACCAAACCGTGATTGATAGTGGCAAGTCCAAGCTTAATATTGAAGAACCCCAAACCACCCCCAATGGTGCCACCATTTACTTGCGCACCAGCAAAGTGCCGCTGCGCGACCATGCAGGGCATGTCACTGGCATTTTGGGTATATATGAAGATATCACCCAGAGCAAAAGCAATGCTCAATCCTTAGCCCTTTCTCGGCATGTGCTCAACCACGCCCCTGACGCCATTATCTGGATCGATGAGGCTGGGCAATTCCAATATTGCAATCAAAGCATGTGCGCCATGCTCGGTTATACTGAAGAAGAATTACTGCAAATGTCCGTCTTTGATATCGATCAAACGGTCACGCCAGCGGGTTGGCAAAACCACTGGCGAAAACTGCGAAAAAACCTACAAATGCATATCAATACCGAACACATCCACAAAGATGGCCATGCCGTTCCTGTGGAGCTATCGGTCAACTTCGTAGAATTTGGGGCCTTGGCCTACAATGTCGCCTTTGCCCGCGATATCAGCGCCCGCAAGAAATCAGAAGCTGAACTTGCCCAAAGCCAAACAGCGCTCATGCAATCAGAAGCACAATTGCGTAATATTTTTGTCAACTTACAAGATGTGTACTACCGCGCTGATGCCAACGGCAATCTTGTCGATGTCTCACCGTCTGGCGAGCGCTTATTCAAAGCCAAACGCGAGGCATATATTGGTCAACCCCTTGCAAATTTGTATGCCCAGCCAGGTGGCCGCGATGCTTTTCTTGCTGCTTTAATGCGCAATGGCGGCGCAGTGGAAGATTATGAAGCGGAAATACGTCTGGGTGATGGCGATGGTGTTTGGGTGTCCACCCATTCGCATTTCATTTATTCCGAGCATGGCCAAATTTTAGGGGTTGAAGGCATGATGCGCGACATCACCAGCCGAAAAAAAAGTGAGCACGCGCTGCAACATGCCCTGAATTTTAGCCAGCAACTGATGGAGCATGCTGCTGAAGGCATGGCGCTTTGGCATTTAAGCGGCCAGGCCAATTTTGCCGAATTTACAGTGTGGAATCGCCGCATGAGGGAAATAACTGGTTATTCTATAGACGAAATCAACAGTTCCGGCTGGTTGAATCTTATGTATAAGGATGAAAAAGAGCGTCAATTGGCCAAAACTATCATGATGTCTGTGTTACAAGGTCAAATTAACCGCGGCAAAGATTTTCATATCGTCAACAAATCGGGGCAGGCGCGCACCCTGCACATTTCTTCTTCGCCCATGATTGGCCCAAACAATGAGCCCTGCGTGTTGGCCATGATTGAAGACGTCAGTGAACAACGTCAGCTCGAAGAACAGCTGCGCCAATCGCAAAAGATGGAAGCCATTGGTAAATTGGTGGGCGGCATTGCCCATGATTTTAATAATATCTTGGCTGCGATTCAGGGAAGTATTTTTGTGGCTCACAACAACATCAACAACCCAGCATCAGTGACAGCACGCTTGGATGATATCCAAAGCCTCAGCAGCAGAGCCGCCGATATGGTGCAACAATTGCTCACCTATGCCCGTAAAGGCACAGTGCACATGAAGCCATTTGTACTCAATGATTTTATCACGCACAACTTGGCTTTAAGCAAAACTTTGGTACCTGAAAACATTCACTTTCATTCCAGCATTTGCGATACACCGCTACCTATTTTGGGTGATGCTACGCAAGTGCAGCAAATTTTAATGAACCTTCTCAACAATGCAGTGGATGCATTAGATGCTGTAAGACAACCGCAAATCGCTTTTGAAATTCAATCTTATCATGCATCAAACGCCTTCCACTTCCGCCATCCCCAGTTAACGCAAAACCAATTCGCGCGCATCACCATCCGCGATAATGGGGCGGGCATAGATGACGCTATGCTGCATAGTATTTTTGAGCCGTTTTTCACCACTAAAGAAGTTGGCAAAGGCACAGGTCTTGGTCTGGCGATGATTGATGGCTCCATGCAAACGCACCATGGCTGCATTGAGGTTGAAAGTGTTGTGGGGCAAGGCACCAGCTTTCACCTGTATTTCCCGTTGATTGAAATAAGTAAAGTGGAAGGCAGCGGCAATGAAAAACAAGAAACCATTCAAGGTGGTGGCGAGCTTGTGCTGCTGGTGGATGATGAAGAAATGTTGCGGCAGTCCACTTGCGAGGTTTTACAACTGCTTGGTTATGAGGTGCTTACCGCCGAAGATGGCCAAGAAGCCAAAGCCCTATTCGACCAGCATAGCGACTCGATTTGCCTTATCCTCAGCGACGTGGTGATGCCCAATATGGGCGGCGATGAGCTGCTTAAATATGTGCGCCAAACCGCGCCGACGCTACCTGTGATTCTAGCTTCTGGTTACGATAGCCAAAGCTTTCAAGAGCAATCCATTATTGATGATTTGTACTGCGATATGATCAACAAACCCTTCCGCTTTGATGCGCTATCTAAAGCTATTGCCAAGCGGCTTAAGCCTTGATCTGCAGATCTAAAGTTGTGTTGCTAGTTTTTTGTGCTTAATTTTTTCTGAATGTCGGCGACATTTTCATCGGTAAACATAAACGCCTCAACATCAGTCACCGACAATGGGCGGCTATAAAAATAACCCTGCAACACCTCGCAATCGCGCTGCATCAAGAATTGTTGTTGATCCAAGGTTTCTACGCCTTCTCCTACCACGCTCAAACCCAAGGTATGTGCTAACGCTAAGGTAGCAGCACAAATTTCGGCATCATGACCATGTTTACCAATCTCGCTGACAAAGGTTCTATCCAACTTGAGGGTGTCAATAGGCATGGACTTAAGATAGACTAACGATGAGTAGCCCGTGCCAAAATCATCAATGGCCAAATCCACACCCAGTGAACGTATGGCATGCAACTGGGAAATAGCTAAGTCAGGATCAATCATGGCCGCTGTTTCAGTGATTTCTATGGATAATTTACCCACTTCAACATCGTACTTCCGTAATAAAATTGCAATATTTTCCACCAAATCGGATGAGAGCAAATGCTGCACGGAAATATTCACTGCAATACGCACGCTTTGGCCAAATTCCTTCTTCCAAGCTTGATGTTGGCGACAAGCTTCTTCGAGCACCCAATTACCCAAAGGCACCACCAGCTTCGATTGCTCAGCAATACCAATAAACACATCCGGCATGACAAAACCACGCGTAGGGTGAAACCAACGAATCAATGCTTCCACACCATAAATATTTTGTTTTTTGGTATCAATTTGCGGTTGATACACCAAGGTAAATTGCTCGTGGGCTAAAGCCTCACGTAAATCATGCTCCAGCTCTCTCCGCTCTTTGGCAACTTGGTTTAATGCTTCGGTAAAAAATTGATAACCATTACGTCCCAATTCTTTGGCATGATACATCGCGCTATCAGCATTTTTCATCAAAGCATCGCACATCAAACCATCTTGAGGGTAAATCGCGATACCAATACTGGGGCTAGAGTTGACAGACTTACCTTGCAATTTATAGGGCCGAGATAGCACATCAACTAGATTCTGCGCCATATCAGCCACAACCAAAGCATCAGACACATCCATGAGCACAAGCACAAACTCATCACCACCAATACGGGCAGCAATATCGGATTCTCTGGTGTTTTGACGAATGCGTTTGGCAATTTCAATAAGCATCTCATCGCCAGCTTGATGACCAAGTGTATCGTTAACCAATTTGAATCTATCCATATCCATAAACATCACAGCCATTTTCTCCGAACGGCGATGCGAAATTAACAGTGCTTGTTCCAAGCGATCTTCAAGACTATGACGATTGATTAAACCCGTCAGCGTATCGTGATGGGCGAGATAATGAATGCGTTCTTGCGCCTTTTTCATTTCGGCAATATCCGCAAAAATTCCAATGTAATTGGTGATTGCGCCGGTGTAATCTCGACTCACGGAAATGGACATGCGAGCTGGGAAAACACGGCCATCTTTATGCTTGGCTTGTGTCTCCCCCGACCAAAAACCTTCTTTTTGTAATGCTAATGACATGGCTATAAAATCACGGCGTAACACCTCACCATCCGACAACATTTCTGTGCCCAAACCATACACGTCATCGATGGTGTATCCCGTAACCTCAGTAAATGTTTGATTCACAGCAATAATCCTGCGTTTTTCATCGGTGAGTAAAATGGCTTCACCGGCGTTGTGAAACACATCGGCGTATAGTTTCAGTTGGATTTCAGCTTGATGTTTTTTGGTTACATCCTGAATGATACCTTGCACTGCTTTGGGATTACCCGCCGCATCCAAAATAAGCTCACGGTAATCGTGCACATATTTGATTTCGCTTGGTTCCATCTTTAAGCGGTAGTTGGTTTCAAACTTACCCGCCTGCATGACTTGCTCCATTTCACTATCGACAAGCATCGTATCTTCAGGATGCACATGCGATAAAGCGTACATCATATCTGGAGCAAAAGCGCCAGGCTGAGCGTTAAAAATACGATACAACTCATCGGACCATTCCATGGTTTTAGTGCTTAAATCCAGCTTCCAACTACCTGTATTATTCAGCCTTTGCCCTGCCGCCAGCGTAGCCATGGCTTCGCTCATGATTTGGTTCTTTTCATTAAGCTCCATCGTATTCACATCAATGGTGTGCTCTAAAAACTTTCGCTCCTGACCATGCATGACGTAAGTTTCTTCAATCTGGGCATACAATTGCTGCTCTTTTTCCGAAGCTTGTTCGCGCACATAATCTTTACCATAGATGCGTTGTAGCTGCCGCTTTAAAAGTCTATGCATTATACGCGCTCGTAAATCGCCGTTAAGGTCATGGTTTGGTTGTGCAATTCACAGCGATGCGGGGTTGCCTTGAATGGTGCAATTTCGCCGTAAGAGTAAAAACCAGTAAGAAACACATTACTACCCAGCACGTCTTCAATCACATCGAGCTCTTCTTCAATCATTTGCTGAATCACTGCGCGCCTACCGACACAACTCACCACCAAACCCAGCGCAGTGTTATGATTGATATTGCGTATATCTTCTGCGGCCAATCCTGCCCCATCAATCAAATCATCAATATTCGGCTTCATCAGTCTGGCCATATAGCCTTCGGGCACATCGCCAGCAAAGGTAATACTTTGTGTTTTCTCATCAATTGATAGCAAAGTGCGAATCACTTCCGGCTCATTTTCATTGGCGCGAATGTTTAATGGGAAGCGCAAGCCACTTAATGGCAAATCTTTGGCAAAATCACCCAAATATGTTTTATACAATTCCAGCGCTGGCTTGCCATCAAGCTCATAAAGCACATTAGCATCCGACTTGGTGATAATACGATTGGCACCAAAGGGGCTCCAGCCTGCATAACAGCCCGTGCTGATTTCCAAGTCATCGCCATAAAATCCCACAGCCGTAATACAAAAATCAGTAGCCGGTGCATTGGCCACCACCCATGTTTTGACAAAACGATCACCATCGCCTGCCATACCCCCACTCACCGAAAAAGCACCACCCAAGTCATTGATGCCGCGCACCAAAGCCGAACCATTCACATTCGTGCCATCGGAAAGCACAAACACATGCTTGAGCTTTTCTTGCGGCAATTGGCCAATTAAATCTTTGGATAACGTTTGAATATCATCGCCTGCTTGAAAGTGCAGGGTGGCCACAGCAACACTGCCTTTGCTAAACTTTACAGCTGTGGCAACCACTGGCGCACTGGAAAGCTCAGTACCAAGAATATGACCCGATGATGAGGCGCCAACGATTTCTGCTTGTGGATACATCGCTTTTAAGGCCAAAAAAGTTTTGCCCGCTTGCAGTGTTTCAGAGTCGCCAAAGACAAATACAATCGCCGCTTGCTCAGGATTACTAATATGGTGTTGGATATATTCCCATTCGCCATCAAATTTAAGGGTATCGAGCTTCATAAACCAACTCCTGAATCTTGTTTTTGCTATAACAAACACTTGTGCAAAGCTTTATAGAAGTAGCAATTCTCAAGCCACTTTTCAAACGCTTTGCCAAAGACCTTTTCAAGCTTTTTACTTCGGTTAAGCTAGCCCTGCTCATCCTTTGTTAATCCCATGTTTTATAAGGAATATCATGCTTGAAAACCACTCATCCATACGCAAATTCCCCAAAGGCACAGTGATTCTTCATGAGGGCGAATTTAGTGATGATGTGTATATCATTCTCTCTGGTCGCGTCAGCGTCACACGTTGCCCTCGCCCCAAGATGGAAGTATTGCTCGCAGAACTTGGCGAAGGCGAAACCTTTGGCGAACTCAGTATGTTTGATGGCGCTGCCAATTCCGCTACGGTGCGCGCCAGCGAAGATGTGCAGGTGCGAGTATTAAGCAAAGATCAACTTTTGGAAGTGATGCAAACCGATGCCAGCTCAGTGCAGGTGGTGTTGCATTCGTGGTTTCGTCGTTTATCTGGCCTCACCAAGCGGGTGATGGAATTGGAAAATCGTGTGGCAGGATTTTCTGCTGAGGGCAACAAAGATTTTGCTGTCAAAGCTGGCGCCATCGCCATATCAGGCCTTACTGAACCCGCCAAACATGCCTTGGATGATTTGGCTGTAGTGATGATTGATAGCTTCCCTTATCGTATCGGCCGCTACAGTAAACATCAGCCATCCAACCTTTGGTTTTTTGGCGGCAGCAGCCGCAATCACCTTGATATTCATGATATCTCCCCCTATGTGGTTTCGCGTCAGCATTGCCGTATCGAAAAACGCGGCAAGGATATGTATTTGGTGGACCAAGACTCACGCTTGGGCACGTGGGTGGATGGTAAAAAAAATGAGGGGCTTACCAAAGATAGCGTTCTGCTCACCCCCGGCACCCACACCATCCATATCGGTGATGCCAAATCACCCTTTGCCTTTGGTGTGATTGTCCCTTGATGGGCATGTATTTTCGTCATCAAAATGATTGCTCAAATTAAAAAATACTCAAAAGAAACTATAACGCAGTGCCAGAACCCTTAGAATCGACAATCCTTGGCGTTAAGAATATCACCAATTCGCTGCGTTTCTTTTGTTGGTAGGTGCCTGAGAATAAACCACCAATAAATGGAAGCTCACCCATAAGCGGCACTTGCCTATCGTTGTTGCTGTTTTCATTTTGAATCAAGCCACCAATCATCACTGTTTCGCCATCTTTAAGGCGCACAAGCGTGGATGTTTGCTTGATATCCAGTACTGGCGCAGTTGAGCCAAGCGAGGATGTCACTGTGCCTGAAAGGCGCGTAATAATGGGTGCTGCATCCAGCATCACCCACCCATTGTTAGAAATCTGCGTGGTCACAGCCAGCACCAAACCCACAGTGACAACGCGCACCTCTTCAGTCACTGTCGGCGCTGAGCCGCCTGTGCCAGGGGTCGTGGTTTGGCTAAAGAACGGTTGATCGGTGCCCACTTTAATCATCGCAGATTGGTTATTAAGCACCAGGAGTTTGGGTTGGGATAACACATTCACTTCGCCCTGCTCTTTAAGGGCATTGATAATGGTCGAAACTTGCCCTGTTTTGCCATTGGTTTGCCCTGTGAGCGTGGCAGTAATTGAAGGCACAGTGCCAGCAGCAGCTGTAGCCAATGATGTGCTTAAAGCCCCATCAAGGTTGAGCACGCCAGTGGATGCCACCCTGCTCCAGTCCACACCCAAGTTTTTATCATCAGAAAGCGTGACTTCTACAATCCGCGCCTCGATTTCCACTTGGCGATGCAAAGCGGTTTGCATGTCTTCAATAAACTGCTCAATTTCTACGATATGCCTATGCTTATCATTCACTTGGATGGTGCCCGACAAACGATTAATCACCAAACGACCCGTTTTGGAGAGCATGGATTTCAGCTGACCTTCCAACTCCGCCCAAAATTGGACTTGGTCTTGGTTGGAAATCGACATCGCCCCGACTTGCCCACCGCTGCCGCTGGAGGTCACCGATGCTTGGCTAGAACCCGAACCACCACGACTCATACGAATGTAATTGAGCTGAAAGGTGCGGGTGCGATATTCGCTGACATGCAGCATATGACCGCGTTCTTCCCAGTATAAACCCAAGGAACCCAGCAAGGCATCCATAGCTTGGCTAAAGGTCAAACCACTAAACTGCACATCCACTGTGCCCCTCACATCAGGGTCGATAATCACGCTGCGCTGATAAGCTTTAGCAAACATGGCCATGGCATCTTTCACTGGCATTTGCTGGGCTTTAAAATTGTAGGTTGCCTCTTCTTTTATGGGTAAGGGCATTTGAATTGGTGCTTTTTCTGCCAAGGCCACTGTTGGTAAATTTTCCTGCGCCACTTCAATCAGTGGTTCAGGCGAATGGATGCGGCTGGTGTTTTTCTTTGGCCCTGAGCTACAACTAGCCAAGGTGAGCGTCAACAATGTTACCAGCACAACCGTGCCGGTATTTTTTCCGTGTAAAGATGTGTTCAACCATTTATTCATGGTGACTTCCTCCTGCCATCGCCGACGATAGCTTCAAAATACGTTTTCCCTTTTTACCGCGAAGCAGCACCAGCTCTGTTTCAATGGCGGCAACACGCATATCGCCAACCACATCACCAATGCCCACCAGCTTGCCACCCACCCAAGCCATGGGTTGTTTGGCACCAATTAAAATCGCTGAAAGTTTATAAATGTTTTCAGCTTCTTGTTCTGCCGAAGTTTTCTGAGACTGGCCTAGTTGACCGTTTCCCAAGCTCTGGCGCGAAGCAAAAGGATCGCTATTAAACATAGCTGGCGACCAACCAAAGTTTGCTTTGGTATCGCTAACTGCATGGTTTGGCTCATTCACTGCATCTGTAAATTCAGCATTTAGCGAGGCCAATTGATTGGGGCTATGCAAAATTGGATCAAGCACCTGCATATAAACAACACCCACAGCGACCATCGCCAGCAAAGCCACCACCAAAGGATTATTAAGTATATTTTTCATCATAATGCGGCCTTGATAAACAAGATATGGTCTTGGCTCATACGCACTTGCATACCAAGCTGCATACTGAGCACGCGCCGACCATCGCCAACCATGTGGCTGCTTTGCATTTGGTACATATCTTTATTTTCAAGCATCCATTGGCTTTGGCGCATCATGTTTTCCCAAATTTGCGGCATGGCAATCTCAGGCGCTGGCAGAAAGGTAAACTTGATATCCACCAAAAAGACATCGCTGATAGAGCCGCCCTGTTGCACAGGTTGACCCAGCTCGTATTGCATCAATAAACCCAGCTTGGTCGCATGATTGCCACTTGCCTCTATCAACCGCGACAAACCCGTATAACCATCCAGAAGTTTGCGATTGGTTTGTGTAAACACCGCATTGGATGCATGCGTGGTGAGTTGTTGTAATTCGTGTTTGAGCTTCTCATTTTCAGCCTGAATATCCGACAGCGTTGGCGGACTAATAGCATAACTCTCTAAGATAGGCATGCGCACTTGCATTACCCAAACAAACATCGTCAACACTGCCGCGAGCCCGCCAATCCCAATCAAGCGCATCGACCAATGGCGTTTAAATTCATACCAGACATAATTCAAATACAAATCCACACGAATCATCAATGGTGGTTTGGGCGGCTCTGGCCGATAAGCCCTGCGGCGTTCAGCGTTCATTAAAGTGTGCCCTCAATGCGAAATTCCACGGTCTTTTTCACCGCCACGCCGCCAAGACGAATGGCATCAAACCAACCCTCCGACCAACTGCGTGTGACCCTGGCTTGTATCTCTCCTGCTTGGATGTGTTTTTCGAAAATTTCTAAAGCTGCAGGCGCATCGGAAACTGCCCCTTGCAATTGACCGACAATCACAAAATTCCAGATGCCACCTTCGCGTTTAACCCAAACATCTTTGAGCACCAAAGGATGAGAAATCAAGCTTGGCAACTGGCTTAGAAACCAAGCAGATACAGGTGCATTCTCACCTGCAGTAAGTTGCGACAAGCGCGCATCAATGGTGCGCCGCTCTTCCACTTGATGGGCCAACGCATCTCGGTTTGAAAGCGCTTTTTCCATAGCCACATCAATCACCTGTGGCTCAGGTTTTTCCGACCAAACTAAATATTCCACTTCCAAAAACATCATCACCGCCACCGTCACCAGCGCAGCAAGCAAACCCGCTGTGGTTAAACGCATTTGGCGGCTGCTGCGTTTGAATTGATGTTTAAGCGGCAACAAATTATTCGGCACTGTGCGCGAGAGCATGCTCACTTCATATGCCCAGAAATATTGCTCTAAATTGTCTTTGGCGCATTCAACAGGCAAATCAAACTCACCCTTAATAGCCTCAGACACACCCTCTGCTTCCAAACCAATCAAACAAATCCGCTGCACAGGCATCATGAATTGTTGATTGGCATAGAGCATCGAACGTTTGATTTCCGTGGTGATACGCTCGGTGCTTCCACTATGGGTGGCATAACCCAAATCGCGTAAGAAAAGTGTTTCCCCATCACCGCGCACCACCAAGATTTCGGTGAGATGGTCAAATAAAGCCACCATCAAAATCACTTCGTTTTCCGCCACTTCAAAGCGGAACATTTCTTGTTGCATAATGGCGCTCAGCGGCACAAAGGTGATGGGATATAAGTGGAATTCGCTGCAAATACGCACCAACACATCCAAGAAGTTTTCTTCAATCACATGCAGCAACACGCCTTGTTTATCGTGGCTACTCAAGCTCTTGCGATAAGTGAAAAGCTGGGGCTTTCCATCTTCATTATCTTGGTTGACCCGCTGCTGTAAGTAGAGCAACAAATCTTTATTCGAAAGCGGCGGCACCTGCAAATACGGATGCGACAATACTTCAGATTCATACACAAAAGAGATATCAGCCTCTTGTGCATCTAGCGCCAAAACAGCTTCAGCCAAAGCCATATTAAACTGGCTTAAATCATTAACTGGCGCGGGTGCATGCCAGCCATCTATAAACTTATCTGCGATGACCAGAGCCACGTGCAACTCACCCTGAACCCAGCTCACGCCTAACTTTTTACGCCGCAGCAAATTCATGGCCGCCCCCAAAACCAATTCACACCATCGGTGCCATAAAAGAAGCTATCGCTGGCGATGGAATACAAAGTGTGTTGCATACCGCCTGTGGGGTATGGGTCTTGATATAATTTGATGTTAGTGCCGTAAATAACCACCACCGACACCGTGCTTGGTGTGGCACCCGCCATGGAGGGAATTGGGCTTAATGTACCATTCTCAAGCTGATAATAAGGGCTGGCTGCTTTTTCATTGAGTAATGTCAGATTGTTAAACAAATGGCTTAAATGCATACGCTGAATTTTCACATCATCGCTTT
Organism: Mariprofundus sp. UBA1536; assembly: GCA_002323245.1. Taxonomy (GTDB): domain Bacteria; phylum Pseudomonadota; class Zetaproteobacteria; order Mariprofundales; family Mariprofundaceae; genus Ghiorsea. The sequence continues at coordinate 123,466 of DCPU01000018.1, read as the reverse complement.
CGGTGATGACGCTGCCTGCGCTTTGGTTCCATACCGCATCAAAGGCGGCAAACGTGGTGATGCTGTTGGTGACATCAGCTTTGAGATTAGAAACAATCATCACCCTTGGGCTCACTGGCATGGTCAACAAGCCAATGTTTTGACTGTAGCCTGCGAAATTAGTGTCGGCTGTGGTGAAGAAATGCGGGTCAACATACAACGCCCGCTTAAATCCTCTATCATTACTCACAATTTTACTCAGCGGCACAGCGCTCACCTGTGCCAATGAGGTGGTCCAATTCGCTGACGAAGGAATTTGCTTCTTTTCTAAAATGAATTGCTCAAATTCCCCCGCCAGTGCCGTAAGGCTTCGGGATTCCGCATCGCTGTTTACCCGGTCAATTTGCTTAAACACATTGGGTACAACAATAGCTGCCAAAATCGAAATAATGGTGAGCACACCAATCATTTCAACCAGTGTGAATCCTTTTTCCTTGACAGCAGAGTACATGGTTAGTCTGTAACCTTGTGACCCGGAATAGAAAGTGGGTGCTTCGGCGTAAGTCTGGCCGGTGCTTTTTTAAGAATCGTATGTTGCTGATTGTCTGCATTCTCTTCGGTAGAAGTGTTATCAACCTGATTATCGCGGTCATTGTTATCGCGGTCATAACCATATTGGTCATTATCATTCTTAGCGTTATGGTCAGATTTGTCGTTATCAGCATAAGCTGTTTGACTTATCAGCGCTGCAGAACTCAAGCTTAAAGCTGCAATTAAAATTAGACTTTTTATTTTCATTTACATCGCTCCCATCAGTGAAATAAGTGGTAAAAAAATAGCCAACGCCACCGTGCCAACCACGCCAATCAACCCCACCATCACGATGGGTTCCATCAGCGAAAACACACGTTTGACCTGTCTTGGGATCTCGGTGTCGTAATACCCGGATACTTGCGCCATAGCCATATCCAATTGGCCTGTGCTTTCACCTACGCGCACCATTTGCAGCAACATCGGTGAAAAAGCATTGTGGCGCTCCAGCGTGCTCATCATGCCCTCGCCCTCACCAACTTTGTGCTCTATTTCTTGAATGATGGCTGCAAGCTCTGCATTACCCACCAGCTCACCACACAAGCGCAAACAATCCAAAATCGGGATACCAGATTGATACATCATGGAAAAATTGTGGGTGAAGCGCGAAAGGGCAATCATGCGATTGATGGGGCCAAATACAGGAATATCCAATTTCATTTTATCAAACTTTTGAGCAAATTTTGGCGATTTCTTAATGGCCAATTTCAGGCCAAACCAAATCACAAAGGGTGTGGCCAACATTGACCACCATGTCGCCACCACCAAATCACTGATGCTCAGCACCAACACAGTCACTAGCGGCGGATCCACATCCAAGCCTGAAAGTAACTCGGTAAATTGCGGTACCACAAAGGAAAACAGTACCAAAATAAACACACTCACCACCGCCAAAACCACCAGCGGATATGTCGAGGCTTGCTTGACCTCACCCACCAATTGATCCAACCATTCATAATAACGACGCAGTTCAGCAAAGGTTTCTGGCAAGCGGCCACTGGTTTCGCCCGCGAGTACAATGGTGGTGACTTGTTTGGGAAATAAATCATCATGCATGGCCATGGCGTCGGATAAGGTCATGCCCGAATTAACACTCACCGTGATAGCGCTTAAGGCATGCTTGATGGTTGGGTTTTTCGCTTGCTCAGCCATGGATTCCAGGGTTTCAAGCAAGGGCACACCTGCATTGAGCATGGTGGATAGGGCAATAAACAAATCAATCACTTCACGGCGTGAGGTTTTGCTTTTACTCAGTGACTTTTGTTTAAATTTTTCTTCTTTGGCTTCAAGCAACCAATAACCTTCAAATTTGAGTTTTTGATAGAGATGGGTTTGATCATCGGCAGCTTTGGTGCCCAGCTTTTGTTCGCCACCATCATCGACTGCCCTATACCGAAATAACGCCATCTTATTTCACCACACGCATCACTTCTTCAATGGTGGTAATGCCCTGCAATGCTTTGGCGATACCATCTTCAAACATGGTTTGGGTGCCATTTTCCTTGGCCAAATCATAGATGTTTCGCGCATCAAATCTGCCGACGACTGCATCATGAAAACGCTCATCAATGAGAATCACTTCATAAATACCTTGGCGGCCTTGGTAACCAGTTTGATTACAATGCTCGCAACCCACAGCCTTCCAAAGACGAACTGGGGATGTCGGCGCTTGAATCGCTAACGATTGCAATACGTCAGCGGCGTTTTCAATGTCTTGTTTGCACGATGGACATAGTTTGCGCACCAAGCGCTGTGCCACCACTGCCACCAAACCTGCATGCAACATAAAAGGTTCAATGCCCATATCAATCAAACGCGGAATCGCGCCTGCGGCATTGTTGGTATGTAGGGTGGAAAGCACCACGTGGCCAGTGAGTGCTGCGCGCACAGCCAGCGAGGCAGTTTCCGAATCACGAATCTCGCCCACCAAAATAACGTCGGGATCTTGACGCAATAAAGAACGTAAACCCGACCCAAAACTCATACCCACTTCATCATTGATTTGGGTTTGGCGTACGCCAGCCATGTCGTATTCAATGGGGTCTTCCAAGGTAAAAACAGAGCGATGCACGGTATCAATTTCACCCATGGCGGCATAAAGGGTTGTTGATTTACCCGAACCCGTTGGCCCAGTGACCAAGATAATGCCATGCGGGGCAGAGATTGCCTTTTTAAACAGCGCTCCACTCGCTTCGGAAAAGCCCAAATCTTCAAGCTTGGGTTTCTCACCCGAGGAATCGAGCAGGCGCATGACAATGCTTTCGCCATGCTGGGTGGGCAATGATGATACCCGTAAGTCCACTTTTTTTCCTGCAAGGGCATATTGAATGCGGCCATCTTGTGGCATGCGTTTTTCGGTCACATCCATCTTGGCCATAATTTTGATGCGCGCAATCAGCGCCAATTGGATTTGCGATGGCATCAACACTTCTTCGTGCATCACACCATCCAAACGCATGCGAATGCGCATGGTTTTTACGCCTGGTTCAATATGAATATCGGTCACATGATTACGAATGCCAAGTCCAATAATCTGATCGACCAAACGCACAACCGGCGACTCATCGCTCTCAAGCTCAGCTTCAGTGATCCCTTTGGCATTCATGATTTGATCAACCACGTCACTAATCGGTGTTTCGCGGGCGTAGTTGAGCTCAAGCGCTTCGACCAATTCGTTTTCAGTGGCTGCAACTGCATTGATAATTTTATGCGTGGCTTTTTCTAAAGCATCAATGGCAACAACGTTATAAACATCGACCATGGCCACGGTAAGTTGCTCACCCTCCATGCTGATGGGCAACAGTTTAAAACGTTTGGCCATGGCATAAGGCACAGCTTGCAACGCCAAACGACTAATTTTCACTTGGTGAAGATTAATCAGCTCAGCTTCAGCATAACCTGCCAATAAAGCGGTGACCACACGTTGGCTAACAAAACCAAGGTCAACAATCGCCTCGCCAATATATTTGCCGGTGCGGTCTTTTTCTCTTAAAGCCAAGTCCAATTGAGATGGGCTGATATAGCCCATCTCGAGGAGCTGGTCAGTTAAACGTTTCTTGCGCGGCGGCGATGCAACTTGTGTCAAATCGCCAACACCACCCAAGCCATTTGGCGTGGGCATGAATCAATAGCCGCTCAACATGATCAGGATGTCAGTGCCTGCTGCCACTGAGCCTAAAGCGCCAGCCACTGGTGCTATGCTTTTGCGTGTGCGTACTTTACCCGCCGCATACCATTTGCCAGCTGCATCATTATCAATTGAATTACTTACAGCCATTGCTTGATCAGCATTCAGACCATCGACTGCCACATAAATCGCATTAACGTAGTCATTGGTGCCATCACCATCAATATCAAAAGCTTCAGCACCACTCATCAAATAGTACGAGGTAGTGCTCGTAAAAGGGCTTTGCATTTCTTCATCTAAGTATGGGCCTTTCCAATTGTTAATTTTCGCATCATTACGAATCAACTGGTGGTTAGCACCGCTGGCATCTGCCGGGTTATGCGTCGGACGCAAACCTGTATCTTTATAAAATTTTGAAGATGCTGTTGTCAGTTGTTTGACGTTATCCACCAGCGTTGACACTTTTGCATCCTCAATCACATCAAATACTTTGGGCGCAACCATCGCGGCTAGGATGGCAATCACTGCCAGCACGCCGATTAATTCGACCAAACTGAATCCTTGTTCGCTTACTCTTTTCTTTTGCATTTCAACTCCTCGCTTAAGTTGTTTATTTACGGGTGAAAACACCCACAACCTCGGAAGAGCAATTACGATGCCAAATATGTGATGAAAATTACGACCTATCTATATCTGGCCAACTCGAACAATTTAAAAATAATTCAAAGATAATATTTAAACCTTTTTCCATGCAGCAGCGCTGCCTTTAAAGCGCGGCCCATACGTTTTTTCCATGGCTTTGAGCGTAGCCATGATTTCTTTTTTGCCCGTTTGCTCGATATAGGCCATCACCCCGCCGCGAAATGGCGCAAAGCCAGTACCAAAGACCATACCCGCATCCAGCAGCTCCGAATCGGCGACTATACCTTCATCCAAGCAGCGCACAGCTTCATTGAGCATACGCATGATTAGGCGATGCTGAATATCTCCATGCTCACTTGATGTTGATAAAGCGCCTTGAGCTTTACCTTTGTTGTAGGTGTAAAACCCTTGCCCAGATTTCATACCCAAGCGCCCTTCGCTCACCCATGTTTGTAAAAACTCAGGCACCACATCATCGCTGATTTTTTCCAGATCTTTGGCCACTGCCAAACACACATCTAGCCCCACTTTATCAGCCAAGGTCACAGGCCCCATGGGCATACCAAAATCAAGCGCGGCTTTATCGATGGCTTGGGGTGAAATGCCTTCAACCACCATACGAATGGCTTCCATCAAATAAGGCATCAAAATGCGGTTGACCAAAAAGCCTGGCGCGCTTTTCACGGGCAGCGGCAAGCGGCGAATCTTGGTCACAAACGCAAATGCACGCTCAAGAGATGCCGTATCGGTTTTTTCGCCAGCCACAATTTCCACCAGCTTCATTTTGGAGACGGGATTAAAAAAATGCATGCCGAGCAAACGTTCTGGTTTTTTCAGCACCAAGGCCAATTCATCAATGGGAATACCCGAGGTATTGGTTGCCAAAATCGCATCTTTTTTCATGCGTGGTTCCAGTGATTTGTACAAGCCTTGTTTGATGTCCAAGTTTTCAACTATGGCTTCGACAATCAGATCAGCTTGCGCCACGCCATCACCCGCCAAATCAGGAATAAGTCTATCCATGGCTGCTTGCTGGGCTCTAGGATCACGCTTGAGTATCTTGCCATAGAGTGTTGCCGAACGGGCAATGGCAGATGCCACTACCTGCATATTTTGATCTTGCAGCGTTACTTTAAAGCCTTGCAGCGCGCACCAACCAGCAATATCACCACCCATCACGCCCGCACCAATCACATGCACATGCTGAATTGGCGTGGTTTCCACTTTACCCATGGCTTTGAGCTTATCTTGCAAGAAAAACAGGCGCACCAGATTTTGCGCCGTTGGCGAAGCAATCAAAGCCGATACGGCTTTACCTTCTTGCACAAACATAATTTCGCGGTTGTTTCCAAAACGCTGCCACACATCAATCAAGGCAAAAGGCGCAGGATAAAAAGCTTCATTCACTATCGCCTTGGTTTGTTTGCGTAAATATTTAGACAGCAACGACCTACCCAGATTGCTGTTTAGAGCCTTATCCACCAAGGTTGTTTTACGTTTATGCACTGGGGTGGGTTGGTTCAAAATTGTATGCACTGCTGCTCTTTTTAGCTGACGCTGCGGCACCACCACATCCACAAGCCCTGCTTTTCTCGCCAATTTGGCCACCATCGGCCTACCGCTTAACATCAACGGCATCGCGTTACGCACGCCCATTTTTTGAATAGCGCGCACCGAGCCACCAAAACCTGGGAAAATGCCCAAATTCACTTCAGGAAAGCCCAAACTCGCGCCCTCTTCTGCCACACGATAATCACAAGCCAAGGCCAATTCCAAGCCACCACCAAGACAATGACCATGAATCAAAGCCAAGGTGGGAATCTGCATGTTCTCAAGCTTTGCAAACACTTCTCTAGCGTTGGCCATAAAGTTTTCAGCTTCTTCGACATCCTGGATTTGCGTAAATTCACTCACTTCAGCACCAGCGATAAAACCAGATGACTTATCTGAAATCATCACCAAACCCTTAAGATTAGCATGAATCGCTTCATCCAGCTGCGTGGATAACTCTTCAATGGTGGCTTGTGATAGCGTGTTGGCGCTCTTGCCTGGCACATCCAAATGCAACCAACCAATATTTTGTGCGTCAGTTTCTAGCTTCCAACAAACGTTTTTCATGCCGCACCTCCAGAAACCAATACCGCGCCGCCTTGCCCACCACCAATACAAATCGCTGCCACACCTTTTTGCTCACCGCGTTTTTGCATGCCTTTGAGAATATGCAATACAATCCGTGCCCCGCTGGCACCAATAGGATGACCAATGGCAATCGCCCCGCCCTCTCGGTTGAGTTTTTCTGGGGCAATCACGCCAAAGGCGGCATCAAGCCCCAACGCCTTTTGGCAAAAGGCATCATCATTCAACGCCAAAACATTGGCTTGCACTTGCACTGCAAAAGCCTCATTGATTTCCCAAGCTTGAACATCATCCACACCCATATTGTTGCGTTGCAGCAGCGGCGGGATGGCATAAGCAGGGCCAAGCCCCATAAATTCAGGCTCCAAAGCCGCCCATTGCACATCATCGATGGTGCCAAGTACAGGCAGCTTATATTTCTTCACCGCCACGTCGCTTGCCAACACCAACATCGCTGCCCCATCGGTGATTTGGGCGCTATTTCCAGCGGTGACCAAACCATACACCCGATCAAACACGGCACTGAGCTTGGCCAATTTTTCCATGGTTGAGTCGGCGCGCACGCCATCATCAGCAGCAATAATATCGCCGCTATTGGAGACCATATTCATGATCTCATCCATATCACCATTACGCATGGCCTTGCTGATTTTGAGATGACTTTCCATGGCAAAGGCATCCATCTCTTCTCTGCTGACACCAAATTTAAAAGCTAGGTTTTCAGCCGTTTGCCCCATATTCAAGCCCACGATGGGGTCGGTGAGGCCCTGTAAAATTGCAATCACTGGCGCAAAGAAATTGGGGCGCACTTTGCTCAGCATACCCAACTTTTGCGGCACCGTTTTAGCGCCGCGCCAATCGGCCAACCAATCCACAAGCGTGGCATTCATCAATAATGGAGCGCGGCTCATCGCTTCTGTGCCACCTGCTAAAATCAAATCCGATTCACCGCTCATGATTTTTAAGCGTGCTGCATCAATGGCTTGCATGCCCGATGCACAATTGCGCTGCACCGTCCACGCGGGCACATAATTACCTGCCCCCAAACGCAGTGCGATAATCCGAGCAATATTAGCTTCATTGGGCTCTGGCATCACGCAACCAATAATCACTTCATCCAAGTCGGTGGCTTGAAATGGCATACGCATCAACAAGCTTCGCCCAGCCTGCACGGCCAAGTCTGAAGCTGAAAACGTGCCGCGCTTGCCGCGTGCTTTGAGAAACGGTGTCCGCAAACCATCCACTACATATACTTTACGCTTTTTCATGAAGCATCTCCTCTGCCGGAAAGTCATCAACTGCGACTACCTTGTCGCGCAGATCAAGCCATCGCTCAAGCGCCACTTTTTCATCTTGGGTTATCACTTTACCTTCCCAGCCTGCAGTGATGGTTTGGCGAATTGAGCCTGGTTTTAGTCCTGCGCTACCAAATTGGGACTTAAGGCGATTGCGCATCGACTCGCAAGCAATCGCTGCTTCCATGGCCAATTCCAAATAACGTAAGGCTTGTGTCTCATCAGTAGGTTTGTAAATACCTTGGGTGACGGACTCTCTTGGCTGCCCGCCTTGCAACATGGCTTTGCTAATCGCATGTAAATCCTTATCCAAAGGCGCGCGGTGCTTGAAGCCCAATGGAAAGGTAAGCAAACGCATCAACCACGCAGCTGGGCGAGTGGGGAAATTGCGCAACACTTCATCCAAAGCCCGTTCTGCACGGTAAAGTTGAATGGTGGTTGCAGCTTTGACCAAACCAAGCTCAGCTTCAGGTTCAAGGTTATCCGAATAGTGTTTGAGCACTGCTGCTGTTTGAAAAAGCGCGCTCAAAGCATCAGCTAAACGACCCGACAGTGATTCCATCACTTTCAGCTTTCCGCCCAAAATCAGCATCGACATATCACCAATCAGTGATAACGCTGCACTCAAACGATTGATATCTTGGTAAACACTGCCCATAGACGTGCCCTCAGGCACCACCGAGCCGCGGCCACCCACCACGCCAAATCGAACCGCGCGGAAGACGCCCTGCATCAAATTGCCCATATGACCAATCAAAGCGATATCAAAATCCACAATAGCTTGTTTCTTATTCGGATTTTGAATGGCTGCGATTTCCGCCAACAAATATGGATTACAACGAATCGCACCTTGGCCAAACACAATCAAACTTCGGGTGAGAATGTTCGCGCCTTCCACAGTAATACCTACCGGAATACCCAAATACACATGCGCCAATAGATTCTTTGGCCCCACACAAATGCCTTTACCGCCAATCACATCCATCGTGTCGTTGATAACAGTGCGCATGCTTTCGGTGGCATTGTATTTGGCGATGGCCGATAACACTGAGGGCTTCTCGCCCAAATCGACGGCTCTTGCACACAGTTTCCGTGTGGCATCAACGGTATATGTCGAAACAGCAATCGCTGCCAAACGCTCAGATACGCCTTCAAACCTACCCACTGGCAAGCCAAATTGTTCACGCACCCTTGTGTAGGCTGTGGCGACATGACAAGCCATCTTGCCCGTGCCTGTGCTTAGTGCAGGCAAGGAAATCGCGCGACCTGCTGCCAAACTTTCCATCAACATACGCCAGCCCTGACCCACTTGCGCCTGACCACCAATAATGTACGACATAGGAATAAACACATCCTTGCCTTGAGTTGGTCCATTTTGGAAAGGTGTAAAGGTGGGGTTATGACGGCGACCAATCACCACCCCTTCAGTGTTGGCAGGAATCAAAGCAACGGTGATACCAATTTGTTCAGTCTCACCAAGCAAATGGTTGGGGTCGGACAAATGAAAGGCCAAACCCACCAAGGTCGCCACTGGCGCAAGCGTGATATAACGTTTGTTCCAATTCAGGCGAATACCCAGCACTTCTTCGCCTTCAAACATGCCTTTTTCTACCACGCCCGTATCGGGAATAGCACCAGCATCACTGCCTGCATCAGGGCCAGTGAGGGCAAAACATGGCACTTCATCGCCCACAGCAAGCCGTGGCAAATAATAATCTTTTTGTTCGTCCGTACCGTAATGCAGCAGTAATTCTGCAGGCCCCAAGGAATTGGGCACCATGGTGGTAACAGCAGCAGTCACACTGCGCGAAGATATTTTAAGAATAATTTCTGAGTGCGCTGAAGCGCAAAATTCTAAGCCACCGTAGACTCTTGGAATGCCCATGCCAAAGAAGCGTTCTTTTTTAAGGAAATCCCAAACTTCTTTGGATAAATCACCGCGTTTTTGTGTTTCCCAATCATTAACCATGGCGCACAACGCTTCGACAGGGCCATCAATAAAATTTGCTTCTTCAGGTGTGAATTGCACAGGGTTGGTTTTTCCCAGCGTGACCCAATCGGGCGTGCCGCGCAGCAGGCTTTTTTCCCACCACACCGTACCTGCGTCAATGGCTTGCTGCTCGGTTGGCGAAATGGCAGGCATTTTTTTCTGCATAAACCCATACAGCAGCGGGGTAATAAAAAGTCTGCGTAAGGGGGCAACAAATAACACTAAAACAATCGTGAAGAGAATAATATAAACAACATTCATGGCTGCACTCCGTCGTTCGTTTCATCTTTTTTACTTTTTTTATCGATAGATGTTGAAATCACATGCTTCAGCTTGGCTTGAATCGAACCTTGATCATCTGCTGAAATATCAGGGACATAACATTCCTCATCATCATTACAGTATAAGTTTTCATCAGGCTCCCAAGGCAATTCGCGATACCCGCCATCGCGGCTAATACCAAGAAAAGATTGGTCGTAATTGATGTATGGAAACTTATAAATACCAAAATACGGGGATTGATCAAAATCACGTGGCGTAAATAAGCGTGGATTGCGCTTGCTAATCGAAATCGCCTTCTCTTTATGACCCCGCACGATAGGAAGAATAGGAAACTTCACACTTTCAAAAGCTTCAGCAAGCACAGTAGAGCATACAGCTTTCGTTGCAGAACCTGGTTTGTAATTAAATAAAGAAGACAACCAACGGCGAGGCAAAAAGGTGTAAGGAAAAATAAAGCGCGCCAAATCAAAAAGCTGGCGCACATCATAACTGCGACCTGCTTGGCGCATGGCAAATTTCACCACCAACGCTGCATCTTCAGGCAAGATTCCGCGCGGACGACAAAGGCGGATGTGTTCATGAGCATAACTGGTCAGCGGCGTAATCACCATGCCCTGACCCAGCAGTGATTCGACAACTAATGGCTCATGGGCATCACCATCAAAATACTGGGCAACAATGGCTTTAAGCTCAGCATCTTTGGCAAAATCAGTAGCGCGGCCAATATACAAAGCCGCATGTGTCCATTGCGATTGGGTGACCACACTAATCGCCCGACTTACCCGCGCTCTTCCTTCAAACAATAAAGTATCGGCGGGTTTGAGTTCGCGGCACATTTTTTCAAAATCTTGCAGGGGCGCATTAAAGTTGGCTTCTTCGTACAAAAGCCAATCGCTTATTCGAGATTCTATCTTCTGAATAAGACGCGCAAAGAACGAGGGCTGTTGCTGCACTTCAATTTCCATAGAAAACTCCATAAGAAAGAGACACTTGGCATACTACCACTTGGTCTGTTTTTATAGCTTCTTCTTACAAATTTAGCAAACCCTAATTTTATTTTTCCCAAATAAGCCAAATGCTTACACGTTCTTTTAAGTCAGCCCTGCAATACGACTAGAATGTTAAAGTCACAAATGAAGACAACAATACACCATTGACCGTGATATCGACTGAATCACTGCCTGGTGAGAATGCAGCATGGGTATAAGTGAATTGATAACTACCATCTCCATTATCCAAAACTGGGCCCAAACTTCCCGATGGTGTTACAAAGAATGTAGCGCTGACCTGAAGGCCAGCTCCCATAGGCACACCCGCACCAGATAAAGGTGTGAAGACCACAGTGCTGCTTCCACTCGCACCTGGCACAATGACATTTTGCACGATAATGCTGGAGATTGGGTCGACAGCCAAAGGTGCTGCAGCTGCATGATGATAACCCAAATCCAAATTCGCTGTATCTTGAATCGCGCTTTGGGCAAAGGATTGGTTGGCAATAAATGGAGCCACAGATGCCAAGCTTGAACCTGCATCAATGGCTTGCGAACTCACACTTAAGTACCAATTATCGGCAAAGAATGGGTCTGTGCCAGAAAGATTTGTACCTCCAACTGGCAAACTTAAATCCGTTGAAAGATTATTCGATTGCGCACCCAAAGCCGCCACATCAATACTGGTGTCCGTGGGGGTGTTGCCAATCAATTCTAAATTGGCTGCAAAGATATTGTCCCTGGCATTGATAGTGGCATAAGCATCCACCACCAAACCCGCCACAGCATTGACTGTGGTCGATGTGTTATTGGCAATGGTGTTGCTCAGCAACGTTACTATCGGACCATTGGCAACCCCATCACTTTTCACGCGAACAGCACCATGATTCACACCACTAGATTGATTCTCCACAATCAGATTGTTTTGAATCAACACTTGCGATGGCAGTAAGTTTTCAACCAAAATGGCATTGGTTTTGGAGCCGCGAATCAGATTGTTTTCAATGGCTGTACCATTCGGGGCGAAGGCCACAAATATGCCGATATCATTATTGACAATGGTATTGTTTGAAAGGATTGCAGCGCCCGGCGCCCAACCCGCCAGCGTGCCACCAAGCCTAAAACCTTGGTTACCATTGCGCAGGATATTGTTGGTGTATAAACCCGACGCACCCGTCCAAACCACAATGGCAGGTTGGGCAAATCCATGCATATCCACCACAAAGTTTTGCAGCGTTGGTGATGCTCCTGCGCCAGTGACTTGAATCGCTTCATGGACAGCCGTGAATTTGTTGAAGCGATTATTGCCCGTGAAGACAACGGTATTGCTGCCAGCTGCGCCATTGATGATAAGGCCACTACCACCACCTGCACCCCAATGATCAATGGACAGATTGCTAATCGTTTGGTTGAGCGGGGAGGCCACACTGGAAATCAAGGACATACCCAAATTAGAATCATAGATAAACACATCCGACATCGCTATAGCTTCACGAATAAGTATCTGGGTGTTGTAGCGATCATGCAAACCCTGAATCGCGCCACTACTGCCTGATGAGTAAGTTAAATTGATGCCCTGGCCGCGCACTGGCAAACCTGTGGAACCAGGCACAATACTACCATAAGCATCATCATTGACTGAAGTAATCACCACTGGTGTGGCGGTGTTGCCAAGAAGGTTAAATGTGCCGCCACTGTTTACACTCACAGTGCCTGCTTTCACCTTCCAAACTGCGCCTGCATACACATCTACAACAGCACCAGAAGCAACACTTATCGTGCCTGTTTGTAACCATTGTGAGTTGCCCGTCCCCAATGGGTCGGCTTGCATCAAGTATGGATTCACATTAGCTGCAAAAGTGCCTGTAAGGTGCACGCTATACACATCAGCTACACCCAAACCAAGCGTTGGGCTAAGACCTGCTGGAAGACTTTGACCCACCAAAACAATGGGAGCAGAAACATTGGATATGGCATTGGTGTTGTCCATATTCACAATCGTATTGTTGGCTAAATAAATAGCCTCATTGGTTGCGCCATCAAAAATATTGTTGGTGAACGTTGCCGTTGCCCCAGTAAGCACTTGGACATTGTATAAACCACCAACTACCACCACATTGTCCATCATTGGGTTCGTACCGTCGCCAGTGAGATAAATATTTGCATAAGACGTCGAATTTGATGTGATGTTATTCACTCCGTTAAAGGTTGGCGTTACCACGCCCAAACTCGTGCCTTGCATATATACTGCATAATAACTGGCGCCATGATTGATATTCACATTGGTAAATACTGGGCTGACCACTGCCCCCGTACCCGCTGCATACAAATAAAGCCCATATCGAGCACTTCCCGTATTGGTGATGGCTAAATTATTAACCACAGGGCTAGTGATTTGATTCGTGCCTGCATGTAAATACAACCCTTGCGAGCTGTTTTCGATAATACTGACATTACTGAGCGCTGGCGAACTATTCACAATATCCAATCCATCGATGGCATAGCGAATCTGGGTATGCGCAACTGATCCCGCAGCGCCAGATTGAAAATCAATACCTGCCCAATTTCCCGCCGCTGGCACACCCGTAGAGTGAGGCAATATCAAACCGACCGAATCATCATTCACCGAGGTAAAGATAACCTCAGCACCTGCTAGACCATAAACATCAAATGTGCCGCCGTTGTTTACATAAATATTATCGGAAGCACCAAATTTCATCACCGTGTACGGGTCAACCTGCACACTTGCTCCTGATTGAATAGCAACATTACCAACCACTTGCCATATGGAATTACCTGAAGCCAGCGGATCAGGTGATAATATATAGCTGTAAGGGTCAGCCAAGAAAATACCTGTAAGATGCAAGCTATAAGTGTCTACCAAACCAGCGCCGTAGGTAACATTCACTCCAAATGGGAGCGTCTGGCCACCCATCAAATAGGGCGCAGCCGCATGGGATACAGTATTCGTTGCATCCATCAAAACACTACCATTATCAGCCAAAAATAGAGCCTCGTTGGCTGCACCATCAAAGGTATTGTTGGTGAATATACCTGTTGCACCCGCTAAGGTGCGAAGGCTGTATGACCCACCAGTGACTGTGAACCCATCCATCAAAGCGCTCACACCCAAACCCGTCATATAGATAGCCTCGTTGGTCGTTGATGTTGTTGTAACACTATTGGTTCCTGTAAAGGTTGGTGTAACTACACCAGGGCTCGAAGCACTCATATACAACGCCTGATAACTCAATGCATGTTGAATATTGATATTTGAAAGTGTTGGACTAACGACTCCGCCTGCACCTGCAGCGTACATGTACAAACCATATCTGCCATTGGTTGCATTGGTAATCGAAAGATTATTAATGGTTGGGCTGGTGACTTGATTGGTTGAGGCATGCAAGTAAACACCATGCGAGGCATTCTCAATCACCGACACATCAGTAATCACAGGCGAAGCATTCACAATATCAAGACTATCAACAGGGTATCGAATTTGAGCGTGGGCGATCGAACCCAACGATCCAGCTTGATAATCAATGCCGCCCCAGTTTCCAGCTGCTGGAAGACCAGTGGAAACAGCAAGTGTCGCTCCTGCATAATCATCATGGATGGATGTGAAAATCACTTCTGCACCCAAAGCACCATAAACATCTAAGGTACCGCCACTATTCACGTAGATATTAGCCGATGCTCCAAACTTGATGACTGTGTTTGGCTGCACTTCCACCCTGGCACCAGAAGCAATGTTGATATTACCTGTCGCTTGCCACACAGAACTACCGCCCAGTGGATTGGCCGCAAGCACATAACTATACACATCAGCAGCAAAACTACCTGTAATGTGAATACTGCTCACGTCACTAATACCCGCACCCATGGTGACGTTTACCCCAGTGGGTAACGCTTGGCCACCTAGCAAATATGGCGCAGATGCATTGGAAACCACATTACTGGCATCTATAGAAATCGTGCTGTTATTTTCTAGATATAGCGCTTCGTTAAATGCGCCATCAAAAGTATTGTTGGTGAACACGCCAGTAGCCCCAGTGAGTGAATGGATGCTGTTGGAACCACCACTCACAGAAAAACTATCCATCGTAACATTCACACCAGCACCCAACATATAAATAGCTGGGTATGTTGTGGAGCTTGAAACAATCTGATTGGTACCTGTAAATACTGGTGCCACCACACTGGTGGCCGCGCTTTGCATATAGATGGCGTAATAGCTCAACCCGTGGTTAATCGACAGATTGTTGAATATCGGACTCACAATCCCATTCCCGCCGCCGTACAAATACAGCCCATACCTGAAGCTGCCTGAACCGTTAATCGTTAAGTTATTCACGATTGGGCTGGTGGTTTGCCCAGTCGATGAGTTCATATATACACCCTGAGAGCTATATTCATGAATATTCACATTAGTCAGTGCTGGTGAGGCATTCGTCAAATACAAGCCATCTACCGCATAGCGGATTAGTGTATTTTGCACAGAACCAAACGAGCCAGACTGGTAATCAATACCCGCCCAATTCCCAGCAGCAGGAACACCCGTTGAGCCAGGCAATATCGCGCCATAAGCATCATCATTGATGGAGGTGAGCACAACTTCAGCACCCAAGCCGCCATAAATATCCAGCGTGCCTCCTGCATTCACATAAATATTATGACCCGATCCAAATTTCATCACGGTATTAGGGTTAATTTGCACTGTAGCATCGTTGGCAATATTGATATTACCCACACTGCGCCAGATGGTGCCCACGCCCAACGGCTCCGGCGAAAGAACATAGCTGTAAACATCGCTTACAAAACCACCAGTAAGATGCAAGCTGTAGGTATCCACAATCCCCGCCCCTATCACTGGCGCTACTGCTAATGGTAGTGTTTGCCCGCCCATCACAAATGGCGCAGGGGTATTGCTAATGATGTTGCTGTTGTCGATTACAGGGTTGGAATTTCCACCCAAATAAAGTGCTTCGCTGACTGCTCCATCAAATGTGCAGTTAGTAAACACCCCTGCTGATCCCGTGATGGCTTGCACATTATACAAACCGCCAGAAACAACCAAGCCATCAATGGCTGGATTCACACCAGCACCTTCCATGTAAATAGCTGGATAGGTGGTCGAAGCGGAAGTAACATTATTGATACCTGAAAAGATTGGCGCAACAGAACCACCAGAAGTTGCCCGCAACAATACAGCCTGATAACTGGCCGCATGATTCACTGTTAAATTGCTGATGATTGGATTTGCGATAGCACCAGCACCAGAGGCTTGGATATACAAACCATATCTGAAGCTTCCAGTATTATTGATGGTGATATTCGAGAGCACTGGGCTGGTGGTTTGCCCTGTTAAAGCATACAAGTATATGCCCTGAGAGCTGATTTCTTCAATCGTAACATTACTCAATGTTGGCGAAGCGCTATAGATATAAACACCTTCCACAGCATAGCGGATATCTGCAAAATTGATTGACCCAAAAGAACCATTTTGAAAATCAACACCGCCCCAATTACCTGCAGCAGGAATGCCTGTTGAGCCGGGGATAATACCTGCGATAGTGTCATCATTCACTGATGTGAAGACAACCTTGTTCCCAGCCGCACCATAGACATCAAGCTTGCCCCCACTGCTGACTAAAAGGTTAACTGACGGCCCAAATTTAATCACCGTATTGGGCTCGACCTGAACCCTAGCACCTGATGCCACCGTCACGTTACCCACACTTTGCCAAACACTGCCGGCACCCAATGGGTTGGGGCCCAAAATATAACTATACGTATCAGCAGCAAAAGTACCGGTCAGATGCAGGCTATAAATATCAACCAAACCCGCTCCAAAAGTTGGGCTCACGCCGGCAGGTAAACTTTGGCCGCCCAGGGCTAAAGGTGCAGGAGCATTGGAAAGGATATTGGTCGCATCCATGGAAATATTACTACTGTTGGCCAAATACACAGATTCCAAACTCGCACCGTCTAATATATTACCAGTGAACGTGCCTGAAGCATAATCAAAGGCATATACATTGTATTGACCGCCGTTAATCGTAAATCCATTGAACACGGGGTTCACACCCGCTCCTGATATTTGAATCGCTGCATACGATGTCGAAGCCGTGTTAATCGTATTTACCCCATTAAATGTTGGTGTCACGACAGTGCCTGCTGAACCAGACATATAGATGGCCTGATAACCCAAGCCATGGTTGATGGTGACGTTGGTCAATATCGGATTAATCACCGAGCCTGTTCCCGTTGCTGAGAAAGAAAGGCCATAGTTGGAATTCCCAGTATTGTTCAAAGTTAAGTTCGTCACGATTGGGCTGGTCACATCACCTGTACTCGCGATTAAACTTAAACCCTGCGAAGCCACATCTGCAATCAGCACATCATTGAGAGCTGGTGAAGCATTCCGGATGTAAAAACCAGTTTGTGCATACCTTGTCTCCAACCAATTGATGGTGCCCGAAGATCCCGATTGGTAATAAATGCCGCCCCATTGACCAGGTGCTGGTGTGCTAGAGCCACTATTCGCATTCAGATCACCGCCCACCGTATCATCGTGAATGGATGTGAAGACAACGGGTTGAACAGAAGAGCCATATACATCCAACACTCCATCCACATAAATGTAAGTGCTGGCATTGCCTTTCACGACCACATTGGGGTCAATCTGCAAGCGACAACCTGCTGCAATGGTCACGCTGCTTTGCAACCAATACGGCGAATGAGCTTGTGTCCATGTTTGGTTACAGAGCACTCCGGAAACGGAGTTATTAGCGTTGATGGATGAAATAACGGTGCTTGGCCCAGCATTACTGGCAAAGGTAATGTTAACTGATTGAGTTAGACCAAGGCTTGGCGCGCTCACCTGCACTGGGAAAGTTTCTGCGTAAATATCCTGCACACTGGCCCAAGCAATGCCCGACACATCCGTATAAACATCAAGAAGCTGAGTACTATTCTGGGCGAATGTCGCGTATGGTGAAGTTTGTACTGCAAATTGAACCAGCGTATTGGCCACAGGGCTACCCAAACCGCCATAACCATCCAACACTTGGGCATAAATATTCACCACTGCACCTACGGCCAAACCATTGGCATCCATGCTCAAATTGAGCACGGGCACTGGCGCATTCACCGTAACGGTAGCCGCCGTTGTGGCCAAATTACTGGCAGCATCAACAGCACTAAAGGTTACGGTTGTCACCCCAATCGGGAAGTTTAGCGGTGCGTCGTTAGTGACAGTCACTACACCATCCACATTATCCGTTGCGCTGGCAGCATTAAGAAAGGCTTGAATAGCAACTTCAGAAATAGGCGCACCACCTGCAGCGGCTGCAGTTAAACTGATACTGCTTGGTGTGGTGATGCTTGGCGCCATCGTATCTAAGGTGACAGATATCGGTAAAACCGATACGTAAGAAGAAGCAGAATCTAACGCTGTGATGGTTGCAGTACCCACACTCATACCTGTAATTGCACCATAAGCATCCACGGTTGCCACGCTTGGATTACTGCTCACCCAGCTCACAGTATTGGTAATATCGTTGAAATATCCCTCAAGGGTTTCCAAATCAGCATAAGCTTGCAGCACCTCATTAATTGCAATGGTTGTAGCCACTGATGGGTAAGAAATCACCCTGGCTGGCACTGCTGTAATCGTTGGCAGAATTTGATTGATGGGTGTGATTACACCAGTTGCACCATCAAGGTCGAACACATGCCATGTGTCCCCATCTCCGCTCACGGGTACATTGTACACCGCCAGTGGCAGTGGGTTCGTGCCCGAATACACTTTTACCACAGCATTGGATTGCCCAGATAAAGTGCTTGCAGGCAAGGTATCTGTACCACCATCAGAGAAATTAAAAAGATAGTAGTGATAGATACCCGAGGTTAATTGATTGATGGTTATTGTTTCTGGGCCAAGCCCCGATGTAACATCATTGTCGAGAATTGCATACGGATCTGCTGAAGCCGAGCCTCTAGCGCCATAATGTACATGGAATCGGTTGGCACCCTCTCCAGCAACGCGAGGACCAGTTAGGTGCGCATCCAAATCTGATGGTGTGCTACCCCATGATGCCACCACCCGATATTGATTGGCCTGTAGTGTTGGCGACATAAAAATATCAGCCGCGGTTGTGGGGCTTCCGCCCTCAACAACAAGGGTTACCACCGCTTGCGCAAATCCTGTTGCAGTTACAGTCGCAGTGTATGTGCCAGCTGTAAGGCTACTGAAGGTATAAACACCCGAAGTTGTGGTAGTAGAAGCCACTATCGTGCCTGTAGTGGTATTGATGCCTGCGCGCATGTCCACTGTTGCTACTGGAATTGGCTGCGAATTTGTAGAATCAATAACGCTGCCTGTAATTGACCCTGGAACTGTACTGGCCAGCGTCATAGGTATGGTTGAGAGCACTTGATTGTTTTGTATCACGTTTACCAACAACACGGCATCGATATAACCTGTGGCTGTGGCAGTAAGCGCAAAGTTGCCCGCATACACATTCGCGGTGTAATTACCATACACATCAGTCACCACGCCAGCGACAACCCCGCCGCTATCTACAAACGATACCAACACATTGGCCAGTGGATTTTCCAACACATCGCGCACACTACCGCTCACCGTCATCGGCACAGCCACCACGGTAACAGCCAATAATTGCGGTGTGGAGCTTGCGCCAAACTGGTCAACAGCAGTCACGCTCAGTGTATAACTGCCTTGATTGCTAATAGCTGGTGTAAGCGAAAGCTTTCCATCGGCAGCAATACTCGCCCAAGTTGGTGCATCCGCCCCCAAAGCAAAGGAATAACTATCACCATCCAAATCTGACGCACTTGCCACCACGGTGTTGTTTGCCACACCACCAACCACCGTGACCGCACTGGATGACAGACTTAAACTGGGTGCTTGATTCACCACTTGAATCTGAATCGTGCCTACTGCCGATGCATCTTGGTCAGGGTTTACCGTAGCATCAATGGCTGCGGTAATCGTTGCCATACCAATTGTGCTTGCTGTCCAAACGTTGCCTGAAAGTGAACCTGTACTGGCCGACCAAACAATAGGAGAGCTGGCAGTTGGCGCTACGCCGCCCACCAAAGCCGATAGATTCACTGAGCCACCGCGCACCACTTGCGTTGTATCTGCCGACACAGCAACTGATAAACTCATCACCACAGGTACCGTGATTGGAGCGCCAGTTAAATTGACTGTTTTCTTGCCTTGGTAAATTTGATGCCCCGAGCCGTTGAGGCCGTCAAAAGCCAAAATACGCAATTGCATTTGGTTGCCGTTGGGCACCTGATATTTGAGAATAAAATCGGGAGCATTGGCAATTTTTGGGCCAAATACTGAAGCACCGCCGCTATTGTAAGCTTGAAGAGAAATCGATTTAACATTGCTGGGGACAACACCTTCACCCTGCAAATCACGGGTCGCCAGATGGCCAGCAAATGAGATGGTCACTTCTGTGCTCGTAGAATTGTTTTGGTTATGCAAACCATCACTACATGATGATAAGGCAACTGCCGTAAGCAAAAAAAGCCCAACTCGAAACATCATCACACCCCCGCATACCTCGCGACGACACATCATGCACCTTTGCAAAGAAAGAAAGCGAAAATCACTACCTCTCTTCTAGCGGATTTCCCTGCCCGCTCAATAGTACGATATTAAAGCACATTCATCAGACAAAGGAAACATGACGCTGGGTGGAATTTCATTAAGCTGCAATAAATGGGGAAAGCAAACACATTGAGCTATGATGAATCAGACAAACAATGCCCAAGTGACGCAATGCTTGCTTATCAGCGCTCGAGTTTCGCCCTTAAAAGCAAGCTCAACTCATCAAGTTTGAATGGTTTTGAAATCATATCTTCATCATCCATATGATCAGCTTTTCGCATATGATTTCTATCATAGCCTGTGGTAAAGATAACCTTCACATCAGGGGCGCTTTCCCGTATCTTCTTCACGGCATCAACGCCGCCCATCACAGGCATCACCACATCCGTAAGAATGAGCGCCACCGTATCTTTATTGGCCTGGTAAACAGCGATGGCTTCTTGTCCATTTGATGCAGTCAACACCTTATACGATAAGCTTTCGAGAATGGCTCTACCTGTGGTCAGCAACGACTCATTATCATCAACCAACAATATGGTTTCACCTTTTCCGGATACCACATCAATTTCGATAAGACCTTCTATGGTTTGTGCTTCTTCAGCATAAAAAATCGGCAAATAAATTTTTACTTTGGTGCCAATACCCTCAACCGACTCAATTTCAATCGCGCCCCCATGATGGCTTTGCACTGTCCCATATGCCATGGCCAGCCCTAGCCCAGTACCTTGCCCAACACTTTTGGTAGTATGAAATGGCTCAAACATATGCGGCAAGTGTTCGGCGCTAATACCAACACCATTATCACCAACACAAATCTTCGCATATGCTTTAGCATGACATTCAGGATGCCGCTCGAAAAACTCAGCATCAGCCTCAAATTTCCTAATGGTGATAGTAATGGTTGGTTGGCTTACATCCTGCACAGCATCACGCGAATTATTGATAAGATTCATCAATAACTGTTGTAAAAGATTGGCATCCGCCTCAATCAATACATCATCATCAATAACCTCGATATTCAGGGCGATGTTTTCAGGCAATGAAATACGTTGGAGCTTGATACTTTCCTTCAAGAATGGTGCCAGCGAAATAGTAGCCTTGTCCACAATACCCTTACGCGCAAACGACAATAAACTTTTGATAAGCTCGGCGCTGGCAAACGATAAACGCTCCACAGTTTCAATCTTATCCACAACGCTAGGTAAAATTGCAGCTTCTTTTTTGGCCAAATACAAATTCCCAGTCACCGCAGCCAACGAGTTGTTAAACTCATGGGCAATACCACCAACCAGCGTACCCAGCGCCTCCATCTTTTGCGCTTGATGCAGCTGCTCTTCCAAGCTTTCAATCACACTTAAATTTTGTTGAATACCAACGTAGTTGGTGACCACACCTTCATCATTTTTGATGGGGGAAACTGTGAGTAGCGCTGGATAGAGCGAACCATCTTTGCGCTTATTCACCATGCGTCCTTGCCATGAATCTCCCGTGGCAAGAGTTGACCACATTTGGCGATAAAACGCAGCTGATTGCCTACCACTTTTCAAAATACGTGGATTTCTACCCACAGCCTCCTCAGCCTCATAACCGGTGAGCGCTGCAAATGCTGCGTTGCTATAAATAATCGAGCCATCCAAATCTGTAATCACAATGGATTCTTCGGTTTGTTCTACTGATGCAGAAAGAAGATTCAGCTTGTTTTCATACTCGCCCATCAACTGCTCATAATTTCTTAAATCTGTAATATCATAGGCTGTAAACAGCAGATGCGGTTGGTTGTTGAGCTGAAAAGGAATAAAATAACAATCTATAGCAGCATACTTACCAAAGGTAGTCGTCATCTCAATTTTCTGCCGCTGTGGTTTCTTATTTTTGAAGGATGTTTTAGCAGCAGCCAATAACCCACTATTCCAAGTAGGGATCGTATTATAATTTTGCGCTAACAACGCTTCTTTAGAGCCTG
Organism: Mariprofundus sp. UBA1536; assembly: GCA_002323245.1. GTDB lineage: Bacteria > Pseudomonadota > Zetaproteobacteria > Mariprofundales > Mariprofundaceae > Ghiorsea. The sequence goes on along the minus strand of DCPU01000018.1, from coordinate 100,823 downwards.
CACCTACCAGGGTTACCATCGCATCATTGGCCAAAGTACATTGCCCCGATTCATCATAAATCGTTATTCCAACATTTAAGGATGAAATGATTGTCGATGTAAGATTTGATACCTGCCTGATCTCTTCCTCAACTTCTTTGCGCGCAGAAATGTCGCGAACAAAGGAACAATTGTATTCCTGGCCATTCACTACAACGTAGTTCACACTAAACTCTGCTGGAAAAATTTCGCCTGATTTACAAAGAATAGCGGCCTCAAAAGTAAACTTCTTCTTATCGCGAACTTCTTTCCAATGCTCACCCCAAGCCTTAGCCGAATGAATTGGATTCACATCAAACGCTTTCATGGTGAGCAAGGTTTGTTTTGGGTAACCCAATCGTTGAGATGCCGCATCGTTGACATAAAAAAAACTGCCATCAGAGCGAAGCCAGAATGCCATATCCGGGGCTTCATCAATGGCAAACTGTGTGAATTCAAGTTTAGACTCAACTTCACGTCTATCCGTGATGTCGAAAACCACGCCAGTCATGCGCTCAGCTTGATGGTATTTATTGTAATACACCTTACCCCTGGCGACCAGTGTATGCACTTCACCGTTGGGCCAGATAGTTCGGTATTCGCTATTATACTCACTGCCTTTTTCCACAGCTTTTTGTACAGCCAGCTTGGTTCTGATTCGATCTTCGGGGTGGAGTAAATCAAAGAATTCTTCGATATTTCCAGAAAAGCTACCAGGCGCCAAACCAAACAATGGGTGGATAAAATTATCCCAATGATGTTTATCTTCAATAATATTCCAACTCCAGGTGCCAACACCTGATGATTCCAATGCCAGTTTGAGATTTTCTTCGCTTGCTTCAACGCGGCGAATCAACGGCATGCCAATGCGCGCAAACAAAAATGCCCCAATAAGAATGAATAAAATCGCTGCACCCATCGCGATGAGCCCTGCGCGGATAAATGGCGCCCGAATTTCAGCAATATCAATTTTTACCACGGCGCCCATATTAAATTCTGCTACGGGCTCATATGCTGCAAGCACCATCTGGCCTTCATAATCAAGGCCAACATGAGTGCCCGACTCACCCAGAAGTGCTCTTCGCATGGGCTCCGCCAGATTCGATGCAAAAAGCACATCTTTGGGCTTGGTAACATGGTCATGACGATGGCGCAGCAAGAAAACGATATTCTCTTCAATATGCTTGGCCAACACATACTCACCAGTCTCACCAAAGCCCTCAAAATTGTTATGCGCCTCCTCAATTTGAATCAGCGTTGCCTCCTCAGCGCTGCCTTCGAATTGCTTATCAGCGTATTCACGGTCAAACCTAGCAACTGCTTCAATAAATCTCGCCCTACTTTTCACAGTTTCAGCAAGGCGTTGACGCTCAGTTTCAAAAGAAGCCTGATACAATGAATAAATGGTAATGCTTAAAATAATGACTGTAATCATGGTCAAAATACCAATCAACATCGCAATGGTGACACGACTACCCGACCGCAAGGCAATACCCATGCGCTGCATCAATGTATACGGATAGTTTGGCGTGCTCATATGTCAAATCGACTAGCAAGTGTTAAGCCATATTTCAAGCGTGCTTAAAGCATGGCAAAGGTCTGTGATTCACAATCTCGAGCGAACATTGACCACCGTAAGTTGCTACCAAACTTGACTTGGCAATTGCTGCCAACCTACAGTGCCAGCATGCAAAGCTTGAACAAACATCTTATGTCATGGCCTAAATTCAGCCGCGCTCGTATCGCTGGCAGCGTGCTTGCGGTGTTTATGCTGCAAGTAATTGCTGCTGGATTTTGCATGCCTATGGCTAATGCCGCTGTTGTTTCTAAGCATAGCGATGCACTTGTGACCGCATCGCACCATCCAATGAACACCATGAATCACTGCCAAGGTATGAAGGCTGAAAACATGAGTAAAGCTGCTGAACAGAAGCCTGCTGCCAAACATGTGTGCGCCCATTGTGATTTCCCTGATATCAACATCTCGCTGGATAAACTCAGCTTTGATTTCGATCAAGCCACTACCCTATTGTTTGTGATAAACGTATTGCCACCTGCACAAACGCTTAGCTTACCTGATTTTAAAAACCTTTCTCCGCCCACCCGAACATCCCTATTTACCTTTGATTTAAACCAACGCTTCCGCGTTTGATTTGATCTTCTGCTGAACACCGCAACTTTGCTTAAAGCTGCGGGTGCATAACTTTTGTTATGCCAAATTTCATGCAGGAGGTTTGGATGTATCCATTCACTAGTCACTACAATCAGAGAAAATGCTTATCCCGTTTTGCAGCACTTTTGGGTATAAGCTTGGTCTTGATTTCAGGGCAGGCTTTCGCTGAGGCGCAAGTGTTAACGCTAAAAGAAGCTGTAAGCCAAACCAAACAAAACCCCCGCCTTGCCGCCAGTCTTGCCAATGCAGCGGCCTATGGTTTTCAATCCGTACAAGTCAGCAGTTTGCCCGACCCTGTGTTGTCGCTCAACGTCCTAAGCTTGCCCGTGGATTCGTTTTCGCGCAGCCAAGAAGCCATGACCCAGCTGCAAATTGGTATCAGCCAGTCATTTCCTTTTCCAGGCAAATTGGGCTTAAAAGAAAGTATCAACCAAGCCAACACTCATGCTGCAGCTTCGCAAACCAAGACCTTGCGCTTAAGCCTCATCAGCCAATGCAAGCAACGCTGGTGGTCGATTTTTTATAACGATCGTGCCCTTGAAACTGTGGCAAAAAATCTGGAGCTACTGCGCCAACTCACACAAGTGGCGGAAAGTAAATACAAGGTGGGCGCAGGCCTACAGCAAGATGTATTGCTGGCGCAACTTGAGCTTTCCAAACTCTTAGACATGCAAATTCAGCTGCAAGCCAGCCGCCAGCAAGAAGTTGCTCAGCTCAATCGCCTGCGCAATCGCCCTGCATCACAAGCCATCAGCTTACCCAAAGTGGTCAACGAATTGTTGGGCGATATCCCCGATGAACAAGTCTTGACCGCGCAAGCGCTGCAAAGCAGGCCTGAGCTTGTTGCGCAAACCTTTGTCATCGATGCAGCCCAATCCAGCGCTGCGCTGGCCGATAAAGATGATTACCCCGATTTTACGTTGGGTGCTAGTTATGGCCTCAGAGCCAGTGACCCTGTTACCAATAAAGACCGCGCCGATTTGGCCAGTATTACCTTAAGCATGACTCTGCCTTTTTTTGGCGAGAGCAAACATGCGCAAACCCAGCAGCGGCAAGCAGAAACCGCCCGCGAAGACTTTAAATACCAAGACATGAAAAATGCGGTGTTATCGGAAATTAGCCAAAGTTATGCCGGCTATCAGCAGGCCAAATCGCAGGTATCGCTATTTAAAACAGGCATTATCCCCCAAGCCCAGCAAACCGTGGCCTCGATGATGGCTGGTTATCAGGTGAATAAAGTGGATTTTCTTAATCTGGTGCGCAGCCAAATCACGCTCTACAACTATGAAACCCAATATTGGCGGGTACTTGCCCAAGCCAATCAAAGCCTGGCCCGCTTATCACTGGCTGTAGGACAAGACATCCCGACCCAATCGCAACAAGGCACAGGTGAATAAGATGAACAAACAAACGTTGATGATAATTGTTGTGACGCTCTTTCTGGGCTTGGGTGGTGGCTATGTATTAGCGCCATCACTTCCTACTACCGAACGCTCTTCGTCTGTGAAACCTGACCCCAAACCCGAGGTATTGTTTTATCGCAACCCTATGAACCCTAATATCACTTCACCTGTTCCTGCTGAAGATGACATGGGCATGGCTTATATCCCTGTGTTTGCTGAAAACTCACAGGCTACCGATGCACACATAGGCACCGTACGCATCCAGCCTAGCATGGTGCAAAACTCAGGCGTACGCACAGCCCTTGCTGAGCAAAAAACATTATCTCGTACCATTCGCGCTGTTGGCCGCGTCACCTACAATGAAGAACGCGTGGCGCTGTTACACCCCAAATATGAAGGCTGGGTAGAGCAATTGTTTGTCGATAAAACTGGGGATATGGTCAAAAAAGATACCATGTTGATGTCAATTTATTCGCCGCAATTGGTCTCCAGCCAAGAGGAATATTTATTGGCTTTGAATCACGCTGAAGCCTTGGCTGATAGCCCGTTTGCAGATATCCGCCAAGGCGCGCAAAGCATGCTGCAATCCACATTAGAGCGCTTGCAATTGCTAGATGTGCCCGACCATCAAATCAAACAACTCAATGAAACACGCCAAGTGATGAAGGGGCTGCACATCCATTCGCCCTTTGATGGCATCATCATGAATATTGGCGCCCGCGAAGGCAGCCGCATCACTCCAGAAACCGAGCTCTATAAAATTGCCGATTTATCGCGGGTGTGGGTGATTGTTGATTTGTATGAAGATGATTTGCCTTGGGTGCGTAAAGGTGATGTCGCGCAAATGAGCGTGGCAGGTATTCCTGGGCGTTTGTTTACGGGTAAGGTGATTTACATTTACCCCTATTTGGAAGCCAAAACGCGCACCGTGAAAATGCGTTTGGAATTTGATAATCCCAATTTAGCGCTCAAACCCGAAATGTTTGCCAATGTCAGCATCAAAGCAGGCAAACAAATCAATGCGGTGGTGGTGCCATCCGAAGCCATTGTACGCACAGGTACTCAAACCCAAGTGTTTATTCAGCGCGCGGCGGGCAAATATGAGCCAAGATTTGTGGTGGTGGGCATTGATTCGCAAGGTGAAGCGCAAATTCTGCAAGGCCTGCAAGCTGGTGAACGGGTAGTCACATCCAGTCAGTTTTTGATTGATTCTGAATCCAAGCTCAAAGAGGCCACTGCCAAGATGATGCGCATGGCGCAACCTGCTCCCACATCAGTAATGCATACCCATCATGATATGGGCATGGATGACTTAGGCATGGATGCCCTGGACATGCAAGATATGCATCTGGAGCAACAGCAATGATTCAGTGGCTGATTGATGCCGCCATCAAACATCGCTTTTTGGTCTTGCTCGCCGCCTTTTTGATCTCATGGGCGGGTTGGCAAGCCATGAAACACACGCCACTGGATGCCATTCCCGATTTATCCGATGTGCAGGTAATTGTCTTTACCGACTACGCAGGACAAGCCCCACAGGTAGTGGAAGATCAAGTCACCTACCCGCTCACGACCGCCATGTTATCCGTGCCTGGCACCAAGGTGGTGCGTGGTTATTCATTTTTCGGCTTTTCCATGGTTTATATTATTTTTGCAGATGGCACAGATATGTATTGGGCCCGTACACGTGTTTTGGAGTACCTCAATTATGCCACCGACCGTTTACCCGAAAACGTAAGCCCAAAACTTGGCCCCGATGCCACAGGCGTGGGCTGGGTGTATGAATATGCTCTGGTTGATAAAACCGGCCAACACGATTTGGCGCAACTGCGCTCCATCCAGGATTGGTATTTGCGTTATCCTTTGCAAACCGTGCCTGGTGTTTCGGAAGTAGCCTCCATCGGCGGCTTTGTGAAACAATACCAAATCGAGGTCAATCCCGATGCCCTGCAAGCCTTTGGCATTTCACTTTCCACCATCAAAAACGCCATTGTGCGCTCCAACAACGATGTGGGTGGAAGCTTGGTGGAAATGGGTGAAACCGAATACATGGTGCGCGGCCTCGGTTACATCAAAAGTCTGCACGATTTGGAGCTTATACCTGTGGGTGTGGACAACCAAGGCACGCCCATTTATTTAAAACAACTCGCCAACATTCACCTTGGCCCTGAGCTGCGTCGCGGTTTGGCTGAGCTTAATGGTGAGGGCGAAGTGGCTGGCGGCATTGTGATTATGCGCTATGGCGAAAATGCCTTGGCCACCATTGAAGGCGTGCGCCAAAAGCTGGAAAGTTTAAAAGCCGGTCTGCCAGATGGCGTGGCGATTGTACCCGTCTACGACCGTGGCACCTTGATTGAAAATGCAGTGGATAATCTGTCGCAAAAGCTGATTGAAGAATCCATGGTGGTGGCGTTGATTTGCCTGCTATTTTTAATGCATGCCCGCAGCGCCTTGGTGGGTATCATCAGCTTGCCAATCGGCATCTTGATGGCTTTTTTGTTCATGAGTTGGCAAGGTCTTTCAGCGAACATCATGAGCCTTGGCGGTTTTGCCATTGCCATTGGCGCGATGATTGATGGCGCGATTGTGATGATTGAAAATGCGCATAAGCATCTGGCTTTATTGGATGGCAAACCAAGCAGCAAAGCAAGATGGGAGGCAGTAGGCATCGCAGCTAAAGAAGTTGGCCCCGCCTTATTTTTCAGCTTGTTGATTATCACCGTTTCTTTCTTGCCTGTGTTCACCCTACAAGCCCAAGAGGGTCGCTTGTTTGCGCCGCTGGCCTTCACCAAAACGTATGCCATGGCTGCTGCTGCTTTATTGGCCATCACCCTGATTCCGGTGCTGATGGGCTTGTTGATTCGCGGCAACATCCCTAAAGAGCAGGCCAATCCCATCAATGTGTGGCTCAAAAACATGCATCGCCCAATGCTTGCCAAAGCCATGCTATGGCGCAGGACTACCGTGGTGATTGTGTTGGGTGTCTTGGCGACCACGGCTTATCCCATCCTCAAAACGGGCTCTGAATTTATGCCGACCCTGGATGAGGGTGATATCTTGTTTATGCCCACCACCTACCCCGGCATTTCCATCACCAAAGCCAAAGAATTGCTGCAACAAACCGATAAAATTTTGCGCACCTTCCCAGAAGTCGCTTCGGTGTTTGGCAAAGTGGGCCGAGCAGATACCGCCACCGACCCCGCCCCGCTTTCCATGCTGGAAACCACCATACGCTTAAAACCTAAAGAAGAATGGCCAAGCCCGGAGAAAACCACCAAAACCTTGATGCAGGAAATGGATGCTGCCATGCAGTTTCCCGGGCTTTCCAATGCCTGGACTTACCCGATTAAAACCCGCATCGATATGCTTTCTACTGGCATCAAAACACCCATTGGCATCAAGGTGTCTGGCCCTGATTTGATAGTGTTGGAAGAAGTGGGCGCGTTAATTGAGCAAACCCTCAAAACCATGCCGACCACCCGCTCCGCTTTTGCTGATAAAACAGCGGGTGGGTATTACCTTGATTTTGATATCAAACGCGAAGAAGCCGCCCGCTACGGCCTGACTGTGGGCGATATACAAGATGTGATTCAATCGGCCATTGGCGGCATGAATATCAGCACCGCTATTGAAGGTTTAGAGCGTTATCCCATCAATATCCGCTACCCCAGAGCCTTGCGCGATAATCAAGAATCGCTGAAGCGGGTACTGATTCCAACGCCCACTGGGGCGCAAATCCCGCTCTCACTGGTGGCTGATTTGCATTTACGCCGTGGCCCACCGTCGATTAAAACGGAAAATGCCACACCCAATGCCTGGGTCTATGTGGATATCAATACCGCAGATATCGGCGGTTATGTCAGCGATGCCCGGCAATTGATTGCCGATAAGATCAAACTGCCTGCAGGTTATTCACTGGTTTGGTCGGGGCAATTTGAATATATGCAACGGGCCCAAGCGCGTTTGAAAGTGGTGATTCCGCTTACCCTGCTTTCGATTTTTTTGCTGTTGTATTTAAACTTCCGTAACTTCTTTGCCCCGCTTGTCGTGATGCTGAGTATTCCCTTTGCCCTGGTCGGCGGCTTTTGGATGGTGTGGATTCTGGGATATCAAATCAGCGTTGCCGTGGCTGTTGGGTTTATCGCTCTTGCCGGGGTATCGGCTGAAATCGGCGTGTTGGTGATGACCTTTATCGATCAAGCTGTACTCAAGCTGCGCCTTGTGAAAGGACAAAACCTGAGCGCATCAGATATCAAAGATGCCGTGCAACAAGGCACCAACGCGCGTGTTCGCCCTATCGCTATGACGGCCACAGCCATCATTGCCGGCCTTATTCCCATCATGTGGGGTGCAGGCGCAGGTTCGGATGTGATGCAACGAATTGCCGCCCCGATGATTGGCGGTATGCTCTCGGCAACCCTTTTGAGCTTACTCGTCTTGCCTGTTATTTACGGAATGATGCTCCAATGGATAGAACAACGAAAAACAAAGGAAGGAAAAATATGAAATATTCAATACTAATATCGGCGCTGCTTTTGATGGGTTCGCAATCAGCTTTGGCCATGGAAGGCATGGACCACAGCAAAATGAATCATGACAGCATGGATCATAGCAAGATGAACCACGAAGCCATGAACCATGAAACCATACATGCTGATAACAAAGCATTTTTGGTGAAAAAAGAAGTCGAAGGTTACACAGTAAGCTTTCATGTGATGCAGGCAGCGGGCGATATGAAACATGGCGGCTCACACAATCTCATGGTGCAAATTGAAAAAGATGGTGAAGTGATAAACGATGCTCTGATCAATTCCAAAGTCTTCTTTCCCAACAATGCCTCCGAATCAAAAATGCTCATGCTCATGGATGGCTGGTATATGGCCGGTTACGACATGGATCATCAAGGCCGTTATGGTATCATGGTCTTGTTTAAAACTGCCGATGGCATCAAACATAAAGCCAGTGTTTATTACCCTGAATAACATCTGACATGACCAATCAAGCTGCCTGGCAGCCCATCAAACCACCGCAAGCACTGTTTCGCGGTGATAAACGTCTGCGGGTTGCTTTGGTGGGTCAGCCCAGAAGCGGAAAATCGGAAATTTTTCAGGCAGTATCGAGTGTCCTGGTCGATTCAGGTACCTTTGCAGGTACAGATATCAGTTATAACCACTGCCAGGTGCAAGTGGGTCTTGATGAAATTGAGCTCATGGATTTACCCAGTTTCTTCTCCTTGCGCCATTTGCAGGGAGACAACCTTGAAAGCCTGAAATATCTCTTGTGGGGCAACCAACGTCCGCATGTATCAACCCATGAATATCTAAAACCACCTGCACCTTTTCCGCATCCTGATGTGATGATTCATGTGATTGATGCCACCGCCCTGGGGCGCAGCTTAGAGTTATCGCTTGAATTGATGAACCTGCAGCAACCACTTGTCTTGGCCATCAATATGATGGATCAGGCTAAGGTCAAGGGTATGGATATTGATTGCAGCTTGCTTGAAAAACGACTTGGTATTCCAGTGGTGTCCACGGCAGCTTTGGAAGGCCGCGGTATCAGCACTCTATTTGAACGCGTGCTTGAAGCTGCGCGTAAGAAACAAGGCAATTTATTTGATGTCGCCGCCAAACATCTCAAGCCCTGGCAAAGTGAAGCTTTTGCCTTGCTTTCAAGCACCTATGTGTTTGAAACCTTTGATGTTCCCCCTTCGTTTTTGGTGGCGCAGCTACTCGAACATGATGCTTATTTCAGCAACAAACTGACTGAACATTTCCCCAGTGTTGCCGAGCAACTTAGCGAGATTCAAAGGCGCGCCGATGCAGAACTACCTCGCACCTTAGCCACTGAGCTGGATGTGGACCGGCACCATCGTGCTATGCAACATGCTGAGCGGGTAACTGGTTTTGGCAAATTCAAATCTGGCAGCAACTGGGTAAGCTTGCTTGATAAAATCATGTTGCACCCACAATGGGGCATTGTGAGCTCATTATCGGTGTTTGCATTGATTTTATTTGTCGTCTTTAAGTTAAGCAGTGGCCTTGATGCCATCACCTCCGCGCCACTAATCGACCTGCTCAACCAGTGGTATGCCGTTGAACTTACCAGTGTAATATTCAAAGCAGTAGCTGAAGGTTTAGTAAGTCTGATTGGCATTGTAATGCCATATATGTTGCCGCTGGTTCTGCTGATGATTTTTCTGGAACAAACAGGCGTGATGGCACGTATCGCTTTTGTGGTGGATCGATTTTTTCATCACATTGGCTTGCATGGCAATGTGGCCTTTCCTTTCTTGCTCGGCCTTGGCTGTAATGTGCCAGCTATTGCCGTGCTCGCCAAAGTCACTACTGGCCGTGACAAACTGGTCGCGACGCTGCTCGCCACCTTTATCCCCTGCTCAGCTCGCTCTGCCATTATCTTGGCTTTGGGTGGCATGGTACTCGGCGGCTTGGGCGTGTTTTTCATCTTTATGCTCAACATCTTCATCATCGCCGCCTTAAGCCGCTTACTGATTTGGCAATTTCCCCATGCTGAACCCGGCCAAATTCAGACCATCCCCCCATTTCGCTGGCCGCGGCTTAAAGAGCTGCTGTTAGAAACATGGTTTCGCATCCAAGACGTGCTCACCATCGTCACCCCGCTGCTGGTGGCGGGCACAGTGATTTTGGCCTTATTGCAATATATGCATATCGACACAGTATTAAATACAATCCTTTCCCCCATCACCGTGTGGTGGTTGGGCTTACCTGCTCTGCTGGGTGTGCCGTTATTATTCGGCATTTTGCGTAAAGAATTATCCTTGGTGATGATGTTTCAGGCCTTGGGCGTGGCCGGTGTGGCGGGTGTATCTGAGGCCATGGACTGGGTGCAAATACTTACCTTCCTTATCTTCGTTACCTTCTATGTGCCCTGCGTATCCACCATTGCGATGCAGCTTAAAGTGGTAGGTGCCAAAGCCGCCGCATACTCAGTATTTCTCTCCACAGCCACGGCCCTTATCGTTGCCATGTTCATACGCCTGTTAGCCGAAATCGGGCGTTTTCTTTTTCTTTAGTCAATATCTCTGAAATGAAACAAACTACTGCTATCGGCAAGAAGCAGTGATTGAAGCATACGACTTTTATTTTCCTGGAGGGGAGCGCACATGGGCTTCTATGATCCGGAACAAAATGTGAATCAATACATTGAAATGGCCAAAGGTTTCGATGGCAAAGCACTCATCGACATTCTTCGGACATACATGCCAGCTGGTGCATCGGTTTTGGAATTGGGTATGGGGCCAGGCGTTTATTTAGAAATACTAGCCAAATATTTCGATGTCACGGGCTCTGATAATTCCGATATATTTATTGAGCGGTTTCGCGCATCCCACCCAGACGCCAGCCTTCTTCATCTCGATATCATAGACATTCACACAGATTCTAAATTTGACTGCATCTATTCAAACAAAGTGTTGCATCACCTGACTGAGCAAGAATTAAAAGCATCATTGATGCAACAAAGGAATGCGTTGAATACGGATGGTGTTTTATTCCATTCATTCTGGAAAGGCGAAGGTCGCGAAGAGATGCAAGGTATGCTGCTGTCGTATTACTCCATCAGCCAATTAAAACACATCATCGGCGATATGTTCGACATTTTGGCTTTGGAAACTTATAGCGAAATGGCTGATGGAGACTCATTGTATATCGTACTTAAAAAACAACCGAATGAACCACTGCATCCACAACCCATAGCGGACATTCGGCGAGTTACGTATAACGGCCAAAAGTAGCCGACCGCCATGGGCGGGCGGCTGAATTTCTTGTCAGGTTCATTCGGCATTAGAATCCAGAAAATTGATTTTCCAGCTCTTTTGGCGATGAAAAATATAATGGACCCATCTTTCCTGACATTTCATCAGGGAAGATTTCTTCTGACCCTTCTTGAATGCCTTTGAGAATATTTATTGCTACATTAGAAGGACTTGCTTTTTCCACCTCAAATCCTGCAGTCATCTCTGTATCTACTGGGCCTGGATATACGGTTGCTACTAGAATTGGGAACTCTTTCAACTCCGCTCTCAAGCCTTGCATAAGGCTATGAACCGCAGATTTACTCGCAGAATATGTACCCATAAAAGACATGTTACCTAGCCCTGCCATAGAAGAAAGAGACACAATGGCGCCATTATCTGAAGCCGCAACTTTAGTGAAGAAAGCTTGTGTCACCGCAACTAAGCCTCGCACGTTCACATTCCAGTTTAAATCTAAAGTATCCAGAGCATTCCCGTTTGTGAAGTTCCCCATCGGAATAACGCCTGCATTATTAATCAATATATCCAGTTTCGGAATATTTGAAGCCGCGGTCTCAATACTTTCTTTTGACGTCACATCTAATTGAATTGCTTCGATTCGATTACCATACTTTTCAAGTAGGTCTGGAATGGCATCCGCATTTCGCATTCCAGCAAAAACTTTCCCTGCGCCATTTTCAAGTAACTGAATAACAATTTCCTTACCAATTCCCCGATTAGCACCAGTTACCAGCACTACTTTACTTTGGATAGTTGTTTTTTTTTGCATAGTTAATTCCTCTTTGAGTTAGTTTTTCAAAATGTGCTGGTGAAATTGCCAGCCAGTTCTGCTTAATTACTAGCGGGCAAACCCTACTCAGTTCTTGCCTCCTGTTCTTGCCAAAATCTATATTCTTATTGCCTATTTATATAATTTTATAAATAAGTGTATATGATATGCGCTTGATCAAGTTTATCCAAAAGGAGATGAGTTGAGTTTAACAGGCCTCATAACGATATCCAAAAAAATACTTGCTGAAAATGATGTTGATGATCAACTTGTATCCCCATTGCCCGGACTTTTTCTCTTGCAAAGTAAAGAATCACCCAAGATTAAAGCAACAGTTTACGACCCCGTCATTTGCCTAATCATACAAGGATGCAAGGAAGTTACGTTTGGTGATAATAAAAGAATTCGTATTGGGGCAGGCCAGTCAATCATTGTTAGCCATAGCACACCGGTTTCCTCACGGGTTGTCGAGATTGATGCTGAAACACCATACTTAGCAGTCATTTTAAACCTTGATATGCAACTGTTACAGCAGTTATATCACGAAACTAATTTCAACAAGGGCAACGATGGACCTGCCCAATCACTCACAGTTGGGCAGACAGATGATGCATTAGCAGACGCTTTTAAACGTTATTTGGAATTGTCTGGAAAGCCCCAGGATGCCGAAGTATTGGCACCTCTCATCCGAAAAGAAATATATTTTCGATTACTCAGGGCTCATCACGGAACCACTTTGAGGCAGCTATTAACGAAAGACAGTCACGCGTTTCAAATTATGAAAGCTACCGTTTACATAAGTAAAAACTTCAATAAAGCGCTCGCAATCCCTAAAGTAGCTGAAATCTCAGGGATGAGCCTTCCTTCCTTCTATAATCATTTCAAATCAATCACAGGATTAAGTCCGCTTCAGTATCAAAAAGAACTGCGCCTTATCCAAGCGCAGCAATTATTAAGAGAGCAGAAACTCTCAGTTACTTCTATTGCGTTTCAAGTCGGGTACGAAAGTCCGACACAGTTTAGTAGAGAATTTAACCGTAAATTCGGAGTAACGCCAAAAAGCATTTAGAAATTATGTTAAATATAACTAGGCGACCCGCGCACTTGATTCTCTTTAGATTCGCATAAAAAAATAGCTTACTCTTGTAAAAGGTCAAGCCAACATGATTCAAAAAATATGTTCGTATGACAAGTTTATCCTTGCGTTCTGAAAGTTATTCGACCGTCAAGTTCTGGCCTGCAGCAGTCATTCGATGCGCACCAATATCGACACGATTACCCTTATCATCTTTAACGATTCGGTCTTTAGACAAACCACCTAACTATCGATGATATGACTGATAGCTTTTGCAAGCGCTTCAACGTTATAGGGTTTGGTGAGCACGGCATCGGATGGGTTGACGATGTGTTCATGGGTGACTTTGAGTTGGTCGTAGCCAGTGGCGAAAATGATGCCTATGTCGGGCGCATGCTTGCGAATACGATCCGCCGCCTCCACACCCCCGCATTTGGGCATAATCACATCCATGAGGATGCCCCTGATTGCTGCTTGGTGTGCTTTAAAAACTTCTATCGCTTCCAAGCCATCGTGTGCAATCAATACATGATAGCCCATTTTTTCTACCAACTGCGCAGTAATATCTGCAAGCGCCTTTTCATCATCCACGATAAGAATCAACTCGCCGTTGCCATGATATGAAGTTGTCTCTTTTTGCTGGGTCACGACAGTGGTTTGTGTCATCGGCAAATAAACTTCAAAGATAGAGCCAGTGTCTTTTTTGCTCGTAACCTCAATAAATCCATGGTGATTTTCAACAGCACCAAACACCATCGATAAGCCTAGCCCCGTGCCTTTGCCTTCTGCCTTGGTGGTGAAAAAAGGCTCGAACAAATGCTGAAGATGCTCCTCGGGGATGCCGCCGTTGTTATCTTCTACGCGCATCCTTGCATACTTGCCTGCTTGGCATGATGGGTGTGTGACCAGCTTTGCAGCATCCACATCAACCACATCCAGCGCCACAGTGATAGATGGCTCTTTCACATGTTCAACCGCATCTTTCGCATTGTTCATCAGATTCATCAGGATTTGATGAATTTGGGTCACATCACCGTTGACCAGGATAATCTCCTCTGGGTAATCAAGATTGATGTTAATATGCTCTGGAATGCCTGAGCGAATCAATTTAAAGGCTTCTTTGATGAGCGAGGTTAACTCCAAGGGATGCATATCAACCATATCGCGCCTAGAAAATGTGAGTAATTGCTTAATCAGTTCAGCCGAGCGAAACGATAGCGCTTCAATAGTTTCTAGCCTTTCTTGCAGCCGCTCTGGATGTTCATTTATTTCGGATTTGGCAAGATAGGTATTGCCGGTAATGCCAGCCAACACATTATTAAAGTCATGGGCAATGCCACCCACCAATACACCAATGGCTTCCATCTTTTGGGCTTGATTAAACATCTCTTGGGATTGGGCTAATTTCTCTTCAGCCACTCTTCTTTCGCTGATATCACGGATATTACATTGAATCACATGCTGCGCACCATCCATGTAAGAATTGCTAATAAACTCTACTTCATGAATTACGCCATCGGGCGAATGTAGGGGTAAGTTTTCATAACGCAGATAACCTTCCTGCTTTAACACCTGAAACGCAGCTTTACTGGCCTCAATATCATCAAAGATGCCGATTTCCCAAAGCTCTTTACCCAAAGCATCTTCAATACTGCTACCCAGCAGCTTGAGAATGAAGGGATTGGCATCGATGATTCTTCCGTATTTAAAATCAAGAATGAGAATGCCATCATGGGCTGTCTCAAAAAGTCTGCGGTATCGCATCTCTGATTTATTGAATGCCTTCTGAGCCACCAAATTCGCCAGCGCAATCAAATCTTGTTCAGCTAGCGAATCAAACTCCAACTGATTGGATGTGACTTGCGATTGTTGAAGGTCTTTGATGTTTTTCCTGATTGAATCCTGTTTAGCGGTTGATACGTCTACCACGAAGGGCTCCCAAGCAAGAATATCAGGCTAATCAGCGAGACGATATTCCATACTTGTCATGACCATAACATGTTTACAGCAAATGTACCCAATCGCTATTAAACACCAATATCTTCTTGCCATAGTGTTGGGTAATCCCGGATAAAGTTTTGCATCAAGGTTTTGCAAACCGTGTTATCCAATATCGTGACCTCCACCCCACGCGAGCGCACATAGGCTTCAGGACCCTGGAAGGTTTGGTTTTCACCCACCACCACTTTGGGTATGCCATACAATAAAATCGCACCGCTACACATATCGCAGGGAGAAAGTGTGGAATACAACGTCGCGTGCTGATAATCCCTAGCACTCAGGCGACCAGCTTGCGCCAAACAGGCAATTTCCGCATGAAGCACCGCGCTGCCCTGCTGCACTCTTTGGTTGTGACCTCGGCCAACAATCTTGCCATCAAGCACCAATACCGAACCAATGGGAATACCGCCCTCGGCCAATCCTTGTTCAGCTTCCTTGATAGCTTCTGCCATAAACTGATTCATCACTGCATCCATAAGCACTCCTGCAAAACAACAATCTGCGCGTGATCTTCCCTTTTTGCACGCACGATAAGCCGCAGCAAATAAACTGACATTCCCAATGCATACGCTACCATCACACCATGAGACATGTTTTAAAAACCCATCAACTGATGACCACCTTAGGCACCCGAATCTTGCTGACCATGATACTCACTTGGCTTGGGGCTGCTGCTGCCTTTGCCTCAGGCGATGCTGTGGAACAAGCGCAAGTGGGTTTAATGGAAAGCTTAACCACTTCACCATGGGCGCTGCTCATCGCATTGAACATCATGCTGGTTTTGGCTGGCCTGTTTTATGTGCGCTCGCTCAAGAAAATGGTGCAAAAACGTAACCAGTTGCTCGAAGAAACCAGCAAGGAGCTTCATTCCCTTTTTGATAATATGCAGGAAACCCTTTACCGCACTGATTTGGCCGGGCGCATCATCATGGTCACACCCTCAGCGACCAAGCTTCTGGGCTACACCTCGCAAGAGCTCACCCACAGCCAATCAGCAGATTATTACCAACAACCCGAGCAACAAAAAACCATGCTGGATATTTTGGCCAAGGAAGGTGTGGTAAGTAATTTTCGGGTGGCGCTTAAACGCAAAGATGGGCATATCGTTTGGGCTGAGCTTAACGCCCATTTTTTCCATGATGATGAGGGCAAACCTATTGGCATTGAAGGCACGCTAGAGAGCATCCATTCGTTAAAACTCGCCGAAGATACCGAGCGCGAAGCACGCCTCATCGCCGAAGAAGCCAATGCCCATAAGAGTAGGTTTTTAGCTGCTGCCAGCCATGATTTGCGCCAGCCGCTGCAAGGCATGCGCTTTTATTTGGATGTGTTTGCCGATCAGCTCAAAGGAACCCCCCACCTTGAAATGCTGGCAAAAATTTCCAAGCCGCTTGATGACGCTAATGCCATGCTCAATAAGCTGCTGGATGTGGCGCGCTTGGATGCAGGCGGCGTAGAGCTCAATACCCAGCTCTTTAATCTTAGTGAAAAGCTGCGGGATATTTATGGCCAACAATTGGTGGCATTGACTAAACCCAAAGTGCATTTGCGCCTTGATTTGGCCGTGCAAGATTGTTGGGTAAATTCTGATCCCGTATTGGTCAAAGAGTTGATTCATAATTTATTAAGCAATGCCATCAAATACACCGAAAAAGGTGAAGTGGTGTTGGCCCTCAGCATGAAGAACAACCGCGTGCGCATTTCTGTGCGCGATACAGGATTGGGCATTGCCCCTTCTAGGCAGGAAGATATTTTCCACGAATTTGTGCAAGTGGGTAATGCTGAGCGCAACCGCGAACAAGGCATGGGCCTGGGCCTGGCCATCAGCCGCCGCATCGCAAGGTTATTGGGCAGCGAGCTGAAATTGGTATCTGAGCTTGGTAAAGGTTCAGCCTTTTTCTTTCAATTAAGTTCCGTTGATAAACGCAGCGATGCCACTACCACCCAAGCTACGGCCCAATTGGCCAAACCCACACCACTGGAAGGCAAGCTAATTGTGACTATCGATGATGATGCCATGATTCGCGAGAGCATGGGCATGCTCATGAAAAAATGGGGCTGCGAAGTGTTAAGCTGCTGGGATTTAGCTTCTGCCAACGATGCCTTGCAGCAGGCTAACCGCTTGCCCGATGCCATCATTTCCGATTTTAGTTTACAAGGTGAGCGCAACGGCATTGAAGTGCTGGATATGCTGATGAAGCAAGCGGGCAAAAAAATCCCCGCCCTGTTGCTCACTGGCGATTCCAGCCTTGAAATGATGGAGCGCTCAGCCACTTCCGGTTATCCCATTGTGCACAAGCCCATCAGCCCGGAAAAACTACACCGCTTTTTAAGCCAATCGATTCGTTAGCCCTAAAAAGAAGCCCTCAGGCTTTTACACCTTCTTCATAAATTGCTGAATGATAGATGGATCTTCCAGGGTGGATGTGTCTTGTGCAATCACTTCATCTTTGGCAATACTTCTTAAAATTCGGCGCATAATTTTACCCGAACGTGTTTTGGGTAAATTGGTGCCAAAGCGAATATCATCGGGTTTGGCGATTGCGCCAATTTCTTTAGACACCCACTCCCGCAATTCTGCCACCAAAGCATCACGCTCATCATTCTCTGGCAAGTCAGAGTGAATCACACAAAACGCCACCACAGCTTCGCCTTTGACATCATGCGGCCTGCCCACCACGGCAGCTTCCACCACCACTGGATGGGATACCAAAGCCGATTCAATTTCCATGGTGCCCAAGCGATGGCCAGAGACATTAAGCACATCATCAATGCGGCCCATAATCCAATAGTTGCCATCGGTATCCCAATGCGCCGAATCACCCACCACATAATATTTGTTTTTAAACATGCCAAAGTAGGTATCCACAAAGCGCTCATCATCGCCCCAAATGGTACGCAGCATCGATGGCCAAGGTTTGGAAATCACCAGATAACCACCCTCGCCTTCAGTGAGCACATTCCCTTCTTTATCAACGATATTGGCGATAATTCCGGGGATGGGCCGCGTGCATGAGCCAGGTTTTAAGGCAGTCACTCCGGGCAATGGCGCAATCATGTGCGCCCCTGTTTCAGTCTGCCACCATGTATCCACTACCGGGCACTCGCCGCGTCCGATTTCGTTGTAATACCACATCCAGGCTTCGGGATTGATGGGCTCACCCACCGTGCCAAGCAAGCGCAAACGCGATAAGTCGTATTGTTTGGGCACATCCGCGCCAAATTTCATCAAAGCGCGAATAGCTGTGGGCGCAGTGTAAAACACCGATACCTTGTGATCCTGGCAGACTTGCCAGAAGCGGCCTGCATTGGGATAAGTGGGCACGCCTTCAAACATCAACATGGTCTTACCCAATGCCAAAGGCCCATAAGCCACATAAGTGTGCCCCGTAATCCAGCCCACATCGGCAGTACACCAAAACACATCATCATCTTTTAAATCAAACACCCACTCACATGTCAGCAAGGCATTGAGCAGATAACCGCCCGAGCTGTGTTGAATGCCCTTGGGTTTGCCCGTGGAGCCAGAGGTGTAGAGCAAGAATAAAGGATCTTCTGCATTCACCGCCAAAGCTTGATGCGTTTCTGCTTTGCCCGCAACCGCATCATTCCACAACACATCATGATCAAACATGGTGATGGCTTCATGGGAATGCTCATAGACCAACACGTGTTTGACGGTCTTGTTGGATTTTTCAATGGCCAAATCCACAGCGTTTTTTAGCGGCACCTTTTTTCCGCCGCGAATACCGCCATCGGCAGTAATCACCATGGTTGCCGCCGCATCATCAATCCTATCTTTTAAGGATTCCGCCGAAAAACCACCAAACACTACCGAATGCACAGCACCCACCCGCGCGCAGGCCTGCATTGCAAACACAGCCTGCGGAATCATGGGCATATAAATAATCACCCGCTCGCCTTTTTTTAAGCCCAAATCTATCAGCGCATTGGCCAGCCTGGATACTTCGGCAAACAATTGCTGGTAAGTGTATTTCTCCACCCTGCCATCATCGGCCTCAAAAATAATCGCGACTTTATCGCCCTTATCGGCCAAATGCCGATCAATGCAGTTGTAGGAAATATTCAGTTCACCATCAGCAAACCATTTGTAAAAAGGCGGGTTAGCATCATCCAAACCTTTGGTAAAGGGTGTGGCCCAATCAATTTTTTCTTTGGCCAAATCCACCCAGAAACCGACATTATCTTCATCGGCTTTTTTGAGCATGGCCTGATATTGTTGGTCATTGACATTGGCTTGTTGTTTAAATGCTTCCGATGGCTCAAACACACGATTTTCAATCAGGCTGGATTCAATATTGTGGGTAGACATAACATTTCCTTTTGGGGCGAAAACTTAAGCAATCAGGCGGCGAGCATAGTGTATAAAGACATGCTTGTTAAGGTGTGTATCCGCTGCTTCATACCGCACAATGCCTTACTATTTCTGAGCATACGTATTCATAAAACAAGTACTATTTTATTGTTAAATAGCACGCTCTGGACTATCCAATCGAATTTATGAATAGTGGAGCCAAAGAGGTATGCCATGCACCCCACTGTCAAACAACTCAAATACTTTATCGCCTTGGATGAATGCCATCATTTTGGTAAGGCGGCGGCTGCGTGTTTTATCTCGCAATCGGCTTTTAGCGTGGCCATCAAAGAGCTGGAAAACACGCTCAACGTCCAGCTTGTGGATCGCTCCAACCAATGCGTAGCCATCACCGCTGAAGGCCAAGCTGTGGCCAGACAGGCCAGATTGTGTATCAGCGATCTTGATGCCTTGATGGAGATGGCCACGCAACACACCGAGCCATTGAGTGGTAAGCTCACCTTGGGTGTGATCCCCACCATTGCCCCGTATGTGTTACCTGCATTTGTAGCCGAAGTGCAAAGCCGCTACCCCAAACTCAGGTTGTATTTAATTGAAGGAAAAACCGAAGACATCCATGCCCAGCTGCAAGATGGCAAGCTGGATTTGATTTTGGTTGCTCTGCCTTATCAGCTTCGAAATGTAAGTATGATGACCCTATTTAAAGACCCATTTTTGTTGGCTAGCGCCAAAAAAAGCCAATGGCTGCAAAAGGGAAAGGTAGAATTGGAAAACCTGCCCAAAGAAAGCGTATTGCTGCTAGAGGATGGCCATTGCCTGCGCGAACACGCCTTGAGCGCCTGCAATATCCGTGAATCCGAGCAAGTCAGCCGCTTTGCTGCCACCAGCTTGCATACCATGCTGCAAATGGTCGCTGCCGATATTGGCATCACCTTCGTGCCTGAAATGGCCAAAGCTTCCTTGGCAGCCACATCACCCTTAGCGCTTCATCCCATGCCCACACAAAGCTATCGAGAGATTGGCTTGGGCTGGCGCACAGGCAGCAACCGCAGCGAAGAATTCACCCTGCTGGGCAAGCTTTTGCAGGCGCTACATCCAGCATCAAAAACTTAGCGCCTGGGTGCATCAACACTCAGGCGCTTTTGGTGAAAATCGTTGATGTTGAAGAAGCGATTTAAGCTTTCAAATCAAAACGATCCAAGTCCATCACTTTGGCCCATGCCGCGACAAAATCATGCACGAATTTCTCGCTAGCATCGCTGCTCGCATACACTTCAGCCAAAGCCCGAAGCTGTGAATTGGAGCCAAACACCAAATCCACTCGCGTGCCCGCCCACTTGATATCGCCAGTGCTACGGTCGGTGCCGATGAAATAGTCAGCATCCTCTGAGGTGGGTTTCCAAGTGGTGGACATATCCAGCAGATTGACGAAGAAGTCGTTGCTCAGCGCTCCTGGATCATGGGTAAATACGCCATACTTAGATTGCCTCACATTGGTATTCATCACCCGCAAACCACCCACAAGCACCGTCATCTCTGGAGCGCTCAATGTGAGAAGCTGCGCCTTATCAATCAGCAATTCTTCAGCCGATACCGAATATTTGCCTTTTTGATAATTGCAAAAGCCATCAGCAATCGGCTCCAACACCGCAAAGGATTCCACATCCGTCTGCGCTTGCTCAGCATCACTGCGCCCCGGGCTAAACGGCACACTTACTGCTACCCCTGCTTTCTTGGCCGCTTGCTCCACGCCCACATTACCCGCCAGCACAATCAAATCAGCCATGGATACATGATGCCCAGCGCTATTGAAATCGCGCTGAATGCTTTCAAGCGCTGCCAACACCTTGGCCAACTGTGCGGGCTGGTTGACTTCCCAGTCCTTTTGCGGTGCCAACCGAATGCGCGCACCATTGGCGCCGCCGCGTTTATCCGAACCACGGAAGGTAGAGGCTGATGCCCAAGCTGTGGATACAAGCTCAGAGACAGACAACCCGGAAGCTGAAACCATTCCTTTAAGCTTAGCGATATCCGCATCCGACAATACAGCAGCACTTGCAGCTGGAATCGGATCCTGCCAAAGCAAATCTTCACTTGGCACTTCCTCGCCAAGATAACGTGAGCGCGGGCCCATATCCCTATGGGTAAGCTTAAACCAAGCTCTGGCAAAAGCGTCGGCAAAGGCATCAAAATCTTCCCGAAATCGTTTGGCAATAGGGCCATAAATCGGATCAAAGCGCATAGCCATATCCGCAGTGGTCATGATGATAGGCACTTGCCTGGCTGCATCATGCGCTGCTGGCGCCATATTGCTGCTATCGGCCACTTTGGGTGTCCATTGCTGCGCACCTGCCGGGCTCTTGGTCAGCTCCCATTCGTTGTCAAACAACATCGCCAAATAGCTGTTATCCCAAGTGGTGGGTGTGGGTGTCCACGAGCCTTCTAGGCCACTACCAATTTGGTCGCCGCCTTTGCCGCTGCCATAGCTGTTGGCCCAGCCTAGACCTTGGGCTTCTAGGCCTGCAGCTTCGGGTTCAGGGCCCACATGTGCAGCATCAGCAGCACCGTGACATTTACCAAAAGTGTGTCCACCGCAAGTCAGGGCCACAGTTTCTTCATCATTCATGGCCATACGTTTGAAGGTTTCGCGGATATCGCGTCCAGAGGCTACGGGATCAGGCTCACCATTCGGGCCTTCAGGATTGACGTAAATCAAGCCCATTTGCACCGCCGCCAGCGGATCTTCCAAATCACGTTCACCCGAATAACGTTTATCCGCCAACCATTCTTTTTCAGCGCCCCAATAGGTATCAATTTCGGGGGTGTACACATCTTCACGACCACCTGCAAAACCAAAGGTTTTAAAGCCCATCGATTCCAGGGCCACATTGCCTGCCAGAATCATCAAATCAGCCCATGAAATGCTTTGCCCATATTTTTGTTTAATGGGCCAAAGCAATCTGCGCGCCTTATCCAGATTCACATTATCAGGCCAGCTGTTGAGCGGGGCAAAGCGCTGCATACCTGCCCCTGCCCCGCCTCTGCCATCGGCGGTGCGGTAGGTGCCAGCGCTATGCCAAGCCATGCGAATAAAGAATGGGCCATAATGGCCATAATCGGCTGGCCACCAATCTTGTGAGTCGGTCATCAGTGCTGTTAGATCTTGTTTCAAAACCTGTAAATCCAAAGCCTTGAAGGCTGCCGCATAATCAAAATTTTGCCCCATGGGATTCGATGCGGCTGGCTGCTGATGCAGCATCTCGATTTTGAGTTGATTCGGCCACCAATCGCGGTTGGATGTATCGCGGTGGGATGTTGCCCCGCCAGATGTATGATGAAATGGACATTGACCTTCAGACATGATTCTTCTCCTTTGTATCGCTTGGGCAACTTCCCAGACTAACATATTCCGCACCAAGCATGCGGTTTATCTCGACAAGGTTAGTGCCAGCTAAGCGGCCTTACGCAACGTGTTGCTATGAGGCAAAGATAAAGGCATACCTTATTTTGTATATTTGATTGTACTGATGACTTTATTCTATTTTATGAATGGTTCATCAGTAAAAACAATCAAAACCAATAAATTATTTGCGGTCATTCCATTTCTGGCTACCATCAGTTGGTGACTTTACACACCGATAAAAAAATCGCTGATTTACCACCAAAAACCAGCATAAAAAAAACGCCCATCGTTGGCGTAGGTGCTTCAGCAGGTGGTCTTGAAGCCTTGAAGCAGTTGTTTACCCATTTGCCCAAAGCGCAAGACATTGCCTTTGTCATTGTCTCGCATATGGACCCCGCGCACAAAAGCTTGCTGGTTGAAATCATTGCCCGCTTTACCGACCTCAACGTCGTTGAAATCACCCATCAAATGCCAATTGCACCCAACCATGTGTATATCATTCCGCCCAATAAAGACCTCACTATCGCAGATGGCATACTACTACTTCAGCCGCCTGCTGAACCCCATGGTTTACGGCTACCCATTGATACATTCTTTGCATCGTTGGCCGAGGATCAGCAAGAATGCTCCAGCTGCATCATCTTATCGGGCACAGGTAGCGATGGTACGCAGGGCATCAAAGCCATCAAGAGCCTAGGAGGTTTTGCCATCGCGCAAGACCCTAAGGAAGCGCAATTTGAAAGCATGCCAAGCAGCGCCATTGCCACCGATGTGGTGGATCATGTGCTCAAAGCCGCTGACATGGGCGAAGTATTGAGCCGCTATTTTAAACATGCCTGCATACGCGGATTTTTTGGCAACGGAAGGCTCACGCATCCCGATGAATTAGCCGAATACACTGATATCCTGAACATGGTGAAAGAACAAATTGGTCATAATTTCCATGGCTACAAAAACAATACTTTAGAGCGACGTATCAAACGTCGCATCAGTGTTCTTCATTTAGAAAATATCAAGGCATACGCCGCCCATTTGCGCACGCACCCCGATGAAATCAATGAATTATTTAAAGATTTGCTGATTGGCGTGACTAGCTTCTTCCGCGACCCTGAATCTTGGGCTGTGTTGGAGAAAAAGTGTTTTGAAAAACTAGATGACGATAAACAAGAGCTTCGTATTTGGATTCCAGGCTGCTCCACGGGTGAAGAGGCTTACTCCATGGCCATGCTGCTTGAAGGCTTTATGCAGCGGCAAGGTAAGCAGTTGAAATATCAAATTTTTGCTACCGATATCGACACCCGAGCTTTGGCCCATGCGCGCCAAGGTGTCTATCCAGAAAGTATTAGCCACAATCTTTCATCTGAGCAGCTAAACACCTTCTTCAAAAAAGAAGGGGCTTATTACAGGGTATTGCCAGAATTGCGTCAAAACATCGTATTTTGTGAGCAAAATCTGATTTCAGACCCACCCTTTTCAAATATCGACCTTATCAGTTGCCGCAACCTTTTTATCTATTTTCAGCCCCAAACCCAAACCAGCATCTTGGAAACCTTTAATTTCTCATTGAATCAATTTGGCTACCTGCTGCTGGGAAGCTCTGAAACCATTGGTCATCATTCAGCACAATTTCAAACCATTTCTAAAAAATGGCGCTTATACAAAAAACTCAACAGCTACAAACCATCCATGCTCAACCTCTCGGCTAGAGGTCGCAACTTGGGCGTGGTGAAGCATATCGAAGTTGCACGGAGGCCTTCCATCATGCCTAATCTCAATGTCAATGAAATCGCCAGAGATGCTTTGCTCGGTGAGTACGTGCCGGCATCAGTCTTGGTCAACGATAAATATGAAGTGCTCTATCATTTTGGCGATACCGTCGATTTCTTACGCTACCCCACAGGCAAAAGCACTAATGATTTATTTGCACTGTTACGAGAAGGTTTGGCTACGCGCGTGCGTAGCGCCGCCTTTAAAGCGCTACGAGAAAAGGTCAGCGTCAGGGTGGATAACGCCAAGGTCAAACGCAATGGGGCCGAAGTGGATATTAGCTTTCGGGTGAAGCCCTTAGCTGGCATAGCTGGTGGCGAAGATCTGATACTGATTAGTTTTGAAAATCAGGCCGCTGAGCAGCATGCAGCGATCAACCAAGCCGATGTGCCCATGGATGATTTGCCGCTGGTGAAACAACTTGAATATGAGCTTTCAGTATTGTACGAAGAATTGGAAAACAATGTTCAAGCCATGGAAACCGCCAATGAGGAATTAAAAACGGCAAACGAAGAAGCCATGTCTTCCAATGAAGAATTGCAATCGTCCAACGAAGAGTTGGAAACCTCCAAAGAAGAACTCCAATCCTTTAATGAAGAGCTTAACACTGTGAATGCCGAATTGCAGGAGAAAATCTACGCATTGGAGACCGCCCACAATGATTTGAGCAATCTGATTAGCAGCGCCAAAAACCCAGCTGTTTTCTTAGATTTCGAATCAAAAATAAAGTTCTTCACACCTTCTTCCGACCACCTTTTCAATATTATTGCGAGTGATATTGGACGACCATTAAGCCATATCGTTTCCAAGTTTAGCGATCCTGATTTGGTCAACGAAATCAGCCGTGTCATTCAAACCGGTGAGTCGTTCAAAAGTGAGGTAAAAACCAATGAAGGCCAGTGGTTTAATCGCCGCATTCTTCCCTATCGGGCGCTAGATGGTGCAATCGCTGGCACTGTTATCCGCTTTGATGACATCACCGATATCAAAAACTCATTGGAAGATTTACGCCAAAGTGAAAGCAAATACCGCCAACTTTTTGAAAATATGCTCAATGGTTTTGCCTTGCATGAAATGATTTTTGATGATGCAGGCAAACCCACCGATTACCGCTTTCTGGAAATCAATAAAGCATTCGAACAAATCACCAACTTAACATCAGAGGATGTCATTGGCCGCAGGGTAACAGCAATCATCCCTGGTATAGAAAACGATTCGGCCGACTGGATTGGAAAGTATGGGCAAGTGGTGCTCACGGGTAAGCCGCTGCAATTTGAACAGTACTCCGAAGTCATGGATAAATATGTTTCCGTGCTGGCTTATGCCACTTCACCGACTACTTTTGCGGTGTTGTTTGAAGATATATCCGAGCGAAAAATGGCCGACGAAAAAATGGCTGAAAAAGAGCGCCTATTCCGCAACACCTTCGAGCAGGCTGCTGTTGGCATGGCGCATGTTTCCCCAGATGGCTCTTGGCTACGGGTGAACCAACGTCTTTCCAATATGTTAGGCTACTTACCAGAAGATTTATTACAGATGACCTTCCAGGAAATCACCCATCCAGATGATCTCGGTTCCGACCTTAAGCAAGTAAATGAAATACTTACAGGTAAAATCGAGCGTTATGCCATGAAAAAGCGGTATATCGTGAAAGATGGCTCGACACTATGGGTTAATCTCACCGTATCTTTGGTTCGCGACAATGAGGGTAATCCAGATTATTTTATTTCTGTAGTTGAAGATATCCATGAACGTAAAATGGCAGAAGAGCGTTTGCGTCAAAGCGAGTACGAATTACGCATGGCGCAGGAACGGGCGCATATTGGTAACTGGACCTATGATTTGAGCGGCCAGTTCACTTGGTCCGACGAGTTGTATCATATTTATGGTGTTTCCAAGCAATCATTTACCCCAAGTGAAGCCTCATATGAAGAGCTGATTCATCCTGAAGATCGTCACCTTATCCAGAAATGGATGGAAAGCTGCTTAGCTGGACATAAGACCAAACCACTGATTTTTCGCGCTATTCACCCCGAAGATGGCACCATCCGCACCATTCTTCGCCATGGCAATTTACAAACTGATGACAAAGGGAACCCTTGCTGTATCAAGGGAACTTCCCATGACATTACAGAGCAGAAAGAATTAGAGGAACAATTCCAGCAGGCACAGAAAATGGAAGCTCTGGGTACGTTGGTAGGCGGTATTGCCCATGATTTCAAAAACATTCTGGCGGGTATCACTGGCAATTTGTATTTGGCCAAACAACATGTCAAAGATGTGCCCGAAGCGGCTCAGAATTTGGAAGTCGTGGAAAGCCTTTCCTACAGCGCTGCTGAACTGATTAAGCAACTGCTCACCTTTGCCCGCAAAGATAGGGTAGTTATGAAGCCGCTGCCGCTGGTGCCATTTTTGAAAGAGACTTTAAAACTACTTCGCCCTTCGATTGCTGAAAATATAGATATCAACACCGATATATCCGATGAGATGTTTATCATCAATGGCGATGCCACCCAACTGCAGCAGGTGTTGTTTAATATGGTCAACAATGCCCGTGATGCAGTAGAGGATATAAAAGCACCCACCATCAATTTCAGTTTGAAAAAAGTTAGGGCTGATGATGGTTTACGTAATAAATTGCCAGAGGCAACGCACGATGCTTATGTACTCCTATCTGTTTCTGACAATGGCAAAGGTATTCCAGCAGCTGACATCGAACATATCTTTGAGCCCTTCTACACCACCAAAGAACAAGGCAAAGGCACTGGATTGGGTTTAGCTATGGTGTTTGGTGCAGTCAAACGCCATCAGGGTTTTATCGACACACAAAGCAGCCAAGAAAAAGGAACAACATTCCATATTTATCTGCCATTGATTAAAAATGTGATGCCTGAACTACCTGGTGCATCTGGTGAAGTTGTGGACGGGCACGGCGAAACCATTTTGGTCGTCGATGATGAAGCGACAGTGCTGGGTATCGGTGCTGAAATTCTTAGCTCGCTTGGTTATAAGGTGCTCACCGCCAACAACGGCCTTGAAGCGACGCAAGTGTTTGCAGAGCATCAAGACACCATCAAGCTCATTATCATGGATGTGGTGATGCCAGTGATGGGCGGCATCCAAGCCGCTGAGAAAATTCGCGAGACAAATCCAGATGCAAAATTCTTATTTTGCACAGGTTACCAAAAGGATGATGCTTCGAATCATAAGCCCAAAGTGAAAGGTGCTCGCTTTATTTCCAAACCCTATGAAGTGGCAGCATTGAGCCAAATGATTCAGGAAATGCTCACCGCAACAAAGGCCTAGTGCGCTACTGAAGCAGAATAAGGGGTATCATCCCTCTTCTTCTTTCGACCCTGGCGGAATCCAGCCCCGATGACTGCGGCTGCCAAAGCCTGCGCTATGGCCGCGCATGGCTTTTTCTTGAAAGGCCATCAGCTCTTTGACCTTGGCGATATACGCTTCATTTTCATGCGATGGAATTTCCGGATCATACAAGGCCGCCACTTCGCGCAGCATATATTGATCATTGAGCACAAAGCCTCGGGTTTGCCGCTCTGCATCAAAGGGATGGGTGCCCAATGCTTCCAAGGCTGAACGCCCTGCCCGCACCGCACTATCAAAATAATCGCGAATAATATCGGCTGCCCCTGCTGCGTATAACTCATACACATGTTCGCGGCTCATGGCTCTTGCCACGATATGCACATGCGGATGATGTTTAGTGGCATATCGAACCAGCTCAGTGCTCTGCTCTTTCTCATCGATGGCCACCACCAATATTTTGGCCTCTTCAATACCGGCTGCATGCAACATATCGGGCCTTGAGGCATCGCCATAAAACACTTTTATCCCGAATTTACGCAGCATATCCAATTGTTCGGCATGATGATCCAGCACTACAGTTTTGTGGCCAGCGCCCAACAGAATGCGATTAATCACTCCGCCAAAACGGCCGTGACCTGCAATGATTACACTGCCCTGCTCATCCACTTCATCAGCTTCATTGCGTTGTGTTTGGGTATATTTGGGCAAAATGCGTTTATCAAAGAGGATAAACAATGCTGGCGTGAGCAACATGGACAAAGCCACCACCAACAGCAATTGATCCGAGACTGCCGCGGGAATCACACCGTTGGCGACTGTGAACGAGAGCAGCACAAAACCAAATTCCCCCGCTTGCGCCAAACCCAGCGCCATCAACCAGCGATCAGCGCCGCGAATATGAAAAACCGATGATAAAATGAGCAACACCAAAGCTTTGATGACGATTAAACCCAAGGTCAGCGCCAGAATTTCGCCCCATTGGGCAAACAACAAGCCAAAATTGATACCAGCTCCCACCGTCATAAAGAACAAGCCCAGCAATAGGCCTTTAAAGGGCTCAATATCACTTTCCAATTCGTGCCTATACTCGCTGTTGGCCAGCACCACCCCTGCAAGGAAAGTGCCCAAGGCGGGCGATAAACCCACAAAGGTCATCAACAAGGCAATACCAATCACCATCATAAGCGCAGTGGCTGAAAACAACTCGCGCAATTTGGCCATAGCGATAAAGCGGAAAATCGGCTGGGTAAGATAACTACCGCCCACAATCACAGCACCAATCGCGGCAATGGTGAGCAATGCCCGCTGCCAAGCGTCCAAGCTGGCAAAAAAGCCAACTTCCACAGCCACATCATGTTCTACGTGTGCGGCTACAGTCGCCACCGAATGCACAGCATCAAGCAATTCAGGCAATGCCAGCAAAGGAATGAACGCCAACATCGGAATCACCGCAATATCTTGAAACAACAACACCGAAAAACTGGCTTGCCCACCATCACTTTTGAGTTGGCCTTTTTCACCAAGTGTTTGCAACACAATGGCAGTCGATGACAGTGAAAACACCAAACCAATCGCCAGCGCAATCGTCCACGCTTGGCCTAAAGCCATGGCCACCAACATGACCAAGCCAGTGGTCAAAGCCACCTGCAAACCACCCAAGCCAAGTAGCTTATCGCGCATACTCCACAACATGCGTGGCTCAAGTTCTAGCCCGACCAAAAACAGCATCATCACCACACCAAACTCGGCAAAATGCTGCAAGCTCACCACATTCACACCCAAGCTGTGCAGCAAGGGGCTAATGGCGATACCCGCAATCAAATAACCCAGCACCGAACCCAAACCAAGCTTGGTGGCAATGGGCACCGCAATCACACCGGCGACAAGAAAAACAAAAGCTAATAATAAGAAACCGTCCATGCTTATTGCCCTCCTTTGATGGGCAAATCATCAAAACCAAGCACATCCCTTGCTTTGGCTGCCTCAACATCAAACTGGTCGTGAAACAAAGCCAAGAGCAAAGCTTTGTAAGCTGCAGCATGGCTTTGAACTCTTGCAGGTTCGGCATGGCTCAGCGATGCATACAACACATAAGGCGGGATAAATTGCATCTGACAAAGATTGGCGGTTTGCTCAAGCGGCGTTAAAAAAGTGCGCATGCTTTGCTGATGATGCCCATCTGTGCTGTAGGCCTCAGCAGAGCCTGCCGCAGTGACCGCCAACATCATGGTTTTGCCTTTGAGGTTGGTGCCGTTTTTGCCATAAGCAAAACCATATTCAAGCACCAAATCTAACCATTCTTTGATAAGCGCAGGCGTGGAATACCAAAACATAGGAAACTGAAACACAATCACATCATGGGCGAGCAAACGCTTCTGCTCTTGCTCCACATCAATATTAAAGCGCGGATATTCCGCATACAAATCCACAAAGGTAATCTCAGACAAAGCCTTGGCCTGCTTGCTCATGGCTTTGTTTACCCGCGAATACTGATTCCCTGGATGGGCATAATACACAAGCACTTTCGCCATAACCGCAACACTCCTCGTTTTAAGAAGTGGAAGTTGTACGCCATGGATAATAAACGAGCAAGTGTGGCCTCCTTCAATGATGGTTCAAAAACGAATGAAGAAAACTAAATCACGTCAAACTTACCCCTGCGCGCTTCGAGCTTTGCGCGAATCTCATGGGCTTTTTGCTCGGTTAAATCATACGATTTCATCACATACATCGCGATTAATGTACCTATCACTGGCACCAAAATGTAAGCCAAGCGCAGTCCGTCTAAGGCTTCGGGCGTTTGCAACTTGACGGTTTGATTAAAACCCACCATATCAAGTATCAGCCCCGTCATTAAGCCAGCTACGGCAAAGCCAAATTTCACCATCCACCAGTAAATCGCTGCAAAGGTGCCTTCGCGCCTTGAACCCGTTTCAAGCTCATCTAAGTCACACACATCCGCTGTCATCGACATCATCAACGTAAACAAACCGCCGATGCCAAAGGCAAACAAGGGTAGCGGCAAGAACATCAGCAGCGGATTTTCTGGCTGGAAGCACCACCAAAACATGGCATAACCCAGAATGGAAATAGATTGTGAAATGAGGAAGGTGTTTTTCTTACCTACCTTCTGCGACAAATAGGTGATGATAGGAATCACCAGAAAACAGGTGCTTAGCGCACTCATGGTGCCAAACCATGCTGGCCATGTGCCAGCAATGCCAGGGTCGCCCTGATTCATGTAATAAACAATGATAAACCAGGAAAAGCCAGCGACCGTGTTAAAGGCGTTAAACACCAAAAAGGTAGCAATGCAGAGTTTTCTAAACGGTAGGTTTTTGAAAATACTGGTAAACCCGCCAAGAAAAGTCGTTAAGTTTTTGGCGAAATTCTCTTTGGAAAGCTGAAGCATGTTTTCTGGTTTCACATCCTGCGTTTTACAAAACAGTGCAGGTATGACGGCCAGCAATAAGCAGGCAATGCCCACCCAAATTGATAGATAACGCGCACCTTCCGCCGATGAGGCAAACCAATCGGGATCATAAATAATAATCCAAAACCAAGGCACAATCACCCAAGCCCATTGCCCAATCCATTGGGATACTGCCATCAGTCTGGTGCGCTCATGAAAGTCGTTACTCATTTCATAACCCATGGCTACAAATGGGGTAGAAAAGATGGTCATGCCCAAATAGAAAATCAGGGAAACACCAAGAAAATAGAAAAAGTTATAGGTCTGCCCATCTTCAGGATAAATCTGCCACATGGCGATATAACTTACCCCCGCAATAATGGCCCCGATAAAGATATAGGGTTTACGGCGCCCCCAACGTGAGCGAGTATTATCGGTGATAAAACCCATGATGGGGTCGGTGAGCGCATCAAACAATCGTGGCACAAAAAAGAGAATACCCCAGTAAATGGGATCCATACCCATGCCCTGCACCAATACCACCATAAAGATGGATAAAGCAGCAGGAAACATCTGATTGCCAAGCATGCCAACGCCAAAAGCAATCTTTTGGCTTAAAGGGATTCTATCTTCTGGCGCCGTTGCATAGTGCTGCTGATTCATAGTATCCCCTTCATTGATGGCATCAGCTAAACGCCAAAAAGCATATGCTCATTGAGTTTAATCGTGATTTTACGAATCTCGCCTGTGCGTTGGAATAACGATAAACACTCTCCCGACGGAAGGTGCAGCTGGTCAAAACTGCGCGTACTACCGTCTTGCATTTCCAACTTCATCTGCGGCGTTTCTTCATGACTTAGCACATAAACAATCGGTACCTGACACCATGTGAAGGCCAATGATTGTTCTGGCAAAGGCAGCGTTTGCCATTGACCATCCACATCTAGGAAACATAACACATGCGCACTGGCGACGAATTCATTTGGGCGCAACAAACTTGGCGCAAAATATACCAAGCCACCATGCACCCGAATGCCCAATTCACCAAAGCGAGAAAGCACTTCCTCTTTCACTTGCCCCGTCATACCTGGTTGCTGTGCGCCTGCATGTTTTGGCGTATGTGAATACGGATCGGTTGGAAATGCGCCGTAATCTTTGGGTGTTTTGTTAAAACCAATACCTTCGCGCACGCGATAATACAACTCACCAAGCTGCTTGATGGTCGCTACATCAGCGCCTTGTTGCTTGGCTGCAAAGAAATTTTCCTGCACAGCAAGCAAGAGTTTCGACACCATATGCCAATAAATACAGCCCAAACCTTCAAAGCCAAACATACCGCCTGAACGGCCAGTGAAGGCTTGATGGTTAAACACTTTTTCGTAAACCATTTCCAAGGCTTCACGCGATAGCTTCACCGCATCATCGTAAATATCAGCAAGCAAATCCATTCGTTTACGCAAATCACCGATGTTGGTGATATCCGCATGAAAGCGGTAAACACCATTTACATCGCGCGTAATCAAGCGATGGTCGTTGGCCTCCAACATGCGCTGCACCAATGTAATATCTACAACATCAGCGGCTTGGATTTGATTACGTTGCAAGAAGCCAGGCAATTGACGATCAGGATATAACATAAAGCTCTGCTGATCAGCGCGGTACATCAGGCTATCAAACAAGGACGCTATAATGCCCACAGCCTCTTGCGGCGAGACTGCGCCTGAGCTCAACACGGCCACCTGACCTTCCAGCATGGGGTAGAGATTATCCACAGCCAAACTGCCTTTTTTCAGGTTCATGGTATTGTAGGTGTGATACAATTTATCATCACGCAGATTGATCTGAATGCTGTGGTCTACCGCAGTGAGCGCTGTGTCTAACAAATCAATAATTAAAGTCATCGGCGCCAAATCAACCCCAGAAAAGCCCTCTTGCTGATACACTTTTTCGCGGTAATGACTCGCAGCTTCACCCAGCATGGCCAGTGTTTTGTAGCGCTCATCTGCTGGGATTCGCGCACCACCAAGCATGGGGCGCACATAATTTAAAGCTGCTGTGGTATCTTGAAGCCAAGTTTTTACTTCATTGGATAACTGCACAGTTGCAGACGCATCACCCAGCAAGTCTTGCAAGAATTTGATATATCTACGCATATAATAAAGCGTGACCATAGACAGGCCCTGCCCCACCAAAGCGTTGTTGGCATCATTCCACTCGGGTCGTTGCGTGTTTAGCCAAATGCCGCCACCAATCACTAAATTGCTCAACTTACTCAGCAATGGCACCAATAGTTTTTCAAGCAAATTCACTTGATAAACAGCACCTTTCGCATCCAGCACCAACTTGCCATCAGCGCCCATGGTATCCACACGCTTAGCAATGGTATCAGCAAGCGCCAAGTCATATGAAACCGTATCTTTGGCATCATGAAGCATCGCTTCAAATGATTTGATGCGATAAGGCACATTGGCATAACTAAAAATGGGTTTGAGTAGTAAGGTGCCTAACTTCGCAGGGTGAAAATCATTGGAGTGCTCCAATAATTTCAGCAAATAAATAATTTGATGATCGCCCCAATAACCAATTGAGCTCCAAGGATCTTCAGGATCTTCAATTTCCCAATCGATACCTTCTTTGGTGATACGATACGGATTAAAACCATCCACAGTGCTGGCGTTGACAAACTTGGCAATCACAGCCTCGATATACTCAGGATAGCTCAAACACAGCGCTTCCCAGTTTTGAAAAATATCTCGCCAATTGCCTTGATAAGACAGCAGACGATTGCCCTCATCATCTTTGAGTTTGATGGCAAACTGATTCCATGGGCGGCTGGGGTCACCATGGCGGCGACCAAAGGTGATGGGTAGATATTCAGCGCAAAGCCTTTCAAGCTGCACATCCTTCAAATCCTGCACCAAGGCCAAGAAATCTGGGTAGCGCATCGATGAAGGTAGACCCGCAAAAAAACGTTCATG
This sequence comes from Mariprofundus sp. UBA1536, assembly GCA_002323245.1. Classification (GTDB taxonomy): domain Bacteria; phylum Pseudomonadota; class Zetaproteobacteria; order Mariprofundales; family Mariprofundaceae; genus Ghiorsea. The sequence continues at coordinate 66,366 of DCPU01000018.1, read as the reverse complement.
ACGCGCGCCAATATCCCTATTAAAGTGTTTTACGCTTTTGGCAATATCAGACACTGATACTTGATATTGGTTTTCAAACACTCCGCCACGCAAAATATTAAAGGCAACATTGGCATAATGATGCACCATCACCACTTCCTCAGCTGTGGATTGGAAACCATCACCACTACCCATAATTCTAGCCAAGGCATCTGAGCCAGCGCCAACGGAAGAGCGCAGCAAGGCCGCAAATTTCTCTTTATCGGCAAGCTTATTGATTAAGGCCACCACTTGGCTTTGACTTTGCTCAATATCAGCCACAAATTGCCATTGCTGGATACCTTGGGGCTGTAATTTCAGGCTGCTATTAATCAGGTATGCTCCACGCATACCGCGTTTGTGCGTTTCCTGCTTGAGCACCTTGCCAAAGCGGAAATGATCAAGTTGCTCAGAAGAAATAAGTACGCGTTGCTCATTCAGACCCAAGCAGACCACGGTGTTTGCTTTGAGCGACTCATAGGGCTCTGGCTCATCAGTGATACCCGAATACAACGTGAACATGGCTAGACCCGTAGCTTCATCCAGCTCGGTCCATTTGTAGGCATCAATAAGATTGCTCGAGCCAAGTTGCAATGCACGCGGTGTGCCAGCTGGCAAGATATTTTGCAGACCATCCACCACATCGACATCCACCACTTGCTGCCCCAAATTGATAAACTCACAACGCCGCACAAAGCCATAAGCATCACTAGTTTCCCATGTATAGCGGAAGGACAATTGCAAATCTTCATTGATTTCTTCAAAGCACAGCTTGTTGCCCAAAATATTCTTATACAAATTCCGCTTTAGCGCATACCGACCATCATGCTCCACATTAAACGGCTCCCATTCATCCCAAGCGTCATTTCGCTGAAGCCTGAAAATGGTTTTGCTGCCTGTATGTACAGCATTGTCATGAATTTTATCCACGGTAACATAAGGAAACATAGCCGTTTCAGGCGAAACTCGGCCAGCGGTTAAACCACCAGTGGATGAGACGAACAGCCAATGGTCGCTATCGGAAATCACACTGATAAAGAACGGCGGCATTTTATCGACATTGCGAACAACATAATAACGCTCACCATCAAGCTCGATAAATTCACCGCTGACTTCCAATTGATTGATTGAACGATTTTTCATAAAACGCTCCTTGCATAACGATCTGCCGTGTTGATATATCTCATAATGGAATCCGAATGGTCTGCAAGGCATTGGCAGCAATGCTCACCTCGGCATATTGGCCATTAATTTCTAAGCAAAAATTCACGGCTTGTTTTGTGGTGTTAAAAATTTGTACGCTGAGCATGGCATCGGAACTGAGTGTTGCGCAGGCATACACATCATCTGCCTTTAAAGTTGTAAAATCGGTATCGGTTTGCACAGCACTATCGCCAGGGCGAATGCTGCGGCTAAATTGGGAAAGCACTTCAAAAATCGGTGTGAAATATATCTCGCCACTATCCGTGTTTATCATGATGGGTGCACCGCAATAATTGCCCACATGATTGGGGCCACCGCGCTCATCCAATACAATATTCCAATCCACCCAAGCGGATAACCAATGATTGATACTCACAATTATATTACGTGCATACCGATGCACCGGCGCATACATGGGGTGATCTTCAGGCACCACGCCTTGCCAAGTGGTGCTGTATGCCCAGTCGGTGGCATTTTCATTCCACCAAAAATCATCATTGCCAAACCAGCCCGACTCTTTAAAACCAATGGGGTCAGTCACCCCTTCTGGCGCATCATTGCCCAAATCATCAATGCATCCTTCGCTATGAATAATAGAAAATTGGGGATACTTCTCGTGCACTTCATCAAATACATCCTCATACACTTTAAACGTACTTTCATACCAATGCACAGCAGCACCATCCACATATTGGGCGCAGTCAGCATCACCATAAATGGTGTCAGCCCAAAGAGTTAAGGCATCACGATTGTGGTCAAATATAAAGATTTTAACGTCGCTGTTTTGACCTTGTTTGAGCATTGGCCCAAGGTGGTTTTTTATCCAATCGCGCTGTGATTCAGGCGTAAAATGCATACTTTCCCAGCGACCATTATTGCCATAAGGCTCATTCACTGGCGTAACCGCCCAAATATTCACACCTTGCTGGCGGTAGGCTTCGAGGTATTTTTTGATGTATAAAGCATAAGTGCCTTGATGCGCATCAAGCAACCAGCCACCTGTGCCTTGATAATCGTTGCCTTCACTGCCATGAACATACCAATCCTCAATATCTTTCATCCAAGGCGGTGCAGTCCACGCCGAAGCGAGAATACGTAAGTCGCTTTCTTCCTGCTTGGATTTAACGGCAAGCGCTTCATGTATCATCGGCAAGAGGTCATAAGCTTCATCTTTGATGCTTGGATACTCCGATGCCGAAAAACCATTACTGTCATGAGCGATAGAAAAATGTTGAAGCTCCGCATCATCGGCGACTTCCGCATATGTATATTTACCATCCACACAAAAATCGGTTGAGCCAATCGGCGTGCGTGCTACTGAAAAGTTAGCGCCCTTCTCCCCCCAAATCTTTTCCATCAAGGTCTGGCGTTTTTTGGGCTCCAAATGCGCCAAAACAAAAGCAGAGGCTTCTGTGAATGATGTACCAATACCAGCCATGGTTTGTTTCACCATGGTCGGATGGATACGAATGACATTGCCACTGGCAACGCCTTGCTGAAATACAATATTCGTTAGCAAAGCTTGCTTATGGCCTTGTGCTGAGGTGATGAACACTTCAGTCGACACCATGGGTTTCATGACGACATACGCTCGAAAAAAATAAAATTCATTGAATCTTTGTTATCGTGCCTGTGGTTACATTATAGACATAACCCCAAGTACTCAAAGCGTCCAAAGCCAATGTATTGTTGGCATATAAAAGTCCAAGCCCCAGTGGCGTTGGATTGTACATACTCGCACCCACTTTATCCGCCAAGGGTTCAGCATAATACACATCAGGCCCTACCCAAGTCGCGGCGATGTAAGTCACCGAGCCAAAGAAGTTATCCAGCACCGAGCGATACGCCAAAAGTGCGTGGTCTTTGATGGCCACGTCGGCATTGATAGTGAACAGTTCATGCAACGCTTGGGCTGTGAAATATTGATTCTCACCCGTTGGGCTGCGCGCAAGGGCTGTTGCCCACAAGTAGAAACGCGCTTTGGCTGATGGGGCAGCAGTATGCAACGTCCATTTACTCACATCATTCACATCGGCATTGGCATAGGGGTTTTCCGGATCAAATAGCACACACCCATCAATATTGATACCCACATTTGAGCAATACAGATTGAGCACTGTATCAATAGGCAAGGCAATTTGTGTGGTGTCCGTACTTTTATCTGTGGCTGGCGCACACGAGAACAACATCGCCGCGGCAGCACCTGCGAGGATAAACCTAGCAATTTGAGACTGAATCATAGTTGTATTTTTCATGTCCATACTCCTAAAAATTCGCTTTGAAATACGTGGTGATTTCAAACATGCTTGAATTGGCACCGTTCTGGAACTCATCGGGCGCATTGGCATCTAAAGTGCGATAAAGCCCTCTAATCCCCCATTTGCTTGATAGTTGTTCATCTCCCAGTGAATCAAGCAGCAGCGAATAGTCATACATGACCTGCATGGGATAAGTAATGTCGAATTGCCTGTGGAAATCATACGGACCCCAAGCATCCTTTTTGAAATAAAATGCATGGATGTGTTTGCGATTAATCATCGCTTTCGCATCAGCCGAATAGAATTGACGGGTTGCGCCACCTGGTTTACCCGTAGACTGATCAAATCCTGCTTCCACATTAGCAACAATGCGTAAATCAGTATTGGGATTCATCACCATATGACTGCTGGCCAACCACACATCTTCCGCGGCGAGGCCTGAACCAAAGGCAGCATTCACTTGGCCTTGTTGGTAATAGAAGAGATGCGAATCAGTCACTGTTGGGTATTGGGTGTAATTTAGGCCCACATTGAACGCTAAATCTGCATCCTCACGCTTATCGTTATCCCACTGATAAAATGAGGTGGCAGGTGTTGGATCGTAGGTAAAGACAATTTCTGCAGAATTCGCTTCACGGTTACCAAGTACGGCAAACGGATCATCTTCACGGTTACGTGGGCTAATGCCTGGATTTAAGTTGGTGCCGGTTACTGATGATGCCACAGTTGGGTTGGCATCAAGTAAATTTTTGCGCACCAAAAAGCGCGGGAACACAGTGAATGTGCCATAATTAAACAACACACCGCCTTCAACTTCTTGTTTATTACCCAAGCTGGAGTATGGCAGTTTGGTGCCAAGCTCAACCAATGGATTGCCACCATCTGCTACCAGCCCTGCCATAGTCATACCCAGATAAGCATTGGACGCATCACCCACATTGCGGCTGAGTTTTGCTTTGAAGGCCAGCGTATCTTCAATCCGAATTTCATCCTGCTTGATATTGGTGCCATCCAAATAATCATAGGTATCCCCCATTTTCTCACGACTACTGGTCATACCACCCAATTCAACGGTAGTGCCAAGCAGCTCTTTTTTCATATACAGCGTGGTTTGGCTTAAGCGTTTTTCTGTGGCGACTGTAGCTGAAGAAGATGCGCCCAAACGGCCGATATCTTGAGCATGCAGCAACGTATAATCACTGCCGCCAAAATCGTATTTCACCATCGCTTTAGGATTGGCACCCCAGTACACTTCAGGACCAAACAACACCGTTAAACCCGGTGTTTGTCTCTTACCCGTATATTCCACACCGTAAGGGGCTTTGGCGTTCCAAATATCCATGCCTTCAAGGTCGGTGGCTTCATGCAGCAAGCCAAAAAAATCGCCTTTATAACCCCAGTGATAACGCGGCACATGGTAAAATGCTGAAAGGCTGTAATCGAGATTTTCATAATTAACCTCATAATCATAAATCTCAACACGTTCATTACCATTGAGTGTGGTGTTGCCCGTAATCGATTGGTTGTTGGTAATCACCACAGGCAGCGCACGATCGCCGTATGCTGCAACTGTGATATTACGCTGCGGCACATTGCCCAACACATTGATGGTAAACTGACCTTTGAGTTCATTAAACGGCTGGAAGGCAAAGTCCAAATTAACCATCTCACCAGTCGAAAAACCAATACCATTTAAGCCATCTTTATCAATATTGGCTTTATCACCTGTGAGCACCATTTCCCCAGAAATACTACCGCCAGTCATCGCAAAGGCAGCATTTTGTTGACCACCACTTTGTAGTGAACGCACCTCACTACGCAAGGCCAAAAATTCCATATCAATGTTTTGAATGGTTTGCGTATAGCTGCTTTTTGAAACGCGATATGGGTCTATGCTCCAGATTTTGCTGAGCACATCATAAGCCATACGTGGTTCGGTGATATACACGCCATTGGAGTCAATATTGCCGATGCGTGATATACCATACCACTCTTCGTTCATATTGTTTTTGCCTTCGACAAAATCAAACTTGTATCCGCCATTGGCCCAGGAGGCTGTATTGTCCTGTACATCCAAGTTTTCGGTTTGTTTGTATTTCCACCACTCATCGCGCCATTCAAAGACAAAACCACCAATGGAGTTACCTTCTGCGCCATTGCCATAACTCTTGTCATACATTTCCAACCACATGGCGCGCAGCAATTCCGCTTGGGCTTGTTGGTCTTCGCGGTTGAGCTTGGCATTAAACGCATCACTACCAAACTCCATAAACACAATAGGAAGGTCGTAGGATTTTTTCACATCAGCCCACAGCCCTGTAAAGCTTTCTCCGCGGTACACATTGCTGCCCAAAATATCCAAATCAGGGCAAAGCGCTCTGATCAAATCAAGGTATTGGATATCGCCATTGACGATGGTGTAAGGATGACTTTTATCAATGGCTTTAGCTTCTTTAATGGTTTCATTGAAGAGGCTGTATAAGCTCTTTGCCTTTTCGCGGTGACGCTCGCCTACTGGCAGATTTTCGATTTCAAAACTTGCCCAATCCAAGCCGTAGTTATTTTCATTGCCCAGCGCAAACATCAATACACCTTTGGTATTTTTGTAGGTTTCCACCAAATTCAAAATATCATTTTTAATGGCTTGGCGCGTAGCTGGATCGGCATAATTGGTGTTTGGAATCCATTGCCCATTCACATTAAAACCATACCTACCGAACAAATGATTGATGACAGTGCGAATACCATAGGTTTCATACACATACGTCACCCAGCGCGGCGGCATAATGCCAAACATTCGTATGGTATTCACACCAGCGGCTTTCATCAGACCAAACTCTTGATCGAGCACTTGCTTGATAAATTCATCCGAGCGCGCATAGAGGTTGTAATTGTAGTTTTCACCCTTAGGCGAATAACCCCATACCACACCCTTGATATAATAATCACTGCCATTTACCTGCAGTTTCCAACCCTTAGCATCTTGCACGGCTTCCACCCTGTCCATAGCCTGAGCACTAAATGCTAGCAGGAATGAAGATACGACAAGGGTCGCTAGGCCCTGCATGGGCTTCTTCACCATTGGATTGCCTAGAATTTTATTGACGAATTGGCTGATTATTTTTTTCATGTCACGCTCCATTTCCATTTAAAAATGTTTCAAGCTGTAGCTGTTGCTTCTATACCTATTTTACCGCGCCTAACTTCCAGCTGAGAACGAATATCGTAAGCGCTGGCTTCTGTAATTGAGAATTTGGCCACGGCAATAATTGAAATCAGACAAGCCGTAGCGGGGATAAAGACATCGCAAAGACGCATATACAAGAAGGTATCAGCAGATTGGGCTGCATTGAGTGCCACTTCAAAACCAGTGGCGTTGAGCAAAAAGCCAGAACCTGCAAATGCACCGGCCATGCCAAGCTTCACGACCCACCAGAAAATTGAGCCATACATACCTTCGCGGCGTTCGCCTGTGGCCAACTCATCGGCATCGCAAACATCGGCCATCATTGAGCTCATCAAGGTGAACAAGCTACCCATACCCACGGCAATGAAAGGCGCTGGTACCAACAGTAACCAAGGGTTGGTTGGATCGTAACAAAACCATTTGAGCAAGCTGCCAAAGAGTGTAAAGGAAGTGGCAATCATAAAGGTTTTGCGTTTGCCAATTTTGGTGGACACCCATGATACCACTGGGATGGTACACAAGGTAACGATAGTAGAAATAGAGCCCACAACACCAATGAGCTTCGCTCCCATATCACTATCACCCACGGCAACATAATAAATGGTGATAAACGCACCAAATGAACCCACCAGCATTAAGCTATTAAACAAGAAAAATGTACCTACACAAAGTTTGAAAAACTCTGCGTTTTTAATCGTGATAGCAAAGCCTTTAAAGAATGCTTTGCCATGTTCCAACATGCCTGTCACAGCAACTGAAGTGTCATCACTTTCCTGGAATCGTTCTTTACAAATGATGGCGCTGCTCACCCCAAGGATGACCACCACCACCCCCAGAATGATCGCCAATACCCGCGCACCCTCCACCGAATCAGTAAAGAAATAATCATTTTCCATGATGGCGTAAAACCATGGAAGTGTTATCCAAGCAAATTGACCAATAAAGTTTTGTGTGCCCATTAAACGTGTGCGTTCATGGTAGTCGGGCGTCATTTCATAACCGAGCGCGACCCAGGGCGTAGCAAACATGGTGTAGGCCAAATAAAACAAAATAGACCAACCCAAAAACACCCAGAAATACCACATTTCACTATGCCCTGCAGGCAATTGCCACATGGCAGCAAAAATTATCCCCACAGAAATCGCTCCGAAGAAGATATAAGGCCGGCGGCGACCATACTTGGAACGGGTATGGTCAGAGATATAACCCATCAGCGGATCAGTCAGCGCATCGGTTAGCCTAGGGATGGCCTGTAGCGTACCCACCAAAGCGGGGTTCATACCCAAACCCACAATCAAAACAATGGACATGTAGCCAATGGCGCCGCCGAGAAAGTTATTGGCTAGCGCACCCATGCCATAAGCAACCTTTTGTCGAAAGGGAAGCTTATCTTCTTCGGCTGTGACGTGATGTGCCCCTTGGGTAGTCATCAGCGTTACTTACTGAAAGTTTACGTCAGTCAGTAGGAAAGAACCACCAGGAACAATAAATGCAATGTCGAAATAACTGGCGCGATCGGGATACAAATTCAATGGAATCGAAACATCAAACCACCCCGTAGTGCCAGGTATCGCCGTGCCGACAGTAGCCAGTGAGTGCGTGAGCCGAAGCTCTGGCACGCCAGCTGATGATAACATGATATCAATAGACCCTGCTGGTAAATTTTTCACCTTAAAATTCAGTGATGTGTAATTGGCCGTAATGCCAGGTGTCATACTCATAAAGGTTACAACAGAGTGCAACGGTGCCGCACCCCAACCCGCTCCGGGAGCTATTGATAAAACACGTCCAAAATCGGTATCTACGAATGGGTCAGTGATGGTCGCACCTGAGCCCCAAGGGTCGATCAGATAATCCCCTGCAGGCTGAGCGCCCCAAACCAGATCTTGTATCGCCTGATTGTTTGCATAGACATAAACATATCCATCGTTATTGATATCGCCAATCAAGCCTGTGGTTGCGGCAGTAATAGCAGCTGACGCTGTGCTTGTTGCACTTGCACTATCTGTATAATTCACAGTAAGTGTATCCCCAGATACCACTGCCAAAGTATTGGTTGCCAAATCGGTTACACCAAAGTTTACAGTGGCAGCTCCTGTACCAGCAGAATCCAACACCATACCCAGACCCAAGGTGTTACTGCCATTGTCAATGAGGGCAACCGCAGGCTTGTTAGCATTACAAAGGTCAGAAACAGTAACATTGGCAAATGTGCTGTTAGCGGGATACGCAGCGGCATTCAAAGCAACACTGCCTGCAGCCGTACATACAGCCTTATTCAAATGAATATTATCAAAATACAGTGTGCCGGCGAGTAAGTTAGCTGTTGCATTGACTGGGCCATAAAAACCCAGATAAAATGCATCTGTAAAGTCCACACCTGCCAAATCAGCCAATGGAATCGCATATGTTTTCCAATTTCCACTCACCACTGGCGCATAAGCTGCCAACCGAACGCTCTTAGCAAATGCTCCACCACGCGTATCTTCAACCTTCACTTCAACATCGCTAAACCCAGCCATACCGGATGCATCAAGACTAAATACTAGCTGGTTATAATTGGACCAATCATCACGTTTCAATTGGAATACCATACCGTTCCATCCTTTACTTGCACCGCCAGCCAAAGGCGCCAAGGTGTAGTTCGCTGCAAGCACCTTCGTGCCATCAACAGGAGCAACTGCGGTGCTTGCCGCATTAGCAACAACACTATTACCGCCCCACTCATCACTATTGATGATGCGAATATAATTTTGTGTGGCTGCATCTGTTGTTTCGGAATAGATACCTTTTTTAGAAACCGCAGCTTTCTGATAAACCCGCACATAATCGACATGCATGTTTTGCGGCCAAGTTGTTGTAATTGGTGTACCACCCAGATTACCACCCACAGCCACATTCAATAAAATATAAAACTCGTTCAGAAACTCACTCATAGAAACGGGGTCAATAGGCTGAATATAGTAAATGATACCATCGATTTTACCTAAGATACGTGCGTCGTCCCACTCTACTTCAAAGATATGATAATCATTCGTGATTGGCACAGGATAAACTTTTGAACTGGTCGTATATGTATGTGCAGGCACAGCTAAATTATCATCAAACCAATGCGCTGCTGCATGCGTGGTATAGGTGTTAGACGAATTAAAATGCATTTCCATAATGTCGATTTCACCCGACTTCGGCCAACCATCGTTATCGATATTCCCACCCAGCATCCAAAATGCAGGCCACATACCCTGACCAGAAGGTACTTTGATGCGCGCTTGCACCTTGCCGTATTTAGCAGTTACTTTATTTTTAGTATTCAGGCGAGCGGAAGTAATCGTACCATCTCGTGATCCACACACACCCGATGGACACTGCGCCGAAATGACCAACTCACCATTTTGCACATAAACATTGCTCAGGCTGTTGGTATAATTCTGCATCTCATTATTTCCCCAACCATTGGTGCCGTAACCTGTTTCCATATTCCAACTCTTAGGTGAAGGTGCAGTTGGCACAGCGGGCGTCGTGGAATCAAACTCATCAGACCAAACAAGCTCATAAGTCGTCGTGCTCGTTGTATTCGTCGTATTATTTCCCGTAGCTGAACTGTTACTGGACGAACCACCTCCACCACAGCTCAATAGGCTTACTGCAAACACTGCACTTAATGACACTTGTGCTAAATTTGAGAAATAACTTTTCTTCATGTCAATCACCCCACATACGAATACAGGCCTTCTGCTATATAGCATACATTCATCTCGAAAAAACATAAAGTCAAGTTATTTTAAGCACGCAAGAGAATTTCTATTGCATACCCATCCTTTAACCCATATATTACAACAAATATTAACCTATTAAAAAACATAAAATACTAATCAACGAAGGTTTAACTGCTCTAAAACTTTCGTTTTAATTGCTCAAAACTGGAGCCCTATGGACAAGACGTCACCCAAATACTTGCAGGCTGAAAAATGGATAAAAAATGCCATTAAGCAGCACAAAATCGACAACAAACTTCCCGGAGAACGTGTTCTCGCAAAAGATCTAGGCATGTCTTATATGACGGTACGCAAGGCCATCGATAGTCTTGTTGAACAAGGCTATTTATACCGCCTTCCTGCTAAGGGAACATTTGTCGCAGATCGTAAAGCAAAAGCCAAATTGCCAACCAAAAATATTGGGTATTTCCTGGATAACAGCATCAAAGACGGTCTAACCAGCCCATACTATTCGTTGATTTTCAACGCTCTTGAAAAAGAGACAGGCCGAAGAGGATACGCGCTTCTTTACTTCTCAAATTTAAACGAAGCCAATGCTAGTAAATCGCTGAAAAAGGTAGATGGTGTCATTGCCAGTTGTTTTCCTCGGATTGAGCACATCGTGCAAGATATCAAGCAAATTGTACCCGTTGTCGTGATTGACAATGCTTCGTTTGATAAGTCCATACCTTCTGTAATTATCGACAACTTTAATGCTGTTGCCGACTCCATCCATCGGCTTTGCTCGTTAGGACACAAACGCATTGGCTTTATGATGGGTCTTCGCGATTCTGATGTGGGTAACAACCGTTTGGCAGGTTATGAGTTTGCCCTAAGAAATCACAAAATTGCATTGCAAGATGAGCTCATCTTTAAAGGCGACTATTCCTATCAATCTGGCATTGAAGGTGCCGATGAACTTCTAAGCCTGAGCAATCCACCTACAGCCATTATGTGTGCCAACGATTCTATGGCATTAGGCGCCATGAAAGAAGCCAGTCGCTTAGGCCTACGAGTACCTGAAGATGTAAGTATTATTGGGTTTGACGACATTAGTGTTGCATCACAAATTATTCCCCCACTCACTACAGTTGCCCCACCCATCGCACAAATTGCAGCCACTGCAGTCGACTTGCTCGACAACCTCATACAAGGCAATCATCCAGAAAATCAACACATCGCCCTTCGCGCTGAACTTAAAGAACGCGGCACAAGCTGCGAACCAAAACAATAAAATAATAATCGCAAACTAGCTCCTAAGCTTTCACTAACACAAACACTTCACCTTCATTTTGAGCAAAAAAAACGACCGTGTTTTCACACGGTCGTTTTCGACTTGGCACCAAAGGAGAGGAGGTTAACCAAGCATACTCAAGTTACCAGAAGTACAGGTTATCAATAAACACTGTGTCACCAACGTTTGGTTGAGCATCGAATTTCAATTGATCAATTACCGTCAACGTAGGTGTAGTGTAGTTGGTCAACGGAATATCAAATGAATTCCATCCCGCAACACTAGGCGTCACCAAGAACCCTTGTTCCAGTCCACCAGTTGTCGAGATTAAGAACACGTTTACTGGCGTTAATGATGCTGATGCATACATATCAAGATGCAGGTTAGTTTTTGTAGAAACATCAATCGATGATCCAACAAAATCAATACCCTGATAGTTCAAATTTGCTAACTTCAATAAATCATCACCCAACACAGGCACGATCGATTGAACAGTTGCTTGACCCCAATTTGGGTAGGTAATTCCAACCTTATGACCGTAAGTTGTACCAAATACCGATACTACATTTGCCGCAACTACAGTGGGAGCAGCTGGGATGGTCATTGGGTCAGCAGCAGCTACAGGTGGCACATAAGTGACAGCAGCTGTTGGATCATAAGTTACTTGATCAAAGTACCATGTTTCAGTGGCAGCCGGCGATACACCAAAGTTAAATAAGATGGAGGCTTTATTATACACTGTTCCTTCAACATAAGCTGCTGTAGGTGGTGTCGTTGCGGCACCCGAGCTAAGCAAGCAGTCAAAGTTAAGTGTTTGCCAGCCCATCACTGTAGACGCATCCATTTCGATGTTGAGTGCTGGATTACCATCTTGTTCCAGTTTCAAGCGCACGGTTGCCCCAGCCACAGGTGAATATACATTCGCCGTGATGATTGGTTTAAGAGTAGTACAAAATTCTTGATTCACCAAAGTTAAGAAAGTTGTTCCTGCCCAAGTCTGAGCACCTGCAGTCTTATCAACTTGTGCTGCATTAGCTTGTATACCACCAAGAGGCTGGATTGCCACCAGTGATGAAGCATTGCCACCAAAGTCGGCTGTGCCACCCAATGTCCAGCTTGCAGCAGTTGAAGTTACAATCGTCGCCGAAGGAACAGCTGGTGTAACTGCATTCGAAGCCGCAGATGCAACACTTGTTCCTATAGCATTGGTTGCAGTTACCGTGAATGTATAAGCAGTACCATTGGTTAAGCCGGTGATGTTATGGCTCAAAGCAGTTGTACCTGCATTCGCATCTGTACCGCCAGCGGGTGTTGAGGTTACGGTATAACCTGTAATTGCACTACCGCCATCAATGGCAGGAGCTGTAAAATTAACAGTCGCTTGCGAATCACCCGCAATGGCCGCACCAATCGTTGGTGCATTCGGCGCAGTTGCTGGACCCGAAGCGCCTTTCCAGAAATACAAGTTATCAATATAAACCGTATTGCCTGCAGGCGTGCCCACAAACTTAAATTGGAAAATATTGGTCAATGCTGGAATTGTGTAAGAACTCAATGGAATATCAAAAGAGTTCCAACCCAATGTTGTAGGGTTCACCGTTACGGCTTGCTCCATACCCGGACCAGGTGAAATCAAGAACACATCCAATGCAGTTGTTGTTGCTGCATAGATATCAATATGAAGATCAGTCATGCCTGTCACATCAATACCAGTTGCAGGAGCAAGCTCCATACCTTGATAATTCAAGTTGGCATATTTCAATACCGTATCGCCTGCAATGTTAACCGAGGTCATCACTGTTGCTTGACCCCAAGGTGGGTTCACACCAACATCAACCATATCACCCAGTGTAGTACCAATGATTGAGATGAAGTTAGGTGCAACCACAGTAGGTGCGGCTGGCTTGACAGTAGGATCTGTAGCTGCAGCTGGTGGCACATAAGTAACCGCAGCAGTTGGCACATAAGCAACTTTATCAAAATACCAAGTTTCGCCAGCACTTACGCCTGGGAAACCAAAGAAGATAGATGCGACATTATAAACTGTAGATTCAGCATAAGCCGCAGTTGGTGGTGTCGTTGCAGTTCCTGAATCGGTTACACAGTCAAAAGACAATGTTTGCCAACCCATTACAGTAGGTTTATCCATTTCGATGTTAAAAGCGCCATTACCCTCTTGCTCAAGTTTCAAGCGCACATTGCCAGCCGCAACAGGTGAGTAGACTTCAATACCAATGGTTGGATTTGCAGTCGTACAAAACTCTTGGTTAGTCAGCTTAAGGAAGGTTGTGCCAAAATATTGCGAAGAAACGCCCGAAGTCGACATCGCAGCATTGGTTTGAGACCCGCCAGCTGGCTGATTGGTTACCAATGAAGACGATGCACCATTAAAGTCATTGGTTCCGCCTAAAGAGAAGTCAGCTGCAGTTTTGGTTACTAAACCAGGAATCGCTGTCGCTGAAGGAATCACGGCATTCGAAGGCGCAGATGCAGGACTATTTCCAAACGAGTTGGTTGCAACTGCCGTAAATGTATAACTAGTTCCGTTGGTCAAGCCTGTTATGATATGTGATAATGAAGATGAGCCTGCGTTACTATCAACGCCGCCTGCTGGGTTTGAAGTGACAGTATAACCAGTCACAGTGCTACCAGATGGCGCGTTCAACACCACCAATGCTTGGGCATCAGCTGCAACAACAGAAGCAATGCTTGGCGCGTTCGGCGCTGTCGTGACGGTACCTGAAGTATTACTATCTGAAGTACCTCCACACGAGGCAAGACCAACCGATAAGAAAATGCTTATCGCTGCCGCCTTTATCGATTGGGCATTCAGTTGAAACACCCTATTCCTATCTACTTTTATTCTCATTTTCTTCTCCTTAGCAGTCACTAGGCCGATAAAAAAGACGACTGAAGTAACTTTTCTTGCTTCCCAAAATTTTTTCCTTCTAAAAAAAACCAACTCCTCTACATTTCATCTGCGCTCTATGTGCAATAAATCATTAAAGTTTTTTAATAACCAAGGATGAAAAAACACACATAGCAACTGCTATATAGCGATTACATTCGTGCAACGCTCAATAATTGTCAAGCTTTTTAATGCGTATATTTAAAATTCTTTTATTTTTTGTTGTGAAACTTAGACTTTTGCTATATAGCTAAATAAAGCATCAATAAGCGATGCAAAGAAGACCTTCATGAATACAGCGAAGCCTAGAAGGAACAAATAAATTATAGCGTCTTAAGAAATGCGATAATCGCACCTTGCCCAGCTTGCGATAAAACCGAATACTTCCATTTGGACAGTTCACTTTCGCCGCCATGCCACATAATAGCCTCATGCAGATTCCGAGCACGACCATCATGAAGATAAGCCTCACCGCCGCTCACACCTGCAGTGAGACCAATTCCCCATAACGGAGTAGTTCGCCACTCAGCACCCGAAGCACCGCTTTCTTGTAGTGTTGATGCCAGCCCCTCACCCATGTCATGGAGCAGCAAATCAGTGTAAGGCTGAATCGTTTGGTTGCGCAATTCAGCATGCGGATGAAAAGCCGATGTTTGGAAAGAAACGGTGTGACAGCTGGCACAACCCACTTCGTTAAACAGAACTTCACCCTGCAAAGCCAGTGGGTCTTGCAAGCCTCGTCGCGCCCGAATACCCAGAAGCGAGACATATGCCGATAACTCATCCAACTGCTGATCAGCGAGCTCAGCCCCGGTGTTATCACAAGTCGTTTGCTGAGAACCACAATCGGGATTTGGCAATAAAGATGTCATAACACCCATATCAGTATTGAAAGCAGCCGCCACCTGTTGGCGCACACTGGGTTGGCTCGCCTTCCAGCCAAACCGGCCAAGCTTTGCTTGCCCCGTTGCAACATCGGCCACGTAGCGCATGCGCCCAGAAACCCCATCGCCATTGAAATCATTGGGATCAGCTAAGTCCTCAATATCTGCCTCATCAATAGCCTCAAGCAAGCCCATACCCACCAATTGCGGCGCAATCCGCACTGAATAATGACTTGGTGTAACGCCCGTGAAAGCATAGTTCGGCCAGCGCAAACCATTAGCCTCATTCCAGCTAGATATGCTCACATCACTTTCAGGCACACCTGCAATAATTTGCGACTGCAACACAGATCCGAGCAACGGATCAGGATCACCTTTTTCATCACCAACACGAATCACATATTGACGCAATGGCTGCCCCAAACCCACAGGCAGCGCCCGACCATTTTTAGCATGACAGGACACACAGGCGCGATTGATGAAATTATTACCCAGCTTATTGGCAAGCGGTGTGTATATGGGATTAGTTACCGCTTCATTATGTGAGCCATCGCCAAAATCTGTGTGATGAACGCGCCTTCCCAACACAAACGCCTGACCATTGATATGCGACAAATTGGTAGCCATCTGCATAAAATGATCAGTGGGTTCATTCGAATATTGGTAAGGCAGGGTAGTGCCACCACCCAACCAACCCGCTTTAGCAATCGGGTAAGAGTCCTCGCGCTCAGTAGCAAAATCACCAAACACACCCCTAGCTTCCCAAGGCACAATGCCCTGCCCTACAATGTATAGATACGTTGTGCCATAGTAATTATTACGTCCATTGGGCACCGCATCCAAGAACTGACTCATTTCGAATTCCAACCTATCCCCAAGCTTGATAGGCGCTCCTGTTTTTGGATTAAAACTTACGCTTCTCGTGTAATGGGTAGCATCAATAGGCGTCATGGAACCATTGTCGTGATACTCGGCCACAGTACCGATACCACGATAGAAAAAACGCAACTCCGCTTGAAGCGGGTGAAGCTTCCATTGGGTGGTGACATTAAATGTAATGGTATTGCCGCCGCTTCCTATGGTATCTACGATTTCAACAGCGGCGGTGCGATGCTCCCAATAGAAAGATAAATAATGGTCATACAATGAAAACTGATCTTCTCTGGCGTGTCTATCCCTTGCCCTATCGGCAAAACGGGTGATTAATGCTGCCGGTGTAACTTCTTGCGTCGCAGGCTCAAGAATTGTGCCAGCGTGATAAAGCGGCTCATAAACACGAGCTTGCCACCACAAGCCACCAAACCCTTCGCCAGTGGCATCAGTTTGGCTCACGTCACCAATATAAAAATAAAGCGGCATAGCATCATGAGTGACCTGAACATCACCATTATCCCTAGTTGCCGTGCCCAGATTCTCAATGCCTGTATAAGCATCCGATGGCAAACCGTCTTTGACTAGCAATGGCACCCAAGTGTTTTCACAACTTTTAATACACTGACTTGAAGCTGCACCTTTATCCAAATCATATACATAAAGTGAAAAACCAGGTTTCACCGACCCATCACCGCCGAGAAGCAGGCCGTTTTTCATCACCACTTCATTCTTATCAATCTGTGAATTAGAGTCAGAAGATGTAGAAGCGCCGCCACAAGCAGAGAAAAAAGAAACCAAAAAAAACAAGCTATATCTCACAACGTTATTGCCAAAAGAACTAAACCCCATACGCTCAAACCTCCGCTTCACCTAGCAGAAAGCATGGCAAGGCACTTTTTTAGTTGGCTAAAGGACAATTGCTATATAGCGTTTATCCCACAGTCAACAATAAATTTGCTAACTTTTATTGTATTATAACGATTAATCTGCTACATAGCTTTTAAAAAGGAGAATCAAAAGCATGCTAAATATCATGAAACAATGGTTATTTTTGCCCTTTGCTTTTGCACTTATCATGACTACCTATTCCGATTCTAGCACCGCCGCACCAACCTTCGTAAAACGCACATTTAACCCCACCATGAATGGCGAGTGGATTGGCAACGGTATTTCATACGGTGCATTTCGAGATGGAGAAAGTCCGGACAGTGGTACACTCACAAGCAAAGCCCATATCCTTGAAGACTTACAAATCATCGCCAAACGCTGGCATATCATTCGTATGTATAGCGCAGATGAACAAGCTCAACATATTCTTGAAGTGATTCAAAAGCATCGCTTGCCCATACAGGTGATGCAGGGCGCTTGGATTTCTGGCCTCCAAACGGATGAGCAAAATCAGAAGCAAATTGATTTCGTAATCCAATTGGCCAACCAATTCCCAGATATCGTGATTGCCATCAATGTTGGCAATGAAATTTTTGTGGATTGGTCTGCTCATAAGGTAAGCGATATGGATAAAGTCGTTCAGTATATACGGCAAGTTCGAAGACAAGTTAAACAAGCCGTGACCGTCAACGATGATTATAATTTCTGGAATAAACCCCATGCCAAAACTATTGCCAACGAAGTCGATTTCATCGGCTTGCATGCCTATGCATTTTGGAACAACCAAACATTAGATAATTCTATAGCTTGGACAGCCTCCATTTATGAAGACATCCAAAAGCGTTTTCCAAGCCACACCGTTGCACTTTGTGAATCAGGCTGGCCAACCAGCAGAATATACGGCGATGGCAGCTACGAAGGCAGCTTGATTGGCAAAGCTGGCGAAGCCGAGCAAAACACGTTCTTTCAAGCATACAACGCTTGGATCAACAAAAATAAAATTATCTCGTTTTATTTTGAAGCCTTTGATGAAAACTGGAAAGGTGGTTTTGATGGCGAGAAACCGATGCTAAAAGCAGAAAAACATTGGGGGCTCTATAAATCAAATAGAACAGCAAAACTTGCAGTAAAATAAAAAAAGCCGCCGAAAACCTATTGTCTTCGACGGCTTACTATTTGGTTGCGGGGGCCGGACTTGAACCGACGACCTTCGGGTTATGAGCCCGACGAGCTACCACTGCTCCACCCCGCGTTATTGACCTTCAATCGTGCGTCAGCATGACTCAAGGGCGGCGAACATTAGCGGCAGATTATAAAAAAACAAGCCTTGGATTTTGATGGGAAGATTTGCCCAATATTTACTGTAAGGTTTGCTGCATCTCATCGACCGATATTGGAAGTTTGATACACGATAAAACCAAGATGGAGCCATACCCATGCATGATATGTTGCCGCTTTTAAAAGAGACTGACTTTCCCGCCATTACCCGCGATAAAATGCATACCCTGCAAGTCAACCTGGGCTACCTGTGCAACCAAACCTGTTTTCATTGCCATGTAAATGCTGGCCCGCGCCGCACGGAAATCATGGAAAAGAAAACCATAGCCCAGCTTATTCATTTGATGGAAATCGCTGATATCAAAACATTGGATTTAACCGGCGGCGCGCCGGAGATGAATCCGCATTTTCGCGAACTGGTGCTCGCCGCTAAAGTCCTTGGTGTGCATGTGATTGATCGCTGCAACCTGACCATTATTAATGAAGAAGGTTATGAATGGCTTGCATCATTCCTAGCAGACAATGCAATTGAAATTGCAGCCTCCCTACCCTGTTATCTTGAAGACAATGTGGATAAACAACGCGGCAATGGTGTGTTCCAAACCAGCATTGACGCAATCAAAAAACTCAATGCTTTGGGTTATGGCCAAGCCGATCACCATCTGACGCTGAATTTGGTTTATAACCCCCAAGGGCCAGGCTTACCGCCGAGCCAAGAAGGTTTACAGGCAGACTACAAACGTGAACTTCTTACTCGCTACGGCATTTTGTTTGATGAATTATTCACCATCACCAATCAACCCATTGCCCGCTTTGGCAGCACTTTGGTCAGCAAGGGACAATTTGAAGATTATATGCAGTTGCTCAAAGATAATTTCCAAGCAAGCAATGTCGCTGGCGTGATGTGCCGCAATCTGATCAGCATTGATTGGCGAGGTTATGTGTACGATTGTGATTTTAACCAAATGCTTGGTCTGCACGCGCCCATCAACAGCCACCCAGAACTGCACATCGAAGACCTTATCTATAAAGCCGAGTTGCAAAGCGCGCTCAAAGCAGGCCTCAAAGGCCAACCCATCGCCGTTATGAATCATTGTTACGCTTGCACAGCTGGCCAAGGTTCAAGTTGTGGTGGCGCGCTGTAAGGCAAAACTCAATAAAACATTGATTTAAAGGCACCTGCGCCCCAAGGTTTCGATTCATTATCAAATATTGGGGATTTAACTTGACGGATTCGACGGCACCAGAAAAAGAAATCAATCGTATCGTTTCAGGCATGCGCTCATCGGGCAAACTGCATTTGGGCCATTACAAAGGCGTGTTGGAAAACTGGCTGACCTTACAAAACGATAAAGAATGCTTCTTCTTTGCTGCCGACTGGCATGGGTTGACCACCGAATACGCCAACCCTGAAGTGGTGAAAGCTGGCATCTGGGATATGTTGATGGATTGGCTGGCTGTGGGCATCGACCCTGAGAAATCGACGATTTTCATTCAATCACAAGTGCCTGAACACGCTGAATTGCATTTATTGCTTTCGTTTATGACACCGCTCTCCTGGCTTGAGCGCGTGCCCACCTATAAAGATCAAATCAGCCAATTGCGCGAAAAAGATTTGGGCACCTATGGTTTCTTGGGTTATCCCCTATTGCAATCTGCCGATATTATGATGTATCGCGCTGATGCTGTGCCTGTGGGCGAAGACCAAGTGCCGCATATTGAGCTCACCCGCGAAGTAGCGCGTAGATTCAACTTCCTTTATCGCCAGGGTAAACCTGAGCTTTTCCCAGAATGCCAGGCGCTATTGATGCCCACTTCCAAACTACCAGGCCTTGATGGCCGCAAAATGAGCAAATCGTATGGCAATGCCATCACCCTTTGCGAGCCTTGGAAAGATACTGAAAAGAAAATCAAAACCATGCCCACCGACCCAGCTCGCGTTCGCCGCGAAGATGCAGGCACGCCCGAGCTTTGCCCTGTTTGGGATTTTCATAAAGTGTATTCCACTGAAGATGAGCGCGCTGAAATTCGTGAGGGCTGCACCACAGCTGGCATTGGCTGCCTGGATTGTAAGAAGGTGTTGCTCAAGCATTTACAGGATGAGCTGCAACCCATCCGCGATCGCCGCGATGACTTGGCCAAGCGCCCTGATGATGTGCGTGATATGATCAAAGCGGGTAATGAAAAAGCGCGCCGTGAAGCACGCAAAACCATGGATAAAGTGCGCAAATCGTACAAAATCGATTATAACCTTTAGACTCTCGCCACAATAGGCGAAAACGCCAAACCAACATCGAACATCCAGTGGGGACATTGCATGACAAACAAACCTGAACGAAAGGCTCCCAAAAGAGCCGCCGCAAAACAAACCGCCAAAAAACAAGCTGGTGCAAAAGAACCAGGCGAGAAGCAAACTGGCGTTAAACAGTCTGAAATAAAACAGACTGAAACAAAGCAAACGGGCGAACGCATTAATCGCTACCTTGCCCAATGCGGCATCTGCTCCAGACGCGAAGCTGACAAGCTCGTCGCTCATGGCCGCGTGCAAATCAACGGCGAAGTCATTTCCCAGCTCGGCACCCGTGTCCAACCCAATGATTTGGTACTTGTAGACAACAAACCCGTCGCTGCCAACGAAGAACAAATTTATATCCTCTATAACAAACCACGTGGTTTATTGTGCTCACGCCGCGATGACAAAGGGCGCCCTTTGATTTATCAGCATCTGGATATTCCAGCCAATGTACAATCCGTTGGCCGCCTGGATATGGATAGTGAAGGCCTGCTTCTGCTCACCAGCAATGGCGCAATGGCGCAAACCCTGATTGACCCCCAGGCGAAAATTGAGCGTAAATACAAAGTCAAAATCACAGGCTCACTGAGCATGGAAAGCATGGAACAATTGCGCAATGGAGGCATCGATTTGGGTCGCGGCGAAAAAAGCGACCCTTGGGAAATGTCAGTAGACACCGAAGGCGGCCACAGCTGGATTACCGTGACCATCAAACGTGGTCGCTGGCGTGAAATTCGCCGCACGCTTGATGCCGTTGGCCATCTGGTACGTCGCTTGATTCGTTTGCGCTATGGCCCTATCAAACTCGAAGAAGGCATGCCCATCGGTAGCTGGAGGAATCTTACCTCCAAAGAAGTAGCAGCGCTCAAGCGTTTGCATAAAGCCAGCCAGGAAGAAACTTAAGCGACATATGTTTGTCAAAGAAGTCGGCATTATTTTTGCTAACCTTCTTTAAGCTTTATCAAGTTTGTCCCATGAGGGTTTTATGGCTATAAAACGTGTGTATTTTCGAGAGGATAATTTCGTGCTCACAATGATTTACGGCAAATTGACCAATGCCGAAATTAATGCGCATGTTATCGCCATGAATAAAGAAAATGCTAAAGTAACTGGGCTCATGGAGCTCGCAGATTGCAGATATTTAACAGACACTTCAGAGCTTAACTCCGAAAATCTGATGGTGGCTGCCAGCATGGAACGCGGACAGTCCAGAGCAATAGGAGGTAAAGGTGCCATCGTCGCCATATCCGATATGGTTTATGCTTTAGCGCGTGTATATGCCGCCATTGCATCAGACATTCGCGAGGATTCACAAGTGTTCCGGGATATCAATCTGGCTATCGCTTTTCTTGGCATTGAGCACCTGAAAGATGAAGTATTGCTACTCGCTGACGATGTTCAATCACACTAAGATAAAAAACATACACGTATAAAAAACGAAGCTGCAGCCCTTAGTCTACAGCTCCGCTTCTTTTCACGCTTACCTTTTACACTTTGCTAATGGCCAAACCCTGATCCTCATCGTATCCCACATAGATGGTATCACCAGCCACAGCCCCACCAGCAATGAGGAATCGCGCCAACGGCGTTTCAATCTCATGCTGAATAAAGCGTTTGAGTGGACGCGCACCAAAAACAGGATCATATCCCTCTTTGGCCAGCCAGACCTTTGCTTCATCACTGATATTAAGCATATAACCCTGCAATTTCAGGCGTTTTTGCAAGGTCGCCACCATCAATTCCACGATGTGAATCAAGTTGCCTTGGCTCAATGCTGCAAACAACACGATGTCATCGACACGGTTGAGAAATTCCGGGCGGAAATGCTGTTGCAAGCGTTGTTTCACCCTTGCTTCCACTTCTGGCGTGATGCCTTCCATCATTTCATCACTGCCCAAGTTGCTGGTCATCAACACAATGGTATTGCGGAAATCCACAGTGCGACCATGGGAGTCAGTCAATCGACCATCATCGAGCAGCTGTAGTAAAAGATTGAATACATCAGGATGCGCTTTCTCAATCTCATCAAAGAGCAACACAGCATAAGGCTGACGGCGCACAGCTTCAGTGAGCTGACCGCCCTGCTCAAAACCCACATAACCTGGAGGCGCACCAACAAGGCGCGACACACTGTGTTTCTCCATGTATTCAGACATATCCAAGCGAATCATATGTTCTTCGCTATCAAACAAGGCATTGGCAAGCGTTCGCGCAAGCTCGGTTTTACCCACACCAGTGGGACCCAAGAAGATAAACGAACCCATGGGTCGATTTGGGTCTTGAATGCCGGCTTTGGCACGCAGAATAGCATCAGATACAGCTTTGACAGCCTCATCCTGACCAATCACACGTTCATGCAACACCGACTCTAGACGCAAGATTTTCTCGCGCTCACCCTCAAGCAAACGGGTGACAGGAATATTCGTCCAACGCGCCACCACTTGCGCGATTTCATCTTCGGTCACTTCCTCTTGCAGCAAACCACCCGTATTGGCATCTTCCACTGCTTCTAGCTCTGCCAATTCTTTTTCTAGTTTTGGCAATACGCCGTAGCGAAGTTCAGCCACTTTTTCCAATTGGTAATTGCGCTCTGCTTCATTAATTTGCAAACGCGCTTTATCAATTTGTTCACGCACAGCTTGCACTTTGCCCAAGGATTGTTTCTCGCCTTCCCATTGCGAGCGCATGGTATCGCGCTGTGCTTTAAGGTCGGCAAGCTCTTTACGCAGCGTTTTGAGGCGCTCCACACTGGCTGCATCTTTTTCTTTTTTCAGGGCTGTTTCTTCGATTTCAAGGCGCATGGCTTTACGCGTTACTTCATCAAGTTCCGCTGGCACCGAATCAATTTCAGTACGAATCGATGCACATGCCTCATCAATCAAATCAATAGCCTTATCGGGCAAGAAACGATCTGAAATATAACGGTCGGACATGGTTGCAGCTGCCACCATCGCCGCATCTTGAATGCGCACCCCATGATGCAATTCAAAGCGCTCGCGCAAGCCGCGCAGAATAGAAATCGTATCTTCCACGCTAGGCGCTTGCACCATCACAGGCTGGAATCTACGCTCAAGTGCAGCATCTTTTTCAATATACAATCGATGTTCATTGAGCGTAGTCGCGCCAATACAATGCAATTCCCCACGTGCCAGCATGGGTTTAAGCATGTTGCCAGCATCAGCGGAGCCTTCGGTTTTACCCGCACCAACAATGGTGTGCAATTCATCAATAAAGAGAATGATTTTGCCCTCAGATGCTTTGATTTCATTGAGCACAGCTTTGAGGCGCTCTTCAAATTCACCGCGATATTTGGCGCCCGCCATCAGCGCGGTTAAATCCAATGAAAAAATGGTTTTTTGTTTCAAACCCTCAGGCACATCACCAGATACAATACGTTGCGCCAATCCTTCAGCGATAGCCGTTTTACCCACGCCAGGCTCACCAATTAGCACAGGATTATTTTTGGTTTTACGCGATAAAATGCGAATCACCGAACGAATTTCGCTGTCGCGACCAATCACGGGATCGAGCTTGCCAGCGCGCGCCATTTCCACCAAATCGGTGCCGTATTTTTCTAAAGCCTCGTATTGCGATTCAGGGCTATCGGAAGTCACTTTCTGATTACCGCGCACAGCCGCCACAGCGGTATCAAAGGTTTTCTTATCAAGGCCAGCATTAATTAACGCTTTGGCTGAATCACTGGTTTGTTCATCAATGATTGCCCACAGCACATGCTCCACGGATAAATAACTATCGCCCATGGCTTGCATTTTATCTTGGGCATGCACCAACACCTGATTCAGGCCTTGGGTGACATACACTTTGCCAGCTTCGGTGCTACCCGTAACCTTGGTTTTCTTACCCAACAACTGCTGCACATGAATTTTGAGTGCATCCACAGCAATATTGGCTTTGTTTAAAATTTGCGTGGCAAGTCCGCGCTCTTGGGCGAGCAACTCATACAAAAGATGTGGGGTATCCACCTCCTGATGCGAGAGCCGAACAGCCAAACTTTGGGCAGCCTGCATGCCCTCAGCGACTTTTTGTGTAAAACGATTCATATCCATTATTTTTTTACCTCTTGGTGATGCGAAAATTTTCTCCCTTACCTAATAGGGTCGCAAAATTGCCTTTTCAAGGTGAGGCTAACTAAGCTGATGACTTTTGAGTATTGACGCGAAATTGGATGAGATAGATGTTCACTCCATCTCAGCATTGAAATAAAAAGGAGAAGACCCTCATGAATAAGCTACAAAACAAATGGGCGCTGATTACTGGCTCAAGCAGAGGCATAGGCCAGCAAATCGCCCTGGGCCTTGCCGCAGAGGGCTGCAACATCGTTGTTCACGCCAGTACGCTAGAGCACACCCAAACTACGCTTGCATTGCTTAGCTCGTATCCTGTTCAAACGCTGGCGGTTGCTGGTGAACTGGGCAACATCGCTGAAGAGGAAGCTTTCACCCAAAAAATCATCCAAGACATAGGCCACATCGATATCTTATATAACAATGCTGCAGTGATGAGCACTTGGGATGACAATGTTTTTAATATCAACACTTCCGAATGGCATCGTGTGTTTGAAGTGAATGTTTTTTCGATGGTGCGTATGTGCAATGCTTTTATTCCAGCCATGCGCCAACGCGGCTGGGGCCGTGTGGTCAACTTATCTTCTGGCATCAAAGATACACCGCAACTTTCCCCCTACAGTGTCTCCAAAGCAGCCGTGGACAAATACACCCAAGACCTTGCTGCGCAATTAAGGAGCACCAATGTACTGGTCAATGCCCTAGACCCTGGCTGGCTAAAAACGGATTTGGGTGGTGAGTTCGCTGATTTTGAAGTCGATACCGTGCTGCCCGGCGCTATCGTGCCTGCGCTGCTCGACGACTTCACGACGTCTGGCATCATTTACCACGCCCAAGATTTTAAAATCTTATAACAATTCACGCAGCCGTTCTTTTAATTCGGCATTTTTAAATTCAGAGATACCAACTAAGGCTTTATCTTGCCAAGGCAAATCAACCCAGGCTTGTGAGATCAAATGCGGCATACTGTCTTCCAGCACCGTCAATATCGACTCCGCTTGCAGCAAGTCTTTCTCTTTTTTATCGGTATCGCGGCGATATTGATAGATGATACATTTATGCAGGGCGTATCGCGCAGGCTGTGGCACCAACACCAAGACGCCATTGCGGGTAATCACAGCAGCTTGCTGAGGGTCTTTAATCAGGTAATCAAGAAACCTTAGTGGTTCAGCAAACACATCAGTGCCTCGCAACAACATAGGTTTAGCATCGGGCTTGCCGATAAGCGGTGTTAGAAAATCAATCTTCATGCCATTTTTGTGCACAAAGTTGGTAGGCGGAAACTTACGATTAAGCTGCGGAATTTCCCTAAATCCTGCTTTGAGCAGAGTTGGTGTGATACAAATGGAGGGGCTTCCCGACAACTTCACCATGCGTCCCACATCAATATCTTTTGTTTCTGTTGTACCTGCACCCCAAGTCACACCGAGCGAATTACCAATCGCACTAAATGCATGCGAGCCAATTAACACGCATTGTTGCTTTGCAAAGCAGCCCATCGCATCAAGCAGTTCCATGGTCTTACTGCTGGTGCGATTGGGTGAATTACAGCCTGAAACCGTAAGCACTGAACAGAGCTTTGCACGTGCTTTGAAATCTAATGATGCGAACTCACTATCGAGTGAAAATGTTAAACGCTCGCCTTCATAGGAAATGCGATGCTGCAAATAGGGTTTTCCTTTGGGATGCACCAAACTTATTGAGCCCGAGGAAGGTTGGAACAGATTAGCCTTGAGCTGATCCATAAGGTCGCTGTAGATGACTCGAGTTGTTTTATCCCAATAACGCATGGAAGCAAACTCCTCTGGTTATACCTTTTTGTCAATAAAAGGTATAACCAGAGGCAAATCAGCAACAAATGGCTTTTCTAAGCTAGTCGGGTGACTTCAACTTCTACTGTGAGTTTTTGCTCAACATTGCCGCGGAAAATTCCTTTAACTGGCGTCACATCGTAATAATCACGACCAATAGCTGTGCGAATATATTGCCAATCCACAAGCTTATCGTTGGTGGGGTCGATGCCGCACCAGCTCGCTTCAGGGTGCCACACTTGCACCCAGGCATGCGTGGCAGCAGCGCCGCGCAAATGCTCACCCCCATCACTTTCAGCAGGTGCATCGTAGATATAACCACTAACATAACGCGCAGGAATGCCCGCCAATCGCAGTACACCAATCATGGCATGCGCCAAATCCTGACAAACACCGCCGCCATGGGTAAACAAGGCTTCGGCGGTGGAGTGCACATGGGTCACATCGGGGTCATAGCGGAAATTACGGAAGAAATAAGCAGCAAGCTCAACCAAACTTTCCTCAAACTCTTTCGGGCTCAAACGTTGATCAACCTTATGGGTAATTGAGGCATATTCATCCAGCTTCGGCACAGCTTTTGACCAATGCAAGAATTCAGCATGTCGCTGCACTGACGGGCGTGGGTCTGGCGCAACTACGCCGCCTGAAATTTTGTGCGAAGTGCGCACCACAGCTTCAGAAACAACTTCAATGTGCCTATGCGGAGCAAGCACATTAAAATGGTGCACATGATTGCCAAAGTAATCGATATGGTGGCCGACCTTACAATCTGGCGACACAATAAGTTTCGCACTTTCCACATCTTGCAAAGGTGTATCTGTGGGCATCATGCGCACTTCTGAAAAACCCATAGCCACAGGCTCAGAGTATTCAAAGCGCGTCAAATGGCGCACAGCCAATGTTGCATGCAATCCCTTATCTACTGGCGTATGAATCATGCACTCACCGCCTTGTGTTGATGGTCTTGTTGCTGTTGTTGCGCTTGCATACCCAAGGCCATATTACGACCAAATGCATCAAGAATGATCATCGGATCAAGATAACTTTCAAACAACTGCTGCTGGATTTTACGGCATTGCAAATCGATATGTTCCATATTTTGTTTCAGGCCCTCTTCAAGCACCCTGCTACCGTGATCCCCCTCCAATTCCTCAAGGAAATTCGCCACCAACGCAAAAGCATTACGCTGGGCTTCGGTATGCCTGCCTATACCGCGTAAGCAATCGCGGGTTTGGGTAATGCAAAAACGGAGTGAGCGAGGAAAGCGTGGGTCAAACAACATCAAGTTCACCACTTGCGCTGGGGCAATACGCGCCCGATACAGGCGGCGGTATGCTTCATAACCCGATACTGAGCGAAGCAGAGCTTGCCACTGGTGCAAATCCAGAGGGCGGCCCACCTCATGACTATCGGGAAGTAGAATATGATATTTGATGGCCAAAATGCGGGCTGTCATCGCGGCGCGCTCCATATTGCGGCCCAAACGTAAGAACTGCCAGGCTTCACCATGCACCATGGTGTTGTCTGCAAAACCATGAAAAGCATTACAAAAGGCCTGGATACGTTGGTTGAAATAATAACTACCCTTACGCAGCACCTCTTTGAGCTCCATCTCTTGCATCTCCAAATGCATACGATTGAGATGTTCCCACATCTCTTCACTGATACGCTCGCGCATGGTCCGTGCATATTCACGGCCTTGGCGCAAGTTTACCAACACCGAATTGGGATTATCTTCAGAGAGTAATAAGAAGTCATAAACATTGGCTTCATTCACTTCATCATACAGCGAATCAAACAGTTTTCTCGAATCAGTGATAGCCAACATGGGCGACCACACATCCAAATCCGAGAAATAATCTAGCTCCAAACTCATACGATGATTCACATCCAAAATTCGAGCCACATTCTCAGCGCTCTCAACGCGGCGACCCAGCTCGTACATGCCCCTTGCGATACGACTAAGCATTACTTTCTCCTTCGCCTGGATAAAGTACCCAAGTATCTTTACTGCCGCCGCCTTGCGATGAATTCACCACCAATTGACCCTTAGCCAGCGCAACACGAGTTAAGCCGCCAGGCAACACTTCGGTTTTCCCTTCAGCACCACACACAGCATAAGGGCGTAAGTCCACATGCCTTGGTTGCAAAATTTTACTGTTATCTTCTTCAACCAGGGTTGGGTGCGTGGAAAGCTTTTGCACAGGCTGAGCAATATAATGCTCCGGATTTGCTGCCAGCAATTTCCGAAACTCTGCAATTTTCTCAGGCGTGGATTGGGTGCCCACCAACATACCATAACCGCCCGAAGCGTCGGTGGGTTTAACCACCAGGTTTTCAAGATTTTCAAGCACATAAGTCAGCTCATCAGGCCGCCTGCACAAATATGTCGGCACAATGGGAATCATCGGCTCTTCGTTTAAATAGTAGCGGATAATATCGGGGGTGTAGGCATACGTAGCTTTATCGTCAGCCACACCAGTACCAGGCGCATTCGCAAGCACCAAATTGCCCGCCCGATAAGCATGCATAATGCCAGTGATACCCAATGCAGAATCAGCTCGAAAGGTAAGTGGATCAAGATAATCATCATCCACACGGCGATAGAGCACATCCACGCGCACCAGACCTTCAGTGGTTTTCATGTAAAGCACATCATTATCCACAAGCAAATCCGAACCCTCAACAAGCTCAGCACCCATCTGATTAGCTAAAAATGCATGTTCGAAATAAGCCGAATTGTAAGTGCCCGGTGTGAGCACGGCGATGGTTGGATTTTCAGCTGGGGATAACGATGCTAGCGCATCAAAGAGCATCTGCGGGTAATGATCCACAGCGCGAATACGATACTGCTGCAACAATTCGGGCATCACCCGCGCCATCACCCAGCGATTTTCCACCACATACGACACACCAGATGGTGAACGTAAGTTATCTTCTAAGACGCGGAAGACACCTTCCCCATCACGAATCAAGTCAATACCACTGATATGCACATACACATCACCCGGCACATCCACATGCATCATTTCGCGGCAGAAATATGGGGAATTGACCACCAAGTCGGTAGGGATGATTTGATCAATAAGAATCTTTTGCTCATGGTAAATATCATACAAAAACATGTTCATGGCTTTCAAGCGTTGCTGAATACCCGCTTCAAGCATCGTCCATTCATCGGCAGTAATCATGCGAGGCATCAAATCGAAGGGGAAAATCTTTTCTGTGCCGCGCGCATCGGAATACACAGTAAACGTCACTCCCTGATTGAGCAGGGAAAGATCGGCAGCATGCTGCAAGTCTGTCATATTAGTGCCATTAAGCTTAAGCAAATGGTCGAAGAGCTTGCGATAATGCGGCCTTGGTTTGCCGTTTTCGTCAAACATCTCATCATAAAATGCTTTGCTTTCGTAGTCTGGCCAGAGGGAGGTTGAATTCTTCATACGGCCGTTCTTCCACAGCAGCTTTTCCCTGTCAAGGCAAGGCGTAAAATGGCTGCCATAACAAAAGTAAATACTCCAAAAATCACCCATTGACGGCAACCTGCAGTAGCCACAGCGTTCGCCCATGTTTGATTTGATTGACCCTTTATGATGATTCACCCAGTTCAACTTCGTTCAGCACAAATGACCGACCTAGCCGGCCTTATCTACCTTGAGCAACAATGTTTCGATACAGACCGAATATCCGAGCGCAGCTTCCGTCGCTTTATCAACAAAGGCACTTCATCGCTGTTGGTGTTTGTTGAAGACTACAAAGTGCTCGGCTATAGCCTTGTCTTGTTTCATCAAAACACATCCATGGCGCGCCTTTATTCGTTAGCGATAGACCCTGCTTCACGCGGCAAAGGCATTGCCAATGCCCTGATGTTAGCTTGCGAAAAGGATGCGCTTACCCATGGCGTAGTTTCGATGCGCCTTGAAGTGCACATCCACAACAACGCTGCCATTGCTCTGTATCGAAAATTTGGCTATCGCGATTTTGATATATATCCAGATTATTATGAAGACCATGGTGCTGCCCTGCGCATGGAAAAGCCTTTAGCACCGCATCTCACCCCCGATGTCAGCCCCATCCCTTATTATGGGCAAACCTTGGAATTCACCTGCGGCCCCGCTTCAATCATGATGGCGATGAAATCGTTGGATCCTAATATCGAGCTGAGCAGACATATGGAGCTGCGCATTTGGCGCGAGGCCACCAGCATTTTCATGACTTCTGGCCATGGCGGTTGCAGCCCCTTTGGTCTTGCGTTATCCGCCTGTCATCGCGGGCTGCGCGCTGAAGTCTATACACCTGCTGATGCGATTATGTTTATTGATTCGGTGCGCAATGAAGAAAAGCGCGAAGTGATTCGCGTGGTGCAAGAAGATTTCTTAGCTGAAATGCAACAGCTGAATATCCCACTTTTTGAGCGCCATTTATCGCTTGCCGATTTGGAAACCCGCTTTCGTCAAGGTGCAGCCGCTGTGGTCTTGATTAGCGCTTATCAGCTCACTGGCGATAAATCCCCGCATTGGGTGGTGGTCAGCGGCTTTGATGAGCTTTTTGTTTATATTCATGAGCCCTTTATTGACAGCAAAGAAGGCCATAGCGAGACCACTTGTTTTGGCATTCCCGTGCCGCGCAAAGCATTCGACCGCATGCGTTTTTATGGCACCAGCCGCCAATATGCTACGATTTTATTGTTTCAAGGAGACACTCATGCCAACTAGGCACACTGTGATTGTTGATCGTACCAAAGATTGGAAATGGGAGATTGATGGCATTGATATCGTCACTGCCAACGACTACCTCACCAAAAAAGCCGAGCCGCAAAAGCGCCCGCAGCGTGTGATTAATCTTTGCCGCCACTACACTTACCTTAGTGGCGGTTATTATTGCTCGTTGCTTGCTGAAGCGCGCAATGACATTCCCATGCCCACGGTTGCCGACATTGTCGATTTATCCAAACAAAGTCTGTATTCATTTTCGCTGCCTGAGCTTGAACAACACCTTGTTAAAACCATCAATCGCTTGGCCGAGCCGCCACAAGATGCCTTTGAATTGTATGTGTTCTTTGGTTATTGCGATGATGCCCGCTTTGCCCGCTTGGCTGCGGAATTATTTGATGTGTTCCGTTATCCCCTACTCAAGCTGAAAATCACCCACGATACACGTTGGCATATTCGCAGCATCAAACCCATGGGTCTTCATCAAGTCACCATCGCTTTGGCTGACCATTTTGAAGCCAGCTTGCGCAGCTTCACCCGCGTGCATAAGCGCAAACGTATCACCAAAACCCAAGCCCCGCTCTACGATTTGGCGATTCTCTACAATCCCAATGAGAAATTACCCCCATCGGATATGGATGCTTTCGAGCGCTTTATCAAAGCGGGCAAGAAGCTGCGCATGGATGTGGAGCTGATTCAAAAGAAAGACTATAGCCACCTCACTGAATTTGATGCCCTATTTATCCGCGAAACGACATCCATTGATAACCACACCTTCCGCTTTGCGCGCAAAGCCGAAGCTGAGGGCATGCCCGTGTTGGACGATCCCAAATCCATCATCCGCTGCACCAATAAAGTCTATATGTGGGAGCGTTTGTCGGCGCAAAACCTGCCCACACCCAAAACCATTCCGCTCAATCGATATCGCTTTGATGAGTCGGTGGCCGATGCCATTGCTATGGAGCTCAATTTCCCCATGGTGCTTAAAATTCCCGATGGCTCATTTTCGCGCGGTATGTTTAAGGTGGAAAATCGTCAGCAAGTGCTTGATGCCGCCAAAAATCTCTTTGCTCACTCGCGCATCATTTTGGCCCAAGAGTTTATGTACACTGCCTACGATTGGCGCATTGGCATTCTCAATCGCAAACCGATTTTTGCATGCCAATACAAACAATCCCGAGGCCACTGGCAGATTGTAAACCACAAAGCCGATGGCTCAGCGATTCCTGGCGGTTTTTCCACCATGCACGTGGAAGATGCACCCAAAGAAGTCGTCGATTTGGCGCTCAAAGCCGCCGATTTGATTGGTTCAGGCTTTTACGGTGTGGATTTAAAACAAAACGACCACGGCGTGTTTGTGATTGAAATTAACGACAATCCCAATATCGACCAAGGCGTGGAAGATAAGGTGCTTAAAGGCGAGCTCTACGAAATCGTACTCAAAGACTTCATCCGCCGCATCGAACTCACGCGTAACGGTTAATCAATTAAAGCAATAGGGCTTTTATCTACAAAGCCCTGTTCGCGTGTAAGAATCATTTTCCTAGTTGTGGGTTACTGCAGAAATCCCTGCTATCGCCTGCTGAATGCATTCTCTTGAGCGAATTAAGACCATCTCTTCCCAATCTGAGGTGGCAGGATAAAAGTGACTGCGAATGTTGGCTTTGATGGTTTGGGTGACTGGGTCTTGCCAATCAACTTTGCCTTGCGCATGCAGCCAATGGTCTGCGCGGAGCACTTGTTTCATATTTTCAAAATCGTAGGTGCCAAATTCTAGGGCGATGAAGACCAATTTATCGCCAAGCATGGTTATCCAACCATCATCAGATAAGCCTGTTTTCGCCACAGATGTGGAAGTGCCCAAGGCGGGTTCGGTGAGCGAATCGCCATACCACAACCGTGCTAACGCATTGCCTTGGGTGTTGGGTAAATGCTCACAAATGGGCTCGCCATAACCAAAAGGGCCTAAGCCAGTGTGAAAATCAATAACCGCCACACAAACCCTTTGCTTGAACGAGAATTTTTCAATCATCTGCTCACAAAGCAAACGCGACCAACAGGGTGCTTGGCCGCCATAAAACAAACCTTCTGGAAAAGCATATTGCCCCGCAGATAAGGCTTTTTCGTAGGCCACTTCTCCAAACGAATCTTTATAGGCTTGTAGCTTGGTTTCGCATGTTTGCAGCGTGGCTGCATCTAAAGAGCATGGTACCAGTACATTGGCAAGCTGAGCATAACCAGCATTGATGGGTAAAGACTTGCTGAAATCCACGTAGTTTCGATTCAAATCAATACCCGCTTCATCCACGCGGCGCAGCCAAGCAAAGCCATGCGGGTTGAGGGCGTGAATCAGCAACACGGCTACATCTGAGGGTAATGTGAGCCCACCACAGCTATAGGTGTTTAAGAAATCAATTTGCGCTGCGGAGCCAGAAAAACCTTCCACACCATGGGTGGCTGAGAGCATCAACAATACTGTTTTGGCATCATCTTTTCCCAGCCAAAGCACATCCGTGAACAACGGTAGTCCTTTAGGGCATGAAAGGTTATGTTTAAATGATTCTAAAGCTCCGCCGCTGGCTTTGGCAGCGCTTAAAAAGGCTTGTCTGGCTTGTTGATAATCTTCGGAAAAAACGGACATGGCCATATCAACCTATCAGGTGTTTGGTCCACATTTCGTAAAGGGTAAGAAAAACCTCAATCACAATCAAAATCACGATATACCATTCCACCCGATGCGAGCGTTGGTTTTGTAAAAGGCCCAGCAGGGTTTCTGCAGTTTTCGAAATCAGTTCGAGTTTACGCTCCAAAGATCGGTGGCGCTCAATCAATTCATACTCTTCAGCCATGCGCTTGTGCAGGCGTTCGTATTGCGGCTCTTCCCATAACAATTCGGGCTTTTCGCTCACTTCAACGCGCCCGACCATTCTGCCTTGAATCATGAGCACATCACCAATATGCGCCAAGAGCTGCGCGCCACCGTGGGCGTGGCTGCTACCTTGTTGCAAGCTTTGCGCTAAGGGCTCAATGCTTTCAAATGTTTTGGCTACTTCCAATTCGTAATGCGCCAAAATCACGCTTTTGGCCAACACACTGGCCACCACTTGTAAGCGCTCGATGTTAAACATATCCAGATCAATATCATGTGTAGCATGTTCAGGCATAGCCGCACTTAAACACAGGTTTACAGTTTCAGCTTCAAAATGCTCAAAGGGTTCATGGGCAAAATGGCGCAAATCTTTGAGAAAGGCCGCTTCTTCAATACCATCAAGCCCAAACACCACCACCACGCCATAACGAAACAAGGCAGCCATACCCTTGCTTCCTGCGCGCACCACCAGCGGATTATTGGCCAAGCGCTGCGACTGCTCCAACGCTTTTAAATCAAGGCGCTGTGCAATATACAATGCCCTACCTTCCAGTTGGTCTTGATCATCAAACAACATAACTACTCCTAAGCAAACCTAGCTCGAGGCAGTATGCTAAACGTTTTCTGATGCTGCGCTAGCAGCGGCTTTTAGCGTTTCATTTC
The DNA here is from genome assembly GCA_002323245.1 of Mariprofundus sp. UBA1536. Classification (GTDB taxonomy): domain Bacteria; phylum Pseudomonadota; class Zetaproteobacteria; order Mariprofundales; family Mariprofundaceae; genus Ghiorsea. Next base: position 31,447 of record DCPU01000018.1, on the reverse strand, counting down.
CGCCCACGATGCCAATATTTCATACACCGGGTAAATCAGCACACCGCCTAATACTGTATCTAGCAATGGGGTAGCTGCGAGTATTGCGATGGGCACAATGTAGGTCAGTGCGTTACTACGAAAAACTTGATGGTATCTAGCAAAGAAGGGGTAGCGCATTATCCATTCGCCCAAGACCATGGTTGGCATTGGCAAGATGTGCATCGCCACCATACAAAGATTGTAATACATCAACACCTTGGCCCACCAAAAATGCAGCGGCGGCAAGCCAGCCGCAGGCGGATGCGCCAGCGCCCATATGAAGAGTGAAAAGCCAAGCACGGCCAACAAGCCATGCCCCAGCAAACGCACAGCAGCAGCTTTAAGCCCATCTTGGATGGGAAAGGGCAAAGCGACAATCACAGCCCGCCCGAATAACAAACTTGCGAACAGCGGCAGCCATATCCCAGCCCAGAAGAGACGAAACGGCCGTTCATCAGCAGTTTTAGTGTTTGGCAGCGAGAGCAAGGCAATCAAGGCCAGGGAAACCAACACAGGAAAGCTGTACAATATCAGTTGTCGAATGACGTGCTCAAACCAAACTTCCATCGATTCCCCCACCCCTTTTTAAAGCACCCAAGCCTTATTCCTATGCAAAACATAACCACGCATTCAGGATGCCGCCATGCTTAGTTACCAACACACATACCATGCCGGCAATCACGCTGATGTTTTAAAACACATCATCCTTGGCGATATCTTGGCGGGCATGCAAGCCAAAGATAAACCATTGTTTTTACTTGATGCTTTTGCCAGCCGCGGTGTGTACGACTTAAGCAGCGCCCATGCGCTCAAAACCAATGAAGCTGAAACTGGGGTGCGCAAGCTTTGGCCTCTGCGCCATGAGCGCTCGCCGATGGGTGTGCATCGCTGGTTCTTACACACTCAAGCCCAAAACAGCGAGGGCGGTTTAACCTATTATCCGGGCTCAACCTCAGTATTGCATCATTTACAGCGCGACAACGATAGGCTGGTGGCCTGTGATTTACATCCGCAAGAATTTGATGATTTAAACCATCAATTCTCTCGCCTTCATGGTGTTGCCGTGCTCAAACGCGATGCTTTTGAAGCCATCAAAGCTTTGGTCCCCCCGCCAGAAAAACGTGGCCTAATTTTTATCGACCCCTCGTATGAAATCAAAGATGAATACACACAAGTGGCCAAGACCGTTGCCCAAGCGCATAAGCGTTTTGCCAATGGTGTGTATGTGATTTGGTATCCCATGTTGCCCGAAGAGCGCCACATCACCCTTCTCCGGTCTTTGAAAAATTCCGGCATACGTAAAATTTTCCGCGTGGAGCTTGATACCAAAGATTGTTTCCCCGACTTACAAATGCACGGCTCAGGTTTACTGATTATCAACCCGCCGTGGAACGCCCAGCAAGCTATGAAATCGAGCTTGGATTGGGTGTGTGACAAACTCACCGACAACAAAGGTGAAAAACATATGGGTTGGCTGGTGCCTGAATAAACCACTGAGCAAACAGCTAAAGCCCGTACCCCCTTTAATCGCAACACAAACAACCCTATATAAAAGCACGATAATTTTACTGTGCACCATCATTCATTGAGGAATTTTAAATCATGAACATCATTGACATCATCGCCAAAGAAGTTGGCATTCAAACGCGCCAAGCCAAAGCTGCTATTGAGCTCCTAGATGGCGGCGCCACTGTGCCCTTTATCGCCCGCTATCGTAAAGAAGCCACTGACAACCTTGATGATGTGCAATTGCGCTTGCTGGAAAAACGCCTGCAATATTTACGCGATTTTGAAGCGCGCCAAAACACCATTTTACAAAGCATTGAAAAACAAGGCCTGCTCACCCGCGACTTACAAAAAGCCATCTTGGCCACAACCACACTAACCCGTTTGGAAGATTTGTATTTACCCTATAAACCCAAACGCACCAGCAAAGCCACGTTGGCTGCAGAAGCAGGCCTTGCGCCTTTGGCCAGAAGCCTGCGCAAAGAGCAAAATCAAAATCCCGAAGAGGCAGCTGTTGCCTATCTCAATCCCGACAAAGGTTTTGCTGATGTGCCATCCGTGCTCGCTGGCGCCCAAGAAATCCTAATCGACTACCTAGCGGAAGATGCAGATTTGCTACAATCACTGCGCGATGACCTCAAAGCAACTGCCGTTGTCAAAAGCGATGTGGTCAAAAAGAAAATGGCGGAAGCAGAAAAGTTTCAGGATTATTTTGATTTTTCTGAAAGTTATAAAAAGGTGCCATCGCACCGGGCTTTGGCCATGTTCCGCGGCCAAAGCGAAGGTTTCTTGCGCGTCAAATTGCTGGAAAACATGGAAGGTGATGCTACTGGCTTCATCAACAAACTTGCGGCCTTTTTAAAGCTGAGTAATCGCAAGGCTGCGGCCTATCCGTATTTGCTAAACACTTGCGAGCTGGCTTGGAAAAAGATTTTAAAACGTTTGCAAAACGATTTTTTTCAAGAACTTCGCCTCAAAGCTGAAGAAGAAGCCATTGCTGTATTTGGTGAAAACCTGCGAGATTTATTGCTGGCAGCCCCTGCTGGTGGCAAAGCTACCCTTGGCCTAGATCCGGGCATTCGCACCGGTGTGAAAGTGGCTGTGGTGGACCAACGCGGTAAATTGCTTGAAACAGCAGTGATTTATCCGCATGCCCCACAAAACCGTTGGCAAGAATCCATAGCTGCTTTGGCGGTGCTTGCTGATAAACATAAATTTGAACTGATTGCGATTGGCAATGGCACAGGCTCAAGGGAAACCGAAAAGCTTGTTGCCGATTTATGCAAACAATTCCCGCAATTGCCGCTGACTTCTGTGGTGGTTTCCGAAGCTGGCGCTTCGGTATATTCGGCATCGGAACTGGCATCACTGGAATTTCCGAATATCGATGTGTCCCTGCGCGGAGCCGTTTCCATTGCCCGCCGCTTGCAAGACCCGTTGGCAGAGCTGGTGAAAATCGAGCCCAAAGCGATTGGCGTGGGTCAATATCAGCATGATGTGAACCAAGGGCATTTGGATGATGCTTTGGTGCGTATTGTTGAAGACTGCGTGAATCATGTGGGCGTGGATATCAACACAGCATCGGTGCAACTGCTCACTTATGTGGCGGGGCTTAATGCCAAAATGGCGACTGAAATTGTCAAACAACGTGATGCCCTCGGCGCATTCACCAACCGCGAACAATTGAAAAAAATCAAAGGCATTGGCCCCAAAAGTTTTGAGCAAGCCGCTGGTTTCTTGCGAATCCCCAAAGGCAGCAATCCGCTTGATGCCTCAGCGGTGCATCCCGAATCCTACGCCTTGGTTGAAAAAATCTTGGCAAAAATCACCAAGAGCATTCAAGAGGTCTTGGCGGCACCTGAAGTGTTGGCCGATATCAAACCCGCTGAATTTGCCGATGCTACATTTGGTAAACAAACCGTTGCCGATGTGATTGAAGAGCTGAAAAAGCCAGGCCGCGATCCGCGCCCAAGCTTTAAAACAGCCAAATTCAAAAAAGGCGTGAATGAAATCCACGATTTGCGTGAAGGCATGATTCTTGAGGGCGTGGTTAGCAATGTGACCAATTTTGGCGCTTTTGTGGATATCGGCGTGCATCAAGATGGCTTGGTACATATCTCTGCCCTGGCTGAAAAGTTTGTCGATGATCCTCGCAAAGTGGTCAAAGCCGGGCAAATTGTGCAAGTGAAAGTATTGGATTTTGATGTGAAACGTAAACGCATTTCACTCACCATGCGCCTTGCCGACAAACCCGAACAAGCCAAACAAGTGCAAGAAGAATATGCGGCCGCAGTGTTGGTCAAACGAAAACTCCAACAACCCCTCAAACCATCGCCAAATCGTGGTGGTGATAAGGGTGGCCGCGGTAAAGGCGGTCAAAACAAACCCGCCGCCAAGCAAGGACAAGCCCGTGGCAACAACAAAGGTAAACCGCAAGAAATGAGCGCTTTGGCGGCAGCTTTTGCCAAAGCCAGTAAATCGTAATTTATTCTTGCTACTGGCTTTAAAAACACGGTAACCACAACGATACACGCGACCCTAAAAAGTCGCGTTTATTCTTTCTGCTTTCATAGCGCTTGTTTCTCGTAGAGAATCCAGCCGCCTTACAAGCAACAAACGTTTATTTGCAACCTTCCACGCCCTATTGAGGTGACATCCATGAGCCTAGATATTGGTTCGTTTATCAAACACTCCGCCGATCAAGATTTGTTCGCCGAAGTGATTACCGCCTTGGACACCACTGGTTGGTGTGTGGTGCCTGATTTTTTATATGCCGATAGTTGGCAAGCCTTAGCCGCTGAAGCCAAAGCCCTGCACGAAGATGGTGCCTTCCGCCACGCAGGTGTAGGCCGAAAATCCACCTTTCAAATTCGCCCAGAAATCCGTAACGACCAAGTGCTGTGGATAGACCCCGATAACCCCACAGCCATTCAAAACACTTACCTCAATCGCATCGAAATCCTACGGCAACGCATCAATCAGGGTTTGATGCTGGGTCTGTTTGGATTTGAATCGCATTTTGCCCTTTATCCTGAAGGCAGCTTCTATCGCCGCCATTTGGATCAATTCTCCAGCGCATCACATCGCACAGTGAGCTGCATTTTATATCTTAACGACGATTGGTTGCCCGAACACGGCGGCGCCTTACGTTTGTATATGCCGCAAGCCAATGGTGAAGAAACCCACATCGACATTATGCCCCAAGGCGGCACGGCAGTGATTTTCTTAAGCGGCGAGTTTGAGCATGAGGTGTTACCCGCTCATCGTGAACGCTTTAGTTTAACGGGTTGGTTTTACCGTAGGATGTAAAATGTTATTTCTGCTGCAATCGGATGGTTAAATCTGGCGCAAAGCGGCGATGTTGTAGATTAAAGTAAATTGTGCCATCAGCTGCGCTTTCAATGCCTGTGATTTCAGCCGATGTATGGCTTGCAATTAAAGTCAAACCTTTGCCATCCCAAGCCCATAGCTCGGAATCATCGCTATCATCGGTAATCCATAACCAATTGCGTTTTGCATCCCATTCCAAGTTATCGGGATGCTTAATATCAGGGTGAAAAAGAAACTTCTTCACTTCGGGTTGCTCACCAACATCACTGAGCACCAGAACATTGCCCGTGCCAGTTTCGGTAATAAGAATTCGGCCATCAGGCATGAGCTCCATATCTTCCATGCGATTATACCAAGTGCCATGCAGTCGCTCAGCTTCAATGCGCGCATCTTCTGGTCGTTTAATCGTTAGCCAGCCCTTTTTAGCATGAAACACTTTAAGCACCTGCCCTTGAATATCATATCGATACAAGCAGCCCTCTTTCCATTCATCCGCCAAATACAAATATTTACCATCGGAAGAAAAAGTCAGGCCTTCATGGGCAAACACACCAGCGCTGGTGATGGCTTGAATGTGTTTACTGCTACTTTGAAAGTTGTAACGATCAGCACGCTGCTCAGCTTTGAGTAAATCGGGGTTATCGATTTTCCAAATCAAGCCATCGGGTTGCTCTTCGCCCAACCAAAGTGAGCCATCGGGCGCAAAGCGCATACCGTCGGCTCTACCCAAGCCATAAATGAGAATCTCACGTTTGCCTGAGGCAATCTCAATGCGCGCCAAGGAGGGCGAAAGCATATTCGCTCTAGTCTCACAGCTTTGGTACAAATGCTGCCCATCCGCGGACAGTAGTAGCATGTCTGGCAGGTCTTCAGCACATTCAGTGATGATTTCTGCATGCCAACCATCCTTTAATTCCAGCCCACTTTCACTGGCGCTGGCTACTGAAAAGCCAGTAAATATCACAACTACAAACCATAAATTTTTCATGGCAGCAAGTTGGTTATTTTTCACACTTTATGCAAGTCGTTTTCCTGCTTGACACTTACCCTCCACCTCGCAACACTTCGCGCCGTCTTCACCAGAAACACTTGTTTTTATGCCGGGGTGGCGGAACTGGTAGACGCGCCGGATTCAAAATCCGGTGACTTCGGTCGTGCCGGTTCGATTCCGGCCCTCGGTACCAGCTAATCAAAAAAGGGCGACTTGATGTCGCCCTTTTTTTATGCGCTAGTTTTAAATCATCATCCTGACGCAAAGTCACTTCCCGCTTCGCGTTAGGGAATCTAAATAAATCCTACACCTCAACGAACCTTAAAACTCGCACCTCATCATACCAAGAGACAACACACCTATCACAAGCTAACGTAGCACCTACAACTTAGATTTACTTTGACGGCTGGAAACATGACCCTAAAAACCATTGCTATCCTTTTATCATCGCTTGCTCTGGCCAGCTGCCAAAGCGCGGCCAAAAAAGATATTGAACCTGCGCCCAAGTTGCAGGATCAAGTGGAAACACTGGAGCGGCATCAACAAATTCTGATGGCTGAATATGAGCGCGTTGAACGCGAGAAAGCCAAGCTGCAAGAAACCATCAATGAATTAAATACCCAACTTGAGCAAGAAGTGACACAGAAACAAGTGTGTATCGAGCAAAGCAAAAAAGATGGCGAAATTAAACTGACCATACAGCAAGACATCCTCTTTGCCAGCAGCTCGTATGCACTTAGCGCTTCTGGCAGCGCCATGTTGAAAAAGGTGGTGGCTGGTTTAAAAGAGCAAGATAGCCAACACCGCATTCGCATCGTGGGTCACACCGACAATATGCCCGTGATGGAAAAATGGCATTTGCAGTTTATCGACAACTGGGATTTATCTGCGCGTAGAGCAGCATCAGTTGCTCGCCAGCTGATTTGGGGCGAAGGCTTTTCGCCTGAAGCTATAACTATCAGCGGTAGAGCTTTTGTGGCGCCCATAGCCAGCAACGCTACACCAGTAGGCCAGGCCAAAAACCGCCGTATTGAATTGCTAATTCAACGTTCAGATCAATAAGCGAGCACCCATCAAGCAATCACATCAAGTGAATACATAGTTATTCTGGTAAGCCCTTGTTAGGCTTCGTCTTATGTTGGAATACGCTGAATATCTGAAAATTATCGTCGGTCTGTTGGCCATTCTTAACCCGTTTGGGGTAGTGCCTGTATTTATCAGCATGACAGGGGATCAAAGCCAAAAACAAGTACGCCGCACCATCAACTTGGTAGCTGTGAGCGTGGCTACCATTTTGCTCAGCGCCTTATTTTTTGGAGATGCCATCTTGGCATTTTTTGGCATCAGCATTGATTCGTTTCGCGTGGGCGGCGGCATTTTGATTCTGCTTATGGCGGTTTCTATGCTGCAAGGCAAACAAAGCTCAGTGAAGCAAACTGCTGAAGAAGCTGATGAATCCATTGAAAAAGAATCGGTGGCCGTGGTGCCTTTGGCCATGCCGCTGCTTGTTGGCCCAGGCGCCATCAGTACGGTCATCCTTGCCGCGCACAAATCCCATGCCGCCGGCCACTACACCATCATCGCCCTAGGCATCATCTTGATTAGTTTGGTGGTGTGGCTGACCTTTCGTTTATCACCATGGATTTCCAGGCATGTGAGCGCCACGGGCATCAATGTGGGCACACGCATTATGGGGCTGATTTTGGCGGCAATTGCTGTGGAATTTATCGCCAATGGCCTCAAAGGCTTGTTTCCTATTCTCGCTTAGCTAACCACATCATCAAAATTTTCTTGGTTGGCATCTTTAATGGCCAAGATGGTGTCCAAACCTTCAAAAAAAGCATCCACACAAGCAGGGTCAAAATGCTGGCCAGATTCTTCGCGAATCAAGTTCAAAGCCCGCTCTACTTCCCAAGCTGGTTTGTACGGCCGCACGCTGGTTAAGGCATCAAACACATCCGCCACGGCCACAATGCGACCCACCAAAGGAATCGCCTCCCCAGATAACCCCTTGGGATAACCTTTACCATTCCATTTTTCATGATGGGAAATGGCAATATCTGCGCCCATACGAAGCACGGGTGATGAACTGTTTTTTAAAATCTCATAACCATAAACAGCATGTTTTTTCATCTCTTCAAACTCATTAAAATCAAGTTTGCCGGGTTTAAGCAAAATATGATCGGGCGTGCCTACTTTACCGATATCATGCATGGGCGAAGCTTCGAGTAGCAAATCCAGCGTTTCAATGGGCAGGCCCAAACGCTCACCAATCACTTTGGAGTAGTGGGACATGCGCACGATATGCTCGCCGGTTTCAGGGTCGCGAAATTCTGCGGCTTTGGATAACAACACCACAGCTTCAAGCTCACGGCTTTTTATTGCTAGGGTTGCTTTTTTCACTTCCGCAGACAGCCATTCAGCCCGATTGGATAATTGCCTTTGCCCTGTGCGCAAGGCGATAAGATTGGTTGCTCTGGCTAAAAATTCGGTTTTATCCAACGGTTTATTAAGAAAATCATTGGCCCCAGCTTGTAAGGCTTCATAACGAATGTCTTTGTTGTAATCAGCAGTGACCATCACCACTGGCACTTCCTGACAAGATTTGATGGCGCGGAATTGTTTGATGAAGGACACACCATCCAATTCTGGCATCATATAATCGACAAACACCAAATCAGGCGCTGCACTTTCACAAGCCAACAAGGCTTGTTTGGGGTCTTCAAACAATAACGGCGTATATTTTTTATCCACGGCAGCAATCAAATGCTTGAGCACCGTCAAATTTGTCGCATTGTCATCTATAAGCATCACATCAAATTTCAAACATCGCTCCCTAGCGATCTGCGCAATTGTCTTACCTGCACCAAAGCATCTTGAAGTTGTGCAAGGTGTTCACCAATGCCGTTGCCATCTTGCAACTGGCATCTGGCTTCCAACTCACCACAAATCAAAGCAATACCTGTGCCACCAATATTACTAGCTGCGCCTTTGAGTTCATGGGCATGGGCATAAAGCGCATCCCATTGCTCATGCTTGAATGCTTGCAACATTTGCTCTTCCACAATGCAACGCATGGAGCTTATAAAAATATCCATCACCTCAGCGATAATGGCAGGATCATCGCCTAGCAAAGCACGGGTACGATCCAAATCAAATATCAATGCAGAGGCAGGCGCTGACGCGGCACCTTGTTCAACATCAGAAGCGACGGTTTGTTCTGGCTCCTTCTCCAACCCCTTCTCCAACCCCTTCTCCAACCCCTTCTCCAACCCCTTCTCCAACCATTTCTTGACCACATCACTGAGCTCACGCCGCGAGATGGGCTTGGACACATAATCGTCCATGCCCGCAGCAATACAGCGCTCCCTATCACCTTTCATGGCATTGGCTGTCATGGCCACAATCGGGGTATGGCCGCCGTTTATGTGTTCCAAGTCGCGAATGTGTTTGGTGGTTTCAAAACCATCCATCACTGGCATTTGGCAATCCATCAACACAACAGGATATTTTTTTTCGGCCATGGCTTGCAAAGCCAATTGGCCATTGGCAGCAATATCCACGTCATAGCCAAGTTTAGCCAGGTGAACAGAGGCCACTTTTTGATTCACTTCATTGTCTTCCACCAGCAACAGTCGGATTCCCAGCTTGGTTTGCGCCGTAGATTCGCCAGCATCAGTTGCATTGGCTTCGGGGGCAAATGCGCCAACATCTTGCTCGGATTCATCTTTAGGATGCAAACATGCCACAACCACATCAAAGAGCTGCGACTTACCAAAGGGTTTACTCAACACTTCCTGATAGCCATGTTCATTGGCGATGGCGCGTTTCTTCGAGGCATCAATGGTCGTTGCCAAGATAGCCGGCACATCCTTGTATGTTTCCATCTGGCGAATTTGATGAATCAAAGCAAAACCATCAATATCCGGCATAGCTTTATCAATAATCATGCCATCGATTGGTGGTGAAGTTTGCAAATATGCCAGCGCTTCTGCAGCATCTTTACAGACGTGAAAATTCAGGCCCCAACTGCTCAAATAGTGCGCAAATATTTCACGCGCCGTTTCATCATCATCCACCACCAATAACGATTGATGCATAATTGATTGCAACTCAGGCTGAGGCAAATCATTAACCAAGCGCAAAGCTTCATCAGTTTCGGCGATAGGAAATTGCAGGGTAAAGCTAAAGCTGGTGCCTTTACCCACTTCACTTTCTAAAACAATATCGCCGCCCATCAAGTTGACGATGCGTTTGGAGATGGCCAAACCAAGCCCAGTGCCGCCATATTTTCGGGTGGTGGAACCATCAGCTTGCACAAAGGGTTGAAACAATCGACTTTGGGCTTCTTCAGCAATACCAATGCCGGTATCTCGCACTGAAAACGCTATATCCACGCTGCTCTCATTGCTGGCAACCACCATGGCTTTAACCACCACTTCGCCGCTTTCCGTAAACTTAATGGCATTGTCGGTAAGATTGAGCATCACTTGCCGCAAACGACCAGCATCGCCCAAAAGCAGTGGCGGGATGGCATCATCAGCAAAAGCATACACTGCCGTGTTTTCATTTTTCGAGCGGTGTGATGCCAGCTCTGCCGAACCTTCCACGAGCGATGACAAACAAAATTCAATGGGTTCGATATGCATTTGACCCGACTCAAATTTCGAAAAATCCAAAATGTCGTTGATAATCGTCAGCAAAGCTTGTGATGATGAAATAATGGTAGAGACAAAATGCTGTTGTTCACTATTTAGCGGGGTATCAAGTAGTAAATCACTCATGCCCACAATGCCGTTCATGGGTGTGCGAATTTCGTGGCTGACTGTGCTTAAAAACATTGATTTCATACGCGATGACTCCATGGCTTCATCACGCGCCAATTTCAGCTTTTTCTCATTCTCCAATTGATTGGAAATATCATGCATAAACACACTAAATGAGCCGTTGTTATCATCGCTTAACGACACCATAGATATCTGCAAAGGCACCGTATAACCATCACGATGTTTGGCCTGCACCACCATATGAGCATTCAGGGCAGGGTTGAGGGCTGCTTGCATCATCTGCTCAAACTCATCAGCCATAAATATGGTGTCTAAGCCTGAAACACCAATCAAATCTTGGGCCGCATAACCCAGCACCTCTTCAGCCTTAGAATTCCAATGGCTGATTTTCCCGCTTTCGTCCACCATCGCAAAAGGATCCAACGATGTTTCCAAAACGCGGCGGGTATCTTCTTCGCTTTTTTTCAAAGCCAATTCCATGGTTTTGCGGTTGGTGATATCGGTGCGAATGGCAATATGGCGCTCAACTTTCCCATCTTCGCCCATAAACGGCACGATGGTGGTATCCACCCAATACAAGCTGCCATCTTTACGTTGATTGCAGATTTCGCCCTTCCAGATATCGCCTCGGCCAATGGTCTTCCACATTTGCTTGAAAAAATCGCGCCCATGGACACCTGAGTTGAGAAGCCGATGATCCTGACCGATAAGTTCTTCAAAGCTGTATTGTGAAATTTCACAAAACTTCTTATTGGCATAAGTAATTTTTCCGCTTCTGTCGGTGATGCCAATAATGGAATGTTGATCTTGGGCTCTCTTTTGATAATCGAGTTCAACAATGGCGTCTTCTAAGGCATCAGCAACGGTTTGTTGCCGCTTCATCGCCAATGAAATCCAGAAAAGTAACAGCCCAGAAAAGATAGCCAGAAAAAGTTTATAGGTATCGCCTAGCGCTACTGCATCGGCATGAAACTGCTCATGAAAGTTAATAATTTCATCGATTTTCTTGCCTGTTGGAATCGCGAGAATTTCTTCTGACAGCTCCAACAAACGTTTACTCTTACGCATCACTTGGCCAACATGTAACACCAATACTTGTAAGGTTTGGGCAGCGTCTGCGCTCATGGGCTCATCAAGCACTTGGTTGAGCTGAACTTCGATTGACTGCTTTTTCTCTGGGCTGGGTTTGTGGGTATACAAATAGACCTTGGATACCAATTCATAAAGCATTTTATTCACATGCTCAGAAGCTGTTTTGTCCAAACCTGCCATTAAAATAGGTAAATAGTTTTCTGAGTTTTGCAAAATGGCATGATCAGATTTATAGCGTTCTACAGCTTCAAATTTTTCCTGCATCAAGTCAAAAAGCTGATGGACATCGCCATCAAAGGCTTGCCAATCGTGGATATCATCCTGCAATTGGCTCTCAGCATTTGCCTGCAAGCTGCGGATATCTTTTATGATTTGTACCAACACATCATAGTTGTCGGTCATCAGCGTTCGGATGAGTAAAAAGTGCTCGTTTAGGCGCACATCTTCATTCTTTAAAGCTGACCATGTGGCGCTACTCGTTTTGTAATCCTCAAAATCATTTTTAGACAAATATGAGTTGTAGCCAGTGATGACAAGCAGAACAATCCCAGCGCTGATAATAGCATAACGCACCCAAATATTTTTCATGGTGTTTGGCTATCCAGCTCACCGACTAACGATTCTAGAAATGCAATGATAGCTTCCACATCCGCTTTGGGAATGCGTCTGCCGAGCTGAAAATAAGCCATTTTTTGCACTGCTTCATCCAGCGTTTCCACAGAACCATCGTGAAAATACGGAGCGGTTAAAGTTACCAAGCGTAAGCTGGGCACTTTGAATTTATACTTATCCTCTTCATTGCCAGTGACATTAAAACGGCCAAAATCATTATTATTGATATGCCCGCGCTTGCGAAAATAATCATCAAACACACCCAGCACTTCAAACATATTACTGCCCACATTGGCGCCCTGATGACAGGAAGTGCATCCATAGTTGACGAACAAGGCATAACCTTGCTTTTGTTTGGCCGAAATGGCTGAGTTATCACCTAGCAAGTACCGATCAAAGGGTGAGTTGATGGTGACCAGCGAGCGCTCGAAAGTGGCAATCGCATCGCGAATATTATCGGCGTTTATGCCCTGCTTGTAGAGACCATCAAAAAGCCGGTTATATTCGCTGTCATTTTTGAGTTTGGTGATGATTGTTTTCCAATCGGAATTCATTTCTACTGGGTTGTGCGTAGGGCCGTTGACTTGCTCTTCCAAACTTGTTGCGCGCCCATCCCAAAATTGCGCTACGTTCAAGCCAGCGTTATACACGGTTGGCGAATTCATACCGCCTTCAGCGCCATTCACGCCAAATGAAAACTTCGAACCATCACCACCACCTTGTGCCAAATCATGGCAATGGGCACAACTGATACTGTTATCGCTGGATAAGCGTGGCTCAAAAAAAAGTTTGCGCCCAAGCGCGACTTTGTCAGCATCCAATGTTGCTGGCTTCACCAATGGCGAAATCGGAGAATCGATTTTCATGGTTTCGGCCTGTGCTTGACCTACAGGCCAAACCAGCACCATAAACAACATCGTTGCCAACCCATGCTTTAACTTTTCACTTATCCAAAAAATCACAGTTTTTGCCCTCCGCCAAACATCTGGGCTTTTAAAAGCAAATGCCATGCCATCACATAGGGATAACAGCCATCGCGCACATAGTATTCAAAGCGATTTTTGGTAGTTTTCGCCGCCAGATGACTATCAGCGAATCCATACTCCAAGAGCTCCAGCGCCATATCAGTCAAGGTATGCAAGCAAAGCGTCGCAATTTTCATCAGCGCCTCAAACGCATCAAACATGGCCTGCAACAAAACAAACCCATGGATAAAGCACTGGCGCAGTTGCAGCAGGATGTGTTGGCTTCGAAACAACAAAGGCAGTCGCGCTTAGCGCAGCTACCAATCATCAACTATCCACAAGACTTACCCGTCTCACAAAAAAAAGACGACATCAAAGAAGCCATCAAACACCATCAAGTGCTCGTCATTGCCGGAGAAACGGGCTCAGGTAAAACCACGCAGCTTCCTAAAATATGCCTGGAGCTCGGCCGCGGTATTGAAGCCATGATAGGCCACACCCAGCCGCGGCGAATCGCCGCCAGAAGCGTGGCAGCGCGTATTGCTGATGAGCTCCAAAGCCCGCTGGGCAAAGATGTGGGTTATAAAATTCGTTTCTCTGATCAAACCCAAAGCAACACCTACATCAAGCTGATGACCGATGGTATTTTACTGGCTGAAATTCAACACGACCCCTTATTGATGAGCTATGACACCATCATCATTGATGAAGCGCATGAGCGCAGCCTGAACATTGATTTTCTGCTTGGGTATTTGAAAAATATCCTGCCCAAACGCCCCACCTTAAAAATCATCATCACTTCGGCGACCATCAATACCGAGCGCTTTTCCACATTCTTTAATGGTGCGCCCATCATTGAAGTCTCGGGTCGCAGTTATCCCGTGGATATCGCGTACAGGCCTTTGCTGAGCGATGATGAAAACGAGCTCACCCTCAATCAAGCCATCATCGATGCTGTGGATGAAGCAGCCCGCTTTGATGCCATGGGTGATATTTTGGTCTTTCTGCCTGGCGAGCGTGAAATCCGCGATGTATCGCATGCCCTGCATCAACATGAATTAAGAAACACCGAAATTTTGCCTCTCTTTTCTAGGCTCTCGCCTACCGAGCAAGATAAAATTTTCAAAGGCCATAGCGGCCGCAGAATTGTGCTGGCCACCAATGTGGCGGAAACCTCGCTGACCGTGCCTGGTATTCGCTTTGTCATCGATGCAGGGCTTGCCCGCATAAGCCGCTATAGCGTGCGCAACAAAGTGCAGCAACTGCCCATTGAGCCGATTTCCCAAGCCAGTGCCAACCAGCGCGCAGGCCGCTGCGGGCGTGTGGCCGCAGGCGTGTGTTTTAGGCTCTACAGCGAAGATCAATTTAACAGTCGCCCTGAACACACCGACCCCGAAATTCGCCGCACCAATCTGGCCAATGTGATTTTGCAAATGACCAGCCTTGGCCTTGGTGACATCGAAGCCTTCCCGTTTATGGAACCGCCTGAAAAACGTAGCATCCAAGATGGTTACCGCTTGCTTGAAGAGCTGCAAAGCATGGATGAAAAAGGTCAGCTGACGACGATTGGCAAGCAACTCACCCGCCTGCCCGTCGACCCACGTTTGGGGCGGATGTTGGTACAAGCTGATAAGGAGCGCGCTTTAGCGGAAGTATTGGTCATTGTCGCCGCCCTTTCGGTGCAAGACCCCAAAGTACGCCCTTCTGATGCCCAGCAAAAAGCTGATGAAAAGCACGCCATTTTCACCGACAAAACCTCAGATTTTTTATCATGGCTCAAGCTCTGGGATTGGTATCATGAGCAAGCCAAACATCTCTCTAACAGCAAGCTGCGCAAAACCTGCCAACAACATTTCATTTCCTATTTAAGCATGCGCGAATGGCTTGATTTGCATGGGCAATTGCTGGCCATTGCGCGCGACTTAAAGATGACACCCAATCAAATTCCTGCTGAACCTGATGCTGTGCACAAATCCATTTTATCAGGGCTGTTGAGCCATATCGCTTTGCGCCAAGAGGAAACCAAGAAGAGTGATGGCAAGAAGGGTGATGGAAAAAGAAACGATAAGGGTTTTATCGGCGCCCGTAATTTGCAGGTGCAGGTGTTTCCTGGCTCCCCACTTTCCAAAAAACCACCCAAATGGTTGATGGCAGCCTTTTTGGTGGAGACATCCAAACTCTTCGCCCGCTGCATTGCCCCCATCGATCCGGCTTGGCTGGAGCAGCTGGGCAGCCATCTGTTTAAGCGCACCTACAGCGAGCCGCATTGGTCGAAAAAGCGAGCGCAGGTGAACGCCTATGAGACTGTCACTTTGTATGGCCTGCCGATTATCAGCCGCCGCATTGCCCATTTTGGCCCAGTGGATCCTGTGGTTTCACGCGAATTATTGATTCGCCATGCTTTGGTGATGTTTGAATTTCACAGCTTTGGTAAGTTTTTCAAACACAACCAAAAGCTATTGCAGGATATCGAAAGCCTAGAAGCCAAAGCCAGACGCAAAGATTTACTCAGCGATGAACAAACGCGCTTTGAATTTTTCGATGCCATCATCCCCGAGGGTATTTACAGCGGCAAACTCTTTGAGCAATGGCGTAAGAAGGAAGAACGGAACAACCCTAACGTTTTGTTTCTCAATCAAGATGTTTTGTTGCATCAAGAAGCAAACCTTGATGATGCCGCCTTCCCCAACAAACAAGATATCAACGGCCTAAAGCTCAAGCTTGGCTATCATTTCGACCCCACCCATCATGCTGATGGCATCACCACGCAAGTGCCGTTGGTGACCTTGGGGCAGCTTGATTCCAGCACCTTTGAATGGTTGGTACCTGGTCTGCTCGAAGAAAAGATTGTGTATTTGATTAAAAGCTTGCCCAAGGCTTTGCGCAAAAACTTTGTGCCTGCGCCGCAATATGCCAAAGCCTGCGCCGAGCAGATGCCCTTTGGCCAAGGCTCGTTGCTGCTGGAATTGGCGCGTCAACTCAAGCGTTTGACAGGCGTGGATATATCCAGCAAAGATTGGAATGTAGAACAGCTGCCTGAACATCTGAAAATGAAGTTCAACTTACTTAATGATAAGGGCGATACCATCGCCACCAGCAATGTATTGGCCGATTTGCAAAAGCAATATGCCCATCAAGCCCGACATGGCTTGCAGCAAGCCACCAGCAAATCCTTTCTTGAAATCAAAGGCATCACCCGCTGGGATTTTGAAGATATTCCCGAAGCCATCACCCAACAAAAAAATGGCATGCAACTGGTGCTTTTCCCTGCCCTTGTTGATAAGCAAACCAGCGTCACCTTATCCCTCTTTGAAAGTGAAGATGCTGCACAAAGAGCTATGGCATCAGGTTTACGGCGCTTGTTTATGCTCACCCTGCATCAGCAAGTAGAGATGCTGCAAAAGAAGATGGATTATCAAAAGGAAATCACACTGCTTTATGCCACTTTTGGCAACAGCGAAGCACTGCGCAACGACATCATCGCCAAAGCATTCGAAGCTGTGTTCATGGCTGAACCGCTGCCGAGAAATCAACACGATTTTGAAGTGCGCTTGGATGCAGGAAGAGCAATCATCGTGGCTAAGGGTAATGCCCTAGCAGCCAACGTGCGCGATACTCTCAAAGCCTTAACCTGCTTGCAGCAAGCCATCAAAGAAGTTCGCGCTGCTGCCTTACATCCCGTGGTTGAAAACATTCAGGCGCAAGTAGCTCTACTCATCTACCCAGGTTTTGTGCAACACACCCCCGCCAGTTGGCTACCCCACCTACCAAGGTTTATCGCCGCAGCTCAAATACGCCTCGAAAAAGCAGGCCCGCAACTCAAACAAGACCAACAACACACCCAACTCTTGCAAAAATTATGGGCGGCCTACGAAGCCGAAAAAGCCCAACGCGGAAAACATCACGAATCTACGCTACCACTCACGGAATACCGCTGGTTACTCGAAGAGTTGCGCGTGTCCCTATTCGCCCAAAGCTTAAAAACATCGGTGCCCATATCCGCCAAACGCCTTGAAAAAGTATGGCAGGATATCAACGCTTAATTGGCTTAAACCGTCATCACCGCAATGGAAATAATAATCACCGTATAAAATCCGCAAATCGCAAAAAACTGAATTTTACCCATTACAATCCCCTTCTTCATCCTGCCCATTAAAAATAATCGAAAAGCTGCATCGCTTCGTTTGACAGCACATCCCCCATCTGGGGTATGCCCAGAAGCAAATAATAATTGATTACCAGCATGCTCCATATATGCATGTCAGGGGTGTGATATAACTTTAGTGAGTGTTTCACCAAACAAAACGGTCACCCAAAAGGGAGGCCGTTTCACTAGGTCATATTTTTTTATGAATCAATACAAAAATGCTGCGCCAGATAGTTGAGCTCCCAAACTAAAGAATGGTGTGGCGTTTACTCCAGTGGCACCACTACTTTCATTTGGCGCTCCCACCAACAGCGTTTGCCCATCTGCGCTAATGGATACAGATGTTCCAAAAAGTTCGCCTGGTGCACCCGATGCATTGTAATTCGACTTCACATAACTTTTCTCAGTCCATGCAGATCCTGTGCGCGTGAACACCAGCACTGCACCTGCACCAGAACGAACCGTATTGGGAGTTGAATTTATGCCCTTCGTCGAGCTTTTGTCACTGGATTGCCCTACTGCCAGCGTATTACCATCACCACTGATGGATACCGATGAACCGAATAGATAACCTAATCCCGCATTGGATGCTTTAAGCATCGTTTGCTGCGACCATACACCCAGCGTGTTACGCACAAACACATAAGCAGCCCCTGAATCGGTGCCTAAGAAATCTTCCCTCGGTGCAGCCACTACTAGGGTGTTGCCATTGGTACTTAACGTAACTGCCGAGCCAAACACATCCGTAGCACCTGTGTTGTTGGCTTTAATGTATTCCTGCTCTGACCATACTGTACCCGTGCGGGTGTATACAAAAACCGCGCCTGAATTGCTTGCTCCTGTATTTGGAATCGTTCCAATACCAAAAGTGAAACTATCTTCATTTTTTGCCCCTACAGCTAAGGTGGTGCCATCACCACTTAGGGAAACTGCACTACCAAAATAATCGCCAGTATGTGTTGTGGATGGCTTAACAAACGCTTGTTGAGACCAAGTACCTACGCTGCGTGTAAACACATAAACCGCACCAGAATCTGCACTCAGATTATCTTCAACAGCATTGATGCCTACAGCCGACGTATCTTCTCGGTCAGCACCAACTGCTAAGGTATTGCCATCGTCGCTTAGTGAAACACTGACCCCAAAGAAATCACTGGCGCCTGTATTCGAAGCTTTCACATAAGCTTGCTGTGACCAGACGCCTAGCGTTTTGGTGAACACATAAACTGCACCAGCATCAGTAGCTAGCTCATCAGATAAAGCGCCTACGCCCAAGCCCGATCCATCTTCCCCAGCTGAACCAACCGCTAAAGTACTACCATCAAAATTCAAGCTGAGTGAAATGCCAAATGAGTCACTTATGCCCGTGTTCGATGCTTTCACATGTGCGACACTTGACCATACGCCAGCACCATTTTTATTAAAAATATAAACTGCGCCTGAATCAGTACCAAACGTGTTCACGCCACTGTTAACACCCGTTGTTGAGCTGTCTTCCTTTCGCGAACCGATAGCCAAGGTATTGCCATCACCACTGATGGCCACCGCTTCACCAAAAATATTGTTCAAGCCTGGGTTATGAGGTTTGACGTAGCCAATAGACAACAATGAGTTTGCAGGCGTAAGCGTTTGGTTGGTTGAGCTACCACACCCTGCTTCTAGCGCATCACATGCCTCAACCAGAAACTGCGCATTCATCCAATCTGTGAGATGCACAGGAATATTCAAATCAAAACTTGTTGCTGTAAGCGCCCCCGCTCCAGGCAGCAAGGTAAAACCTGCGCCTGTAGTTGGATTGGCTAACACTCTATAATGGTTTGCTCCTGCTACTGCGGGCCAAGACAACTGAACTTTTTTCAAATCAAACGCCATTGTTGGCACAGGTGAGGCCAATATCACATTCACTGTTAAGTTTACTGGTGCTGCAGTGTTTCCCGCTATATCAGTAGCGTTATATGTAAGGTTATAACTTCCTGCCACAGCCATGTTCACAGCGCCAGTGACGGTTGGCGACAAACCTGAATCCACATTATCAGTAATCGTGACAGGATCTACGAAGGCTCCTGAATTTAAAATCACGCTCATCGGGCTACTTGTTGTAAGATTAATCACAGGAACCGTTTGGTCGGTCACACTCACTGTGCGTGTAACTGCTGTTGCTGCATTGCTAGCAGCATCGCTCACATTATAAGTTAATGTATATGTGCCAACTAACGATGTATTCACGCTGCCTGAAACAACGGCAATCAGACCGCTATCAACATTATCGCTGACTGTTGCGCCTGCATCCGTATAGGCAAAGCCATGAGCCACAGTTAACGATGCTGCGCCGTTAAGCGTAATCACAGGTGCCGTTTGGTCGATCACATTCACTGTACGGGTTACTGAAGTTGCTGCATTCGTGGCGGCATCACTCACATTGTAGGTAATGGTATATGTGCCAACTGCGGATGTGCTTACTGTGCCCGTAGCCGTGGCAACTAAACCCACATCAACATTATCACTCACTGTTGCTCCAGCATCAGCATACACGCTGCCATGGGCAACAGTTACCGTTGCTGGGCCATTGAGCGTAATCACTGGTGCTGTTTGGTCGGTAACATTCACGGTGCGTGTTGCTGAAGTTGCGACATTGCCCGCCGCATCGCTCACATCATAGGTGAGCGTATAACTACCAACTGTTGCGGTATTAACGTTACCTGAAGTGGTTGCCGTTAATCCCACATCAAAATTATCCGTGACTGTGGTGCCAATGTCTGTAAACACACTGCCATGAGCAACTGTGAGCGTTGAAGCACCTGTTAAAGCAATCACAGGCGGGGTGATATCAGCAATCACGTTGACGGTTCGTGTGATAGCAATCGCGGCATTGCCAGCTGCATCGCTAACACTATAAGTAAGTGTATAAACACCAACCACAGCCGTATTAACTGTGCCTGTAACTGTTGCTGATAGGCCTGTATCGACATTATCAGTAACCGTCACACCCAAATCGGTATAGGTTCCTGTGCGATACACATCCACCGATGCTGCACCATTAAGCGACATCACAGGTGGCGTCGTATCGGCAGTGCCTCCACCGCCGCCTCCACAAGCTGAAAGCGCCAGTGTTATTATACTTATGACCCAATAATTTATCGATTTCATCCCCAACTCCTAGACTGCAAAATTCATTCCCTTAGGCCGCAACACTAGGTCTGGTGGTTTGGGTGATGTATCCGACATGCGCCTGCGCCTTATGACTAAAGTGATAGTTGGTTATAGCTGTTTGCACATTGGAAATGGCGAGCCTTTCATCTAATGTAGCGCCATGAAAATTATTATTGCCGATGATCACAGCTTGGTGCGCGCAGGGCTGGTGCAGCTGTTAAAAACACTTCCGGGTGAATTTGATGTGGTTGAAGCTGGCAGTAGCGAAGAGGTTTTGGCCAAGGCCGGTGATGACACCGATTTGCTGCTTCTGGATTTGGATATGCCAGGCATTGGCAGCATCAAACGCGTAGAGCAAATGTGTGTAGCGCTGCCCAGCACTGCTGTGGTGGTGATTTCTGGCAATGATGCCAGCCATGTGATTCATGCTTGTTTGGAAGTGGGCGTGATGGGATTTATTCCCAAAGCCAGCAGCAATCAGGTGTTGATCAGCGCGATTCAACTGGTGTTATCTGGCGATCAATATGTGCCCTACGCCTTTATCAAACAATCAACCATGTTTGGGGCAGCGCCTGAAAAGGTTACACCACGCCAAGAAGAGATTTGGAAGCTTATTGCCAAAGGCCAATCCAACAAAGAAATCGCTAGGGTTTTGGATTTAACTGAAGGCACTGTTAAACAACATGTTTCTGCATTGTTTAAAACACTGGGGATTCACAGCCGCAGCGAGGCCATGCTCAAAGCCCACGAAATCTGGGGTTAGATTTCTGCTCTAGCTTGTTTTAGTAAGTTCTGAATTAAGGCTCGCATACGCACTGCCGCAACGGGTTTGTGCAACACATGAAACCCTGCTTTTTTCACATCCGCCAATTGCTCAGGGCCTGTATCGCCAGTAACAATAATCGCTGGAATGCTATCGCGCTCGGCAGCAGCGGCTAATGCCTTCACCACATCCGTGCCAAGTTGCCCATCGCGCAACCGATAGTCGGCAACAATCATATCGATGTCGTCTTCATGATTTAAAATGTGCAGCAAAGCTTCATCCAGATTGTGCGCCACCAACACCACACAACCCCACGGTTGCAACATATTCACCATGCCATCAAGGATGGTTTCCTCATCATCAATCACCAACACACGCGCATCGAGCTGTTGCGGTTTGTAGGGACTGTGCGAAACAGATGCCTGCGCTGGCACCAACGCTGATTCCAGTGAAAGGGAAAACACACTGCCCTTACCCAATTCCGATTCAACGCTGAGCTCATGTCCAAGCAAAGCACAGGTACGTTTTACAATCGCCAGCCCCAAACCCAAGCCTTTTTTCCTATCGCGCTCAGGGTTGGTAACTTGGAAAAATTCATCAAATATGCTTTCTTTATCCGAATCAGCGATGCCGATACCTGTATCTTGGAAGCGAATCATTACTTGATCGCCTTGTACACCGCAAAAAATAGAAACCTTTCCTTTATCTGTATATTTGATGGCGTTGCTCAGTAAGTTTTGCAGTACACTTTCCAGTAGCACAGCATCGGATATCACAGCGCATGCTTTGCAGTTGATGTCGAGCACAATGCCTTTTTCATCGGCCAGATGTTGCAAGGATTGTTTCACCTTAGAAATCAAATCCAACAATGAAATCGCTTGTTTATCCACGCGTACAATGCCGGCATCAAGTTTGGAAATATCCAATAATGAATACAACAAACCATTCATCGCCGAAGCGGACTCTTTAATTTTATTCATCAGCTCAAATTGCTCGGGTTTATCCAAATGGTACTCCAACGCATCAGAAAACAACTCCAAAGCATGGATGGGTTGCCTTAAATCATGGCTTGCAGAAGCTAAAAACCTGGTTTTGTCAGCACTGGCTTTTTCTGCCTTATGTTTCTCTTTTTGCAGCGAAGCAAGCAAATCAGAATTCTCATAACGAAGTTTTAGCGTGTCGATAAACGAATCGCATATTTTTTTACCCAGGAAAGCCGCGCTGGGGATAGCGCCAAAAAGAATCAATAAACCAAAAACCACATACACATGGTCACCACTCACCAAGGTTTTCACCGCTACTGGCAGCAGCAAACCCAACACCCAAGCGTAATTGGTGCGCACGCTGGCAATCAATACTGGAGGCGAAGCAAAGGCAGGAATCACCACCAAAGAAATAATCAGATATGTGGAAAGGTTTTGCTGCAAATCAACCAACAACATCACACCAGCGCTGACCATACATGCCTGCACAAATGAGGCGATAAGCATGTAGTTTTCCCAAACCTGCGGCTGTCCCACACTTTCAAGGCGCTCAAAAGCACGCATATAACGCGACTTCACAGCCTGTACGCCCAGCATCAAAGTGCCCAGCACTATCGTGCCTACCACGTTGGCGCCACTAAAGCCCAAGATAGCGAGAATCGAAGCCGACCATACATAATAAGATGGCGTCCCTTCACGGATATTCCCATACAAAATCCGCACACGATCTTGCTCTAAACCATGGGTGATTTTGTTATTGATTGTCTTATCCACTTGCATGGGGACAGCTTAGCCACAATTCTAAGAAAAATATAATTTCTATACGCCCCTCCGCACAAACACGTTTACAAATGGCATAAAAAAACCGCTCTTGTTGAAAAGGCGGTTTTTTGTGTTCAGTTACTTTTTACCATCACTTCCGACGACGGCGTATTATGCCTATGCCTGCCAGTAACATACCAAACATCGGTGCCAATGCTGGCACTGAAGCCATAGATGCCGCTGGTGCAAAGCAACCACCGCCACCAGATGTAGTAGGCGTTGTTGTTACAGGTGTGGTAGTCGCAGGTGTGGTAGTCGTAGGTGTGACAGGCACGATTGGCACTGGCGTACTTTCATAGAACCTAATCTTGCCATACAGCTCCCCTGAAAAGACATCCAAATCACCATCGGCATCAATATCGACAAACACTGGGGTTGCCCACCCACCCGTGTTAAAGTCAGCCAACAGATTGCCTGTCTCATCAGCTGCAAATACAGGTGCTAGATTCGTACCGCTATTACGGAAAAATTTTATGGTGCCTCCGTCTTCACCGATAAAGACATCAAGGTCGCCATCTTCATCGATATCAACAAATGTTGGCGCAGCGTTGCTACCCACATTAATAGCTGCCAACGGATTGCCAGCGATATCATCGACATAGGCAGGAACCAAGTTGGTGCCATTGTTGCGGAACAACTTCACGCCTCCCCCGCCGCCACCGATAAAGGCATCAAGGTCGCCATCACCATCAATATCAGCAAAGGTAGGCACAGATCGGGATGCCATCGCCACTGCCGCGAGCGGATTCCCAGCCACATCAGCAACCAATACTGGCGCTAGGTTGGTGCCATTGTTGCGGAAAAAGGCAACCGTACCCGCATTATTCCCAACAAAGATATCAAGGTCGCCGTCTGCATCGATATCAACAAAAGTAGGCGTTGCCACAATTCCCAACGTTACACCCAGCAAAGGATTTCCAGCATAATCTTGAATAAAGCTTGGTGCTACATTCGTGCCGTTGTTGCGGTAATAGGTCACGGATGCTGCATTGCTTCCAACTAGCGCATCAAGGTCGCCATCGCCATCAATATCGGCAAAGGCCACCGATGTAAGGGCATTAAAAAGCACAGATGACAGTGGGTTTGCAGCCGCTTCAGCAGCAAATGCTGGAGCAAGCGTGGTTCCATTATTTCGGAAAAAGTTGACCGAACCATAATTCTCACCAACAAAGAGGTCTTGATCACCATCGCCATCAATATCAACAAACCTAGGGTTCACCCGCACGCTAGCCGAGAGGCCAGACAGGGGATTACCTGCAACATCGGCAACAAAAACAGGCACTAAATTGGTGCCATTGTTTCGAAAAAGATGCAATGCGCCCGAATATTCCCCAACAAAGGCATCCAAATCGCCATCACCATCCACATCAGTGAAGGTTGGGGAAGAAATGCTTAGTAAAGCCACAACTGCTAGTGGATTACCAGCTACATCTGCCACAAAAGCTGGAGCCGTGCTGGTTCCATTATTGCGATAAAACTTCACAGTGCCGCCGTTTTCACCGATAAACACATCAAGGTCGCCATCGCCATCAATATCAGCAAAGCTAGGATTGGCAGAAGTACCTACATTAATACCATTCAGCGGATTTGCTGCGCCCACCACAGCAACAAATGCAGGCGCTAAACTTGTTCCATCATTTCGGAAGTAATACGTCGTACCAAATGCATCACCGACAAAGGCATCAGCATCACCATCACCATCGATGTCAGCAAATGTCGGTACAGCACGACTGAGTACCGTGATGCCTGCCAGTGGATTGCCGGTTACATCTGCAGCAAAAGATGGCGCCAGATTGGTACCATCATTGCGGAAAAACTGCACAGCCCCCGTGACCTCTCCGATGAACGCATCGAGGTCGCCATCACCATCGATATCAACAAAGGCAGGCGCAGCTTCAGCACCCACATTATATCCATCGAGCATAAAATGTTTAAACTCAGGTACAGCCTCAACCGTGGCAGGCAGGCTTAATCCCACCAAAGCACATGTCATCATCAATACCAAACGAGCGCTATGGAAATCCTTCCGAATAATTTTCTTCTCTTGAATTCGGTCAATCGTATTCATAGTTGCATCCCCTTTATGTTACAAATCAACTTCTGATGAACCTTTTTATGCTTTCTGCTCAAGGTGAAATACTCATCATGGGCACACAACCTTGCGCTTGAAATTGTTCATCTATTGTTGCCAATCATCGGAGGGGTGAGGTGAGGGAAACAGCTAACTGATGACCTGTCTTTATAACCAAAGTTATATCGACATACCTGCTTATACATTGAAAGACGGAATTTCCGCACTATCGTGAGCCCATGAGAATTGTTGTAGCAGATGACCACAGTTTAGTTCGCGCAGGGTTGATGCAGCTTTTAAAAACGCTGCCAGACGACCATGACATGATTGAGGCCGAGACCAGAGCTGAAGTGATGGCTCTTGCTGATAAACATATTAATTTGCTGCTTCTTGATTTGGATATGCCAGGTATAGGCAGCGCCAAGAAAGTGGAGCAATTGTGCAACGCCCTGCCAAGCACGGCCGTGGTGGTCATTTCAGGCAATGAAGATAGCCATATCATCGATGCATGCCTTGATGCCGGCGTGATGGGTTTCATTCCGAAATCAAGCAGCAATCAGGTGTTATTGAATGCCATTCAATTGGTATTATCCGGCGATGAATATGTGCCTTACACCTTCCTCAAGCAAAAGCGCTTACAGGGCGACCTGCCCGATAAAGTAACCGCAAGACAGTCCGAAATTTGGCAATTGATTGCGCGCGGCCAGTCCAACAAAGAAATCGCCCGCACCTTGGGCTTAACCGAAGGCACAGTGAAACAACATGTCGCCGCACTCTTTAAAACACTCAATATACACAGCCGCAGCGAAGCCATGCTCAAAGCCCAAGAGATTTGGGGTTAAAGTATCACATGGTCCAACCTCGCCGCCCATGATGACGAAAAGTTTCCCCATCTCATGATCTGAAAACACACTGCACCTTGTTCAAAAATGCTTTATGCGAATGCATCGTCTATACTAATCATCTCATGGATGCTAACCGGCTGTATCCGACCCAGCCTGTGCGAAAACGAGAGATATTTCGTTTTGTATAAAATTTTCACCCATACTCATGTAATATTACATCATTATAAGATGCTGCACCCCACTTCCCTATGTCAAATCAGAATGATTAGGTTCAATTCACCACTTTCTAAAAACATGTTTAGTTTTCACACGGCCTGGACCCAAAGCAGACCTTCGCCGATTCAATTAGTATAAGCTATAGTCTGTTATACTGTTGTACTATTGAAAAGAGAGGAGGTTCAAACATATGAGCCAACAGGTTTATGGCTCTATACAGAGTGGTTATAAACACAAGGAGATAGCATGAATAACGAGTTGCCTGATTTCTATTGTAGTTGTTCATTTTTGGCTTGGAGTTTTATTTGAATTTACTAGTTGAATCCGCGCTTTTATAAAATTCTGACCGTCTGGGTTTGGCCGTTTGTTGTCGATCGGCACTAGGGGTTCATACCCGTTATGGGTGGCTATTTTAAGTAAGAATCAAGGCTAACTTTACTGGAATAGTATGACTATTTTTAGGCGCTTTTTTTGGCGTGCTTCAAACAATTCCTAATCAATGCGCGCATACTTACAGCTGCAACCGGCTTGTGCAGCACATGAAAACCTGCTTTTTTCACATCAAGCAACTGCTCAGGGCCAGTATCGCCTGTCACAATAATCGCGGGGATATTTCCAGCATCGGCGGCAAGCGTTTTCACCACTTCAGTGCCCAACTCACCATCTCGCAAGCGGTAATCAGCGATGATGATGTGCACTTTCTCGCTTTGCATATGCAGCAAGGCTTCATCATGGTTATGCGCCACCAACACATGACAACCCCAAGGCTGAAGCATATTGACCATGCCCTCTAAAATCGTGTCTTCATCATCAATCACCAGCACTGTGGCATCGATTTGTTTGGGCTGTGGCTTGGCTGTTTCATCCAATGGACTGACTTCGGCATCAGCCCATTGCAAACTTAATACAAAGCAGCTTCCTACCCCCACCGTTGAGCTGGCACTTAAACCATGACCCAGTAAATCGCATGTCCGTTTTACAATCGATAAACCAAGCCCCAAGCCTTTTTTCCTATCACGTTCGGGGTTGTTGATTTGAAAAAACTCATCGTAAATATGCTCAAAATCAGCAGCTGAAATGCCAATACCTGAATCTTTCACTTGCAGTTGCACTAAACCATTGCTGACCTTACAAGAAATCACGACACTGCCTTGATCCGTATACTTGATGGCATTGCTAAGCAGATTCTGCAATACACTTTCTAGCAACACCGCATCCGACATCACACCACAGGGCGGGCACTCTAAAACCAGATCAATGCCTTTTTTATCGGCTTGATGCTGCAACGACTGCTTCACCTTCAAGAGCAAAGCCGATAAAGAAATGGCCTTTTTATCGACATTCACAATGCCTGCATCCAATTTTGAAATATCCAATAAGGAGTACAGCAAACCGTTCATAGCTGATGCTGATTCCTTGATTCTAGCCATCAATTCTAGGTGAGCCGGTTTTTCCAGTTGATGCTCGAGGGCATCAGAGAAAAGCTCCAAGGCATGAATGGGTTGGCGCAAATCATGGCTGGCTGAGGCTAAAAATCTTGTTTTATCTCTGTTTGCTTTTTCTGAGCGTTCTTTTTCAGCTTGCACAGTTTTGAGCAACTCCGCATTTTCAAAGCGCAGATATAAGGTATCAATAAACGACCTTGAGGTCTGCTTACCCATCAAGGCAGAAGCGGGAATAGCACATAAGAAAATAAAGCCTGAAAATATCCAGAAAACGGGGTCTTCGGCGAGCGCAGCTTTCACACCCAAAGGCACAAACATACCCAACAGCCAAACATAATGGGATTGTACGCTTGTCGCCAAAGTAGAAGACGACACAAAGGCTGGTATGGCAATCAGCACAATCAACACATACGTGATTACACTTTGTTCTAAATGAAGCATCAGCATTGCGCCTGAGCTAATCACAGATGCTTGAGCAAATGAAACCATCACCTTATATCGCTCCCAAACAAAGGGGTCTTCAATGGTCTGCAAAGCAAAAAACGATCGCACATTTTTAAGCTCAAAAAGCTGGATAATGGTCAGCATGATTACCCAAACCAAAGCACCCACAACATTGGCACCGTTGAACAACAACATCATCAACATTAACGATATCCAAACACCATATAACACCATGCTTTCACGCGCATTCGTATAAAGAATCCGTATGCGATCTTGATGCAACGATAATGGCAAATGTTCTTGGTCTACTTTTCCGATATCCATTGCGTCACCCTAACCGGCTTTTCCAAAAAATATATTTTACGCAGCAGCAACCGTGCATGATTGGTCACAGCTGTAGACTTTGCTGAATCCAGCCGCATAGTTTGCCGCCTGATGAAAACACAGTTGAACATTTCCGTCCTCGCGCAATCACTCTGGCTCTGGCTACTACCCCAGTCTGCTATTGCTGCTGTCTAACGTTTACGTCTGATTTTAAACCACAAGCACTCGCAGAACGTATCGCGATGTTGCTTGTTTCTTTAAAAACAATCCTTCCTTGCTCTACTTTCGGCGAATGCTCCAACCCTAAGGAGTAACCCATGAGCCTAAGTGTTCATCCCATGATGCAAAAACATTTCACCAACCCCCATTTGGTGATTGGCCTCTTATTGGCCGTTGGCGCGGCAGTTGGCTTTTCAGCCAAAGCGATTTTCGTAAAATTGGCTTATCAATATGATGTTGATGCTGTGACGCTGCTGATGTTTCGCATGATGTTTTCGCTACCATTTTTTATCTATTTTGCGATGGATGAAGAGCGCAAAACCAAGCAGCGCATCAGCAAAAAAACCTTCATCTACATTTTGGGGTTGGGCGTGATGGGGTATTACTTATCGAGCTTATTTGATTTCATTGGCTTGCAATATGTCACAGCGGGTTTGGAACGCGTGGTCTTGTTCGCCTACCCCACCATCGTGGTGATTTTATCGGCCTTTATTTTTCATAAACCGATGGGGAAGAAAGTCATCTTGGCTTTATTATTAAGCTATGCAGGCATCGCCTTGGCCATGATGCATGATGTGCAAATCGTAGGGGAATTTGTGTGGTTGGGTGTGGGTTTTGTGTTTGCCTCAACGATTACATATGCCTTGTTTTTGATTGGCAGCGGTGAGGTGATTCCGAAGGTGGGAGCCAAACGTTTTACGGCATACGCCATGATTATCTCTTGCTTGGCAGTGTTTATGCATTTTGCCATCACCCGCGACTTATCAGCTTTCAACCAACCCATGCCTGTCTATGGCTACGGCATGGCCATGGCTGTGTTTTCAACCGTCATCCCTGCCTTTTTATTGGCCGCAGCCATCGCGCGTATTGGTGCCAGCCAAACTTCAATTGTGGGCTCCATCGGCCCGATTGCCACCATCATTTTGGCGGCCATCTTTTTGGCAGAACCCATCTCTGGCTTACAAATCATAGGCGCATCGTTGGTCATTGCAGGTATCTTCATCTTGGGTAAGCAAGCAAAGTAAGGTCTAAGCTTGTAATTCGACTGAATGGTTTAAATGATGCGAGGAGCGGTAAAACAATGAAAATCATATATCTAACATTTCTTCTACTTTTGACCATGGAGGTTTCTGCCCAAGAACTTCAACTTGGGCAGTTTTCGCAAGGCTCACGGGCAGGCTGGGAAAGCAAATCTTTTGCAGGTGAAACCATTTATACATTGGTGACTGATGAGCAGTTAACGCGCCAAGTGTTGCAAGCCAAAAGCGATAACAGTGCATCGGGTTTGTTTTATAAAAAGAACATTAACCTATTAGAAACACCATTCCTCAATTGGTCTTGGAAGGTCAATTCACTGCTCAGCGGCCATGATGAGAACCAAAAAAGCGGCGATGATTTTGTGGCTCGCATTTATGTGGTCGTTGATGGCGGCGTGTTTTTCTGGAATACCCGCGCCTTAAATTATGTGTGGTCATCCAAGCATAAGCTTGGTGAAGTTTGGGATAACCCCTTCACCAGCAACGCCACCATGATTGCTGCAGAAGCTGGCGACAAGCATTTGGGCGTTTGGCAAACGATGAAGCGCAATGTGCGCGAGGATTTCAAACAACTCTTAGGTAAAGACATCCAAAGCATCGATGCCATCGCTGTGATGACCGATACCGATAATACTGGCCAATCGGCTTCAGCTTGGTTTGGTGATATCTTTTTTACTTCCCAATAATAACCCCTAAGATGCCGCACATGATTTATTGCTACGAGTCCCCCTTTGGTTTTTTATCTTATGCATGGGATGGTGCTAGCTGCAGCCACCTTTGGTTGGATCATCGCGGTGCGATAACGCATCAAGACCCCATATCCATATGGTTAGATGCCTATTTCCAAGGCAGGACGTTGCCATCACCACCCTTGGCCAAAGCAAACACACCATTTCAAAACAAACTTCGCCATGGGCTAGCCAACATCGCCATGGGGCAAACCCAGACGTATGGCGAACTGGCTAAAACGCTTGCAACCTCACCACGCGCCTTGGGGCAATCTTTAGGCGCCAACCCATTACCGATTCTTATCCCCTGCCACCGCGTCTTGGCTGCTGATGGGTTGGGCGGATATGCCTTTGGCTTAACCTGGAAAAAGAAATTACTGCGCTTTGAACAAGATGCTGCCTAGCGGCGTTCGTATCGATAAATGGCTATGGGCTGCTCGTTTTTTTAAAGTGCGTAGCCTTGCCTCCGTTGCGGTTAAGGCCGGTCATATTGATATCAATGGTGAACGCTGCAAACCCTCAAAAATGGTGCAACTGGGTGATGAAATTTGTATTCGTAAAGAGCAGATACAGTGGACCATTCAAGTAACTTCCCTTGCCGAAAAGCGCGGCTCAGCAACCGTAGCTGCCATGCTTTATGAAGAAACTGATTCGAGCCTAAAGCAGCGAGCCTTACAACTTGAGCAACAAAAGTTCAAAACATTACATGCACCCTCCCCCGACAAGCGCCCCACCAAACGCGAGCGCCGGCAGATTTCTAAATTTAAACAACAAAGTTAGCTGCACAGCAATAAGATTACCTCAATCAATTCAAACCCTTACGAAACCGCTTGCACATTAAGTGAAGATTAATAAAGTTTCATGCTCGCTGGCATAGGCCAAGCGCTTATCGAAATTCTGGGAGGAATTCACTTCATGAAAAAATACGCGGATTCAAGTACCAAGTGCA